>CAVYPX010000016.1:0-1115919 GCA_963770485.1 uncultured Acidobacteriota bacterium
AGCCGAGTACTCCCAGTCCTAGATTTCAGCGTATTTCACCCCTCAACCGTCCCCTGACTGCTTGCACTTCACGCCTACCGCTCACAGGTCTATGTGACCTCCATCACCGATTGATAGTTCATCAGGTCTTAGAGTCAAGGCAGTGAGGCCCGGCTCTGGCAGAGCGCAATACGGAGCTTCATGCCTGTTTGATTCGGACGACGCCATGAAATATCTCGACGAGTACCGCGATGCGCGCATCGCCCGCGCCCTGGCCTCCGAGATCGTGGAGAGCGCGACCCAGCCCTGGGTGCTGATGGAGATCTGCGGTGGGCAGACCCACACTATCATGCGCTACGGAATTGACGAACTGCTCCCGCGCGATCTCGAACTCGTGCACGGCCCCGGATGCCCGGTCTGCGTAACCCCGCTCGAAACCATCGACAAGGCCATCGAACTCGCTTTGCGTCCGGACGTGATTCTGGTCTCCTACGGGGACATGTTGCGCGTGCCCGGATCACGTTCCGACCTGTTTCGCGCCAAAGCTCAGGGCGCCGATGTCCGCATTGCCTATTCCCCGACCGAAGCGGTGAAAATCGCCCGCTCGCATCCCGGCCACAAAGTGGTGTTTCTGGCCATCGGTTTTGAGACCACCGCTCCTGCTAACGCCATGGCCGCTTGGCAGGCTAAGCGCGAGGGCCTAACCAATTTTTCGATGCTGGTTTCACACGTGCTGGTCCCACCCGCCATTCGGGCGCTCATGGTGTCTGCGAGCAACCGAGTGCAAGGCTTCATCGCTCCCGGGCATGTTTGCACAGTGATGGGATGCGGCGAATATGAAGCTCTGGTGCGCGATTTCCGTGTGCCCATCGTGGTTGGGGGCTTCGAGCCGGTGGACCTGCTGGAAGCCATCCTCATGCTGGTGAAGCAACTGGAAGCGGGCGAGGCAAAGCTCGAGAACCAGTATGTGCGTTCAGTCAGCTATCTGGGAAACTTGCCGGCGCAGCAAATCATGAATGAGGTGTTTGAAGTTGCGGACCAGAAGTGGCGCGGCATTGGCGCCATTCCACAGAGCGGTTTGCGTCTGCGCGAGGAGTACGCCATCCATGACGCCAACCGCGTGTTCGACTTGGTGGAACTTACGGTAAACGAACCGGCGGAGTGCATCGCCGCCCAAGTTTTGCAAGGACTGAAGAAGCCGCCGGATTGCCCGGTGTTTGGAATGCGGTGCACGCCGGAGAATCCGCTGGGCGCGCCCATGGTTTCCGCGGAGGGAGCCTGCGCCGCCTATTATCACTACCGGCGGCACACCGTCGCGAGTTAGGAGAAACTGTATGCCACAAGCAGCCACGCCGGAAACTGCAAGGACGATTGCCCAACTGATTTGTCCCACGCCCCTTCCGGCCAAGGACACCATCCTGCTCGGTCATGGCAGCGGCGGCAAGCTGAGCGCGGAACTGATCCGCGATGTGTTCCTTCCTGCGCTGAGCAATCCGACGCTGGCGCGTCTTGACGATCAGGCCATCGTGAACGTCAACGGCACACGCCTGGCCTTCACCACAGATTCCTTCGTAGTTAAGCCGCTGTTTTTTCCTGGCGGCGATATCGGTTCTCTTGCGGTGCACGGCACCATCAATGATCTGGCGATGGGTGGCGCGATCCCGCTGTTTCTGAGTGCTGCTTTCATCATCGAAGAAGGCTTCCCGATGGAAGATCTGCGACGCGTGGTGAATTCCATGCACCGGGCTGCTGAGGCGGCTGGCGTGCAAGTCGTTACCGGCGATACCAAGGTCCTCGAAAAAGGAAAAGGTGACGGGCTATTCGTCAATACCACTGGAATCGGAATCGTTCCGGAAGGCGTCGAACTCTCCGCCGATCGCGCCCGGCCCGGAGACAAAGTGCTGCTCAGTGGTTCGATTGGCGAGCATGGCATCGCGATTCTGGCGCAGCGCGAGGGACTGGAGTTCGAAAGCGCCATTCAAAGCGACAGCGCCGCTCTGCACACTCTGGTGGCCGACATGCTTCGAGTGACTGGCGAAATTCGCTGCATGCGCGATCCCACTCGCGGCGGAGTTTCCAGCACGCTGAACGAAATTGCGGAGCAATCGCATGTGGGAATCGAACTGGAGGAAAGCACCATTACGGTGCGCGACGAAGTTCGAGGCGCATGCGAGTTGCTGGGGCTCGACCCCATGTACGTGGCGAACGAAGGCAAGCTGATCGCGATTGTCGCTGCCAGTGCGGCCGACGAAGTGCTGCAAGCTATGCGGCGGCACCCGCTGGGGTTGAATTCGCAAATCATCGGTGCTGTAAAGGAAGAGAACACGGGCCTGGTCACGATGCGGACCGCGTTAGGCACGACTCGCATCGTGGACATGCTGGCGGGCGATCAGTTGCCGCGCATCTGCTGAGGAAATATGCACGAGATGGGAATCGCGTACTCCGTGTTGGCCGCCGTCAGAACTGAGATGAAGCGGCACCCGGATAAGATTCCGGGCAAGGTCGGCGTGCGCGTGGGAGAGTTGGCAGCCCTCGATCCCGAAGCCTTGCGCTTCTGTTTCGAAGCCATCACCCGCGACACCGATATGGAGTCGCTGGAATTGGAAATTGAAGTTTGCCCGTTTCGCTACCGCTGCCTCGGTTGCGGGCATGAGTTCGTGGTGCACGACTATGAGACCCGATGTCCGCAGTGCGCCGATCTGAAAACCGAGTGCATAGGTGGGCAGGAGTTGGATCTAGCTTATCTGGAGGTGGAAGAGTATGGAGCGAGTACCGCTGGAGCGAAAAGTACTCAGTGAAAACGACCGCATTGCGGCCGAACTGCGCGCCCGATTTCAAGAGCACGGCGTCCTCTGCCTGAACTTCATCAGTTCGCCGGGTTCGGGCAAAACCAGCCTGCTGGAGTGCACGCTGGAAAATCTTCCGCGACACGACCGGGTCGCGGTGCTGACCGGCGACATCCAGACCGACAACGATGCGGCCCGCCTCAAGCGCTTCCATTTTCCGGTGAAGCAGATCACCACCGGCGGTACATGTCATTTGGATGCCCGCATGATCGAGCGCCATCTGGCGGACTGGCGGCTGGAGGATCTCGATCTTCTGTTCATTGAGAACGTCGGCAACCTGGTTTGCCCGTCGAGTTACGATTTGGGCGAAGCAGCCAAGATTGTGGTGCTGAGCGTGACCGAGGGCGAAGACAAGCCGCTGAAATATCCATCTATTTTTTTCAAGTCCGATTTGCTCATCCTGAATAAGATTGACCTGCTTCCCTATGTGCCCTTCGACATTGCCGCAGCCGCCGAAAATGCGCGGCGTGTGCATCCGGGAATGGAAATCGTGAAAGTATCGTGCCTCACCGGTAACGGCCTGCACGAATGGCTGATGTGGCTGGAACAGCGACGCCATGCCAATAAAGCCGGAGCCATGCAGCCTGTGGGCTAGCGGTATGGAAGTTCGGCGACAGATCGAAGTATCGGGCATCGTGCAGGGAGTCGGATTTCGGCCCTACGTGTATCGCCTCGCCACGGGACTCCATCTGGCGGGAATCGTTCGCAATACCCCGGCTGGCGTCACGATTGAAGTCGAAGGCCCGGCCGAAACCGTCGAAGATTTTGTCGAACATCTGCCCGCTCAGGCCCCGCCGCTGGCTCGGATCACCAGCTTCGCCGTCCATGAGGTGCCATGCAACGGCGACCGCGACTTCCGCATTGTCCACAGCCAGGGCAGGGAAGCAGTCTGCACCCTGATCTCGCCTGACGTCGCCATGTGCCCTGATTGTCTGCGCGAGCTGTTCGACCCCGCCGACCGGCGCCACCACTATCCATTCATCAACTGCACGAATTGCGGGCCACGCTTCACCATCGTGCGCGACATCCCTTACGACCGTCCGAGCACGTCCATGGCGGTGTTCCCTATGTGCCCGACGTGCCAGTCGGAGTACGAAGACCCGCTCAACCGCCGCTTTCATGCTCAGCCCAACGCCTGCTGGGAGTGTGGCCCGCGCGTGGAACTCTGGGATAAGTCCGGTCGCCGAGTTCAATGTCGCGACCCGATTGTTGAGGCCGCTCTGGGGCTGCACGAGGGATTAGTGGTAGCGGTGAAGGGTCTGGGCGGATTTCACCTGGCGGTGGACGCGGCCAACCCCGCTGCGGTGGCTCTTCTGCGCGAGCGCAAACGGCGGGTGGAAAAGCCGTTCGCGATTATGGTTCCCGATGGGGAGACCGCGCAGCAGATTTGTGATGTGGATTGTGCGGGACGCCGCGTTCTGGAATCTATGCAGCGGCCGATTGTTTTGTTTCCCAAAAAACATCCCAGTCTGATTTCTGACGAAGTTGCGCCCTTCAACCGCTATCTGGGAGTTTTTCTTCCCTACACGCCGCTGCATCACTTGCTGCTCGCGGAAGGAAAATTCAAAGCCTTGGTGATGACCAGCGGAAACCTGAGCGAGGAACCAATTGCAATTGACAATCGCGAGGCCATTACGCGGCTGCACGGCCTCGCCGATTATTTCCTGGTGCACAATCGTGACATTCTGCTGCGCTGCGACGATTCTGTGGTGCGAGTCACGGCCGGGAAGACAAGGCACTTGCGCCGCTCCCGTGGCTTTGTTCCGGTGCCGGTTTTCCTGAAGGACGAACTGCGCCCGGTGCTTGCGGTCGGTGGGGAACTGAAGAACACCATCTGCCTGACGAAAGGTAAGCACGCATTCCTCAGCCAGCACATCGGAGACCTGGAAAACGTCGAAAGCTACAAGTTCTTCAGCGAAGCCATCGAGCATCTCGAAAGAATTCTCGAAATTGAGCCACAGATCATCGCCCACGACCTGCATCCTGATTATTTCTCGACCAGGTGGGCCCAGCAGCAGAGTGTCGTGCCCACAGTTGCGGTCCAGCACCATCACGCGCACATTGCGAGCTGCATGGCGGAAAACCACTTGGACGGACCAGTGATCGGCTTCGCGTTCGACGGTACTGGCTACGGCACGGATGGTTGCATCTGGGGCGGTGAGGTTCTCATCGCCGACTATAAACGCTTTGAACGCGCGGCTCACCTTGAATATGTACCTTTGCCCGGCGGGGCGGCCGCGATCCGTGAGCCTTGGCGCATGGCCGTCAGCTACCTGGCTCATCACTTTGGCCGTGATTTTCTGAACTCGCCCGTCCCCTTCGTCCGCCAACTCGATCCGCACAAAACCGAGCTTCTGCTGAGAATGATGGAACAGAACGTGAATTCGCCACTCACTTCCAGTTGTGGACGCCTGTTCGACGCGGTGGCAGCATTGATCGGAATCCGCCGGCAAGTTAATTATGAGGCGCAAGCCGCGATCGAACTGGAGATGGCGATTGCCGCCGAAGATGACAATGCGACCTACCCCGTGGAGCTGGCGCCCGACGGTGATCACTGGATCATCGGCACTCGGCCGATGTTCGAATCTTTGCTTCGTGATCTGGCTAGAAATGTCTCCGCTGGAACGGTCAGCCGGCGATTTCACAACGGATTGGTGGAAGGATTTGTGCAGCTTGCCACACTTCTGCGAGAAAAAACTGCCCTAAACCGCGTATGCCTGAGTGGTGGGACCTTCCACAACGTCTATCTCTCGCAACAACTGGAATCGCGGCTGTCGGGAGCCGGGTTCGCAGTGTTCGCGCAAAATGAAGTACCGGCGGGTGACGGCGGCTTGAGCCTGGGGCAGGCCTTGGTCGCCGCCCACCAACGCCGCGCTCCCGGCGATCAGCAAGGCGCGGCCACTGGAGCCGAAGAAGCTGGAGCCGAAGAAGATGCGGCAGAAGTTTTCAGCAACCCTGGCGGATGATATTATGGAGCAGAGAAGCGGCGTGCCTTCACCACGCTTAACACTCCTCAGTAGCTCAATGGCAGAGCATCCGGCTGTTAACCGGAGGGTTGTAGGTTCGAGTCCTACCTGAGGAGCCATTCTTTCAATGGCTTATGCCAGCCTGCAATCAGTAGCGCAATCAATTAAGCGGGTCGGCTCAGTGCCAGCCCCACAACCTTGGAGTGCGCCTGCCCCATCTCGTCGGTCACGACGTCCCCATAGATGTTCATCGTCGTTCTGATGTCGCTATGCCGCATCAGCTTCTGTTGAACAGCGATTGGAGTCCCGACGGCATCCAGCCAGCTACGGTAGGTATGCCGAAAGGCGTGAGTGCCGAGATGCCCGATTCCCGCTTCCTTGGTTGCCCGCTCAAGTTCGCGCCAAAACCCTGTGTACGAATAGGGAAGGCGGCCCAGCTTCAAAGGACTGGCAAAGATCCAGTCCTCGAAGGCGGAGAACTGCGTGGTCTGCTTCCAGACCCGTAGTACCTCCAGCAGGCCCTTGTCGATAGCCAGGGACTTGCGAGACGAGTCGGTTTTGACATCATCCACAATCTGCTTCACGATACCCCGCTCAATGTTCAGCTTGGCACCGAGCCAGTCCACGTCTCGCCACTTCAGGGCAAGCAGTTCTGAGACTCGCAATCCCAAACAAACTGACACCAGAGCCATCGTGTTGAATGGTGTCTTCAGAGATGCAGTGAGTCTCTGGAACTGCTCGACAGTGAGGCTTCGTGGCTTGTGAATGCGCTTTGTTGCACCCTTAACGACCACAAGGTCGATGGGGTTCCGTGCAATTTCCAGCACACCGCACCACATTGCAAACTCCATCAAGGTTCGAAGCAAGTTGCGAACGTGAGACCTACTCTTGGGTGACAGATCAAGCTGGCGAAGCCAGAGTTCAACGGGTCTCGGCTGTACGTCAGTGATAGATTTGTCGCCCCAGTGAGGCAAAATGTGGTTATGCAACCATGAGCGATACACACGAGACGTCTCGGAACGCGAGGGCATTCTTTCGGATTGGTAGCGTTGAGCCAATTCGTTGACCGTGCGCGTCGTGTGCGTTTGGCTGATCGGTTTATTGACAACCGTCTGACGAAACGACTCTACTGCACGCCATGCGGCTGCCTTAGTAGGAAAGTCGCGTAACGAACCGATCAGCTTGGTTCGACGGACTCCGTTTTCGCAGAATAGGTAATTCCACACTCTGCGACGTTTATCGCAAACAACAGATCCCTGCTTGTGCCGTGCTCGTTTCATAGTCTCCTTTCGTTAGCGAGCACGGACGGCTGAGCCGAGCTTACCACAGTTTTCCTCTGCATCATGATGGCGTCGAGGTCCGCGTGCAGGAAACGCCAGACTCGGCGTTGCGTCCCAGTGAGTGCGTAGGCTTTCACCCTGCCTTTTCGAGCCCACAGCATGATCGTTCGCACCTTCACGTTGAGATATTGCGCAGCTTCTCGGGCAGTCAGCCAAGTCAGGCGGTCTGCTCTAACAGAGGGTTGGCTGGAAGAATAGTTAAAATCCGACGGTTGGGATTGGGAACGCATACTGACTCCTAGGCTGGTCGTTGGCGCACACCTAAGTTTGAGATGCGATCTTGCATAGATATAGATGTATTATATTGTCCTTCCTTTGAAGTTTGAAAGCCGAAAAAGACGCATTCCTGGCCTAGGTTCGGCGACCCTATCGGAAACCACTTCACGTTCGGCGTGCGTCCGGTCGTGATCCGGGGTGTGTCCTTGCTTGGGGTGAACGGAAGACTGTAGGTGTGCTGGGCTGCGCGTTGCGAGGTTCGGGACTCGAACAGTCTGAGTCATTCATTCTTAGCGGAAGGTTTTGCATCCGAGCGCCGAGGCTGGTCAAGGCCGCACGAATGTGCGCCGCGAAGCGGTCGAGAGCCTTGACCAGCCTCGGCGTCGGTGCGACTTTGCAGTTAGGAATGAATGACTCCATGCGTTCGTTTAGGTGAGTGGGAGAAGATTTGCGCGAGGGTGGTGGAAGTGCAGACGGGTTGGCAGCGATCATCAAGAGAGTTCCGAGAAGACGTTGCCTCTGATTGCGGATGGCAAGCTTGCCAGCCGAACTGAATACGCGGGAATGGAACACTGTGGCCGGGAGCGACCCGGAACCCCGAAGGGCGTTTTGGCCCCGGAATCGGGGAACAAAACGGGGTCGCTCCCGGCCATGGTGTTGATTTTCCCGCGTCCGAATTGTTCTTGGTTTCAGCTTGGGAGTGCTGGCGCTGCAATAATTTGCAGCGCTGTCGCCGTAGACCGTGATGCAGAACGGAAAGTGGACTGAGCGTTTTTGAGCGAGGGTCTAACCGGACGCGGATCTTCGCACAACAAGAAGTCGTAACTATCGGGCAGGAGGTAGGTCTGGAAGCCTACCTCTTGCCGCAAGAAAGACGGGCCCAAGAGCGCGTCCAGATCGACCTCCGGAAGACCTGATGCGAACCATTTTTGGTAGACCGACTCGAACGGTTCGCTCCGGTATTGCTTGTCTCCAGCGCGAAGATGATCCCGGTGGGCGCGGGTAAGGGAGCCGTATTGACCCGTCTCCCAGAGGCGTCGGATTTGGAAATAGCAGGTCAAATGTTCGGGGTCTGGACGGTTCCCATTGCTGAAAATCGCCGTGAAAACCTGGGATGCGCGGTCAAGTTTCCAGGGGCTTGGGGTGGCGTAAATGAGATTGAAGGCGGGCAACCGGTGGAAGAAAACCCGGTGGCGATTCAGATAGCCGGCGAACCAAGAGATGCCATGATGGGCTGGGTCGCAGTAGACAAAAGTGGGCAAGGCCGACACTGCTTCGCTTCCATTTCTAGGGGAGATGAAGACCGGGAACCGTTCCCTGAAATAGCGGTTCAAGGTCGGGTCCAGGCCCGCCGTCCTGTCGGTTTGCCTTGGGAAGAGGCTGACCGGTGTACCCAGTTGTTCGTGGAAAAACTCCAGTTTTTCCTCCTGCGATTCGAGGTATTGAAGATCGGGATGGGCCAGGACGAAGTCGAGATCCAGCAGCCTCGTCCGAATGAAATCGGCAGTGTGGGACCGATGATCCCGAAGGTCTTGCTTGCCAATCAGATCGAAAATCTTGCGTGAAGTGAGCTTGAAGACGTAGGTCTTATGACCATATTGGGTCGCTTGGGCATCATGCTGAGTCAGCAGTGTGGTGGTAAAGCGATGGACAAGACAGCCCTTGCTCTTGCGGGTGAATCTGAGAAATTGCTGACGTGTGAAGTATCCTGAATGGGTAGCGGACAAATAGAGAAAACGAGCTTCTTGCTCGTTGTAGGCAAAACCTCGCAGCCTGTCGACGTAATGTTGCCGTGGTTCGAGTGCTGGTTTGGAGTGCATGCGGTTGCCTCTTCGATAGGTAATTGATTGGATGCGTGCCGTCATAGATATATATGTCTGTGGAGCGTAATATTGTGCGGACGTGTTCTTCCCTCATGGGGACTGGTTCCCCGGGCCAACCCTCTCGCATTCCGCGCTTGGCCGAGCAGCGTTCTTTAGTGCGGAACACTTCAGCGACGGCACCAGCACCGCGGATTCGGCTTCTGGCCATCGGGTGATGAATCTCACTGGTTGGTTCATGGTATACTGTGCCCCAACGAGGATTTCCGGCCTCGCATTCCCTGTGCGAGCCTCCTCGAAGAAGGTGGTGCCTTGTGCGACTAAAACCGCCGTCCCTCTCCTCAGCCAATCTTCTGGTCGTCCTTGCCGTGTTGTCCGTGATGCCCGGCGGTTGGGCTAAACCCAAGTTCAAGGTGCTGCATGACTTCACCGGAGGCAAAGATGGCAGCGGGCCTTACGGCAGCCTGGTCTTTGATCAGCGGGGGAACATGTACGGGACAACCGCGGGCGGTGGAAATGATCAGAAATGTACGGGAGGCTGTGGCACGGTTTTCGAGCTGACACCCCAGACCAATGACAAGTGGCGCGAGACGGTGTTGCACAGCTTCGACTGGTCTGAAGGTGACGGCTATGAGCCGGAGGGCGGCGTAATCTTCGATTCAGCGGGCAACATCTTTGGCACCACGAATCTTGGCGGAGCGCATGACTACGGCGCAGCCTTTGAGCTGACACCAGGCACAAGGGGTTGGACAGAAAAGCTGTTATACAGTTTCGACTTCAGCGACGGTGGCGAGCCAACTGCCGGTTTGGTCATTGACGGCGCAGGCAATCTGTTTGGGACGACCCCGGACGGCGGCGCTTATGGCGGGGGGACGGTCTTCGAACTGACCCCAGGCTCCGGCAGTTGGACCCATGCCGTGCTCCACAGTTTTCACGCTTCTTTCTATGGAAAGCCCGCCCCGGGCGGGTCCAACCCGTTTGCCGGGCTCATCCGGGATCGCTCAGGCCATCTATATGGCACGACCTACGCGGGTGGTATCGGATGCGTTGGCGAAGGTTGCGGCACGGTGTTTGAACTGACGCTCTCCTCTGGCGGTGGATGGAGGGAGCAAGTGTTGCACAGCTTCGACAACAACGGCAAGGACGGGTACTTCCCCGGAGGCCCACTGCTCCGGGATCGCCTGGGGGGTCTGTACGGCACAACCGATCTTGGAGGCACGATCGGTTATGGTGCAGTGTTCAAGCTCACCCCGGCATCAGACGGCTGGCGGGAAAGCCTCGTTCATAGCTTCGGAGGCGGCAATTACGGCAGCGCGCCGCAAGGAGGAGTAGTCATGGATAGGAGCGGCAACCTCTACGGCGTGACGGCATGGGGCGGAAATGGCTGTGCCTGCGGCGTGGCTTACAAACTGATGAAGGAAAGGTCGGGAAAGTGGGCGTACACGGCGCTGCATACGTTCACGGGAAACGACGGAGCCGTGCCGGTGACGCTGACTTTCGATGAGAAGAGCGGCAAGCTGTATGGAACGACAATCCTGGGCGGAACCCAGGACTTTGGCGTGATCTTTGAACTAACGCCCTAGGACGCACTAGTCCGACAAATCATTTGTGCCGCCGCGCGGGGCGCTGGTCTAAAATGCAAACGCAGCGCCCGCGATCAAGCGCGTGACGGTCTTAATCCGACTGGTCGTCGATGGCATCACTGTCGGGATCTTGAGGGTAGTTGGGGAAACAGTGCGGCTGGTTCGGTTGGTGGAAGCACTTCTCGGGATAAAAATACGGTATCGCCGTGAAGGCGTGCGACTGCCCAAAGTTGGCGGTGAAAAAGTCGGAGAGACCAAACAAATCGCCCTGGGTAAGTTCAGGCGCGAAGTGATCCGCATAGGGGTAGTCCTTGTCACCGATCTGGTTTAGGGGGACCCCTTTCTGACCAAACACGTACTCGATAAAGTTAAGAATGCTGCCAAAGTCGTGGTTAAGGTTGGAAATGTAGCCTCCTTGTGGAGTCACCTGGTTTGTGTAGGCTGAGACCACCATCAACGGCACGCGAAAGCCGTACACGTAATACTTCCCGTTGCTGCCGTCGTAACCATTGCAGTTGGGACCGGGCGGGGGGCAGTCAAAGGGCACGACATCGTCGTAGAACCCTCCCCAATCATCCCAGGTAACCAGGATCACGGTGTTGTACCAATTGACCGCTGGGTTAGTGCAATTGCTTTTGCCCACCGCATTGACAATCCATGATACCCAGGACGGACCGCCGTCTCCGGGGTCGCTATCTGGATGATCCGACCAATCACCGTCGGGAATTACAAAGCTCACTTGTGGTAGGCGGCAGTTCTCGATGTCGGTCAATATCGGAGCTGCGTCCTGACTGGTTGGCAACGCCGTCAGGACATAGTTTGTCCAGTCGGTGCCCGTGCAAATGTCGCCCGGCAGGGTACCGTTTTGAGGAACGCAGATCCCGAAGTCGGCGTTGGGGGCCGTCCACAGCGAAAGTGTGTCGCGAGCGTAGTATTTCCACGAGATGCTGTTGGCATCGAGGACGGTCCTCGGCAGATCGTTGTGGGTGTAGCAGGGATACTGGCAACGCGGATCGGTGGGATCGTTAATGCAGCCATTCGGAGGCCCGTCGTTGCCGTTTTCATCAATCAGTGTTATCCAAGGGTCGCTGCCGGTGCACCCGGTGTTGTCGCCATACTTTACACCGTTAATTGTGGGTGGGTTCTCTGCGGCGAACCATTTGTAATAACCGTGAGTATCATTGTAGTAGATAGGCGCCGAGGTCCCGGAAAGAAGGAACTGGTGCGCCTCAAAGCTCGGTCCCTGGTTGGTTTGAAACATGAAATTGGCGAAACCGGACTGTTCGGCGATACGGAAATATGGGTTCAGAATGCCAGAGTCATTGGACGCGTAGGTCATCTGAGGACAATGTGCGTGGATACCATCAGGGCATGCAGGCAACTGGCAAGTACCATCGTACTTTGTGCCGCAGGCTCCATCCATTGCGCCGTCGTCCCACATGCCCGTCCAGGCGCTATGTCCGTGATGCGGGTCAAAGCAGGGGACGAACGAATTCTTGACCAGGTTAAAAGGTTTACTGCCTTTGCATGTTCCCTGTGTGACGATGTGGGCGCCGTTGTTGATCAAGGTCTGGTCTGCGTAGAACAGGTTTGTTGGGGTGCGGTTTTCCTGGATCACTACAATCACATGCTGAATCGGCGTGTTGAATTCGGTTTGGGCGTACGCCAGCGTTGCCGCCAGCGCAAATAGGAGCAATAGGCTTTTCGCCGCGAACTTCATGGGGGAGGACCTCCTTCATTCAAATTATGGCTTTCGAGACGTTTCCTTGTGGCCTTTGGCTGTCAGCGGTGAATCAACTGCGAGGATGAGAGGACGTAGGTTTGGTTCGTGCACCTGGATCGTTGAAATGCTGCACCACATACAATCACCCTCAATTAACTGCTAGGGGCCCAGGCTCGATTAAGGAGTCTCGGTTCTTTTTACGACACACGGAACCATATTTTCAGTGACCGCCGTCACCGCTGAATGTGCAGCCCAAACAATGAATTCCAAAATTCAGATAGTTGTGGCTCCGGATTCCCGCGTTGTTCTCCCATGTGAGGATTTGACAAAGATCTGCGGAGTGCAGCGGCAGCAAATCGCCCTCCATGAGAGCGCTACCTGCCTCGTCGCTGCCAAGTCCCAGGGAGACAAAGAACGGCCAGAGGCATACAAAATAAGTTGTTCTAACTCATTGAAATTCACGGACTGAAAAGGCCAGCTTCGGGTGTTCAGTCGGTTCAGGCCGTGCTTCGGTGGGTAAGTCGGCCCCTGGTCATCACCGCTGAGGCCTTCAAATTCTGCAATCACTTTGCAATCACTTAACGTGAACTGCCAACTGCCCCCACGTCCTTAACGCGCCGTCCGTGCTCTGTAAGTCCTTGCATTTACGTTTTCAGGTGGATTCGAGTCCTACCTGAGGAGCCATTCTTTCAGTAAGATACGAACCTGCACCTGCCGTTCAACCTGCCGTTCATGCCGCTTGCAGCGCCAATTGCACGATCTTGCCGTGCGCCTCGCGCATGTCTGCTGACGTCGCATCGCCGTAGATATTCATGGTCGTTCTGACATCACGGTGACGCATGAGTTTCTGTTGCACTCCGATTGGAGTTCCCACAGCGTCAATCCACATCCGGTACGAGTGCCTGAATGTGTGCGTGCCTATGTGTCCGATGCCCGCTTCTTTGCCAGCCCGATCAAGCTCTCGCCAGAATCCAGTGTAAGAGTACGGCAGTCTGCCGAGTTTCAGAGGACTGGCAAAAATCCAATCGCTGTCCGCTGGAAACTCCGTGTTCTGCTTCCACACTTTCAATCGGTCGAGAAGTTCATCTGCCACAGCCAAAGACTTGCGCGACTCATCGGTTTTAACATCGTCCACGTTCTGCTCAACGATGCCACGTTCTACGCGAAGCAACCCGTTGAGCCAATCGACATCCGACCATCGTAGCGCCAGACATTCCGAGATGCGAAGGCCAAAGCAGATGCACACCAAGGCCATCGTTCCGAATGGTTCTCTCAGATGCGATACAAGCAACCGGAACTGCTCAACCGTCAAGCTGCGCGGTTGGCGTATCCGCTTAGACGCGCCTTTGACCGTCACCAAGCCAATCGGGTTGACTTGCGTCGGTATATCCTGCTTCCACATTGCGAAGTTCCATAGTGAACTGATAATGCCGCGAATGTGAGTCCGGCTCTTGGGCGCAAGGGGAAGAGACTCTAGCCACATTTCCACGGGCCGCGCCTGTAGATCGGTGATTAGGTTCTGTCCCCACTTCGGCAGGATGTGAACACGAATCCAAGATTCGTACCCGCGATTCGTGTCCAATCGTTGCGGCATCTTCTCTGTCCGGTACTGTTCAACCAAGGTGTTCACCATTGGTGCCGTGTCGGTGACTTTGCTTTGATTTTCCACCGCATCACGCAGCGGTTTTGCTGCCTTCCATGCGGCTGTTTTGGTGGGATAGTCACGCAACGTCCCGACGGTCTTGGAATGTCGCTTGCCATCTGCCCACCAAAAAAAGTTCCATGCCTTGATTCGCTTATCTAGTGTTACGCTTCCACCTCGTGCTCTCATTGAACTTTCCTCCGTTTCGTGAGAGCAACGGTCGGCAGTTTTAGCATGTCATCTAGGTCAGTAGTCTGGAATCGCCAAACGTGTCGTTTCGAGCCGGACAGTGTGTAGCCTTTCACTTTCGCTTGTCTGGCCCACATAACTACCGTGCGGGGTTCGATCTTCAAGTACGCTGCTGCTTCCGCCGCAGTCAGCCATGTGTCGCACTGCATCTTCAGGTTTCATTCTGGGGTTTTGTCTTTCTGGTTTGTGTTTGATGCATCGAGTGGGACGATTACGGATCATGATGAATGAAAGCGACCATGATCCCCGAGTCATCACGTCCCACCGAGATGTTGCTCGGCTTTTGAATCGCTTCCCCCACCATGATCCCTAAACGTCCCACGCAATGAACCATTGAATTACCTCGCTGCCATCTGGATGGCAACACCATCAACGGCGTTCTTGATCGCTGCTTGGTCGCCATGCTTTTCCATTTCGTCAACGTCTTTGACCATCTCTTTCAGTTTCTCGGCCCAGATTCCGTTCAAAACTCGCAGCAGGTCACCGAGTGTGCCTGACCACGTCGCACCATTGGGCAACATCAGCCTGACATCCCCGACCGCGCCGTTCAGAATCTCGGGCGGGATCGTCAACCGGACTTGCTCCCAAAAGATACGAGCCTGGGCCAGATCGCGGAGAGAATCACCGCTGATTTCGGTCTCACAGCCGTCATCGGTGCGGATAGCTGCATACTTGGCCTTCGGATCGTAGAACCGGGCCTCGGGATCAGCAGCGTGTGCCCCTAGCGGCATGATGTGAATGCGCCAGCTTTCCATGATGTTGTATCCCTTCACTAGTAGGGCTATTTCGTTTGAAGGTTGACCGGGTGTTGGCTGTAAGCCCTTGATGCTCTGGGAATTAAAATTGTTTGTAAACCGGACATTTCAGGATTTCTGTTCTTCCAGGAACCGCCGTTGCTGTTCTAGCGCCAAGGCCCATTGGGCTTTCTCCCCAATCCGCCTGATCTGGCGCACGTCACGCTTCAGCTTCTTGGCTCTCTGACCTTGCTTGACGCCAGCCATCCGCAACTCCCAGTCCTTGATTTGAATGTCGGAGAGCAGTCGTTTCCCTGGCCGCGAAATCTCGACGGGTTCGAGGTCGGGTCCGAATTCAATTGGAGTATCGTCACGAGGTACGATCACATCAGGAGGTGTTTGATCTTCTTCGGGTGTTTTCTCCACTGGTTCTGTATCAGGTTCGGTGTCGCGGTAGTATTCCCATCCATACGCCAGCCGATGCGATCTGCCTTCGTCCGTGCTCAGGCGATGCTGGCGTAAGACCTGCTCCCATGATGAATCATTTTGTTTTTCGGCAGGCTGCTCGGGCCTTTTGGCTTCATCATCTCGCGCTACCCTCCTACCTCGCAAACCCCAAACGTATGGAAACGGTGTACGGTTCTTCTTGGAGACTGTGCGCGTGTAGTGCGTGAGCCGTCGCGGTCCAACAAATGCGGTGCATACTCCGGTGTTGTCATTGATCGTTGGCTTGTTGCTTGGACCAGAGCCATCGACACCCGCGTGGTATCTGCGTTCCCATCCACAGGTAGAGCACTCGGTATTGCCTGATAAAACCTCGTGCGGTTCCTGCTTACTCCAATCGGCAGACTCATCGAATGCACTCATCACCTCGCGCCAGCGTTGCGGCGGGTCATACTGCGGCACGAGTTCATACAGAACGCTGTGAGTCACAAGCAGTTCTGGCCGCTTGTGCTTTTCTTCGAGATCATCGATCACTTCGACAGTGCCCAATTCATAATCTCGCAGTCGATCTAGTCCGCCGCAGCCGTGAAGCGGTTTAAAGCTTTCCGCAACAAGTTTGTTGTCCAGCCGGTACCACGGCAGGTCATCGGTCCAAGGTTTCTCCCGGCCGGATTCAGCGTTAACAGGATCACTTGGCCATGAGTCAGAGCACCATTCCACCTCATGCCGGTGAACTACATCGCAATGGCGGCAGTATGCCGACTGGAATTTCTTCAGTGGTTGCGAATCGCCTTCTCTCCAGTCCATCCAGTTATTTCGGACCTGGTAATTGCGAGAGTGGAAATCAGGAGTGCCGTCCAACCCTCGATGGGTTTTGTCAAACGTGTACGTTCTAGGTTTTTCGATGTAGTCGTGGTCGGCCTGTTCGTGATCTCCCTTCCATTCCCGCATCCAACTAGAACACTCGGACCTTTTCTTACACACATCGCAACGATCAGGTAGGAAAAGACGGAAGCTGGATAAGCACTCGCAGTGGCGAGCGTATTTTTTGGCAAATGCGTTGGCAGCTTCTAGGACACGCTCAAAGTTCCGTCGCCTGGATTCCAAACTCCACAACTTTCGGTCGCTGGGGGCAATGATGTGCTGTACGAAGCAGTCATTGTCATTCACCGCTCTGATCGTGATTGTGAGTTGCGCCGGTGTTACAAGGAAATAGGTCGGCACCAGGCGAGTTGCTCGGAAGGGTCCGGGCGCATGTCGGACTGATCCACCTGGAGCGGGGTGCTGTGACTGCACCGTGATCTCGATTCGTTCGAGTTGGACTGCGTTTTTCACGGCTCACTTCTTCGGGATGATCCTCGGTCTATTCCACAGCGGTGTCTTGCACCGTGGGCAGCACTTCGGTTCAGACTGGAGGAGGCGAGGGAACCACTCATAATCACATCGCTGGCACTTCAGCAACTTCACGGTGTACTCTAGTCTGCGTTTCATGAGTACATTATGATGATAATAATTAAGCAAATCAACCGTCCTCGTCACCGTTCGCTGTGATAGCACTGTCCACACCGATGTCCACACTCGCATATGCGTTTTCAGTACGTTACAGTTGAATGGGAAACAGAAAAGTGTATGCTTTGGTATAAAGATGGAGGTGGGGACAAAGCCGACATTATGCCACTGCTTTGTGATACGCCAGACTCCAGCGATTTGGAAAAGCCCGAGGCTTTGTCGGGCATTGAGCGCAGCATTCCGGGCCGGAGTTCCCAAACTTCGGGATTGGCGACGACACGTTCAGATTCCTTCAACAGCGTACAGATTGCCGAACGACGCGGAATGGAACAAGTCTTGGCATAGAACCGAGCCACAAGGCTAACCATCGGCCTTTCGGTCCGTGTATCCTACTGATGCCATGACTCGCGACGAGCACCCTCACCTTGTCAACATTGGCGAAGCAAAAAAGATGACCGTTGGCGAACTCTTCCAACGAATCGCAGATCACGAGAAGCAATATATTGACCAGTTGAAAGCCGATACCCTGAAGCGTGAGGAAGAACGGGCGAAACAATCCGGCAAGGCTTCCAAGAAGCGCACCCAGCGCGAGAGCATCAACAAGCGAGGAAGATGACCACATGAACAGCTCGGAATTTTTCCAGTGTGACCGCTGTCACGCAGAATGCCGGGTTGATTCCGAAGCGCCGGAGTCGGTTACTTCCAACGTACCGCATCCTACCGCACCAGCCCGGCTGTTAATCCGACACTGCCGAGATAGCAAGGGCGTGGCCGTTCTCGGCAAACCAATCAAGTTTCAGGAAAAACGACGTGGTTTGTGGATAGATGTTCAGCCTTGGGTGAGTGCGGCCTAGACTGAATCCGCGCACCTTGAGCAAATCGGGTGCTTTCTTCTCAGTCACGATAGCACAATCCAACTCGCGGTCGTTGGGTAGCGGCCTGACAGTTCCTCACCATTAGCAGAAAAACAGCCCCCCTCGGTGAATCGCTCCAGCCAAGGGGGGGGTTGTTATTGGTCCTTCCGGTGACAGGGCTGCTATGTGTGCTTGTTGTACTCGGGATGGTCTGCAAGGCGGTGCAAGCGAAAGTATTTGCTGACGCGATAACCAAAGGTCGTCTCCCGAATTTTACCGTAGATGTCGAGATATTTCACGACGCCGAAAACGATACGTCCTTCCTCGTCAACAATCTGCTTCTTGGTCTCGACTATTTCCGTGTTGGAGTATTCCGGCCCCCCGACCAACAGAGTCTCGCGCTGGGTCTGCAATATCTTGGCAGAATCGAGCGGGGGCATATCCGGTATGTCTGGAGTGGACAAAAGGCCCATACGGCGTTCCACGATCCATGCCGGAGTTCTGCCCTGATTTCGGCAAGTGATTACCACGAAAACACTCCAACTCTCCACGCCGAAAGATACGGATGTGCCAAGGGTTCCCTGTTCGGCTCCATTTGGCCAGCCAAGATCAACAATGACCCAAGCCCGCTCGGAACTCATCAGCGCGTTTGTATTGCTGAGAGCGATGTCAGCTTGCTTCTTTATCGCGCGGAGTCCAAAAAAGGAAATGACCACATAGATCAAGGTCAGTGTTCCCATGACCCATTCACCGTGGGTCAGAAGTTTGGGTTCTAGCAAAGCGAGATAAAATACCACAGTGAATGTCAGTGGGATGCCCATAACTTTAAACGCGGCATGATAGCACTTTTCAAGGACGGGTCATCGGGCTTTCAACTGTCGCGGTGAATGTCAGACCGCCGACTTCATTCGGGCGAGGCGGGCATGTGCGATGAGTGGCCAAGATTCCCCTGGTCCCAGTCCCAGAACTTGAAGCCCCCCTCCCGCCCGGCCTCTGCTGTGGATCACAGACACACATCTGGGAGTAGTGCTACAAGTCGAACTATCCCCATAGTTCGAGGTGCAGTCTTGAAAGCGCCATGCCAGTCAGCAAGGTGTGTCCCCTGTCCGAAATGCGGCGTCTGGGTTGTGATTCAAGTGGGTACGGAGGAACGAAAAATTGACCACAAGGACAAGCACCGCACACCTACCACAAGCCGGATGCTCTGCCCAAAGTGTGCCCAGGCGTTCGATGTCGAGGATAAAGACACGAGAGTGTTCCGGGTAGAGCCGCACATCTTTGAGCGCATGTGTTTCTATCCGTCAGAACTCTCGGAAGACCAAAAGAATTGACCGCAGTTTGACCTCACAGGCGGATCATTGTGGCCTAAAGCTCAAGAATGCCATTGCTTCGCGTGTCTGTTGATCGCATCACGCAGCTCGGCTTCCTGCTCTTCAATCGAACCGGTCCTTCCGCGTCCAAGGATGACATCGTGGCAGATGGAACACACCGCCTCTACGATTCGCCGGTCAATCATTAGCGTGACGATGGCTTCCGGTTTCGGCATAGCGCGATGTTGCACCCGAGCCTACACGATTAGGCAAACACCAGATTGTGATCCTCGTCACAGCGCCGAAGATTTTGTTCAGGCCACACTGCGGAGGGAGGCGTATGTGATGGCGCTAACCGAGGGTCGAACAGCAGAGTGTGCCCAGTGCCCAAGATGTGATGCCTGGGTCGTAATTACGCCGCGAAGTGCAGAGCGAATTGACGATGGGAGCAACGATGGTGCGACAGCCACAATTCAGATCACCTGCCCCAATCCCGACTGTACGAGACGGGACTTCCTCCCGATTGTTAGGGTGTTCTGTGTCAAAAGTGACAAGACGCGCACCTTTCCACTACCGCGACACATCATTGAGCGAGGATACTTCTTTGAGTCCGAACTGATCCGCTAAAGCACGTAAGGTTTGCTGTGACCTTCTCGCCTGTCATTCGGTTTCCGCAGTTTGACCTCACACCGGCCCGGAGGAATCAGCACAGTAAACAGATGTGCAAAGTCTTGCATCCTTCTCTGATTGCACGAGCATCGTATTCAAAAGGTTAAGGAGCGGCTATACATGGAATTGGGGACCAAAGAAGTTGCTTGGATACGAGACGGGCTGACTGGTAAGACAGGAACTCCATGCCAGTGGAAGGTCGAGGGGCTGGACAAGGAGGTTTTCATCTATGAACGCAGAGGCCGACCATCGGCCTTCTACATCACGGACGAGAGCACGAAGCGCGCTGCTGATCAACCGTCGTATGCCAGCCTCGATGAGGCTCTGGCCTCCATACAATCCAGGCCGGTACCACGGAAAGTCTATGTCGGGCGCACTTGGTACCCCAAGGACGTGCCTGTTGAGCGGCACCGGCTCCAGGTGGAGTTCCAATACAAACCCGAGAACGCGGGTTATTACGAGACTTGGCAGGACGCCGAGAACGACTGCATTTCAATTTTCCGGAAGGGCATCCATATAGAACTGCCCAGTGGCGGAAGGCGCATCGTGGAGGACTTCAAGGTGGAGCAGCTTGGCTCAAGGGAGTTCGTGATCTTCTGCGAGGACCCATTCGTCCACATAACTAGCGAAGGGGAACAATGAAAGTCACAGAATACAAAGTCGGAGAAGTGAAGTGCATTGATGACGGCAGAACCAGAGGCGTAATAATTGGCTGTGAAGGCCGCAACCTAGTGAGTCTTGTCTTGGCTGACACCGTGACGCACAAACAAACGGACGAACTAGCGCGGTTGCTGCATGACATGAAGCTAGTTGAAGTAGTTGTCCAGAACGGCTATTGAAGAGACGCCTACACCGGAATCACAGACACGCATCCCCGAGTTCTGCTACAGTCCTTGACTTGTTGAGGCTGCCTATCAATGACCGACTGTCACAGCCGAATGTGTGCCCAGTGCTCAAGATGTCACATCTGGGTCGTGATGCTGCCTCCAATTGCAGAACGAATTGAGGGCGGAACTCAGGCCACTTGTCCGAATCTCGCATGTAGAAGGCCGGGGACTCTTAACCCCATAAACACTTTTCCTGTCACGGATGACAGCGCACGTCCCTTTCTCCTGCCGCGACACGTCATTAAGCGGGGATACTTCTTTGAGTCCGAGATTGATTCGTGGGGCTGTGAGCAATAACCCGCCACTCTCGTGGGTGCCTGTGTCGGATCAAGCTCCGGGGTCCGGGTCTCTTTCTTATCATACGTCTCATCCCCGCATTCTCATTGACTCCCGCCTGACTCAGAGGGATACTTGGAGCCGCCCACCTTGGAGGAGGAATCAATGCCACGTCCCCGGACACCCGCTCGGATTTCTGAAACACTGCATCAGCGGCTCAACGCGTATGCACTTGCGGCGAGTGCGGCGGGAGTGGGGATGTTGGCACTGACACCGCCAGCCGAATATTTGCTTGCGGCGGGTGCGGCAGTTGCGGGTTTATTCACCTTCCCGGAACCCGCCGAGGCAAGGATCGTGTATACCCCGGCTAGAAAAAATATTGTGTGTCACGGTACCGACGGCGGATGCCACGGCACGATAAACCTCAATCTGAACCATGGTCGAGGCGCTGATTTTAGACTTCTTTGCAGCAGCACTCCGTATGCCAGAGGGCTTTGGGTTACCTTGGTCAACAGTAAAAATAGAGTCTGGACTACTCCGGGTTACCAGCGTGGCGCTGCCGCTGCTCTCTCTTCAGGCGCTCTTATCCAATCCGGGAGCAAGTTCCGGGCAACGCAGCTCAACATGATTTGGAGCTCAACAAACTCTGAGGGGGTATCATGGGCCGTGGGTGTACGTTAACAATCGTTATCTCGGACTGAAGTTCCTGATCAAGGGTAAGGTTCATTATGGTTGGGCGCGCCTTAACACGCCCAAACAGTGGAACGGAAATCAGCCTTGGGCGACCTTGACCGGCTACGCCTACGAGACTATCGCGAACAAGCCGATCATCGCAGGCAAGACGAAGGGACCCGATGTCATCACGCTTGAACCCGCGAGCCTTGGTCACTTGGCGCAAGGAGCGTCCGCGATTCAGGCCTGGCGGTCGAAGGAACAATAGGAGGAACTATGAAGCGCACTTCCGCGAAGCCCTCGAACCTTTCCGAAGCACTGCATCAACGGCTCAACTCGTATGCCCTTGCGGCCAGTGCAGCCGGAGTGAGTGTGCTGGCGCTGACGCAGCCATTAGAAGCCAAGATTGTCTACACGAAGGCCCATCAGCAAATTGCTCCGAATACCCACTATAACCTTGATCTCAATCACGACGGGATTACCGATTTCACGCTTTCAAATTTCTTGAATTCTTTCGGCGGAGCCCTGAGGATCGCCGATATCAGCTACAATGCCGTCAGGGCCCAAGCTCATAGCGGTACTCATGGGTTTTCCTATTACTTTGCCTCCGCCTTTCGCGCTGGAGTTCAGATCAAAGCGAATAACAAAAAGTTCCTGCCCATGCGAGCGACGATGGCTTCGAGTTTCCAGACAGGTGGCGGAGGTCAATGGCTCAACGCACAGAATCGCTATCTCGGCCTTAAATTCGCAATCCAGGGACAAACCCATTATGGCTGGGCTCGGCTTAACGCAAGCTGTGCTAATTTTCAATGCACTGAGCTTTTGACCGGATATGCCTACGAGACCGTCGCCAACAAAGGAATTGTCACAGGCAAGACCAAGGGGCCGGATGTCATCACCGTTGAACCTGCCAGTCTCGGTCATCTGGCGCGAGGTGCATCTGCGATGAAGGCTTGGCGCGGGACGAACTGACCTTCGCACATTTGGTTGACCCACAGCATGGCGGAAGTGAGCGCCGATAATCGGCTGCCCGCTCCTTGCCATCGTGACTACGGGGTCAGCTTCCAGACCGTTCCGAAGTCGGAGGGGCAGGCACACCCGAAACTTGTTCCGTAGAGAATTCCGGTCGCGTCCCGTATTAACGCTCCATAGGGCTGCTCTCCGTCTGCCCCGCCTGCAAAACTGTGCAAAACGCTTTCCATTTGGGCCCCATCTACCTTAAAAACCGTTCCCAAGCCAGAAGTGCCACCTCCCGTAGTAGTGCCATACAAGTTGCTCGCTCTATCCCGGACCAACCCTCCTATGGGAGCCGCTCCATCCGTGCCCCCAGCGAAGCTGTAGAGAACAGTCTCCTTGCCCCTCCTTGTCACCCTAAATACCGCTCCGAAGCCGAAAGCGCCACCGGAGAACGTGGTACCGTAGAGGTTACCCCGCGCATCTCGCACTACCCCCCCTTGGGGATGTTCGCCGTGGGTACCCCCGGCGAAGCGGTACAGCACGGTTTCCTCGCCAATCACGCTAAGTTTGAACACCGTTCCATAATCAGAACCGTTGCCACCGAAAGTTGTTCCATAGAGTGTGCCGTTGGCGTCTCGAATCAGACCCCCGACCGGACCTGCCCCGTCAGCCCTGCCTGCGAAGCTGTGCAGCACCGTCTCCTTGCCTCTGGTATCCAGCTTGAACACTGTTCCGTCACCGTAGGTGCCACCATACAGGGTTGTGCCGAATAGATTGCCGTCCGGGTCCCGGACTATCCGGGCTGTGGGAGTTGCCCCGTCCACGCCTCCAGTGAAACTGTAGAGCACGGTCTCTTTGCCAGTCTGATGGAGCTTGAACACCACTCCGTAGCCGTAGGCGCCTCCCTCCTCGGTGGTGCCGTAGAGATCGCCCTCAACATCTCTGACCAAACCTGCTTCGGGAAAATAACCATCCGGGCAGGTCTGCCCAGCAAAACAAAAACTGTACAGCACAGCCTCATGGCCGCTCGTGTCCAACCGGAACACTGTTCCAGCATTTGAAGTGCCCCCTTGGACGGTGGTTCCGTACAGATTACCGTTGGCGTCGCGGACCAAGCCTGCTATGGGGCCTTCTCCATCAGTCCCGCCCTTGAACACGTAAAGGGTCGTGAAAGTCTGCGCTTGCGCTGATTGGGTTGTAACTACCCCGAACCCAAGTACGACCGCTAACGCCATCGCGACACCTGCCGCCCCCAAACGTATCCCCGGAATCCAGCCCCGATGTTGCGCTGAGGTCGTCATGATTGCCTCCCTGTTAACCCCAACCATCCTAGCCCTTCGGCTCACGAGTCGCAATGGTGATGAGAGCCGCTCGTTGCGCTGAAAAAAGGCCCCAGAGTCAAGGCTCCGGGGCCAGCTAACCGCGCCATCATTTTGTTGTTAGAGTCGCTTCGCTAACTCAACGCGTAGTCTGAGCCTCTCGGCCTCACTTTCGGTAGCGAGAATGTTCTCCCGCTCTTTGTTGAGGATTTGCGACCGGACCCATCCCGGCATCGGCATGGCGATTCGCTTGTCCCCACGATACCATCGCAGGTCAATCATCTCGCCAGCGGCACCACGAACGCCAACCGATGTCTCCGGATAGGCTGGATACGTGACAACGCTTGTGTCAAAAAGTTCGACATCAAGAAGTTCGCGCACTGACCCGCCTTCGCTGTCTCGGCTCCATGAATCCGATTTACAAACAAAGCCGAAACTGCATTGAGAAACGTCCCCGCGCTTGACCGATTCGAGTAGGTCATTGGCATAAGACGTTTCCGGCAGACTTACCTGAAAAGCCAAACCGTTCGCATCTTGAGCAAGTGATAAAGTTCCACTTGCCGTTCGTCCTAACAGTAACGAAGGGTCGTGATTGATGAGCATTCTCACGTCCGCATGATGTTGCAACGTGCGAGTGAATGCGCCGTGAGCGATCTTCTCACGAAAATTACCCAAAGGCTCACTGAGAATGCCGAAGCGTGCGGCATAGCCGCTGAGTGTTTTGGACCCAGCCGCCACGCGCATTTCTGTGAGGGACAAGCCACGAAATTCCATTTTGTTTTGCATTTGCTTGTCTCCTTTTACGGCTGAGTCAAATACCGGACAGGGCACGGAGCTACTGTCGGTTTGGCTAGTGCTGAGTCCCCACGCCAGAATGTTTCATACCCAAGCTGGCCGCTATCTGCCCAGCGTTCTCTGAAAACACGCACACTCAGCGAGTCACGCACCTGCCGTCGGATGAAATAATCCGAAACATTTCCGAACAGCACACACTTCTGTCCAGTCGCAATGTTTGGAAGCGACGGACAAAGATACGTGGTGCGTCCAAAAAGTGTTGGCCGTCCTTCCGCATCGAGGTCAACATGGAGCAGGTAATCGCCTGATGTCGAGCCTTTGACCTTCAGAATTGAGGTCAGACAGGACATATTCATGAGAAACACGCCCCGCTGTGCATACACCGGATCGACCGAAGCGATGAGACTTAGTAAGTCATCAGGGACAATTGCGCCTGCGCTTGCTGCCGTTGCTCCTGATGTCGAGCCAGCGATCAGATTCGTAATCATCTGAGTACCGATCCCACGAGCCATTCTCTGAGCACTCAGCTCGGCAATGACAGAACTCAGATCGAACTCTGCGTCCTGACTAAGTTCCATTGATGCCTTGAGGTGTCCACTGCGCCACGTCGGAGTTTTTCCGAACGTCACGTTGACGAAACTGGGGTCCGGAGTGTCGATGATTGAAATGGCATTCTCAGCGACAATTGTTGCGCTGGTCGCTGTATCGTCCCCGATCGGCCATCCCGTGACGTTGCCGTGAACCGTCTCAACGATCTTGGCGGCTGCGAAGATGCCGTCAAAAGCCTTGAGGCCGTTTTGGAAGACGGTAGCGAAGTCTTGAGGGACTACGTAACCGCCACTGGCGTCTGTGCCGACCGACAATGCACGATTCTCGGCAAGAGTTAGCTTATCGAGAGTAAGAGCATCGTAAGCACCACTGAGGTAGTTACGAAACGCGGATTTGTACTCTTCCACGGACAGCGTTTGCTTATCTCGAACGTTGAACTGTTTACCGAGTTCATGCATCCTCATTGCACGCAGAGCCGCGCCGGTCTCACCCAGCGAATCGGCCAACTGGAGGAGCCGCTCGATTTTATTTGACGTGGCTTTATCAAACGGTTTGACGTTCATTAGTCTGCCCGCTTCGGTCAGAGCCGATTCACGGGTGTAGTTACTGCTTGTGTCTAACATAAAACTAACTTTCCTTTTCTTCTCATCTGAGAAAGCTGAATTGGTTATTCAGGCCGAAGCCTTACGTTGCGGTTGTGCCTGTCGAGCGACAGGCATGACATTAGCCAACTCGCGTGAGTGGCGCTTGTCCCTCGCTTGAGGGACTTTTAACTTGAAAATCTTGCGTTAGGATGGCTCAGGACGCATCGCTGAAAGGTTCCTGATGCTAGAGGTCTTGGCAAGATGTTTTAGAAGCCTTTGATCGTGTCATTGCGGGGGACTTTCTATTGCTAATGATTGAGCCGAAGGCCCGTTTGCGATGGATGGTTGAAATGATCGGCCCCCCTCCATTAGCGGAAGAAAGTCCCCCGCGACAAATCATCGGGTCTCGATGTCAGTCGAAAACGTGGGACTGTTGGGTTCGGTCTTGATGTCAAGTCTTCGCCACAGTTCGATAAATTGCGTCCTGCACTCCATCTCAGCCTTGACCAGCGGGTTTAGGTGAATCGCGCCAGTTTTCGTTGTGATAGAGGTCAGCTTGCCACTGTCTTTGAGAATCAAGCGGATTTGACTCAGCCTATCGAGGCATTCCAGCGCCAACGTCAAAAGGACAAGTCGGGATGGGCAGAGGACATTCGAGGACACGACCCGATCCCACAAGGTCTTCGATGGGTCACTTAGATGAGCCGGTGCAGTTGATTTGATGTGAACTGAGGGTGATTTCATGTTGATTTCCATAAGTGATAATGTTTTGGTCTGAAAAGCATAAGAATTTTGGCGGTCGCGTGTGCGTGGCTGGCGCTGCGGTCTAGTCAAGCCGATCTCGGATGATTTTGGGTGCCCCTCCATAGGCATCCTTATCAAAGTGGTTGGCTAGGCTGAGAGCAGGTCGGGTCATTCAGTGGATTACCCAAAGCTCCGTCATGAGCAGCAGACTTGTATCTGTGACAGTCGGCACACAAAGGTTGATGGTTGCTCGTATCCCAGAACTTAGCATCGTCGGCGCCATGTCAAATACCTTTCACGATAGAGTCGCCAGGTCGCATCGTAACCACGCTGACTTGCGCTACCTCGTCTTGCGTCTGACTCTTTCTGTTGTTGCTTGCGATGCAATGGGCATCGTGCTGTGCCTGCCTCGATCAGCAGACTACAGCCGGGGAAGGCACAAGGTTTCTTAATTCGATGTGGCATGTTGTTTACCTTTTTGAATGCGGGCAGGCTGGGGGCACGATTGCTGGGGACCTCAACCCGCAGGTTGCAGTCAGCCGATTGCAGCATGGCCCTGCCCGCTCTGGTTAGTTTTGTGCTTCTTGTCCTCTGTCCTGCACCGTAAGGGTGCAGCAGGACAGACAGAGACCGGGACAGGACAGGACAGAATCGGGACAACTGGATATTGTTCTAAAGATTGACTGTCATCGAGTCTTGTCCCGTTTGAAAAAGGCGGGACACCAGCGGGACAGGAAAACGCCGGGACAAAGGTCGGGACAAGCTCAATGGATGGGTTGCGGCACCCACAGACTGCCTTTTTTCTCCCAGCCAAGAGTCTGCGCCACGGTCGGGACTCGATTTTTGTTGATGCCGGTTGCCTCTTCGATCTGCCGATAGCTAGCCTCCGGACACAGCTTGAGATAGTTCAGCAATCGTTCTGCCTCGGTACTCCCTAACGTTGGCTCTGGTTCCTCTACGAGTCGGAAGTCTCCGGTCTCCGTCAAATAAGGTCTACCTTGAATTACAAACGGTGATGGTGCGGCAAAGTCACGAGCCTTGGGATAGTAAACAACGATCTCAAGGGTTTTCGGTTCCACGCATTGCAGACAGATGACGTTATCCGCCATGCCGCCAAAATCCCCACTACCCCGCAGCGCCGTTTCAAGTGTCGGCTCTTTGTAACTTCCGTTCCTGTTTTTCTTCGCTGCTATTTTCGGGCTGTGATGCAAGCCAATGACTGCCCGTGCGCCGTGAGACCTGAGCACAAATGCATCTTGCGCCAGTCCTTGAGCGTTTTGTCGGGCATCGTTCTCGTCTTTAGCCGTGCTGAACCTGATCGCAGTGTCGAGAAAAATTGCAGGACGGAGTTGATCCACGCAGTTGAGCAGGGACGGATTCGATAAGGTAATCGGCACTTGGTTCAGCGTGCGGACAAAGAAACCATCCCTGATTTTATCCAGTCGCATGGTCTTGAGACGACCGCCGAATGCCGACTCCCCAGATTCCGGAGTCAGGTAAACAATCGGCACACGTTCGGTTACCTCGTAATGCGATAGGAACTTAGTTCCGTAGAACAGCGCCTTTGCGAGACTCAGACCGAACCATGTTTTGCCGTGCCCGGAGAGACCGCCCACAAACGTGATACCTTCAGGCAGAAAATCCTTGATTAAGAACTTAGCTCCGCTCGTATCCATATCGGCAGGCACCTTGAAAAGTGATTGCCAGTTCAGATCGGGGTTAACGACTGCGCTGCTCATCGCTCACCTCGCGGAACCGGCTCGGCTCGTCGCCTGAGACTTTCAGACTTTCGGTTTTCTTGATGGTTGCTATGTGACCGGCTTCGTATCGAATTTCGACAGAGCCGAAGAATTTCTCTCGCGTTAGGTCACGCAGGAGTTGATGCACATCCGTAATAAACATCGGGTGTTCCTCTTGTCTTGAAATTTCCCGCAGCACTAGGTGGGGTGATCTGATCGAGGGTTCTCTATCGCGGAACTCTGGCGGGGGGGGAACTTTGACGGCTCGGGGAAACTATGGGCAGCGCCACCTGCCATTCACCTGCCGATGGCACTGCCTTGTATATACCTAGATCGCTTAAACTGCCGTCCGTTGCTTTGTATGTTGTTGAACTTACGTTTGCGCGGGGATTCGAGTCCTACCTGAGGAGCCAATTTTTTTACCCTGAGTTTCCAACCGCATACGTTGAATCCCCAATTTGTTGTGCTGCTTTTGTACTGCCGGAGGTTCTTTCCCGGAGACTTTCCCGTGCGGTATTTCGCAGACAGAGGGAATTTAGGTATGGCGGTCGTGACTGCTTATCCGCCAGCACCAGTGGTGTTGGAAAACAGCGCACCCTTTGTGGCTGATGAGCAGTTGTTGCCATTCGGCGCAGAGTTGCTTACGCCCCAATGCCTCTGGGCGCTGCTGCTTTTTTGGGACAGGCGTGCCCACGTAACCGTTCCGCGCTAAGCACACATGCGGTGGTATGTGAAAAAGGCGGTGGCTGACTGGGTGCGGCGGTTCCTTCTTGACAATCCAGAACAGCGCGAGGATAGTTGTGGGACGTACAGTCGGAGGACGTATGCGGCGATCTCCCCGGCCCGGTAGGAAACCTTCCACACTTTCTTTTCCTTTGCAGCAGCGGCTCAACGCGTATGCCTTGGCGGCGAGTGCGGCGGGAGTGAGCCTGCTAGCGTTCGCTCAGCCTGCCGAGGGCAGAATCGTTTACCACCGCGCCAACCACCGGTTCGGTTATGGGTCCTACTCGCTCGACCTTAACCACGATGGTGTCGCAGATTTTGTTTTCAACCTAAGTACCGGCATTAATCATATCGCCTTTAGTATCCAGCCCGCCGCGTCCCGGAATCTGATTCGAGGATACAGAACCACCACTCTTGATTTCAGGTGGGCGTCAGCCCTAAAGACTGGTGTGAAAGTTCGTTCCAGTAAGAGGCTTGGGAACGACACGCATCAAATGGAAAGGTGTATATTTGGCACCAGCACCAGCAGCGATTGTGACGGCCAGTGGTTTTTGAGTGACATTGGTGGCCATTTTCTGGGATTGAAATTCTATGATACAAAAAGTAGAGCCCACTATGGGTGGGCGCGACTGAGCGGTGCTTTCTTCAACGTGAGGTTGACCGGTTACGCCTACGAAACCATCTCCAACAAACCCATCATCACCGGCAAGACTCACGGACCCGATGTCATCACGCGACAGGATCCCAGTCTTGGTCACCTGGCGCGAGGGGCGTCTGCGATTCCAGCATGGCGGCAGAAGGAAGCAGTAGAGGCCAGGCACTGAGGGACGGCTTCAAGCCAAAAACGTTGTAGGCCCCCGGCGCGCGAGGGGTTCGCTGTTAGCGCGTCGCTCTCCGGCGTGTCGACCGGATGATGTTGGCTAGCTTTTGAGGCCAACGATAACCTAAACCCGGCCGCTGGCCTTACAAGGTAAACGAAAATCTCATTGCAATCCGTTTGCAATCCGTTAGTCTGCCCACCGCTGCTTTCCCTGCTCAATGATGTCAACGCTCGCCTGTGGACAGAATGGCGAAACGACTGGAGTGGCCATCGAGTGCTCATCCTCATCCTTCAAAACACGCATTCGAGGGCCCTCGTGATCTCCTCAGTTACCCGTGAGGTCGTCCTATTTCCGCGTATATGCGCCAGGGGAAGCACCGACCGGCATGAACCGGAGACAAAAGCCGTCTATCTTGGATCGCCGAAGTAGTAAGCGGGCTCTGCCGGTCGCGCCACCCGGGGAAACCACAACGGCCGGCGCAAATTCCCTGTCGCCGGACGGGCAAGTTTCTTCCACTTCTGATAAACCGCATGGGAGAGGTTGGTGTCTACGAAAATGTCGCCATAACGATCCTCGGGGCCGGCTTTCTCCACCCGCACCATCTGATGCCAGCAATGCATGCCACTCAGCGGATCGGGGTGAACCGGGAACGTGATGTCCTGATGCACGCCGGCATCGCTCCACCACACGCGCTTGGTGTCGGGATCGGAACTCTGGTAAGGCTCGACCCCGGTGATTTGCCGCATCTTCCATTGGCCTTTGCCAACCTCCTTCAAGTCCACCCACGCGCTGGTGAAGCGCTCGACCTTGTCGTCTTTATTCATTCGCCAGCGTCCCAGGTGGTGAGAACAGGCCACGACTCCGGGGGTCAGACCTTCGGTCACCCAGGCGTGAAGCACGAAAAACCCAATTTCGGTGTGGACCTTGAGCAAGTCGCCGGTTCGCACGCCACCGAGTTTCCCCGCGTCGTCAGGATTCACCCAAAGCGGATTCTTATGGGCAATCTCGTATAGCAACTTCGCATTGCCGGAGCGGGTATGGATCAAAGTCGGCAGGCGGAAGATCGGCAGCAGTGTATAGACATCCCCGTGCGCATCTTTCGGCCAATCGACGGTCGGCATATATTCCGGATTAAAGTTCGCGGCGGGGCCTCCGATGGATTGTGCCTGCGCGATGCGGTCAATGTGGCTGCGATAGTATTCGGGCAAAGCAAGCTCCGGCCACTGCCAATCCACCAGGGTCTTCGAGAAGAGCTCCAGCCTTCGCGATGGCGTGTTGTAACCCACCACCGCTTTGCCCTCGACCATCACGCCGACTGGCTTGCCGTCTTTCCTGATCACACCGTGGGTTTCGATCTTGGAGCCGGCGAGATCAGCGGGTGGCACCGGCTTCTCGTTCAGTTTGTAGACATCAGTCGTAACTTCAAAGGCTCCGTACTTTCGCATGTAGCCCAGCGGTGTAAGGTCTTCGTTCTTTGCGACTGCGGGAAGTCCGGGCACGGAGTTTTCGAAGATCCAGCCGTAGTATTCGTCGACGGTGATCTTCTGCCCCGGACGGTAGGGTGATTCGAACCATTGGCGAATGCCCATGGCGCCGTCGGGATCGATGGCCCACGACAGGCTGATCCAGAACTCATCCTCTTCCCAGACCTCGCCCGGGTTGGCCTGGTAAGTGTAGTCGAACGTTTTGCCCTGCTTTTCCTGGAATACACGCAACACGGGCTGACGGAATCCGATCCACTTACTACCGTGCGTCTCCTGGCTCATCAAGTCGTGGCGCTCGGAGCTGTATCCGGTGGGCAGAACATAATCGGCATACCAGGCCGTCTCGCTCCAGGTGGGTGTTAGTGCGGCGTGCAGACCGACCAACTTCTCGTCGCGCAAAACCTCGACCCATGAGAACCCATCCGGGTAGGTCCAGACAGGATTGAAGACGCGGGTGAAGTAACATTCCAGGCGGCCGCGTCCTTCTTTGAGCAAGTGCGGAAGCAGAAACGACATTTCATGGGTGCAAAGCGGCCATTCCCGAGGATAGAGCAGTTCATTCCATCGCTTCTGCGGTGGCGGCACGCTGAAAGGCCTGGGCATGAACTTGTTCCACGCATTCAGATTGTGTCCGCCTCGGGTCCCCACCGAACCGGTGAGCACATGCAGCAACATCAACGCACGCACGGCTTGCCAACCTCCGAGGTTCCCGGATGCGCTGCCGCGCCAGAGATGCGAGGCAAAGCGGCTTCCCGCATCGGCGATTTCGCGGGCAACTCTCACAATGACGTCAGCTTTGACTCCGCTTTCCTTTTCCGCAAACTCTGGAGTGTAGTGCGCGTAGTGACGTTGCAAAGCTGCGATCATTGCATCGAAGCCTTGGTCCTCAGCTTTGAACCCGTCTACGTTGACTTCTTCCCAGTTGGTCCAATTCTTGACGAAGCTGGCATCAAACCGGTTTTCATCCAGAATCACTTTAGCCATGGCAAGCAAGACAGCAGCTTCCGTGCCAGGATAGGAAGGCATCCAGTAGTCCGCCATGCTGGCAGTATTCGAGAGTCGCGGATCCATCACCGCGAGCTTTGCGCCGGCCATTTTGCCGTCAATGATGCGTTGCGCATGAGGATTGAAATAATGGCCTGATTCGAGATGTGCGGAGAGCAGTAGGATGAACCGGGCATTGGCGTGGTCGGGCGAGGGCCGATCCGCGTGGTGCCATAGCACATACCCCAATCGCGCCGAGGCCGAGCAAATATTTGTATGCGAGTTGTGACCATCGATGCCCCAGGCCTGCAGGGTGCGTTCCATAATGAAGTCGTAGCCCGGCCGGCCCACGTGATACATCACTTCCTCGCCGCGGCCTTCCTGAATCGCCTTCCGAATTCTCGCCCCGAAAGTTTCCAGTACTTCATCCCACGAAACTCGTGCCCACTGGCCGCCGCCTCGTGGCCCCACGCGCTTCATGGGATAGAGCAGCCGGTCGGGATCGTGAATCTGGTTGATGATCGCCGGCGCCTTCGCGCAAATCCGCCCACGGCTCGCCGGATGCATGGGATTGCCTTCGAACTTGGCGACCTCTCCGGTTTCCTTGTCGATGTAGGCCAACAGCCCGCAAGCAGACTCGCAATTGAAGCAGATGGTTGGAATCAGCTGGTAGTGCCGAGCCACGCGGCGGGGCCAGGCTTGCGGATCATACTCGACCCAGTCATCCCATTTCTCGACTGGAGGACAGGACGAGAGATGGCTGCCTTCGCGCTTAAAATCTTTCATCACAAATCTCCAAAGTTTTCTTCATCTAACTGTTGGGAACAAGTTGTCCGGCCATCACAAAGCACCATTCGAATGCGAACAATCCAGCGAGTGCGAGAAGGCTGGACACCGCCACATTGGCGGCGCTGGTAGGCGCCAGCCACAGAACCAAGAGGGGAAGGACCCCGCCCAGCGCCACCACACCGGCCCAGAACAAAGTGCGGTACGGTCCGTGCGTGATCAACCGAGCTGCATAAGCAGCATTGTCGGAGGCGTGCGGCATGGCGATTTCGCTAATCGCCAGGAACAAATGCAGAAGCAGGCAGATTGCAAGCGCTCCCGCTGCGACGCTGATCGCTTGCGGTGTGCCGCCGCCATAAGAAACCGGAAGGATTGCCAGGACGGCAGCACTTGATAGCAGCGCTTGAACAACCAAATGCAGCGGCAAGAGAGGCGTCTGCCAGAGGTCGCGTCCTTCACATTGTCCAAACAGAAATGCCGTGTATCCCGCGGCCATGAAGCCACAAACGACCGTCGGCCAGAGCAGAAGAGCCAAAGCTGAGGAGTGATGTGTTACGCCGCTAAGCCAGAACAACCCACAGAGCGCAACATAGAGCGAAAGAATAAAGGTTCCGCGGGAGACCCAGGACTTATTTTGTGGAGATCGCAGTACACGCAGAAAGCGTTCCTTGCGGCCCAGGTCGGCGATGAGGGTCACGAGGGTTGCAGCGGTAAAAGCCAGCGCCAGCACCGAGAGGACGATGTCCCGCGAGTGACTTGCCGCAAGCCAACCAAACGCCACCGCGATGGCCGGCACTGCAAGGACTCCAGAGCCAATCGACTTCAACCAGCAGTAAAGCGGCACTTGCCAGTTCCACGGCCGTGCGTGGGATACGTCGTAAGCCGCCAGCGTGTCCTTCTGTAGGAACGGACTATCGGGAAGATACGCTGCGCCTCCGCCGTCAACTTTGCGGTTTCGCTCCGACCACATGTAGAAGACTTCATGGCGTGCGGCCGTAGGAACGATCGCGCTTTCGTCGGCATCGATGTAATAGAGACTAGGTCTGGTGGCCTGCTCGGGTTTCCGGACTCGCACCGCCTGGTGCGCGAGCAACTGCGCAATTTCACTTTCCGCGTTGTCCAAGTCCCCGGCAATTATGGCGTGCTCCGGGCAGGCCATGACGCAGGCGGGTTCCAGTCCCAACTCCGTGCGATGGGCACAAAAGTGGCACTTGGCCACGGTGTGATGGTCGGGATCAAGATAAATGGCGTCGTACGGACACGCTTCCATGCAGGCTTTGCAGCCGATGCACCGCGCCGGATTGAAGTCGACGATGCCATCCTTGCGCTTGTACATCGCGGTCACAGGACAGATCTCGACACAGGGTGGGTTTTCGCAGTGGTTGCAGCGGGTGACTTGAAAAACGCGCCGGACAGACGGAAAACTTCCTTTCTCCACATATTTCACCCACGTGCGATTGACGCCCAGCGGCACCCGGTTTTCTGTCTTGCAAGCCACTGTGCAGGAGTGGCATCCGATGCACCTGCGGTTGTCGACAATGAAGCCGTATCTCATGTCGTAGCCTTGCGTAGCAAGGCGGTGACCCGCGCCGCCACCGCCGCGCCATCAATGATGCAGTTGCGAATCGGTTTCATGCCGGTCGCGCAGCCCGCCAGGAAAACACCATCCCGGGTCGCGTCGTGCGGGTGCCGGAACCATTCGCGGCAAAGAAAAAAACCATCCGGGCCACAGCTGATTCCGAGACACTGCGCCAACTGAATTGCGTCTTCACACGGCCTCATTCCAGTCGAAAGGGAAACCAGATCAAATTCCCCGCTGAACGGCCGGTTCAGCAGAGTATTTTCTGCTCTCACACCGACGGACCCGTCAGGAAGCTGCGTGCACATGGAGACGCGGCCGCGTATGTACCGGACGCCCCGCTCCTGCGCCAGCGAGTACATCTCTTCGAACCCCCGGTCGTAGGTGCGGACATCCATGTAAAAGCAAGCGACGAGCGCCTTGGGATTCCGTTCCATGACTGTGCTGGCTTGTTTTGTCCCGTACGAGCAGCAAATGCGGGAACAAAACGGTGCTCCGATGCGCCGGTTGCGCGAGCCGACGCAGAACACGATCGCAAGCCGCTCCGCTGATTTTCCGTCGCTCGGGCGCATGAGTTTCCCGCCGGTCGGCCCGCGCGGATTCAGCATCCATTCCAGTTCCGAGGCGGTTATCACATTGGGATAAACGCCATAGCCGTATTCCTTAAGGCTGGTCGGATCGAAGGGCTTGAATCCCGTGGCCACCACCACCGCCCCGGCATCGACAGCGCTGCCGTCACTAAGTTCAACTGCGAAGTTGGGAAATTCTCCGCGCAGGCTGGTGACCACGGTGCTGAGGCGGATGTCGGCGAGAGGCGTCGCCCGCAGGTCTCGCTCAATCGAGTCCGTAAATTCCTTTCCGTCGTTAAAACCATCGTCATTGAAGAACGGAAAGGTCCTGGAGAGGCGCGGAACACGGCCACCCAGCGCCGAGGATTTCTCCACCACCAACGACGGCATGCCAAGGGAGCTAAGGACAAGCGCCACCTGCATGCCCGCGACACCGCCTCCGATGATGCATATCTGTTTTGCCATATGAGTTTGCTATGTCCCTCCGGCAACCCGTTTTCCCAGCCATTCTTTGGACTTGTCGTACGCAATCCCCATCTTGTCGAGAAGAGGTTCGACAGGTACGGTATGGGCTTGAATCCCTACTACGTCGTAGGGATCCCACCCCAGCAGCAAGCCAGCGAGTTCGGTATATGACAGCGTTGGAATGTCGAACGTTTTCCCGGTCATCTGCTGGATGGCCCATTGTTCCTTGTCAAGAAAGAGGTTGCACCCCGGACAGTTGGTAAGAATCGCATCCGGCTGCCAAGGTTCCATGCTGTCCAATTTCTTAAGCACACAAGCCATGGTGTAGCCGCGATTGGGACGAATCGCGCACTGCCGAAACCCCATGCCGCAGCAATGGCGCCGTTCCGGATAGTCCACGGTCTCGCCGCCCCAGGCGCGAATCAACCCGGCTAGCACGTCGCAGGATTCCGCGCCGCCGATCGCCTTCTCAGGGAAAACCTTGGCGTAGTGGCATCCCACATGATCGACCACGCGCAACCGACGCCCGGTCTCGTGATCGAGCAGCCGATACCGCAATTTGTGCGCTAAATCGTTGCGATACCGATACACGATGTCGCTGGCATGAACCACATGCTTGGGAATCTGAAGCCGCCGTCCACAAGCTTGCTGGAGCCATCGGTCCACGCGTTCGTGCAATCCTGGTTCGTGCTCGTACATTTCCAGGCATTCAGTGTGGATTGCGAAAGAAGTCACGCAGGCGGTGGTGATGTTCTCCAAGCCGAGCTCCGCCGCGATCGACCACAGACGCGCCGTCACCAGCAGCGTGCTCTCAATCGAGATAAGGTCGCCATGCGAAGAAAAGCCCGTGCAGCACGTACATTGCGATTCCGCTCGATCCCCCGCCGCCCTCCACGTCAGGCCCAGCAAATCGTAGATCCGGCTGATTAGGACTTCGGTGCCGGGGTTGACCGCGCCCAAAATGCAGCTCGGTGTAAGGAAAAAGTCGTTCTCCGGAATCTCTTTGATCGTCGTTGGCGCAAGGTTTACTGTCGCCATGTCTGTTGTTCCTTTTACCTACCCTTCACGGTGAACGCGGCTGTGGTATTCGTCAATCGAGATGCCGTTCTTGGTCGCATCCTCGGCTGCGGATTCCTCAAGCTGGTTCCACAAAACCAATGTTCCACCGCACGCCAGACAGGAGCGAAATTCCGCAAGCGTTTGCGGCGAAAGCTTGCGTCCGCCGAAATGGCCAGGCCGATCCGGGTTGGCCCCTAGCCGGACCATCTGAGCCTCCGCCTCGGACTGATATTTGGCGTAGCGCGGGCCGAAATCCGGGTGGCCTTCCGCGGTGATATTCCGGAAGTACAGGCTGCAGGCGCGATTCCACAGGTTTCCCCCGCACAAGTGTCGCATCGCGTATTGCTGTCGTCCGCGAACGCTGCACAGGTGGTATCCCTTGAGTTGGGCGAGAAAACGCAAAGAAGAAATCAGTCCCATCAGGTTGTTTTCCCGGGAACACTTGGGCTTGCAGGAACCACACTGTCCGCAATACCAGAGAGTGTCTGATTTCAAAAGTTCAACCAGGCGCTCTTCGTTTTGCGTCAGGGCCGCGTCAAGGATGGTGCGGGGATTGTACTCGGGATAATACTGGGCCGCTGGGCACTGCGCTGTGCAGACGCCGCAAGCGATGCAGCTTTTCAGGGCGTGTTTGGCAACCAGATGGTTCTTCAGCCACCAGGTGCAGGGCTCATTCCGAGCTTTCTCGTACCATTCCTGCATCTCGGCATTACAAGTCTCTGCCTGTGCTCGAGTTTCGCGCCGGTCTTTTTCCCGTTCCAGCGACGTGCCGTACAAACGACTGATGTTCGGATAGGTCCCACTCTCGGCATCTTCGTGGTCACGGAAAGATTCGTAAGCAGCTACCAACTCGCCATCAGGTATCTGGTCAAGTTCTTCAGCCTTTTTTGAAACCAGGTCAGCGGGGAGGATTTTCTTTCCCGTCGCACTCTCGCTGTTCATGCTGCCACCCTGCGAGCATCCAGACCGGCAACCGACGCGTCTGGGATCGCTATGTACTGTTCTGCCGTGAGCGCAACGGTTCGGTAGAACACATGCGCGAGTTTCGAATTCGCACAGCCCGCCAGCAGAACAAATACGAATGCCAAGTGCAGGAAATATGTCGGGTAGGCGAGGACGGCGAGGTTAGCGTAACGAAAGATCTCGGCCAGAACGCCGGTTATACTCACGAGCAAAAGTTGCAAGAGTAGCACTCGGTCGAACCACGAAGCATCTTTCTCGTTTCCTGCGCGTCGTCGCTGAGCCCAAAAGTAGGAGGTTCCGCCGATTATCAACACTGCGGCAATGTTTCCGGCAATCTTGAAAGGGCTGGAAGCAGGCAGCGGATATGAAGCACCAAAGGCGATCAACGTCGCCGCAACGCCAGCCAGCGCCATGAGCGTAGCAAAACCATAGAACACGCAGACGTGCGCCCATCGACTCAAGGGAAACTGCCGGCATGCGGAAAACTGCCGGTGCGTTGCAACTTCGCGAAGGACAGAGGCGAGAGAGTTCATGAGGCGGCCGGCATCGGTCTTCCAGACCACTTCCCCGGTATATGCCTTCCAGGCACGTGCGGTGCCCATTACGGCAGTTACCATCACGAGGGTCGAGAGTGCGCCAAAAAACAGGTTCAGCGTGACATGCGGAAGCATGCTGGCATAGCGAACCGGACTGATTTGCGGCGAGAACGAACCACCGACTGCGATGGTTGCCAGCAGCAGCGCGATCCCTGCCATCAGCATCCCAACAAAACCCTGCCGCTGGTTTGCCAGCCGGCTCCACCAGGGAGGCATCGAGTACTGCTCAACCGCCAGACGGCGAATTGCCGCCATGATCCGCCCGGGCCCCGCGTTGGCCGGACAATGCGATGTGCAGTCCCCACAATTGAAACAGAACCAGATTCTAGGGTCCGCCACGAGTTTGTCCGTTTCCCCGAGTTGTAGCAGTGTCATCTGACGCCGCGGAAACTGCCCATCTGCCCCGGCTAAACCACAGTTCACCGTGCAGGCGCCGCACTGGAGGCAGGACAACAGCGAATCTCCGTCGGCATAATATTGTGCGAGCAATGCTGCGGCGCCACCCTGGCAGACGGGAAGCAAAGTCAAGGAAGAGTCGGGAAGCACACCAACTTGTTTTCCGTGCAGGCGCCAGCCAAAATCGATGGCTTGGGGAAGGGTCGCGCGATTCGTCGTCCTCGTTTCCGACGGGATTGCCATGAGGCTCTGGGGATTGGTTCGTTCGAGAATGTCGTTTTCGGCGTTTTGCATGCAACCGATAAAGTCGATAGAGATACTAGCCTTAGTGCACGTGTTGGGCCGCGCGACCTCTCGGCCGGCGGAAAGTCCAGACTCTTAATATTGAGATACATAGAGAGATGCTTTCGAACCGGGCTGGACCTTGGCAGTGCAGTTTCTTGCGCGGATTAGGCAAATCTCTACATTTTCCCCCAATTCAAGTCCCTGCTTTTTTACAGATGGAATTGATGCGGAAGCGGCCTTGACGACGAGGAGACGTTTCGCTTCATGGTGTGGGTTGCCCCAAAACTTCTGTGGGTTGCCCATCACATAGAGTTGTGATCGACCAAGATTTCCATCACCCACTTTCTGCCGACACAAAAGATGCTCCTCAGCTGTGCGGGTTTGAGACGCACATCCGCCTCGGGATCTGCCCCCGTGACGGAGTGTGGATGCGAAATCGATCCTAATCAGAATTCAACGGACTAACCGAATATCATTACAAAATTACTTCCCCCCATACGTTCGTGGGGACCCGACTCCGGCACATTCGTCCCAGCCGACCACGCAGGACGGATCACCCTGGGTAATGTCGTAGAAATACTTCTTATACTCCTGTTTGTTCGCGTACTCCTTGTAAATCATGGTGAGTTCGTCGTGGGACGACTTCTTTAACAGGCCCGCAGCGTTCACGATTCCGGCAAACGTTGGCGAAGCCCAACTGGTGCCGCCCACCTCACCCCAGCCCTGAAGGTAGATTGCAGCGCAGCAGTAATCGGACGCAACATCGGGGAATCCGCGATAGCTTCCGACGATTCCCTTGATGATGTTTTGGTAGCTTGGTCTGGGCTCATACGGGCTTATGCCTCCACCACCGCCGCCGGTGTAGTACTGTTCATTGAGGAAATTCCCATTAGTATCCCGGTTGAAGTAGGTGCCGCCAACCGCAACCACATTCGGAGACGCGGCAGGGTGGAAAGGGTAGTTCAAGCCCCAATCACCGGCCCCGGCAAAATAGACAACTCCCGGCGTGGTCATATAGTGGTCGAATTGACGTTCCTGGGGCCATTCCGGAACCCCCCAGCTCATGCTGATTACGCCGCCGCCATTTTGAGCAACCAGGTTGCTGGCCACCTTCACCGCCTGCCAGGTCGGATCCGTGTTGCACTTCTTGGATGTGCACAGCACGGACTCCACCAGGAACAGCTTGGCCTGTGGCGCCATGGCGTGGACCCACTCGATGTCCAATGATTCCTCAACCTCCCACTCGGAATATTCCGGAGGCTTCTTGCCGTTCGCGTAGACGACTTGGAAATCCCCGTCGGGGATGCCGAAGTAGCTGTCAAATGCGTGCAGGTCTTCCTTTGCAGTTGGGTAATCGCCGGCATCCACGATAGCGATGGCACCCACGCCGCCGGTCGGAACATTGGTGCTGGTGGCGATCGGGCAACCCGTTGGCCCCGACACTAATTCGTAGACACAAGCCACTGACCCGGGCGTCTCCGCATCCGGAGGAGGTTGTGGCTGCCGCTGGTTTGAGCCGACCAGAAAGTAGTTGGTATTGATGCGGCCCGGATGCGGAATGCTGGATTTCGGAACAATGATCTTGTGTCCGTTGACGGTTGACCCGGTGACGACCTGAGCAGAACACGGTAAGAGGTTAGCCCCAAGCGATAATGCAACCCCGGCGATCATAGAAAGTGCAAAGCAACGTTTCATTTCACTGGCTCCCTGGTGTAAGACGAATTCTAAAACGGCAATCATTATACCCCCATTCCGCCTGCTCGGGGCGCGGTGTTTGAACGATTTAGCTCTTCCAGGCCAGATTGTAGATCCGCTTTGCCTCTTGGCGCGTTTTTGGATTGTCCTCGACTCCACGAGGAGCGGTCAACGAATACACCGCGTCCTTACACGTTTCCGAAACTGCTCAAACCTGAGAGAATCAACCCTATGTTGCAGCGGCGGTGGCTTCGATGGACGCTCATCTTCGCGGGATGGACCGGAGTAGCGTTGTTTTTTGCCAGCCAGACTTATCTTTCTTATAGATATTCCGGGGGCCAAGCCCACACGGGTATCATCTTGAAGCTCAATCTGGGCGACTGGTACTTGTGGGGTCTGCTGTCGCCAGCAATCATCTGGCTCGCGCGCCGGTTCCCTCTTGAACGTGAACGCTGGGTGAAAAGCGCGGCAATACATTTGATGGCAGGTATTGGCATCGCGCTTTTGAAATGGTGGTTGGACAATCTCTTCCGGCATTACGTCTTGGGCCTTCCGAAGGGCATGTTATTGGTCTATGTGTTCCACGGGAATCTGGTGACCTACTGGGTTCTGGTTGCGACCACACAAGGATATCTGTACTACCAGCGCTATCGGCAGGGGGAGCTTCGGTCGGCGCAACTGAGTGCGCAACTGGCGCAGGCCCAACTCCAGGCTTTACGGATGCAGCTTCATCCTCATTTCCTGTTCAACACGCTGAACTCCATTTCTGCTCTGATTCACAAGGACCCGGACGCTGCCGACCGGATGACTGCCCGCCTGAGCGATCTGCTGCGGCTCACGCTAGAAAATATCGGCATCCAGGAAGTCCCGCTTGCCCAGGAACTGGAATTCCTGGAACGCTATTTGGAAATCGAGCGGACACGATTTTCGGACCGGCTCATCGTTCAGATCGATATCGCCCCCGACACGCTCGATGCCAGCACACCTTATCTGATCCTTCAGCCGCTGGTTGAAAATGCCATTCGTCACGGGGTGGCAACTCGCTCTTCGGGAGGTACGGTGCTTGTCCGCGCCGCTCGGGATGGCGGCATGCTTGTCCTCGAAGTCAAAGACGATGGCCCAGGTATCCAGCCTACGGCAGCTTCAACCAATGGGATCGGGATTTCCAGCACGCGAGCGAGGCTGGAAAGACTTTACGGCAATGCGCATCGCTTCGAATTGAGCAATGCTGCGGAAGGTGGCTTGACGGTGAAGCTAGCCTTTCCACTGCGCCTGATGCCGCCCCAGGTTCAGGCCTCCAACAAAGGGAAAAGGGCCATTTGAAGATCCGAACGCTCATTGTGGACGACGAACCTTTGGGCCGTGAGCGAATCCGCACTCTGCTCGCGGACGATCCCGAGATCGAGGTGGTCGGCGAGTGTTCCGATGGGCGGCAGGCCGTTGCCGCCATTGAGCGAAGCAATCCCGATCTCGTCTACCTGGATGTGCAGATGCCGGAGATGGATGGCTTCGCGGTCCTCGATAGAATCGCCGGCGAGCGGATGCCGGCCATCATCTTTGTCACGGCCTACGATCGCTACGCCGTGCAGGCCTTCGAAGTGCATGCCCTCGATTACCTGCTGAAGTCTTTTGACCGCGAGCGTTTTCAAGCCGCGTTGCAACGCGCCAAAGATCAACTCCGACACTCGCGGGACGGTCTTTGGACCGAACGGTTGACAGGCTTGCTCCAGGACCTGGACGCAAGGCAAAAACGCTTAACGCGACTCATCATCAGATCGGCGGGGCGGATCTTCTTTGTGCGGGTAGAAGAAATTGATTGGTTGGAAGCAGCTGACAATTATGTGCGGATCCATGTGAACCGCGAATCTCATTTGATCCGAGACACCTTGCAATCGCTCGAAGGCCGCTTGGATCCTTCAAAGTTCCTCCGCATCCATCGTTCAACCGTGGTCAATTTCGATCGGATCAAGGAATTGCAACCGCTCTTCCACGGTGATTACGTCGTCCGTCTGCAAGACGGCACGGAGTTGACCCTGACCCGCAATTACAAGGAAAAGTTGACCGGACCTCTGGGTCAGTTTCTTTAGAACGGGGTTAGAGACCTTTTCCTCTCTGTGCTTGCGAATCTGAAACCGCTGTCCCCTTCACTGGAGCTTTTGCCGCCGGGCCAGGATAACTGCTGTGCCGGCCAGAGCCACTTTAGACATCCGACAGCAGAAGGTGTCGCAGCGAGGGCCGTGTTCGCTGGGCTTCCCGGTCATGGCAGACGATTGTTATCGCCTTCTGACCCTCGCCACGCTCACCCTTGCCCCCACCATCATCCGCTTGGCCCCAGATCTGTTGCTGTTTTCCGTCTCGCAGGTTAAACACAGCATGCGACTGTGCCGCTGCGACTGAATCCCCCGGCTGTTAGAGGATGCAGAGAGCGGTGCGTCAACGATGGCGGTTCAGAAGGGGAGCGAAAATGAAAAGCGATTTCAGAGTGTTCGCGATGGTTAGTTTTATGGCTGTCATTTGGGGACTGTGCCCTGGCAGCTTGTGTGCGGCTGCAAAGCATTATGTTGTGACAAATAACGACGTCAACGGTTCCAACACGGTGACGTTCTACCAGGCGAGCGGTACGGCTTCGGCTCCCAAACTGGCCCACGCTAAAACGGTAAAAACTGGCGGCACCGGCCTGGGAGGCGGGTACTTCGGAATTGCGCGACAGGTGCTGGTCAAAAAGGGCAATGATGAATGCGTCTTCTCTGCCGATGGTGGAAGCAATGACATTGCCGCCATCATTTTCAAGACGCAGAAGATCGTCGGCAACTACAAGGGTTCCAGCACTGACGTTGACGGCGCGGGTGGCATGGGTCTGGCCGTAAACCCCAATGGCAAATATCTGTACGCAGCCTTTTCAGGCTCATCTACCATCGCCACGTTCACAATTCATTCCGGCTGCAGGCTGACGTTCGTTAGCGATGTTGCTGCGGCTGGACTGAATGGCGGCTTTCCCCACGGCATGGCTTCGCGGCAAGCAGCACCGCTGAGCGACGTAATGGTCGTTGCCTACGGAGATGGTTCTATCGAATCTTTCAGCATCTCGGGCGGCGCACCAGTTTCCAATAATGACCTCCAGATTTCCACCGGATACAGTAATGACAGCGTATTCCCCGATGGTGTAGACGTCACCAAAGATGGCCACTACGCGATTTTCGGCGATGCCTCGGCCGACTTCAGCGAAGTGGAAGTCTCCGACATCTCCTCCGGCAAACTGGCGACAACCGTCACCTACGGTGGCACGGATGGGAGCCTCGGTAAAGGTCTGGCCGCAAATAATGTCTGGTTAAGCCCGGACGAGAGTTTGCTGTATATCAGCGACAATTTATCGGGCCAGGTTACGGCCGCTCTTTTCGACAAGAATACGGGCACACTGCAGTTCGGCTGCATCTCGAAAGCATTACGGGGCTACGGAACTACGTGGGCTTACTCGAGCGCAATTGCGGTCGAAGGCACCTCCGGCAGCGGTTCGGTGCTCTGGGTAGCCGAAGACGCTCGAGGTTCGGGAGCATCCTCCATCGGTATCGTTGATGTGAACTTGAAAGGCGGGAAGTGCACGTTGACCGAAGCGAAACATTCGCCGGCATCTGATCCGAACAGTCTGAACCTGTGCTGGCTGAATGCATTTCCGCAACGGCCGTTCTAGAACGCGCAAAATCCGCAGCGAAGGGAAGGCTCGGTGAGGAATTTCGTCTTGGGTTTTCTTAGCGGGATTGTGGTTGTAGCGGGCAGCATGTTCGGATACTTGAGGCTGGGCTTGGCCGAAATCCGGGCGGATCTTCCTCCGTCGCGATGGGAGAACTCTCTGATGTACGCCGCAGTCCATGCTTCGGTTCGGCGAGAAGTGCCGGACATTCCGAACCCCGTCAAGCCAACTGACGAGGCCCTGATCGCGGGCGGAAAATTCTATCTTGATGCTTGCGCAGGTTGTCACGGCACGCCGGGAAAACCAGAAGTGGGCAAAGGCCCTGTCCTATACCCACCTATTCCCGAGTTGCCGGTGGCTGGGACGGAGTACTCCGAGGCGCAGATTTTCTGGGTGGCGAAACACGGCATCCGCAGATCGGGAATGTTCGCCAACGGAGTATGGGCCTCAGACGAAAAGCTGTGGACGGCCGCGGCTTACATCAAGCGCATGAAGTCGTTGCCTCCGGCCGTGCAAGTGGCTGTGGCGAAACTCGCGGAGGCGCAGCACTAAAACGATGGGTGCAAAAATGACAACCTTGCTGACTGCATTCTTAGCGGCTCTGCTTGCCGTTGGAATTGCGCACGCCCAGGAAAAACCCTCCATTTTCCCTGGCGAACCATCCACTCCAGAAGCCATCAAGCAGTTCAATGATGATCAGATCGAAAGAGCCACAAAGCAGATTGCCGGCAAGGAAGACCAACCGTCGGAAGTCGTGTTCAAAAACATCAAGATCCTGACCGGGATCCCGGCGGGCAAAGTTTTGAAGATTATGCAGATGGGTTATAGCCGGGCATTGGGCGTGAGTTGCGTCCACTGCCATGTTCCGGACCAATGGGACAAAGACGACAAACCAGCCAAACAAATCGCCCGAGACATGTCGAAAATGGCTCACACCATCATTTTTGATCTGTTGAGAAACATCGACGGCCTCAAGGACCGGAACCCACTGGTTAATTGCACAACCTGTCATCGCGGCCAAGTGAAGCCGGCGCTCGATTTGGACGCAGACCAGGGAAAGGGGACAAGCCTGCGATGAAATTCCGTATTTCCCTCCCTCCTTCGGCATTGCCGATCCCAGCCTAGACCCAGTTACCGGCCAAGTCGTGTCATGGGAGACATTTCCCTTGCGCCCGGGCTTGCAACCGGGCTGCCGCATTACACGGGAGCAGGTTCGCTCCCGCGTGCTCTGCGTTCTGTCCATCACCTTTACAAACGTGGAGGAAGTTCGAATGTTTTTCGAACCGTATGGAGATTAGACTCGCTGATAGCCGATTGGGGAGCGGATCCGATGTCACTTCTTTGTTAAACAATTGTCTCCGGGGCCAGACATCTCAGGCGCTCCGGATAAGCGCTGTGAAGCCGGATCCGAGTACAATCTGTTGAGCGGGGATGAGGGCAATCTCGGAGACCTGTGCTATTAGGAAGTGATGGAAACGACATGGATGCCGACAAGATCGAATTAACCTGCAAAGATTGCACCGGAACATTTCTTGCGTTCCTGCATGAAATGGCCGAGCACAACGGCAGAATCACTTGCCCCCAATGCGGCAACATTCACGAGTACAGTGCGACGGAGATTCAAGACGCGCGCCGCGTGAAAGGCTAGAGCGGTTTGTACAGCCGATGTGCCCAGAAGTTTTCCGACACCACGCGCAATCTGGCCTTTCCAACCCATAGCCGGACGCCTTTGAAGTCAACAAAGTGCAATACCGGTGCAAATCTTTTCACAATTCCAAGTAGACAAGATGGGTATACAATCTGTGCGGTTCTTGGCCTAATAAGCTCATCTGTTCGGGATTAGCTTTAAGAAATCAATCGAGGAATTCTTACTATGCATAAAAGCACATTACCGCCCTTGCTTTCAGCGCTGGCGGCTCTCCTGGTTCTTCTGATACTCGGTACGTGCGCCTGGGCAGTGCAAGAGAGTGTGATCTACGAGTTTTGTACCCAGTCCGGCTGCACCGACGGCATGTATCCAGAGTCGGCATTGATTGCCGATCAAGCGGGCAATTTCTATGGCACTACGCTCGAAGGTGGCACTGGAACGGCTTGCGGCCCGTTTGGCGAATCCTGTGGCGTCGTGTTCGAGTTGTCGCCGAAGTCCGGTGGTGGGTGGACAGAGAGTGTACTTTACGCCTTCACCGGCGAAGCCGATGGAGGCTCTCCTTACAATTCCCTCCTGATGGACAGCAAAGGAAATCTCTACGGTACTACCCGCATCGGAGGCACTCCAACGGGCAATTGCCCCGGCTCGACGTGTGGCACTGTCTTTGAGCTTTCCCCGCCAAAGAAGAAGGGAGGCGCGTGGAAAGAAACTGTGCTCTACAGCTTTTGCAGCCAGTCTGCCTGCGCCGACGGCGCAGACCCGCGCGACCGGCTGGTCATGGACAAGCACGGCAATCTTTATGGCACAGCGACGGTCGGCGGCACCTCGCAAAGCGGGTGTCCACAGTATGGCTTCGCCTTCGGTTGCGGGGTCGTGTTCGAATTGAGTCACGGCAAGAAAGGTTGGCAGGAAAGCGTACTCTATGCTTTCACCGGTGGTTCCGATGGGGGCTACCCGTATGCCGGCGTTACTTTCGATAAGGCTGGCAACCTCTATGGTACCACGTATGGTTACGGTGGTTCGAATGAAGTTGGCGTTGTGTATGAGTTGAAGCGTTCAAAGAAGACTTGGACGCAGGAAACGCTCTATACCTTCTGTCCTGGGGGAAACCCGTGCGCGGACGGAGCTCTTCCTGCCGCTCCAGTAATTCTTGACGCTGCAGGCAACTTATATGGAACAACACAAGCTGGCGGGAACATCTATGGTACGGTGTTCGAACTTGTGCGCACCCAAAGCGGCTGGAACGAGAAAACACTATACACGTTCACGGGTGGGACCGATGGAGGCTCTCCCTGGGCGCCTCTGGTACAGAAAGGGAATAGTTTCTATGGGACCGCGTTCGCAGGCGGTAACACTTCCAATTGCAACACTGGTTGCGGCTCCGTATTTCAGCTCACAAACAGTAAGAGCGGATGGACGGAGAAAACACTCTACACTTTCCAAGGTGGTAGCGGCGATGGAGGTGAGCCTTTGAATGCTGTGGTATTGGACAAGAAGGGCACGCTGTACGGCACAACCGCGATTGGCGGGAACTATGGTGGCTATCGTGGAGTGGTGTACGAGATCAAGCCGTAACCTCGCATCTACTGCAGTAACCGACGTATTGCGCAACAAGAAAAGGCTCGGGCTCACCGGGCCTTTCCTTTCGAGTCTCGCAATTTCTTGGATTTTAGTGGGGAGAGCAGCGACGACAAATTGGCGGGATTGTGTTGCTGTTTGCAAAGTCTGCCAAGAGAAAAAGTAAACAGGAAACACGATCGCACAGAATGTGTGAGTTGGCGGCGAACGTCCGTCCAATGGCTGGACAAAAGCCGCGAGTTGCTAATTGACTTATCTAATGCCCGGCCGTGGACAGTTCGTGAACGATGCTGTTCACGAAGGACTTGGCGTCGCCGAAGAGCATCAAGGTCTTATCAAGGTAATAAAGCGGATTGTCAATGCCGGCGAAGCCTGGATTCATGCTGCGCTTGATCACCATGACCGTGCGGGCCTTGTCCACATCGAGGATGGGCATGCCGAAAATCGGACTGGATTTGTCGGTGCGTGCCGCCGGGTTGGTAACGTCGTTGGCGCCGATCACCAGGGCAACATCGGTTTGCGGGAAGTCGCCGTTGATGTCATCCATCTCGATCAGCCGGTCGTAGGGAACATCAGCTTCGGCAAGCAGCACGTTCATGTGGCCGGGCATACGGCCGGCGACCGGATGGATGGCGAAGCGCACATCCACTCCGCGTTTGGTGAGTACGTCGTAGAGTTCGCGTACCTTGTGTTGCGCCTGGGCTACAGCCATGCCATAACCGGGAACCACCACGACTTTGTTCGCTGCGGCCAGAATTCCCGCGGCTTCCTCCGGCGATGCGCTGTGAACCGTCTTCTCCTCCAGTCCGGCTGCAGCGGCAGGCTGCACCTGGCCGAACGCCCCAAACAGAACATTGGTAAACGAACGGTTCATGGCTTTCGACATGATGACGGAGAGGATGAATCCGGAAGAGCCGTCAAGCGCGCCGGCGATGATCAGGAGCTTGCTTTCGAGAACGAATCCCATAGCTGCAGCAGAAAGGCCGGCGTAGGAGTTGAGCAGCGAGATGACCGTCGGCATGTCCGCGCCGCCGATGGGAATAATCATGAAGACGCCGAAGATAAGCGGAACAATCACCATCACGGGAAAGAGCTGTTTTGCTCCGGGATGTAAAACCAGATAAACCGCTACCGCAATCGCAATGGCCAGCAACGAGAGGTTGACAATGTTTTGTCCCTTATAGGTGATTGGGCGCTGGGGCAAGACTTCCTGGAGTTTTCCGGCCGCCATCAAGCTGCCCGTAAAAGTCAGCGAGCCGAGAATGACTTCCATGGAGAGAACCGCCATCATGAAGGGGGGAACGTCGGGCGATCGGAGATAGAATTCCGCGGTGCCGACCAGGGTGACGCAGAATGCGCCGAAAGCATGGCTGAGCGCGGTCCGCTGGGGGACGGCAGTCATCTGCACCAGGCCAAGCGGGATTCCGATGCCGGTTCCGAGCACCAGAGCAATGAAGATCCACTTGTAGTCCACGAGACCGTGATGCAACAAGGTGCCGGCGATGGCCAGGATCATTCCGATCTCGCCGGCCCGGATGCCGCGGCGAGCGGTACGCGGCGTGTTCATCCACTTCAGCGAGAGAATGAAAAGAACGCTGGCAATGAGATACGTGAACTCAATGATGAGTTGATTTCCTGCGAAGTCGGTGGTCATGGTTTTGTCGGCCGGCTGGATTTGAACATCTTGAGCATGCGGTCGGTGATCAGAAAGCCGCCCACCACGTTGCTGGTGGCCGCGATCACGGCCAGCACGCCAAGCACGAAGGAGAAATTGCTCTTGTGTTCGCCCACCAGCACGATCGCGCCCACGACGGCGATGGCGTCAAGGGCATTGGTCAGCGACATCAGAGGAGTGTGCAGCAAAGGCGAAATTCGCCGGATGACTTCGAATCCGATGAAAGCCGCCAGCATGAAAACAAAAAGTCCGTTGATTAAGGCAGAACTCATCTTTCCTCCTGCAAATGTTGAACTATGAACGTCACCCAGGGGCTAAAGTCCGCATTTCTGTTGGCTGGAGCAGCACGACTGAAGCCGTGCCCTTCCCAAAACGATTAATGAGATAGACTCGGCTCTACGCGCCTTGCGAAACCAGCGCCGGCAAAGACAGAAATTCCCGCACCCGCTGATTCACGATCTCGCCGTCACGGGTCAACAAAGTTTCGCGAGTAATTTCATCCTTCAAATCGAGTTGCAGCTTTCCATCCTTCACCAGGTGCAAAAGAAATGCTGTGATATTGCGGGCATACATCTGGCTGGCATGGTAAGGCACTTCGGTCGCGATGTTGATCCGGCCGATGATCGTGACCCCATACTCGACCACGATTTTTCCCGACTGCGTCAGCTCGCAGTTGCCACCGCGCTCGGAGGCAAGATCAAGGATTACCGAGCCGGGCGCCATCCCTTTTACCATCTCCGCCGTGATCAGCACCGGGGCTTTTTTGCCTGGCACAACCGCCGTAGTAATGACTACGTCGCTCTCTGCGATCACCCGCCCGAGCAGTTCACGCTGCCGCGCGTAGAAGCTTTCGTCTTGCGCGGTGCCGTAGCCACGTGCATCCTGAGCGTCCTTGGCTTCGATGGGGAGTTCAACGAAGCGGCCGCCCAGGCTCTGCACTTGCTCCTTGGACGCGGGACGCATGTCATATGCAGAGGTCACGGCGCCCAGACGGCGCGACGTGGCGATGGCCTGCAGTCCCGCGACTCCAGCGCCAATCACCAACACGCGCGCGGGTGTGATGGTTCCCGCGGCGGTGGTGAGCATGGGAAAGAGACGGGGCAGGGCATCGGCCGCCATCAGAACCGCCTTGTAGCCGCAGATGGTGCCCATGGAGGAGAGCGCATCCATGCTCTGCGCGCGCGTGCTGCGCGGCATCAATTCGATGGAGAACGAAGTAACTCCGGTCTGCGCGACCTGCTGGAGGACTTCCACCGAACCCAGTGGCCGCTGAAACCCGATCAGCACCTGCCCACGCCGCAACAGCGGCAGGTCGGCCTTGCCGGTGATGTCGTTGGATCCATAGCACAACACCTGAATCAGAATGTCGGCCTGGGCGAAGACGGCGTTGCGGTCGGCGAGAATCTTTGCGCCCTTTTCGGTGTAAAGCGTATCAGGGTAACCCGCTTCGACTCCCGCTCCCGCTTGGATAACGACTTCAAATCCCGCCTTCATCAGATTCGGGATCACCATGGGGACCAGGGCAACCCGCCGCTCCCCCGGATAACTTTCCTTGGGCACACCAATAATCACGGAGTTCGATTCCTCTTGAATTTAGTTAAAAGGCGAACGGGCTATTGTAGCGGATGAGCGGATGGAATGGCGCAGGTTCAGTGAAAAGGGAGGAACCCAATTTCATATCGGCACTTGGCAGCACTTCCCGAAATCAAGGGCACTGGCCTGGTGACATTGCCCCCTCAGATGAAAATGTTTTCACACGTTGCGAGCACGCAAAACAGGTGTACAATACCAGGCTCATTTTCGGCCAGAAGGAGATCCTGTATGAACGCAAGCCAGCTTAGGGGTTGGATTGTAGGGACGAACGGGGGATGGTCAGCTGCTGCGCGGCTGTTGGTGGTCAGTCTTTTGTTGGCAGTTGCGGCAAGCCAGAAAGCACCAGCGCAGACGTTCACGCTGCTCTACACGTTTACCGGGTCGCCGGACGGGGAATTTCCTTCCGCAGGGTTGTTACGAACCGCCGACGGCAGCCTTTATGGAACCACTCAAAACGGGGGTGATTCTTCCTGTGGCGATACTACAGGGTGCGGAACGGTGTTCAAACTCGACACAACCGGCTCGGAGAAGGTGCTGCACGCTTTTAACAACAAGTTGGACGGCAGGTACCCAAGAGGCGGAGTGGTGCGGGACGCTAAGGGCAATCTGTATGGCACTACACCAGCTGGAGGCAGACGTGGATGGGGAACCGTATTCAAATTGGATAAGACTGGAAAGCAAACGGTGCTCTTCGCCTTCAAGAACGGGAACGACGGAGGGGATCCGGAGGCTGGCCTGATTCTGGATAGTGCAGGGAACCTCTATGGGACCACCGCCTATGGTGGCAAGAAGGGTGGGGGAACGGTGTTCATGCTGACAAAGTCAGGTGTGGAGACGGTGTTGCATAACTTCGAAAAAACGGACGGCCAACATCCTCTGGCAGGCCTGGTCCGGGACTCGGCCGGAAACCTGTACGGGACCACGGTTAACGGCGGGGCGGGGTACGGGACCGTGTTCAAGGTGGGACAAGGGAAGGAGGCGGTCCTTTACGGCTTCACAGGCGGCACCGACGGGGCATATCCAAACGCGGGCCTGGTTCGAGACAGCCAAGGGAACTTGTACGGCACGACTACGGAGGGGGGCGCGAGCGGCGTAGGCGTTGTTTTCAAAGTGAGCAAAAGTGGTCAGACCGTGCTGCACTCCTTTGCGGGAGGCTCGGACGGAGGCAGACCCTATGCCGGATTGGTGCGAGATGCAAAGGGCAATCTTTATGGTACAGCTTCCACCGGTGGAACCTACGGTTACGGAGTTGTATTCGAGTTAGATACGACCGGAGCGGAGACGGTTCTGTACAACTTTACGGGAGCGTCGGACGGTGGATTTCCGGTTAAGGGTTTGATTCGGGACTCGAGCGGTACGCTGTACGGGACGGCTCCCTCGGGCGGTGCGGACGATGCAGGCACCGTCTTTAAGATCACGCCATAATGCCGGGCGCGCCGTGAGAGACGGCCTGTTTTGCGGACGGATTTAATACCACTTTCCGCGCCTATCGTTTGCCGGGTTCGCCTGGTGATGTGGATGGCTCGACTTTTTCTCCTTGCGCCGGTTCGTGATCTTCCAGGTATTGCACGATGACCGAGATGCGCCGGTTGGATGCAGCCAGAGGTTCGTCACGCTTGCGCAGCATCTGATCGGCATAGCCTCGAATCTGGGTTACCTGATCGGCCCGCAAGCCGTCGCGCTGCATCAAGCGCCGGGCGGCATTGGCGCGGTCCGCGGAAAGCTCCCAATTGCTGTAATCCCCGCCTCGCGAATAGGGTTTGGAGTCGGTATGACCTTCGATGGAGATCTGATTCGGAAGCTTGCCCAACTCTTGCGCCATCAGGGAAAGCAGTTCTTTTCCGCTATCGCTCGGCGAGGGGCTGCCTACGTTGAAAAACGTTCCTGTCTCGCTTTCCAGTAGTTCGATGCGCAGGCCTTCGGCGGTAACCGTCATCTCGATCTGATCTTTGAGTTTGTCGAAATTGCTCATGGTGCGAATACGCTTTTGCAATTCCTCCTTCAACTCCGGCATGTTGTCTTTGGAGAGCGTGAAGTTTTCCCCCGCGCCCGTCATGCCGGAGCTCGCTTTGTTGGAGTGTCCGGAGGGATCCTTGAAATACCCTCCCACTGCCTCCTGAATTTTTTTGCTGCTGTTCAGCAACCAGAGCACGATGAAAAGAGCCATCATGGCGGTGACGAAATCGGCATAGGCAACTTTCCACGCGCCCCCGTGGTGGCCGCCGTGTCCAGCTTTTTTCTTGACGATAATGAGGGGACGAGTACCCATGAGTCTCCCTTCCGTTTACGCGGGGGCTGCGGCCGAGGGCTCCGCCGGCGGAGCTGCGGCTGCTGCGGCTTCACCTTCTGTGCGCCCGCGGCAAATGCCTTCCACTTCCTGGAAAGAGGGCCGGACATGGCCGGGAATCGCCCGGCGGGCGAATTCCACGGCCATGATCGGCGCAGTTCCCTTGAGGAAGGAAATCATCACGACGCGTAAGACGTGGAGGTAGGCGCGCTCATCCTCGGCGATCTTCGCCATGTTCGAGGCAACCGGCCCCACCAGGCCGTAGCAAAGCAGAATTCCCAGAAAGGTGCCGACCAGAGCGGCGGCGACTTTTTGCCCAATTTCCTCCGGCGGTCTGCCCAGTGCTTGCATGGTGATGACAACGCCCAACACCGCCGCGACAATGCCCAGGCCAGGCAGCGAATCGGCGGTGGTCGTCAGGGATGCAATCGGTTCGCTGGCGTCATGGTGGTGGACTTCCAGATCGAGGTCGAGCAGTTGGTCGAGATCGAAGGCTTCCACGCCGCTGATGGCCATGCGCATGGTGTCACAGAAGTAAGCCAGAACGTGGTGGTCTTTAAGGAAATCCGGGTACTTGGCGAGAATTGGACTTTTCTCCGGTTCCTCCACGTCGCTTTCCAAAGCCATCAGGCCCTCGCGACGCGCCTTGTTCAGGAGCTCATAGATCATCTTCAGGGAATCGAGATAGCGCTGTTTGGTGAATTTCGATCCGCCAAATACGCCGCCGATTCCGGCGGCGATCTGCTTGAGGATGTGCAGCGGATTGGCGATTAACACAGTTCCGATCGCGGCGCCTCCGATAATCAGGAGTTCTGCTGGCTGCAGCAGCACCCGGATGTGGCCATGTTCCATGAGGTAGCCGCCCAGCACCGCGCCGAAGACAACCAGAATTCCAATGATCGCAAACATAGTGATTCAGCTCTTTGCGCTGTCAGGACCTTTTTTCGTGACTGCCGCAGCCGCGGCACCCGGTTGGCGTGAAGCTTGTTGCAGCGAGCACCGCGCCCGTTGCAAAAGCGTGTCGCTGGTGTCCCCGGCTCGAGCACTTCCCCATCCTACGGAAGTGCTGACCGATAACTCGTCGCCCCACCAACGCAGCCCGGCGCAGGCGACGACCTTGCAAACGCGTTCGGCTGTTCTTTGCACTCCCGCGCTGTCGCATTCCGTCAGAATGGCTAGAAATTGGTCTCCCGTCCACCGGCCTACGAGGTCGCTGGGACGAAGGCTATCCCGCACGGTCTGGGCAACGACCCGCAGAATGGCATCGACCGCCTGCCGGCCATAAGTTGCCTGGAAGTGCTCTACGCGGTTCACCTGGATGTAAATGATGCCAAAGGGGAGGTGATATTGCGCCAGGCTTGCCAGATTCTCGCCCAAGCGGAATTGGGTGAATTCGTGATTGGCGACACCGGTAACTTCATCCATGCAGCCGGAAGCAGCCAAGCTTTGCTGACGCCGATCCCCGTCTGACGCCAGCCTCTGCTCCTCGAAACTTTCCGCCAGGCCGATGATCGAGCCGTGCGCATCGCGGACCGCAACGATCCGCATAAGGACCGGGACCGGATGTCCATCTCTGTGGCGCAACCGTATGCGCGATTCTCTGGGCCTGCCGTCCAGCATAGTGAGGCGGAAGGGGCAGGAAGCGCCGCAATCCACACAGCCCCGGTCGTTACAGTGCACCAGAATATTGTCGCGGCATGGGCGACCCACCACGTCGTGCCGCATGTGACCGGTAATGCGTTCCGCACCCTGATTCCAAAAGAAAATTCTCCCATTTCGATCCACCACATTGACCCCAGTCTGCAGGCTGTCCAACACGGTGCGGAATATCTCTGGGTTCTGAAATTCAGACATGGTGGACTTTTAGAAGTCTTACTGGATTTTCATCGGCGGTCGGCGGCAGAACTTCAGAGTCCTGAGTTGCCGATCGACAGAGCGCGGCGTCCGCTCGGGCTCTTGGGATTGCCTAGAGGGGCGCGTCCTCCGGGCTGAGACTCGCAGGTGGCAATGGTTTCTATCAGGGGTTTCGTAACTACCCACGAGTAAAGGAAAACTCAATTCTGGCCGAAGAATTTGGAGGGGCCCTGTGCTCTGGGGAGTTGCGGGTTTGCCGCCGGAGGCGCAAGAGGACCAAATGACCATCATCACAAGGGGCGGTAAAGACAAGCCAATCCGGCTAGGACTGATGCTACTTCTGTTGAGCGCGGGATGCTTTGCCCAGGAGCGAGACCTTTCGCAGCTTAGCATCGAAGACCTGATGAACGTGAAAGTCACCTCGGTCTCGAAGAGGGAGCAGAAATTGGGTGACAGCGCGGCGGCGATCTACGTCATCAGCCAGGAAGACATCCGGCACTCCGGGATGACCAGCATTCCCGAACTATTGCGCATGGTTCCGGGATTGAACGTGGCCCAGATTGACGGCAATTTGTGGGCGGTGAGTTCGCGGGGATTCAACAGCCAGTTCGCCTCCGACCTGCTGGTGCTGATTGACGGGCGAACCGTCTACACGCCGCTGTACTCGGGCGTGTATTGGGATGTGCAAGATTTGATGCTGGAAGATGTGGACCGCATTGAGGTGATCCGCGGCCCAGGGGCGGCGGTGTGGGGCGCGAATGCTGTGAATGGCGTGATCAACATCATCACCAAGGCGGCTCAGGATACGCAGGGCGGATTGCTCAGCACCACAGCTTCCACCGGGGAGCAACGTTCGGCCGCCGTGAGGTACGGCGGCAGCTTGGGCGCAGGGCGGTATTTCCGGGTATTCGGGAAATTCCTGAAGCGCGACGGCCTGGCTTATGCCGACGGAAGCCCATCGGCGGACGGGTGGGATGCGGCGCGCGGCGGCTTCCGCAGCGACCTGCAAATCTCCGGCTCTGACAGCCTAACCGCGCAAGGCGACTTCTATCATGGGAACGAGGGCCAGCACGTCACCGTCTATGCGCTGGACCCCATGGTCTATTCCGCGAATGACGGCGTCCAGGTCGAAGGCGGAAATTTGCTGGGGCGCTGGAAGCACGTCGCTTCGGCGCGTTCCGACTTCTCGCTGCAAGCTTACTTTGACAATACGCAGCGCGAAGAATATCTGCTCAGCGCAAGAGTCAGCACCTTTGACCTGGAGTTTCAACATCATCGCTTGCTCGGACAGCGCCAGGAAATGCAGTGGGGCCTTAACTATCGCCGGGTGGAAGACGTACTCCGTGGTAGTCCTACGGTGATTTTTGCGCGGACCCAGGATGGCACGAACCTGTTCGGAGGTTTTGTGCAAGACGAGATCGGGTTGCTCAGTCATCGCCTGCGACTCATCCTGGGATCGAAGTTTGAGCATAACGATTGCACCGGTTTTGACATCCAGCCGAGCGCCCGCGCTCTGTTTGTACTCACTTCCAAACATCGTTTGTGGGCGGCAGTTTCTCGGGCGGTCAGCACACCCTCGCAGGCCGAGCGGGATTCTGATGTGACCGTGAGCAGTTTTCTCACGCCCCCGGGCATTGCGACCCTGGTGAACTTCATGGGGAATCCGAGGCTGTTCTCTGAGCAACTACTGGCCTATGAAGGCGGCTACCGTTGGGAAGCCACGTCGCGGATTTCGCTCGATCTGGCGGGATTTTACGACTTCTATCACGATATGGACGCGGTTGTACCCGGCTCACCCGTGATGATCCCGGTTCCACCCCACATCGTGATTCCCTTGGACAGTACCAACCAGTCGCACGCCCACACCTATGGGGGAGAAGCGGCATTCAACCTGGATGTGACGCGGTTTTGGCGGGTTTCCGTCACGAACAGCCATCTGCGCGTATCCCAGTACTCGCCCTGGTCCACACCCGCGGGCCTGGGTTCGGAAAGCCCAGAGCAGCAGTGGAGTTTGCGTTCCAATTTGCATTTGCCGCATCACCTGGAAGCCGACGTGGCTGGCTACTCCGTAGGCCGGTTATCAGAACAACAGATTCCCAGTTACACGCGGCTGGATGCGGGGCTGAGTCGAAGTCTGGGGGAGCGACTGGCGTTAAGCGTGGGAGGACAGAACCTGTTGCAGGGCCAGCACCCCGAGTTCCGCTCGGTGCTGGGGGTCACGCCCACGGAAGTGCGGCGGAATGTGTTTCTAAAAGCCACGTGGAGATTCTGAGCCCGCTATGTGGACGGAGACAAGAACCGAGCTTCCGCCGGGTGGTATGACCCGCAATGTATTCTTCCCCGGGTTGCTAATGGTGGTGCTGGCCGCGATGTCACTGTTCCCTGCCAACGCTATGGGCCAGTCTCCGTCTGCCACCGAGTATCAGGTCAAGGCGGCGTTTCTCTACAACTTCGCCAAATTCGTGGAGTGGCCGCCGGGCAGCTTCCCCAATGCGTCCGCTCCGCTTCAGATTTGTGTCTGGGGCCGAGATCCTTTCGGTCAGGAACTACAGGACGTCACTCACGAAAAGATAGTGAATGGACATCCGCTCGAGGTTAATCACGTGGTGGATCTCCCGCAGGCAAGAAGTTGCCATGTCCTTTTCATTCCGTTCTCGGAAAAAGCCCAGATGAAGATGATCCTGGAAGGCTTGCGGGGGGCGAGTGTTCTGACGGTCGGCGATACCAGGGACTTCGCCGCGCGCGGCGGAATGATCAACTTTGTGCTCGACGACGACCGGGTGAAGTTCGAAGTGAACCGAAGGGCAGCGGAGGAAGCGGGATTGAAGATCAGCTCCAAGCTATTGGGAGTAGCCAGACTCGTGATCGGGTAATCAGGTTCTGGGATGCGCCAGATGAACTATTTCCGCGATTTGTCGATTCGCCACAAGCTCACCGCTTTGTTCATGGCGATGAGCTGCGTCGGGGCTGCCGCCGTTTCCGTTTCCATGGGTACTTATGACGTGTTGGCCTTCAGGCGCGGCATGGCACAGGATCTGGCCATCCTGGGCGACGTTCTGGCCGGCAATAGCACGGCAGCTCTGGCTTTTCACGACGCAGAAGCAGCTCATGGAGTCCTGCAAGCCTTGCGCGCAGAGCCGGATGTGACCGCAGCCTGTATTTACACCTTAGACGGCCAGCCCTTTGCCACCTACATTAGGGACAAGGAGAGTTGGGATTTTATCCCGCCACCGCCCAGAGGAGAAAGCAGTTACTTCACCCGCGATCATCTGATCCAGTTCCGGAAGATTGTCCTGCAGGGTGAGCCTGTCGGTACGCTGTATGTCGAATCTGACTTGGGTAGGCTGCACGCCCGCTACCTGGGATACAACGTCGCTTTCGTGATTACGTTGGCGCTTACATTCTCCCTGGCACTCCTGATTGCTTCCAGCCTGCAAATGCTTTTGACCCGTCCTGTATTCGACCTGCTGCAGACCACCAAAACCGTCTCCGATTACAGCAACTACTCCATCCGGGCGCACACCAGCAGCCACAACGAATGGGGACAACTGGTGGATGGATTTAATCAGATGTTGAGCCAAGTCGAGCGTCGCGACGAAGAACTCCAGCGTCACCGGGACAACCTGGAGAACGAGGTCGCGGCTCGCACCGCCGAGTTGCGGACTTTGAACGTGCAGTTCGCGGCCGCCAAAGATGCGGCGGAAGCCGCCAGCCGCGCAAAGGGGGAGTTCCTCGCCAACATGAGCCACGAAATCCGCACCCCCATCAATGGAATCCTGGGCATGACCGAACTGGCCCTGGACACGGAACTGAAGCTGGAACAACGCGACTACTTGCTGATGGTAAAGTCCTCGGGAGAGTCGCTCTTATCCGTAATCAACGACATTCTGGATTTTTCCAAGGTGGAAGCCGGCAAACTGGATCTGGAGCAGATCGAATTCAACCTTTACGACTGCGTCGGCGACACGATGAAAGGCTTGGCCCTGCGGGCACACCAGAAGGGGCTGGAACTTGCCTACGACGCCGATCCGGAAGTGCCCCCTCAACTGCTCGGTGATCCGGGACGCTTGCGACAGATTCTGGTAAACCTCGTGGGCAATGCCATCAAGTTCACCCAGCACGGAGAGGTTCTGGTTGAGATTCAAAACCGGTCTCTGGACGAGCGCGGCGTCGAACTCCATTTCAAAGTGACCGACACCGGCATTGGAATCTCTCCGGAAAAACACAAGTTGCTTTTCAGGGCGTTTTCGCAAGCGGACAGCAGTACCACGCGCAAGTATGGCGGGACCGGTTTGGGCCTGGCAATTTCGGTGCGCCTAGTGAACATGATGGGAGGAGAGATGTGGCTGGAGAGCGAGGAGGGTGAGGGCAGTGTGTTTCACTTCACAGTGCGTTTTCCGATTGCTCCTGCGACCGTACCACGCTCTTCCCCGGTTGCGGAAGTGGCGCTGCAAGGCTTGAGCGTACTTGTGGTGGATGACAACGAAACCAACGGCAGGATTCTTTGCGAAATGACGCGCGTATGGAAGCTGCGACCGACGGCCGTGGCAAGTGGGGAAGCGGCGTTGGCCGCCATCGAACTTGCCCAGAAGAACCGAGACCCCTTTCGCCTCATCCTTATCGACTCGCAAATGCCGCACATGAATGGCTTTGAACTAGCTGAAAAGATCCACGCCCACTCCGATCTGGCTGGAACCGTTATTCTGATGCTCACTTCCGGCGGGCAGCCCGGCGACGCGAACCGCTGCCGGCGACTGGGAATCCGCGCCTACTTGCTCAAACCGGTCCTGAAATCCGATCTGCTGGCTGCGATTCTTACCGCGCTGGGTCACCGGCAGCCAGAAGCTGCGGTGTCCCCGCCGCTGGTTACCCGTCACAGCTTGCGCGAGTCGCCTCGCAAACTTCAGGTTCTGGTCGCGGAGGACAATGCTGTCAATGAAGTGTTGATTGTTCGCGTGCTCGAGAAACTGGGACATACTCCGGTGGTGGCGCACACCGGCAAAGAAGCTCTCGCACTCGCCTCCAGCCGGAAGTTCGACCTGGTGTTCATGGACGTCCAGATGCCCGAGATGGACGGTCTGACTGCGACTGCGGCGATCCGGGAAGCGGAGAAAGCCGGTGGCCCCCGGCTCCCGATATTTGCGATGACCGCACATGCCATGAAAGGCGATCGCGAGCGGTGTCTGGAAGCTGGCATGGACGGCTACATCGCCAAACCGGTGCGCTTGAGCGACATTGAACAAACTCTGGCCGGTGTAGCGAATGGAAGTTCGGCGAGCCCATGTGTCGTTGCCGCTCACCCCCCGGCTGCGAACAGGGCGTGGAACAAAGCTGAAGCTCTCGCCCGGATCGACGGCGATGAGGATCTGCTCGCAGAGCTATGCCAGATTTTTCTGCAGGAGTCCCCGAAATTACTGGAGAAACTGCGGCGGGCGGTAACCGACGGCGACTTCGAGACGGTCATGAAGACCGCTCACAGCCTGAAGGGCGAGTCCAGCTACCTCGGGGCGGCGCGGGCAGCGCAAGCCGCACGACAACTCGAGCAAGTTGGACAGGAAAGGAACCAGGACGCGGTTACCCAGACATTCGCGGTGTTGGAGCGCGAGATCGCCGATCTCAATCTCTCGCTCAAAGATATGGCTTCGTCGCAGCGGAGAAGATGATGACCAGCGATCCAAAGCTCGGGTTGGACGCAAGCACATCGGTGCTGGATACGGTGCTGATCGCCGAGGACGATCCGATCTTTCGCCGCATCCTGCAGAGCTGGTTGCAGCGCTGGCAATATCGTGTCAGTGCCGTGGACAACGGACTGGATGCCTGGAACGTCTTGCAAAAAGAAGATGCTCCCCAAATGGTGATCCTCGATTGGATCATGCCCGGCCTGGATGGCATTGAGCTCTGCCACAGAATCCGCAGCCGCGGACAGAGTCCTTATCGCTACGTTCTGCTGCTGACTGCCAAAGATGACAAGCAGGATATCGTTGCCGGTCTCGAGGCGGGAGCGGACGATTACTTGACCAAACCGTTTGAGGTGGATGAATTGCGCGCACGGATCCGCGCTGGAACCCGGATTCTAGAACTCCAGGAAGCCTTGATCCGTGCCCGGGGTGCTTTGGAATTTGAAGCTGCTCACGATCGGCTCACCGCGCTTTGGAATCGGGGCGCTATCGTGGATCTGCTGCGAAGAGAAATCCAGCGGGGCATGCGAACTGAGGAACCTCTGGGCATCGTCATGGCCGACCTTGACTATTTCAAGAAAATCAATGACACGCAAGGCCACCTGGTGGGGGATGCGGTATTGCAGGAAATTGCCCGCCGGCTGGTTGCGGCAGTCCGCAGCTATGATTTTGTTGGTCGCTTCGGCGGAGAGGAGTTTCTAATCGTTCTTCCCGGATGTGATGCTCCGGATCTGGCGGTCATCGCGGAAAGGCTGCGCTGCTGCGTCGCCGATCGGCCCATTGGTCAGACTTCCGTTACTCTCAGCCTCGGAATCGCTTCCATTCAGCAAGGCGGGCAGGGACCTTGGGACTGCGAGATCCTGCTGCGCGCCGCTGACGCGGCTCTCTACACGGCTAAGGCCGGAGGGCGCAACCGCGTAGCCTTTGCTCCAGCAGTGCAGGCCACAGGCGCCTGAGGGTAGAGCAAGCAAGCAGCCGTCACCAAGCGATGGCACGTTCGTGGACGGGCTGGCACAGACGGGCTATTTTCAACGAACGAAGAAGAAGTTACTTTTGTAAGCGAGCAGTTCTGGGGGAGGGCTGCCCGGGCGTCCATGACTCGAAAGAGTCGGGACGCCTGTTAATTTTTGGGCTAGTGTGATGTCCCGCAAATTCGACGAACAGGTCTGAAGCGGGTTGGTGCGGCATCCGCCAGCCCAGTGGTGTTCAAAGGGTTGACCTACAGAGGTCGCGAGGACGCGAAGGGAAGCGCCGATTTCTGCAAGCATCCCGGCTGATGCTGCAAATTCGTAGGCCGCCATACTAGCGGCGATATGTGCCCATCAGTTCCGCTTTGCCCAGGATGTGACCCTGCATGGCCTGCTCCAGTTCCTGTTTGCTCGCGCCTGCCTTCAAATTCAAGATTCGGTCTAGGGCGTAGAGCTTGAAGAAATAACGATGCGGTTTGCCTGGAGGCGGGCAAGGTCCCCCGTAGCCGATCTTACGGAAGTCGTTGCGACCTTGACGTCCGCCGCCGGGCACTTCGTCCACCTTGGGGATGCCCTCTGGCAAACTGGCGGTTTGCGCGGGCAGATCGAAAAGCACCCAGTGCGTCCAAGTGCCGACGGGAGCATCGGGATCGTCGGCAATGAGGGCAAAGCTCTGCGTGCCGCTCGGCGGATTGACCCAGAAAAGCTCGGGAGAGACATCGGCTCCGTCGCAGGTGAACTTCCTCGGAATTTCCGCACCACTTTGAAAACCTGTGCTCGAGATCGCAAACGTCATTGTTTGTACTCCATGTCCGGCAAGTGGTTGGTAGATGAGAACACTGGCGCCACCGTTTGTTGCTTCCTCAGCGAGTGTTCGCGCGGCAGGAGTGAAAAGCAGAACTGAGAGTGCGAACATCCAAAGGAAGCACATCGAGGCAAGATGGTTCAGGTCCATTTCGTGACCTCGAACTCCGCAACGCCGGATCCGTAAGCCCGGCTCAGTAGGTTGAGATCGTGAAATTCACCGTGATCCGGGCTTCGGTTTCAACCGGCCGGCCTGCCTGGTAGTAAGGCTTGAAACGCCATTGTTGGACTGCCTCCCGGGCGGCGGCCGAAAGAATTGCCGGCCCGCTGAGCACCTGAATATCCTGGATGCTTCCGGTTTTACTGATCAGAGCCTGGAGCACGACTGCGCCCTGAACTTTCATCTGCTTGGCGAGCATCGGATAGCTGGGATCCACGGGACGGGATAGTATTTGCGCTGTGCCGGGTGAAAGCTCGACCTTGGCAGCGGCGTTTGGAGCCACCGGCGTGGTGTCGGGGCTCGGCGCCGAAACCGTACCCTGATCAGCGGTTGCAGGTGCGCTGGGTTGCAGCTCTACGGCGACCGAGTTGTTGGCCGGTGTAATGGTTCGATGCTGGTTCCCCGCCACGACTTCCACCTCCAGCGGGGGCAGAACGGCGCGGTTGGTTGCGGTAATCACAGGCGAAGCCGCTGCCTCGGGCACGGATATCGGGTGCGTGGGGCGTGCCGACGGATGTCTCAATCTCGGGCGCGCGGCAGCCGGCGCCGGCTCGGCGGACTTCTGCGTGAGGATTGGCGTCGCCGGCGTCGCGACCGGGGCGGGGTTGGTCGCCACGGCCGGACTGGGCTCCGCGTTTTCGGATTCAGAGGCCGGACTGGAAGGAACCCAGAACTGGCGGTCCTTGACCAGTACCAGAATCAGGGCGATGAGCAACACCGCTAGCGCAATCAGCATGCGGCGGCGCTGTTGCTGTTCGTAGACCGCACCGGGCACAGCGCCAATCTCGGTACTACGGTTGTCCTCAACTATAGACACAATACGAGGCTCCACTGCCCGTGGAGAACCGGGACTAGCTGCTTAGTATGCCTCGAAACCGTCGCTAAAGCTAGAGGTTGACTGTACCCTCCTGGCCTGTGAGCAGTATCACAACTGGTTGTGCTCCGTGTCACAGCCAAGGGTTTCCAACGGGCGGACACTGATCATGTGACGCAGGTCACATGCCTTGGCCCACAGGGGCGCGCATGCCGACGCAAAGACCCGCGTCGCAGGGGGGTGATTCGTGCTCTCACCATACGGACTGGATATCATCGAAAGCTGCCTGACTTGCAAGCTGCGAACCGAGCGACTCTTTTGTGATCTGTCGGCCGCGGCTCTGCAAACCTTCGAGAGCATCAAGTATGCCACGGCTTATCCCAAGGGGGCGGTGTTGTTCGTGGAAGGCCAGGCGCCGCGCGGCATTTTCGTATTGTGCAAAGGGCGGGTGAAGCTTTCCATTTGTGCCACGGACGGCAAGACTCTGATCGTGAAGATCACCGAACCGGGCGAAGTCCTGGGACTGAGCGCCACGGTTTCCGGCAAGCCTTACGAGCTGACAGCAGAAACCATTGATCCGAGCCAGGTGAACTTCGTAAAGCGTGACGATTTCTTGCGTTTCCTCAAAGAACACTCCGATGCTTGCTTCAAAGTGGCCGAGCAGTTGAGCGAGAAGTACAACACCGCCTGCCATGAAGTTCGCTCTCTTGGGTTGTCGCATTCAGCGGGCGAGAAACTGGCCAAACTGCTCCTGGATTGGGGTTCCAAGAACGGAGAAGCGGCCAAGGTGGAACCGCATCTGAAACTGGCGCTGACCCACGAGGAGATTGCGCAAATGATCGGAACCTCGCGGGAAACAGTGACGCGTCTTTTCGCAGACTTGAAGAAGCGGCAAATTGTACAAACGAAAGGCTCAACCCTGGTGATTCGCAATAAAACGGCACTGAAGTTGATCGCCAGCAACAATTAGGGGCAAATGTAGCGCGATCACGCTGAGCAGTGACTGCAATCACTGTTTTCCGCTTCTCACTGCGGTATTAATGCAACATGGAGAGCGCCACCCAAGTCAGTTGCCTCGAATGCGTCGGGCGCCCGGGCCGGCTCTTCTGTGACCTGCCGGCCGAGGCTTTACAAGAATTTGACGTCCTGAAGTCGGTCAACCAATATCCCCGCGCCACCGTGCTGTTTCGCGAAGGCCAGCCTGCTCAAAACGTGTTTGTTTTATGCAATGGCAGGGTAAGGCTTTCCGTATGCTCCGAGTCGGGTCGGCGTTTGACTCTTCGCATCGCAGGACCCGGAGAAGTCCTGGGTCTCAGTGCTTCCCTCTCCGGCAGTCCGCACGAAATGACGGCGGAACTGCTGGCCAATGCTCAAGTAGCTTTAGTCAAGCGCAGAGATCTGTTGCGCTTCCTGCACGAGCACCGGGAGGCTTGCCTGCAGGTTGTGAGCCTGCTTAGCCAGGACTTGCACTTTGCGTATGACCGCGTGCGCTCCGTCGGATTAGGCCGGAGCCGACGGTCCCGGGTCCTGCGCCCACATTGAAAGTTACCATCGCATCTGCCGTAAGTTCACAAAGGGATGGATGTTTCTCCTTCGCCTAAGTCTGCTCAGGCATATGTGCCGGGATTTCGCAGGCTGCGCAACTCTCTGTGACACACGTCACACCTGCGAGTGAGGTCACTCATTGCCGCTTGAGACCTCTCCCACCAAGAATGAAGGTACGGCGGAGGTCCGTAATGAAGAGACCGAAAGGGATGCCGAGAATCGACGACCAGGTCTGGCTCACGGGGAGCACCAGAAAAAGACCGATGCGGGTCGCAGCTCTCATCTTCTTCTTGTTCTGCGCAGAAGTGGCAACTGCCGGGCAAAAGCCCGCTGCGAAGCCAACCAACGCCGACTGCCTGGCCTGCCATGGGGACTCGACTCTAGTTCATGTGGTGAACGGCAAGCCCGCAAGTTTGTATGTGAATCCGGACAAGTTTAAAGACTCGATTCACGGCAGCATGTTTACCTGCGTAGATTGCCATACCGACCTGAAGGCCTCGCCCCACGAGAGCACACCCGCCAAGGTTTCTTGCGCCACCTGCCACGCCGACGAGCAAGCCGTGTACGACCGGAGCTTCCACGCAAAAGCGATCAGGGCAGGGGATGGACAAGCCGCGACTTGCACAGACTGTCACGGCAGTGCGCACGAATTGCTCCCCGCCAGCGACCCAAAATCACGCGTCAACCATGCCAATATCCCCGCGACCTGTGGCACGTGTCACGGCCAGAAGTTCGTCATGGAGGCTAGCGGGCACAGCGCACAGCCATTTATTTCCTATCAGGAAAGCGTACACGGGCGCGCGGTAGCCGCAGGTTCTGAAACGGCAGCCGTGTGTACCGATTGCCATGGCGCGCATGACATATTGGCCGCGGGCGATCCGAAATCATCTATTTTCAAATTCAACGTACCAGCGACTTGCGCCAAGTGTCACGAGCCCGTGCAAAAGGAATTCATGCAGAGCATCCACGGGCAGGCGATTGCTCGCGGCGACTGGCAGGCACCGGTCTGCACCGATTGTCACGGCATTCATTCCATAAAGTCACATGTTGATCCGAACTCGTCTGTCTCCATGCAGAATCTCGCGCTGATCACCTGCGCCCGCTGCCACGAGGGCGTGCGGCTTTCCCAGGAGTTTGGCTTCGAAGGACGCCGGTCCACAACATACCTGGCGAGTTATCACGGCCTGGCGTCGAAGCTGGGCTCGCAGGTGGTGGCGAACTGTGCGAGCTGCCACGGCGTGCATAACATCTTGCCGTCCAGCGACGCCCGCTCCACCATCAATCGCGCCAACCTGGTGAAGACTTGCGGACAGTGCCACCCGGGCGTGACCGAAAAATTCGTGGCCGCCAAGGTCCACGTAGACGCTCCACTCTCGGCCGATACCGGCAGTATCGCCGTGCGCTGGATACGGAAATTTTATGTCAGCCTGATTGTGCTGGTGATCGGCGGAATGGTGTTGCACAACCTGATCATCTGGCGCCGTAAAGCGGTTTTGCGACGGAGCATGGAGCACCGGCTGGTGACGCGCATGAGCAAGAACCAGCGCATCCAGCACATCTTGCTGTTCAGCAGTTTCATCATGCTGGTGCTGACCGGCTTTGCGCTGAAGTTCCCAGATTCCTGGTTCGCGGCGCTGCTCGGGATGGGCGAAAGGATGCGGGGCATTACCCATCGTGTGGCCGCGGTGATCCTGATTGGAAGCGGTTTCTATCATGTCTTTTACATTGCCTGGAGCCGCGATGGACGCCGCTTGTTACGCGACTTCCTGCCTGTCCCCAAAGACGCCTCTGATGTGTGGCGAACCCTCGCCTACTATCTTGGACTGGCCGCGGAGAAGCCGGAATTCGCCCGCTTCAACTACGCCGAGAAGGCGGAGTACTGGGCCCTGGTGTGGGGCCTGTTTGTAATGGCCGGCACCGGCATCATGCTCTGGGCGAAAGTGTTTGTCGGAAACCTGCTGCCGCGCTGGTGGCTGGATATAGCCACCGCCGTCCACTTTTATGAGGCCGTTCTGGCGACTCTTGCCATCGTAGTCTGGCACTTCTACCAGGTATTTCTCGATCCTGATGTGTATCCCATGAACTGGGCGTGGTGGGACGGGAAAATGCCGTTCGAACATTATCGCGAGGAACATGCCCTGGATGCGGAAACCATGCTGCAAGCTGCCCGCACAGAATCAGCCGAAGAGTCGGTTGAGAAGGATCCGGCAGAAGGCGCAGGTGCGGACCGGAATTCAGAGCCGGCGGATTCCCGCAAATGATCTTTCCGGGAACTTGGATTTCCCGCCCACATGGAGGACAATCGTCCTTCCTTCGAAAGACATTTTGGCAGCCATGCAAATCGGACAGGATCCGTTTCACAGCGGTGAACAAATGTGTGAGGTCATCTGTGTGAGGTCATGGGAGAAAAAGAATGAGCCCTGAGGATTCCAAGCCGACGTCGGGCATGAACGTGTTGCGACACCAACTGCGCCTGATGTTGCGTAACCCTATCAGCCTGGCGGGTGTGGCGCTCGCGCTGGTCAGCCTGGCCAACTTTTTTTTCCTGTTCCTGATTGATCTCGTCTCTGAACGGCCCAGCCCCTACGTTGACATTCTCGCCTACATGGTGGCGCCGGCATTTCTGATCCTCGGACTTGTGCTCATCGCGGCCGGGTTGATCTGGGAGCGGCGAAAGAAGACAGAGGTCTCGGACGTCCCCCTCTATCCGCGCATCGACCTGAATGATCCTAATCAGCGCAGCGCGGTGGCTTTCTTCGCCAGCTTTCTGGTGGTGTTCGTGATGCTGAGCGCGGTGGGAAGCTACAAGGCCTACGAATTTACCGACTCCGTGCAGTTCTGCGGACAGCTCTGCCACTCGGTCATGAGTCCGGAGTTCACGGCTTACCAGCTCTCGCCGCATGCCCGAGTGGCATGTGTCGAGTGCCATGTGGGAGCGGGCGCCGGTTGGTACGTGAAATCAAAACTATCGGGAGTGCGCCAGGTGTTTGCCACGACTTTCAACACCTTCCCGCGTCCCATTCCGACACCGGTTCACGACTTGCGCCCCGCGCCGGAGACTTGCGAGGAGTGTCACTGGCCTCGCCGTTTCTATGGGGCGCAGCTCAAAGTCTTCACCCACTACGGTACCGACGAGAAAAATACGCCGCAGCAGATTCGCATGTTGCTCAGGACCGGCGGTGGCGACCCGGGCACCGGATCACCTTCGGGTATCCACTGGCACATGAACATTGCCAATGAGATTACCTACATCTCGACCGACGACAAGCGGCAGGTGATTCCCTACATCCATTCGAAGGACATGCAGGGACGGATCACGGAGTATATATCCAAGGATGCGCCGCTGACCAAGGAGCAGATCGAGAAGTTGCCCCGGCGGCGGATGGACTGCGTGGATTGCCACAACCGCCCCACTCACATTTATGTTCCGCCAGACCGGGCGGTGGATGAGTCTCTGCTAGCGGGGCGTCTGGAGGTCTCGCTGCCATACATCAAGCAGCAGGCAGTCACGGTGCTGGCCAACCAGTACGGCACGACTGAAGCCGCGATGGAAGGCATCGCCACCGATTTGCACAAGTTCTATCTCACCAAATACCCGGACATAGACAAGAACCGGCAGAACGACATCCGCAACGCGATTTCGGAAGTACAGCGAATCTATCGCAGCACGACGTTTCCGGAGATGAAGCTGGATTGGAAGACGCATCCCAACAACATCGGACACTTTTATTTCACCGGCTGTTTTCGCTGTCACGATGGCCAGCACGTGAGTTCTGATGGCCGGACGATCCGCAAGGATTGCGATATCTGCCACAGCATCCTGGGGCAGCAGGAGGGAGCGACGAGGCTGATCGCGTCGGAGGGAGCGCCGTTCAAGCACCCGGTCGATATCGGCGACCTCACCCAGGTAAGCTGCAGCGACTGCCACACGGGAGGAGTGGGGCCGTAGGTTGGGGTTCGCCTCGATCGTGCCACTGTCTGTCCGGCAAGTCCTGTGCCACGGCAGGGCCGTAACCAGTTATTCTCAAGTGGTGAAATCGCTTGTTGTCAATACTTGAGCGCTAGAACCCTGCGTCGGCCATTTTGAAGAACCGTTGTTTATCAACTATCTCAGACCGCGTGCACGGGAAGGCGTCGCGCTGAAGAACAGGTTCTCATGAAATCTCCGTTCGCCGGGAATCGTCGGGGCTGGAAGATCTATTGCATAGCGGTTGCGCTTGCGCTTGTCGTCATTTACACCGTCGTATTGACCGCCGCGTTCCGGCCGCTGCACCTCGTGGATCTTGCGCTAACTCTTTCGAGCTTTGCGGGGCTGTATGGGTATGCCTTTCGCCAGCGGGTACTCTGGGCCGGTTTTTGGCGCATTCAGTGTTTTCTGTTTCCAGCGTGGGAAGTCGCAATGAATTTCTATTTCTCTCAAAATACAGTAAGGATCTCCGGTTTCGTCGCCCTATTCGCACTCATGTTGTTCTTTGTTCCTGAGTACTGGGCATTGTGGAAATATGGATATAGGTCTCCAGAAATCTGGGGGATGGAGTCGTCGCACTGACCTGATGGGAGCGCCTTTTAAGCACCCGGTGGATATCGGCGACCACCCAGGTTAGTTGCAGCGACTGCCATACAGGTGGAGTAGGACCGTAAATGTAGGTGCGAGTGTCCCCGCTCGTGCCAGGGTGTGCAGCGAGTCGATGTAGCGCGTGCGCCTCTTCGACTTTGCCAGGGCAAGCTGTTGCCCGCCTGCGCTTGCATGGGCGAGGACGCCCGCGCCTACATTGACGCTTAGTTCCCTAGCTCTCGATCTGCTTGATGTACAGCCGAAGTCCGACCAAAACCAAACCGATTGCGATGAGGGAAATCGCCAACCCGAAACGCCGATAGTTGCGCTCGACCATGGCTTGCTTCCCAGCTTGCAGGTTCTTGGCGGCGACCTTCAGGCCGGCTTGAATATCCTGATCCACCAGGTCTGTCCGAAAGCTATGGATCGTGACTCGGGCCTTGGTCAACGAATCCCGCGCCTGATCCTGCGCCAGCCGAGCCTCGCTCACCTCCATGCCAGAGGACTCGGCGACAGCGAGAACTCGATCAGTGCTCTTGATCGCCTCATCCAGTTGGGTCAAGTCACTCAGTATTCCTGCCCTTGCTCGATCACAGGCGTCGCCCGGAGTATGACACCGCATGCAGACGGCGTCCGGACCAGCGCTCAGCATCGCGTCCGTCGGATGGCGGATGCCATGATTGGAATGACAGACAACACATCCTGGAAGGTTGGCTGCATCAAAGGCCTTTTTGTGCGTACTTTTTTCGTACATCTGGGCTTGGAACGTGTGACAGTTCGAACACACATTCTGAACCTTGTCTACGCCCGGCGGAGTGGCGCCGTGGTTGCCGTGGCAGGTGGTGCAAGTGGGCGCGCTCAGGTCTCCGCGCACCGCTAAAGCATCGTGATGAACGCTCTTGCTGTATTCCGCGAATTGGTTCGTAGGAATTTTGTAGCTGCTCATGTAGCTGGCATCGGCGTGACAGCGCGAGCAGGTAGTTGCAACGTTTACGGGATTGACCGTCGAGTTCGGATCGCCAGGGGCTCGGATGTCATGAACGCTATGACAATCGGTGCAGACGGCAACTTTGGTATCGCCGGCGGCGAAGCGCTGGCCGTGAACGCTGGTGTGGTATTGGCTCAATTGATCGGTGCGCAGGCTGGGATTGAACTGCCGCATGTACGCGGGATCGGAGTGGCAGCTTCCGCACAATTGCGGGATCTGTTTGCGATCGATCTTCCCTTTCCATCCCTTCTTGGGGCTCATGGCTTGATCGGGATCGTCGCTGGCCGGATCGCCTCCGTGGCAACTGACGCAGGTCAAGCCCTTTTGTGCGTGTATGTCCTGGCTGAATTTCTCCGCAGTCACGCCCAGGGGGTCAGGCAACGCAGAGTGGCAATCCAGGCAGGAGTTCTTAGTCTGCGCGAAGGCAAGCGTGCCGAGCAGCAGGAGGGCTGCCAATGAAAACAAGCGGGCTGCCGAGGCTGACCGAGCCTTTGTCATTCCGACCGGCTTCAGCCGGGAGGAATCTGTGGTTCGCGGGGAACGCAGAAAAGCAGATTTCTCGGGGATGAATCCCCTCGAAATGACAATTTGTTTTCTATTTTGCCAAATGGCCATAAACGCTCATCCCTGCGACATACGCAAGAGCAAAGACTGCCAGGCCCGTAATCCACCGCTTGGGCCGCGAGGGGTATTCACTCTCGAAAAATGGCAGCAGAAGCCACAGCAGCCCAATCAATCCGAAACCCAGCACACCCAGAATTTCTCCGTCAATGAACCATACTTTGGGAGGAATCAGTTTCAATGTTTGGAACATGAACAGGAAGTACCACTCCGGCTTAATTCCCGCGGGGGCGGAGACAAACGGATCTGCCTTCACCCCCAGGTTCCAGGGAAAGATGGCCGCCAAAGCGCCGAGCACACCCAGAGCCACGTACCACGCCATCAGTTCGCGTAGAGCGAAGTTAGGGAAAAACTTCATTTCACGTCGCGCTGCCGGATTCGCGCTCCACTCCGCTTCCAGCCTGGGAGGCACACTCATGCCCAAGCGTTGAACCAGTAACAGGTGGAAGAAGATCAGCAGAGTTGCCAGACCCGGCAGAACCGCAACGTGAAATCCAAAAAAGCGGGTCAGGGTGGCCCCGGTCACATCTTCGCCACCACGAAGAAAGATCATCATCGGCTTTCCGATGACCGGAACCTGGCCGGTGATCTCGGTGCCGACCTTGGTGGCGAAGAAAGCCAAGGTATTCCAGGGCAGCAAATAGCCGCTGAAGCCGAACCCCATAACCAGAAACAGCAGGATCATTCCGCTCACCCATGTAAGTTCGCGCGGCTTGCGATACGCCTTGAGGAACAGCACGCTGAACATGTGGGCGAACGCGGTAAAGATCATTAAGTTGGCCGACCAGGAGTGGATGGAGCGAATCAGCCAGCCAAACTTCACCTGCGTCATGATGTATTGAACGCTTTCGAAGGCCTCGTTCGCTCCCGGCCGATAGTACAGAAGCAGCAAGATCCCAGTCAGCACCTGGATGACGAACAGAAAAAGAGTGATGCCTCCGAGAAAGTACCAATAGGAGAGCCGGTGCAGGGGAACAGTCTTCTTGCGCAACGGGGCGATCAAATCTTCCCATTCCAAGCGTTCATCCAGCCAGTCGCGTACGTTGCGTAGGAGACTCATTTCAGGATTCCCGGCGACGCCTGACGAAGATTTCTTCACCGCGAACCTGCACCTCGAAGCCTTCCAAGGGTCGTGGCGGAGGGCCAGAAATGTTTCGGCCGTTTAGGTCATACATGCCGTTATGGCAGGCGCACCAGACTTCGTGCAGGTCGTCCCGATACTGCACCGTGCAGGACAAGTGCGTGCAAGTAGCCGACATGGCACGGTACTCGCCGCTGGCGGTGCGGATCAGCAGTCCCGGGCGGCTGCCAAAGCGGAAGATCTTTCCGCTGTTAGGCTTCAACTCCCCGACCCGGCCGGCTACCACCGAATCGCTTCCCAGATCGGATGCTTTGGGCGGAATCAGGTAGCGGAATACGGGATAGATGAAGGCGACGGCTGTTGCCAGAAATCCGCCGGCCAGCAAGGCCTCGGCAAAACGCCTACGTGGGATCGGCGCCGTCAGCCGATCGCCGGGCCCTGCCATACCGTGGTCACTGCTTGCCATAGTTGCCTCTTCGATGGATTGCGTAACCTTCGCCTGGCCGATGGACGCAAGCCGGCCAGCGCGATTACAACGCAACGGCACATCATACATGCTGCATGTCAGATTCAGAGCGAAAATTTGCTTCAGGGGCCCACATTTTCAACGGCTTACCTTAGTGACCTACATCACAATTCCGCGTGACACCAGTCACGGCCCGTATGTTCACTTCTTCTCTATGGTTGCTCCAGGGGTGAAACGTAGTGCCTCGGGTTCACTAGGCCAGGTTGCGTTAGGGAAGGAGATCAACAGATGGCGTCAGCCAACGGCAATGGGCAGCATCAGCATCCGGCAGGTGAGAACAAGCCACGTTTGGTTTTTTGGGAAGTCACCAAAGGCTGCAATCTTCGCTGTATTCACTGCCGCGCCAGCGCAACCGAACTGAGCTCTCCCAGTGACCTTTCCACGCACACCGCGCTCGGAATTATCGATCAGATTGCGGATGCAGCCAATCCGATTCTGGTGTTGAGCGGCGGTGAGCCGCTCTACCGGTCTGACATTTTCCAACTCGCGCGCTATGGCACGGATAAAGGCCTGCGCGTGGCCTTAGCCACCAACGGCACTCTAGTGACCAAAGACGTCGCCCGCATGATCGTGGACTCCGGTGTGAAGCGAGTTTCCATCAGCCTGGATGGAGCCGATGCCGCCACCCATGACGCTTTCCGTGGCATCCCCGGAGCGTTTGACGCGGCCACTCAGGGCCTGCGCAATCTGAAGGCGCTGGGCATGTCGGTGCAGATCAACATGACCATCGCGCGCCACAATGCGAAACAGTTGCCGGACGTGTTGCAGTTGGCGAAGTCGCTGGGCGCGGATGCGCTGCACACATTCCTCTTGGTGCCCGTGGGTTGCGGCGTTGACATTGCCGCCGAGCAGATGGTGGCCCCCGACGAGTATGAGAAGATGTTGAACTGGTTCTACGACGAATCGCTCGCAGGCGGAATCGAGTTGAAGGCCACCTGTGCCCCTCACTACTTCCGCGTGGTAAGGCAGCGCCGCGCAGCGGAGCGGCGATCAGCAGAGGCTGCTGCGAAAGCCGCAACTCCCGCCGCGCAAGGCGCACCGGATCCCTGTGCCATCGGCCCAACCGAGATGATCATGCCGGGGGGAACGGGAATTTCGCTGAAACCCCAAGCCGCCGGACACCCGGCCGGAAACCATACGGGTCATCCCAGCGGTCACCCCTCGGATATGAACGCCATGACCAAGGGATGCCTGGCGGGAACCGGCGTGTGTTTCATCTCGCATGAGGGCGAGGTGTTCCCCTGCGGATATTTGCCAGTCATTGCCGGCGATCTGCGGAAACAGACATTTGACGAAATCTGGCAAAACGCGGAAGTGTTCAATGCGCTGCGCGATACCGGCAATCTGAAAGGGAAGTGCGGGTGCTGCGAGTTTCGCAACGTTTGCATGGGTTGCCGCGCCCGGGCCTTTGCGGCGACCGGCGACTATCTGGATGAAGAACCATTCTGCGTTTACCAGCCCCGCATGGCCAAACCGGAGAAGAAGACCGAGCCGGCCGGGGTAAGTTAAACAAGTCCCAGCCTCCGTTACAATGTCTGCGTGCCGGAGGCAAAAACCAACCACGCATCTACCCTCTCGAAAGTAGCAATCTTTTCCGGGCTCACTGAAAGCGAGCTGAGTTTTCTGGCACAGCGTGCCGTGCCCCGGCATTACGCTGCGGGTCAACTTGTTTTCAGCGAAGGCGAGCCGTGCTCCGGACTTTATGTGGTCGAGTCCGGACATGTCCGCATTTTCAAAAGCTCTGCTAATGGCCGGGAGCAGGTGTTGAACATTGACGGCCCCGGAAGTTCGGTGGCGGAGTTACCCGTATTCGATGGGGGCAACTATCCCGCGTCGGTGACAGCGGTTGACCAAGCCACATTGCTATTTGTCAGCAAACAAGATTTCCAGTCCTTGTGTCTTACGCATCCGCAAGTTGCTCTCAAAGTATTACGCGTGGTCGGAGCCCGGTTGCGGCGTTTAGTGGGCATCATCGAGGAGTTGTCGTTTACCACCGTGCGTCACCGGCTGGCGTCGTTCTTGGTGCGGCTGGCGCAGCGCGAGGGAAAGCGCGTGGCCGCCGGCACTGAAATTACCTTGCCTGCGAGCAATCAGGAACTGGCGTCGCAGATTGGCACGGTGCGCGAACTGGTCTCGAGAAACCTCAGCCGGTTGCAGGCAGAAGGCCTGATTCAAATGGACGGACGCAGCGTCATCATCTCCGACCTGAAGGCCCTCGAAGCCGAACTCGAAAACCCCGAATAGGCTTCGCTCGATTGTTCTTATTCTGCCCTGTGACAAAGGTCACATGCAGACGTGCGCTCGATAGGTATCGTGACTCCTGTGGGCGGTGATGGCCGCCAGGAGGAGATCATGAGCCTGAATCCCAGGAAGACGGTACGCGAGCTGGCGGTGGAAATTCCCAATGCCACCCGCGTGTTTGAGAAGTTTGGAATCGATTATTGTTGCGGCGGCAAGAAGTCGCTGGATGAAGCCTGTGACACGGCAAAGCTGCCCCTCGACGACGTGCTGGCGGCGCTCGATGCATCGCTGGCAACCGCGACGGCGGAATTCACGTTGCCATCCGGTTCGCTGGCCGAACTGGTTGATCACATTGTTAAGACACACCACAAATTCACGCGAGAAGAAATTGCGCGATTGAATGCATTGCTGGATAAGGTTTGCTCGGTGCATGGCAAAAACCATCCCGAACTGCCGGCAATCCGCGAGACTTTTCTCGGGCTTGCCCAGGAACTTACCGTCCACCTGATGAAAGAAGAGAACGTGCTGTTTCCTTACATCGTGCGCATGGAAGAAGCGGTGGTGCAGAACGATCCCGTATTGCCCGCGCCATTCGGTACGGTGCAGAACCCGGTGCGCATGATGATGCAAGAACACGATGGCGCCGGCGAAGCCCTGCGCCGGATCCGGGAAGCGAGCCGCAATTTCAGCGCGCCCCAGGATGCCTGCATCAGCTATCAAACCCTCTACCAGGCGCTGGCGGCCTTCGAGGCCGACTTGCATCAGCACATCCATCTGGAGAACAACATTTTGTTTCCGCGGGCGGTGGAGATGGAAGAAAGCGCTGTGGCGCCGGTCCGATAGGATGCGCCATAGGCGCTCGATGTAGAACGCATCGCGCCAAATGGCCTATCGGTGGTTGGTGCGATGGCCCCTTGTGAATCAACAATACCGGTTTAGTTTCTCGCGTACAAACCCGATGCTTGGCTTAAGATTCGGTCATGGCCAAGAAAACCGGAATGAGCGATTCGTCGCTTTGGGTCATCGCTATTGCCTTGTTGGCGCTCGCTGTCTGGACGTACTTTAAGAAATAGATGAGATAAGCGCGGGCCGGGGCGGTTGGAAGCCGCCCCGGTTTCTCTGAATCGCGTTACTTCTGACCCTACTTCAGGCTGAAGGCGTATACCTTGCCGTTGTGCGCACCGAAATAAACCACGCCATTCACGACTATGGGCGAGTAGTTCATCCCGTCGGCGGTATAGCTCCACAGCTTGGCGCCGGTGCTGGCGTTCAGCGCGTACATGCCGGAAGCGCCGACATAAACCACCCCGTTCGCCACTGCGGGTGAAGACTGCGCCTCGTGGCCGGTGGCGTAGCTCCACAGCAGGGCACCGGTGGTGGCATCCAGCGCGTACACGTTGCCGTTGTCCGATCCGGTATAAACCACCCCATTCGCCACGGCGGGCGAGGAATAACTAGCGTCGCCGACGGAATAGCTCCACAGCAGTGCACCGGTGGTGGCATCCAGCGCGTAGAAGTTGCCGCCGTTCGAGCCGGTATAAACCACTCCATCCACCACGGCGGGCGAGTCAAACCCAGTGCCGCCTATGGCGTAGCTCCAGAGCAGGGCGCCGGTGCTGGCATTCAGAGCGTAAAGGTTACCGTCGCTCGACCCGACGTAAACTGCCCCATCCGTCACGGCAGGTGAGGACAATACTGCCCCGCCAGTGGTGTAGTTCCACACCAGGGCGCCGGTGCTGGCGTTCAACGCGTACACGTTGTAGTCGAAATACGAGCCGAAATAAACCACCCCATTCGCGACGGTGGGCGAGGAGGGCACACTGTCCCCATTGAAGCTCCACAGCAGGGCGCCGGTGCTGGCCTTTAGCGCGTACAAATAGCCCCCACAGCAGGCCTCGCCCGAGCCGACATAAACCACCCCATTCTCCACGGCGGGTGAGGAACTCGATTGCCCGATGGTGTGGCTCCACAGCTTGGCACCGGTCCTGGCCTTTAGCGCATACACCTTGCCGTTCTCCGAGGCGACATAAACTACCCCATTCACCACTGCGGGCGAGGAAAATACTTCTCCCCCGGTGGCGTAGGTCCACTTCAAACCGAGGCTCCCAACATTGCTGACGTTAAGCACGTGCTCATATGGGTTCAAGCCCGTGTGGCTGGCGTCGAACCGAAACTGACGCCAATTGGTGCGGGCGTTGGCCACTGGTTGCTGACTCCACGCCACGGATGCGAAGCATGCACAGAGAATCAAAACCAAGATGCGGATGTTTTTCATGACAATCTCCAAAAGATAAATTTGTCGGAACGAAATATGTTTCCCGGGATTTCTGGTCGCTCGCCTCAGGGGGGAGCTGGGTCCGATGGTGGGATCTGCTCTTCGGGGAAGCGGACAGAATAATAATCCGCCTACCAGGGCGTCATGTCAGTGAGCTTGGTCACGTCTCGATGTGCTGTGATTGCCAGGAATCACAAGCCAAACGTTCCTGATGAAACATCACCAACAAAACTCACGCTGGATTACTTACGGAGGATTCGATGCGTTCTAAGCTCCTAGCAGGCGAGTTGTTCGCGGGTGAGCTTCAAGCCGTTCAAGTTGCCCAGCACCGTCACCGCGATGGATTCAGTGTGGAAGAACTGGTTGGCGAGTTCCTTCACTTCTTCAGCCGTGACGCCCTCGATTCTCTCCAGCAGTTCGTCCATGCTGTAAAAGCGATCGAAGTACATCTCCTGCCTCGCCAGGTTGGACATGCGCGCGGTTGAGGATTCCAGCGACAGCATCAAACTGCCTTTCAACTGGTCCTTGGAGCGGCGCAGTTCTTCGGCTGGGACCTCTTCCGACTTGAGCTTGCAGAACTCGGAGACGATGCATTGCACCACCTTCGCCGCCGACTCTCGTGAGGTGCCGGCGTAAACCGAGAGACATCCGGTGTCGCGATAAGGGTTGAGATCGCTATAAATTGCGTAGGCGAGTCCCTGGCGTTCGCGAATATTCTGAAACAGGCGCGAACTCATTCCCCCACCCAGGAGCGTATTCAGGATATAGGACGCATGCCGTTTCTCGTGGGCAATGGGGTGCGAAGGGACGCCCACGCAGATCTGCACCTGCTCCAGCGCTTTCTTGTTGCGCATGATGATGCGGGGAACAATTTTGGGCTGCGAACTGTGAAAGCCATTCTTCATCGGTTTCATGTGCTGGAAGTGCTTGGCCACCAGCGCCACGAACTGCTCATGCTTCAGATTACCGGCCGCGCAAATGATCAGGTTACCGGGAGCAAAACGTTGACCATAGAAACCCAGCACGGGATCGCGCTCGAATTTCTTTACCGTATCCTTGGTGCCCATGATGGGCTTGCCCAGCGGGTGATCTTTCCAGAAGTTCTGGGTGAAAATCTCGTGGACCAGGTAATCGGGGCTGTCCTCATCCATCTTGATTTCTTCCAGGATCACGCCTCGTTCGCGACTGATGTCCTGGACATCGAACACGGGGTTGAGCACGAGGTCGCTGAGCACATCCATGGCGATCGGCAGGTGCTCGTCGAGCACTTTCACACTGAAGCAGACACACTCTTTGGCGGTGAAGGCATCCATGTTTCCGCCGATGGAATCCACCTGGCGGGCAATGTCCTCCGCCGAGCGATGCTTCGTTCCCTTAAAGACCATGTGCTCGACGAAATGCGAAATGCCATTCCATTGCGGGTCCTCATCCCGCGATCCAGTCTTGATCCAGATGCCGATGGAAACGGAACGAATGTGCTGCATTTGTTCGGTAATAATGCTCAGCCCGTTGGGCAGGACTTCGCGGCGGATGTTGCGCAATTCTTCAACCATGACTCGATTATCCAACAGGCTCCGGCGAGGAGAGACTGGAGCCAAAGTCTCTGACTATTGTTACACACCGCGCGGAGCTTTAGCGACCAGATCATTACTCATTTAGAATCATCGACTTAGGAGGAAAATATCGCTCTTGGACCGTTCTGGCACGCGAGCTGGCAAATCTCCTCTACAATCAGAAGAGAATCGTTCATTTGTGTTTTGAGGTATGAGCCAAACGGAACAAGCCGCGCTTTTAGGCCTTACGCTTCAAGAGCTTACACATATTGCCGAGGAATGCGGCGAAGCCTCCTATCGCGGCCGGCAGCTCTTCGAGGCCCTCTACAGCCAGCGAGTTGAGTCGGGCGAACAGATTTCTACGTTGCCGCAAGAATTTCGCCGCAACCTGGCGGAAGGAGGGTTCTCGGTTGGGCTTCCGAAAATCGAAAAGAAATTCCTATCCAATGATGGCACGGTGCGATACCTGATTGAGTTTGCCGATGGACAGAGTGTGGAAACGGTCTGGATGCCGGAAGGCGATGGCGGAGAAGCCGGAGATGGCAGCGAAGCAGGGAATGAAGCGGACAAACCAGCCGCGCGCACCTGGGACCGAGCCACAATTTGTGTTTCCAGCCAGGTGGGTTGTGCCGTGGATTGCCAGTTTTGTCTGACCGCGTTACTGGGTGTGAAACGCAATCTGACCGCGGGTGAAATTGTCGGACAGATTCATGCCGTGCTCAACGACCGGGGCGTCTCTCCGCCGCAGGACCGTGTGAACGTCGTGTTTATGGGCATGGGCGAACCTCTTTTGAACTACGACAATTTCATAAAGGCAGTCGGCCTGCTCGTGGAGGGTGTGGGTATTCCGGAATCGCGCATGACGGTTTCGACGGCGGGAATCGTGTCCCGTATCTATGATCTTGGCGCAGAACGAGTGCGGCCGAAACTGGCCATTTCACTGAACGCGTCCAATGACGAATTGCGAACCCGGCTGATGCCGCTGAACCGCAAGTGGAATCTGGAGAAGTTGATTGCGGCCGCCCGAGATTTTCCTCTGCGGAACCGCGAAAAATTGACCTTCGAGTACGTTCTGCTGGACGGGGTCAACGACTCGGTACAGAATGCCCGCGAACTGGCCGAAGTGATTCGGGGTCTGCGGGCCAAGGTGAACCTGATCGCTCTGAATCCTGGTCCAGGCATCGCATTTCAGACTCCGGCAGACGACCGTGTCTTGCAATTCCAGAGGGTCTTGACGGCGGCTGGGGTTCCCACATTTGTGCGGCGGCCGCGAGGGCGTGACATCTACGCGGCTTGCGGCCAACTGAAGCGTACGGCGGAACTGGTTTCTTCTACGCCGCAAAGCTAGCGGGTTGAAGCAGCATTCGCTTCCGGCCTCAAGCCGGAAGAGGTGTAAACCTTGGAAACCGGAGCCTCTGCGGAATCGGCGAGCGCGGGCAGTTCGATGCGGAATGTCGCGCCACCTTCGGGCCGGTTTTGACACATGATCTTTCCATTGTGCTCCTGAATAATTCCATAACAGACGCTGAGCCCTAACCCCGTCCCCTGACCCACAGGACGCGTGGTGTAGAAGGGATCGAAAACACGATCCGGTTCCTGCATGCCGGGGCCATCGTCGACAAATTCCAGCAGAACGAAGCTGTCCTGTAGTCGCGTGCTGACCGTGAGTGTGCCGCCATGTTCACTCATGGCGTGCAAAGCGTTGTTGGTGATGTGCAAGCACACCTGCAACAGTTGATTAGAATCGCCCAGAACCCGTGGCAGCCCGCTGGCCAGGTCGGTGTGGACCTGGACGCGGGGACCGCGCAACAGCGGTTGCCCCAACTTTACTGCGGTCTGCACCAGGGCGTTCACGTCGAGCAGGGTCATTTCGGCGGGAACTTGTTTGGCAAAACTGAGCAGGCTGGAAACCAGAGTCCGGGTGCGACGCACCTGATATTCAATCTTTTGCATTAAAAGCCGCTGCTCGGCGCTCAGGGGTGTGGCCGCCAGCAGATCCGAGTAGCCCATCATGGCGGTAAGCGGGTTATTCAATTCATGAGCGGCCCCGCCCACCAACTGCCCAAGAGATGCCAGTTTTTCCGACTGCACGAGCTGCGCCTGCACCCGCTGAAGATTCTCCAACGAATTCCGAGAAGCATTCAGCAACTGGAGAAGTTCGCGATCCAGGAAATGCTGCTTGAGGAAGACCAGGGTGCCCATGAGCAGCATGCTGCCCAACGTGAGCACCAGCCGGAACATGCGCACTGGTTGCGGGGTGCCCGTGTCGAATACGGACCAGGCGACGAAAGAGGGAAGAGAAGAGATCGCAATCATACCCAGGCGCGTGACCCAAACACCATGGCTTCCGGAACTTCGGGCCGGTTGCTGTCTCGGGGAATTCGGGGAATAATGAAGCGCCCACAGAGCAATCGCGGTAATCCATGCCATGGAGATTGCCAGGGGCACGTCGTAGATGCTGCCGGAGAAATAAACCTTTCTTTCAATGCCCCAGTTGGCCAGATACGAACTCAGGCTATAAGTGAGGCTGGCGCCAAACCAGTTTGCGTACACCACTCTCCACGGGCCCCGGCTGCGGTACCAGAGCAGCGCCAGGCCGGCCAGGAACACCGCCTTTTCGGTGAGATAAAGACTGTTCAGATTGTGCTCGTAAATCGTCTCGTTGCGGTAGACGTACTGCCAGGGAATCACTGTGAACAAATAAAGATAAAGCCACCAGACCAGCAGCATGACGAAATCGAGCGACCCCAAGCGGGTAGTGCGATCATCCTGCTGCATGTGGGGTTGCATGGCCAACGCGGCCGTCATCGGAACCAGGTGAAGGAAAAGTACGACATCGCCGGCAAATGGGTTTGGAACATCCCGGCGAAGAAAGACCTCGAAATAAGACCAGAGAACCTGGTAGGAGAGCCAGAATGCCACCCCCAGCGTCATCAGCCCCCAGAACAGCCGAGTTCGCCCGCGTGTGGCCAGGACGTTGGGGAGAAGGGCTAGCGTTCCGAAAAGGAGCAGGACGAGTTGCGTCAGGTCGCTCAGCGCGATCAGGGCAAAGCCGCGAGGCAGAACGAGCGACGCCGCAGCCTGGGCACACACCAAGCCGGCAGCCGCCAAGATCCAGAACTTGGAAGGCCGAGAGAGATTCATCCGTTACCAGTTTTAGGCATAAGTCACAAGAGCGAAAGTTACTTCGGTAACCTGCTCCCGGTAGGGCGCCGCTGCTGCTGCTGGGGTCATGCTAAGGTCATGCTGCTGTTGACTTTGGCCGTAACTGGCGGAAGTTTCGCTTGCTCTCCGGTGGCTTTGCCAATAATATCCGTGGCAGCATTTCTGCTTGCCTGGTCGTAATCGAGTGTCATTCCGAGCCCTGCAAGATCGGTTTCTTTGGCGACTTCGGGCCCCCATGAGTCCGGGCGAAGTACGCCGGACTGAGCGGTGGCTGGCTTCAGCGCGGGTTTTCCTGGCTACGGCTGCTCTGGTCGCGATTTTGATGGATCCAGGCGGGATCCGCTATTCGGTTTGGGTCTCCGGATTATTGGCCTTCTATATTGGCCAGGGTGTTCTCACCATCTTCCTGCTGCGAATGCGGCAGGAATCCACGGTGTCATTTCGGCTTCTGGTTCACGGCGCGGATGTGATCTGGCCGGCTCTGATGTCAGTTTTCGCCACCGGGCAGAGCAATCCGTTCTTTCTGTTTTTCATTTTCGTTCTTGCCGCCGCTGCGTACCGCTGGGGCCTCCGGGAAACTGTGGGAACCGCCGCCGCCGCCGTGTCGTTGATGTGGGTGGAGAGCTTTAGCTTCCATTTAGGACTCATGGGCTGGCTGGAGGGATTGCTTCAGCGCCACCACTTGCCGGCCTTGCAGGTGGACATCACGCCCTTCGGCGCTAAACATCTGTTCATGCGCTCGGTCTATCTGCTGGTGTTGGGTCTTCTGCTGGGATATCTGGCAGAACAGCAGAAGCAGCTGCGCGCTGAAAAAGTGGTAATTGCGCGGACGCTGAGTCGGGCCCGGGTCGAGACCGGCCTTACCGGAACACTCCAGGGGATAGCAAGCGAATTGGTTTCCATGTTTGGGTCGAAACACCTTATTCTCGCCTCCCAGGAAGTCAAGAGTCATCATGTGTTCCTGGCTGAGCTGCGCTGTGTGGAGGATGCAGCTTTCCGTTGGCTCGATCCATCGGCCGGCGACCGTCGGACCTACTTGTACGACTCGCCGGCGGCAACCTGCTATGCCTGGCGAAGGGGCTGGAACAGGGACGGACAGTTTTCTGTCTTGGGGTTGGATGAGGACGGCGCCAGGGTTCGGGATCTCAACCTGGAATTTCTGAGCCCCCTGGCGGAGAAGTATGACTTCTCCAGCCTGATGTCGGTCTCTTTTGCCTTTGGGCAGGAGTGGGTGGGGCGAATTTTCGTGCTCGATCCTGCCCTGGCGGGCGACATCGAAGAAGAACTGCGTTTTTTGCATGAATTAGTGCGCCAAGTGGGGCCGGCGGTGTACAACGTACTGCTGCTGCGCCGGTTGCGATTGCGAGCTGGAGCTGTCGAGCGTGCGCGCTTTGCCCGGGAATTGCACGATGGCGCCGTCCAGTCGCTCATTGCGGTGGAGATGCAGGTTGATGTGCTGCGCCGTCAATCCACCATAAAACCTGCGGTGGTCACCGAGGAACTTGGGCGGATCCAGGGACTGCTGCGCGAAGAGGTTTTGAAATTGCGGGAATTGATGCAGCAGATGAAAACCCTGGATGTAGACTCCAAAAAGCTTCTGGGTTTGCTGGCTGACACGGTGGAACGGTTCCAGCGTGAAACTGGAATCACCGCCCGATTCCTTTCCGACTTGGACGAGCTTAAGATGCCACAGCCGGTGTGCCGGGAACTGGCGCGCATCGTGCAGGAGGCGCTGGTCAACGTTCGTAAACACAGCCGGGCCCGACAGGTACTGGTACGCCTGGCTGCTCACAACAGCACCTGGAACGTTGTGATCGAGGACGATGGCTGCGGCTTTCCCTTCAGCGGGCGTCTTTCGCAGGCCGAGCTGGAGGCGCTGGGGAAAGGCCCACTGGTAATTAAGGAACGTGTCCGTGTGATTGAAGGCGAACTCACGATAGAATCAATTCCGGGCCGAGGTTCGCGTTTGGAGATCTCGATTCCTCGGCACCGGGATGCAGCCTATGGATAATCGACGATTGCAACCGACTCGCATCGTGATTGCTGACGACCATCCGATCTTCCGCGATGGTCTGCGACGACTTTTGGAAACAGAGCCTGACCTCAACGTGATCGGGGAAGCCTGCGACGGCGCCGAGGCCGTGAAGATGGTGCGCCAGCTCAAGCCCGACATTCTGCTGCTGGATCTCGCCATGCCACGGCATCCGGGGCTGGAAGCGCTGCGGGAGATGAGTTCCGCATCGAATTCGAACGCAGTGCGGGTAATTTTGCTCACCGCTGCGGCCGAGAAGAATCAGATCGTCGAAGCTTTGCAACTCGGGGCTCGCGGCGTGGTATTGAAGGACTCCGCCACCCAGCTTCTGCTGAAAGCCATTCATACCGTGATGGCCGGGGAATACTGGGTGGGCCGCGAAAGCGTGTCCAACCTGGTGCAATACCTCAGAACCCTGGTGCAATCCTCCGGGGAGGAGGCCCGGCAGAGGAAATTCGGGCTAACTCCGCGGGAATTGGAGATCGTGTCCGCGGTGGTGGCTGGTTACTCCAACAAGGAGACCGCGGAGTACTTCAAAATCAGTGAAGACACGGTAAAACATCACCTCAGCAACATTTTCGACAAACTCGGAGTCTCGACCCGGCTGGAACTGGCACTTTTCGCGGTGAATCAGTCTTTGCCCTTAAAGCCCATCGCATGAGTTATATAGCACTTTCGTGCTATATTCCGCCACCTCCGGGCTATTGTCCCAAAGTCCCCGTGCAACTAGCCTGTGTAGACTTGAGTAGTAATGGGGTGTTCGGCAGTAACCGAAGCAAGAAGGGCCTGTACTGAGAAATGTCCGTAAGGAGGAACCCAGTGGCAAGGTTCTTACATGAACTCTGGTGCGATGAACGGGGTCAGGACGTCGCCGAATACGCGGTGATGCTGGCTGTCGTGCTGGTGATTGTGGTGGGGACGATCCGGTTAATCGGTTCGAACGCTAATACCGTGTTTTCGTCGGTTGCCAGTTCCGTCGCGCAGTAGTTTAAAAGCCAAGGTTGCTCAGGCCGTTCACATCCAACCCGCAATCCAACGCTGTATCCTCCTCTGCAATATTCTGATTCTTCAGTGTCCGCCGTTGGTTCCTTCTTCCCATGCCGCACGAATTGCGGGGATAACCACTAGTTAATTGGAGCGCCGCTGGCAACGTTGCCGGAGTCGACGCTGGAGCTGCGGGTAAGATATGGGAAAAACGGCGTCAGTTCAAAAGCAGGGATTCCCGCCGCGGGGGCGCCGACGACAGCCTTCGTCTTCAGTAACTCGATTTGGTTGCTCCACGGATTTAGCTTGATCCGTGTACCCAGAGGCAGCGCCGCAATCCGAACCGTTCGCCGCTCTCCCGTTGCTACTGCAGAATTCAGGGGCGTTGGAATTCCCACGTAGTTTCCATCCGCAACACTATCGCTGAGGTGAGCGCGAATCAGGTTTTTCAGTTTCGGGGAGTTCGTCCGCACCGCGTCCAGGAACAATCCGGCATTGGCCAGATCGTTTTTATAGGGCGAGTTGGCAAGCAACGCCGACGCCTTTTTATCGGCGGCGTCCTCCTCCTTGGGATTGTGCATAAAGTTCAAACGCTCGAAGGTGTCTTGGTCCGGGAAAAACATGCGGTCGCTGAAGGCAAACTTGGTATCCAGGGTATGCCCCAATGTGATGTGACCCAGTTCGTGGGCGAGGATCAGGGCCAGCGACGCCTCATCAGGCAGAACGTCGAGCAAGCCGCGGCTGAGTACAATCGTGTGTCCGATCGTGAAGGATTCCAACGGCGAAATCAGCAGGACGCGAGTCCGGACTTCGGGCTGAATTTTCAGTTGGTTGGTGACCAGCAGATTGTTGACCACGGTTTGCAGAACCTTGTCGACCTCACCCTCGGGCGCAATCAGACCAATCTTCTCCAACTGAGCGATTGCATTGTCCTCGGCTTCGCCCTCCCATTGCCGCACACTATCTACTGGCGCGCTATCGCGTGGAGCGTCGGCCCGATCGGTCACTGCCGGGGATTCCACCACGATGCGAGTGAATTCCTGCATCTGTTTCAGCTGATCGGGCTCATAGCCCCACAATCGGGTTTGCGCCTTAAGACGGAGTCTTTGCCCCAACCCGTGCCGTAGAGGCGTTTCTTCGCTGTAGATGTAAGCCGGGAACCACAACCCTGGCCCAAGATTCAGCCGCCAACTATCAAAATGAAAATAGTAGCCAAAGCGGGGACGAGGCGTATAAGTGCCTTCAAAGCGCACGATGTTGTAGTCTTGCTCCTCGACCCAGATCCGTCCCAGGAATTTTCCCTTGCCGGAGTTTCTCTTTGGTTTCACATCCAGGACCAGGCACCGGATCTCCCCCAGGAATTCCCGTCGAACAAAGGTGAAGGTGTAGTACTTGCGTTGGAAGTCATCATCAAGGAGCGCCATCTGATCAAAGCCGAGCGGCAGAAGCTGCAGCTTGTACAAAGCGGGCAGTCTCGAGAGCATGCGGCGGCTCCGTTCCGGCTGCTCCAGCAGCGACTGGTCTTTTGTCCGATCGGGTAGTTCAAGCCGTCCCAGGAAGTATTGATCGCTGACCGGCTCTGCATCGGCGTGCTTGCGGGGGCGGAGATTCTGAATGTAGGTCTCGACCAAGGGGTGAAATTGACGCATCTCAGCCATAAACAGATGCTGGTGCTCGACCACTCGATCAATCACTTTGTCGAGCGACTCGGGTGCGGAAACTTCAGCAGCACCCGCCGCAGCGGAGTCATGCGCCTGCGGCGCTGGCGGGGAACTGATCTGCTGGCCAAGCGTCGAAATGGTGAGAGAGGCCAGAGCCAACCATCGCAAAAGACCGGCCCTGGAAGCATAGCGGAGACCGTTCGAGGTGCGACTGACGGCTCGCGACGATGGCAGCAATTGGCCTTTCAATGGAATCGGGATTCATAAGAATGTTAGCAAGGGTCAGGACAATCAGGGTTGCACAGTTAGGATCATGGCCGGGCGCGCGACGTGTTCACGCCGGGTGGCCAGGTGGCCTGTTCATTCGCATTTTTGACGAGCGCGTGGAGTCACGAGACGGTTTTTCAGTAACTTGCAGATATTCTATGGAAATACCGGCCGTGGTGGCGCAAAGTCGGGATTAGACCGTCGTGCAGAATGGCCCGCATTCGCATTTGCCGGCCCGCTGAGCGACGTTCACAGGCCGGGACAGGGAAAAGGGTCACCCGAAGGCCGGTATCGCTTAGAGCGCATGCCAGGAGCCCTGGCGGTGATTATTAGCTTTGAGCTATGTTTTGTACTGACATTTACGTACGTATGATCTTAGGACGGAGGACCCGCCGGGCGTTTATCTTGAGCTCAGGGAAAGACGCGGAGAAATTTCGCGCAGCTCGCCCAGATCCCTTTGACTTCGCTCAGGGCAGGCTCTTGCTGCGCAAAGAACGCTTGCTGGGGATGACAAATCCAACCGCACCACTACCGGGCCGGGGCCCGCGAGGAAAGCAGCGTTGACCGCTACGCCCGACCACCCACCAACCCCTCAGGCCAGGGTCGCCGCTAACAGGGGACGATTTTCGGGCTCTGAATGCCCCGCGTGGCGTTGCGCGTATCCACCACGAGCTGCGACTCTTCCACGATGCGGGCGTAGTCGTAGTCGGAGTGATCGGTGACGATCAGCACGCAATCGTACTGGCCCAGATTCTGCAATGGCGCGCACTTCATTTGCAGGTCGTACTTGCGGCCTTTGCCCACCGTCGGGAAGTAGGGATCGTTGTAGCTGACTTGAGCGCCTTCCTTCTGCAGCAGTTCGATAATGGTCAGGGAAGGAGACTCGCGTAAATCGTCAATATCCTTCTTGTAGGCCAATCCGAGGACGAGTACTTTGGCTCCGTTGAGCGCCTTCTTGTGCCGGTTCAGGGCTTTGGCCACCGATTCCAATACATGGTACGGCATGCTGCTGTTGATCTCGCCGGCCAGTTCGATGAAGCGGGTGTTGAAATCCCACTCCTTCGCCTTCCACGAAAGGTAAAACGGGTCCACTGGAATGCAGTGGCCGCCCAGCCCCGGTCCCGGGTAGAAGGGCTGGAACCCGAACGGCTTGGTGGCAGCCGCCTCGATCACTTCCCAGATGTTGATTCCCATGCGCAGCGACAGCAGCTTCAGCTCATTCACCATGGCAATATTCACGCAGCGGTAAATATTTTCCAGCAGCTTGGTCATCTCCGCGGCCGCGGGTGAAGAGACGCGCACGATCCGGTTGAAGATCGCAGCGTACAGCGCACCCGCCAGTTCGGACGCTTTCGCATCCAGTCCACCCACCACCTTGGGAATATCCCGCCGCGCGACGCTGGTGTTGCCGGGATCTTCGCGCTCGGGCGAGAACGCCACGTAGAACTCGAGCGGGCTCGCGGTTTCGCTGCGGGAGGCCTTGAGGCCCTGACGATTGCCCTTCTCCAGGATCGGGATCAAGACTTCTTCGGTGGTGCCCGGATAAGTTGTGCTCTCCAGGATCACCAGATGTCCCGGGCGCAGGTGTGGGGCGATGGCCTTCGCCGTGTCAGTGATGTAGCTGAGGTCCGGTTCGCGGTATTCGTCGAGCGGGGTGGGGACGCAAACAATGATCGCATCCATCGCGGTCAGTCGCGAATAATCAGCAGTGGCGCTGAATCCCTGGGCCTTCGCGGCCTGAATTTCGGTCGCCGGAATGCGGAAAATGTAGGATCCACCCTGATCGAGAGTGGAAACTTTGCGGGCGTCGATGTCGAATCCGGTGACGGGGAATTTCTGCTCGGTGTAGAGCAGGGCCAAAGGCAGGCCGACGTAGCCGAGTCCGATGACCGCAACTCGCGCCTGTTTCTGCTCAATCTTGCTCTTCAGCTCGGAAAACAAGGTGGTGGACGCGGTTTGAGTCGTCATATTTGAAAGTAGGTTGCAGTTGGATTTTAGCATGATGAGGTTCGGATTCCGCACCGGACCAGCGTTCGCTTTGCTGGGTCGAGGCCGTGCACGAGACTCACTGGTGGCCTGCTATTTTTGTAAGACGGCTAAACAGCGCGAAGACACAGGAAGGCTATGGGAAAACTTCGAATTGTTTCCATCTTAGGTGGGTTGTTCCTGGTTGCGCTGGTCGCAAGCTCGGGACGATTCCTGATCGTGAATGAAGTCCGCAAAGCGGACGTAATCGTGGTCCTGGCCGGGGAGACGGACCGGCGTCCCGCGCGGGGAATGGAGTTGCTCGATCAGGGTTACGCGCCTCGGCTTATCCTCGATGTTCCCGCCGAGACTAGGATCTACCAGTGGAAACAGGCAGAGCTGGCACAAAAATATGTCGAGGGACTGCCCGAGGCAAAGTCAGTCTCGGTCTGCCCAGTGTACGGACATTCCACCCGGGATGAGGCTCGAGACGTATCCCGCTGCCTGCAAGGCGTCGGCGGACACAGCGTTCTGCTGGTGACTTCTGATTTCCACACGCGGCGGGCGCTCAGCACTTTTCGCCGGATGCTTCCGGGCTACGATTACGGCATTGCGGCTGTTTTTGATCCGCGAGAGTTCGGCGTGCAGTGGTGGCGACATCGCGACTGGGCCAAGATGAATTTCGACGAGTGGTCGAAGTTAGTATGGTGGGAACTGGTGGACCGCTGGCGCTAGGAATCCGACAGTTGGTAGTGGCTCAGTTTGGTATGGAAGCGAGCCAAACGCGCGATTATTGCGTCGCAAAGAACGCGACGCTTCCGCCCACCCCAGCACGCCAAAACCGGGCGTGCTGGGGACCCCGGTCCGCGCGGCTCGCCCAGATCCCTCGCTGCGCAGAGAACGCTTGCTCGGGATGACAAATCAAACTGAGCCACTACCCGACAGTTGGATGCTTGGTGTCCGCCGGTGACCACACAAGGCAATAGGCCGTCCGTTGCCCGGCGGATAAAATCATGCCGAAAGGCATGTGGCATGAGAGCGCCTATATTTCGAGGCATGGTTTGCTGGGCGATGATCGCGGCTCTTCCGGCCTTCCTCTTTGCGGCCGATTCGGGCGGCGCGATGCTCTATGGCAAAGGCACGGTCTGGCTCAACAACAGCCCGCTGCCACATTCCTCGGCGATTTTTTCGGGTGATCTGATTCGTACCGAACGGCAATCCGTGGCCAATTTCAGTGTTTCAGAGACTAGCGTCGTCATCCAGACCGACTCCCTGGTCAAGTTTGAGGGAACCGATGTTGCCCTCGAGCATGGAAGCGTCAGTGTCGCTACTTCCAATGGCATGGCAGCTCGCGCTAGCGAGGTCAGGATAGCCCCGGTCTCGAACACGTGGACTGAATTCGACGTGACCGATGTGGATGGGACGGTACAGATCTTTGCTCGCAAGGGCGACGTGAACATTCAATGTGGAAAGGATACCGTTGCTCTGAACGAAGGACAGCAAGCCTTTCGCGAGGAGTCGGGAAAATGTCGCAGAAAAAAGGGCGGGGCATATGTGCCTGCGAGCGGCGATCTACTTACTAATCGTTACGTGGCCGCCGGTTTGGTTGGCGGAGGGATAGGAATCACTTGCTTTCTGCTATGCTCGGAGGAGCCTCCCATGCCGGTCAGCGCGTGGGCGCCGTAGCAGAATCTTCCGATCGGCGACTGAGTCCGGATAACTCTCCTACCGAGTGATGCCAGCTGCGATGGTTGCGCCGGTGCAGGCCAAAGCGCGGCTCCATGGCGGCAACCACGCACAGCGCATAAAAGATGGCGGCGTTCGCCGGAATCTGCAGATTGAAATCCACGAAGCTGTGAACCAGGATGCCAGTCACGCCCAGCAGGGCTGCCAACGTCAACGTGGCGTTGGCATCACGGTATTTTAGCTTCTTGATCGCACTGCGATACAGCACCGCCAAGAACCACAACATCGTGGCGAATCCAAATGCTCCGGTTTCCACCAGTACCTGCAAATAGTCGTTATGGGCTCGGTCCACCGACAAATTGGTGTAGAAGGTTCGAAACTGAGGATAAACCTCCGGGAACGTACCTAATCCCCACCCCAAAACGGGCTTCCGGGCAAACATGTTCAGTCCGTCACGGTCGATGTGGAGCCGTGTTCCTGCGGACAGGGCGGCTCGGGTTTCACGGTGAATGCTAACCATGCGCTCCGCGAGTTCGCCACTACCGATCCAAGCGGTCAGTGCAAATGCAATCAGCAGAAAAGTGCCCAAGGCCAAGGTTGCTCTGCGGCGCTTTTGCCGTCGGATCAGAACTGTGGCCAGCAGTCCCATCTGCACCGAAAAGGCAACCATACCGCCCCGCGATCCCGACAAGAAAATCGTGCTCGCCATCACCGCCGCGGCCAAGGCTGCCATCGCCTTGCGCGCTCCCTCGACGTTATGGGACATCAAGAGGACAAGAGGGATCGGCGCCAGCATTTCCATCAACCCGGCGTAATGGTTGTGATTCACGTAGGGGCCGTAGATCCAACCTCCGAAACGCGGCGCCCTCAGCCAGTACAACTTGCCATTGGAGGAGAGACTCTGGATCAGGGCGAACAGCGCGAGGGCAAACCCATACACGGAAAACGCCAGCGCGAGGGTCTTAATCTGCGATGTCCGATGCAGACACTGCACCACAAGAAAGCAGAATAAACCATAGGCAAGGTAAAGCAAGGCGCTGGAGAAAGTTTCGGCGTGATAAACGGTTTGTCCGGCTGCGAGTTGCACCCCAATCAGCGCGGCAAAAACCAGCATGGGCAAAAACAGGGGATTGCCTGTAATCTGCAATTCCCCCGAGACGGCCCGTCCTACAGCCCAGATCACCAAAAGCACGGCCGCGCCTGCCTCCAGAAGGAAGATCGACCACGGCTCCACTGCGCCAAATGCCAGCGGCCCGAACAGGAGCAGGCCGAAGACGCCATAGAAGAGCACCGACTCCAACCGCGAGGGAGAAGATTGTCGGAGCATGACTGCTTCTGGAATTGGCGCGAGTGGTATGGGAGACGTCACCGGCCACCCTCCGCTGGCCGCGTTTGGATCAGGCGCACGCCATCAATCCAGAGCTTGCCACGAATCGCATTTCCGGCGGGCACGCGCTGTATGCGCAATACCACGAGATGCGCATCCGGCGCGGTTTCGAACGTCCCTTGTACTGGGTTCCAGAAGTCTGCGTTTTTGAGTTCGTCGCTGGCGAAGTAGGTGGTTCCGGTGTACTGGTCCTGAATTACGAATCGCGGTCCACCGGCGCCCTGCATGTCTTCCGTCTTAAAGTAGGCGGAGAACTGATATTTTGCATTCGGCTCGACGGGAATCAATTGCCGGATGCTTGCGTCTTCGATTCCACGGCTGTCAAAGACAATAGAAAGAGAGCGGTGCCCAGAATGTGACTCGGTCGGGTCCAGGGACAGGGAGACATCTGGTGATTTTTCGTAGAGCCAGTCGAAGCCGCCATTGAGCACAGGCAAGCTGAAATCGCCATTTACAACTAAGTTCTCGGGCGAGGGTTCATAATCAGAGAGATCGGACAGGCGCGCGGCTTGTTGCCAAACCAGTCGGGCCTGAGCGATGTCCCGCTGTTCGAGCAGGTATCGAACGTAATCGAAAACGAGGCGCCTCTCCACTGGCTGCTGAAGGTTCGCCATTTTGCCCCAGACTTTTGCGGCGGCAGAAGTTTCTTTCCTGGAAACCAGGAAATCCAAAAAAGCCGAATAACTGTCCGCTCTGTGTGGGATCACATCGCGTAGGAGGGCGTCCGCATCCGGCTTAATGCGCCAGCAACGCTCCAGGGCGGCAGCGGGCAGATAAGGATCATTCTCCAGAACCACCCGGAATTCCGCCAACGCTTTATCAGTGTCACCTTGAACCCAGTAAAGATTGGCCGCTTCCCATGCGACCTCCGGAGTCATGGGGTCGGCCACGATCGCATGCTCCAGAGCATTCTTTTGCTGAGTTGCGTTTCCGAGCAAATGATAGGTTGTCGAAAGATCGAACCAGTAGCGTGCTCTGTAGGGGTTCAATGCGACGGCGGATTTGTAGAAACGCAACGCCGCTTCGGGTTCGTGCAGTGAGTAGTATCGCCCGAGCCGGTATTGATATTCCGCTCGTGCGGGCTCCAGGCGGCTTGCTGTTTGGAAGCTTGCAAGGTCGGGCTTCTCAGCAAAGTAGGCGGCCAGAAACTGCCTGGTGCTGAATCCAAGATCGATTGCCGCTATAAGCAAACAGATGCTCAGAAAAAAGGTCTTTCCTGCTGGACTCGGAAGAGCAATCTGCATGCGAGTGCCTTGCTAATGTAAATCGTGTTCTGAATCGGTCAGGTTAGACTCCGCCGGAAGTGGCCCGGGAAACGGATTTCGCGCCGGCAAAGTCCTCCTCTGCATAGTAGTTGTGGCCGTATTTACCCCGGTATTCGTAATAGTAGTAATAGTCTGGAGAACGGAGATCGACCGCGTTCAGCAGCACGCCGCACACCGGCGCGTTCACCGAGAGTAAAATGTCGCGCGCCCTCCGCAAGGCCTGCTTGGTGGTTTGTCCGGAGCGAATCACGAGGATGACCCGGTCTGCGCTGGTGGACAAAGCCACGGCGTCGGTGACCGACAAAGCCGGCGGAGTGTCGATCACAATGTGGTCATACTGCTGCCGCAGTTCGTCCAGCACATCCTTCATGTTGGTGGAAGCGAGAAGCTCGGCCGGGTTCGGCGGTGGCGTTCCCGCCGGAAGAACAAAAAGATCAGGCAGAATCGGCGATCGAATGATTGCCTGCCGCAAGGTCGCGCTACCGGTCAAAACATTGCTGAGTCCGCTTCCTGGGGCCATGCCCAGCGTTTTGTGAATACTGGGCCGGCGAAGATCGGCATCCATCAACAACACCCGCGTGCCCTTTTGCGCCAGCACAATTGCGGAATTAATGCTGGTGGTGGTCTTGCCCTCCTGCGGAAGAGCGCTGGTAATCAGAATTACCTTGGGGGGCCCCCCCAGGGATGTGAGCAGCAGCGAGGTTCGTAGTGCGCGGTAAGATTCCGCCATCTGCGACTTGGGCCGCGATTGGGTTACCAGTTCGACCGCCTCGTTAGAGGCGGCCAACGCGAGCCGCGGCTGGGCGCTCAGTTCGCCCCCACTTCTGGAACCGAGAGGGATCATGCCCAGTGAGGGCAATGCTGAAAGGGCTTGCACTTGCTCTGTCGTTCGCACCGTGTTGTCCAGTCCCTCCAGGACGAAAGCAAGACCGATGCCGGTTGTAAGCCCCAGTGCGAGTGCGAATCCAAGATTTCGCGGAAAGTTGGGTTCTGAAGGCGCAGAAGGGACGCGAGCCACATCCACAATGCGAAAGTTGTTCGACCGCAACCCGGCTGTGACTCCCGCCTCTTTCAATTTTTCCAGCAATCCTTCGTAAAGCGTCCGGTTGGTGTCGACGTCGCGCTTGAGCAGGCTGTATTCGATGGCACTCTCATTGAGCTTATTGGCTTCCTGCTTTTGCTGCTCCAGAGCATCGCGCAGCAGGTTTTCGCGGTGCAGCGAAGCAAGATAATCGCCGCGCAACCGGGCGGCCACCTTTCTTACTTCCACCTGAATCTGCGACTCAACTTCCTGGAGCTGACTATTGACCTGAGCTAATTTCGGAAATGAAGGGCCGAATTGCGTGTTCAGCTGGGCCGCCTGGATCTTCAGATCGGCTTCCTGCTCCCGCAATTTCTCAAGCAGCAGTGAATTCGCAGCCGAGCCTTTTGCGGCGCTGTCTGGGTTAGCGGCTGCGGCGATGGCGTCCGAATCGCCGGATTGGGCGAGACGATAAATGGATTCCTTCTCCATCCGGGCAGATTCGGCGTTGGTCAACTCGCGATTCAATTCGTCCAGCTTGGCGGTGGTGATATTCTGCTTTTCGTCAATCCCAAGAATTTCGTGTTCCTTCTGGTATTTGACCAGCTTTTCCTGCGAGCTCTCGACCTTGATTTGCAGATCGACCAGCTGTTTTGAAAGCCAGTCTGAAGCCTGCATAGTCGACTCGAATCGTGTTTTAAAATTCTGCTCTACATAGGTGCTGGCTAGAGCGTTCACAACGCGGGCGGCCAGGTTCTTGTCCGGACTGCGGTAGTGGATTTCCATGATCCGGGTGTTCGGGACCAGAGTGACCTGGAGGTTGCCTTTGAAGTTTGCCAGGGCTGCCGAAGTTTTCTCAGAATCGGGCTGCAGCGTGTCGGTGGTAAGTTCGAGGGATGCGGAGGCAGGCCTGCCCTCCGCTGCAAGTCCCGGTTGCCGGTCGAGATTCAGCTGCCGGATGACCTGCAGCGCCAGGAGATCGCTCCTCAGGATTCGAACTTCGGTGTCGAGGTCGGTGGGATCATAGTAATCGTTGCCGCTGCTCGCGGCGTCCTTGAGGTTCAACATCACCGAGTCCATCTTGTTGATGGCGATGCTGCCCACAGCGTCGTAAATGGGGGTGGTGCGCAGTGTGGAAATCGTGACTACACCGAAAATCAGTACCAGACTGCAAATCACGATCCACTTGCGCCTGACGAGAACTCGCAGGTATTCCTGCAGCAGAGAGTCGTGGGCCGGGAGCGAAGAGTAGCCGGGGGCAGCAAGACGGTTGAACTCAACCGGAAAAGTGGTCCGAACGTCCCGCAGAATCCGGCCATCCAGCGGTGTCAGCGGCCCGGAATCCATCAGTATTCCTCGCTGACGAATCTGGCCGTCGGGAAGGCATGGTCGCGCCGGCGGTGACCGCATGTTTCTGAAATCAACGTGACATTTTTATGAATTCTGTTCGTCCTGCTATCCCTGATGCGATTGCGCACAGCCTAGCATCGCATGATAGGAGCTCATTGCTGCTAATTCTGTTGGTTCCTTAGTGTTAACGAGGGTTCCTCGGAGCCGAGCTCGTCGCTTCCGCGCTTATACTGGCGCTTACAAATTTGTTTTGTTTTTCACCACGAGGAGTGTCAGGGATGAACTGGTCGGAGCAAGTCGTGCTGGTGACTGGCGGAACTGGCTCCTTCGGCAGGAAATTCGTGGAGTTGATGCTACGCGAATACCATCCGCGGAAGCTCATCATCTTCAGCCGCGACGAATTAAAGCAGCACGATATGCGGGCTTCGGGGTTCGACCACCCGAGCTTGCGTTATTTCATCGGCGATGTGCGCGACCAGCAGCGGCTGGAGCGGGCGCTGTCGGGAGCGACGATGGTCGTTCACACCGCCGCGCTCAAGCAGGTTCCGGCCTGCGAATACAACCCGTTCGAAGCGATTCAAACCAACATCATCGGCGGGCGCAATGTCGTGGATGCAGCTATCAATCAGGGCGTGAGTCGCATCCTGGCCCTGAGCACCGATAAGGCCGTCAACCCTATCAATTTGTACGGAGCCACCAAACTTTGCGCGGAAAAAATGTTCGTGCAGGCCAATGCCTACTCCGGCGCCAGGGCCACTCGATTCAGTTGCGCTCGCTATGGAAACGTGATGGGCAGCCGTGGCAGCGTGATCCCGATGTTCCTGGAGCAGCGCAAACGCGGCAAGATCACTATTACGGATCCGCGTATGACTCGCTTTTGGATTTCGCTCGAGCAGGGAGTCAGGTTTGTAGTTCGCTGTCTCGAGCAGATGCATGGCGGCGAGATTTTTGTGCCCAAAATCCCGAGCATGAAGCTGGCAGAGATGGCGCTGGCCATTGCGCCCGGTTGCCAGGTGGAAGCGATCGGAATTCGGCCGGGGGAAAAACTGCACGAGGTGCTGGTCTCCGAGGATGAAGCCCGCAACACGCTGGAACTCGACGATATGTACGTGATCCAGCCGGCGCACTCCTGGTGGCGGAGGGAAAACTGGAAGCAGGCGCGCCCGCTTCCAGAGGGATTTCGTTATAGCAGCGAGAGCAATCCGCAATGGCTTACTCCGGAGGAGTTGTATGAATTGGTGGGCGAGAGCTCTCCGGTGTTGATCTCCATGTCTCCGGAACAAGAATTACGCGCCCGGGCTTGAGGCAGGCACATGACTGTAATTTCGGCGAGCAGGGAAGTGCTGGCCATTCACGGGGGATTTCCCGTGCGAAAGACGCTGCTGCCCTATGGACGCCAATCGATCGACGAAAGCGACATTCAAGCAGTAGTAGCCACTTTGCGTTCTGATTGGTTGACCACTGGTCCCAAAGTTGCGGAATTCGAAGAAGCAATCGCCGCGTGGGTCGGCGCCAAATATGCAGTCAGCTTCAGTTCCGGCACCGCCGCGCTGCACGCTGCCACGTTTACCGCCGGATTGCAGGCCGGCGATGAGGCAATCACCTCTCCACTCACCTTCGCGGCCACGGCAAACTGTGTGCTCTATCAGGGCGCGACGCCGGTCTTTGCCGATGTTCAAGCGGACACTCTGAATCTTGATCCTGAGCAAGCCGCTGTGCGGATCACGTCGCGGACTAAGGCAATTCTTCCCGTCGCCTACGCCGGTCATCCAGCGGACATGGACTCCATTCTGCAGTTAGCCGCGCGCCATGGGCTGATTGTGATCGAGGACGCCTGCCATGCCTTGGGCGCTGAGTATCGCGAACGTCGAGTAGGCAGCTTGGCAGATATGACCGTTTTCAGTTTTCATCCCGTGAAACATCTCACAACCGGTGAGGGCGGCATGGTCACCACTGACAGTCCGGTCTTTGCCGAAACTCTGCGGCGGTTTCGCAATCACGGGATCAGCAGCGACGCCAGGGAGCGCCAAAGTGCGGGCCGGTGGCACTACGAAATGGTGCTGTTGGGTTTCAACTACCGCTTGACCGACGTTGCTTGTGCTCTTGGCCTTCAGCAACTGAAGAAGCTGGAATCGAACCTTGCGCGTCGCCGGCAAATCGCCGCGCGGTATACGGCTGAGTTCCGCGATATGCCTGGCGTGCTTGTGCCGCAGGTGCGGGACGGAGTCAATCCGGCCTGGCACTTGTATCCCATACGTCTGGAGTTGGCCCGGCTTTCCGCGAGCAGAGGCGAAGTGTTTGATGCGCTGCGCGCCGAAAACATTGGCGTGAACGTGCACTACATTCCGGTGCATTGTCATCCTTACTATCGGGAGCGGTTTGGATACAAAGGCGGGGAGTACCCGGTCGCTGAGGCCGCATATGAACGTCTGATCAGCCTGCCGATGTTTCACGGTATGACGGAAGGCGATGTGGAAGATGTGGTCCGCGCCGTCGGTAAAGTTCTGGACCACTTCGAGAGGTGATACCCACCATGAATGCGAGCAGGAGAAAAGCCGCGAAAGTGGTGGCCATCGTTCAAGCCCGCATGGGCAGCACTCGTTTGCCGGGCAAAGTGCTGATGGATCTAGGCGGAGAAACGGTTCTGGGCCGCGTCGTCCACCGTTTGCGCCGAGCCACGCTGGTTGACGAGATTGTAGTTGCCACCACCAACTCCGCGGCTGACGATGCGATCACGCGTGAGTGCGAGTGGCTGGATGTGGTTTCTTTTCGAGGTTCGGAAAATGACGTTTTGGATCGCTACTACCAGGCAGCGCATGCGTGCGCAGCCGAAGTTATCGTTCGTGTCACCTCTGACTGTCCTGTGATCGATCCCGAATTAGTGGATGAAACCATCCGCGTTTTCCATGATCGGGATGGTGACTATGCCAGCAATGTGTTTCCGCGAACCTATCCCCGCGGCCTGGATACCGAAGTTTTCAGCGCGTCCGCACTTCAACGAGCATGGCGAGAGGCCTGCGAACCGCACCAACGCGAGCATGTAACGCCATACTTCTACGAGCACCCCGAACTGTTCCGATTGGTCTCGCTGCGCGGGCAGACTGACTACAGCCACTACCGTTGGACGCTGGACACCGCCGAAGACCTCGATCTGCTGTGGGCGATCTATGCCCGTCTTGGTAACAGAGACGACTTTAGCTGGCACGAGGTGATCGAGGTGATGGAGCGTGAACCGGAACTTGCTGAACTGAACTCACACGTTGCGCAGAAAGCGCTGCACGCAATCTGATGCCGGCCGGTACTCTCATCATTCGGGCGGACGCGAGCACTGCGATAGGGACGGGCCACGTAATGCGCTGTCATGCCTTGGCTCAGGGCTGGCGGGATGGGGGCGGAAACTTTGTGTTTGTTATGGCAGAATCGACCCCTGCGGTCGACGCACATCTTCGCGCTGAAGGTGTGGAAGTCGCGCAACTGAAACCCTCTCCCAACAAGTTCGAGGACGCTCGGCAAGTTTCAAAACTGGCACGCGATGATCGTGCGGCGTGGGTGGTGGTGGACGGCTATCACTTCGACTCGGAGTATCAGCGGATCTTGAAGGACGCCGGTCTGAAGCTACTGCTCGTGGATGACTGCGGCCAATGCGGGCACTACTTTGCCGATCTTGTGCTGGATCAAAATGCTCACGCGAGCGCCCAGATGTATGCAAAACGTGAATCCTACACCCAGCTTCTGCTCGGCCCGCGATTCGCCCTGCTGCGGCGCGATTTTCAGCCTTGGCGCCAGCGGGAACGTCGGATCCCTGGAATCGCGCAGAAATTGCTGGTGACGATGGGTGGCAGTGATCCGGACAAATTGACTCTGCGACTCATCGAGGCCTTGCCGAAAATTTCCCTCTCCAATGTTGAGATCACCGTGGTGGCAGGTGGCAGTAACCCGCATCTGGCTGAGTTGGAGAAGGCCGCAAGAGTAGTCGGCCAGATCCATCTTCTCAGGAGCACGAACAACATGCCCGAATTGATGGCGCAATCCGATATCGCCATTATTTGTGCGGGGGGAACCCTTTGGGAACTTCTGTACATGGGTTGCCCGACCTTAAGCTATTCGAGAACTCCAGTTCAGGCGAGCATTATTGAGGAGCTCAATGTGGCCGGAGTAGTGGGCAATATGGGTTCAGTCGAGGATTTTGACGAAGGCGCGCTCGCGGGTGCGGTGAAGGGGTTGATCGCGTCACCGGACTGCCGAGAAAAGATGGCTCGCCGTGGAAGAAGACTGGTGGATGGTGAGGGGATCGCTCGGATCCTGCGGCACATTGGGCCGGGAGGCGTGAATTGAGTCCGGGTCCCAGCTTGGTGCCGATCGAAATCCGTGAGCGCGGGGATTTCCTCGCAATGGCAGAACAGCATTTCCACGAACTCAATCCAATGTTTACCCCAGGCCAGGATTGGAGGAATTCTTACTTCGAGAAGATCAAAGAGAACCCGGGGTATTCACTGCGCTGGATCGTCGTGGACGGGCAACGCGCAGGGTTCATTATTTTTGGAGTGGAGGAGCACCGATTCCTGCCGCGCAAGAGCGGAGCGATCTACGAGCTCTATGTCGTTCCTGGGCAGCGAAAGAAGGGCATTGCGCGCACTTGTGCGGAACAGGTGATTGGCGAACTGCGGAAGGTGTCGGTATCGAAAATTCAGCTCGAAGTGATGGAGGGCAATCTCGCAGCCTTCGAACTCTGGGGATCTCTCGGCTTCCGGAAAGTTAGCGAACGGCTGGTTCTGATGGAAAAGGGTACGTAATCGAATGAAGATCGCCATTTCCCAACCTACATACCTGCCGTGGATCGGCTACTTCGACCTGATCGATCAGGTCGACATATTTGTTTTTCTGGACGACGTGCAGTTTGAGAAGCAGTCGTGGCAGCAGCGCAATCGCATCAAGACTCCCACCGGACTGCAGTGGCTTACGGTACCCGTGATATTCCGCGGACGGTTTGGCCAGTTGATCAACGAAGTTGAAATCCGGGACGCCGGATTCTGCCGTGCCCATCTGCGTGCCGTCGAGTTGAACTATCGCCGAGCCCGATTCTTCGATCGATACTTTGACGAGCTAGGTTTCCTACTGAGGTGTGCCGAGGGGACCAGGCTGGTGGATCTGAATATCCGCCTGATCGAATGGTTCATGGACGCACTGGGGATTAAAACTCGTCTGCTGATTTCTTCCTGTCTGGGGCAAGCGGGAAAGCGGACGGAATTGTTAACCAACATCTGCAATTCTCTCGGCGCTACGCAATACATTTCACCTCTCGGTTCGGCAGCCTATCTGCTGGAACAAACCGATGTCCCGCTCGGCACAGATGTGGAGCTGGTTTTCCAGCATTACGAGCATCCGCGGTCCCGGCAATTGTTTCCTCCATTTTGCCCGCAGGCCTCAATCCTGGATCTGCTTTTCAATGAAGGCGCCGACTCGCTGGAAATCCTGCGCAGTGGACGGCGGGTTCCTTTCCCGCCGGGTGAAGTCGGTGGCTTGATCCTTGCCGAGACCCGAGCCCGATGACAACGCCTTTCAAGATCGCAGACCAGCAGGTTGGGGCAGGTCATCCTGTATACGTAATCGCTGAGATTTCTGCGAATCACAACCAGGACTTCGACCAGGCGCTCCGCTTGGTCCGGGCTGCCAAGGAATCGGGCGCCGACGCGGTCAAACTGCAGACCTATACGCCGGACACGATTACGATCGCAAACACTTCCCGAGATTTTCGCATTGGCGGCGGCACTCTGTGGGATGGCCGCACCCTCTACGACCTCTATTCTCAGGCCCACATGCCTTGGGAGTGGCAACCCAAGCTGAAAAAAGCTGCCGACGACCTCGACGTGGATCTTTTTTCCTCTCCATTCGATTCGACGGCGGTGGATTTCCTGGAGACGATGGGCGTGCCGGCGTACAAGCTCGCATCCTGCGAAGTGGTGGACCTTCCTCTTATCCGGAAAATATCCCGCACCGGAAAGCCTCTTATCATCTCGACTGGGATGGCGACGATTGAAGAGATCGAAGAAGCGGTAAAGACTGCTCGTGACGCGGGCGCCAAGCAAATCGCATTGCTCAAGTGCACCAGCGCTTACCCTGCGCTGCCCGACGACATGAACCTGCGGACCATCCCCGAACTGGCGCGAAAGTTTGAAATGCCGGTTGGATTGTCGGATCACACCATGGAGATTGCGGTTCCAGTTGCAGCCGTAGCGCTGGGCGCCAGCATCATCGAAAAACATCTCACCTTGTCCCGGTCGGTAACGGGTCCCGACAGCGGCTTTTCGCTGGAACCGGATGAGTTCAAGGCCATGGTGAACGCCGTTCGAGTCGCAGAAAAAACTCTAGGAGAAATTCACTTCGGCCCGACCGAGAGCGAACGAAGCAGCCGAGCGTTTCGGCGGTCCTTGTTCGTAGTGGAAGACGTAAGCCAGGGAGATGCTTTCAGCGAAGAAAACGTTCGCTCGATTCGACCGGGCCATGGCCTGCACACCAGACATTTTCAGCAGATTGTCGGCAAATGTGCCGTGCGTAATATCGAGCGGGGCACGCCGCTCAGTTGGGATCTCGTGGCCAAATCATGAGACTGGTCAGCCCCTTATTGAAGCATGTGCTCTACCCGGGCCTTTCACGTTCGGGATATCTGCGTCGTGCCACCCCCACCGGGCCCGCGGTCGTGACCTATCATGGCATACTCCCTGCCGGGTACAAGCTGATTGATCCTGATCTGGACGGCAGCCTTGTCAGTGCGGAATCATTTCGCCAACAGCTGCAATTCCTGACCGACCACTGCAATGTAATCTCTCCAGAAGAGTTCCTGCTTTGGTGTGAGGCGAAGCAAGAATTACCCCCACGCTCGGTGCTGCTGACTTGCGACGACGGCCTGCGAAATGCGCTCACCGATGTGCTGCCCATCCTGCAGGAATTCGGGTTCTCCTGCTTGTTCTTTGTCACGGGCGCTTCTCTGTGCGACACACCTGAAATGCTGTGGTACGAGGAACTGTACCTGATGTTTTTGGCAGCGCCGTACGGGCTCGAGATCGGCGCGCACACTCAGGTTGCAACCCGCAAGGAAAAGCGCGCCTCGTGGTGGCACTGGGTAAGAAAGCTTTCTCGCTTCGACGGATGCACTCGGCGCGAGGCTCTGGAAAGAATCAGGAGGCAGCTTGGGCTTTCCGAGGGATGGGACTCACAATACCGCGAGGACCCAGTTCGCGCTCGTCGTTTCCTTGTGCTGACCCGGGACGAACTATTTCAGTTAGCTGCCTCGGGAATGTGCATCGGCGCGCACACCTTGTCTCATCCGGTGTTGTCGCAGTCACCTGAGGAGCTGGCGTGGAACGAGATTTCAGGGAGCCGGCGCGGCCTTGAACAGGCCCTGGGCAAGCAGATATGGGCGCTGGCCTACCCGTTCGGCGATCCATCCTCAGTGACCTCGCGGGAATCGCAACTGGCTGAACAGGCCGGTTTCCGATGTGCCTTCGTAAATGGCGGTGGAGGGTTCGGATCTCAGATTCCCCGATTCGCATTGCCGCGAGTACATGTCACAGCAGAAATGAGTATTGCGGAATTCGAGGCTCACGTTTCGGGGGTTCACCGGTCATTGCGGCAATGGGTTCATGCCTCGAAATGGAGCAGTGTCTGTTGACAACATTTAATTACGAGTTGTTCAGAGAGAAATCTTGCGACTGGTTCTGAACACGGAAATCCCGGACGATGAGAGCCTGGGCCGCCAGTGGAATGAACTGGTGCGGCAGATGGAGTGCCCGGAGATTTTTTACACCTATGAATGGGCGCGGGCCGTGAGTTGGGCTTATCGCGATTCCCTCACCCCATTGCTGTTCCGGGCGTACGAGCAGGAATCGCTGGTGGGCATCGGCGCACTTGCGATTGACAAAGCGCGACGTAGAACGTCTTTCCTGGCGGGTGCGACGGCGGACTATTGCGACTTCGTTTCCCATCCGAACTCTCGGGAAGAGTTTGTCAACCTGGTTCTTGCGGAACTGCGCGGACTCCACACACCGATGCTCGTTCTGGCAAACCTTCCCGCCGATTCTGCCACGCCTCGCGCACTCAGACTAGCCTCCGGCATGAATGGGTGCCTGATATTTTCCCGGCCAGCATATTCCTGCGCCCAAATTGTGCTGGGTTCTTCCTTGGAACGGCAGAGGGTGAAGCTGTCAGTGAGCACGCGGAAAACGCTCCGCTACTGCCTTAAGGGCCTGGGAAAGCACGGTCCCGTTGCCGCCGATCATCTCACGTCGTGCGATTCTATCCAGACGGCACTGCCGCAATTCATACAAGCACATGTCGCGCGGTTTGGTGCGACTGGCCGGACCAGTAATCTGGTTGATCCGGAACGGCAGGTCTTCCTTGCTGCACTGGCTGAGTTGCTCTCTGGCGGAGGCGGGACGGTGCTTAGCTGCCTCCGAGCCGGAGACCGCCGGGTAGCCTGGAGTTACGGGTTCCAATTCTGTGGCAGTTGGTTTTATTACCAACCAACGTTTGACAGCGCGCTGCAACAGTTTTCCCCAGGATTTTGCCTTCTCTCGAAAATTGTGGAAGCTGCCTGCGACGACCCGAGCATCGAGCGAGTGGACCTGGGGCTAGGCGCAGAAGCTTACAAGCAACGATTCGCCACCGGCATTCGCCATACGCTGCATGTTACCGTTACCACTTCTACTTTACGGCATCTCAAGGAAAGCGCGCGCTATCACGCGGCGTCCGCCATCAAGTCTTCCCCGCGGATGGAAAATTATGTCCGGCGTGTGCTGGGGCGCACGCCGGCAGGAGCGCATGGATGAGAGTTCTGCTGCTCCATCCCGAGGATCCATTTCCGCGGCCGCGTTCGACAAACTGTTGGGATTTGATCGTAGACGTTGGTCGCGCGCCCGTTACCACCTACCAGCGATGGACTCAACAAGCGGACTGTCCCGTGGTCAGCATTTACGACTTTGCTCAGGAGACCAAGGATCTTCATCGCCTCCGGCAACTTCTTCGCCTCGGAATGGGTCGCATGGTGGACCGGTGGGGGATTGACTGGTGGGGCGTGCTCTCACTGGAGATTAGGTCCGAGCTCCAGCAGATCATGCTAGCCGGCCGATTGGCAAAAAGAATGGGCGCCCATTGCACGCTGTATTCAAGCCGCCCTCATCCCCTGGCTACGGCTCTGCAAGGGTTTCTTCGGGCCCCACTGACTATCTCTGAAAGCCGCTTCCATCCGGCGCTGCGTCGGGTGCGTCGCTACAGCAATGCCTTATCGCAGCTCGATGCCGTGCAGTTCGCCCAGGTAATTCAGGACAAGTTCGACCCCCTGCATCGGATTCGACGGCGCCTTACGATTCGCGCCCGCAGTTCGGGCCGTCCCGTGATCCTGTTACCCACCGCATACATTAACGGTTCGCGCACGGCGCTGGCCTATGCCGCACGACTGCCTAACCAAGAATTCATGCTCGTCTGCGCAAGAAGCAGTAGCTCGGCTGTATCGATTCCACCGAACGTTGCCATGGCATCGCTCAGCCCCTACTTCGTTTCGACGGCCCGAGCGGAGATAACCTCCCTACTCGAATCTTGGGAGAGTCTGCGAACGCAGCTTATTTCCAGTGCCGAGCAATTCAAAATGGCGGATGCAGCAGGCGTGCTCAGGCGGATGCCAGCTCTTCTGCGTTGGGGGCTTGCCCTCCGCAATGCCTGGAACCAGGTCTTCGACTCGGAGAACGTGGTGGGCTGTCTCTGCACGGATGACAGCAATCCTCCCACGCGGATTCCTCTGCTGCTGGCTGAGAACCGCGGGCTTCCCGCGTTGGCGTGTCACCACGGGGCGCTGGATTACAGCATGGCATTCAAGACAAACCACGCAGATTTCTATCTCGCCAAAAGCGAAATGGAGCAAGATTACCTGCGGCGCATTTGCCGCCTGGCTCCGGAAGAGATTGTGACTGCAGCGCCAATTTCGCTGAATTCACTTTCGCCAGGATCGACACTTCGCCGATCTGAGGCGCCTTGGCTGGTTTTCTTCACCGAGCCGTACGCGAACACTGGCTGGCGCACTGACGAGGTGTATCAGGATCTATTGCCACGCCTGTACTCATTGGCGCAAAGTTGCGGGCTGAGGCTTGTTTTCAAGCTGCATCCCTTTGAAAGCATCAAGGGCCATCGACGAACGTTGCGCCAACACTTGGGAGAAGTAGAGCGCGAGATCCAAGTTATAGCAGGTCCACCATCGAATGAACTCTGGCAGAACATTCGATTCGCTTTGACCGCGCAATCTTCAACCGCTTTGGACTGCGCCGCGCTGGGCATTCCTGTTTTCTTGTGCGCCTGGCTGCGCGATCCATATTCCGGGTACGTCGAGCAGTACGCGCGATTTGGCATAGGGCAGGTGCTGCAGTCGCCGGACCAGATCGCGGAAATCCCGCAACTGCTTGAAAGTCGAGGCGGAGACCGGCCTTTGCAGGGCACTCCATGGAAAACAACCGAGTCCGCCACATTGGCGGACGTGTTTGATGGAAGCTATTCGTTGCCGGTTGCGGGCAACAGTTGAAACACGTGACCGCAAAGGATTCAACCCGCCCCGTCACAATCTTTACTCCTTCGTTTGCCGATGAGGCCAACACGAATGCCCAGAATCTCACCGTGAAGGAGATTGTTTCTCGTCTGCCGCCGGAGTTGTTTCGTGTCGTCATGATTTGCGGGGGCAAACCGGATCCCCGCATTGCCATGCGAAAAAATACGATGCTGTTGCCGTATCACAAGCATGGAAATGCCGCGCGTTTATTGATGGGGCTGCTGGGGTCCTTTCCTGACATCTATTTCTTTCCCCGCGAGGGGCCGCTGGACAGTGCCTTCCTCATCTTGCGCAAGTACTTTCGGTTGCGAACCGTCCTGGTGACGTATGTGGTGTCAGGTGGATTGGATCGGGGACACGCTCCGGCCTCACGCATCCGTAACGTGCGTGAAGCCAATGTAGTCCTCGGCAACAGTGTTTATCTCACGGATACTCTCCGCCAGCGCCTGATGGTGCAAGCCAGCACCGTCTATGATGGCATTGACCGGCGTTTCTTTTTCCCACGACCCAAGGCCAACGAATCGGCACTGAGTGTCTTGTATGCCGGCTCCTTCCGTTCCTACAAACGAGTGGAGCTTGTAGTGCGCCAGGCCGCAAGGCTGCCGCGAGTCGAGTTTCGAATTGCCGGAAGCGGAGAAGAAGAACAAGCATGCCGTCAATTGGCCGGAGAACTGGGCTGTCGCAATGTCCGTTTCCTCGGTCAACTGACTCCGTCACAACTGGGTGAAGAAATGCGCAACGCGCAAGTCTTCTTCTTCCCCAGCATTCTTGAAGGGCATCCCCAGGTTCTTGGGCAGGCGGCTGCGTGTGGCTTACCGGCAATTGCCATGAATGTTTATCGCCCGGACTATGTCGTGAGCGGGAAGACGGGTTTTCTGGTGGAATCTGATGACGAGCTTTCTGCCCGCTTGGACCTGCTTGTGAAGAATGTTTCTCTGCGGCAGGCGATGTCGGAGGCCGCCGCAAGGCACGCACAAAATTTTGATTGGGATAAAATCGTCGAGCAATGGGCAGATATTTTTCAGACTGCCGTCATAGATGCGAACAAGCCTTCGTATCAGCGGGTGCTGCACTGTTGACCATTCTCACGACCACGAGCCCTTGCTCATGTGCAGCCAACGTCAGTTGATGGTGGAGCGAACCACCCCATGGGCGCCGCAGGTCCAGGCGTGAAACCTGCAACGCCACTGCTACGCTACAGCGGTTTTGTCTTTTCGGTTGGAGGCGCGCGCGTAGCCGGCATTCTGATCACTTCGCTGACCTTCCCCTATTTGGTCCGCCATCTCGGGGTTGAGATGTATGGACTCTGGAGCTATGTGATCGCGGTATGCGCCTTTTTGGGCATCGTTGCTGACCCGGGCCTCACAACCTACGCCGTTCAGCAGGTAGCAGCCCGGCGCGAGGACGGGTTCGAGTTGATCCCCGATGTTCTGGTGCTTCGCCTGTTGAGCTCTTCCATCGCACTCGTCGTTCTTCTCGTCGTTGCCTTCTTCGAAGTTCGCCCCGATGTCCGAGAGCTTTTACGGCTCTATGGGGCAGGCGTGCTTTTTGTGAACCTGCTGTCGGCGGACCGCTTCCTGTCGGCGGTGGAAATGTTTCATGCCCGCTCGCTGCTCATCGTTACTCAGCAGGCCATATACGCGCTGGGGATCTTTGCATTTGTACATGTTCCGAGGGATGTCGTGTGGCTGCCGGTCTCCATTCTTGGACCTTCCGCGCTCACCGGCCTCGCAGGCTGGATGCTCATGTGGCGCCGGGGATTCAAGCTGCAGCGAGCCATTCGGCCACAGCGATGGAGGGGAATTCTCGTTCCCAGTGCTTACTACGGTGCTTCATCATTTATGTCGACTCTCTACCACCGCGCCGGCTACCTCGCTGTGCGCTGGTTCCTGGGTGAGCATGCACTGGGCCTGTATTCCGCGGCTGCCCGTTTCGTGGATATATTGGGGCAATTTGTAACTCTGGTCCTTTACGTCTTGACGCCCCGAATGGCGCTCGCCGCCCGGTCCGGAGTGGCTCTCAAGCGCCTCGCGCGGTTTGCGGTGACGGTTGTGGCGCTGATCAGCATCCCTCTGACCGCCGGCTTGATCACGACAGCTCACCTTTTTGTCCCCTGGATCCTCGGGACAAAGTACCTGGAAGATGTCTCGCTGCTGAAATGGATGTCCCCCTATATGGTAACTGCGCCGGCAGCGTCCCTCTTGGCTGGAACCATCCTCTATGCAATGGGACGCCACCGCGCCTACCTGATGTCCACGGCGGGCGGCGTTGTGGGTGGAGTGCTTCTTTATCTGACTCTGATCCCGGCCCTGGGTCTGCCCGGGGCGGGGCTGGCGTTTGTGCTGGCCGAATTCTTTGTTGCCGCGGTTGCGTATGCGTTACTGCCACGCGAACTCCGGGGCTTGTGGAAGAATCCGATGATCGGCATTGCACTGGCTGGCACAATGCTTATGGTAATCGCAGTCAGATTCGCCAATGCCTATACTTCCAGTGTCGCCGTCGTAGTTGCCGTAGGGGTTTTCGTTTACAGCGTGAGCTGCGGCTGGTTTATCCAGAAGTGGCTGCGCGAAGAGTTGGGGGGCATGGGGTGATCATTTGACCCGGCCATCGGCCCGCCCGGCAGGCCGGATGCGGAACCTAGATGACCATTGCGCTGCGCATCCTAATGTGGTTCCTTGTACACGATGGGACTGATCAGTCCCGGAGGATGCGCCTCCAACACAATGCAGGTCCTGACGCTCACGCCTTTCTATCCAACTGCTTCCAACGAGGCAGCCGGTTGCTTCATCGCAGAGCCCCTGCGCGTGCTGAAAGAGTTCGGAGTCGAGTCTTGTATCGTGCCGGTACGGCCTTTCTATCGAAACCGGGCGCACCCGAACCCGATCGCTCCCTCTGCGAACTGGGTCTGCTATCCCTGCGTACCGAGCGGAATCGGGTTGGCTTCGGCAGGAGCGTTCCTCTATGCGAGATTGATCTCGCGGGTGCGGAAATTGCATCAGTCGCGGCGGATTGATGTGATCCACGCCCACTCTGCACTACCCTGCGGCCACGCGGCCGTACTGTTGAGCCGGGAATTACGGATCCCTTGTGTGGTTACCGTTCACGGGCTGGACGCGTTCTTTACCAATCAGGTCCACGGACATTCTGGAGAGTGCTGTAAGCGGGTGTCGCAGTTCGTGTACCGCTCCGCGTCGCGAGTGATTTGCATCAGCGACAAGGTTGCTGACCAGGTTATGCAAGGCGCCACAGCTCCGGTCAACACCACCGTCATCTACAACGGGGTAGATCCGCAGATGTTCTCGCCCGCAGGAAACAACCTGGCGCCGGCCACAATCCTCAGTGTCGGAAATCTCATCCCGGTCAAAGGCCACGAACTTCTGTTGCGGGCGTTCGCTGCTCTCCAGCAACGATACCCGAATCTTTCCTGTGAGATCATTGGGGACGGTCCCGAACGTTCCCGTTTGACCAGATTGGCCAGTGAACTCAACATCGCCGGAAGAGTTCATTTTCTGGGCCGTCAAAGTCGAAACCGGGTCGCCGACGCCATGCGCCGCTGTGTGGTGTTCGCTTTGCCCAGCCGTTATGAAGGGTTGGGCTGTGTCTATCTGGAGGCGATGTCCACGGAAAAGCCCGCAATCGCCTGCCGAGGGCAGGGAATTGACGAGATCATCCGGCACGCAACTGACGGTTGGCTGATCGGCCCAGACGACCTGCCGGGGTTGATCGATGGGCTCTCCCAGTTATTGCAAAACACACCGCTTCGCCAGCAGATAGGCGGTGCGGCGCGGCGCACAGTCCTGCAACGATTGACCCTGGCGCACCAGGCCGGACGGCTCGCTGAACTCTACCGGGAGTGCGCGGCATGAGCCGCCGGGTTGTGATTGTCACTGAGATTATCGCGCCCTACCGCATTCCGGTCTTCAATGCTTTGGCGCAGCAAAACGGAATCCACTTACATGTGATTTTCCTCGCGGAAAATGATCCGACTCAGCGCCAGTGGCCGGTTTACAAAGATGAGATCCGTTTTTCTTACTATGTTCTTCCTGGCTGGAGGCGCAGAGTCGGCAAGCAGAATCTCCTGCTCAATTGGGGAATGGCTGCGGCGTTGGGGCGTGCCGATCCAGATGTCATCGTCTGCGGTGGATACAACTATGTTGCCTCCTGGAAGGCGATGCGTTGGGCGCGCCGGAATCGCGTGCCATTTTTGCTGTGGCTGGAGAGCACGACTAGAGACTTCCGTAGCGGATTTCGCTTGATCGAATCCCTGAAATCAAGGTTTCTGCACGCTTGCGACGGGTTTGTGGTTCCAGGAATCTCTTCGTCCGAGTACTTGAGAAATTACGGGGCACCGGAGGAAATCGTCTTCACCGCGCCGAACGCCGTGGACTCACAGTTCTTTGTGCAGAAAACCGAGATGGTCCGCAGGAATGCCACTATGCAGCGCCGGGCGCTGCACTTGCCCGATCGCTTCTTTCTCTTCGCCGGCCGACTTGTGGCTGAAAAGGGGGTCTTCGATCTTCTGCAGGCGTATGCTGCGCTGTCTCTGGAACTCAGAAAGGAAGTAGGCTTGGTTTTTGTGGGAGACGGCGACGCTCGATCGGAGCTGACCCGGCAAGCAGCTGCCATCAAACCGGGATCGGTTCGTTTCACCGGTTTCGCACAGCGCGAGCAGTTGGCCGCTTATTATGCATTAGCCGACATTTTCGTGTTTCCCACCCACACCGATCCATGGGGATTGGTGGTGAATGAAGCCCTGGCGTGTGGCCTGCCCGTGATCTGTTCCGGGACTGCGGGGTGTGCCGCGGACTTGGTCGAAGATCATTGGAACGGTCGCGTGGTTCGTGCGGGTGAGATCGGTCAACTTGCTTCCGTGATGGAGGAACTGGCAGGTGACCCGGAACTGAGGGCAATCATGAGCAAGCGCAGCCGAGAACGCGTGATGCAATATTCGCCCGAAGCCTGGGCGGCTGGTATGGGTCAGGCAGTACGGTCGCATGGAGTGTCAACTCAAGATTCTCCCATTGCCATAGCTGGCCGATGATCCGCCTCTTCCTCAATTGCCTTGCAGCCAACGCTGGTGGTGGGTTGACCTATCTGCGCAATGTGGTTCCTCATCTTTCCGCGCGAACTGATGTGCAAACCATGGTCGCGGCTAGCGCAGGCCTGAAATGTGAAATCGGCGAACCACCCAATCTCTGGTGGGCCGACATCGAGCCCGCGCGTGGCGCGGGACGGCGTCTATGGCAGGAACAGACCCGGCTGCCGCAGATGATTCGCGACTGGAATGCGGACGTCTTAATCTCCGCCGGCAATTTTGCCTTGCGCAAATCTCCCGTGCCACAGATTCTTCTCTCGGGGAACTCCTTATACACCTCCGCCGATTTTTTCCATGACCTTCGTTCGCGCCGAGCCTATCGGCTCCTGCTGGATACACGTCTCAAGGGCATAATCGCAAAGAGATCGGTTGGCTGGGCGGATTGCACGGTGGCGCCTAGCGAGGCTTTTGCCCAGGACCTGCGCCGATGGACCGGCGCTCCGATCATCATTGTCTACCACGGCTTCGACCACGAAAACTTTTGTGCTGACAGTACGCCATTGCCGGTCAATATTCAGCAAAAGCTGGATTCCGCCAAGGATGCACTGCGGCTGCTGTTCGTCAGCCACTACAACTACTACCGGAATTTCGAGACCCTGTTTCGGGCGCTTCCATTCTTGCGAAAGCGTATGGGTGGCCGCCAGGTAATGCTGTTCCTCACCTGCAACTTGAGTTCGGAAGAGAATCCGGGCAGCTATCGCGCGGAAAGTGCCGCTGCTCTGGTTCGTGACCTCGAGGTTAGAGATCAAATTGTGGAACTTGGCGCCGTCCCTTACCACCTGCTCCATCACCTGTATCAGGCATGCCACATTTATGTGACTCCCGCGTATACGGAAACATTCGCCCATCCCTTGGTTGAAGCCATGGCCAGTGGTTTGCCAGTGATAGCGTCCGATCTGCCCGTGCACCGGGAAATCTGTGGTGACGCGGCGCTGTATTTCCCGCGTTTTTCTCCCGAATCGCTGGCTGATTGTGTTATGCAGGTACAGCAATCTTCGGCACTCAAGAATCAATTTGCGGCAGCTGGGGTGAAACGGTCGCGTGACTTCTCATGGCAGGCTCATGTGGAACGCATCGTCGGCTTGGCCCGGGATTTGGTCAGAACCGGCTAACCCTGCAGGAAAGATGCGGACGAGCATGTTATCGAAATGATCAATTCCATCTTCGCATTCGGGCCGGACGACTGGTTTTTTCGGACCTAGCCTACATCTCATTACCTGCTTTGACTGCTGCACACGAGAGTGCCTCTTGTGTCATAGAGGGCCTGGAGCTTCAGCGATTAGTATGTCTTCAGCAGATGACACGCACGATGCAAACCCTTGAAGAGCCCAGGCTGTTGCGGTCGGCGCTGCGGACTGTCTCCTTGCCCGTGAGCGTAATCGTCCCTGTGCGCAACGAAGCACGGAACTTGCCTCGCTGCCTGGAGTCTTTGCGCGGAGCCGGCGAGGTCTACGTGATCGATTCCCACAGCACAGACGACACCGCAGAGATCGGTCGCTCCTTTGGCGCGAAGGTGGTTCAGTTCCGTTATCGCGGGGGTTGGCCGAAGAAGCGGCAGTGGGCCATGGACACGCTGCCGCTCGCCTACGATTGGATTCTTCTCTTGGACGCTGACGAAGCGCTTACTTCCGAACTGGCGGAAGAAGTCCAGCAGGCCATCCAGCGGCCCGGCATGGACGGCTATTACCTCGGGTTGCGCATGCATTTTCTGGGACGGGCGCTTCGCTGGGGGAGCGCCCGGTTCTACAAACTCGCGCTTTTCCGCCGGGGCAAGGGACGGTTCGAGTGTCGTTTGCCGGATCAGAATGCTTCCATGTGTGACATGGAAGTGCACGAGCATGTGATGGTCAGCGGGCCCACTGCGAAACTAACCAATGCACTCCTGCACCATAACGTCGAGTCGCTTTCCCGGTATATTCAGAAGCACGATCAATACTCCAACTGGGAGGCACGCGTGCTTTTGAATCAGGAGTCGACTTTTGAAACCCTGCCAGCTTCTCCTTTCGGAAACCAGGCACAGCGCCGCCGCTGGCTGAAACGGAAACTGTTCGGTTTACCAGGATCTCCGTTCATGCTTTTTATTTATCGCTATCTGTTTCGTCTGGGATTTCTGGACGGTGTCCCCGGGCTGATCTACTGCGGATTTCAGGGCATCCAGCTCTTTCATACCAAGGCCAAGATTTACGAACTACGCATCAACAAGGACTCAGCCCCAATGCGATTCCCCAGAATCGACTCCCCCGAAGGTAGCCGCTACTGACGATGCTGATCTTGGGTCTGAACATGTTTCACGCCGACGCCTCGGCCGCCCTTGTGCAGGACGGCGAGGTCGTGTTCGCCATCGCGGAAGAGCGCTTGAATCGAATCAAGCACTACGCAGGGTTCCCTTCACTCGCGATTAACGCTTGCCTGGATTTCGTAGGCGCAAAGGTCACCGATGTTGCTCACGTCGCTATAGGCCAGGACAGCGATGCGAACCTAACCAAAAAAGTCCAATATGCACTGGCGAACCCGGGCAAGATTCTGAATTTCATCCGCATGCGCCAGCGCAAGCAACCGATGCGAGATGTGCGCTCCTTACTGGCGAAGGCGCTGGTTGTCGATCCCCAGAGGCTCGGCTTTCAGGAGCATCACGTCGAGCACCATATCGCTCACATTGCCAGCGCATACTACTGTTCGCCCTGGGAGAAAGCCGCAGGCTTCAGTTATGACGGTTCCGGCGATTTCGTCACCACGATGATGGCGCGGTGTGAAGGCAATCAACTCGAGGTACTCGATCGCGTTTTCCTGCCCGACTCACTGGGAATTTTCTACAGCATGATCTGTGAGTTCATTGGCTACAAACAATACGGAGACGAAGGCAAGGTGATGGGCCTGGCGCCCTATGGCACGGACGCATATTGTGAGCGCATGCGCGAGGTGGTGGGGTTGAAAAACGGCAGCTTTCAACTCGATCTCAACTACTTCAAGCCGCTGGGCAGCAATGAAGGCATGCAGATTTCGCATGACGGCAGGGTTCGATTGGCTCGGCATTTCTCTGACCGCATGGTGAAACTCTTTGGCGATTCCCGTGAACCGCATACAGAAATCACGCAACGCGAGATGGATCTCGCCTACGCCATGCAGCATCGCTTCGAGGAGGTCTTCTTTTATCTTCTCAACCAACTGCACAAGCGGGTGCCGAGGGAAGAACTCGCAATGGCGGGAGGGTGCGCGCTCAATAGCGTTGCCAATGGCAAACTTTTTGTGCAGACACCGTTTCGGGGCACCTGGATTCAACCCGCAGCTGGGGATGAGGGATTGGCCATCGGCGCAGCTTTGCACACCTACCACTCCGTTCTCAATCATCCGCGGCGCTACGTGATGCAGAATTCGTATCTCGGCCCGGATTTTGCGGATGAACGAATCAAGTCAGCTTTGAACCAGGCAAGCCTGCACTACCGCAAGCTGGAACGCGCGCCACTGCTGGACGCCGTAGCCGAACAGATTGCGGCGGGGAATGTTGTCGGCTGGTTTCAGGGACGCATGGAATGGGGCCCGCGCGCATTGGGGAACCGCTCCATATTGGCTCATCCCGGTTTTCCCGGGATGAAAGACATCCTGAACGCCCGCATCAAGCATCGCGAGTGGTTCCGTCCCTTCGCGCCTTCGATCCTGGCAGAGCGTCAGCATGAATATTTCGAGCACGACCATCCCTCGCCGTTCATGCTGCATGTGTACAAGATCCGTCCCGAGAAACGCGCACAGCTTTGTGCCGTCAATCACGTGGACAATACAGGGCGGCTGCAAAGCGTCAGCCACGAAGAGAATCCGCTTTATTACGATTTGATTCGAGCCTTTGAACGCCGGACCGGAATTCCAGTAGTTTTGAACACCAGCTTCAATGAGAACGAGCCGATTGTTTGCACACCCGAGGAAGCCATCGACTGCTTCAAACGCACGCGGATGGATGTCCTGGCCATCGGACCATATTTGGTTTTGAAAACTGAGAGCTAAGAACCGAGAACCGAAATATGGCGGCGCATGCAACTGGAACAATTCGGAGCGGGCGAGAGGCCGAATGGAATCCGGTTCGGATCGCCGCTTTTCCTCGCCTGCGTGTGCTGGCCTGGCGCAACCACGTTCTCTATGCCTGCCGAGGTTACACACTGCTTCGGGCCAGAATAGAGGTACACGCAAACGGCATCGAGTGGGAGCAGGTTGGGCAGTACCATCCTGTATGGTGGCGAGCTTTAAGTTCGTTTTTCCGTCTGACCTCTCGTCTTTTCCGCGATGGTTTTCACGCGCTCGCTATTTTGTCTTCAGGGCACTTGATCGGCGCGGTCCCGGGCGCGATTGTGACGCTCCTCCCGGGAGAAATTGAATTTCGTCTTGCTCATCGAGTGCTTCGCGGCACTCGCCCTTTGCACATCGCGGTCACGCCCAGCGATCACGCTTTCTGGGGCGAATACTTCGACAATCAGCAGCGCGACGAGGTGCACGTGTACGCTTCCACGGACCGGGGTTCTCATTGGGACGTGGCTTACACATTTGGCAAAGGCGCAATCCGCCACGTGCACAATATCGTATACGACGAGTGGGAGAACTGTTTCTGGATGCTTACCGGCGACACTGGCTCAGAATGCCGGATCCTCCGAGCCTCTTGCGATTTCAAGAGCGTGGATCTAGTTTTGTCCGGCAGCCAGCAAGTGCGGGCGGCTGCGCTGGTTCCCGCTGCCGATGGGCTGTATTTTTCTACCGACACGCCGCTCGAAAACAATCACGTGTGCCGTCTCGATCGGACAGGAAACCTCACCCAGGTGGCAGTGCTGAGCAGTTCCTCCATCTACGGCTGCCGGGTTGGGGATTCGATTTTCTTCTCCACGATGGCCGAACCCAGTGAAGTCAATTCCAGCCGCGAAGTTTGTCTCTATGGCAGCCCTGACGGGGAACGCTGGCAAAAGTTGCAGCGATGGAAGAAAGATCGCTGGCCGATGAGGCTTTTTCAATACGGAAACGCCTTTTTGCCTGATGGCTGTAACACCACGGGCCTGCTCGCCGTCACAACCGCGGCGGTCGAACATGCGGATCTGGAAACCAGTATATGGAGGGTCTAGGACTACTTCGGCGCGCGGAGGGTACGTCCAAAGACCAAAGCAAGGGTATCCGAAGTAGCATCAACTCCCCGCCATTCTCATGCTAATGTCCGCTTGTGAGCCGCCTGCAATACTACCGGCGCATCGTCGGTGCGTACATTGTTCCAGGAAAAAGCCAGCTTACCTTCTGGCATGAGCTGCCGGAAGCCAATCTACGCGCGGAAGTCCATCGACTCGGCGAGTACTACATGTCATTTGCTGAGAAAGCCGGCTATCCCGGCCATTACGATGCGGCCGGAATCCCGATGCTCAACTACCACGGTCGAATCGGCGTGCAATACAACCCGATCGCAATCGCGCAGTGGGGACTCGGGAATTACAACCTTGCTTGCCGCGCGGAAAACGAAGCACGAAGAAAAAAGTTTCTGGCTGCCGCAGACTGGCTCTGCGCTCACTTGGAACCGAACTCGTTCGGCCTGTGGGTCTGGAATCACTACTTCGACTGGGAATACCGCAGACTCCTGAAGGCTCCCTGGTATTCCGCGCTGGCTCAAGGCCAAGGGATTTCCCTGCTCGTTCGGGCATATCGTGAAACCGGCACGGTTGCGTATCTTGAGGCGGCGCACCGTGCGTTTGCCAGTTTCCTCAGATCACCGAGCGAAGGTGGGGTCACGCTGACGGACGAGCATGGCAAGGTCTGGTTTGAGGAATACATTGTTTCGCCACCGACGCACATTCTCAACGGATTCATCTGGGCTGCCTGGGGAGTCTATGACTTTTTCCTGGCGACACAAAGCAACCCTGCTCATTGCTTGTTCGAGCATGCGGTGCAGACTCTTCGATCAAATTTGGATTGCTATGATCTCGGTTTCTGGTCGCTCTATGAGCAATCCGGCACGCTGTTGCCTATGGTGGCAAGTCCTTTCTATCACCGGCTGCATGTGGTGCAGTTGCGTCTGATGCATCGCATCACTGGAGACACAACCTTCGCCAAGTATGCCGATAAATGGGAGGCTTACTCGCGCAGCCCCACAAAGCGCACCCGTGCACTTTGCTACAAAAGCGCATTCAAGCTTTGCTACTACTAGGACCCCGTGAAGATCCTCTACGTGTCGCAATACTTTCCGCCGGAGATGGGAGCACCGGCCGGTCGAGCCGCCGAATTGTCGCGTCTCTGGGCGGAAGCCGGGCACGAGGTCACGGTTCTTACCGGATTCCCCAACCATCCTACCGGCGTCGTGCCAGACGAGTATCGCAACCAGTTTCGCCGCCTGGTGACGCGGGAGAAGATCGACGGAATAAACCTCGTCCGCACCTGGCTGTTTCCTTTCCCCAACCGCCGGGCGCACGAGCGCATGCTGAATTACAGTTCGTTCTTTCTCTCATCCGCCAGCACCGGCCTTTTCTTGCCGCAACCCGACGTCGTGATTGCCACTTCCCCTCAACTGCTAGTTGGGCTCTCCGGTTGGTGGCTGGCCTACTGCAAGCGTGTGCCTTTTGTGCTCGAAGTCCGCGACCTGTGGCCCGAGTCGCTGGCTGCGGTTGGCGCGGGAAGCTCCAATTCGCCGCTTTATCGCGTTCTGGCGAAGGTTGCGGGATTCCTGTACCGGAATGCAGACCGTATCGTGGTCGTCACGCCAGCTTTCAAGAAGCATCTGATCGAACACTGGCGGGTTCCGCGGGAGAAGATCAGCGTCGTTGAACATGGAGTCAGGACCGATCTTTTCGCCCCGCATAGCCCGCCTGCGGATTTGCGACGGGAACTTGAAGCCGAAGGAAAATTCGTCGTCTCGTACATCGGCACCCTGGGCATGGCTCACGGCCTGGAGACCGTGGTGGAAGCGGCGTCCCGCCTGCAACAGGGCGCACCTGAAGTACTCTTTGTGCTGGTCGGTGAGGGCGCCGAGAAACAGCGAATCCGCTCGTTGGCGCGATCGCGAAATTTGACGAACTTGCGTTTTGTGGATCAGCAATCGCGGGAAAGGATTCCGGCTTACATCTGCGCGTCTGACGCTTGCCTGGTTCTGCTCAAGAAGTCGGAACTCTTCAAGACTGTTCTTCCAACCAAGCTGGTGGAATTCATGTCCTGTGCCCGGCCAGTGATTCTGGGAGTGGACGGCCACGCGCGAGAAATCGTGCAGGAAGCGAACGCCGGAATTTTCGTCGAACCCGAGAATCCGGTTGATTTGGCAAATGCAGTGATGCGCCTGGCCGCCAATCCGGGAATGCGCGAGTCACTCGGCCGCAATGGACGCCGCTATGTCCTGCAACACTTCTCCTACGAGCGCATTGCTAAGACCTATGTGGGTTTGCTGGAAGGCTTATCTGAGGAAGACCGAAGCTTTGCCGTTGCGGCAGCCTGAAACGGCGGTTACGGTACGGCTACGATACTGGCCGCGGTTGCGGCTTGCATCGCCGCCTCCAGCGTTCTTCCAGAGAGAGCCTTAGCCACGCTGGTCGGGACAAATAGAATGTCGTCGGCTTGCATGGGCATGTCCGGCGCCTTAGCTCGGAGTATCTTTTTCAACTGCACAGGAGTCTCGGTCATTCCGGCAGGACCCTTGCGGATGATTCTCGCGCCGCCAAGGTTGGCCGTCCGCGTAGTACCTCCGGCCAACGCGATCGCCTGCAGCACCGTCAAGTGTTCACTTTCCATGAGAAAACCGCTCGGCCTTCCCACATCTCCCACTACGTAAACCACATCGGCTTTGCGGACGATGATCGTGTCACCCGGATACACCGGAATGTTGCTTTCGGGGTTGTCGTTCACATTCCGAGACAGCGGAAGAGTAATTGGTTTATCGGGTTGACCGCGAGGCATCACGGTAATACTTCTGCCCGCTTTCTCCGTTAGCCCACCCGCGGCAGAAATTAGGTCGAAAAGCCGCTGCTGTCCCAGGACGCGGTACACGCCTGGCCTCGATACTTCGCCCAATACACTTGCTCCCTGCGAGGCATATTCATTCACCAACACACTGACATGGGGATTTCTTACGAACCCACCATCGGAAAGCCGTTTTTGGATCAATGCCTGGGCTTCCTCCACTGTCAAACCTCCCACATGCACGGAATTGATCAGCGGGAGATAAACGTCGCCGCCGCCGCTGACACGTGTCTTCGTCGTGAGCTCCGCGACGTTGTAAACATTTACTTCGATCAGATCTCCGGCCCCGAGTCGCAGGGAAGGGTCGGAACGTCCGGGATTGCTGGGATCCGGTTGTAGAGGCTGGCTCACCTGCCTCGCAGCATCGGTGTTTTCAGCTGCGATGCCCGTTGGTTGGCTCTGAGCCGCGAGTCTCCACACCGGCGCGAACAGCCACAGCAGAGTCACGAGAAAAAGCAGAGGTTTTCGTGAGCCCAATCGGAGGGACAGCGTCACAAGCCTTATCACCATTTTTGCGAGAAGTGTAGCACAGCATTGACGAGTGCCAGACCAGCATTCCGCCCCGTCCCTAAAGTGAAAACATCACGCATTCGCCAGGCAAATCCTCCGAGAAAAATCAATATGTGGTTTATCCGATGTACCAAGAAAGAGAATAGTCGCCTTCCGCATTTAGGGATACGATTCCAAAAACTGGACAGTTTGCGGCGGCCAAGAGTCTGCCTGCGCTCTTGGGAACGCCACCTTATGCATGCTTGGGAAGTCTTCGGCATAGCCGAGACGGATGAGAGATGAACTGGAGGGACCAGTTGGTTCTTTTCTACCTCGGGACTTTTGCAACGGCGGCGCTGTTTTCCTTCATCCTTACCAAGTATGTCCGTGATGTGGCGACGAGCCGTGGATGGGTGGCCGCGCCGGCGCTAGATCGTCACCTGCACAGCAGGCCGCTTCCGCGATTGGGTGGCGTCGCCATTTTTCTATCTTTCATCCTGAGTTTCGCAGTCACACGGCTGGTCCGTTGGCACTATCCTCAACTGGGGTTTGGGATCCCGCTCCGAACTGTGCTAGCCATTCTGCTGCCGGGTTTCCTGATTTTCGTGCTCGGCGTTTACGACGACATCCGTTCTCTCGGTCCCTATGCAAAATTCGCGGTGCAGGCTGTCGCGGGCGCCATGCTCTTTGCCGGCGGTATTCGCATCCTTAGTCTGCCTCTGCTTTTCGGCAGTCACCATCTTTCCTGGTTTGTCGGCCTGCCGCTGACCATCGTGTGGGTGCTTGCCGTTACCAATGCTTTCAACCTGATTGACGGCCTCGACGGTCTGGCTGCGGGCTCCGCCCTTTTTTCCACGGTGGTCGTGTTTGCCGTAGCCCTCATCACCGGATCGAGGGCAGGGTCTGTGATGGCCCTGTGCCTGTCCGGTGCTATTGTTGGTTTCCTGCGATTCAACTTTAGCCCGGCCACCATCTTTCTTGGCGACTGCGGAAGTCTCTTCATCGGTTTCATCTTAAGCGCGCTTGCTCTGCAAGGCGCGGAGAAAGCGCCCACCATCATTGCGGTCGCGATTCCCGTGGTTTCCTTTGGATTGCCCATTCTGGAGACGGCTCTTTCGGTGGTGCGCCGGTTCATCGGCGGCCGGCCGGTGTTTATTGCCGACCGCGAGCACATTCACCACAAGCTTTTGCAGCGCGGTCTTTCTCCGCGCCGGGTTGTCGTTACTCTTTACGCTGTCTCAGCGCTGTTTGCATTGCTCAGCTTGTTCCTGCTGTGGCCGACTGGAGGCATGGTCGGCCTGGTCCTGGCTGTGCTCAGCATGGGAGTATGGACCGGAGTGCAGCACCTCGGCTACTTGGAGTTCGGTGAGCTGCGGCGAGTGGCGCAGCGCACCATGGAGCGGCAACTTCTTATTAATAACCTTGCCGTTCGAAGAGCCACGGAAGAATTAAAAGTAACTTGCGATCTCGCGCATCTGGGCCGCATCCTGACGACAGCACTCACCACCAATGACTTTGATGCCTTCGACTTGCGGCTGCATTTCCTGCCTGCGCGAATTCCTGCGGTCCGTGGCATACAGCTAATTTCCGGATGGGGAGAAGCTGTATGTCTCCGCTGGAAAAGACCCGGCAGCCATTTCACTAAGGAGCTGACGAGTGCCTGGTGCCTCACTCTGGATCTGGTGACCACCAGCAACCGCCCCTGCGGTTCCATGACCATTTACCGGCTCTATGCTCAGCGCGATTTGCAGTGCGACATCAACTTACTCACATCGATTTTCCCGGTCGCGTTGGCAGATGCGTTGGAGCGCACCTTGACTCCGGTAGTGGAAGTCATGCCCACAGCCGAGCGGAGCCCTGAGTTGGTTACCGCACACGCAGGCTAGAATATTTTCCTCTTCAGTTGTAACTTCTCTATCGCACTCGCGGATTGGTGTAATGTCGGTGTCTTTCGGCTGCACTCAGGACGATCCTTGTAGGCTCGCGCTGCGGGGCGTCCCGTCTACATATCAGGACGGTCGGAATGCCCGCGCTCCGCTGCACCTCCATTTATCCACAGCCCCGAATCAGCCATGCCACTTCTTGTTGATGGCGCTCCCGTATATTTTGCTAGTTCCTGAATTACTGGAGGAACTCCGAGAGATGGCGGAAACGCTCACCGGGCAAGACATCCACTTTATCGAGTTGCAGACTGCGGTGTTTTGCGTGGAATGTGAGTTGATCAGCAAAAATAACACGCCCTATTGTTTCGCCTGCGGAAGCCGGGCAGTGCTCAGTCTCTCGCGGGTTCTCGGCGGATCACTCCGCGGACAGCAGACCGCTCACCTGATCGCGGATGCTGAACTGGATCGGCTGGTGCGGGAGTTGCTCCGCACGGTTCCGGCATCCGGTTCCGAAAGCCACGTACCCGCTTCCTTTGCGGTTCTGGCGCCTTCGCGCCACCACGCTCGTGCCGTCGGGTCGAACCCGGTCCACAATCCTGTCCAGAACATGGTGCGTGTTTCCAGTTCCGATCACGAGATCTATACCGGCGAAATGGATCTGGAACCTGCCATCAGCGTGATTGCCGAACGGGCTCAGTCTTTGACCGGCGCTACCGGCGCCGCCATCGCTCTCCGCCATGGCGATGAGATTGTCTGCCGGGCCCGGACTGGCCGGACGGCGCCGGACTTGGGTGTCCGCCTGCAGACTGACTCCGGTATTTCCGCCGATTGCGTTCGCACCGGCGAGGTAGTCCTTTGCCATGATGCGGAACGAAATCCTCGGGTTGACCTGGCCAGTTGCCGGCGCCTGGGTGTGCGGTCCATCCTGGCCGCTCCGCTGCGCCATTTCCGCAGGACGTTGGGGGTGTTTGAGGTTCTCTCCGGCTCTCCGAATGCCTTCGACCACCGCGACGTAGCCACCATGCAGCTTCTCTCCAGTCTGATGGTCGCCGCCATCGCGCGCCTTTCCCACCTCCACCCGGCCCATCGCCATTCGGCGTAATTCGTGGTCGCGCTGCTTCATTCCATGTCTTCTTTCCCGCCTGACTGGAGTAATATGTACCGAGACTTTGGTATGGAGACTCTGGGGTCCAACGCGGCTGAAACTGGCCCGGAATTACCGCCTTCGACCGGCAATCGCCGCCGTCGAGTGCGGCATAGGGTCCACACGCCTGCCTACGCCAGCCTGAACGGAACTTCGAGCGGCCAGGTGCTCGACCTTAGCGAGATCGTCGATATCAGCGAGCAGGGCATGGCAATCCAGGCTTCATCTCCGCTCGAGGTGAAGCGGATGGTGAGTCTGTTTCTGGATCTTTCGGAAACCAGGACTTCGCTGCACACCACGGGCGAAGTGATCTGGTCCAACCGCTCGGGCCGCGCGGGGATCCAGTTTCCGCAGATGCCTGATGTATCTCTCCGGCGCCTCAAAGAATGGCTGTTTGTAAACGCAATTGTGGCTTGCGCGAACTACAAAGCTGAACAGGCAGCCCAGGTCGCCGCTCAAGTCCATACTGGTGCTTTAGTAGAAGATCTGACTGCTCAAGCGGGCGCCTTACTGGAGGAGCTTACACCAACGACCCCTCCGGACTACACCTCGGTTCTGGCCGCGCTGGCTGCAGTCAAACGGGAGGTGGAATTGCTTGGATCTGATCTTGACGCAGCCTTGCAGTTGATCGCCAACCGAGCCCAGGCGTTCACGCGTGCCAGCGGCGCGGCGATTGCACTGTGCGAAGGAGCCGACATGATTTGCCGGGCCAGCGCCGGCCGCGATGCTCCCAGCCTCGGCGCACGGCTCAAGATTGGCGCTGGCTTCTCCGGGGAGTGCATTCGCACCGGCAAATTGCTGCGTTGCGAAGATTCAGAAATTGATTCGCGGGCAGACCGCGAGAGCTGTCGCGCTTTAGGCATCCGTTCCATGATTGCCGTGCCCGTTCGCTGGGGCGATGCCGTCATCGGGCTGGTTGAAGTATTTTCTCCCGAGGCCAACAGCTTCAGCGCCAACGACGACGTCGTTCTCCTGCGCCTGGCGGAAGTCGTTGCCTCTGCTATACAACGCGCCGGTTCTCCCGAGGCAGGCACTTCGCAACCGCCGGCAGCGAGTGTGGACGATGAATTTCCCGTCGAAACGGCCGCTGACATCGTGCTTCCCCATCTGCCTCGCTTCCGCAAGATTCTTCTGACTGCGGCAGCGGCTACGGTCGTACTGGCTGTCTCTTGGCTGCTAGGGCCTTGGGGCGTGAACGGAAGCGGCGGTTCCAGCCGACTCCCCGTGCGGCAGACTTTGCAAGCTTCGCCCAAGTCGTCCGCCGCGACCGAAACCGTTGCCGCCGCCAGCAATCTGGAAGGTCTGCGCAGGTTGGCCGCGCAGGGCGATCCCATCGCACAGTTCGCGGTGGGAGCCCGCTATGCCACCGGGGAAGACGTGCCACAGGATTACAGCGAAGCCGTGCGCTGGTTCTCGCTGGCGGCGGAACAGGGCCATGTCGTGGCCCAGGCGACGCTGGGCGCCTACTACTGGGCGGGCCGCGGCGTCCCTCAGGATCTGGTGAAGGCGTATCTCTGGTCGGTTCTCGCCCAGGCCGGTGGCGACGAAGCCAGCAAGTACCGCGTGGCTGTCCTCGCCTCGCGCATGAGCCGCAGCCAGATCGTCGCCGCCCAACAACAGGCCAACGACTGGATCAGACAACATCAGCAGGAGAGCAAGAACTCGCCTGTCGTGCGGTGAGCCCCGACGCGGGCTCCGCGACTGCTGGCGTAGGATCGCGGGCCCTCGCCCGTCCAAGCCGAGCGAAGCTGGAAAGCTTTCATATATACTTCGAGACGCATCCCCGAACGCACATCCTTAAGGTGCTCTAACCTGGTCGACAGGCAAAGTTGAGGACGAGGAGAAACCGCTATGAACTGGAAAAGCAAGCTGGTCCTGGGCATATTGACCGCTCTAGCCATGATGCTGCTGACATACGCGCTGCCCAAAGGAGGTTCTGTGCGCGACGCCGCCCTGGTGCAGTTTCCGGTGACGGTTGGGGTTTGGGCAATCTTCGTGCTGCTGTTCGTGAAGCTTAAGTAGAGAACTGGCCGGGGCCCGACTCTCTTCAGACCCTGTGGCGGCCTACGGTGGGTGGCCTCAAGGTGACCGTTCCGGATCAATGGCCTGGTCGAGATAAATCCATAGCACGCGTGCCAACAGCGTGATCGCCGGAGCAAGAGGCAAAAACAGCACGATTGCCCAGGCTGTGGCTTTCATGATCGACCATCTCGAGATGCTCCACAAAAGTGCTGCGATGAGGGTGATCGTCACCAGCGCGACGCCATAGCTGATGTACATGGCTCCCAGAAAGTAGCCTTCTTCCCGCTCAAATTTCAGGTCGCAGACGGGACAGTGTTCGTGCATCTTCGGCAGCCCGCGGAGGATGGAATAGCGGAAGATTTTCCCCGAGCGGCAGCGCGGGCAGCGTTGCTGCAGAATACTTCCCAACGTCGACGACTTCGGTGTGCTTTCCATGAACGGGCGCCGCATCCCTATTCTGAGTGTAATCTGGAAGTGCGTGCGGTAATTGTGCCGCTCCCCGGGTTGCCGGTAGTGGTGCTTTTACGTGGAGACCGAGTTCGTTACGGGCTGCTTGCTACCAATGTGAAGGCAATCACTGAGGCTCGCTAACCACGACTTCGCACGCATTCACGGCAGTCTACGGTTACGCCCTGCTATGGAAGCGGGAATTGCGGATCATGTCTGAAGCATAGAAGAATTATTGCAAGGCTATCTGATTCATTAATAAGCACTTAAGCGCGGTACGTGCACATTGGTGCCTTGCCTTGTCTACAAGTCTGCCCATAAAATAGGAGTTGGTTGGGCGCAGACTGGTTCCTCTCGGAGTACCGTTCCTGAGCCGTTCCCCCTATTATTTGACAATTTTGGCTTTGACTTTGACCTACGTCCATGAGAAAAAGGGTGCCAACTGGCATGCTGCCTTCGGTAATCTTGACAAATTACTGCATTCGTGGCATGAACCCGTTCCGGCCACGTGTCATCTAACTTTTTCGCAGGAGTAGATGCACAATGACCACATCGACCATTACCTTCGATCAAATGGAGCGAAGCGCTGATCGCACGTTAGCGGTCGTGTTGTGGGTAAAGCACGTCAAGAATGTTGCGATTGCAGCCCTGTGGTTCGCCGTCCTTAACCAAGCACTGCGCTCCTTCGTCAAGTCTCTTTCCGGCGATGAAAAGCTAAATTCGTTGTCAAATGAGCAAGTGAAGGAATTGACCGCCAAGATCCAAGAGATTCACGAACATCTCAAGAATATTTTAGATAATAATGCCATGTGCTTCATTCGGAGAACTCCGCTTCTCAAGTCACGCATAGATGGACTTGAAGAGAACGTTGAGGACCTCTCCGACATTATTGAAAATCTGCTTGTCGCCTATAATCCAGAGTTCCGGGCCCTTGTTGCTGATTGTGTGCAGAAAGTTTCAGCACATTCGGCGGAACCCCTTGCCCACATGTAGAGTTGACTTCGCCGCCAGCCCGCAATTCTTGATCCTGCGAGAACATTGGCAAACGCATGGCTATCCCAGCATTGATGATGATCTGGCTGAAGCCTTCCAGAACATCGGCAAAGACGTTCAGGCCAATCACTGCAAAGTAGTGCATCGCCTCACCGATGTTCTTGGAAACTTTCAACTCCACAAATATAGGCAGAAGAACCGAGGAGCGAGGGAGGGTGCTAGCGGTGGTTGGCGGATTTATGCCCTATACGACAAGCCAAACGGAATACTCTATCCGATCATCGTTTATCCAAAAAAAGAGTGGGTTGATGCCGACGAAAACTTCATCATAAAGCACGTCCGCGAATTGCTGGAAATTCTTCGTCCGAAGCAAGTTTAGCGCCGAGCGTTATCCACGTATGACCCCAGTACCCGGGTTGCCCAGCCTGTCCCTCGCGCTCGGGTTTAGAATGTAAACAGAGGTACTGTAGTGCCGACCCTGCGTGACGTGATTTACGAGAACGTCCGCGAAGGCGAGCTGTACGAAAAGCTCGACCGCAACCGTGTCCGCTGTTATGCCTGCGGTCACTGTTGTCCGATCCCCGAAGGGCAGCCCGGTGTCTGCAAGGTGCGTTACAACCGCGGCGGTACGCTCTACGTGCCTTGGGGTTACGTGGGTGGTGTGCAGTGCGATCCCATTGAGAAGAAGCCCTTTTTTCATGCTTATCCGGGCGCGCTGGCTTACAGCTTCGGCATGTTGGGATGCGATCTCCACTGTGCGTACTGTCAGAACTGGGTCACGTCACAAGCTCTGCGCGATCCTAATGCCGTGTCGCCGCCTCTCCAAGCCTCCCCGGAAGCGTTAGTGCAAGATGCCCTTCGTCAGGGCGCGAAGGTTCTTGTCAGCACTTATAACGAGCCGCTCATCACCAGCGAGTGGGCGGTGGCGGTGTTCAAAGAGGCAAAGGCAGCCGGGCTGATCACCGGCTTCGTTTCCAACGGCAACGGCACGCCGCAGGTGCTCGAGTACCTGCGCCCGTGGATCGATCTTTATAAAGTAGATCTGAAAAGTTTCGACGACCGTCATTACCATGAACTGGGCGGACGCATCGGGCCCATACTCGATACCATTCGCCGCTTGCACCAGATGGGTTTCTGGCTCGAGATCGTCACCCTTCTTATTCCTGGTTTCAACGACTCTGAAGATGAACTGCGCAGGTTGACTGATTTTGTTGCCAGCGTCTCGCCCGACATTCCCTGGCACGTGACCGCATTCCACAAAGACTACAAAATGGATGATCCCGACGATACCCAACCAAAAGACCTCCTGCGCGCGGCCGAGATTGGCAAACAAGCTGGACTGCGGTTCGTGTATGCGGGGAACCTGCCGGGCATGGTCGGAGGTCACGAGGATACGCGGTGCCATCACTGCAACCAGGTACTGGTCAAGCGGCACAGCTACTTCATCCAGGACTATCGAGTGACCTCAGGTGGTCGCTGTCCATTCTGCAGCGCCGCGATCCCCGGCCGCTGGGCAGCCAAATTCGAGGGGCAGATCGCCGATCGCCCTTTCTTGCCCCGTCAGCGCTCCCGTTTGGTTACAATCCTCAACTAAGAAGTCAGAAGGCGGAAGTGAGAAGTCAGAAGTTAAGGGCGGGAGAGCGGCTTTTACTTCTGCATTTTGACTTCAGACTTCACTGCTCCTGATGCGCAGACTAACGATTTCGTTCCTTGGCGCGATTTTGTGTTTCGCGGTTGCCTGCTCGCCCCGCGACTTTCTTACCCGGCGTTTGGCATCAGACCTGATTGACGCCTCCGATACATTTAAGACCACGCAGCAGTTCTGGCTTCGCACCGGAGTCATCTCCAACAAAGACTATATTTCGCCCGAGTACCTGCTCTTGCAACGCCGTGGCTGGATTACGGGCACAGCTGGCCGTTGCCCGCCTGACCTCGCACCTCCTCCATGCTGGGATGTTGCCCTCACACCGCTCGGGGTTGAGACCTTTCGCGACCTGATTCCGAGCACAGCGGAGAACTCGCAATATTTCAGCGTGCCGGTAGCCCGAAGACAACTGGTAGGAGTTACGGGAATCGCCAAAAGTGGCAATAGCGCGGTCGTGGATTTTCTCTGGAAATGGGTTCCGCTCAACGAAGTCGGAGCCGCGCTTTACACAGGCGGCGTGCAATACAAATCAACTGTCGGATTCCGCCAATACGATGACGGCTGGCGCTTGATCGAAGGGAGCGCTCCCAAGAACGACCAGGGCCTTGACGACGCGCTCAAGAATGCGGAACCGGCGCAATAAGGTTGATACGTATTTTGGCCGCGGCACTACTTTCCGCGGATGACGGTCTTCGCGGAGCTCATGTTGTCATAGCGATCGTAAACCCGCACCACAACGACGTGCTCGAGTTGCCCTGGGGCAGCGTTCTTGCCGGACGCAACAGTCGTGGCCGACTCGGCCATTAGCGGTACCCGAAAATCGTAGCTTTCGGTCTTTGCATCCGAGATCTGCCCCACGGGCTCCACAAACTGCCACTCGCCCGCGTCCACCGAGTACTCAGCGCGCTTGATTGCCGAAAAGCCGTCTACGGCACGGCAGGTGACGTGAAGCTGGCCCCTTTCGACGGAGCCCGCCAGATTCTCGATCTGCGGCGGAGCCGTATCTACTTCGAAGCGTTGGCTTTCTCTCTCTGCGGTCAGACCCTGGCCGGGAGAATGCGAGGGCGCATCCGAGGCCACTACCTTCACGGTGTATCCGCCATCCGGCAAAAGCGAGGCGTCAAAAGAGTAGACCTTGTCGGTCAGATTGTCCTTGAGCAACAGCCACCGGGTTTCGCCATCGCCGCGATAGTAAATCGAGTAAAGCATCTGATCGTCGTTCTCATCGTGAACGCTCCACTTCACGCCGATGGAGTCCCGGTCCCGCATGGCTGGCGCCGGCGCCTCGAAGTGCGGCTGCTGAACGCCTCCTGCGCTCATATCCATTCCGGCAGGCTTGGGAAGGGATTGATAGCGCACCCCGACCTGCACCGTGACGTCATCGAAGTCGGGTGCGACGTTCTTGGGCAGATAGTTGAGTGTGACACTATCCACGCGCGGCGCAGGATCGCTCGAATGCAACACGGCTTTCCACTGGATGAACCGCGCCGGGGGAACGCTGACCTGCCCGTCCTTCGGCAGCTCGATTCTCTTCCACGGACTCCAGTTGCGATCGGGATTGTCCACATTGCCGCTGCGAGCGAACAGGTCGACATCGCCGGTTCCCCGAAATTCGGCGCGTCCCCAGCGGGAGAAAATGTGAGCATCAAAAACATCGCTTTCGTAAGTGCCTTCCGAAGCGGGACTCGCATCCAGCAAAAACACCTTGCCCAAATTGCTGGCCGCAGCATAAAGACCGCCATCGCGGGCGTTGGCGAAAGCCGTGACTTGGGTGGCACTGGCCTTGAGCAGATCGGTGAATTGGTCCTCGCCGCTGATGGCGAAAATATGCCCACGATTACCTGTCCCAGCCAGCAGGAGCCCATGCTGATCAAAGGCGAGTGCATAGACCAGATCTTCACGGGAACTCCATAGGCGACTGGGAGAACCGTCGGGCGCAATCCGGTAAATCTCCGACCCACCGGTTCCACTGGCCCCCGGTCCAGCAAAGCTGATCGTTGGAGACGGGGTGTTGGAAGGCCCGCTCGAGATCACGATCCCGGTCTGCGCTCCCGAGCTCAATGGAGAGGTTGAAATGGAGATCGGTGCGGAGGTGAAGCCAGACGGAGTCACCCCTTCATGCTTCTCTCCAGCACCCGCAGCGTAAATGTTGCCCGCTTTGTCAATCGCCAGCGCGGTGATCTCTTTTTTCGGCGCGCTGTAAAGGACGAATCCTTCTCCGCTCGGCGAGATTCGATATACCAGACCGCTGCCGTCAGACCCGGCAATCAGATTGCCCCTGGAATCGAAAGCCAGTTCCCGTATGTGGGCTTCGTCACTTTTGAAGAACACGGCATGATCGCCATTGGTTGTGACGCGGAAGATCTCGCCGTGGTCCCCCGTGGCCACATACAGATTGCCGGCCTCGTCAAGCGCAAGATCCCAGATGTACTTTGTGCCGGGCTCAAAATAAACCGAAGAACTCCACGAGGAATCTACGGCGGATCTTGATTTCTCCTGGGTTTCTTTTTCCTTATCCGCCGGGCTCTTGTCCGTTGACGCAGCATGATGCTCGATCTTGTAGACCTTGCCGTCTGGGTTCGTGGCCGCGTAAATGATGCCCATCTGGTTCACCACGAGAGCTTGTACCTGCAGTTCCTGCGGCTCGAAAATGACGTTCGATTTGCCATCCGGTGTGATTCGATACACGCGCGCCGGAGATCCGGCCGCCGCATACAGGTTGCCGTCGCGCCCCCCGGCAATCGACCAGATGTAAGTGGATGGCGTTGTGGACAGTGCCTTGAAAGCCGGAGCGAGTTCCAGGCCGCCCGCACTGCTTAGGGCGACACCGTTCGTGGTGCCCTTGATCAGGTCCTCAAATTTCGATTGTTCCCAGGTGCGCGTGCCTTCCGCAAAGAGGAAACCGGAGAGCAGGAGAAAACCGGAAAGTAAAGTAAGTAGCCGCCGCAGGCGAATTGCCAACTCGTTACCTCGCAGAAAAGATTAGGAAGGAAAGCTTAGGGTAGCACAGTGAAGGGGTCAGGGGTCAGGAGTCAGGAGTCAGGGTAGTGGGTCAGTTTGATTTAAACTGACCCCTACCGGAATCAGGGTTCAGGGTTGGCGGCGGATGCGGACTCCTGATCCCTGACTCCTGCCTACTTGATATTTATGGTCAGCACCTGGGCGCCGGCCACGACGTAGTCCAACGGTGTACTGGCCGCTTCGCTCACCGACGACTCGCTGGAGACTACCATGTCCTGGGTTCCTCGCATCCCGTCCATCACATTCATGATGGAGAGTGGGAGCGTCGGCATAACCTTGTCCGCAATCATGGCTTCGGGATCGGCTTCCAGGAGCGAAACATAAACCCGATTGTTGACGTGCTCCTTGTTCAGGAACGCGATCGTCGCAGCCAAGTCCAGCTTGCGTCCCATCAGCGATGAGCCACGACGCAAATGATCGAGGGTCTCGCCGTCACTGACCAGAATCCGCAGGGGTCCCTTGGAAGTGGAAGTCGGGATGTGGATGGGAATGTGCTGGATTACGCCGTCGCCGCGGTAGGGCCGCAGCATGGCCTCAATAGAAATGTCGTCGCCGGGACGTGCTTCCGTGATATCGGTACGCGCGCTTTCCAGCCGTGCCCAGCGGCGTTCACGAACGATATCGAAATCGAGCTGCACTCCGCGAATCGCGGGCACGCTGTAAGGATTGTCAAAGATTCTGCTGAAGCGATCGCCTAACGAAGCGGCAGCAAGCATAGCGCCAGGCTGCCCGCCATCCACCGCAGCGAATATGTTCTGCATGGTTACGTCCGGATAGCCTTGCACGCTGATGCGGCCATTCATGTGGTAGGTGGTTTCTTCTCCGTACTCATTCACGCCGTGCAGCGCGTTGAACACGGTCGCCATCATGGCCACTGGGCTTAGGCGCGCGTTGTCGAGCACTTCGTAGTGAAACTGCTTGTCCGTCGATTCGCCATGAGTGGATTCGCCATGAATGGTCAGCGTGACCGGAATCATTTCCGGCTTTTTCCCGAACTCACCCAGAATGCCGTTGTGGCGGTCCTGCACAAATGCGCCCACGGCTTCGGTCGCATTGACGATCTTGAAGGCATTAAGGGGTGACGGCAGGGTTGCCAGCACCTGCGCTTTCGTCATGGGCAAGTCGATCCTGCCAAACTGCATCAGCGGGTGGCCGCAGGCCAGCAAGTGGTCCGCATCCATGTAAGTCACCGTGCAGGTCGCGGCAATATCCATGTCGCCGCGCACCAGAATTGCACTTACCGCCGATCCCGGCTCCATGGGTTCAGGTTGCTTGTCATCGCTCACCGAGCCCGCGCCCATGACCGGAACGATTCCCGCGGCAGAAAATTGCGCAGCGAAGCGCTGAACCGAGTCTTCAGAAAATCCGTTGAACACCAGCGGGGTTTCGATGGGCTTCAGATAGTTGGCAAAATCATGATTCGGGGAATCGAGAGCTGGCGTGCTGGAAACGCCGGGGCTGTCGATCTTGCTGGGCGACAGAGCCACGGCTTTGGCTTGGATCGGTCCGGGCGCCGGACTATTGTCCATGGCGCTGATTTCGAGCATCTCGGCAATCGGCGTGACCCCGGCGATGGGTTCCTTCGAAAACTCGCCGATCCGGAACGCCAATGCACCCGCCAGTTTACCATCCAGATACACCGGGCTCCCACTCATGCCGGCAACCACGCCGGTATATTCCACATTGGCTCCGCCCAGCCGAATCAGAATCACATCACCCTTGGGACCGTTGGCATTCCTCAGGATGCCGAGCACTTCCACATCCATGCGTTCCGGCTTGGTACCCTGGAAAACGGTGTAGGCGACACCGCGCATTCCGCCATGAATCTGGTTGATGGGAATCGTTTCAATCGGCTTCGAAGATTGCGCCGTGCTCATAGCGGGCAGAAGAAGGAGCACGAGCGCGGTGAGAACTGCTTGTCTCATTCCAATTTTCCCCAGAGGACCGCCAACTGGCCCTCGAACAACAGAGTTACACTCCGCGTTTTGTATTCGATTTGCCGGGTAGGAGAGGAGTAGCTAAAGCCAAGCAAAACATCCCAATCGCGAAGTTCTGCGTCTATACTAGCATAAGGATTTGGGAGGACCTCAATGTTTTCTTTCCGTTTGGCGCCGAGTCTTGGCCCGATGCGAGGGCGTCTTTTGCATCTTGCTGTCCCGATTCTTGCCCTGGGAGTGATTGCAGGGCAAGGACTTCCGCTTGAGGCCCAGAACCAGACATCCCCGAGCCCGAGTGGTCAGCAGACCCCGCCTCCGGAGGCCGGTGGTCCGCAGGGCGATGTCGGCCCTTATGCCGTTCCCAAGAAGAAGGACGAGCCTCCGCCTCCTCCGCCGTCCGAAAAGCCAAAGAAGATCGAGGGCATGCCTGATTATTCCATCCGGGTGGATGTGCCTTTGGTGAATGTGCCGGTCATGGTTACGACGAAGGAAGGGCAGTTCATTTCCAGCCTGCAGAAAGAGAACTTCCGCGTTTACGAAGATGGAATGGAGCAGAAGATCACCAGCTTCAATGTGTCAGAAGCACCGATTACGGCTGTGTTGCTGGTGGAGTTCGCCTCTACGAACTACGGTTTCATGCTCGATGCCCTGAACGCCTCCTACACTTTCGCGCAGACGCTGAAGAAGGACGACTGGGTCGCGGTGATTTCCTATGACATGAAGCCGCGCATCCTGGCGGATTTCACCCAGGACAAGGGTGAGATTTACGGCGCGCTCGGCCAGTTGCGGATCCCTGGTTTCGCGGAGACGAACCTGTTCGATGCCCTCTACGACACACTTGACCGGGTGGATAGCATCGAAGGACACAAATACATCATCCTGATCACAACCGGCGTGGATACTTTCAGCAAGCTGAATCTGGACCAGATTACGAAGAAGGTTAAAACCAGCCACGATGTAACCATTTTCCCGATCAGCGTGGGCTGGGCGGTGCGGGAGTGGTTCGAATCGCAGGGTATGGCAGCGCCGCATGGCATGGGCATTCCGGTCAGCGAGATGGATTACCTGCAAGCGGATAACGAGATGAACACCTTCGCTCGCTTGACTGGAGGGCGCGCCTACTTTCCGCGGTTTGAGGCCGAGATGCCCGAGATTTTTCACCAGATTGCCGGCGACATCCGTAATCAGTACAACATCGCTTATCGTCCCACCAACGCGAAGCTCGATGGCACGTACCGCAAATTAAAGGTTGAAGCAGTGGCACCGGAGGGGGGTCCACTAAAAGTTCACGACCAAAAGGGCAAAGATTTGAAATATCAGGTCATCGCGCGGGAAGGTTACACGGCAAAGCACACCGTGGAGTAGCCCAGAAACCGAGTCATTTTAGTGAAGGTGAAAAGCCCGATCTAGCGCAAACAGCAATCCCACGCCCAGAAAAACTACCAATGCCATGCCTACTCCGGGTTCGCTGTTTACTTCCGGAATCAGGTCTGACGCGGCAACGTAAATGGTCACCCCCGCCGAGAGAGGTAATCCGAAGCTGACTTCCCGCCGCAACAGCGCCATGGTCAGCACACCGGCGAAGGTTGCCGCGCCCAGCAGCACCGACGCACCCCAAGCTACCTGACGGCTCTGGCCGCTCGCCAGCATAACCGAAGTGATCGTGAAACCTTCGGGAATCTTGTGCAGGAAGATCGCGAGAAAGATGATCCATCCCAGCCAGTTAGAGACGAGGAACCCGGAGGCAATCGCAATGCCATCGAAAAATGTGTGAATGATCAAGCCAATTAGGATCGAGTACCCTTTGTGCCCGTGAACAAACTGGTCTTTGTGAGTTTCCTCTCCGAAATGGAAGTGGGGCGTGACCGTGTGCTCGAAGAAGTGAATAATCAAGTAGCCCACCAGAACCAGAAACGCGGCGCTCTTGCCGCGCAACTCCAGGGCGGCTGGAAACACTTCCATGATGGCTGTGGCGAGCATGAATCCGGCGCCCAGGGCGACAAAGTACTTGAGGTAGGCACGTTCCCACCGCTTCTGCACGATGATCGTCCCGCCAAATACGTTGGCTGCGGCCGCCGTCAGACCTAGCAGAAGACTGAGGAAAATGGGATTCATTGCGAGGAAGGATGATACCAGTTCCCGGTTCTCAGTTCTTGGTTCTCAGTGAACTATGCGGCTGGTTTGATGGAGCCGATTAGTCCATTCAGGATTCTGCCTAGCTCTGAAGCTTTGTCTAGGAGTTTCTGACCATGTTCGGCAGAGAAGTAGCCAAGCTTCTGCGCGATCAGGAGTTGGGTTTCGACCTCGACCAAGGCTCCTCGGGCACGGCTGAGAAAGAAGTGGAACTCTTGCGGAGAATAACGGGCCTGACCTTCGGCGATATTGGTTGGAATGAGGACGGCGGTTCTTCTCAACTGGCTTGCCAGGCCGTAGGTCTCGTCGCGCGGAAATGCCTTTGTTGTGTTGTAAACATCAATCACGAAATCCATCGCTTTCTGCCACGCAATCAGTTCACGGTAGGACTGTCCCATAGTCTCTTCATCATGAGCGGTTCGTGGCAGTAAAGCTGTGATATCTGAACACTGGGAACTGCGAACTGAGAACTGGGAACTGGTTTTTAGCCACTATGCCGGATGTGCATCACATCCCCGTCCTTCACGATGTAGTCTTTTCCTTCCAGCCGCAGAGTGCCACGAGTGCGGGCGTTGGCCTCCGAGCCGGCATCAAGCAGTTGGTCCCAGCGGATGGTTTCGGCGCGGATGAAGTGTTTCTCCAGGTCCGAGTGAATGGCGCCTGCAGCTTCAACCGCACGGGTGTGGACAGGGATGGTCCAGGCGCGACATTCATCTTCGCCGGCTGTGAAAAAGGAAATGAGGCCCAGCAGAGCATACGTGGTACGGATCAAGCGAACCAGGCCGCTTTCTTTGAGCCCATAGCTGGACAGAAATTCGGCGGCGTCGGCGTCACTCATTTCCGCAAGTTCGGCCTCGACCTTTCCACAGATAGCGGCAGCCGCGGCATTGGGGCGCGAGGCAACTTCCGATAACTTGTACTTGCCGACCGCAGTTTCAAGTTCCCTCCCGAGTTCCGCCGTTTCGCTTATGTTCAACACATAAAGAATCGGTTTTTCGCTGAGAAACATGAAGCCGCGCAGACGCTTCTTGTCCTCGGGCGTTATCTCCAATTCACGCAACGGGCGCTCTGACCCTAAATGATCATTGGCACGTTTGAGCAGCTCGAATTCTTTCTCAAGATCGGCAGATCGCATTTTCTTGAGATCTTTCTCCACGCGCTCCAGCCGCTTTTCAATCTGCCCGAGATCACTGACCATGAGATCAAACTCAACATTCTTGACATCGCGCAAAGGATCGATGGGCCCAACATGCGGAATGCCGGGATCATCAAACGCCCGCACCACGTGGGCCAACGCATCCACCGTTCGCAAGTGGCCGAGGTAGGCGTTCTCCTTCAGCGCTTCCTGGCCGATGGCGCCAACGTCGACGTATTCCACGGAAGCATGGGTCAGCTTCTTCGGGTTGTAGAGCGCAGCCAGGCGGTCGAGGCGGTCGTCGGGCACCTTGGCCACGCCCACGTGCGCCTCGCGCGGATTGGCGTAAGCCTGGGCTGAGAGATGCGCCTTGGTCAATATGCGAAATAAAGCTGTCTTGCCTACCTGGGGCAGGCCGATGATGCCAGTTTTCATAAGGAGCTTCTAGTTGCTAGCTTTTAGCTAGTCCCTGTGCAGGATAAATGATGAAGCAGGCGATAAGAAAATCGACTGGGGCAACTGGCGCCGAAATCCAGCAGCCAGCAGCTAGAAGCTGGCAGCTGTTAAATACACAACCACCAATCCCAGAACAAACACCGTGCCCTCTAATCGGGTTGACCAGACATGCAGAGCGTCGAACTGCAAGCGGATGGGATTGTCGGAAGGGACGGAGTCGATCTCGCCGATCGATGCACGCAGGGCGTCCATGCGGGGAATGATGCCGAACTGCGAAATCAGGGTAAGCGCCAGCATCAGAGCAATAAAAATGTGGCGCGCGGCGAAGACATGCGCCGTCCCTCGGTTCAAATGGCTGTAGAACAGGGAACTCGCCAGAAAGACCAGGCCAGAGACTATGCCCATCCAGTGCAGAATTCCCAGAGTACGCCCGACAACATTTCCTGCGAGATGCCTTGTGGGCAACGCGGCAAAAGCCGTTGGCGCCACGACAAATGCGAAGAAGATCAGCCCGCCCACCCAGACGATTAGAGACAGCAGCATCAGATAGCGAAGAAAAGACATGGACGAATTATAGCCTTGACAGACATTTGGTTATGACGGTCGCTATACTCGGTCATCCTGAGAGGCTGTGACTTTATTGCTTTCTCGCATTTCAGGATTACATGGCATGTCATGAATTCATCGAATTTTCAAATCTGTCATCCTGAGCGCAGCGGCCGCTTCGCGAAGCGAAGCAGCCGCGGAGTCGAAGGACCCCTATTCGTGTGGGGCAGATCAATTTAAGAAGGCGTTTTCACGAAGCTGCCAAGCGAAAATTCCCTGTAAGGCCTGCGCCAGGTTTCAGAGCCACGGGGTCCTTCGACTGCGTTGCCGTGCGCTTCGCGCGCGACAACTTCGCTCAGGATGACAGAGCGTTGAAAATGCGGTGATTCGTGGAATGCCAGGTCATCCTGAAATACGAGAAAAAAGGTCACAGCCTCTGAGCGAAGTGGCAGCCTCGCGCAAGCGAAGCGGCCACGGAGTCGAAGGATCCCTCAGACACACGGGCTACCAAGAACGCAACCAGGCATTCTCACCACGCTCTGAACAGACTGGGCAGAAGTCCCTGACACTCTGCCCTGAAAACGGCGTGCTCGGGGTCCTTCGACCGCGTTGCCGGCGCTGCGCGACGGCAACTGCGCTCAGGATGACAGGCTTGAAGAGAAGAGAAAAATCATGAACCTACACCGGCACGGGCGTGCTCTCCACGATTTCCTGAATCACCTGCTCCGCCTGTTCCGATTTTTTCAAAGTAGAAGAGTACAGTCCATTCACCACCACGCGATGGGCAAATACTGGCACGACCAGCGGCTTGAAATCCTCCGGGGTGCAGAAGTTGCGGCTATCCAGAAATGCCATGGCTTGGGCCGCGCGATAGAGCATTTGCGAACCGCGGGGCGAAACCCCCAACGAGAAGTGCTCCGATTCGCGCGTTTTTCTGACAATCGCAAGTGCATAGCTGACCAGCGAATCATCTACCCGGACTTGTGTGACCGCATGCTGCATTTCCAGCACATCGGCGCCCGTGAGAACAGGCTGCATGGCTTCCAACTGCGCGGTCCCGGCCTCGGAGCGCAGAATCTCACGCTCGGCGCTGCTGTCCGGATAACCCATCCGCGCCCGCATCAGAAAACGGTCGAGCTGCGATTCCGGCAAAGGATAGGTTCCGTGATGCTCCACGGGATTCTGCGTAGCAATGACCAGGAACGGCTGCGGCAATTGGTACGAGTGAGCATCCACCGTGACCTGGCTCTCGTTCATGGCTTCGAGAAGCGCGGACTGTGTCTTCGGCGTGGTGCGGTTGATTTCATCGGCCAGTAGCACATTGGTGAAGACAGGACCCCGCTTAAACTCAAACTGCTGCTCGATGGCGGAGTAGATCGAGATCCCAATCACGTCCGACGGCAGCATGTCGCTGGTGAACTGCACCCGCTGAAAACTGCAATCCAGAGCCCGCGCCAGTGCCTGGCCAAGCGTAGTCTTGCCCACGCCGGGCACGCCTTCGATCAGCAGATGCCCGCGCGCGATCAGCGCGACCACGGCCAGACGGACGATATCGTCCTTCCCGCGAATAACCTTGCGCAGAGCGTTTTCCAGTTGGGCCGCACGATGAGAAACGGCGCTGGCGGTTTCGGGAGACATCAGAACGATTCTACTATGCGAGGTCAGATGCGAGCGGTTACGGAGGTTATGAGAATCGCTTCTAGCTCCTAGCCTCTTGCTTCTGGCCTGGACCTGTCCCAGGCATTCGTCGCTTGGCAGCTTGAAGCCAGAAGCTAGTAGCTAGAAGCCCTTACTGCATAAATTCCGCCGGCCTTCCCGTCAGCCGCTCGATACGCTTCGCGATTGGAGGATGGGTCGAGAACAGGCTGCCGAAGCTCACACCGCCCAGTAGAGGCTGGATTATGAACAAATGCGCAGTCGAAGGCGTAGCCTGCATGGGTAGACGGCGCGAATAGGCATCGAGTTTCGCCAAGGCGCTGGCCAAAGCGTAGGGATTCCCGGTGAAGTGCGCGCCGGTGGCGTCGGCCTGGTATTCGCGTGACCGCGAGACTGCGAACTGGATCAGGGACGCTGCGATGGGCGCGAGGATGAGCATGAAAAGCGCCCCGATTCCGCCACCCCGGCGTTCGTCGCGGCTCCCCATGCCGCCGAAAATCATGGCCCAGCGTCCCATGCTGGCCAGCATTGTGATCGCGCCCGCGATGGTAGCGGCAACCGAGCTGATCAAAATGTCGCGGTTATTCACGTGGCCGAGTTCGTGCGCCAGCACACCTTCCAGTTCTTCATCGTTGAGCAGATTCAGAATTCCTTCCGTCACAGCCACCGAGGCATGGCTGGGATTGCGGCCGGTGGCGAAAGCGTTGGGCGACTCGTTAGGAATGACGTAAATCTTGGGCATGGGAATGCCGATTTTCTGCGTCAGCCGCTCCACAATCTCATACGCGCGTGGCAGTTGCTCGCGCGTGACGGGCTGGGCGCGGTACATCGCCAGCGCGATCTTGTCGGAGTAAAAATACGAAACGAAGTTCATGACCACGGCCAGGCCCAGCGCCAGGATCATGCCATTCTGCCCGCCGAAGACACGGCCGATGAACATCAGCAACAGCGTAAGCAGCGTCAATAGAAACGCGGTTTTGAAGGTATTTCCCATAGAAATTCTCAATACATTAGATGGTACTTGAAGCTGAGGGATTCATGTAGGGGTGCGGATGGACAAGGGTTCACTGGCCACTCTCCTTGTTCCCCTCCCCGGAAAGGGGTAATTATCAGTGCGTCTTCTCCCATGGGCACGAATTGATCGAAGCGACTTGGCCCGACCCACGGTCTGACCACAGAGCTAAATGAAAAGGTTCCCATGAAAGCACTCCTAGCCGTCTTCGTCGTTGCTTCGGTTCTTTCCTTTGGAGAAACACAGCCGCAGTGCCAAAGGAATATCTCCTTCGCAGTTGCTGAAGGAGGGGCCATCGTCGCACGTGCCCCAGGATTCACCGAGAAGTGGATAAAGAAAAACCAAAAAAAATACCCTGGACTGTGCTTTTCCCAAACTCCAGATCCGAAGGCAGCGAATTATCTGCTGTTGTTTTCCACCTCCCGGAGCGCCTTTAACGGTTTCGATCCATCCGTGCGGACAACAACCAGCACAAACTCGAGTCCCGTCTACGGCAGCGGAACCGTAACCGACAGCTATGGCTCCGCGTGGAACTACACGTATAGCGGTACACAGACCACGACCACAACGACGACAACGACTGAAAACCTGCCGTATACAATCACCTCGAACACGCTGTTTTTGAACGCTTATGATCAGAATGGAAGGCTCGTCTCCGATCACTGGAGAACTGCTTCGAGCAAGCAGGGTGGTGACGCGTATAACACGCTTGGATACAACCTAGGCTCTGCGCTGGCAAGGATTCACCTCAGAGAAGGGCTCCTCAAGTCTGCTGTGACCGACGTGGCACAAGCCGCGATCCCCGTCAGTGCTGGTCCCGCCTCGATGGTTCAGGCGGTCCCGGCCAGCCCAGCAGGCTCACCAGCAGGTATCCCTGTGCAGCCAGCCGTCGCACTCCAGCCCGTCAGTCCCGCTCCCCGAACCAGCGATTGTGAAACTGCGATCGAGACGAACATTGACGGAGACTTTAAAGGCTGGGATGAAGAGAACATCTACAAGATGGATAACGGCCAGATCTGGCAACAAGTAAACTACCACTATCATTACCACTACGCCTACCATCCTTCTTTGGTCATATACAAGACGCGCTACGGGACATGCCACATTCGGGTGACTGACGACGATGACGAAGGGGTTGACGTTATACGACTGAAGTAGTGTGCTCGAATACGCGTATTAAGCTGCCGATCCCGAAAACTAGCTGCCGGCCGACGTCAGAGTTTCCCTACGTTACTTTCGCCATCCCCCGCTTCACCGCTCGTTCCAGCGTCTGATCCAGGGCCGCTTTGGCCTTTTGATATTCCTGCTGCGAGATGTGGCCTTGCTTGTGTTCGACTTCGAGCTGAAACATCTCTTCCTTCAAAGCCTCGAGCAGCAAAGCCGAGCGGTCTGCCGGTTTGGGCTTGGGTGCGGGAGGGATGTCAGGGACTTCCAGGTCAGAAGGCGCGAAGTCGGGGACAGTGGCGGTCGTAGATCGCCTGGCAATGTAGACGGCTCCCGCCGCTAGTACAACCGCAAAGCCTCCCAGAATGTACCAGCGATATTTTTCCAGCGGGTCGGGAGCATCGATCGGTGGGCCCAGTCCTCCGCCGGGGCGCGAGTCGCGTCCTGCCACAGCGCCGCTGGCTTGAGCATTGCCACCTTCGGTGCCGCCACCTTGGTTTTCCTCTGGCAAGACTCCCGTACCGGAAATCTTGAAGGCGAGCGGCTGACCGGCCGTGGTGTTGGAAGCCACTTGTACCACGGCATCGGCCTGGCGTGGGTCCTGCATGGACTGAAACGCCGTGCCTGGCGCGGCCACGAACTGCATAGTCTTCGGCAGCATCACGACAAAATGCTCGGCTCCATAGATCGCCTTGGGATCAATGCTGGCCTCACCGCTATAGGGCAAGTGGAAGGAAATCTGAAACTGGGTTTCCCCGGGACGCAGCGGGAAGATGAAAGTGTAGCGATTTTTCTCTTTCTCCGGGACTGGAGCCGAAGTGATAGGCTGGCCACCCGCCGTCATGGCCATGCTCTGGTCGATCTGTGCGCCCGGGGGCAGATAGAATTCGAAACTCTGATCGCTCATCTGCGTGCGTGGAGGCTGGGAGCTATTGTTCACCGCAAAGAGGCGGATGCCGGCGAGTTCGTTGTCCTTGGCCTGAAAACGCATTACGTCGGCGGTTACGCTCACGCCGTCGACCTTCTTGGAAACATCGTAGACTTCCACCTCGACCGAGGTCGTTCCGGGAGGCGCCATGCGGTGGTACGTCACACCCTGATGGATGGCGCGAATCAGGTGGGGACTGCCGGCGTCGTCGAGTTTCAGGCTGAAATTGCCCTTGGCGTCGGTCGTGGCACGATCAGCCTCTTGCATGCCCTGCGCGAGACTGAGGAGGACGACGTCATCGCCAGCGGCCGGCTTGTTCGTCGTACCGTTTTTGACCGTGCCGGTAAGGGTCTGGGCGGAAGCGGAAACCAAGAGGAGCGTCCATAGCAGCACGACGAAAAGTCCCCACTTTTCGCAAAGCACGCGAAAAATGAGGCACCCAGCTCGCGGCGACGTCCGCCCCCACTTGGATTCCGATGATTTCAAACTCGCGCTCCTTTTCTGTCGCCCAAGCTGGGAGCCGCTGCGGCTTCTTCCAGCCGCGCGATCTCGGCCAGAACCGCGGCTGCCTCCTCTTCGAGAGAAGTCTTCATCGTCTGGTAATCAGAATCGGGAAACTTGCCGGCCTTGTATTCGAAATTCAGGTCTCGAAGGTTTTCGTAGATCGCTTCCTTGCGCTCCCGCAGATAAATGACGCGGGTTTTTTCCGGCCCCATGTACAGCTTCCCGGGGAGATAGAAAACATAGACCAGCGCACCAAACGTGATCAGCATGCAGGCGAGGATCGCAACCGTCATACCTCGGTATCCTTCCTCGCCTGTTCGCGGAAGTGCTCAAGCTCCGCGCCATGAACCGGAGTGGGAGAATCCGCGGGCAGCAGAAGCGGGCGCGATCTCCAGGCTCGCACAATCAGCGTAACCATGGTCAGCCCGCCGACCAGAGCAAGATAAGGCATTACCCAAGCCACGCGGTTGAAGCCGGTTTTTGTGGGCGCAGCCAGAACCGTGGGACCGTATTTCTGCACGAAGGATTGCAAGGTCAGGTCATCGCTATCCGCGCGATCCACCGCAGCAATGAGTTCGCCCCGCATGCGGTCGGAATACGAGCAGCCGACGTGATTGCATTCCAGCAGGATCTGGTTGCAGCCGCAGGCGCACATCAGGCGATGGCCAAGATCGTTGACCCGGGCGGATTCGTCGCCCGCGCCCAGAAGGGCAAACACGGCTAGAACCAAGACAGTCAGCTGGGCGCTGCGCTTTAAGAAAAATGTGCTTGTAATTCCGGGCTTGCGATCAGCAGGGCGGGGTTGACCAAATCCTGTCATCCTGAGCGGAGGCGCCGTTCGCGAAGCGATCGGCACCGAAGTCGAAGGACCCCGGTGTCGCAGGTACAGCCAAGAGAGCGTCAGGGAATTCTGCCAACGAAGTCCTGCGGACGGCCTGGCCAAAATGCCTTTGCGATTTCTGCTGACGCCGTCCTCCGCGGGGTCCTTCGACTTCGCAGATTCTCCGCTTCGCGGAGAATCTGCTGCGCTCAGGATGACAGATCTTTCAGATGTCAAATCCGGGGTCCGCATCAGTCCCCCGCGCCCACCGGCGCCGCCTGCATCCGGGCAGGAGCCGTGACCCGCACTGGCACCGCATTTGGGATCAACGCCACGACCGTACCGGCAATGATGATCCACACTCCAACCCAAATCCACATCACCAGCGGATTCAAGTGCGCCTTAATGATGGGGCGCCCGGTGTCCTGGTTCTGGCCTTCGTAAACCAGGTAAAGATCTTCTTGCGGCGTAGAGCGGTTGGCAACGATGGTTGAAGTCTGCTGGCTGGCATGAAAGAAACGCCGCTCCGGATTGAGCGTGGCGATCTGCTTTCCGCCCTTGAACACGTTGATCACCGCCCACTCGCTGCCGTAGTTGGGATTGTCGTCCTGCGTATAAGACTGGCAGACCAGCGTGTACGGCCCGATGATCATCTTGTCGCCGAAGCCCATCTCCTGCTCTTTATCCTGATTGAACGCAGCCCCGGCGAAGCCGATCATGATCACGATCACGCCAAAGTGAACGATGTAGCCGCCATAGCGGCGCGTGTTGCGATGCGCGAGATGCACCATCGAAGCCAGCAAGTTTTGACCCGTGTGCCGGCCGATCACCCGGCCGCCGCGGACGAACTCCGAAATCACGGTCAGCGCCACCAGCACCGACAGCATGATTGTCATTAGCGCGTAGAAGTAGGAAGCGTCCTTCCAGGGACGCATGCCAAGCGCCACCAGCAACGCCCCCGTGCCTAGCGCGCCAATGCTCGGCCACAGGAAATTGCGCTTTAAGCTTTCCACCGAAGTTTTACGCCACGCGAGAAGCGGTCCAACCGCGGTCAGCAACAGCAGGAGCAGAGCGACAGGTATGTTTACGCGATTAAAAAACGGCGGACCGACCGTGACCTTATTTCCTTGGACCCACTCCGAGAGCACCGGGAACAGAGTTCCCCAGAGCACCGTGAAACATGCGACCAGCAGCAGCAAATTGTTGAACAGGAAACTGGACTCACGCGAAACCAAAGATTCCAGCTTGTGCTCGCTACGCAGGTGCGAGCGGTTCTTCACGTAGAAGAAGACGCAGGTCGCGAAAATCAGCGCCAGGAAACCAACAAACCAGTCGCCGATGGAGGATTGCGCGAAGGCATGCACCGAACTGACCACGCCACTGCGCGTCAGAAACGTCCCGAAGATGGAGAGCATGAAGGTGGAGAAGATCAGCCACATGTTCCAGGTCTTCAACATGCCGCGTTTCTCCTGCATCATGACCGAGTGTAGGAACGCGGTTCCGGTCAGCCAGGGCATCAGCGAGGCGTTCTCGACCGGATCCCATCCCCAATAGCCGCCCCAGCCCAGCACGGAATACGCCCAGTGAGCGCCCAGGAAAACTCCGCAAGTCAGAAATCCCCAGGTGACCATGGTCCAGCGGCGAGTGATCTGGATCCACTTTTCGCCGGGATAGCGCATGATCAATGCCGCCAGCGCGAATGCAAACGGCACCGTGAATCCGACGTATCCCAAGTACAGCATTGGCGGGTGGATCACCATCTCGGGATATTGCAGCAATGGGTTCAGGCCGTTGCCATCGGCGGGCAGCGAGCCTTGCATGATGGCGAAAGGATGAGCGGCAAAATTCAGCAACAGCAGAAAGAAAATTTGAACCGCCGCGATGATCACCGACGCGTAGGCAAATAGGCGGGGGTCCGTTTTGTAGCGCAGGCGGAGAACCAGTCCGTAGGCCGCCAGCAGCAGCGACCAGAACAGGAGCGATCCTTCCTGCCCCGACCAAAGCGTGGCGAACTTGTACGGGGCGGGCAAATCGCGATTGCTGTGATGAAAAATGTAGGCGATGGAAAAGTCGTTCTGGAAAGCGGCTACAACCAGCACCACTGCCGCCAGGAAAACTACCGCGAAAGTGGCAATACCCGCCCGGCGCGCGGTTTCCCCCAGTCGCTCCGCCCCGGGATTCTTCCCAGAGAGCGCCAGCAATCCAGCCAGGAAAGAGTATGCGCTCAGTGCCAACGCGAGCAGGAGCGCAAAACTGCCTATTTGTGACATGTAGGGAAGCCCTTCGCGTATTTTTTCAGAAACCCTTCCCCGAGGCAACTACAAAGCAGGGCGGCGGGCTGCTGGGTTCCAAGTTTCAGGCCCGGCGCAGCAAGGTTTTTGCTCGACGAAAGGGACTTCATCAATCCTAGGGGTCAATCCAGAATCTGCCCTTAGTTCCTAGGATTTCTTTTGCAGAGCGGCGTGGACCTGCCGTATCAATTCCTCCGGCGGGCAGGGTTTGTTCAAGAAACTAACATTCAGCCCCTCGTACTCGTCCTGAGCTTCGGCTAAACCGGTCACCACAATGACAGGCACATCAGGGCTGAACCGGCGGAGTTTGCGCACGAAGGCGGCGCCGCTGGCCCCGGGCATGACATGGTCGGTGACGATCAGCCGCAGGCTGCTGCCGAACTCCGGATCACGCAAGAGTTCAAGACCCTCGTCGGCCGTGTGGGCGCTGCAGACAGCCACCCCGGCTTCGCGCAAAACCGCCTCGCGAACACGCAACTGTATGGGATCGTCGTCGATAAGCAGAACTTCAGGCACAGGGAACTCCGTCGCGGCCAAGGCGCACAACTACACGTCGAAAACCAGTGTTGGCGAAGTCCCGAACCTACGCACTCTGCTGCCGAGTGTGGCGGGCGCGAACTTCGCGCTCGGCCCGGAGCCAGTCCTCTTTCTCCTGTCCGGAATTGCGTCCCCGCTCCTGGTACAACTCGTACGCGCGCAGACGGATCTGGGATTCCAGGTCAATCGGCGAGGCATTGACCGGGGTAGCTCTCCGGACTTGGGGCACCGAGCCGGCTTCGGGCATGGTGATGACTTGGTTGTTGGGTGGGTTGGTGCTGCGGGGAGTCTTTGCTTTTGCCATTATTGATACTCCTTAACTTGATAAGTTCAATGAATGAACTGAATTTATGATTCACCCCATACACATGGGCCCTCCTGATTTGGGTCCGCGTAAGATATGTGTGTTGAGTATGAATCAATAATAAACGATTGGCCGTGAATGTGGGAGGGGATTGAAAAAAATTAACTGTTTTGAAACATCGATTTTTTTAATAGAAGTCATGCGAATCGGTTGGAGCGTGAGTAATAGATAGCGGCAACACGCGCGCAGCCTTCACCGAAATGACATGATCCTGGTTCTGCAGGATTCCCTCCACCATCAGGAACTGCTCCGAACTCACCAGCAGGCGGTTTTTCTGAAACAGATCGGGAGTAATGATGGCATTGGCTACCCCGGTTTCGTCCTCCAGACTTAGGAAGACAAAACCTTTCGCGGTTCCAGGACGCTGGCGGGCAATGACGCATCCCCCAATACGCAAATACTGTCCATGAGGAATGCGGCTAAGTTCGCTGGCTTTGCAGATGCCAAGCGCTTGCATGCGCGCACGATGATACGCCATGGGATGCGGCCCGACTGTCAGACCAGTACCGCGGAAGTCCGCTACGAGCCGCTCTTCTGCGTTCATGGGATGCAGCGGGGACTGGGAATCGGGCTCAGGCAGATCGTCCAGCAAGGGGCCGGAATGGCGGACCGCGCGTTCCACTTGCCAGAGAGCGTCGCGGCGGTGAAGTTTCAAGTTTTTCGAGTGGCGAGTGGCTAGTGGATAGTGGGTAGTCTTAACTTCATTGTCATTCCGAGCGTAGCGAGGAATCTGCTTTGGGTTTTTACTTGAAACTTGAAACTCGAACCTCGAAACTGAATTCAGCCCACCAATTTCCGCTAACCTATTCAATTCATCTTTGCGCAACTCGGGCACACGATGGACCAGATCGCGAATGGATGAAAATGGAGCAAGGCTGCGTTGCCGAACCAACGTCTGTGCGGTTTCTTCGCGCAATCCGCGGGCATAACGCAGGCCAAGACGGAGAGACAGAGGCGGGTTGGGGAAGGGCACGGCTTCAGCCGTGCCGTCACGAGCTATATCAACGTGGGCTTCAGCCTCTGAGGGACATTGTTCGTCCGCCAAAAGCAGGTCCCTCGACTCGATTTCTTCGTTGCTTCGCAGAGAAGAAGTTTCGCTCGGGATGACAGGGGGTTGGGCTGAATCGCTTTCACTCGAAACTGGAAACTTGAAACTCGGAACTTCTGCTTTGCCAACGACCAACGGCGAACGACCAACGTCTGAATGCTGAATGCTGATTGCTGAATGCTGCCTTCCGATTGCTGACTGCTCCAGCGTGCAGTTCCACTCCGAATTCATCACATCGATGGGCAGCACCTTCAGCCCGTGCCGTTGTGCATCTTTCACAATCGTGGCCGGGTGATAAAAGCCCATGGGCTGGTTGTTGAGCAGGGCGGCGGTGAAGGCCGCGAGGTAATGACATTTCAAGTACGCGCTAGCGTAGGCGATCAGCGCAAAGCTGGCTGCATGAGGCTCGGGAAATCCGTAGAGAGCGAACGAAGTAATCGAGAGAATAATTTGCTCCTGGGCTTCGCGTGCAATGCCATTCTCTTCCATGCCGCTGCGCAGCCTGGCTTCGATGTCTTTCATGCGCGCCTGCGAGCGCTTGAACCCCATGGCGCGGCGTAGTTCTTCGGCCTCGCCGCCAGTGAAGTTGGCAGCCACCATTGCGATTCGTAACAACTGTTCCTGGAAAAGCGGCACGCCCAGGGTGCGCGCCAGCACGGGTTCCAGAGAAGGATGCAGGTGGGTAACCGGTTCGCGCCCCATCCGGCGCTGCAGATAAGGATTCACCATCTTGCCCACGATTGGGCCCGGACGAATAATGGCAACTTCGACCACGATGTCATAGAAACATTTTGGGCTCAGGCGCGGCAGGCACGACATCTGCGCCCGGCTTTCCACCTGAAACATTCCGATGGTATCGGCATTTTGCAGGGCGGAATACACGGCAGGATCGTTCTGGGGCAAATGCGCCAGATCGACTTTTTCATTCTGATGATCGCGAATGAGCCGGATAGAATCCTCCAGCACCGCCATCATTCCCAAACCGAGCAGGTCCACTTTGACGATGCCTAAATCGGCGCAATCCTCCTTATCCCACTGCACCACCACGCGTCCCGGCATGGACGCAGGCTCCAGCGGTACGACCGAATCGAGTTGTCCCTGGCAGATCACCATACCGCCGGAGTGCTGGCCGAGATGCCGCGGCAAATCCTGCACTGCGACACAAAGCTCGAAATATTTGCGTAGAAGGGGATGATTCAAATCTAATCCGGCGTCGCGGAAGCCGTGATCGAGCGTGTCGTTAGCATCGCGATACTCCCAATTGGAAACCGCGGCGAAAACCTTATCCAGGGTCTCCGGATCAAAACCCAAAACCTTGCCCATTTCGCGGCCGGCCATGCGACTGCGATAGGTGATGACATTGGCCGTCATAGCCGCGCCGCGCTCGCCGTAACGTTTATACAAATACTGAATGACCCGTTCGCGCTGATCGCCGCTGGGAAGGTCAAGATCAATGTCGGGCCACTCGCCGCGTTCCTCGGAAAGGAAGCGTTCGAAAAGCAGATCCATGCCGACGGGATCGACGGCAGTAATGCCCAGCGAATAGCAGACGGCGCTGTTGGCCGCGGACCCGCGTCCCTGCACCAGGATGTTTTGCTCGCGACAGAAGCGCACCAGGTCCCACACAATAAGAAAGTAGCCGGCAAGATCGAGTTTCTGGATGAGCGTAAGTTCGCGCTCAATCTGGCGGCGCGCGCGATTCTGTAGTTCGGCTTCGGCCCGGCTATAGCGCTGCTGGAATCCTTCGCGCGTTCGCTCCCGCAGAAACGAAGTCATGGTTTCGCCTTCGGGCACAGGATATTTAGGAAATTCATATCCCAGATCCTGGAGCGTGAACTGGAGGCGGGAAGAAAGTTCGACCGTGTTCGCAACGGCTTCGGGAAGGTCGGCGAAAAGATCGTCCATCTCCTGCGGCGATTTCAAATGGCGCTCGGAATTGCGCGCCAGCAAACGCCCGGCGGTCGACAACGTACGATGATGGCGGATTGCAGTGAAAACATCGCACAGTTCGCGCTCATGGGCAGTGGCGTAGCAGACGCCGTTAGTGGCCAGCAGGGAAAGTTGCAGCGAACGGGCAATTTCGGTGGCGGCGCGATTGCGCGCCTCCTGCTCGCGATGAAAATGACGCTGCAATTCCACGTAAACGTTGCCGCGGCCAAAAATGTCCGCCAGATGCTCGACCCGGCGATGCGCTTCATCCATGCCCCATGGAGCCAGGGCAAGAGCCAGAGGTCCGTCGTCCCCACCCGTGAGGCAGATAAGCCCGGCTGCGTGTTCTTGCAGTTCTTCTTCCCGCACTGTGCCTTCACCTTTGGCGGCGCGCAGCTTCATTTTCGTAATCAGGCGGCAGAGGTTTTGGTAGCCCAGGCGAGAAGAAACCAGGAGAGGAAGGCGGAAAGAATTGCCGATTGTCGATTGCCGACTGCCAATTTTCTGTTTGGCCTGGGAGCGTGATTCAATTGGAAATCGACAATTGGAAATTGGAAATTTCTCGCATGTTACCTCCGCTCCAATATGGGCTTTGACCTTTGCTTTCTTTGCTGCCATGTGGAAGCGCGGCGAGCCATAGACGCCATCGCGGTCCAGCAATGCCATTGCCGGCATGTTCAGATGGGCGCAGGTTGCGACTAGGTCCTCGGGCAGGGAAGCGCCTTCGAGAAAGCTGAAAGCCGAGCGGGCGTGAAGCTCGATGTACATATAGCAGTCAGCAATCAGCACTCAGTCGTTTTGCAATCCCCTGTGGCTGATTGCTGATTGCTGAATGCTAGTCGTAGGTTCCTTCCACCAGCCATCGCCCACTCAACAGATCGCGCACCAGGCGATATAAAGCAATGCCAATCTCTTCCTGTACCGCGATGTCCCATTCGTCGCGCGCCCAGCCTTCCTGCTCCCACCAGTCGCCGGACGAACGCCAGGGCCCAACCGCCCACAGAATCTCTCCGTGTATTTCTTTGGGTTTGGGACAAGTGATGCCCGCCGGCTTGCCGTCGCGCATAGTTATCGTGACGCTGACCGGTGGGCGGAAGATGCGCAGCGCGATAACGAGATCGTCAGGGCTCTCATCATTTTGCTTTTGGCTGGAGCAGGGATTCAGCTCTGCACAAACCGTACTTTGGAGACAAGGCTTTAGCAGACTGCGAAAAAACTCTGACTTCACCGCGTTTTGGGAGGGGTACGACTTCAGTCGTCCCGATACCTCCTTTGTCCTTGAATTCCCCGAGCGGATGCCAATCCGCGAGGATTCTGTTCTCAGATCCTTCTCGCCTCCTCTTCGCCCTTGAGGTTCGCTAGGCGCGAAGCGTTGCATGCGGAATCCCTCGGGACGATGCGTATCCAGCAATTCCAGCGATCCGACTTTCTCTTCCCCCACAATCCCCGCAATCCGCGCCAGCGTGAGCTCGAGTTTTTCCGACTCCGGCGAAGGAGGAAGAAAAAGTCCATTCTGTGCCGCCCGCGGCTGCGCCGGCTCTGCTGCCAGATGAATTTTGACAATGGGAGCACCAGGAGGATGTGCCCTCAAATCAAGCTGCAATAGTTTGAGAAAAGTTTTTGGATCGAGCAAAGGAACGGGAAGTCGGAGGGTGCGGTGAAATAAGGATGCTCGCCTCGCACTTATTGCGATCCCGCTTGACGCGGGATCGCGGTGCGGTGGCTCGCCCAGATCCCCTCGGCAAGCTCGGGGCAGGCTCTTCGCGGCGCGCACAGAACGCGCTTGCTCAGGATGACAATCTTGTTCATACCCGTTCTGCAATTCCAGCTCGAGCCGCAATTCCTGGGTCGCCAATGCACGTGCTCCCAGACGATCACATATTTGTTCCAACAACCGGCCCAGTAGAAATGCAAGGGGCTCCAGCAACACCAGCGGATATTCCAACTCGATCACTTCCTCGAAAATCAGCGGCGGCTCGACCGGAACCAGCGTGCGCGAAGTAGCGCCACGTGCCCGCTTCTGCAAATAGATTCCGGTTTGTCCCAGGCGCTCGCTCAACTCCACATCTGGCAATGCAGCCAAGTCGCGAAGGTTGCGAATTCCCCAGCGGCGGAAGGTCTCCAAAAGCTGCGCGGCTTCCGGCCCATCACGGCAGATTTGAAAGCTCCCTCCCAACAGCACTTCCACCGGCAAGCTGCCCAATTGTTCTGCTTCTTTTCCCCCGGCAATCACGGTCACGCCGGAAAATCCGCGGGCCGCGAGCATGGCCGCATCGGGATTCGATGCTACGGCAATGTCGGCTTTAAGTCCGAGATCCGAAGCGCGGCGTGCCAAAGCACGCGCAATTTTGGGCAGCGGACCAAAAAGCGGTTCCAGCCCGGCAAGATCGAGGACCAATGTGTCGCAACCCGCATCTTCCACACGCGGCGAAAATGATTGCGCGCAATCCAGCAGTGCCGAGTGGGCGGCGGCTTCCTGCAACCGAGAGCGGTTCCGCAACACCAGACCCGGGCAGGCCTCCACCTGCGGCTTGGTCATTTCCAGAGTCACTCCGGCGCGACGGGCCTTTTCATTGACCGCAAAAACTTTTTGCAGCGGAGCTTTGCCCTCGAGCACAGCCAGGGGTTGCGAGCGCAACTCCGGTTCGGCGCGCAGCCATGCCTCCACGGAAAAATCAGGAACGAAGATGCAGGCAAAGGCAGGCATGGGTTGTCCGTCATACTTTTTGTGAAAAGCTGTCAGCTATCAGCTCTTGTAGCGCCGGCGTCCCGCCGGTCCGCACGGACGCCAGCAGCTACGAAATTCGCATTGCTTTGGTCGTAAACACGGCAGTAACCGATCGGACCGGTTTGCGTTCCAGCCGCGAACGCAACAGTTCTCCTTCTATATGAAGTTCATCCAAAAGCTGCGCGTGACTCGGAGATATTTTTCTCGACAGATTTTTTTCTGAGGGCTGAGAGCTGTCGGCTGACAGCTTCTTAGCCAACGACGGATAGCCAACGGCCGACGACTGCTTTTGCACTTTCAGCAGCAGTGCGGCACAAGTCTGCGCACAGGGCGCCTGCGTGACGACAAACAACACCGTGGGGGTGCGTTCCACCGCACGCTGAAAGCGAAACCATGAGGCCAGCGGAATACGCCGCGCAATTTTCAGAGGGACATCGCCCAGATCGATCATCACCAGCCCAAAGCCGCCGCTTTGCAACAGCAGGTCGGTCACGCGCAACGCCCGCTCGACCGGACCCTCCATTTGCTTGGGATATTTATCCTTCTCTGTGACGGAGTTTGCCCTGAGCGCAGTCGAAGGGTGTCTCTGTGGTAATCCTGACGTTTGCTTATGCACTCCGCACCGCACCCACAGCAATCTTTCGAAATTCACCCCCGCAGCCGCAGCCGAAAGCGGATGGAAAGCATCACTTACATCCACCAAAGCACACACTTCTTGCCGCTGCGTCGCGGCCGCCAGAGCAGCCAGTAATACACTGGTGCGTCCGGAAGAGGCGGGTCCACAAATTTCGGTCAGGCATCCGCGCGGGAGCCCGCCGGTCAGGGCATCCATCTGACGAATTCCGCTGGAAACCATCTCCGGCGCGGCCCGCACCTCCAGCCGCGAGGCAGGAGTCACGCCTGCGAGTTTGGGGATTGCGGAAAATCGAGACGGTTTCGGCAACGTTTCAACGCCAATGTTCCAGCAAGCTGGCTGCGTCGCCACAACCGGACGTCGCACATCAGCATTCGAAAAAAGCGGAAAACAGGACATGAGAACCTCAAGTTTCAGGGAACATCGGGAAGGTTAGACTCTGAGGCTAGATCCGATATTCGCTTTTTATTCGCCTTTGAGTTTGCTACCGTCAGAGGGGTTTTGTCAAGGTGGATGTCAAAGAGAATTCTTGGAGGTTGCAAACTATAGAAAATATTAGGTCTAACGCCTTCCAGGGATATCTGCGCGAGCTAATACAGAGCCCCAGGCATCGAGCACATAAATGTCGGTGCGTTCACTCGGTCTCCGGCCCAATGTATCCGCCAGGGGAAAGGTAATTGTTGTCCGGAGCGAGGTACAACCGGTGAATTGCCGGATTTCCTCTTCCGAACCTGGATGCTGGTCAAGCCTTGCAAGAAGATGGGTTTTCTCTCCGATCGAATTCCCTCCTAAAACCACTTGCACCGCACCGGCCAGGTTTTGGCAGCGCATGGAAATCCGGACCTCCCATTCTCGAGCGCCGGTTTTCCTCACTGTGGGCTCTTCCGCAAAAACGAGAATCGGCGGGTTGCCACCGGGTGAGGCATACCATTCCGGCCAACGATGTTCAAATTCGATGCCGGCGGCGACATAGGCATGGCCCAACTCTTGATCGCGTTCCTCCCAACGCGGGTGCATGGAAAACAGCGAATTTTCGCTCGTGCCGTTCCCCAATGCGTGCAACAGGTGGTGCAATGCAGGGACGAAGTCGGGATGAAAGCCGGCACGCGCCATCAGCATCAGACTTTCGCGATCCGCTTCCAGTTCCAACTGACGACAAAACAGGCCCATATCCTCCGAAAGTTTTGTGGAATCTGCCCAGGAAGCAGAAGCAACGCCGGGATCTCCGAGCACAATGGCGGCACTGCCCTTGCGTTCCAGAGATTTCTGGTAGAGATAGCGCCGCGCCCAGTCGCGGTGCACAATGTGGGCGATCTCATGCGAGAGGATCGCCGCCCAGAGCCCGGGATTCGAGTTCGCCAGCCGGGCCAGCCCGCTTTCCACGTAGACGGTTCCGTCCGGGGACGAATATGCATTCAGGAGATCGTCTTCCACGATCCGTAACTGCCAGTTCAACTTGACCGCCGACGGCGCCCCCACATGTCTAACCAGTGTTTCGAACACGCCATTGCCGGTCGCGTAGGCACCTGAAGCGGGTACGCTCTGCGCCATCAACTGCGGCCGCATACGAGCCGCGGCTTCCATGTCGATAGTGAATTTGTAGGGAACTTCTGGAACTCTGAGTGGCACCTCCACCAGGTCCTTGGCAGCGATGCCGTGGGCCCACAAGAGGCAAAGACAAAGCCGAAATGCTAGTTTGCAACCGCCAGTTTCCACGGGGCTCCTCCGCGGAACTATTCCTATCTGAATTATGCTCCGTTTCCTGTCCCGTGCGAAGAAAAAGTTAGGGGAGGCTTGGTTCTAAATTCAGTTTTGGAAGATCCGCGAGTGCTCTGATGGATGCGTGGATTCCCGCCGGATGTTGAGAAGTCATCCTCAATCCTCCATTTTCTGGCGTGAATGATTGCGGAGTTGGTTCACGATGTTTTCCCTGGGCCGGTCCCGCTCGCGCAACTTCTTTTGCGTCGGGCAAACGTTTTGCGGAAAAGCGCAGGACAAAAATCTTCGAGCCTCGTATAATTTTGTTAATCTTCTGGATGCGAGGCTGGCCTGGGGCCGGTTATGGCGCTATCGTCTAGGGGTTAGGACGGAAGATTCTCAATCTTCAAACCCGGGTTCGATTCCCGGTAGCGCTACCAACTATCATCCGCTAAGCCGCGTGATTTCAGCGGCTTTTCTTTTTGTTCCAAAATGGTGCTGACGCTGCTTAGCGTCGCGTGGCGCGAATCGTGGTACACAAAATGGTATACAGGCTGCCCAGTAGCTCATAACTGCCGCTGTCGGGACACCGATCCATGCACCCAAAAACCTCACCCGGTCAAGATATTTGTACCCTTGCGCGGACAATTTTTCGGAATTTTCGGAGTCTCAGACGGGTTAACGAGTGTAATGGCGATTTTTCACCAATTGACTATTCGGTAATAGTCACCTTGATGCGATTCGACAACAAAATGTGAAACCGACAGTAAAAGGGATGTCAAGAAAAAAAGCTCCGCCTCGACCGGAGCATCGAGATTCTTTTCCGAGATCCAGCCCACTCTGTTTGGTTTTTCTGAAGAGGTTTGGCTTGTTGTCCATACGCGTAAGTTGCTCGGATGATGGGGACAATGCTCTGGAGTTTGAAAGACGCGACAAGCAGGACGATGTTAACGTATAATCCCTGCGCCTTTGGGTTAACACAATGGCTACAAGCACTAATCGAACTTTGCTGAGTTGCTGGGCCGCAATAGCTTTGGCCTTAGCCCCACCTGCTTCGGCGCAAAAGGTATACACCGTTGCCGGAGGTTACATCGGCGACGGCGGCCCAGCCACGTCGGCCGCGATAGGACACCCTTGGGACGCGATTTTTGACCTGCAAGGGAATCTGGTCCTCAGCGATACCCGCAATTGCCGGATTCGTAAGGTGGACGCAAAGGGGAGAATATCCACAATCGCGGGAACCGGAATCTGTGGCTTCAGCGGCGATGGTGGTCGGGCGACGAAAGCGAAAATATTCCATCCCGAGGGGCTGGCGATTGATTCCAAGGGGAACATTTTCTACGCAGACAACAATCGGATTCGCAAGATTACGAGCGCCGGCATCATCACGACCGTTGCCGGCAGTGGTAGAACGGGCTTCTGCGGCGATGGCGGTCCGCCACTCAAAGCGTGCTTTTCTGGCCCTATGGCGCTAGTGCTTGGCAATGGTGGCTCCGAAGAGGTGATTTACGTCGCTGACACCTTCAATTACCGTGTACGCAAGATCTCCCTCGGCAAAACCAGCAAGATCACCACCTTTGCGGGAAACGGAACGTGGGACTACAACGGCGATGGCGGCCCCGCAAAGAAGGCAGCCATTGGGGTGCCGGAGGGGGTTGAGTTTTCCGCTTCGGACCATTCCCTCTGGATCGGTGATTTCAATAATGGCGATGTCAGGGTTGTGGACACGCAAACAAATATTATTAACACCCTAGTTGCAGGCAATTGTGCTCCGCTTTGTTTTTCGCAGGGTGTCCACTTGGGATCCGATGGCTATCTTCATGTCGGCGACCTTTCCTGGGTGGATCGAGTCTCCATCCCGGATGGAAGCACGATCATTGAGGCGGGCAGCTTCTTCAGTCAGGGATTCAACGGAGATGGCCGTACCTTGACAAATACTCTGTTCGGTCAGACGACTAATGCGTTGATTTCTCGGGACAGCCAGTTGACAATTGTGGACTTGATTAATGGTCGAATCAGGCAAGGATCTGCTACTGAAAATGTAACCACCATTGCGGGTGGCTACATCGGAGACGGCCGGTTGGGGAGTCAGGCAAGTCTGAATTCTCCGCGTGCTGTTGCCTTTGACCCCGGCGGCAACGCATATGTTGTGGATTCTTACGATCATCGCGTCCGCAAAGTTTCCCCTAACGGTCATATCTCGACCTTCGCAGGTACGGGAATTTCCGGACATTCCGGTGATGGCGGACCGGCGAAGAAAGCGACTCTCTTCTTTCCCCGAAGTATTGCTACTGACCAAACTGGCAACGTGTTTATCGGCGATAACCAGGGCACTGTGATCCGGAAGGTGGACACAACGGGCACGATCAATATGTTCTACGACTCCGGCGGCGCGTACTTCTCGTCACTGAGCGTTGATTTGGCTGGGAGCGTCTACGCTGTTGATGAGTACGGGCCGGTCGTCTGGAAAATTACGCCCGAAGGAAACGGGACGATCATAGCCGGCGTTCAAGGTCAGTTCGGCTACAACGGGGATGGAATTCCCGCAACTCAAGCGTACCTGAACAATCCGTTTGGCGTGGCCCTGGATTCAAACGGCAATTTGTACATCGGAGATATGCTCAACAATCGCGTCCGCAAAGTGGATCAGAACGGAATCATCAGCACGGTTGCAGGAAACGGAACCTGCGGATTCGGTGGCGACGGAGGTCAGGCTACCAACGCGATGCTGTGCGGGCCGCAAGGCATAGCCGTAGATTCCACCGGCAATCTCTACATCGCGGATACTCAGAATGCTCGTGTGCGCATAGTGGACAACTCCGGCATCATGCACACTTATGCCGGAACTGGAATTTATGGTTACAACGGCGATGGCTTACCGGCCAGGAAGGCCAATCTGTATCCTTGGTCGGTTGCTCTTGATCCCAAAGCAATCGTTTACGTCGTGGATACCGACGATCTTCGCGTGCGGAAGATACAGTGACTCGGCGGGTGAGGCGCAAGTCCGATTCGTTCAAGCGGCGTGCGCAGTAGGGCCGGTTTCTAACTCCGCCTCTCCCCTACACCCCTTCCCCGCTGCCGCGCTGGTGGCTTCTGGTTTTTCGAGACTCGGTGCCAAAGCACACGGGGCCCGATCTCATTGCCTGATACTCACCCTCGAACCGAGCTCTCCGAACCGGAGCGACCACCACCCGAGAAAATCCTGAGATGAGAAGCCCTCTTCACCGGAAGAGGGAGAGTATGGCCGCCAGTGCCTCAGGCCTGGTGGCCTTTTACTCTTTTGCTTCACCCCGAAAGTGGGCACGCGATAACTGTCGCCGACCATGCCAACACGCCCATTGTCGATGAGCGTAATTGATTCCATGACAATGTTACCTCACCGAGGCGCGAACCTACGGGCAAGGCTGTTTTTTTCACTGTGTTATCCGGCTGTCTCCCTGTGCCAGATCGTGTGCCTGCTTGATCAGGTGCTTCCTGCGGGGTTCGCCGCGCGGAATCGCCAGACCTTGAGCGCAAGGTCGACCGGTCATCAATGCACTGCGTATCGGCGCACCGCGATCGAGATGGGAAGCCCGACACAGAAGATGTGTATGACTACGCCGATAGCCATCATCTCGAAAGAAAACGGATATTTCCTGGCCGCCGACAGTGGTACCACAATCCGATTCATGAAAAAGTAGACGGTTACCCCGTACAGCGCACCCGAAACGACGGCATGCTGCACGAGAAAAGGTACTTTCCGGCTCACTGCGAAGTAAACCGCAGCAGCCGAAAAGGCGATGCCGAAGTGGCACAGGAGCCCCAGCGAAGCCGTCGCTAATCCGCCGTTCCAAGATCGTGGGCCCAGCAACCCGGCAGCGATCCCTTGCAGTAACGGGATAGGCCGAAGGCCGAAGTAGCCATAAACGACGAGGGCGGCGGTAATGTCCAGAACGCCGCATACGAAGCCGCCCCATAGAATCGCGTGCAGAGGCTTGGGTTTCCGTATTGGAAGTGTTGGGGCTCGCGAACTCATGGGTCCTCCGCGATGGACGGGTACGCTCGGCACTTAGGCTTAGATGCAATCACCGCAATACGGAAAGCGATACCCGTCGGATCAGATTTGATACAGGGACTGTGGCAGCACTCCAGTATGCTCGGCTGCACTTCACCGCAAGTGGAGTTTTCTTCCGCGGCTTCTGCTTTCGCCAGCGATCTTCCGCAGGTATATGGCTGCGCAAGTTCACCCTGGCCGCCAAGCTTCGGCGCGCCACGTCAGGTCCCGAGAACTCTCCAAACCCTCGGATCAGGCTCGATCCTTGACGTCATTGTCTGGAACTGTGCGTGGAGATGACCATGAACCTTGGCAGGGAGGACAGGACGACTTAACAAACCTTTTACCGGGCCGTGACAAATGCTTTTGCATTCGTGGTAGAGTTCCGACGCTTGGAGGTATTTGAGAGTACTGGAAAAACTTGAGTATTTCCTGGCAACTCCAATCCCACCAGTGAAGCGCCGCAGCGGGGAAAGAGCCAATGACGCCAAAGCCCGCCAGAAGCGGTTCGAGGAATGCTCCGGTGGGGTCAGGGAAAGGGCGAGCCTCAGGGGCTGAAAGTGGGGAGACATCAAGGTGCAAGTTCTTTCACACTGTTGCGATCAGGCAAATGAGCATATACTACGGCGGATAGTTTTCGACCTCATATAAGGAATTGTGCCTTAATGAATCTGATTGAAGTGCGAATAGCACTTTTGCTAACCAGCATTTTGGCGGGCGTGGGCTATGCGCAAGAACCTCTCAATTCAAGCGCTGCGACCTCATCAGGCGTGTCCAGTGCGGCACCGACGAAGAAAGTGTCCCCAACCGGGCGAGTGATACTGAAAGTTGGAAAAGTGCAGGTCACCCAGGCGGAGTTCGAGTCTGGGATCGGCGACATCGAGCCGCAAGGTGACGCCGACAAGGAAGTCCCCGCCGATAAGGATCGTCGGCGCCTCGGCGACGATTACGCGTCGGTGCTCATGCTCTCCCAGCAGGCCGTGGCCAACCACCTGGACTCTTCGCCCGAGGTTAGCCGCCAGTTAGCCATCGATCGCATCCAGATACTGTCCGACGCTGAATTCGCCAGCCTGATGCGGCAGGCCCAGCCCAAAGTCGACGAAATCAGCCAATATTATTCCGCTCACGGGGCGGACTATGACCAAGTGCGAATTCGCAGGGTATTCATCTGGAAGACGGGGCCTGACTCGAAGAATACGAGGGGTTTGAGTCCGCAAGATGCCAGGGCTCGCGCCGACGCGATTCTTCGGGCTTCCGCCGCCGGGCAAGACACGACCCAACTGACCGAGGCCTTCAAAAACTCCGACGATGGCTTGGTTGACGTGACACCTGCCACTTTTCCTCGTGGAGAGTTGACTCCACAAATGGAGAAGGTTGCTTTCGCCCTGAAGGAGGGCGAGTGGTCCCAGGTTCAGGATACGCCGGACTCGATTCTCCTCATTCAGCTGGTTCAGCGCGAGCGTCGACAACTTGGGCAGGTGTCGTCCTTGATCGAAAAGCGATTGCAAGGCCAGAAGATGCAAGCAATGTTGGACAAGCTGAAAGAAAATACCGGTATCTGGATGGACGAACAATATTTTGGGACTGCGGTGGCTCCTGTCCCTGGCGCGCAGCGGCCGGTTTCCACTCCACCATCTAAGCTCCAAAAATCAGCAAAAAAAGGGGAAAGCAACAATGACGAATCACAGAAGTAGAATGCTCTGGTACGTTGCGCTACCAATGGTTGTGCTGGTGGCGTGTGTCCTGCAGCCAGCGCCGGCCGTAGCCCAAATGACCTCGGTAGGCATCGACTGCTCACAAATTCAAGCCTTACAGCTTCTGAAACAGGATAACCTGGGCGCTGGCCGAGTGTTGATTGAATGCGGGATCGTGCAAGGCGGCCAGCCGAGCGGCGCCGCTAGCGGCCCGACCGCTCCGCCCAACATTCGGGCCAGCAACCGGAAGTGTTCAAGCAGCAGTAGCTGCACCAAGAGCGAGAGCAACGCGTGGGGCAGCACCAAGGATGGTGGCCAGACCATCGTGGTCAACTATAACGACAGCGCGGGCAACGGCTCGAGCTATTCGGGCACGTCCTACTCCAGCGATGGCGGCAAGACGTTCACAGAGATTGAGCCGCCCCCCTTTGGGAGCGGACATGGCACCAACTACGGTGACCCGATCGTGGTTTTCAACTCTAAGCAGAATCTGTGGTACGCGGGTGACCTGGCAGCTGGAGGCGGAGGCTGTACGGCTGGCCTGGGCATCGGTTTGTGGACGTCTTCGGATGGCAAGAGCTGGACTGCGGGAGCCTGCGCCCACAACGGCGGCTCTGACGACCGCGAGTCGTTCTGGGTGGATAACGAGTCTAGCAGCGGAACCTATGGCCGCATGTACATCTCCTTTAACGACTTCATCAACAACGGAGCTCTGTCGCTTGTGTACTCGGACGACGGCACGACCTGGACCGGCCCAGTAGTCCTGAACTCGGGCTTCATTCGCGACGTGCAGGTTACGGGTACACCAGCCGGCACAACGAGGTATGAGGGCAAGAACAGCACGGTGTTCGTCGCCGCGATGGACGAGGGCGGGGGAGGGAATGCTTCCCGCCAGAACCTCATGTACAAGTCCCTGGATGGCGGCAAGACCTGGACATCAGCCACTCTGGGTTCGCGATTCAACCCGGTGGGTGATCAGGCTTGCAGCACCAACGGATACTTCTGGCAGGTCAATCCCATCTGGCGGCACATGGGATGGGGCGAGCCGGCAGTCGGTCCCAGCGGTGTGGTCCACTACGACTACGCCGGGGCGGGAACGAAGGGAGACGACGGGGACATCTTTTACGTACGTTCCACCGATAACGGAAAGACTTGGTCCAAGCCGATCAAACTCAACACCGATAAAGACGCTGCCCACAAAACGCAATGGATGCCTTCACTCTCCTCCGACCTCAATGGCGCTGTGACCGCCTCTTGGTACGATCGTCGCAAAACCAAGAGCGCGTGTAACAGTGTCACCGATCCGGGATGCAAATACGAGCGTGTGGGCCGTCAGTCGAAAGACAACGGCGTTACCTGGGGAAAGGACATCACCATCAGTACGCACGTGATCCCGCAGCCAGCGCAGGATGATCCCACCGTTCAGCAATGCTATGCGGGGGATTACGACTACAACACAGCTCTGAACGGAAATGCCTTCGTGACCTGGACGGACGGTCGACGTTCGGTTGGAGGCGTACACGTGCAGGATGTGGACTTTGCTAAGGTACCACTGCCGTAGATTGATCGTTGAACGACTCTCAGAGAAAGAGGGCAGCGACTTATCTGCCCTCTTTTTTATTTCCCCCGACCATGCTCAGCAGAAGGCGAAAATCATCCTGCTGTGCAATGGCTGCCTCCAGGTTCTCGCAACATTTCTCTGCTAGGAGGTTTCGAATGTCTTACGGCACGCCCAGCCATTCGCCGGGACACGATGTTTGAGTGCGTGAGGGGTTCTGGTTTTCAAGCAGAATCGGCCGGTACCCAATCGGTACGGTCGAACCGTTGACTTGAACCACTTGCCCATAGACAGTCTCGTACTGGATAAACTTTGGGTTGAGCGTGTACTTGCTGAATGTGCAGACCCCATTGCTGCAGCTTTGCGATGTATCCCACACTGCTTGCGCCTGATATCCCTTGGGCCCGTTCACGTCACATGTCCAGACCGACGCCTTCGCCGCACAGGACTTGGCGAGAGTGTTGCCTACCAGCCAGCTGTAAGTCGTCTGATAAGCACAGCCCGGTTTTAGCAGGGTTCCGGGAGAGCTGCTGCCGTATGCTTTGAAGTTCCCAACCGCTGCCCCTACAGGTGTGCTGCCCGCGGCGGAAGTGACCGGGGGCTCCTGGAAGGTGCCATCACCATTTCCTAGAAGCACACTGACATTGGCGCTATTCTCATTGGCGACAACCAAGTCAATGATGCCGTTCCCCGTAAAATCCGCCGCCTCGACCGAAAATGGCCGGCTCCCCACCTTGTAAGGCACGTAGGAATTGAAAGTGCCATCGCCCTTGCCGGTCAATACGCTGACGTCGTTCTTGCCCGCACAGGCTACCGCGAGATCCTCCGGCTTACTGTAACCGTTGAAGTGACCGACGGCCACGGCGGTTGGAGTGGTGTCGGTGGCGTAGGTCGCGGCAGCCTGAAACGTGCCGTCCCCGTTGCCCAACAGCACACTGACCGTGCTGTCGAGCTTATTGGCGACTACGAGATCGAGCTTGCCGTCGCCGTTAAAGTCCCCCGTCGCCACTGAAACAGGACTTTTGCCCACGCTGTAGTCTACGGCGGACTGGAACGTGCCATCCCCATTGCCTAACAAAACACTGACGGTGCCGACCTGTTTACAAGCCGGGTCGCTTCCGCAGGAGTTTGCGACCGCAAGATCCAGCATTCCGTTGTGATCAAAATCTCCCACGGTTACCGATGCAGGAGTGTACTCGGTGGCATAGGTCTTAGCCGTCTGAAAGGTTCCGTCGCCGTTGCCCAAAAGCACGCTAACCGTATTATCAGCGCCGTTTGTGACCACCAGGTCCGGCGCGTGGTCGCCGTTGAAGTCGCCTACTGCGATGGAAGTAGGATTGTTGCCCACGGAATAGGGCACTGCGTTCTGGAATGTGCCATCGCCGTTACCCAACAATACGCTCACCGTGCCGTCGCCTGCATTGGTCACTGCCAGGTCGGCAACGGCATAGCATGCAAGTTCCGGATCGCTGCAGAAGGTCCCCGAGGCCGCGGAGCTAGGATCGCTGCCAACGGTATAGGCTGCGGGTTTTAAGAATTTCCCATTCCCGAAGCCCAACAGAACATTCGCAGTGTCGGTGCCGCCGGACCCGTTGGCCACCACCAGATCCGCCGGCGACCAAAGCGTGCCATCAAGAGAACCGTTGTCCCATTCATACCAATAAAATCGTTGCACATTCTCCTTGCGATGCATGAGATAGAGACGGGAGACAAAGCCAGCCTGTTCATCGGGATCCTTCAAGCCGCTGAGTTGCGTGATTCCCCAACTGGCTTCGGTGTCGAACAGGGGCTTTTGCGCCTGTTTATATTGTTTAAGGATCTTGCGATACGTCTTCAAGTCGGGAATCAAGTCCTCGGGCACGGGGACTTTGTCATCCATTTGCAGATAGCCATGAAAGGCCACGACGTCCGCATACTTCCCGCCACCTGCTGCCAAGTAGGAATGCAACCAGACGTTGTCATTGGGGATATTGATTCTGGTGGAGGGGCTCAGGATCACGGCGGTGGAGTCCACCGATCGAATGATCCCGCGAGCGTCCTGCGCCATGCGAACCATTTGCGCAACCGTTCCTTTCCAGAGTCCTACTCCGACTTTTCCCTTTTGACCTGAATTGGAAGCCTCGTTCCAAATTTCCCAGTAGTGAACGTGGCCCGCCGCATGGGAAGCGATGGCCGTGACAAAGTCTTTCCAGTGCTGGTTGGTGCCGCTGCCGTCAGGGTTGAGGTCATTCGGTGGATCGCACCCACCACCGTTGGGAGGATAGCCGGCGCAATCTTCGTCGTTGGGAGCGGACGAAGCCCAACTCGGTACGTCGCCGAAGGTGTAAAGAACATCAATCTTGCCCCCGCCGTGTTGTTGCAGGAGACTCATCCAGGTATCGAAAATCGTCCAGTCGTAAACACCCTGGGAGGGATTCAGCACATACCACGGCACTCCACTATCCCACAGACGAATTCCTCCGAACTGGGCTGCCGGCCAGGGCTCAAGTCCCCCGGTCATTCCACCAGTCATCGAGAGGCCGAAAAATGTGGAAGGAGTCTTGCCTCCGGTGTGTTTCCTTAAACCCTGATCTCCGGCTGATACGCTGGACGCAGCGGACAGTTCACGCGCAGCGCCGGAAAACAACACGAACGTCGATGCTGACACAAGAGTCGATGCAACCAGGCAGACAATTCTAAGACTCTTCATGGTAGTCCTCGGTCGGGATTTCAAGGGACGCGCAGGGCAAAAGTTCGAGTTGAAGGAACGAAACCCTCCTTGACTCGACACCATGAGGGGAGCGCAACCTAAGCCAAAACCTAGGGCTAAGTCTCCTGCGTTCCAGCCCGCCTGTCAATGTGAAAGACTTTGCAGTGCAGCAGTCAGAAGCCAAGGCAGGGTGCAGCTAGAATGGGCGGAGCGAGCGGGATGAGGCCCGGCGGGGCGGTGAGAATTCGAATACGAAAGGCGGTTCCGGCGGATGTTCCGCGACTGCGCGAGGTGATCGAGGCATCGGTACGCGGACTCCAGGCCGAGGACTATTCTCCGGCGCAGATTGAAGGCGCTCTGAAATCGGTATACGGCGTGGACAGCCAGCTCATCGCCGACGGGACCTATGTGGTGGCGGAAACAGAGCCGGCACCTCCGGCGGGCCCTCGGATTGTCGGCTGCGGTGGGTGGAGCAAACGCAAGACGCTGTACGGTGGCGATCAATATGCCGCGCGCGAGGATTCGCTGTTGGAACCCGTGCGGGATGCAGCCAAGATCCGGGCTTTTTTTGTGCATCCGGAATGGGCGCGGCGCGGGATCGGAAGCATGATTCTGGAGGCGTGCGAGAATGCCGCGATGCAAGCCGGCTTCACGCGATTGGAAATGGGTGCGACTTTGAGTGGCGTGGCTTTTTACCGAGCGAAGGGCTACGTGGCCGTCGAGAACCAGTCGGTTTCGCTTGGAAACGGCGAGTCGCTGCCGATTGTGAGAATGGCAAAGCGGGTCGTGGTGCAACTCTAACCAAGTTCGTACGCAGGGACAGCGGAGGCACGCTATCCCCACGTGAGCATTCGCACATCGAAATGCACGGTCTGTGTGATAGTCTTGCCGGGTCTCGGCCAAGATTCGCGGTCCAGGCGTTATTTCCGGCTGGGCCGAGTGTTTTTCGGCGCATCACCTCTGAACCCATGTTCACTTTGTTCTCAATCATCGTGATCGGATTTTTCCTCGGAATGCGCCACGCCACCGATCCGGATCACGTCATTGCGGTCACGACCATCGTCAGCCGTCAGCGCAGCACCCGGCGCGCGGCACTGATCGGTGCGCTCTGGGGACTCGGGCACACCGTCACCATTTTTGCGGTTGGCACAGCCATCATCTTGTTCAATCTGGTGATCCCTACTCGCCTCGGTTTGAGTATGGAGCTATCGGTCGGCCTCATGTTGATCGTGCTTGGAGCATGGAACCTGGCCGGTTTTTTGCGTTCTGCGCCCGCCCATGCTGATGATGGAGGATCTCTAGTTCACTCACATCCCCATAGTCACGGTGACTTCGTTCATACTCATCCCCATCTGCACGAGCCGGAGGCGCATTCCCATGCGTCGCAGCAGACACCCCTCGCGCGGCTGGATCGAAAGTTGGGCAAAATCGGCCTCTATCAATGGCTGCGGCCCCTAGCAGTTGGCATCATTCATGGGCTTGCGGGCTCGGCGGCAGTCGCCTTGCTGATTCTCGCCAGCATCCGAAATTCCACGTGGGCCATCGCTTATCTTCTTGTCTTTGGCGTAGGGACGATCGCGGGCATGATGCTGATCACCATGAGCATCGCGTCCACGTTTCGATTTGTCGGCAACCGCTTCGAGCGCGTCAGCCATCGCTTTGCGATGGCATCAGGTTTGGTTAGCGTGGCTTTTGGCCTGCTCGTGGCTTACCAGATCTGCGTTACACAAGGGCTGTTCAGCGCTCATCCGCATTGGACACCGCGCTGAGCCTGGCCGCGGAAAAGTGACTCCCAGTCCATAGCGTGAGATGCCACGAGATGGCAGGCGCGTGGGGGCGATCAGGTACGTTCCTTTATGTCCCACGCTGCAGCGGCACACTGCCTTCTCACCGTGTAGAATTGTGGGCTCACATGAACAGCTTCCCAGATCGCAAACTGATCATTGCCATTGACGGTCCCGCCGGCGCGGGCAAGAGCACCATGGCTTCGCGCCTGGCTCGCAAACTCGGCTATGCCAACCTGGAAAGCGGCGCCATGTATCGCGCCTTGGCTCTCAAGGCTATTGAATGGGACAAATCGTTCGACGACGAAGATGCCCTGGTAGAGTTGGCGCGCAACTCCCGCATTCAACTCGAACCCGCGGTGAGCGGCAACCGGGTTCTGTTGGATGGACGGGATGTAACCCAGCGCGTGCGTGAAACCGACGTCACTGAGGGAGCGTCGCGGGTTTCGGTTCATCCCAAGGTTCGCGAGTGGATGGTCGCGCGCCAGCAGGAAATGGGAGCCGGCGGCGGCGTAGTCATGGAAGGCCGCGACATCGGGACCAAGGTGTTTCCGAACGCGGATGTGAAGATCTTTCTGGACGCCGACCCTGTGGTGCGCGAGCAGCGGCGATTGCAACAACAGAATCTGCGTGGAAACGAAGCCCAGTTAACCGCGGCAGAATTACGTCTACGAGACAAGCGCGACAGAACCCGGGCAACCTCGCCGTTGGTACCGGCCCCGGATGCGCTGATGCTCGACTCCACCAGCTTGTCCGAGGATGAAGTTCTGCGTCGGGTGGGAGAGCTGGTGCAGCAAAAGCTGGCAGATTCTTGCGTATAACCGCCCCTGACTGACACTCCGACCAAATTGTCATTCCGAGCGCAGCGAGGAATCTGCAGTTGCTTGCCAGAAATACGGATTCCTCGGGCCAAAGGCTTCCGACCAACGTATGCGGGCGCGCCTCCCTTCGACTTCGCTCAAGGTTGGCTCTCTACATTCCCACCTCGGGAAAATCCCAAAAGAAAACTGTTGACCTCACAGACTGCGCAAGACCTCAATTGTTATACAGAGAACATCTCCCGTTCGAGGCCGGACTCACCTTCATAACAGTCCTTACGCAGGTGGTGTCCTATGTTGCGCTACGCGGATCGGCGGTTCGACCCTCGGGCTTTTCTTCATTCGCGGTGTTCTTCCACACTACCAGCGCTTCATCCTCTGCGTCCTTTGCGAACGGTGGGTAGCGTATTGGCTCTCGTTTTCTTTTTGCTCGCTGCCGCCTTCGCCCAAGATGCGTCCACCGGGGCCATTCGCGGCACTGTTGTCGATACCAGCGGGAGCCGCATCGCAGGAGCCACGATCGTTTTCGTGAACGCAGCCACTGGCCTTCGCTACTCGTATACCAGCGATTCCGAGGGCCGCTTTAGCTTCGAATTGCTGCCGCCAGGAGACTACACCGGGCGGGCAATCTCAGCGGGGATGTCGCCGCAACTCACGCCCACTCTGCATGTAGAGGTGGGTGGCACGGCTGAAATGGAGTTCAAGCTGGAGGTCGCTGGCGCGAAAGAAACGGTTACGGTTGCGGGCGAGCCGCCTCTGGTGGAAACGCAACCGACCGCAGTATCGTCTGTGATCGATAAGCGCGCCATTGAAGAATTGCCGCTGGACGGGCGCCGCTACACCGATCTTGCCCTGATGACCCCTGGCGTTACGCAAGACCCGCGCGGGCTGACTTCCGGCTCCAACGGTGATCTGGCCTTTGGCGGAATCCGCGGATTTCAATCCAGCTATTTGGTGGATGGCGCGGACAACAACAATGCCTTCTTCGCCCAGGCCCGGGGACGCTATCGCGCGCCCTACCAGTTCTCCAATGAAGTGGTGCAGGAGTTCCGCGTCTCGTCCAATACTTACGGCGTGGAGTTGGGACGGGCCGGAGGCGCGGTAGTCAACGTCGTCACCAAGTCAGGGTCGAACCAGCTCCACGGAAGTACGTTTTACTTCATTCGGGACAGCGGTTTTGGCGCCACGCATCCCTTCCTGAGCTTCAAGCCGCATGATCAGCAGCAGCAATTCGGGTTCACGCTGGGAGGACCCATTCATCGCAACAAGGCGTTCTTCTTCGGCGGATTCGACCAGCATACCTTTCATGTTCCGAGCATCGTGCGTTTTCTCGATGGAAGTTCGGCCGTTGTTCCGCAACCAGGCCAGGAGCCGCTGCACGATGGCGATTACGAATCGAGTGACAAGGGACTGGTGTTCGCCGCTGCCGGCCGCCTCGACCACCTGGCAGGTCAGTTTCCTGCAAAGATGCTCGGCAATGCCGGGTTTTTCAAGTTAGACGTGTCGCTCACGCCGCACCAGACGCTTTCGGCCCGCATCAATACTTCGCGCTACTCTGGGCAAAACAATGTGTTCCTCGATCCTGCCAGTCCCCTCACCACCTATGCCATGAGCGACAACGGTGAGGAACAAGTGGCCACCGAAACTGGTTCGGTATCGTTGACCAGCGCTCTTTCCTGGCGGCTGATGAGCCATTTGCGGGCGCAGTTCTCGCGCGACCTGCAGCAATCCAGCAGCAACACATCCGAGCCTCTCACCAAGATCAGCAGCATCTTCGACGGTTTCGGCCGCTCCTCCATCCTGCCCCGCCAAACCCGCGAGCATCGCCTGCACCTGGCCGAGACATTCAGCCTGGAAGGCCGGCGCAATTCCTGGAAGTTCGGCGGGGATGGCCTGCTGACCTGGATCTACAACTTCTTTCCGTCATTATCCGGTGGAGAGTACATCTTCGATCCCGTTAAGGTAGACCCGTTTACCTTCGAGCCAATGGAAGGCGGTTTATTGCTCACGCCGTTGCGGGCGTACGCCCATGACGTGCCAAAGTATTACATACAGAATTTTGGCACCTCCGTTTCGCACCCCGATACGAACGAGTACGCCGCATTTTTGCAGGACACGATCCGCGTCACCGACCACTTCGCCCTGAGTTTAGGCGCGCGTTACGACTTGCAGGCATTCACCACAAAGGGATTGGTGACAAATTCGCTGTGGCCGGATTCTGGCAAGGTTCCCTTTAATCCCTACAACTTTGCACCGCGGGTAGGCTTGGCATATTCGACTGGAGGTGAGCGGCCGCTGGTGGTGCGAGGCGGCTACGGGTTGTTCTATACGCGGATTCCACAAATTTACACCTCGACCCTGGCCACGGACAACGGGTTCTCCTCAACCAATCTTTTTCTGAATAATTCCAACTACTACGATCATCAAGTCTTTCCGCAATATCCAAACCCGCTGGTGAATTGTCCGGTCAGCGCGACATCTTGCACACTGCCGGCAGACCTCCAGCAGTACTCGCAAGCGGGTATTTCCGCGTTCTCGCCGAATTTCAAGACTCCAAGAGTGGAGCAGGCCAGTTTAAGCATGGAACGGGAAGTGGCCCACCGCCTGGCGGTAGGCGTCTCGTACATGTATGTACATGGAGAAGACCTGATCCGGGCACGCGACGTGAACCTGCCGCCGCCAGTCAATGTGGCTTACCCGGTGTACGACAGTTCCGGCGTGAACTTTCTCGGCACGTATTACGACGTGGCTTCCTTCTCCACCTGGCAGATGACGCCGTCGTTCACTTGCCCCTGGCCACCGTGCATCAATCCGCTGGCGCGTCCGATTCCCCAGCTTGGCGCCATCGATGTTTTCGAGAGCGCGGCATCCAGCGTGTACAACGGAGCGACGCTGTCAGTGCGGCGCCAGATGACCAGTGGTCTGTATTTCCGGCTCGCCTACACCTTCGCGCACGCCATCGACGACGGGCAGGATGCCTTAGTCGCAGGACGCCCGGCAATCGTGCAGAACACCTATGCCGCCAACGCGGAACGTGGTTCGAGCGTTACCGATCAGCGCCATCGCCTCGTGTTTTCCTGGATCGCCGAGCCCAGACCTTTTGATCGCGAGCAGCCATTGCTGGGCAAAATATTCAATGACTGGAAGCTGGCGGGGGTGGTCACGGTGGGCAGCGGCCGGCCGGTGAATGCTACGGTCGCCGGCGATCCCAATCAGGACGGCAACAGCTCCAATGACCGGCTTCCCGGAGTCAGCCGAAACTCCTTTCTCGGGCCCGACTACGCGAGCACGGACATGCGGTTGAGCAGGCGTCTTTTCGTGCACGAGCGGCTAAAGCTGGATCTGATGATCGAATCCTTCAATCTCTTGAACCGGGACAATAAGATGGTGCAGGTGACTGAAGATGGCTTGCAGACCAACACGGCATACTTCGTCAAAGAGAGTAACAAGCTAGGAATCAACTACTTCCCAGGTTATTACCAGATCCCCACCAGCTTCCTGCGGATGACCAATTCCTATCCGCCGAGGCAGGTGCAACTGGCGTTGAAGGCGATTTTTTGAGCACACTCTTACGCGGTCAGGGCAGCACCCCATTTTGTCTGCTCAAAGATTTGTACATATCTCTTGACTTGCGGTCAGAACCTTGCAATAACTATGCAGTCCAAATAGGACGAGTTTGGGGGTGTGAGCCCGTTGGCCGAGGTTAGACTGCAAGAGGGAGAATCCCTCGAAAATGCACTGCGCCGGTTCAAGCGCAAGGTGCAACAGGAAGACATCATCAAGGAGGTCAAGCGACACTCCTTCTATCTGAAACCGGGCGAGAAGAAGCGCGTGAAAGAAGCATTGGCGCGCAAACGTGCCCGAAAAAAAACGCGGAAAGAGCAGGACTAGCCAATAATAAGGGCCGCTACACCCAGGTAGCGGCCCCTTCTTAATTCATGGCGTTTTCCAGGAATGCGAACGAATTCATTGCTGTGACGCTTCATGCACGAGCAGTATCCATGCTCCCCCCGGAGCGTGGCGGGCCGAGTCCAGGGTAGTTTCCAAGCTGTTCATTGAGGGGGATGAAGCAAGAATCCTGCGCCTTCGTGTGCCCGGGCGAGGTTTGCCTGCGGTCAAAGGGCAGGGACCGAGCCGAAGGGAGCATCCTCAATGGAATTCCAGGACAAGATGTTGAAGTGCATTGACTGCGGGACTGAGTTCGTTTTCACAGCCGGAGAGCAGTTGTTTTTCCGCGACAAGCGGTTCCAGAACGAGCCCAAACGGTGCAGGGCCTGTAAGTCGAAGCGAGTCGCGACTCTGGGGGCCACACCTGCGAGGCAAGAGTTCTCAAGGACCGAAACCAAGGCGGTGTGTTCCCAATGCGGCAAGGAAACCACGGTACCGTTCCGACCGACGCAGGGGCGTCCGGTTTTCTGCCGCGAGTGCTTCCAGCAACGGCGCGGGGCGGCGACGGCTTGATTTGAAACCGACTGCCCTGGCGTCGCTCAGTTGAGCGAGTATTGCCAGCAGTGGCGCTAAGTCGGTGCGGGCTAACTCACCTTCCTCCGAGCCTCCCGGCTGATCGCGGCGAAGTGTGTAGCTAGAGGCCCGCGTGTCTGGCGAGGCATCTGCTTCACGTCTTCATGTCGCACCAGCAAAGCCTCGATTTGCCGCAACAGATCCTGCGTACCCACAGGCTTCACCAGTAGGGACTGCGCTCCCGCCTGCTTCCAGTCGCCGTCCGAAGGTGGGTAGGCGGTAAGCAGAGCCGTGGCAGGGTTGTACGGTTGACGGCGTGCGGCGCGGATGACCTCGAATCCGGCATTTTCGTTCTCCATGCGCGCATCGGTGATCACCATCTGATAGACACTCGAGGCTAGTTTCTCCAGCGCCTCAGCGATCGACCCGGCCGTGTCCACCTCGAAGTGGTTCACTTCCAGAACCGTCTTCAAAGTCAGCAGGACCGCAACATCGTCATCCACCAGCAGGATTCGCCGCTTCATAAGAAACACCTCGCGAAAATTGTCGCAGCCGGATCATCCCCACCACAGCAGTGCTGATTACCGCAAGCACTAAGCCTTGTGCAGAGTATAGAACGAGACCGCCTGGTCGGAATATTAAATTTCTGCTATTTTCCGCGGAACTCGCCAGGAGTTGGGAGCGGCCGCGCGGAGTTGTTGGTTTCCGCCCTGTTCCGTCAACCTCCGGGCGGGCGTCCTCGCGGTTCGGTCAATTGGGCTCAAGTCGGGTTACTATAGAACCGTGGCAAGTTTCTATGTGGAGAATTTCGGCTGCCGGGCCACGCAGGCCGACGGAGCCGCGATCGAGCGCCAGTTCCGCGAGCGTGGACTGGAGCGCGCGGAGGCCCCTGCCCGCGCGCAAATCGTCGTGCTGAACACCTGCACGGTGACTGCGGCGGCCGATCAGGACGCCCGCGCCGCCATCCGCCGCATCCGGCGCGAAAATCCCGGCTGCGAAATCGTGGTCACCGGCTGCTACGCGCAGCGCGCGCCCGAAGAGATTGCGTCGATGCCCGGGGTGAGCCGAGTCGTCGGGAATTCTCACAAACATCAGTTAGCGGAACTTGCCCTTCCCGCGCTGGGAGCGCGCTTCGAAAATTCCCGGGTTGCCGGGGAGCGCGCAAAGAGCTTTGTTCCTCTCATGAGCTTATTTTCCCATGGCCAACGACTAACGACCAACGACGAACCACCCATCTTCGTCTCCGACATCTTCGCGCATACCGAACTGCTTGCTGCTCCAGTGTTTGACGCTGCCAATGAGCGGACTCGTCCCAACCTCAAAGTGCAAGACGGATGCGATAACCGGTGCTCGTTTTGCGTGATCCCGTCCGTGCGCGGGCGGAGCCGGTCCTTGCCATTGGCTCGGATTCTCGCCGAAGTGAATGCGCTGGTGGCTGCGGGCTATCGGGAAGTCGTGATTTCGGGCATCAATTTGGGGAGATGGGGCCGCGACTTGTCGTCCCGGCCATTAGTAACTCCAGCGGCGGAAGCCGGGTCTCCTATTGAGGCCTCCTCGGCACGACTGAAGTCGTGCCCTTCCGGACGACCAACAACCAACGACCAACGGCCGCGATTCCAAGATCTTATCCGCGCCATTCTTGATGACACGGCGCTGGAGAAACTGCGCATCAGTTCGGTCGAACCCATGGACTGGAGCGATGATCTGATTCGCATGGTAGCCGAGTCTCCACGCATTGCCAAGCATGCCCACGCGCCCATGCAATCGGGGAGCGATCGCGTGCTGCGAAAAATGCACCGGAAATATCGACCCTGGCACTACAGGGAGAAGATCGAGAAGATTCGCGCCGCAATGCCCACCGCTGCGATCGGCGCCGATGTGATGGTCGGTTTCCCCGGCGAGACCGACGCCGACTTTGCAGAGACGCAGCGCATGATTGAAGACCTGCCCTTCACCTATCTGCATGTGTTCACGTACTCCTCGCGCCCTGGAACTCCATCGGCAACCATGCGAAATCAAGTCCCGGTGCAGGTTGCCCGGGAACGCAACCGCATTCTGCGCGACTTGGCGGCGGAGAAGAAGCTGGCCTTCATGCGATCCTTCGTCGGAAAGACCATCGAGTGTATTACTCTAAGTTCCCCCAGCCATGTGATTGCGGGCGCTCATGTCATCCCGAGCGAAGCCGATGGATCTGCGGTTCCTGGCGGCAAGATTTTTACCGGCGCGCTGACCGATAACTATCTGAAGCTGCAACTGGCAGGAAGCCACGCAGCGAATCGCTGGGTCGAAGCCCATGTGGAGGGAATGGAATCTGGCGCACTGGTGGGTGCCCTCAGGGTGACATGACGGACCCGCCCTGAGTGCACACACCCCATGTTATAATCCTTCATCTTCTTTCGCCCCTGAAAGTAGACGGAGGATTCTATCGACAAACGTTTTATCCGCACGAACGAGCGCATTCGGGCGCGGGAAATCCGCGTGATTGGTGATGAAGGGCAGCAGATTGGAATTCTGTCGCCCTACGAAGCGCTGAAGATGGCCCGCGAGAAGAATCTGGACCTGGTTGAGATTTCGCCCACCGCGCAACCTCCCGTGTGCCGCATCATGGATTACGGGAAATATCTGTACCAGCAGGAGAAGAAAGAACGCGAGGCGAAAAAGCACCAGAAGACGATCACAGTCAAGGAAGTGAAGTTCCGCATTAACGTGGACGATCACGATTACGAAACCAAGAAGAACCACGTGCTGCGCTTCCTGGACGATGGCGACAAGGTCAAGGCGACCATCTTTTTCCGTGGACGGGAGATGACGCGCACCGGCCTGGGGCGCCAGATTTTGGAGCGTCTGATTAAAGACGTGGAAGAAAAGAGCATTGTGGAGTTCCGGCCGCGTCAGGAAGGCAACACGCTGCACGCCATTCTGGCGCCGAAGAAAGAGGGCACTCAAAAGCCGCACACTCCTCCGCCGAAATCGCAGCCGCTGCCGCGTGCGAATCAGGCTTAAGTAACAGCGATTAGCATTTGGCACTTAGCTTCGCTGGTATGGAGTGATAACGGCTAAGTGCTAAATGCTAAATGCTGAGGTTTTTATGCCGAAATTAAAAACACACAAAGGCGCCGCCAAGCGCTTCAAGAAAACTGCTACCGGGAAAGTGAAGCGTGGGCATTCGCACCTGCGCCACATCCTGACCTCGAAGAGCCACAAGCGCAAGAAGAAGCTTGGCCAGTCTGTGTTGGTGAGCGACGCGGATACACCCAAAGTCAAGAGAATGATTCCGTATTAGAAAGTAGAAGCCAGCGGCTAGTAGCTAGCCGCTGGGAGCCAGCGGCTAATGGCTGGCGGGCGTGTGAAGAGGTCATAAAGACTGCTACAGTCTCCTACCTCCAGCCGCCATAAACTAGAACGCAAAAAGGAGCAGAACATGCCTCGTGTAAAACGCGGGACCAAACGCCACGCCAAGCGCAAAAAGATACTGGATCGCGCCAGCGGTTATTTCCTGACTAAATCCAAGCTGTACCGCTCCGCCAAGGAGGCGGTCGAGCGCGGATTGAAGTTTGCCTACTCCGGCCGCAAGCAGCGCAAGCGGCAGTTTCGCTCACTGTGGATTGTGCGCATTGGCGCCGCCGCCAAGCTGAACGGCATGAGCTACAACCAGTTCATCCACGGATTGAAAACCGCCGGAGTGGAACTGGATCGCAAAATTCTTGCCGATCTGGCGGTGCATGACCCCGGCGCCTTTAAGAGCCTCGCCGAACAGGCGAAGGGCGCCATCGGCGGGGCAGCGTAAAACCAGCCTTTAGCACTTAGCACTTAGCATTCAGCACTCGGCACTCAGCGTACGGCTGTGCGCTGAATGCGTTGGTTTGAAGGGGCGCGGCTTCAGCCGCGCCGAAACCATTGTTTATTATTGTCATTCCGAGCCGCTCGGAGCCGCGCAAAGCGCGGCGAGGGCGTGCGAGGAATCTGCAGTTGGCTCGCAGCGGACAAACTGCAGATCCCTCGCTTTGCTCGGGATGACAAGTTCAAAGGATGAACGTCCAGTTGCCCTACACTGTTCCCAAATTGACGGACTACTCGCCGGCGGCGCTGGACAGAGCAGCCGCCGAATTGATTACCGCTCTCGGCAAGGAATCAGCGGCACTGGCGAATGAGTCTGACTGGAAGGTCTTCCGGGACCGTTGGGTTGCCCGGAAAAGCGGCGTGCTCACCCAGCTAAACGAGCTTTGGCTTAAGCGCGCGCCAAAGGATGCGAAGCGCGATGTAGGCCAGTGCGTCAACATGCTCAAAGAGCAAGTGGAACAAAAGGTCGACGGCGCCAAAGATTGGCTCAGCGCCGCGGTCGTTGAGAAGGAGCATCCTGGCATTGACGTTCCGGCGAAGGAATTTGCGAAGTGGGCACAAGCGGTTAAATTCCCCATCGACATCACTCTCCCCGGCATTCCGCGCCCCATCGGCGCCGAGCACCCCATCGTCAAGACCATGAACGAAATTCTCGTGGTCTTCCGCAACCTCGGCTACTCGGTTGAGGAAGGACCGGTGATCGAGACCGACTACTACAACTTTGAGTCGCTGAATTTTCCGCCGAACCATCCGGCGCGTGACATGCAGGACACGCTGTTCATCGCCAATCAGGAATCGAAGCCGCTGCGGGAACGGCTGTTGCTGCGCACGCATACTTCGCCGGTGCAGATTCGCACCATGGAGAAGATGAAGCCGCCGCTTCGCATCGTGATCCCGGGCAAAGTGCATCGCAACGATCCCCCGGACGCCAGCCACTCGCCTATGTTTCATCAGATTGAAGGGCTGGCGGTGGATACGAACATTACATTTAGTGACCTCAAGGGCACGCTCGATCACGCCATGAAAGCGTTCTTCGGATCGAGTGTGAAGACCAGCTTCCGGCCATCGTTTTTCCCGTTCACCGAGCCCAGTGCCGAGATGCTGGTGAGTTGCTTCATCTGCGGCGGGAGCGGAAAGCGCGGCACAGATCCCTGCCGCCCGTGCAAGCAGACCGGGTGGATTGAGATTCTCGGTTGCGGCATGGTCGATCCCAACGTCTTCGAGTTCGTGAAGGACAACGGCTACGACCCAAGAAAAGTTTCCGGATTCGCATTTGGCATGGGACCGGATCGCATTGCCTTGCTGAAGTACGGCGTGGATGACCTGCAGTTGTTCTTTCAGAATGATGTCAGGTTTTTGCGGCAGTTTGCATAAGAGCAGCTATTGGCCGTTAGCCTTTAGCTGTTGTGAGCAGAATGTTTGCAGCAACACGGTGCGTGTTGCCGAGAGAGCTAAGGGCCAAGAGCCAATCGTCAATGGCTGAACGATGAAACTTTCTCCCCACTGGCTTCGTGACTTCGTTGACCTCCTAGTCGACGACCGCCAACTCGCCGAAGATCTGACTTCGGTTGGTATGGGTGTCGAAGGAATAAGCGGCGAGAGCGAGAACACCGTCTTCGAAATGGAGATCGGTACGAATCGTCCCGACGCCATGAATCATTACGGTGTAGCGCGAGAAGTCTCGGCTATTTACGACGTGCCGCTTAAGTCGATCCAGCCCAAGCTGCCAGTCCAGCCGGGCGGGGACGCCCGGCCTCCATCAAGCCCGAATTTCCCCATCGAGATCAAAGACCCGGAAGGCTGTGCGCGCTTCACCGCACGAGTCTTACGCGGCGTGAAAGTCAAACCATCACCGACCAAAATCGTGCAACGGCTTGCGCTTCTCGACCAGCGGCCCATCAACAACGCCGTGGACGCCACCAACTATACCTTGTGGGAGATGGGAAAACCCACGCACGTATTCGATCTCGATCTGCTTGAAGGCGGCAAGATCATTGTCCGCCGGGCGCGCGACGGCGAGACTCTCAAGACGCTCGATGGCATTGAGCGCAAGCTGACCTCCGAAGACCTGGTTGTGGCTGACGCGAGAAAGCCAGTCGGGCTGGCCGGCACCATGGGCGGCTTCGACACGATGATTACGGAGAAAACCCGCAACATCCTGATCGAATCAGCGTGGTGGGATCCGGTGATGGTGCGCAAGATGTCGCGACGCCACGGGCTGCATACCGACGCCTCGCACCGTTTCGAACGCGGCGCCGATTTTGAGTCCACGATCCTTTCCGCTGACCGTGTGGCTGAGCTGATTCTGCAGTCTGGGGGTGGCGAGCTGATGGGCGGTCCCATCGATGTGATCGCACGGCAAATCGATCAGGCTCCGGTAATGCTGCGGATTTCTGAGGTGCATCGTATCCTCGGCGAGCCACTGGAGACGACCGAAGTCCTGCGCATCCTCAAGCGGCTGGGCTTCGAGCTGATGCCGGAACCGGGCGAGGAACCGGAGTTCACGGTGCGGATTCCGAGCTGGCGCCTCGATGTGGAGCGCGAGATTGATCTGATCGAAGAGATCGCCCGGCTGCACGGATACGACAAATTCGCCAACACATTGCCCGCGTTTGCTGGCTCGGTGATTGAAGTACCAGACGCAAAGAAAGATGAGAAGCTGCGAGCTTCACTGCTGGCGCTGGGTTACAACGAAGCGGTTTCGTTGACTTTCATTTCGCACGAAGACGCGGAACAATTCTCCAATGTTCCCGTGATTGAAGTGGCCAATCCGCTGAGCGAGGAAGCTTCGGTGATGCGTACCTCGATGGTGCCCGGCATGCTCAACATGCTTGCCTATAACCTGAACCGGGGAAGCAACAACGTGCGGCTGTTTGAATCGGCAAGCGTGTTCGAGGCGGCGGGCGAGAAAGCGGTGGAAGCGAAGCGCATCTGTTTGGGCGCAACCGGCAGTGCGGTGAGCCCGAGCGTCCATCAGGCAGCGCGGCCGTTTTCATTTTTCGATCTTAAGGGCGACGTGGAGATTCTGCTCCAGTCTTGTCAGCACAGCAACTTGCAGTTCAAGCCGGATGCTGCGGATTATTACCATCCCGGACGCTCCGCGCAGGCGGTGATGGACGGCGAGATCGTCGCACAATTCGGGCAGATTCATCCGGAAACCGCCGCCAAGCGCAAGTTGCGGGAAGATGTCTTCATCGCAGAACTTTATCTGGATTTGTTTTATAAGCATGCTCTGCGCGAGCCCCGCTACGAACCGTTACCCCGATATCCAGCGGTGGAGCGCGACTTCTCGTTCATCTTTGTCGACTCAGTCATCTTCGAGAAGATTCAGCAGGCGGTCGCTGCCTTGCGTCTGACCAACTTACGAAGCTTCATACCGGTGGAGATCTTTCGCGGCGGTTCCATTCCTGCAGGCAAGTATTCAATATTGCTGCGGGCGACGCTTCAATCGCGAGAGCGAACGCTGCGCGAGGATGAGGTGGCGCAGTGGTCAGCGCAGATCATCAAGGCATTGGAGGCGCTGGGCGGCACGCTGCGAGCGTCTTAGGCGTTAATAGCATGGCCCGGGCGCGCTCTCACGGACCGACGAGGACGCCCTCCCGACTTCACTCTCCTATCTCCACAGCCTTATGGGGTATACTGCAACGAAGCTCGAATTTCTCAGGGAAGAAGTGCAATCATGTCAGTGAGGATGGCTGAAGAGGTATCCACCCAGGTTCCGGCCGACGATTTTCAGGCCTTGGAACAGAAGGTTTATCGGACGATCGAACTGTACAAGGCAGCGCGGGAGGCGCGGGCAGCGTCGGAGCGCGATGTGACGCGGCTACGCGAGCAGTTGGAGGAGCGGGAGGAGGAAATCGAAGGTCTCCGCCGTGAAATGGTGCAACTGCGCCGGGAGCGGGAAGAGATCCGCAGCCGGGTGGAAAAGATGCTGCAGCAGATTGACACACTTGAGGAGCAAGCGGCAAGCTGAGCGATCTCCCTTTCTTGTCGGTATGAGTGGAGCAGCCATTTGGCTTCTGTCGAGCAGCGGAAAGGAGCAGAATAAAGCGTGGCGACCACCACGAAACAATCTCCGGTGAAGGATGCCGGCAATACCAGCGTGCGGGTGGAAATTTTCGACCAGGCTTACAATCTGCGCGGCTCCGATCCTGAGTACATCCTCAAGCTGGCCGAGTACGTGGATGCCAAGATGCGCGCCGTAGCAGAGCAGACTCACACCGTGGATACCGTGCGGTTGGCGGTGCTGGCTGCGCTCAATATTGCCGATGAATATCATCTGCTGAGGCGAAGCCAGGACAGCGGAGCCGGTGAGTATCTCAAGCGCGCGCATCATCTTTCCGATGCGTTAGATGAAGTACTGGACGACCAGCGCCGGGCAGGATAGCCGGCGACCGCTGTGATTTGTATTTTGTGCCGGCTGGGCGGCTGGGCAGCCGCCCCGGGCATTTCTTGTGTGTTCCCTGGAGTCTCCCCCCTTTCATCCCATTACGGAAGTTGCTGGCAAACCGAGTGCCAACTATTTGCTTCTCCCCCCTTGCGAAACCGCGCAGTTTTCCCTAGCATCCAATCTTGAAAGCCGGCCTGCACAGTTGGTGATGGTGGTAACCGATTTTTGAACCAACACCTGAATGAACGGGGGCCCGACTCGACTTAAGATCCGGTGTGCCATGCTCCGCCATGCGGAGACGCCTAAAGGGTCTCGGCGGGTTCCCACACGTCGAACGACGGTTCATTCTCGGCCTACCACACGGCATGAGCGGGTCGGCTTTATTTTTGTGGTCAGCCGTTCGTCGTCGGTCATTCGCGTTGTTGCCCGACGGCTAACGACCAAGGACCAACGACCCGCTGTCTTTCTGCTAAACTTCTAACCAGCAATTTCTGGACAGTTTGCATCTAATTAACCGTGTTCCCTCGACTCTTTCATATTGGCAACTTCAGCCTCCCCACCTACGGTCTCCTGGTTTCACTGGGAGTGCTGATCGGATTGTGGATCAGCGTGCGCAACTCGGAAAAGCAAGGCATCAATCCGGAGCACGCTTGGAATCTCGGCATTATTGTCGTGTTGTGCGGAATTCTTGGCGCCAAGATTCTCTATATCGTCAACGACTGGAGCTATTACACGGCTCATCCCGGAGAGATTTTCAGTTTTGGCACTCTTCAGGCGGGCGGTGTTTTCTCCGGGGGATTGATTGGCGCATTTGTGGCGGCGGCCTGGTATATCCGCAGACATCGTATGCCCGCGCTGGCTACCTGTGATGCTTTCGCTCCGGGACTGGCGTTGGGGCATGCGTTGGGAAGAGTCGGCTGCTTTGCTGCGGGTTGCTGCTACGGCAAACCGACCAGCCATTTTTGGGGCGTAACCTTCACCAATCCCATTGCCCAAGCGTGGGTGGGCACACCGCTGGGGGTTGCGCTCGAGCCCACTCAGCTTTTCGAATCCGCAGTTGAACTGGCCAATTTCTTTATACTGATGTGGATGCTGAAGCGAAAGAAATTCGATGGGCAGGTATTTGGAACGTATCTCTTCCTCTATGGCGTGGCCCGCTTCTTCCTCGAATTTCTGCGCGATGATCCAGGCCGCGGATCCGTCTTTGGCGGAATCATGACCGGCACGCAATTGATCTCCATCGGGCTGGTCGTCATGGCCGGGCTGATCTGGTGGCTGCGGCCCGGTCCAAGAACAGTTCCTGCGCAAGCTGCGCGGTAGAAATTCCACTGCTGAACTGAACGGCAGGAGCCCGCCGCTGAAAACGCAGTCTTGCCGCGTCTCGGAGGCCCCTGTGATGTATCCTTCCGTCAGCATCTGACTGATCTGCTGCATGTCTGAAAAGTTTCCAATCGTAATCTCCGTGACCGCGGAAGACGCCGGAAAACGGTTGGATCAATTTCTGGCCGGACGGCTGGCTGAGACGAGCCGCGCGCGGGTTCAGCAATTGATCGAGCAACAGAAGGTACTAGTCAACGAGGCAGCAGCGAAAGCTTCCCAGCGTTTACGAGGTGGTGAACGCATTACGGTGCTTGCAGCGACAAAGTCGGCGCCCCTGCGCGCGATTCCGGAAGAGATTCCGCTGGACATCGTTTATGAGGACGATGACCTCGCGGTGGTGAACAAGCCCGCGGGAATGATGGTGCATGCTGGAGCGGGCGCCACCGAGGACGCGCGCAATCGTGGCACGCTGGTGAATGCGTTGCTGCACCGGTTTGGCCGGCTCTCGGGGGTTGGCGGCGAAGTGCGGCCTGGGATCGTGCACCGCCTGGACAAGGCTACCAGCGGGTTGATCGTGGTGGCGAAAAATGACGAATCCCACCGGCGTCTGGCCGACCAGTTTTCCCGGCGGCTGGTCCAAAAAACCTATATTGCGCTAGTGCACGGGTGGGTGAAACAGAATCAAGGCACGATCAGCAGCACCATTAGCCGCGACCGGGTTCGGCGCACGCGGATGACGACGCGGCGTCTGGGTGGGCGTGAAGCAATTACGCACTACTCGGCGCAGCGGCGCATTGCGTCGAAATACGGCAAGTTCAGCTTGCTGGAAGTACAGATTGACACCGGGCGAACCCACCAGATCCGCGTGCACCTGGCTTCGTTGGGGCACCCAGTCGTGGGCGACACACTTTACGGCGCGCCCCGCGAAATCCGGGCGAAGAATGAAGCCGCCGGCATTTCGCTGCCGCGAAATTTCCTGCACGCAGCTGCTTTGCAGCTCCAGCATCCGCGGAGCGGGGCGATGCTGGCCTTTTCCCGGCCGCTGCCCGAAGAGTTAAGACAGTTTCTCGAGGGCATCGAGATTCCACAGGCTTCCCGAGAACCCTCGCGCTCAAGCGAATCCACGGAACAAACCAGCATTGCACGCCGTATGAGAGAGTGAACGGGATAATGCCAATGGACACGGATTCTTTTCCTACACCTCAACAAATGCCTTCTGTTATGCCTCCTTCTCCTTCTGCTTCTTCTCCCATCCGGAAAGTCTTCTTCACGCAGGATGGCCTCCGTGCAGGCTGGAGATTCCTGATCTTCGTCCTGCTGCTGGTGGTGTGTTTGTCCGCGATTCGGCTGGGCCTGAAGGAGATACTGACTCTTCACCGGATTCTGCAGCAGGCGCAGAACGGTACCTTGACTCCCACCTTCGAGTTTGTTTTTGAACCCTCTGTGATCGTGGGGTTGTTTCTGGTGACGTTGGTGATGGCGAAAATCGAAAAGCGTTCTTTCTGGTCGTATGGGCTTCCGCTCCAGGGTGCATTCGGCAAGCTTTTCTGGCAGGGCGTCGTTTGGGGCCTTGCTATGGAAAGTGCAGAGATGTTAGCAATGTTTGCTCTGCACGGATTCTCGTTTGGTTCACTTGCGCTTTCCAGTTTCACCCTCTTGAAGTACACGATGGCATGGGCCTGTGTTTTTGTATTGGTCGGAATCTTCGAGGAATTCATGTTTCGAGGATATGCACAATTCACCTTGGGGAAGGGAATCGGTTTCTGGCCTGCGGCCTTCATCCTCTCCGCGGCTTTCGGCGCCCTTCACCTGCCAAACCCGGGAGAAGGCTGGGTAGGCGCGCTTTCAGTCCTCGTCTTCGGTCTCTTCGCCTGCTTTACCCTACGGCGTACCGGCAGTTTGTGGTTCGCCATTGGGTTCCATGCGGCGGGAGATTATGCGGAGACGTTCATTTTCTCCGTTCCGGACAGCGGAATGAAAGCAACTGGACACCTGCTCAACTCCAGTTTCCACGGACCGCGGTGGCTCACGGGTGGAACCATCGGCCCTGAGGGTAGCGCGCTGGATTTTGTCGTCTTCCTGATCGCCTTTGTGGTTTTCGCCTGGCTGTATCCCGCCAAGAAAGCAGATGACGCAGAACGACCTGTGCCGGCGCTTCGGGGGCTGGAGCCGTCTTCGCCAACCTCATAGCATGAGAAACTGAAGCAATGGGAATGAGTTCCTTACCCAAGCCACAGCCAATGTCTTCGTTGACCCCGTCCGGCTCGCGCCTGCGAAAGGTCTTTCTCGGCCCGAAGGGCATCCGCGCCGGATGGCGCTTACTGTTGTTTCTCCTGCTGCTTGGATTGTCTCAGGCAGCGATCCAGGAAATGATCCGCCTGGAACCGGCTCTCCATCGCATCTCCCAGGAAAATCAGCGCGGAGCGATCACCGCCTCATACAATTTGCTCTTCGAGAGCGCCGGGCTGGCAGCAGTATTTCTCGCCACCTTCATCATGGCCAGAATCGAACACCGGCCGATAGGAGCGTTTGGATTTCCACTCCAGCGCGCCGTCGGAACGCTCTTCTGGCAAGGCGTGATTTGGGGTTTGGCGGCTGAAAGCCTCGCCATGCTGGCAATGTCGCTGCTTCACGGATTCTCTTTCGGTACGCTTGCGGTTTCAGGCCTTGCGCTCATCAAGTATGCTGCCTTGTGGGCGGTGGGCGATGTGTTGGTGGGAGCATTTGAGGAGTCCCTGTTCCGCGGCTATGCGCAATTCACTCTGACCGAAGGCATCGGTTTTTGGCCAGCAGCTTTCATCCTTTCCGCGATCTTCGGAGTCACTCATCTGGGTAACCCTAACGAAGGCTGGGTAGGCGCTCTATTTGTTATGTTGTTTGGGCTGTTTGCCTGTTTCACTCTGTGGCGTACGGGCACGCTGTGGTTTGCCATCGGATTGCACGGGGCCGTCGACTATGCCGAGGACTTCATTTATTCCGTCCCCGACAGCGGCATTCGGGCTACGGGCCATTTGCTCAATTCCAGCTTCCACGGGCCACGTTGGCTGACCGGCGGAGCGGTTGGCCCCGAGGGAAGCGTGTTGAATTTCGGAGTGTTCCTGATTTCCATTGTCGTGTTTGCAAGGTTGTTTCCTGCGAAGAAGACAAATACGACTGAGCCCGGCTCCAGCTATAATGAAGCGAAGTAATGAAACTCCGCAGCGCTATTCTCTTTTTAGGCTTCGCTCTGCTTCTGCCCATGGCTTTGGCGCAGAATTCGGGGCAGGGTGAACTGCCCTCCGCGCCTTCCGCATCACAGCAAGATACTCAACCACGGAAACCCGCGCCCGCTGCTCAGCCTCAGACTCCTCCTGCGCCGCAGGAATCCGCTGCGCCGGCTCAGGCCACGGCAGACCCGGTCCAATCCGATGCGGCGGCGCGTGCTGGGTCAACAGTGGGCGATGTGCAACGGGATCAGCAGACCAGCGCTGGTACCGCCCCGTCAGCTACTTCTCCGCCTCCGCCTTCGCCGCAAGACGAATCAATCACCACCATTCGCAAAACGGTCAACGAGGTCAACGTTGTCTTCACGGTTACTGACAAGCACGGACGCTACGTGAGGGACCTGAAGAAAGATGATTTCAAGGTCATCGATGACAGCAAGCCGGCGGAGGAAATCCGCAGCTTTCACAGCGAGGCCAACCTCCCGCTGCAGGTGGGACTGCTGATCGACGCCAGCAACTCCGTTCGCGATCGCTTCAAGTTTGAGCAGGAAGCAGCCGTCGAATTTCTTAACCAGACCGTCCGCCGGAAATACGACAAGGCTTTTGTGGTCGGTTTCGATGTGACTCCTGAGGTCACGCAGGACTTCACCGACGACACCGAAGCGCTCTCGATTGGAGTGCGCGCTCTGCGCCCCGGAGGAGGTACAGCGCTATACGATGCGCTGTACTTTGCCTGCCGCGACAAACTGATGAAAGCCCAGCAAACCGGGCCAGTACGCCGCGCCATCATTCTGCTGACCGACGGTGAAGATAACCAGAGCCATGTGACCCGCGAAGAAGCCATCGAGATGGCGCAACGCGCCGAGGTGATTGTCTACACCATCAGCACTAATTTGACCGGCTCCAGCCACCACGGAGACAAGGTTCTGGAACGCATCGCCGAAGCCACCGGTGGGCGTGCCTACGTTCCTTTCCAGATCACCGAGGTAGCCAACGCATTCGCGGCCATTCAGGAGGAGCTGCGCAGCCAGTATGCGATCTCCTACAAACCCGCCGACTTCAGAACCGACGGCCGCTACCGCACCATCGAAATCCTGGCCCAGAATCAGAAGGGCTTGCGCATACGCAGCCGCCACGGCTATTACGCTCCTTCCCAATAGGCAACTCATGGCGGGATATTCCGGAACTCCTCTTCCCCAGAAACTCGGCATTAAAGAAAACTTTCGCATTGCCTTCATCGGTCTGCCGGCGAGTGTGAATGCCGAACTGAACAAAGCCCTCAAGAGCTGTCACATCGTTAAGGATGGGCGCGGGCCGCTCGACTTTGCCATGATCTTCGTGAAGACTCAGACCGAGTTGAAGAAGCAATTCGCTGATGTTTCCAGGCGGCTTGCGCCCGCCGGAATGTTGTGGGTAAGTTGGCCGAAAAAGACTTCTGGCGTGGCGACGGATCTCGACGAAAATAAGATTCGGAAGATCGGGTTGGACCAAGGTTTGGTGGACGTGAAAGTCTGCGCGGTGGATGAAATCTGGTCCGGATTGAAGTTCGTGATCCGAGTGAAAGATCGGCCAAGTCGCCCTCGTGTTTGATCGACCTTGAAAGCAATTGACTAGTGTGGGGCGGACACTTTTGTCCGCCGCTTTCCATTTCCTGCTTGCCGCTTCTGAGCGAATGATTTGAGCGACCAAACTGCTGTCTTTAGGGGGAGATCAACTTGAAGAGCGGCGGACAAGAGTGTTCGCCCCACACTGAACAACAGGCCTAATCCCGCTTGGGAACCGCATAATAGCCGGTCCGGGCCTGGATCTTGTAGTCCTTGTTGTTGGTGTGGATCTCGACCTTGCGGAAGGTGCCGTCCAGCTTGGCATTGGTCGAGGTGTAGCCGATATTGTACTGGCTCCGCAGTTCGGTCGCGATCTGGTCGAATCCCTCCTTTAGTTTCTCGAGCTTGTTGCCGACCTCGATGACGCGGCCGCCGGTTTCCTGCGTAAGCTTTCTCATTTCGCTATCGCCGGAATAACCGCCAAAGCCATAAAACCCACGATCCGCACAAAGCAGCACATAGACGATGCTGTCGGATTTCTGCGCGGCTTCAATGGCGTCCTTGATCTTGAGCTGGCTGCCCTGGTCTTCGCCATCGGTAAGAAGAATCATCGCCTTGCGCCCAACCTGCTGAGACAATTCGTCGTGCGAGGCCAAGTAAACCGCGTCGTAAAGCAGGGTGCCCTTAGGAGTACCCACAGTCGGGATGGTTCCTCCGCCCAAGCCGGGAATGCCCATGCCTCCGCCGCCGGCGGTATTGATCTTTGCTGTATTGAGAGCTGTCTTAAGCAAGTGCACGGAGCTGGTGAAATCTTGCAGCAGGTCCACGCTCACGTCAAAGCTGATGACAAAAGCCATATCCTTGTCGCGAAGGATTTGGCTGAGAAAGTCGCCGCCCACTTGCTTTTCCATGTCGAGCACGCGCGCCTGGCTGCCGCTTGAATCAATCAGAATCCCCAGCGTCAGCGGGAGATTGGACTCCGCGGCAAAATACTTGATGGTCTGCGGCTTGCCATCCTCGAGAATCTGAAATTGATCCTTGGTCAGGTTGGGGATCAGCGCTCCCTTCTTGTCCTTGACATTGAAAAAAAGCTGGACCACGTTCACGTTTACTTTCAACGTCTCCATGGACTGGTCCTGCGCTTGGTCCTGGTTCTGGTCCTGGTTTTGGGCAGAAGACTGCGCCGGTTGCTGGGCGCTAGCCGGGCAGAGCCCCAAAAACACGACCAGAAGCGGAACAGCAATCAGAACCCTAAACGTATGGGCTTTGGACATGAAAGTATTCTCTCGCTCTTTTTGTTAGTCTATTCCTCTAGCGTTAGATGCACCAAGTGGGGCGATTCAGCATCCGAATTAATGGCTAGTCTACGCGAAGAAAGGTCTCCAGTGCTCGCACCAGTCTATAGGCTACAGACGGCTGCCGTTCTCGCAATCATACTGTTTCTTCTGGCCTTAGGGACCGGAACCGCTCAGCAGCAGTCCAACCCCCAACCCGAGCAGAAGCAGGACATTCCCGACGCGCCTTCTGCTAGCCAGCCTCCGCAGACGTTCCCCACTGCCCCTCCGGATGAACCCCAAGCTCCCCCCGCAAACCAAGCGCCTCCGGGCGAACAAGCACCTCCGCCGAGTGCAGCACCGCCATCATCTGCGGCAGCGCCTTCTTCGCCGTCCCAAGAGGAAGCTCCCGGACCTCCGCCGCCGTTCAAGATCGACACAGTCCCGCCAGGCAGTACGATTGCAGAGCCGTCGGGCACAGCAGGGGAGCTCTACAAGCTCTCGGTGAACGTCAACCAGGTGATCGTGCCAGTCCGGGTGACGGACGAATCCGGTCATTTGGTCGACGGGCTGCTGCCTGGAGATTTCTCCGTGTATGAGGACGGTAAGAAAGAGGCGATGAACTTCTTCACCAGCGATCCGCTGGCCATGTCGGCCGCGGTCATCATTGATCTGGGTATGCCCGATATCGCAGTGCAGAAGGTGAATCGGACGTTCCCCGCTCTGCAGGGAGCTTTTGGCCAGTTTGACGAGGTGGCGATTTATACCTATAGCAACACCGTCGCCCGCGTCGCCGACTTCAGCGCAGTGGGGCGAAAACTCGATGCAGTGCTCAACGAACTGAAAACCAAGCGCGGCGAGAATAACGGCGTGCCCGTAACCGGTGGTCCCCTGGGACCCCAGGGACCGATGGTGAACAATATTCCCATCGAAGGCGGACCTCCGCCGGTGATTACACCCAGCAAGCAGTCTCGCGTGTTGAACGATGCGATCCTCGCGGCGGCCCGGGACCTGAGCACGAGAAAGAAAGACCGTCGCAAGATCATCTTCGTCATCAGCGACGGCAAAGAATACCGCAGCGACGCCAGCTATGGGGATGTATTGAAGGTCCTGCTTTCCAACGGGATTGCGGTTTATGGCGTGGCTGTGGAGGGATCGGCTATTCCGGGTTACAGCAAGCTGGAAAGGCTGCATCTGCCCAAGATGGGATATAGCGACATCCTGCCGAAGTACGCCAACGCAACCGCTGGCGAGATTCTTAGTGAGTACTCACGTTCCGCTATTGAAAGCGTCTATCAGCGGGTGATCGGCGACGCCCGTAACGAGTACACTCTGGGCTACGCTACCCGCGCCACCCTTAGCAGCAGCTACCGCGAGGTCGAAGTCCGCGTGGACCGTCCGGGCTGCAAGTCATCGGACCTGCGTCCTTGCGTTCTGGTGTATGCCAAGGCTGGTTATTACCCATTGCCGATCGGTCACTAGGCCGTTCCCCTCTGAGGCCAGGAGTTTCCGCCCCCTATCCACGACGCTGCCGGTAGTATGTTAATTTCGAGCTTGGCGGCAGCGACTGGATAAAGCGGGGGAGAATACGATGATCGCGAGAATTTGGCAGGGACGCACCCGGCCAGGCATGGGCAAACCCTACTTTTCCTATTTGGAGCAGACTGGGCTGAAGGAGTATCAAGCAACCGAAGGTTTTAAAGACGTTCTCGTTCTGACTCGGGAGATCGGAGATGTCTGGTCCTCGACGGAGCGTGGTGACAGGATGCCTCGCCTCACCGTCTCATCAAGGCTGGACGCCCGCATGGAAAGGAATCGCACCCCGAGCGGCGTTCTTGTAAACAACGCCGCCCTTCATTACAAATACAACGCGCCGAACGGCTGTGATGTCTTTCAACGGATCCCCATCGAGCGCAATGATATCCGCCTGCAGGCCGGGGGCGATCGAGCCAATCTGATCACCCATGCCCAACGCTTCCGCCCCCAGAGAATTGGCAGAGACCATCGCGGCCATCGGGTCCACACCGCAGTCACGCACGCGGTCGATGAACTCCTCGGCATTGCGCCCGTGCGCGCCCGCGACCGCATCCGTGCCAAAAACCATTTCTAGCCCCGGAGTCTTCGCTGCGTGTTGCACGATCTCGTGGTCCATGGGAAGAATCTTCTCCATGGCTGCAAATCCCTCGGCAGTGTAACCGGGTGTGCCGAGATACTTTTCTTTGTTCAGCAAGTAGTTTTCAATGACCAACCCGGCTTGTGGATCCAAATAGGTGCCCTTCTCCGCCATCAATTTCAAGTCGTCGTCTGTGGCCAGCGTACCGTGCTCAACTTCGGTGCATCCCGCGAGAGTCGCAGCGCGGACCGCTTCTTTGTAAGCGTGCACCAGCGCGCGCAGTCCCTGCTTCTTTGCTTCATCACACGCCGCGTTCAATTGCTCCTGCGAAAGGGTCATGCCTCCGCCCTGGCGGATGGACTCCGACGCGAAGATTTTGATCAGGTCCGCGCCGGCTTGCTTTTGCTTCCTCACATAAGCGCGGATTTCATCGGGCGTGCCGGTCGCCTCGCCTCGTCCTTCGAGCGGCTCCGCGGCCGTCAGAATACGCGGGCCGGGGAGTAATCCTTTCGCGATGGCATCACGCAGCGGAATATCGTTGGGCGAGCCCACACTTTGCACCGTCGTGAAGCCTGCCATCAGCGTCACCCATGCATTCGACGCAGCTTGATAGGCATCCTCTTGTGTTGTCCCTTCCGTGCCCGCGTTTTTCCCGTCCCTGCCGAAGATCCACGTAATGTGCACGTGGGCGTCAATCCAGCCAGGCAACACCGTCAGGCCGCGCAGGTCGTAGTCCACCGGCCCCTCGACGGTAGGAGCTATCGCAACAATCTTTGAGCCCTCGATCACGATGCGAACGTCGTGCAATATGTGGCCCTTGCCATCCAGCAGCACGCTCGCGGCAATTACGATGTGTTGGCTCGACGCCGACGTGTGTGCAGGAATTCGAGGCGCCAGGGCGCAGACGCCAATAATGATGAGCATGCATGAAGCGACTTTCGCAGGTCGCATGACGGTTCCTCCTTCGGCTCGATCTGAAGTGCGAACCAATTCTGCAGCTTTCTGAACCTGAATTCCGATTCGGATCTCTGGTTTGTGCATTGTAGGCGTCTAGCCCGCAGCCTGTACAGAAAGCGCGTAGACGGCCCGCCGCGCCAGCGGCCTAGTCCTCGCCGGCTAACCGGAAGTTATGCCCCGGACGGACTCACAACGACGCTGGCCAGAAGCCGGCTTCGAGGAGGCCGGTGCTGACTCGCCGGCGAAGTGCTCGCGGACCAGACCAAACAAATTGTCAAAAAACCGGACGACGACGTTCGATCAACGTCGTATGTGCCTTTTCGTCACGTTATCGCATTCCTTGCAGTCATGAGCGAAACCATCAAGCCATATCTTGCGGACAAAACAATTCTGCTGAAAAAAAAAGGCATCGAGCCCGGTGCAAGTCAATTCAAATACAGCTGAAGCTTTGGATCGGCCCATACGCTGACACCAGTCAGGTACCCAACGAGTGGTGATCTGTTCGAGACTCTCCGACGAAGAAATTGAAAGGCTCTGGATATGCATATGAGATCTTACGAGAATAGGGGGCGAACTCCCGCGATCCTTGCCGATGATGGCACTACCACCACCCATGTGCCTCACCCATCCATCCACCGCGTCGAAGCGGATGGTGTGACCGTCTTCTACCGGCAGGCGGTCTCAGCAGCGGACGCTCCGGTGGTGCTATTGCTGCACGGCTTCCCGACATCATCAGTTTCTTGCAAAGGTGGTTGGCTGAAGCTGGCGGGCAAGCAGTAAGCCGCGTCGCCAGCTGCGTATGGAGGCGGATCTATGGAAACGATCCGTAGTTCGAAATCTTTGGGCTTGGGCGGAGTGACAATGATCGCCACCGCAATCGGTGCGGTGGCGGTTGGCGCGTTCGCGATCGGTGCATTGGCCATTGGGCGGTTGGCGATCCGTCGCGTCCTGCTGGGGAGGGCCGAATTCAATTCGCTCGAAATTCAGAATCTCACCGTGAAACGACTGCGTGTCGCCGAACTCATTGTCAGCGACTCGCTCAGGCTTCCCGAAGGCGATGTCGATCGCAAGATCTCATCGTCATAATCTGTCTTCCCAATTGGAAGAAGGAATCAAATGGCGGACCCCGAACCCACAGCAAACGGAAACGAAATTTCCTGCGACCGGCGCCCCGAGCAGGCCCGTACGGCCTGATCGGAAAACATGGTTGTTTTGTAGATGTTTCTTAGAACGAAAAATCACACAAGGAGAAGAAGTTATGCCCACGATCACCACAAAAGATGGCACCACCATTTACTACAAGGACTGGGGAAAAGGCCAGCCTATAGTGTTCAGTCACGGATGGCCACTCAGCGCGGACGACTGGGACGGACAGATGCTGTTCTTCGGCCAGCGCGGTTATCGAGTCATCGCGCATGACCGGCGAGGGCACGGCCGTTCCGCCCAGACTTGGGATGGCAACGATATGGACACTTATGCCGACGATCTCGCGGCTCTGACCGAGAAGCTCGACCTGAACAACGCAATCCATGTGGGCCATTCCACCGGCGGCGGAGAGGTTGCCCGTTACATTGGGCGGCACGGCACAGAACGTGTCGGCATGGCCGTGCTGATCAGCGCAGTGCCACCGCTGATGTTGAAAACGGACAAAAATCCCGCTGGCTCGCCCATCTCGGTCTTCGACGGCCTCCGCGCCGAACTGGCGAAAAATCGAGCGCAGTTTTACAGGGACATTACCCTCCCGTTCTACGGCTACAACCGCCCCGGCGCCAAGATTTCCGAAGGTATCCGAGAGCACTGGTGGTTGCAAGGGATGATGGGAGGGATGAAGGCACACTACGACTGTATCAAGGCCTTCTCCGAGACGGATTTCACGGAAGATCTCAAAAAGTTCGACGTGCCAACTCTCATTCTTCATGGTGACGACGACCAGATCGTGCCCATCGCCGCGGCGGGTCCGATGTCCGCGAAGATCGTGAAGAATGCCACGCTGAAGGTATATCCGGGCTTTCCGCACGGGATGCCGACAACCAATGCGGATCAGATCAATGCCGACCTGCTTGGGTTCATCAGGCAGAGACAAGAAGCAGCAGCGTAAGAGTAATCCGGCCTTGCCTCCCAGAGGGAAGGCCGGATGTCCAAAACTGTGCGGGCGCAACGCGCCCGCACAGACCGCGATTGACAAGAAGGCCAAAGATCAGTCTAAGACGGACGGAGGAAGTCATGTCAAGAGATTCGCGAATGCTCGCAGGGATCCTTCTCGTCGTCATTCCCAGCGTGATGTATGGAGGCTCAACTCTTCTCGGCTTGCTGACCGGAAATGCGCCCGGGTACGCCGACAATCCGTTGCGGCATGATCTGTGGCGCGCCGGTCATGCGCACGCCGGTGTCTATCTGGTCCTGTCGCTGGTCATGCTTCGGTATGTTGACGAGGCGGTGCTTTCACCCTTCTGGAAATGGCTTGCCCGCGCCGGTGCGCCGATCGCCGCAATTCTAATCCCCGCTGCGTTCTTTCTGTCCGTCGCGTCCCCGACGGCGACGCACCCCAACGGCTTCATGAATCTCGCATACATCGGCGCACTGTTTCTCGCTGGCGCCGTTCTAAGCCTCGGAGTGGGTCTCATCCGCGCTGCACGGCGAGGGGAATGATGACACACAGTCGTAGAGTGCTGGCCCCTCGCCGCCGCTGAATTCCTGACCACAAAGAGGAGATGCGATCGCTCGCGATCACGTTTCCGGCTTCGCAGTAAACCGGCCTCGTTGCCCAAAACTGGGAAGATCTGGGGGGAAATATGAGGACCAAGTTCGCACTGCTCCCCTCGACCTGGCGCATGAGGCTCCGACCAAAGCCGCCAACGACCGGCAGACCGTATTGTCGAACTTCATCAGAGGTCTCGTGTGACGCCGACCGCCTGCGGGCTCCCAAACCGGAATTTTGTGCTCGATTATCTCCCTCAATACAAGGAGCTTAGCGCACCATACGAGAATCTCTCCCGATCCTGCATCTTTCTGATTTCCCCGCCCGTATATCCGGTAGCATGAACGCCGCAGCATATTACTTCGTGAATGGCATGGAGTCCGAGGCCAGCGCAATTGCTCGCGGTCTTCGCCGGCGTGATCCGGATTTGTTGGACCGCCTCATCGAGCAGTACCAACACCGGCTGCTCCGGTATCTTGTTTACCTGGCCGGAAATCGCGAACTGGCCGAGGACCTGTTCCAGGAAACCTGGATTCGCGTGCTGGAACGCGGCCATCAGTACGACGGCAGGCACGAATTCAGCACGTGGCTTTACGCGGTAGCGCGGAATTTGACGATTGATTATTTGCGGAAGAAGAGCCCGGTCAGCCTGGATGGGCTGATGGAGGACGACGAGCACGCACCGCTCGAACCGGTCGACAGCCGGCCCATGGCGTGGGAAGTCGTGCACCAGCACGAACAAACCGACCGCGTCAGCGCAGCTTTGGTGAGCATCCCGGTGGAATATCGCGAGACCGTGGTGTTGCGCTTTCAGGAAGGACTAGCTTTGGACGAGATTGCCACGGTAACCGGGGCGCCGGTGGGCACGGTGAAGTCGCGGCTATATCGCGGGCTGAATTTGCTGATGTCGCGGCTAAAGGGAGCGCAGGCATGACGCGGAACTCACATGACGAGGCACGGGAGCTGATCGCTCTGGGTGGAGGTTTCTCGGACGCGCAGCAGGCCTGGCTGCGGGCCCACCTCGAGGAATGCGAAGCATGCCGTCATTACGCGGAAGCAGCGGACCTTTTGGTTCGCAGTTTGCGTTCGTTGCCGCTCGCCGCGGATTCCCGGCTGGTGCGAGCCACGCAGATGCGGGTGCGCTTCCACGCCCGCAGACTGCGGGAGACGCGGGAACGCCTCTGGCTGGTAGGGATGGCTTGTCTGGGCGTGGGCCTTTCTGCGACGCTGACCGTCCCCTTTCTGTGGAGACTCTTCGCATGGATGGGGGAATGGGCGGGCGTTTCGAGCTGGGTGTGGCAAGCGGGTTTTGCATTCTTCTGGATCGCACCGGCGCTGGTGGTGAGTGCGCTTCTCCTAGCTCGCGGCACTCATTTGACCAGCAACGAGTAAAAGCAATGGAGATGAGAAAGCGGACAAATTTATGCAGGTGAAAAACGAAACTCGCAGTGGATTCACTGCGGAAATCAAGATCGTTCCGCTGTGGGCTTGGACGCTGGCGGCGATTGCATTCGTTGCCGCGCAGATTGTCTTCAATGGTGCGTCACTTTGGCACTCGGGCGCACCGCCGGCATGGTGTAGACCACTGCTTGGGCTACTGGCCGGGATGGGGGGGGGCTGTTTTCTGTTGCTCATCGGTTATATCAACCGCGACGCAAAACGCCGCGGCATGAGCCCTACACTTTGGACGATTGTGGCCGTTATTATTCCCAACGCTCTGGGTATCATTCTTTACTTCATCCTGCGGCAACCGCTGCGCAGCGCCTGCCCGAAATGCGGGTGCGCAATCCAGACCGGATTCAACTTCTGCCCCCGCTGCAGCTACAAACTGAGCCCGAGCTGTCCGCAGTGCCAGCGCGTGATCAGCGCGAGCGACGTGTATTGTCCGTACTGCGGAACTTCGCAGCGCAATCACGCCGCCCCGGTCTCCAGCGAGCCAACCAGCCTTCCTGGTTAACGAGCTAGTATATTGCCGTTGGGAACGTGGTCTCACCGATTGAGCAAACCGCGAGCGCGCGCCAGACAGTGGTCAATAATTTTGCTGAAGCACTGCGCAGGAGTCGAGACGCATTATCCGCCCAGGCAGGTTGATTTCGCCGCCTCGGAAGGTTGATCTCCTTCGCGGTTTGGGCAAGAATTCTGGTGCAAGCACACGCGGCAATTTGGTTTGAAGGCTCGGCGGAGGACTACCAGTCCGATGATGCTGTAAACCCCAGCCACCACGTAAATAAGATAGGAAGCGTGAACCATAACAGCGACATCTTTCAGTAAACCATTATACTCCAGGTCTCGCATCCAGTTCCCATGAACCTGATTGCCGCGCCCTTTCCTCGATTGCCCGGACGCGAGGAGGCGACCCAACCGCTCGGAAGCGTCCTGGTGAACCCTAAACTGTTCAAACGACAGCACATCTTCGGCCAGGACATCCAACACTCCAGGGATGACACCGGGGGCGGAGCCTTGGCGTGGCGCCAAGGAGATACGTGCCGATGCCCATGCAGCACCCGCACCGAAGACAACTGGTCTGATTGCAGCACTGGAAGGGCGACCGCCGGCCGCAGCCGCTTAGCCGTGCTGAAAAAAGACGCAATCACAAAGGGACTTTTACTCATTGCGCGCAAAGCTGCGGCCGCAGCCGCCTGACCACTAGCCAGATGGAGAGGGCGGCACCATCTGCTGCGCCCGGCGCTCTAATTCCTCTTCACCGTACATGCTGCCGCGGCAATTCTTTGCTCCGCAAAAACACTGTTCCCGGTCCTCCGGGTTGCCGTCGTAAAGGTTGTAGTCGTAAGTAAGTTCCTCACCGGCCGTGATGTCCCGCATCGCAATAATCCAGACGCGACCCTCGATCTCTTCCGCCTCACAATTGGGATCACAGCAGTGATTGATGAATGCAGCCACGCCTTCGCCATCGATCACATGCTTTCCATCCGTCAGACCGAACAGATAGGTGCGGCGATGATCGTCATAAAGTGCGTCCGCTTCTTCGACGGTGAGGCGCAGTCCGGTGTACTCCACAACATAACTGCCTTTTTTGATGGGCTGCAATGTATAGCAGCCTTCGGAGTCAATTTTCGAATGGCGAATGACGAGGTGGGGCGGACCAAACGTACTCTTTCGTTGATCACGATCTCGAGGTCTTTTCGGCGTGTCTTCCTTCATGAAAGCGGGACCTTTCTCTTGTTTGGATTCGCGAGGAATCGGTGCGGCATTTTGAGCATTAGGCCGGCAGGCGCCACGCGCGATGCGGGCGCTGCCGATGATGTAGAATATGCTCCCCTGGGGATTTCATGCCTGAATCTCTCGCCAAGAAAGTTCTGCTGATCGGCTGGGACGCGGCCGATTGGAAAGTCATCAACCCTCTGCTCGACCAGGGGCTCATGCCCACGCTGGATGATTTCGTCAATCACGGCGTGATGGGGAATCTGGCAACGCTCCGGCCGATTCTCTCTCCGATGCTGTGGAACTCCATCGCCACCGGCAAACGGCCCGACAAACATGGCATCCACGGATTCATGGAACCCGATCCGCATAGCGGAGGCGTACGGCCGGTCACCAGCACATCACGCAAGGTAAAAGCGATTTGGAATATTCTCACTCAGCGCGGATACAAGACCCACGTACTGGGCTGGTTCGCCGGCCATCCTGCCGAGCCGATCAACGGCATCTCGGTTTCTGATCTTTATCCGTACGCATCCGCTCCGCTCGACAAGGAGTGGCCATTGCCTCCGGGGGCGGTTTATCCCGAAAGCATGCGGGAAACGTTCGCCGAACTGCGCATGCATCCCGCCGAGGTCAGCGAAGCGGCAATCCTTCCCTGGATTCCGCGCGCTGCGGAGATCGATCAGGAGAAAGATAAAGGACTACAGTCATTCGCCAAAATCCTAGCCGAAAACTGCTCCATCCACAACGCCGCCACTTGGATCCTGCAGAATGAGCCGTGGGATTTCTTGGCGGTTTATTACAACGGGATCGATCACTTCTGCCACGGCTTCATGCACTACCATCCTCCGCGCATGGAGGGAATTCCGGAAGATAAGTTCGAGATTTACAAAGACGTGGTCAACGGCGGCTACCGATTTCACGACATGATGCTGGAAACGTTGCTGCAACTGGCTGGACCGGAAGCGACTGTATTGCTGGTTTCCGACCATGGTTTCCATTCCGACCACTTGCGGCCGCGGGGTATCCCGGCGGAGCCCGCAGGCCCAGCCGTGCAACATCGGCCGTTCGGAATCGTCTGTATGAAGGGGCCGCACATCCAGCAGGACGAACGCATCTACGGCGCAACTCTGCTGGACGTCACGCCCACAATCCTGACATTGTTCGGGCTGCCGGTGGGCGAGGACATGGATGGCCGGGTACTGGTACAGGCTTTCGAAAAGCCGCCGGAAATTACGCGCATCCCCAGTTGGGAGAGTGAGCCCGGGGAATGCGGCATGCACCCCGCCGATTTGCGTATGGATCCGGCCGCCGCCCAGGCCGTGCTGCAGCAATTTGTGGCCCTGGGATATATTCAGGCTCCAAGTGAGAATCAGGCGAAGGCAGTTGAGATGGCAGTGCGCGAGCAAAATTACAACCTCTCGCGCGTGTATCTGGATTCGGGGAACTATCATCAGGCGTTGCCGATACTCGAAGAGCTGGTGAACAAGTATCCGGACGAGATTCGCTTTCAACAGCACCTCGCCCATTGTTACTTGGCTCTCGGGCGGCGGGCGGAAGCCAAGGTCATTTTGGAGAAGTTAATTGTTTACGAACCCCCCAAAAAACCTGCCCCGGCTGGAAACAACGGCGGTGCAGCGGCTGCGCAGGGGGATGGAGAACCTCCGACTGACGAAGCGCAGATAGCCGATCAAGAGCCTTTGCCTGCCGAACTGCAGTTGGCCCTGGAGTCCGCCGCCGTGGCCGAACCGCCTCCGCCGGCGGAACTACCGCCCGAATCCGCTGCAGCGCCTCCGCCGCCAGCCGACCTGCATCAACCGCCTGCCGAAGACGGCTCGCCGGCCGCCGACAAGACGCCCAGGCCGCGCCCCTGGGCGGATCTGCTGATGGGCATCATTCACTTTGAAGAAGGAAACATGGACGATGCGTTGGCCTGCCTGCTGAAAGCGGAGCAATCCGACCCGCGCCTGCCGAACTTGCATCTGCGCATCGGTGAAACCTATCTGCGGCGGAAGCGCATCGACGATGCGGAACGTGCGTTTCAGCAGGCTCTCGAGATTGATGGCGACAGTCCCGAAGCGCACCTGGGTCTGGCCATGGTGCGCCTGCGTCAGCGCCGCAATGAAGAAGCAGCGGAGCAGGCTCTGCTGGCTGTAGGCTTGCAGCATTTCCTTCCCTTGGGCCATTTCTATCTGGGGGTGGCGCTGGCGCGACTCGGGCATCGTCATCGCGCTACGCTGGCATTTGAGACCGCCGTGGGAATGCTCCCCGGTCTTCTCGCGGCTCACCGCTGGTTGGGAGCCTTGTACAGCCAACCCGGAGGCGATCTGGAAAAGGCCATGCAGCATCGCAATCTTTACGTCCAACTCAGCCAGCAGCGCAAGGCTCGGGTGCAAGCCTGATCAATTTCAACAGGCCGTCCCATCGCGATCTCGGATTAAGTCGGTGTAGGCGCGGGCGTCCGCGCCCGGGCGAAGTATGGGATTGACGGCGAGTGCAAGACTTTTCATCTTGACGCGCGGATCGGGCAGAACGATAATTCACTCCCAGACGGTCTCCCTCCTTTCAGCAGCGAGATAAGCGAGATAGTTGTCTGTGTTGTGAAATCCCATCAAGATCGCGAAGGAGAACTATGATCCAATCTAATTCGCAGAGCGACGCAACTCGAGAGCGAACCGTCGCCCGACTGGGCGCCAAACTGGACAAAAATCTTCTGGCCTACGCAACCGCAGCCACTGCAGCCGGAGTGGGAGTCCTGGCGTGGACACAGCCGGCAGAAGCCAAGATTGTTTACACCAAGGCAAACATACCCATTACAGTGAACGGCGGCTCCATACCGTTGGATCTGAACAACGACGGCATCCCAGACTTCGGGTTTTCCAACACCTACAGTTTCGGCGCAGTCCGGAAAGGTGAGGGATTCCACCGCGGAGGAGTGGCGGTGTCCCCGGCACAAAAGAGCAACGCGATTTTGGAGGTCACAAGTCATAGCCAATCGTGTGCGGCTGCGTTAGCAAAAGGGGTCCGGGTCGGGCGCAAGGGACCGTTTGCGGCGAAGGCTCTTGTTATGGCGGCGAGCTGGGGAAGTTATACGAACGGCGGCAGCGCTTACGGCCCCTGGCTGGGAGTACAGCAGGCTTACCTCGGCCTGAAGTTTGCCATTCATGGAAAAATGCACTTCGGTTGGGCGCGCATTACGTGGAACGGGATAGGAGCAACAGAGTACATCAGCGGTTACGCCTACGAAACAGTTCCGAACAAGCCCATCCTTACGGGTAAGACGAGGGGCCCGGCTAGCCTTGGCGCGTTAGCGAATGGCGCCGGTGCTCTAGGAACCTGGCGAAGCAGCGAGGCGCACTGACGCTCATCCTGTGATCACGATCGTTTCAGGCTTGCCGCGCTCCGGCACCTCGCTCATGATGCAGATGCTTGTAGCGGGCGGTCTGCCTGCGCTGGCCGATGGGGAACGCAAGCCCGACGACGACAATCCCCGCGGATACTACGAGTGGGAACGAATCAAACTCCTGCCGCAGAAGCCAGACCTCATCGCGGAAGCGGAAGACAAAGTTGTAAAGGTCATCTCGCAATTGCTATTCGCGCTTCCAGCCGGGCGCCACTATCAGATTGTTTTTATGGAACGCCCGCTGCCGGAAGTGATTGCCTCGCAGGCTGAAATGATCCGGCGCAGAGGGACCTCCGGCGCCGCGTTACCACCGGCAGCGCTGATCGCGGGATTAAGCGCTCATTTGAATCAAGTGAACGCCTGGCTCAAGAGCAGGCCCAATATTCCAGTCTGTCGCGTGGGATATCACGAGGTGTTGCACGAGCCGCTTCGTGCTTCAGAGAACATCCAGGGTTTCCTGGGCTGCACTTTGGATCTGGGAGCCATGGCTCGGCAAGTAGATTCCTCGCTCTACCGCCAGCGCTCTGCCTGAATCTCTCTCCGCTTACCGCCCGAGAAACTTTTCCAGCGTTGCGAGTTCAGCCTCCGCAAGATCGGAATACTTCTTGGCGTTCTTGGTGTCCTGATTTTGCAATGCCTGCTGAGCCTTGGCCAGGTGCGTCTTCATGAGTTCCTGGGTGGAGGCGATGTCGCCGCGAAGCCCGTATCCTTGCGCGCTCTGTTGCCGCTGCAGAGTGTCCAGGCTGCTGTTGACCGCGCCGGCGCGGCTGGAAAGCTGATCCACCTGCTGTTCCAATTCATCCAACTGAGCCTGTTTGGCGGCCTGCGCCTGGGCCGCGGCGCGGGCCGCAGCCTGACTGGCTGCCGCACTCGTCCGGTTCCCGGCATTCACCACCGCGCCGTCTGAGCTGGAAGGGGCAGGTGGAGCCCCCGTCGAATTCGCCCCGGCATCGTTTGCGCCGACCGGGGGCAGGACTCCCTGGTCGGTTGGGTTCGCCGCGAGATTTGCGCCGTCTGCGCCTTGCGGGGCAGCCGTGGGATTCGCCTGCGCGTTAGACGTATCAGTTCCTGCAGGATTGGCCACGGCCGGCGCAACAGCCGGAGTTTGCTGTTGGCTGGAGCTTGATTGCTCGCTCGCGCCGGTCTTGCTCTTGCGCGGGATGTAGATCCCGGCCGCCACGAGCACGACCAGTACCAGCGCTGCTCCCAGCGTCATGTACAGACCCCGATGTCCGCCGGGTTTCGGGGAAACCTGCATGACGCTGGGCGCCGGTTGCGCTTGCGCCTGCGGGGGCGGAGGTGCGGGGGTTTGCATGGTCGCCGTGGGCAGGTCATGGATCGAGCCTGGCACCGCAGTCGCTTGCGGAGGCGCTGCGGCGACCGGCGGGCTAATCTGTACTGCGGTCGCAGTCTGGGCTGCACGGCTCGCCGCGGGCAGAGCTCCCCGGACACTATTCAACGCGTTGCGAAAAGCATCCGCTGACTGGAGGCGCTGGGCGGGCTCTTTGGCTATGGCCAGCAGGATGATCTCGTTCAGCGCTGGCGGCAGATCGGATCGCACTTCGATCGGCGGTTTGGGAGGCTGCTGCAGATGAGCTGCCATAAGGGAATAGTCGCTGTCCGCCTGGAACGGCCGCGCTCCCGTGACCATCTCATAGAGCGAAACCCCGACCGAGTACAGATCGGAACGCGCATCGGTGGGCTGACCTTTTACCTGCTCGGGCGACATGTAGTAGAGCGAACCCATGGTTGTGCCCGTTTTCGTCAGGCCGGGTTCATTGCCGGAGCGCGCAATGCCGAAATCCATCAGCTTCACCACTCCGGCTGGCGTCAGCATCATATTGGCGGGCTTGATGTCGCGATGGATCACGTTTTGTTTGTGAGCATAGCTCAGAGCGCTCAGCACCTGGTCGATGTAGTTCAAAGCATCCACCACAGGTATCGGACCGCCCTCCAGACGCGTGGCCAGTGTCACGCCCTCCACGTACTCCATAACCATCACTAACTGGTTGTCCAGCGTGAGCGCCGTGCGGAGCGCGGCAATATTGGGATGGTTGAGCGTGGCCAGAACCTTGATCTCCCGCGAAAAACGGTCCGCCAGATCCTGCCGTCCCGCCAGGTCGGGAAGGAGAATCTTCATGGCCTCGACGCGGTCAGAGATTACATTCCGCACCTTAAAGACCTTGCCCATCCCGCCACTGCCCAGGACGCCAAGAATTTCGTAGTCTCCAATTCGCTTACCAGTTTCTTCACTCATAGCAAGACTCCCTTGACCCTACTCGCTGACTTCGCAAGTGAGCACATTTGTCCTGTGGTTCCAGGCGTTGCCGAACACGTCTCAGCGTGGAAGCTGCAAATACCACGCAGACTACTGGCTCTTGGCCGCGTCCCCGACCTTGGCTGGGGAGCTGCCCGCATAGTTCGCCGTAGCCGATTGCTCATCCACGTCGGTGATGGTGGCCGTGCCCATCTTGTTGGTAATCGTCCTGAGCACTTTTCCGGTGGTTGGATCTTTCACCGTCTTGATGGGGCGGCTAATGTCCACCGTGTCCCCAACCTTCACGCCGTCTTTTCTGCCGATATTAAGTACTAACGTGCTGCCGGTGACATCGGCGACCAGGCCGTTGAATTCGATCTTGCGCGTCGGCAGCGCTTCGGCCTTATCATCAAGCTGCTGGCCCATGGAGTCGACGGCCTTATGTACGGCTTCGCCGAGTATGGTGTCGCCAAAATTCGCGCTGCCCATGTCAAACGCGCCACCGCCGCCGCTGCCACCGCCACCCCCCGCGCCCACTAAGGAGGTTCCGGAACGGGTCGACTCTCCCGTGCCGGTCACAGCGGCTAGAATCTCGGCCGTGGTTGTATCCACCAAACGGCACGTAACCCCCACCACCGCCTTGGCTTTTTTGCTCGAGACCCCGCCTAAACCGAACTTGCTGCCGTAACCGCCAAACCCGCCGCCTCCCACTGTCGTGTTCTTGTCGTCCCGGCCAAACTGGGTAATGGTACCCGTAATGATGGCGTCCACTCCGAGAATACGGCCGATCTTGGCGGCGGTGCTGGAGTCGGCGCGGTCACTATTGGAAAAATTCTGCTCGCCCAGCACCTTATCCAGGGCATTGCGCTCGATGACCGAGTACTTGCCGTCCTGAACCAGTTTCTGGACGAGCAGGTCGGAAATGCCTTTCCCCACATCCTGGTTGGATCCAAAAATGGCGGCCACCGAACTCTGGACCGTGCCATAGTCAAAACTGAGCACAGCCACGCGCTTCTTCTGTTGCGCCACGCTCGCCGAAACCAAAGCGCAAACCAGAACGCACACCATGCAGGAAGTGCGAAACAGATCTGCTGTTCGAAAAGGTCCGAAATCATTCGGACTCGCAACCGGATTGCGAGCCGCGTTCTTGGTCGCCATGGGGCCTCCTGTCAGGACTCAAATTTCACGCGCAAAACGTGCGGGCAATTTTACCGCAAATCGGCCTTAAATGCGGAATGAACTTGCAGATTCCAGGCCGTCGGCTGAGCCTAATATGGTGCTGCGGTTGCAGCCGGTGAGCCAGGCGTTCCCGTCCTTAAGTCTTGCCAGCCAAGGACCGCGCCGACAGAAGAATTTCCGATTTTCCCTATGCAAACTATGAGTTGGACAGCGAAACCGTCTGCCCATACCATTCGATTGGCGGCGTGGGCGTTTCTGCATAACCCACCCAGCATGAAGATGCTGCAACCGATTGGAAAGGGAGCTGCTATGTCTTACTCGGACGCGATCGAATCACGAATTGGGACCAGGGCCGGTCGCCGGCCCGTCTTTGCTTCCCATGAGTTGGCGTGTGAGCACAGCCTGGAGCTCTGGATTGTGGTCCAGCACCTGGTCGAAGAGGCAGACAACGAAGCCAATATGGTTGCCGGCGCCTCAGACATTACCGGAGCATCTTCGCCGCGCCGCAAGCCTTCTGGAAGCGAAAACCTCTGTTGCGAATGATCCCCTCAGCGCAACGGATCAGGGTTGCAACCAGCTGAACTGCCGCAAGAACGAACCCCGAGTTCTTGCCCGCAGCTCTGCAAATTTGCTCGAGGCCCTTCCAGCGAGCGTTGTGCCCCGGTTCCAGATTGGAAACGACCTACGTCCATGTCACTGCGCGTGCATGCCGGAAACGCTATAATCACGCACGATTCGCGTACCGGTACTCATGGACTTCGACCAGCTAGTGACGTTCCTGCAAGTCGCCAAGCTCGGCAGTTTCTCCCGCGCCGGACAAAAGGTGTTCCGCTCGCAATCCGCGGTGAGCGCCCAGATCCGGCAACTGGAGCAGGAATACGGAGACAAGCTGCTCGACCGTTCAGGGAAGGACGTGCGGCTCACTCCGGCAGGCAGAGTATTGTTCGCCTATGCGGAGCGCCTGCTGAAGTTGCGCGATGAATCCCTGCTCGCGGTCGCTGACCAGGGAATCACGCCGCGAGGCACGCTCGTGATCGGCGCCAACGAGGCTACCTGCCTGTACGTTCTGCCTCAGGTATTCGCGGAATATTGCCGGCTCTATCCCGGAGTGCAAATCAACGTCTATCGCAACTTCAGCTACAAGATCATCGAGAAGCTGGAGAATGGCTCGATCGATGTCGGCATCGTCACCTTGCCCGTCAAATCCCCCAGCTTGAAAGTACACTCGATTTTTCGTGATCAGCTGATGCTGATCGTCAATCCGCAGAATCCATTGGCCAAGCACAAAAGCGTATCCGTCAGCGACATTGCCAAGCATCCACTTCTGATTCCGAAAACCGGATACACGCGCCATCTCATGGACAAACTCTTTCGACCTTTTAGCTCTCAGCTGCAAGTCAGGATGGAGCTGCCGAGCATTAGCATGATCAAGAGCTTTGTCGCCGCCGGACTAGGAGTTTCGCTGATGAGCGCGAGCTTTGCTCGCGACCAGGTTCTGGCGGAGCGAATCAAACTGATTCCACTTCAGGGCATAGAACTGTGGCGCGAACTCGGGCTGGCCTACCGGCGCGATCGCACCCACACCCGTTCGACGACGACATTCATCGCGACCGTAAGACAGCTTTCCGCCGCTGCGTCGCCCAAAGCGGGCTAATCCCAAGCCGCTCTGATTTTTGTGGGGAAATGTCGGATCGGGGCGCAGCTGGAAGTTGGGCTCGCTGCCCTACTTCTCGGAAATAGCGAAATTCACCACCGCGGTTCCATTCTCGGGGACGGTGACGCTTTTCTCCCACGTCTTCGGATCGGAGAAGATTGGCCGCGTAATCCGCCGCTCGGTAAGGACATCGAAAGCCTCCTCGCGCCGCAGGACCTTCCAGCCTTCGTGCCAGGCCTCGATCGCATACTCTCCTGGAGGAACATTCGTTAATTGAAACTCCCCGCTCTCGTCGGTCACGGCGTAATACGGATGCGGCGCCACGAACATTTCAGCATTCATCCAGACATGCCCGCCATTGCACCTCAAGTTGACCAATCCGGGAGTATTCAGATTGCGCGAAATGATCTGATCGGGGAAGGGAAATGGCAGGTTGTAGGAAGCAGCGCCGTCCATGTGAACCGTGTGCAGCGTGGCGTCAGAACTCCGCATTTGCAGCGCCGCACTCTCCGGAACCAGCAGAATGTGAGGTTCGTAGCGGCAGTGCCTCTGGTCCAGAAATCGACGGGCGGGAGGCAGGTCAAACGCCTTCCCGCTCGAAATATTCTTCAGGAACACAACGGTATTTGCGACGCCGCTCTGGGGACTGACGATCAGCCGTTCCAGATCGCGAGTCTTGTGGGAGTCGGGATCGCAAATCTGTGGATCTTTATTGATGGTAACGCCAGTCAGGTGAGGCATGGGCCCCGACCACTTCACGGTTCCGCTGATGGTCCCGCCGCTGGGGACGGGGACAACTCGGTATTCATTGCTCTGTGCCGCAGCAGTTACTGCCACGGTGAACAAAAGTAGGGAAACGAGGGCGAATCGCACTGCGCTGGACATCATTGGCCCATTCTCGGACGGAAATCGCTATGGGGGATGGTGAATCGTAGAACGATATTTTGCAGTGATCAAATAACCAAAGGGCTAGCACGTGCGGAGATCCGTCGTCCGGAGTGCCCAGCGGTCTGGTGCGGCCTAATCCGCCGAGCTTGGACTGGGGGCGGCCGCGGAGGCTCCTGTAGAATGCTGCTGCCGCCGGCTTGACCGCAGACGCAGCCGGTCCATGTACAGATATACGACCGGGGTGGTGAAGAGAGTCAGCGCCTGGCTGACGATCAGCCCGCCCACAATGGTCAGACCAAGTGGCCGGCGAAGTTCGGAACCGGTTCCCGAACCCAACGCCAGCGGCAGTCCACCCAACAGGGCGGCGGCGGTGGTCATCATGATGGGACGAAAGCGCAGCACGCACGCCTCATAAATCGCATCGACGGGCGATTTGCCTTCGCGCCGCTCGGCGTCCAGCGCGAAGTCAATCATCATGATTGCGTTCTTCTTGACCAGCCCAATCAACAAAATGATCCCAATCAGGCCAATCACGTTGAGCTCGTTGTGGGTTATCTTGAGGGCCAGCAGCGCGCCGACCCCGGCTGAGGGAATGGTGGAAAGAATGGTGATGGGATGAATGTAGCTCTCGTAGAGAATTCCCAGAACAATGTAAACGGCCAGAAGAGCGGTCATAATTAGCACCGGCTCGTTCGCCAGAGATTCCTGGAAGGCAGCGGCAGTTCCCTGGAAACTGGCGTGAATCGTCTCCGGGAAACGTATGGAACGCTCCGCATCCTCGATCGCTTTCGTGGCTTGGCCCAAGGATACACTGGGGGCCAGATTGAATGACACGGTCACCGCCGGCCATTGCCCCTGATGGTTCACTGCTAGCGACGTGTTCGCCGGTCCAAAGTGGGTAAAGGCGGAGAGAGGGACCATACTTCCATTGGAAGAGTGTACGTACACGCTCTCCAGCGTGTCCGGGCTCTGTTGAAACTCCGGAGCCACCTCCATCACTACATGGTACTGATTGAGCGGCTCGTAAATAGTCGAAACAAAGCGCTGGCCAAATGCGTCATACAGCACCGTATCAATATCTGCCGCTGCCACACCCAGCCGGGAAGCCGTGTCCCGGTCGATCACTACATTGGTCTCCAGCCCTTTATCCTGCTGATCAGTGTTCACCTGTTGCAACTGCGGCAGCGCCCGCATCTTCTGTAGCAACTGGGGCGCCCACTCGTTCAGTTGGGCCAGGTCCTCTCCTTGTAACGTGTACTGATACTGGGCCTGGCTGACCCGTCCTCCAATGCTCAGATCCTGCTGCGCTTGCATGTAGAGTGTGGCTCCCGGAACCACGGCAAATTTGCGGGTCAGCTCGGCAATCACCTGATCCGAGCTGAGCTTTCGTTTGCCCAGAGGCTTCAATGTGATGTACATGCGTCCCTGATTCATGGCCGTGGTGCCGCCGCAAAAGCCGATCATGGTGTCAACGTTCGGATCTTGCATTCCAATGCGAACGAACTGACGCATCTTCCGGCTCATGGCGTCGAATGAGATATCCTGCGCCGCTTGTACCCCTCCCATGATGCGCCCGGTATCCTGCTGCGGGAAAAAGCCCTTCGGCACCTGTTTGAACAAATAAATGCTCAGGCAGGCGGTTGCAATCGTGATCACAAGCACCCCGAACTGATGGCGCAGAACCCATCCCAGGCTGACGCGATAAATCCCCTGAACTCGGTCGAACATGTTCTGCGTGAAGGTGTAGGCGCGGCCGTGTTTTTCCTCATGCAATGACTTCAGCAGCTGCGCGCACATCGTGGGCGTGGTGGTGAGGGAAACCACCAGCGACACGCCAATCGCGATGCTGAGAGTGATGGCAAATTCGCGGAATAAACGTCCGACGATGCCGCCCATCATCAGGATTGGGATGAAAACGGCCACCAGCGACGTACTCATCGAAAGTACGGTAAAGCCGATTTCACGCGCCCCTCGGAAAGCCGCTTGCACCGGGGGCATGCCCTGCTCCAGGTAGCGAGTGATGTTCTCCAGCACCACAATGGCGTCATCTACCACGAAGCCGGTAGAAATCGCCAGCGCCATCAGTGAGAGATTGTCGAGGCTGTATCCCAGCAGATACATCACGCCAAACGTGCCGATCAAAGAAAGCGGCACCGCGATACTGGGAATGATGGTGGCGCGCACGGTGCGCAGAAACATGAATACCACCAGGATAACGAGCACGACGGAAATCAGAAGCGTGATTTCAATGTCCTTCAACGAGGCCCGCACCGTCGTGGTCCGATCCGACACCACATCGATCTTGATCGCGGGAGAGATCGAGGCCTGCAGCTGCGGCAGCATAGCCAGAACGTTGTCCACGGTCTGAATAATATTGGCGCCGGGCTGGCGCCAAATGATGACAATTACGGCGCGCTTCCCATTGGAAAGACCGTAGATGTGAGCATCCTCGACCGAATCCTCCACATCCGCCACGTCCCCCAGGCGCACCGCCGCGCCGTTTTGGCTGTTGTACGCAACGATCAGCGGCCGGTACTGGTCGGCCAGCGTAATCTGATCGTTGTCATGAATGGCCCAGCTGTTGATTGCATCGCTGACCTGACCCTTGGGGCGATTTGCGTTCGCGGCGCCCAGTGCGGTGCGCACCGCGTCCAGGCCGATGCCGAACTTGTTCAGTTGGTTGGGATTCACTTCCGCTCGCACTGCCGGATTCGCGCCGCCGCCCACATAGACTTGTCCTACTCCGCCCACCTGCGCCAGTTTTTGCGACAGAATGGAATTCGCCTGGTCGTAGATGCCGGGCAGGGTAACGCTGTCGGAAGTAAGCGAGAGGATGAGAATCGGAGCGTCCGCCGGGTTCACTTTTCGATACCATGGATTCCCCGGAAGGTACGAGGGCAACTGGCTGCGCGCGGCATTGATGGCGGCCTGCACATCCCTCGCCGCCGCATCAATGTTGCGGTTGAGATCGAACTGCAAGACAATGCCAGTCGCACCGAGCTGGCTGACCGACGTCATCTGATTGATTCCGGCAATCCGGCCAAACTGTCTCTCCAGCGGCGTCGCCACGGCGGAAGCCATGGTCTCCGGGCTTGCGCCGGGAAGGCTCGCCGAGACTTGGATCACGGGAAACTCGACCTGCGGGAGTGGCGCAACCGGAAGGTAATTGAACGCCAGCACTCCCGACATGAACAGTGCCAAAGTCAGCAGCGACGTTCCAATCGGCCGTTTAATGAAGGGAGCGGAAATATTCATGGCTCAGTCCCCGACCGCCGGTTCTTCGACGGGATTGCCCAGTCCGAAGCGCTCAAATTTCTTGGCCAGGCGATCGAACCACAGATAAACCACCGGCGTCGTGTACAGAGTCAACGTTTGGCTTACGATAAGGCCGCCCACGATCGTGATGCCCAGCGGATGCCGCAATTCCGAACCCGTGCCTCTGCCCAGCGCCAGGGGCAGGCCGCCGAGCAGAGCTGCCATCGTCGTCATCATGATGGGGCGGAAGCGCAGCAAGCAGGCTTGGAAGATTGCCTCCTCAGGCGGCTTGTGCTCCACCCGCTCGGCCTCCAAAGCGAAGTCGATCATCATGATGGCGTTCTTTTTTACGATGCCGATCAGCAGAATGATTCCGATAATTCCCACCACGCCGAGATCATTGCCCGTGATCAGCAATGCGATAATTGCGCCCACTCCTGCGGAGGGCAAGGTGGAGAGAATGGTGACGGGATGAATGTAGCTTTCGTACAAAACTCCCAGAACGATGTACACCGTTATGATGGCTGCGACAATGAGCCAGGGCTCCGTCGAAAGCGAATTGCGGAACGCCGCCGCTGTGCCTTGGAAGGCGGTGTGGACGCTGGGCGGCATCTTGATTTCTTGTTCTGCCTCGTCGATCGCCTTGGTTGCGTCACCCAATGACATTCCAGGCGCAAGATTGAATGAGAGCGTGACCACCGGAAATTGTCCCTGGTGATTGACCGCCAAAGAAGTGTTTTCCACGTGGATCTGCGTGAACGCCGAAAGTGGCACCTGCATCCCGCTCATGGACTTGACGTACAGGTCCTTGAACGAGCCGGGATTCTGCTGGAATTGCGGGTCCACCTCCAGCACCACGTGGTACTGGTTCAACTGCGTAAAGATGGTCGAGACTTGCCGCTGCCCGAACGCGTCATACAAGGTGTTGTCAATCGTCTGCGGCAGGATGCCCAGCCGGGAGGCGGTATCGCGATCGATGACCATATCCGCCTGCAGCCCGCCCGCCTGCTGGTCGGTGGCCACATCACGGAGTTGGGGCAAGGTGCGCAGCTTGTCCACCAACTGGGAAGACTTTTGCGCCAGCTCACGAGCGTCCGCATCTTCCATCGTGTATTGGAATTGCGTGCGGCTCACCCGGTCTTCCACGGTAAGATCCTGTACCGCCTGCATGAAGAGAGTGATGCCTTCGACCTGCGCCACTTGCGGTTGCAGCCTGCGGATAATGTCGGAAGCGGTCACGTTCCGCTCATCGCGCGGTTTCAGATTGATCTGGATTCGGCCGCTATTAGGGGTCAGGTTCGTGCCATCAACGCCGATGAACGAAGACAAGCTGGCGACGTCCGGATCTTTCAGAATGACGCTGGCCAGCGCCTGCTGGCGTTGCGCCAGTGCTTCGAACGAGATGTTCTGGGGCGCATCAGAAATACCGATGATCACGCCAGTGTCCTGCACCGGGAAAAAACCCTTGGGCACGATCACATAAAGATACAAGGTCAGGACGAGTGTTCCGGCAGTCACCAGCAGCGTGATCGTCTGATGCCGCAGAACTACCTTCAGCGTGCGCCCATAGAACGCGATCACCCGGTCATAAAAATTCTCCGAGGCTTTATAGAACCAGCTCTGTTGTGAAGCGTCCTTGTGCCGGAGCAGTTTGGCGCACATCATCGGAGTCAGGCTCAGCGAAACTGCCGCTGAAACCAGAATCGTCACGGCCAGAGTGACCGCGAATTCGCGGAACAGTCGGCCCACGATATCGCCCATGAACAGAAGCGGAATCAATACCGCGATCAGCGAAACCGTCAGGGAAACGATCGTGAACCCGATTTGCCCCGCCCCTTTCAGTGCGGCGTCCAGCGGGGAATCCCCTTCCTCCAGAAAACGGGAGATGTTCTCGATCATCACAATGGCGTCGTCCACCACGAAACCGGTGGAGATCGTCATGGCCATGAGCGTGAGGTTGTTGAGGCTGTAACCCAGCAGGTACATCACTCCGAACGTTCCCACGATGGAGAGGGGCACTGCCACGCTCGGAATCACGGTCGCGGAGAGGTTGCGGAGAAACAGGAAGATCACCATCACCACCAGGGCAATGGTGAGCATCAACTCGAACTGAACATCCTTCACCGAGGCGCGGATGGTTTCGGTTCGATCGGTCAGAATCAAGACGTTCACGGCCGCGGGCAGTCCGGCCTTCAGCTGCGGCAACAGTTTCTTGATCCGGTCCACGACGCTGATAATGTTGGCGCCGGGCTGGCGCTGAATGTTTACGATCACCGCTGGATCCTGGTTCATCCACGCGGCTTGCATCACGTTCTCGATGCCGTCAGTCACCGTCGCCACATCGGAGAGGCGCACCGGCGACCCGTTTCGATACGCGATGACGATGGGGCGGTACTGATCGCCGGACAGCAGTTGGTCATTGGCGCCGATGGTGAACGACTCGCGCGGACCGTTGAGTGTTCCCTTGGCTTGATCAACATTGGCCGCGGCTAAAGCTGTCCGCACATCCTCCATGCTCAAACCATAGGAGGCCAGGGCCGTGGGATTAGCCTGAATGCGCACGGCGGGCTTCTGGCCGCCGCTGATCGAGACCAGTCCCACCCCTGTGACCTGGGAAATCTTCTGCGCCAGCGCCGTATCCGCCAGATCCTCAACCTTGGAAAGTGGCAGTGTCTTTGAGGTCAGCGCTAACGTGAGAATGGGGGTGTCGGCCGGATTCACCTTGCTGTAAATCGGCGGGTTCGGCAAATCTGAGGGCAGATAAGTCTGTGCCGCATTGATAGCGGCCTGCACCTCCTGCTCCGCCACGTCGATGTTCTGATCCAGGTTGAATTGCAGAGTGATGACCGAGGCGCCGAACGCACTGGTCGAGGTCATCTGGCTCAGCCCGGGGACTTGACCGAACTGGCGCTCCAGGGGCGCGGTTACCGACGAAGCCATGACATCCGGATCAGCCCCGGGATAGAAAGTCATGACCTGAATGGTTGGATAGTCCACCTCGGGCAGAGCCGAAACTGGCAGCTGCCGGTAGGCGACGAAGCCCACCAGCATGATGGCCACCATCAGCAGCGCCGTGGCCACCGGCCGCACAATGAATATACGCGACGGATTCATTGCGCCGGACTTCCCCCGCCTTGTTTCCCGGAGCCTTGACTGTCCGAACCCGGATTTCCGGAAGCTTGCTGCGCCCGATTGCTCGGGGCCGCGGGACGAACTTCAATTTTGCTGCCTGCCTGCAATTTGTCCTGGCCGTCGATCACCACAGTCTCGTTCGGGGAAATGCCGCTGGCGATGCTGGAAACGTTGTCTTGAGTGAAGGAGATTGTCACCGGCTTTATGTCCACGGTACTGTCCTGATTCACTACGAAAACATAAGTACCCTGCGGGCCGCGTTGAATGGCCGCCGCCGGGATGGTAGTGCTGTTCTTTCGAACCTCCAGCAACAAGCGTACATTCACGAACTGGTTCGGCCAAAGCGCGTTGTCCTTGTTGTCGAACACCGCTTTCAGGCGTCCGGTTCCCGTGGTCTGGTCGATCTGGTTGTCGATCGTCAGCAAGGTGCCTTCGGCCAATTTGGTTTGCTCGTCGCGACTGTAAGCTTCGACTTTCAAAGTGCCTCTGGCCATGTGCTGAGCAACCGAGGGAAGGTTGTCTTCCGGAAGCGTGAACAGGACAGCGATCGGCTGCAATTGGGTGATGACCAGCATGGGATTGGTGTCGGTGGCGTGAACGATGTTTCCCGGATCCACCAGCCTGAGTCCAACCCGTCCGCTTACCGGTGAGGTGATGTGACAATAAACAAGTTGCAGTTTGGCATTATCAATGGTCGCTTGATCATTGCGGACTGTGCCCTCCAGTTGGTCCACCAACGCGGCCTGCGTGTCCACCTGCTGCTGCGACATGGCGCCGGAGTTCTGCAACAGGTCCTTGAAGCGCTGATAATTCAGTTGGGCATCGCGCAGGGATGCCTGATCCTTGAACAGTGCGGCTTGTGCCTGTTCCAGCATCACTTCGTACGGTCGCGGATCGATCACGGCAAGAAGATCGCCTTTGTTCACATGCTGGCCTTCTTTGAAGTTCACTTGCATCAGTTCGCCGTCCACCCGGCTTTTTACGCTGACCGTGAAGTAAGCGTTCACCGATCCCAATCCGGTCAGGTAGTAAGGCAGGTCGCGGCTTTCGGCCTTGGCCACCGCTACCGGCACCGCCTGAGCCACATTGGCTCGCGCCGACGCGGATTTCGAGTCGCCGCCACAGCTGAGCAAGCTGAGGCTCAGGAGCAAAATCACCGCCGCCAGAACCTTCGCTGGATGGCTTGGACGCTTGATTTGATTAGCCGACCAATGCGGGAAGGCAAGGTCCTGCTCATCCCATCCCCCCTTCGGCACACCGGACGCAGTTGTCATTCGCAGGCCTCGTTTCGAAGAAAGTAGTATGAATTCATCTTAATCGTAGTCATGCTGATCCACTACCCAAGGGGTTGGACGTTCGCGGCTCGGGTTGGGTTGCGGAATATTGCGTCGCCGAGAGCTGCAGTTTGTTCCAATAAAAACTGTACGGAATCAATGTTATGCTTGAACTGAAGAAAAGCTTCGGATCTTTACAAACATTTACCTGGATTGACTGATTCTTTACGCCGATCGCGCGTTTGGCTCGCTTCCATGTCCAACTGAGCCACTTCCCCAAAGACCCGGTAGTGGTGCAGTTTGATTTGTCATCCCGAGCGAGCGTTCTCTGCGAAGCGAGGGATCTGGGCGAGCCGCGCGAACTGTCGCGCGCTGCGCGACAGAATAATCGCGGCGTTTGGCTCGCTTCCTTATCCAACTGCATCACTACCGAAGACCCAACCGGCTGGCGCGAGCACTGCATCTCGGGTATAGTTCGACTCGTCGCCGGCGCGCAGATGCTCGAGACCAAATCCAAACCGCTGATCGCGATTCGCGATCTCGAAAGCTTCGATGACTTCCAGCAAGTCGAGGCAGTCGAGAAGGAAGTCTGGGGACTCGCCGATCTCGATATCACGCCCCTGACTCTCGCGATCGCTACGAAGGAAGCGGGAAGTATCTGGCTCGGTGCCTTTGACGGTGACAAGCTGGTGGGGTTCGCATTCGCTTTTCTGGGGATTGAGCGAGGTCAATTGATCGTGCACTCGCATATGCTCGCCGTGCTCGAGCCCTACCGCAATCTGGACCTGGCTTACAAGCTCAAACTGGCTCAACGCGAGCGCGCTTTGGGGATGCGCAGCAATGGCGTGTGCGTCCAGGAATTGACTTGGACATTCGATCCACTGCAGAGCAGAAACGCTCACCTCAATTTCAGCAAGCTGGGTGTGGTTTCGGACAGCTATAAAGTTGATTTCTACGGGCCGGAGACCTCGAGCCTTCTGCACCGCAACCGCACCGATCGCTTATGGGTAAAATGGCCAATCGCAAGCCGCCGCGTTCAGCAGCGGCTGCAGGGGAAAACCAACCGGGCTGAGATTCTGGATGCGCTTTCGACCTTGACCCCGCTGATTCAGTTCAACGGCGACGGCACCCCCGTCGGAGCTGATCTGGGCGCTGCGGTGCAGCGGCAAAGAATCGGGATTGAGATTCCGAGCGACATCGCGCAGGTCGAACGAAAAGATCCCGCCCTGGCCTTGGAATGGCGTTTGCAAACCCGCTGCGCCTTCACCGAGGCGCTGAAAGCAGGATTCTTCGTGGTGGAATTCTGTCGGATGATCCGAGGCCAGCAAGGGCCGGGCGTCTATCTGCTGGAAAAAGGTGCCGTCGAAGAGTATGTCCCCGAGCTGAGCCGCAAGGCAGGCGGTACCCGTTGAACCTACCAAGAACTGCGCGGGCCCGGAAGCCCCCGGGAGCCGTCCTGAGCGAAGTTGTCGTGCGCGAAGCGCACGGCAACGCAGTCGAAGCGCCCCGATGGTGCAATTGCTGCCCAGACGCTGCAGGGAATTCGCACCATCTTTCAGGAAGAATACCTCGCGCCTGCCGAACTTACCCTTGCGTGATAGGGACTCTTTGACTCCATGGAATGTTCGCTTCGCGAACATCCCACTCCGCTCAGAATGACAATTCCTGGTGGGCCTGTGCCTTTATCAATCCGCTGTCATCCTGAAATACAGGAAGTCACAGCCCCTGAGCGCAGACTGAAGGGGGCAGGCGAATCGTTACTCGCAGGGACAGCGGAACGCTAAGAATGAATACGTACATAAACATACGTACAATTAATAGCTACAAGATAAGAATCAACGCTAGGCCACCCAGGATGCGTTCTGAGCGCTCTTGGGTCGCGGATGACCCTTTTCCCTGTCCCCGCATGCGAGCGTCGCTCAGCGGGCCTGCAAACGCAAACCAACGCCATTCTACGCGGCGATGTGATCGGCGAGAACACCCGAAAACCCGTAAAGCTAAGAACATATCTGTAAGTTATTGATAAATCGTCCGGACGGGCGCGTCAGGGGAAATTCGTGACCGGGTATCCTAATCCCCCGTCAGCATCTTCCACGCTTCACGGCTGGTGACCATGACATGCTGCACGCCCTTCACTGCCTTCATGTACTGCGCACGCTCGAAGGCTGAAGGATCGGGGCAGCGGAGCTGGCTCATGCTGCCTTTCATCTGCTGCACGGATTCATACTCGTGCTGCTCCATCCAGTCCAGCAGTCCATCTTCGATATAGCGGAGATGGCTGACGCCATTCCGCAGCAGAGTTGAGCAGAGCATGGTGACGTCGGCGCCCACCATCAGCAGTTTGACCACGTCCTCAGGCCCGTGCACACCGCTGGTCGCGGCCAGATTCGCTTTGATCCGGCCGTACAGGATGCCGATCCAGGTGAGCGGAAGCCGCAGCGCCTGCGGCGTGCTGAGCAAGACATTCGGCTGAATTTCCAGTTCGTCGAGATTGATGTCGGGCTGATAAAAGCGGTTGAACAGCACCAACGCATTCGCTCCGGCTTCATCCAGCCGCTTGGCCATGTTGGCCATGTTGCTGAAGAAAGGGCTCAGCTTCACCGCGACCGGAATCGAGACCGCCGATTTCACCGCCTGCAGGATCTCGATGTAATTCTGTTCGATTTCTGCGGCGGGGAGGTTCATGTCGCTGGGAATGGAGTAAATGTTGCACTCAATCGCGTTGGCCCCGGCTTCCTCGATCTGCTTGGCATAGTTTGTCCATCCGCCAACGGTTGCGCCGTTCAAACTGGCAATGATCGGAATCGCAACCGCTTGCTTGGCTTTGCGAATGTGGTCGAGATAACCTTCGGGTCCGATGCGGAATTCGTGCGGTTGAGGCAAGTAGCTAAGCGACTCGGCAAAGCTCTCCGTACCGGCGAAAAGACGCTCATCGAGTTCCAGACCTTCTTGCCGCAACTGCTCCTCAAACAGGGAATACAAGACAACGGCGGAGGCGCCGGCATCTTCCAGGCGGCGAATACCACTGATCTCCTGCGAGAGCGGGGACGCCGATGCTACCAGCGGTGTTCGTAAGTTCAGACCCAGATAGGTAGTCGTGAGGTCGATCATTGGTTCCTCCCGTGTGCGCGAGACGTTGCGACCAACGTCTCTACTGTTGTCGTTCACTCGATTTTCGCCGGTTCCTTTTCAAACTTGCGCTGCGCCAGATATTCATACAGCCGATAGCGGGTCTCGGCATCCTGCTGCGCCCCTGCCCAGAGCCGTTTTGCATCTTCAGGCTTGCTCTTGGTGAGCATCTTGAAGCGGGTTTCCATCTGCAGGAACTCCTGCACTTTCCTGGTCGGCGTGCGGGAATCGAGAATCAGCGGATTCTCTCCCTGCTGCGCGCGCTCCGGATTGTAGCGGTAGAGCAGCCACTGGCCGGAATCAACCGCCATTTTCTGATCCGACATGCCTGTGGTCATGTTGATTCCGTGAGCGATGCAGTGCGAGTACGCGATGATGAGGCTGGGGCCGTCGTAGGCCTCGGCTTCCAGAAATGCCTTCAGTGTGTGCTCGTCCTTTGCCCCCATGGCGACGCTGGCCACGTAAACAGTGCCGTAACTCATGGCGATCAGGCCCAGATCCTTCTTGGGTCCAGGTTTTCCGCCGGCGGCAAATTTCGCCACCGCGGCGCGCGGCGTAGACTTGGACATCTGCCCGCCGGTGTTGGAATAAACCTCGGTATCGAGCACCAGGAGGTTGACGTTGCGCCCGCTGGCCAGCACGTGATCGAGCCCGCCGTAACCGATGTCGTACGCCCAACCGTCTCCACCGACAATCCAAACGCTCTTTTTCACCAGCATGTCGGCGACGGCAAGCAGTTGTTTGGCCTCTGGAGAGCTGACCTTGGCCAGTGTTTCCTTCAGCAGATCCACGCGCTGGCGCTGCTCGAAAATATCGGCCTCGTCTTTTTGTGAAGCCGTGAGCAGGGCGGAGGCGAGCTCCTCGCCGACCGATCCTGACAGCCGCCGCACCAGTTCCCGCGCGAATTCCGCTTGCTTGTCAATGGAGAGGCGGAATCCCAGTCCGAACTCCGCGTTGTCCTCGAACAGAGAGTTGGACCAGGCCGGTCCGCGGCCCGCTGCGTTTTTCGCCCAGGGCGTTGTGGGCAGGTTGCCGCCGTAGATGGACGAACAGCCGGTCGCGTTGGCAATGACCGCACGATCTCCGAACAATTGCGACATCAGCTTCAGATACGGTGTTTCTCCGCAACCCGAGCAGGCGCCGGAGAATTCGAACAGGGGCTCCTGAACCTGTTGTTGGCGGATGTTGGTGACTTTAATGTTGCGCCGGTCAAGCTCCGGAATCTTGAGGAAGAAGTCCCAGTTGTCGCGCTCCGGCAGACGCAGTGGAGGCTGCGGCACCATGTTGATGGCCTTCAGCCGCGTTTCCGCCTTGTTCTTGACCGGACAGACTTCGACACAGATGCCGCAGCCAGTGCAATCTTCCGGCGCGACTTGGATCGTATACTTCAGGCCCTGCCACTCTTTGTCGCGCGCCTCGGCAGACTTGAACGTTTCCGGCGCACCCGCCAGTTCCTTGGAATCGTAAACCTTGATACGAATCACCGCGTGCGGGCAGACCATGGCGCACTTCCCGCACTGGATGCAGATCTTGCTGTCCCAGGCTGGAATTTCCAGGGCCAGATTGCGCTTCTCCCACTTCGCCGAGCCGGTCGGGAAGGTCCCATCGGCAGGAAATGCGCTGACCGGCAGTTCATCGCCCCGACCGGCGTAAATCATGCCCAGCACATCCCGCTCGAACTCAGGAGCCGAAGGAGAAAACGGAGGAGGCATCTCGATCGTGCTCGTGAGTTCGGCGGGAACTTTGACTTCGAACAAGTGAGCCAGAGTCTCGTCCACCGCTTTCATGTTTTTCTGGACAATCTCTTCGCCCTTCCGGCCATAGGTGTCGCGAATGGATTCGCGAATAGCCTCGATCGCATGCTCACCGGGCAAGACGGCAGAGATGGCGAAAAAGCAAACCTGCAAAATCGTGTTCATGCGGCTGCCCATTCCGGCATCGCGGGCGACCTGGTAGGCATCGATAACGAAAAACCGGGCTTTCTTCGCGATGAGCTGTTCTTGCACGATTCGCGGCAGATGGTCCCAAGTTTCATCCTTGGAAAACGGACTGTTCACGAGGAATGTGCCGCCGGGAACCAGGGCGCTGAGCATGTCATAGCGCTCGAGGAAGATCCACTGATGACAAGCCACGAAATTGGCTTTTGACACGAGGTAACTGGAACGAATGGGCTGCGGCCCGAAACGAAGGTGAGAAACCGTCGCGGCTCCCGACTTCTTCGAGTCGTATACGAAATAGCCTTGGGCGTAGTTATCGGTGTTCTCGCCGATGATCTTGATGGTGTTCTTGTTCGCGCCCACGGTTCCATCCGCGCCCAACCCGTAGCACATGGCCCGAACCACGTTGTCGGGTTCGGTGCAGAACTCGACGTTGTACGGCAGGCTGGTGTGGCTGACGTCGTCCTGAATGCCGATGGTGAAGTGGTCCTTCGGGCGATCTGCTTTCAGATTGTCATACACGGCCTTGACCATCGCCGGAGTGAACTCTTTCGACGACAATCCGTAGCGCCCGCCCACAATCGTCGGCATCCATTTCAGCTTGTTGTACCCCTGCTTCACGCCTTCCTGCAGCGCATTCACAACATCGAGGTAGAGCGGTTCGCCGATAGCGCCTGACTCCTTGGTGCGATCGAGCACGGCGATCGTCCGCACGCTCAAGGGCAGGGCTTCGAGGAAATGCTTTACGGAGAATGGACGGTACATCCGAACCTTCAGCAAGCCAAGTTTTTCGCCGCGAGCGTTCAGATGCTCGACCGTCTCGTGGGCCACTTCGGCTCCCGATCCCATCATGACGATCACCCGCTCCGCATCGGGCGCGCCGACATAATCGAACAGACGGTAGGACCGGCCCACTACCTGACTGAACTTGTCCATCACCGCTTGAACTTTGTCCGGGCAGGCGTCGTAGTAAGAGTTCGCGCGTTCCCGCATCTGGAAGAAAACATCGGGATTCTGCGCCGTGCCCCGCAAAACAGGATGATCGGGCGAAAGCGCGCGCTGGCGATGTTCGAAAACGCGATCCATATTGATGAGGGAGCGGATGTCGTCATCGCTGAGCATTTCGATCTTGTTGACTTCGTGCGAGGTGCGAAAGCCGTCGAAGAAATGCAGGAACGGAATCCGGCTTTCGAGCGATGCCGCATGGGAAATCAGCGCCAGGTCCATGGCCTCCTGCACCGAGTTGGAGCAGAGCATGGCCCACCCGGTCGTACGACAGAACATGACGTCGCTGTGATCGCCAAAAATGGAAAGCGCATGCGTGGCCACGGTACGCGCCGAGACGTGAAATGCCGTCGGGGTCAGTTCGCCGGCGATCTTATTCATGTTGGGGACCATGAGCAGCAGGCCCTGCGATGCCGTGAAGGTGGTAGCCAGGGCCCCTGTCTGCAGCGCGCCGTGCACGGCTCCGGCCGCGCCTCCCTCGCTTTGCATTTCAATCACGTGGGGGACGGTGCCCCACGAATTGGGCAGGCTTTCCGAGGCCCACTGGTCAGCCCACTCCCCCATGGGCGAAGACGGTGTGATCGGGTAAATCACGATGACTTCGTTGAGACGGTAGGCTACATGCGCGACCGCCTCGTTGGCATCCATGGTCTTGAACTTCCGCTTCATGTTCGTCCTTCTACGGCTTGCCGCCGCAAATTGCTGTCGGGATAAACGGCTTCGCAACCGTGCCTAAAGGATGCACGTTCAAAGGCTTCCGCGTCGGCAATGGGCGTCACAGCGAGATGTGATGAAAATCACAACAGTGCCGGAATGGGGCAAAATCCATCAACTCTTGGGTAGGTAGGGCCTACCACTATAAAAAATTGGTCCTCCCGCCGCATTTCTCCCACCGTCGGCGGTGGTGGTGAAGTTTGATAAGGAAGCGAGCCAAACGCGCGATTATGGTGTCGCACAAAGCGCGACACATCGCGCGGCTCGCCCAGATCCCTCGCTGCGCAAAGAACGCTTGCTCGGGATGACAAATCAAACTGCCCGGTACCCTAACGGCATCCACTTGACAAGGTATAGTGAAATCGCTATATCTAACACCCGCTAATGACCGGCGGGGGATGGCACCATGAGCAAGAAAGGATACGAGACCGGAAGCCGGAATGTGTTCAAGGATCTCGGTGTGCCGAACGCGGAGGAGCATTTGGTCAAGGCGCAGCTTGTATTCAAAATCGACACGATCATGAGAAATCGCGGGTTGAAACAGGTCGAGGCCGCCGCCTTGTTCGGAGTCCGGCAACCCGATGTATCGAAGATGCTGCGCGGTGAGTTCCGGCAGTTTTCCGTTGAGCGCCTTCTGCGTTTCCTGGTGGCGCTAGACCAGGATGTGGAGATTGTGGTAAAGCCGCACCGCGACAGAAACAACGCCCCAGCCCTGCAAGTCTTCTGAAACGGTCCGAATGGAGGCACGCTGATGGATACGTCTTATTCGTAGCGCAGCGCATCGACCGGGTCGAGCCGGGAGGCTTTCATCGCCGGGTAAATGCCGAAGAACAGGCCGACGCTCATAGACGCGGTCACGGCGGCAACCACCGACCACAGGGGTACCGCCGAAGGCAGGCTGGGCAACAACTTATTGATCAGGAAGCTGATCCCGGCTCCGAGCGAGACGCCGATAATTCCACCTGCGCCGGTCAAGGTCATGGCTTCGGTCAGGAACTGGCGAATGATGTCGCGGCGCCGGGCGCCGATGGCCTTCCGCACTCCAATTTCCCGGGTGCGCTCGGTCACCGACATGAGCATGATATTCATCACGCCCACTCCGCCGATGAGGAGACCGATGGAACTGATCACGACCACGGCAATGGCAATCGCCCCGGTGATCTGCCGGAATTGCCGGGCAATTTCTTCCGAACTGGAAATTGCGAAGTTATTTGCCTTACTGATGGCAACACCCCGGCGGCGGCGCATCAAACCGATGATTTCGTCCTCAGCCTGTGCTTTTCTGCCGGGGTAGGCCTGGGCACCGATGAAGTTTTCGTCATCCTGGGGATTGTGTTTGCGGTACGCCCCGTATGGCACTACCACGACTTTGTCGGCCGATTCATCTTTGAAGAACTGGCCTTTGCGCTTCTCCAGCACTCCGACCACCTGATAGAACGCTCCGCCTACTTCAATCGACTTGCCCAGAGGGTCTTGTTCCTTGAACAATCCCTCGGCCAGGTCGTGCCCGATCACCGCTACGTCCATGTTATGCAGGCTTTCCGGTTCCGTGAAGAAGCGGCCTTTCTCCGGGTTGGCGTTATAGACCCATTCATAGGATGGAATCGTGCCGGTGAATTGAATCCCGTAGACCTCGTTCCCCTTGTAGCGTGCTGGCACGACGGTAATGGGCTGGCCCGGTTCCAGGCGGGGAGAAACCTCGACCGTCACATCTTTTACGTCGGGACACTCCTCCAGGATGGCCATGGTGTCATCGTAGGTGAGCGGCTTGCGGTTGCGTTCTTCCGGGGTCAGTCTGCCCCGAAAGCCGAAGTCCCAGCGAAAAACGAACAGCGTGTTGGTGCCGTACTGATCGAGAAAGCCGCGAATATCGCGGTCCAGGCCGACCATGATGGAGGCGACGGCCACGATCGCCATGATTCCGATCACCACGCCCAACACGGTCAGCAGCGACCGCGTCTTGTGCTGGCGCAGGGAATCGAACGCCATACGCGTGTTTTCGCTGATTTCAATTCGCACGGTTCAGACCTCTAACTCTCAAAGCGCAGCGCCTCGATCGGATCCAGCTTGGAAGCCCGGTTCGCGGGGTACAGTCCAAAGAACAATCCCACGGCTGCGGACACGGCAAGCGACAAGATCACCGCCCCCACCGGCACTTGCGACGGCACAGGCGTCAACACCCTCACCAAAGTGGATAGGAAGTAGGCGATGGCAACTCCCGCCGCGCCGCCTACCGCGGCCATCACCGCCGATTCCACCAGAAACTGCGTCATAATGTCGCGTTTGCGCGCTCCCAGCGACTTGCGCACGCCGATCTCGCGAGTGCGCTCGGTCACGCTGGCCAGCATCACATTCATGATGACCACGCCGCCAATCACCAGGAACACCGAAACTACCCCCACCATGGTCTTGGCGATGGCGCCGGTGAGGTTCTTCCACAAGCCCATAATTGTGTCAGACCCAAGAATGCCGAAATTGTCATCGGCCTTGGGATCGAGGTGACGACGGCCGCGCATCATGGTGCGGGCCTCCTCCTTCGTCTGCCGCATCCACTCCGGACCGCGCGCCTGGATATTGATGGCGAGATCCAGCCCCCGACCGTGTTCGCCGTACAGTTTGAGGAAGGTGCGAATCGGGATATAGGCAAAATCGTCCTGCGATTGTCCAAAGACCGTGCCAATCGGTTTGGCGACTCCCACCACTTCAAAGCCGCGACCATCGATGTAGATCGTTTTGCCGATGGGATCGACCGTGGGAAACAGCTTTCCGGCCACTTCCTCTCCGATCATTGTGACCGCCGCCCGGCCTTCATTGTCTGCGTCGGTTATGTAGCGCCCGGTTGCGACTTCCTCCACGTCCATGTCCGCGATGTTGGCGGTGACGCCGCGGACATTGATGTCGTCCAAGGCCTGCGTTCCCAGGCGCACTCTACCGTTGGTGCGCGACTCCAGGCCGACCGCGTTGGGCGTCTTCATGCCGTCGCGCAGGGCCTCGAAATCCTCCCAGGTAACGTAACGGTTGTGGCGCATGGCTTTGAGGAAGTCTTGCTGATTGGTGATGATAGGGAAGCGGGTCACGAGAAAGACGTTGGATCCCATATTGGCAACCCGATCCTGAATGTAAAAGTTCGCCCCGGTGATAATGGAGACGACGAGAATCAGCACCGATACCGACAAGGTAACTCCCAGCAGCGTGAGAGCCGAACGTAGCTTATGGGCACGCAAAGCCGCCAGCGCCTCGAGGGCAGGGTCGCGGAACACGCTGCCATGCCGGCGGAGTCGATGTCCGACTTGTTTGACGGCAAACTTGCGGGCAGCCCCGCGTGGAACCGTCGGGTCAATCACCGCCGAATCTGGATGATCCACTGTGGCCGCCTCCGTTACTAATCGTATACGAATCCTGGCCCAGATAGTTCCCTTCGGGCTTCCCACGCCGGGACTGGGTAGTGGTGCAGTTTGAATCCTCTTACCTTACTATCACAATGGAGGCATGGAAACCTGCTTCGCTGAAAGCCATGCCGCCGCAGTCAAACATAATGTAATCACGATTGAGAAGACGATAGGGAGGATAAACAGGTATCTCCAGCTCACAACCGTGATGGCGGCAAAGCAAAGGGCGAAGGCCCACGCCGTGCCGCGCAGGAGCGCCAAAGTCGCTGCCGGAAGGCCACCTAGCTGCCATGCCAATATCGCCGCGAATAGATAAAACACGCCGACCGAGAATCCGGCCGCCACAAAGAGGTCCCAATAGGTGCGGTTGAACCCCTGCACGTCAAAGCGAATGGACCGCATCGAGCCAAGAAGAGCATCAACTCCCCATTTGGGATCAGACTGGCGAAAGCCGAGTGTATGTCCTACCGCGAAAAGCAGCAGAAGAACGGCGGCGATCCGATAAAACATAGATGCTTTCATTCTTGCCTCCAGAGATCACGGCAGCGGCATCACGATCCTGCCGCGTAGGCTCAAACTGTACCCTACCCGGACTGGCCCCTGTTTCTTGCTTCGTCAGCCATCCTATAAGATAGAGACGATCAGTTCTCCCAAAAGGATAGCGAGCGTAATACGTGGATGAGGCAAGAATGAACGCGGCCAGGTGTTCTCACCGTTCGGTCGCCGGGGAGAACTCACGACTTCGCTCAAGATGACCACGCACAGAGCAAACTCGGGCTACAGTTTGTAAGAAATCGTGCCAAAAGGCACCTTCGTTAGGTAGTGGCTCAGTTGATATGCAAGCGAGCCAAACGCGCGGTTATTGCGTCGCAAAGTACGCGACGCTTCCGCGCGGCTCGCCCAGATCCCTCGCTGCGCAAAGAACGTTTGCTCGGGATGACAAATGAAACTGAGCCAGGATCAGGCTGCAGAGCAGAGGACGGCGTCCAATGGCCAATATCAGCACGAAAAAAGGGGTAATCGGAATCTTGACCGGGGGCGGTGACGTACCCGGTTTGAACCCCGCCATCCGAGCAGTCACCATCCGGGCTGTACGCGAGGGTTACCAGGTGATCGGCCTGCGGCGAGGATGGGGAGGCCTGGTCGATATCGTCCGCGAAAAGGATTACGACAACAGCGACAATTTTCAAGTCCTTACCGAGGAGATCGTGAACCGCGCGGGCCGCACCGGCGGGACCTTCCTGCACAGCTCGCGTACCAACCCTGGCAAGGTGAAAAAGTCCAGCGTCCCCGAGCATCTGCAGCAAAGCTATGATGCCGACCGGAACGACCTGACTCCGGAGGTGCTCAAGAATCTCGACTGGCTGGGAATCGACTTTCTCATCCCTATTGGCGGCGATGACACCTTGAGCTATGGCGTGCGCCTCTATCAGGAGGGTGTCAAGGTCGTGGCGATCCCCAAGACCATGGACAACGACGTTCCCGGCACCGATTACTGCATCGGCTTCAGCACCGCGGTTACGCGCACCATTCAGATGACCAACGACCTCCGCACCTCGGCCGGCTCGCATGAGCGCTTTCTGGTGCTTGAGGTGTTCGGCCGCTACGCCGGCTTCACCGCCATGCTTCCGACCATGGCTGGCGCCGCCAATCGCTGTGTGATTCCCGAGCATAAATTCAACATTGACCGCCTCACCGAGTTGCTGGTGGCCGACCGCCGTAAGAATCCAAGCCACTATTCCGTCGTTCTGGTTTCCGAAGGAGCTATGTTCGAGGGCGGGGAAATGGTGTTCGAAAAGGAGACTACCGACGCTTTCGGGCACAAAAAGCTGGGCGGGATCGGCGATCTGGTTTCCGAAAGGCTGAAAGAGCTATCGTCCAAGTACAACAATGGCAAAACCATCGATGTGATCAATCAAAAGCTGGGGTACCTGGTGCGCTGCGGTGATCCCGATGCTATCGATTCCATCGTGCCCATGGCCTACGGCAATCTCGCCCTCGACCTGCTGCTGAACCGGATTCATGGCCGGCTAGTGGTGCTCAAGAATGGCCGCTACGACAACATGCCCATCGACGCCGTGATCGCTTCGAAGAAGGTCGTAAACGTCAAGGAGCACTACAACACCGAGCGCCTGCGCCCGCACTACAGCAGCTTTGAAATGAAACCCTTGTTTATCATGACCTCGGAGGCGGGCTGAGTTGCTGGCTGGATATGAAACTGGAAACAGCAGGTCCCTCCACTACGCTTCGCTTCGGTCGGGATGACAGGAATCGCGAAGGAGATCCGCCCAATCGGTACTTTCTCCCGCTTCGTCCTTTGACTGCTATTGGTTACAATAGGTACTTTCATCCATCCCTGAGGTAATATTTGGACTCCTGAGTCTCGGGGTGCAAAGGGAATTTGAGACCATCAGACTACAATTCCGGCGGCACCGGACCTGATCCCCGGGTGTATTGGCGGGTGGAAGGCAGCCTTCTGGAACTCACCACGGTCCGGCCGATCGGATTCTTCACTTGGAACGCGCAGACGTTTATTGAACGCTGGTTGCGCCGGGGGCTGGTTTTCCTCATGGCCGTCCTGCGTCCTTTTCTGTATGCCGCAAACCGGGTGTTCGCGACTCGCGTGGTGCACACTGTATTGCGCGGGGTCAGCCGTGACCGTCTGGATCTGCTGGGCGAAGAGTATTTCCTGTACAAGTTGAAGCCGCAGCTCAGGCCCGAGGGAGTGCGGCAGCTCAAAGCGTTGATCGCGGCGGGCGAAAACGTGGTGCTGGTGAGCCAGGGCCTGGAACAAGTCATGCGCCCGCTGGCGCAGCATCTGGGCGTGAACTGGGTGATTGCCAATCGCCTGGAATTTCGCGATGGTATTGCGACCGGGCGCCTGCTGGATCCGGTGATCCGTCCGCGCGGGGCCTTTGCGAAGATTACCGGTGCGGGGCCGGACGGCAGGCGTATCCCCGAGCGCTTGGTGCGTGATCTAAGGTTGTCCAGCGTTCAGGGTTTGCAATCCGCTGTCATACCTGCGACGCGGCAAGTCCCGATCGTGGAGCGCCCCATCGTTCACTTCGACGGTGGCCGTCACGCTGGATCGCTATCGATTCGGAAAGCGCTGGCCGGCAAGCGCATCATGCTGATTGGCGTGACCGGTTTCATCGGCAAAGTATGGCTGGTCAACACGCTGATGAATCTGCCGGAAATCGGACGTATCTACCTGCTGGTTCGGCGGCAAAAATCGAATCCGGCACAGCGCCGCTTTGAAAGATTGGTGGAGGAATCGCCGGTCTTCGATCCGTTGTACGAGCGATATCGAGCTGGCCTGGCACGTTTTCTGAGCGAGCGCGTCGAGGTGGTCGAAGGCGACGTTTCGCAGCCGGATCTTGGTCTCGCGCCCGATACAACCGAGTTTCTGCGAAAGAATCTGGACCTGATCATCAACAGTTCCGGCCTGACCGACTTCAATCCGGACTTGCGGGACGGGCTGTTGACCAACGTCGACGCCGCCGTCAACGTGCTCGATTTCGTGCGCAAGTCGGATCACGCCGGTCTGCTGCATCTTTCTACTTGCTATGTGGCAGGAACCCGGGACGGCCGAGTCAGCGAAACGCTGCGGCCGAATTACACCCCAGCCGGCGTGGCAGATTTCGACGCCGAGCGGGAGTGGCGCGCGCTCCACGAGTTCGTGCGGGATGCCGAAAGGAAGGCAGAGAGTGCCGAAGTCACCGGGGAACTGCGGAGTCAGGCATTGCAGAAGGAGCATGCGGCCCGCGATCTGCACGGCGCAGCGCTGGAGAATCAGATCCGCAAGAACCGGGTGCGCTGGCTGCGGAGTCATCTGACCGAGGCTGGAACCAGGCGCGCGCAAGAACTCGGCTGGCCCAATACCTACACGTTTACCAAGAGTCTGGCCGAATCGCTGATCTGCAAGTACGGAGCGGGCCTGCCCCTCGCGGTGGTGCGGCCGGCGATTGTTGAAACTTCGGTGAGGCAGCCATTCCGCGGATGGAACGAAGGCATCAACACATCGGCCTCACTCTCTTACTTGCTGGGTACTTATTTCCGACAGCTTCCGTCCAACGAACGCAAGCGTTTGGACATTATTCCGGTGGACGCGGTGTGCTGCGGCATGACTCTGGTCGCGGCCGCCATCGTGGAACGGCGCAACCAGCGGCTCTATCAGCTGGCGACTTCGGTCACCAATCCCTGTGATATGCGGCGTTCCATCGAACTCACTTCTCTGGCCCATCGCAGGCACTACCGCGCGCTGGAGGGTCTGGAGTCCTGGCTGCGATTGCACTTCGATGCCATCCCGGTTTCGAAACAACGCTACGAGCGCATGTCGGCGCCGGCGCAGAAGGCAATCATCCAGTCGATCCAGCGAATCATGTCGGCGCTGCCCTTGCGGAAAACGCCGCTGGCTCGCGCCGAGCGCAGCTTGGAAAGAGTGGAAAAACTGATCGAGCTTTTCGAGCCGTTCATTCTGCTGAATGAGCATGATTTCGTGGCCGAGAACGTGGAGAAACTCGCGCATGCGTTGGTGTCCGAAGAGAAGGCGGACTTCGGCTACGATACACGCGCCATCGACTGGTGGGATTACTGGATCAACATTCACATTCCGGCGCTGCGGAAATGGACTTATCCGCTGATCGAAGGGCGCCCACTGGAGGCGCGCCCGGCCCGCAGCTTTCAGCTCGCCACCGCCGAAACCAACGGCGACACCATTAAAACGGGAACAAACGGGGCAACGTGGCGATATTCCTGACCGGTTCGACCGGATACATTGGCGCACACGTTGCTGCCAACCTGCTGGAAGGGCACGGAGCATCCCTGAACGTGCTGATTCGGGCTCGGGACGGGCACGAAGCGGAAGTGCGCTTATGGCGTGCCCTGCAACTGCACATGAATTTTCCGCGCTTCTACGAGTATCTGCAGACGCGCATCCGCATCTTCCGCGGCGATCTGACGGGACCGCAATTCGGCCTTGTCCGCGACGACTATGACCGGTTGATCCATACCACCGACTCGGTGGTCCATTGTGCCGCGTCGTTGAACCGGAAGTCGGAGAAAAGCTGTCTGAATGTGAACCTGCGAGGCACGCTGGAAGTGCTGCAACTGGCGATGCGGGTGCACCACTATCACGGGATTCGGCGTTTCAGCCATGTGAGCACCGTAGCGGTTGCCGGACAGCGTCAGAACGAAGTGGTTACTGAGGACAAAGCGATTGACTGGGAGCGGTCGGATTACGATCCGTATGCGCGCACGAAAAAGTTCTGCGAGCACATGATCCGGCAGCTTCTGCCCGAGGTGCCGATCACGATTTTCCGGCCCAGCATTGTGCTGGGGGACAGCCGCCGTCCCGAAACCACGCAGTTCGATATGGTCAAGGCATTCGTGTTTCTGGCCGGATTGCCGGTGCTGCCATTCCGGCCGAACGACCAGGTGGATATTGTGAATGTGGACTTCGTCGCCGACGCCATCGCCACCCTGCATCAGAAAGAGAAGGCACAGTACGATACCTACCATCTGGCTTCGGGCCGGGATTCGCAGACATTTCGGGAATTGACCCGCGCGCTCGCGGCCGCGCAACAGAAGCGTGGACCTGTGTTCGTGCCAGTGCTGGAGCGGCCGTTCTCGGGAACCGTGAATACGCTGGCCAACCGCAAAGGAGCGGTTGCTCATGGCGCGTCGCTGATGAAAGTCTTCATGCCGTATCTGGTCTGGAACACCGTGTTCGACAACACGCGCGTGACCACCGAACTGGGACGCAAGCCGGTTCCGTTCTCGCAATACAGCTACCCGCTTCTGAAGTTCAGCCGGGAAGGAAATTTTTCCTACAAATATCAAGACTGGCCAGCCAAAGCCGGAGGGTCCGCCGCATGATGGACTTCCTGCTGGAGGCGTGGGTGAGTGCGTCGATTGAAAAGTCGAAGGCTGCGTGGATGCTGGGCAAGGGACAGGCGTGGCAGCCGGGAGAAAAGCTGAAGCTGTTGTTTGCCGGCTACAACGGCACCCGCAACATGGGGTCGGACGCGCGCGTGGAGGAGATGCTGCGCCAGATCCGCCATATTCTCGGGCGCGAGAACGTGGATTTCACGGTGATGTCGCAGAATTTCAAGTTCTCTCAGGGCTACTTTGAAGGCACAGCACAGGTGCATCTGCCGGACATTTTTCCGCCCTTCCTGTCGCATGAAGTTCCGAAGCATCACGGAGTGGTGGCTTGTGAAGGCTCAATGTTCAAGAGCAAGTTCGCCAATGCGCTCGCCACCATGATGATTGGCTCGCTCGGGATCGCAGCGGCGCAGAACAAACTCTCGGTGGGCTATGGCGCTGAGGCCGGGCACATGGACCCACTTCTCGCCAAGATGTGCGCCCGCTTCTGCCAAAACTCGCTGGTGATCACGCGCAACGAGGAATCACGGACGATCTTGCGCGAACTCGGTGTACCTACGGAATTGGGGACCGATACGGCCTGGACGTTTGAGCCGCATCCGGCTGAGTACGGGCGGAAGACGTTGCGCGCAGTGGGCTGGGATGGCAGCACGCCCGTGCTGGCCGTATGTCCGATCAATCCGTTCGAGTGGCCGGTTCGGGCATCGGTCGCGAAGTACGCCTTGCATGGCCTTGCCGGCGCTTACAAAGACAGTCACTACCGCTCAGTGTACTTTCACAATTCCGGGCCGGCGGCGGATCGCGCCTACCAGCATTACCTGACGGCAATTGCCAACGCCGTTGACGCGTTCCGGCAGCAGCGCAAGGTATTTATCATTCTGGTCGCGACCGAGCGGTTGGACGCGCGTCCAGCAAATCGCATTGCCGAGAAACTCGGCGGCGTGCCCGTACTCACCTCCGAGGAGTACAACATCTACGAACTGGTGAGCGTGCTGCGCGCCTGCCACCTGATGGCATCATCGCGCTATCACGGGATTGTGACTTCCATGCCCGCGCTGGTGCCGTCGGCGGGCATCACTATGGACGAGCGCATCCGGAACCTGATGCACGAGCGAGGTCATCGCGACTTACTCATGAATGTGGATGACGTTGATCTGGAGCCGAAGCTGCTAGCGGCGCTGAACAAGCTGGCCACAGAAGGAGAGACGGTTGCAGATGGGATCGGGCGCACCGTGGTGCGAAACCTGAAAGTTATGGCACGTATGGGGGTGTATTTTGAGGAAGAAGTGCGGCGGCGGTATCCCGAGTTCCCGACGCGCAAAGGAGAATGGAGCTGGGAGGATTACTTGCCGCCCATGAGCCCGAACCTGCACAGTCTGGTTGAGGCGTATAGCTGAATAGCATTCACCACAGGGCAAAGAAGGCACAGAGAAAACAAATTCCATGAGTTGTCTCGACGACATTTTCGATCAGCTTGAGGCGGTGGGGGACACTGTCGTCCTGCGAGAGCTTCGAAGCGGTGAGACGCAGCCAACTACGTTACCAGGGAAAGCGAGCGCGACCGGGCGCGAACTGCGAGAGATGGTTGCGAGGGCGAGAGCTTTCCTGGCCAGCGAAGATCTGAGAAAAGGCGATCGCTGCGCTCTGCTTGCGCACAACAGCATCGAGTGGGTCGCCATGGATCTGGCGATCATGGCGGAAGGCCTGATCGTCGTGCCACTGTACGCGCGTCAGGCTCCGGCCGAGCTTGTGGCCATGATGAAGGATTGTCACCCGGCACTAATCTGCTGCGGGGAATCCGCGCTGAGAGATGGCATCGCCGGAAATTGGCCGGAGGCGCCCCTGCAGGTACTGTTTCAAGAAGTGTTCGGCCGCACCGGCGCTACGGAGCGACCGGAAATTTCCCACCCTTTCGCACAGAACGCGAAAAGGGTGGGGCAACCAACGGATTCTGATCCGGTCACGATCATTTACACCTCGGGCACTTCGGGCGAAGCAAAGGGCGTAGTTTTGACAGCGGGAAATATTGGGCACATGCTGGGCTGCACTTCGGCTCGGCTTGACGCGCTGATGGAGAGGAAGCCCGGCCATGATCGCGTATTCCACTATCTGCCGTTTTGTTTTGCCGGTTCCTGGATCATGCTGCTGACCTGTCTGCTGTGCGGCAGTTTGCTGACGATGAACTCGGATCTGGGCAAGCTTGCGAGCGACATGCGGGAAAGTGAGCCGGATTACTTCCTCAACGTTCCCGCGTTGCTGGAACGCATGCGCAAGGCAGTGGACCAGCAGCTTTGGAAGACGGGCGGCTTGGCGCTCGGCATTTATGGTCGAGCGAAAAGTGCATGGCTCCGCAAGCACGAGGGGCAGTCGAGCTTGTCGGACTCGTTGTGGCTGACTTTGGCCAACCGGGTCATTTTTCCGACCATCCGGAAAAAAATGATCGGCTCTAACCTGAAAGCCTTGATCTGCGGCTCAGCTCCGCTGAACGTGGAAACGCAACTCTATTTCTTGATGCTGGGCATTCCGGTGCTGCAGGTTTACGGGTTGACCGAAACCACCGCGATCTGCACCATGGATGATCCGCGCCATGTCGAACCGGGCCGAGTGGGGCCGGCGATCCGCGGTGTGGAAATGAAGCTGGGTGAGAACGACGAGATCATCGTGCGCGGGCCGAATATCTTTCCCGGATACTGGAATCGTCCGCAGGAAACGGCGAAGACCTTGCGCGACGGCTGGTTTCACACCGGCGATCAGGGCGAGGTCAACGCGGCAGGGAACTGGCGTATCATCGGACGCATCAAGAATCTGATTATTCTGGGTTCCGGCCACAACATTGCTCCGGAGCCGATTGAAGATGAAGTGCTGCGGAACCTACCGGGAGCGCAACAGGTGGTGCTGGTGGGCAACGGGCGCGGCTATGTTTCGGCGATCGTAACCGGGAGCGTAACCCAGGAACAGATTCAGACGGCGTTGGATGCGGTCAACGAAGGGCTGCCGCACTACAAGCAGATTCGGGCATTTCATGTTCGTGCCGAACCGTTTTCGATTGAGAATGGTCTGCTGACGGCAAACGGAAAGTTGAAGCGCGATGCGATCGCCGTGCGGCTAGCGTTAGAGATTGAAGACTTGTACCAGGTGAAGCAGGCGGTATAGCGGATTTGGTGCAACCTCGAAAAGCGGATGAATCAATTCAAAGGCCAGGCGCTCTCATGGGAGATGAAGGACGGCGTTGTCGAGCTGTCGCTTCACCGCGAGCCCTGCAACGAAATCGGCCTGCTTGCCCTGGAAGAGCTGGAAAGGTTTGTCCTTGCTCTGGAAAGCCTTCAGCCGGAAACCTCTGCGCTCATCATTTACAGCCGCCTGAAGTCTGGCTTCTGTGCCGGAGCAGATCTGCGCGAGTTGTATCATCGTTCGCAGGAGTTGCAGCGCGCCGAGGCACTCGCCGGTGTGCGCAACTATCTGGAGCGCATTCACCGAGTGATGAATGCGATCGACGCTTCGCAGCTTACTACGATCGCCGCCGTGCATGGAGTCACATTTGGCGGGGGACTGGAGCTGGCGCTGGTCTGTGACTTGATCATCGCGGACAAAATGGCGCGTTTCTGCTTCCCGGAACTTCGCCTGGGATTAATTCCCGGATTTGGCGGGATCCCCCGGTTGAAGCGGGATTTGGGGAATGCCGTGGTGCGTGATCTTCTGCTTACGGGGCGGAGCTTTAACGCGACTAAGGCGCAGCAAGTGGGGCTAGTCAGTCAAGTCGTAGGGGAAGGCGAGGCCCTGAGAGTGGCGCGCGCGACCGCGTCCCAGTTGGGCAAGTTCGATCGCCGGACGGCGATTGCAGCCAAGAGGTTCATCAAGCCGATTCCGTATGAAGAGTTGCGGCGGGAAATTGATATTTTTTGCGAGCTGTTTACGCAGCCTGCCGTCGAAGCCGGTCTGCGCAAGTTCGTGGAGAGCACCGACGCACAACCGTACTTACCGTGACTAATTTGTGCGCTACAGCTGCACGCTAGATTATGAGAGCTTCCGAACAAACGCTCAACGAAATCCTCAACCTGGCCGCGACCCACTTCAAGGTTGCGCGGGACAAGCTCACTCCGGACGATGACTTTTTCAAGACGCTAGGCATTGACAGCTTGCAGGCGCTCGATTTGCTGACGAGACTCGAGAATCATTTCCATGTCGAGTTGCCGGACTACGAACTGCAGGGCGTGTCGGATTTCAGGACGCTAGCGAGCAGAATTCAAGCCCGGTTGTGAAGGGAAACTATCACGGAGGACACAGGGGACGCGGAGGGATAAATCTCCGGGAGCCAGACCTAAGTTCTCAGTTCTCACTCGTGCGGTAATGAAGTGATTAACATGGTTTCCTCTGCGTCTCCGCGGCTCTGTGGTGAAATATATCTTTGATGCTCGATCTCGACCAATACAGTTGTCTGGGCGCCGCCCTGCGGGATGCGCTCGACCGCTGGCCGAATGAGATTTGCCTGATCGAGTCGGATCGCGACCGGGAGAAGACACGCCTCACTTATTCTGATTTCAAGGAGAGCGCTTTGCCTTTGGTGCGCGCTCTTCAGGATGCGGAATTTCGTCCCGGTGATCGTGCCGCCATGGTCATGAGCAATCAGTCGAAGTGGCTGATTTCTGCCTACGCCGTTTTCCACGCCGGCGGCGTACTGGTCCCGCTCGACTACAAGCTAACGGCGGCTGAGCAACTGCAACTGTTGGCGCACTGCAAAGCCAAGTTTCTCATCGTTGAGTACTATCTCTGGCGCGCGATCACGCAGTCTCCAGAGTTCAAGAGTCACAAGCTCAAGACCGTGCTGGTGACGGAGGCGCCTTTACGAACGGAACTGGCAGGAGCCTATCGTTGGGAAGAATTTCGCCGCAAGGGCGATCCCGTATTCGTTCCGCGACAGCGCCAGGACGTGGCCTGCATCGTCTATTCCTCGGGCACGGGAGGCCGGCCGAAAGGGTGCGTACTTACCCACGAGAACTACCTCGAGCAGTGCAAATCGCTCACGGCGTGGTATCCCTTCTGGCCGGGCGTGCGCTATCTGAGCATTCTGCCGACAAACCATGCAATAGATTTTATGGTCGGCTTCATTGGCCCGTTTGTGTGCGGCGCTTGCGTGGTGCATTTGCGCACGCTGCGGCCGGAGTTTGTGCGCGATGCCTTCGTACGCTACAAAATCACGTACGTCACTCTGGTTCCCATGATTCTCAAAAACCTGGAACGCGGTCTGCGCGCCAAGTTTGACGAATTGCCGCCCACGAAGCGTTTTCTGCTCAATCGCATGATCGCGCTGAACAAGCGGCTCACCAAGGGGCGTCCGAAGGTGAAACTCAGCCGCAGGTTGCTTTCCGAGGTCCACAAGGCTTTTGGAGGAGAACTGCTTGCCTTCATCACCGGCGGCGCATTCATGGAGTCTTCAACCTTGCAATTCTTCTATGATCTTGGACTGCCGGTGGCGAACGGATACGGCCTGACCGAGGCGGGCACGGCTCTTACACTCAACGACCTGAAACCCTTTCGCGCGAACACCGCCGGCAAACCGCTGCCCGGAGTCGAATTGCGGATTTTCAATCCGGATTCGGAGGGCATCGGCGAAGTTGTGGCGCGCAGCAAGACCGTGATGTCGCACTATTTGGATGATCCTGAATTGACCGCCCAGACGATCGTAGATGGCTGGCTGCTTACCGGAGACCTGGGACGGATTGACGGCAAGGGGCACCTGCAACTCTTTGGCCGCAAGAAGAACATGATCGTCACCGAAGGCGGCAAGAATATTTATCCCGAGGACATTGAGAACGTGTTTGATGGCTTGCCCGTGAAAGAACACAGCGTCTTCGCCGCGAATTACGTTTGGCCGGCGAAGAGTCTGGTGAAGGAAACGCTCGTTCTTGTTTTGCGGTTGGAGCAAAACCAGGAGTTCACCGGCGCTCTGAAGGAAGAGATCACTGCACGCAACCGCCGTTTGCCGGATTTCAAGCGGGTCGGCGGATACGTGTTGTGGGAGAAGGATTTTCCCCGCACGGCGTCGATGAAAATCAAACGCGCGGACCTTGCCACAGAGATGGGCAAAATGCTCAGCCGCGCTGCCGTGGTCGAGTTGTGAGCGACGCGTTTCTTGCCGTAGTGAATCCGGCAGCGGGCGGCGGGCGTTGCCGTAAGCTGGTCGGGCCTGCGCTCGCCCGTTTGCGGGCGGGCGGAATCAAGATGGATGCGGTCGAAACCAGCGGCCCAGGCCAGGGTACAACACTGGCACGAGATGGTTACGATCGGGGCTATCGCAAATTCATCGCGGTGGGAGGCGATGGCACTGCATATGAGATCGTCAATGGTCTATTTCCGCGAGCGGAATCGGGTGAACCGCCTACGCTGGCGTTTCTTCCCCTCGGGACCGGAAACTCTTTTCTGCGCGATTTCACCGATCGCGGCGCGGAGCATGCGGTTGAGGCGCTGTTAGCCGGGCGTTCCCAGCCCTGCGATGTTTTACGATTGCGTCACACCCGGGGAGTTCTGCACTACATCAATCTGCTGGCCATGGGATTTGCGGCGGACGTAGCCACCTTGCGGGCGCGGCGTTTCAGCGCCTGGGGAGAACTCGGATACCAATCGTCCATTTTCATCTCGCTGGCCCGGTTTCGGCGCCGGCCTTTCCCGCTGCAAGTCGATGGGCAAGGGGAAGTGGATCGCCGTCCGTGCCTGTTCCTCACTTTCAATAACAGCAAATTCACCGGCGGAACGATGATGATCGCCCCCAAGGCCGAGGTCAGCGATGGCTTGATCGAGTACGTACGCTGGGGGCCCATCGGACGCATCGGGCTCATCCGCAACCTGCCGACGCTCTACGACGGCACCCACATTCATCATCCGCTGGCGGAACGGCGGGCAGCCAAGCGAATTGATTTCCACCTCGACGCTCCGGTCGACGTCATGGTGGACGGTGAAGTGCTGACACTACAATGCCAGACACTTGATGTTCTGCCTTCGGCTCTGAGCGTCGTGGTATAAGAATTCATAGCCATGTCACAAGAACGCAGACAACGGCAAGAAGTGCGGGAACGGCAAGGGCAGCCGAACCTCGGGTCGCGCAACATCATCATTATTGCTGTCCTCATCGTGGTGGCATTTGCCGCCCTGGTTTACTTTGTGAGAAAAAACCATTTCGGACGGCTGGATGATTTCGCTAGGTGCCTGACGGCAAAGCAAGCCAAGATGTACGGAGCGTACTGGTGCCCGCATTGCGACGAGCAGAAAGACATGTTTGACGCCTCCTTCAAATACGCTCCCTACGTCGAGTGCGGGATCAAGGGTTCGCGCGCGTTACAGCCGATTTGTACCGAGGTTGGTATCAAGCGCTTTCCGACCTGGATTTTTCCAGACGGAACACGGGTTGAGGGCAAGCAAGAATTAGAGTTTCTGAGCGATAAGACCGGATGCGCCCTGCCATGACGCCCGCGGCGCGCCGGTTAGACCTGGACACGCCAGACGGAAAAGCACGCCCAGTGCTCCATCGGCCCGGGATCTTCTGGGTGATCGCTTTGCTTGCGCTAGCCGGGATGGCGGTTTCTTCGGTTTCGCTCCACCATCACTACGGCACTTCGGCGACATCCTACTGCGACTTCGGCGCCAACTTTAACTGCGACATTGTGAATCGCAGCACTTACTCGACCGTGCTCGGTATCCCCGACGCTCTGATCGGCATCCTGGGATACGGCACGCTGCTGGCGCTGGCAACCCTTTATCGGAGGAAAGCAGAAACTCCCGTTCTCCTACTGATCGCCTCCGTGGCGGGACTCGGCTTTGCGCTCTACCTCACTTACATTGAAGCCTTCGTGCTGGCGACGTGGTGCATATTGTGTCTTTCGTCGCTGACACTGATTTTTACGATTACGGTGCTGTCGGCATTCTTGGTCGCTAAATCCCGGCGTCGCGCATGATACCAAACACTAGGATGTACCGAACGGCGTTGTCGAAAAACCTCTTCTTGTTGTCATCCCGAGCGGTTCTTGCCGAGACCGAAGGTCGAGCCCCGAGCGAAGCCGAGGGGGAGGGATCTGTAGTTCCCCCATAATGGGGGGAGAACTGCAGATTCCTCGTCGCTCGCGCTCCTCGGAATGACAATACCCTCGTATGGAAGAGCTCTCCCAAGAACGGGCAAAGCCGGAAGAAGATCAATCCACTTCCGCACCCAACTCTTCCATCACAGGCGATCTTCGACTGCACGAATTTCACAGCCGGATATTTCGCAATACGCGGATGCTGCGCGTGTGGCTGCCCCCGCGTTACGATGCGCCGGAAAATGATGCGCGGCACTACCCCGTGTTCTATCTCAATGACGGCCAGAACCTGTTCGACCGGGCGACGGCGTTCGCCGGCGTCGAATGGGGCGTGGACGAAACCGCCGATCGTCTGATCCGGCAAGAAGTAATTCCGCCGATGATCATCGTGGGCATCGACAACACCCAGAATGACCGCATTAAGGAATACCTTCCCTACCGTTCGTTCAGTCCCCCAGTGCTTCGCCCGCAAGGAAAGTACTATCCCGACTTCGTGACAAGTGAGGTCATGCCCTTTGTCAGCCAGCGATACCGCATCGCTAAGGGCTATGAGAATACTGGACTGGGCGGATCGTCTCTAGGCGCGCTCATTTCGTTGTACACGGTCATTGACCGGCCCGGAGCATTCAGCCGATTGCTGCTGGAGAGCCCATCGCTCTTTATTTCCAATCGCCGGATCTTGAAACAGTCTCGGCATCTTCGGCAGTGGCCTGCGAAGATTTTTCTGGCCATCGGGACCAGAGAAGCGGGCCGTGAGGACAGAGATGAGCAGGTGGTGGAAGATGTGCGCGAACTCGAGCATATCCTGCGCCGTGCCGGATTGGATGAGAGTCGTTTGCGGGTGAAAATCGACGAAAGCGCGGGACACAATGAAGGGGAATGGGGGAAACGGTTTCCGGAGGCCTTGAGCTTTCTGTTTGGGAAGTAAAGCCAGGAGCAACGCGGTCCGGCGCTGGGGAGGGCAAACCGAAGTTGAGGTGAGCGCAGTTGCCGGCACGTTCGTCACTCCATCGAACGGAGTTCCATGGCATCCGGCTCCATCGAGCCATGCCCACATCGAACCAGGCCCACATCGAACCAGGCCCACATCGAACCAGGCCCACATCGAACAGGCTCTACCAGACGGGCTTGCCGTCCTTGTCGCGGAAGACGAAAACGTCATTATCTCGCTTGACTTCGCGAGCGAAGATCGTGTCTACACCCTCGAACTTCACTTTAGAACCGGTGACCTCAAGCTTATCTCCCACATTGAAAACCAGTTCGTAGGTTTTCACGAACTTGGTGGAAGCGAGGTGAACTTCAATCGTAGTGCCATCGTCCAGTTTCAGGATCACGTGCGATCCCATACCACCGCTCACCGGGCATTCCCGGTCTCTGACTTCCTGAACCGTTCCCTTGAACACCGATTCAGTCGCCGGATCGTATTTGGGCACGCCTGCTCCCGGAGTGGATGATGGGTTGGCGAACGCGGGTGCCAACGCTACCATCAAAGCAAGAATCAGGATCATTACTGGCCAGGTTTTCATAGCAGCCCTCCCTTCCTCACAAGCTCACGCCATGCCTCATGTCCAATCTGATTATGACCGGGTTGCTCTCACCGGCCTGTGACGGTGGTCACACGCTACTGTGAGGCGCATCCCGGAAATCGACCAGGTTAAGCCGCTTTCGGCCAAGATGCGGTCGGCCATTACCCCTTCGTAACCATTGGGAAGGGCCTGGCGAGCGGCTTGGTTGGCGGACTGCTGAGAATTCCGCTATTCGTGGTGGGGCGACTGCTTTGGTGGGCTGCTGAAGTCGTACAAATAAGCGCGTGCCCCTGAAGCCCGATAACTGTCCAAGCGCAGGCCGAGGCTGTCCATCTGGTTCTGCAACACCACTCCTTCGTCGACGCCATCGTGGATCAGGATGTGGGATAGGATGGCCCAAACGCGCCCGTCGCCACGGAGCGGGGCCACGTCGGCAGCATAGCAAGCCGGATCTGCACCGCACTCGGCCCCGTTCCGCACCCTGCCCGTCAAATGGTAGAGCTCGGTATAGTAGGTGAATTGATAGATAGCGCCATAGTACACGTACCAGACATCTATGGGTTGTTGCCGCGCCTGGACGAATTGAATGGCCCGCTTGATGTCGTCTGGATGTGTCGGGTGAATCAAGAGGTCTGCCGCGAGATACATTGGTTTCGCAAGCAGCAGAGCAAGGACAGCAATTGCAAGCAGTGGCGACAACCGTCGACCTATGCTGTAGGCCCAGGCTGCACCTTCCGAAACTACCAACAGAAGAATTGGGCAAACAAACAGTAGTAATCTTCCTTGCAGAGGGTAACGATGCAACCAGGAAGCTAGAAACAAAACCATCAAAGGCGCTAGCAAAAGTGCGAGGCTGCGTTGGCGATGGTCTCGAAGCAATTGACCGCAGCCCGCGACGAAGAAGCCGGCCCCCAGCACAGCATTCAGCGGAGCCGGATTCTCGAAAGCAGCAAAGAAGTTATCGGTTAGCCAGGGGACGATCTCCAATAGGCTGTGAGGAGGAAAGGCCCCACGCCAATACGCCAGCAAAGCGGTATCAGAGCTGAGAAGACGCAAAGACACCGCATAACAAAGGGCGAAGCTAGCCGCCCACGTGGATAAGAGCCATATCGTTGATCGGAGCTTGTGGGCATCGCCGGCCACCACGTTTTTGGCGATGAGAACCGATGCGGCTCCAGCAAGCACAAAGCTGGAGGGATGAGAAAACCAGATGGCCACAGCGCCCAGGATGCCACCGCACAAGAGTTCGCGCGTGCTGAAGGGGCCCTTTGAAAGTCTGAACACTCCATAAAGCAGGGCCACAGTTACCAGCACATCCGTGGAGTATTGTTTGGCCTCGGAGGAGTGGTAGACGAGGCCGGGGCTCAAGCAGAACAAGATGACAGCAATCGGCACCGCCCTCGGGGACAGATACAATTTAGCCACTTCGTAAAAGACGAACAGTGCTGCGATGCCGGCCAGTAACGGAACCGCTCGCAAAGTTAGTTCGCTTTCACCCGCCAGTCTGGTGGCGAATTTTTCGAGTAGCAGAAATCCTATTGGTGCTCCCTGGTGATACTCAAGGGGGTGGAACAACCCTGTGAATGAACGGTGCAGAATGTTCAGTGCCAGCGCTGCTTCGTCATACCAGAGGGAGCGGCGGGAGAAGAATTGAGACAAGCGCAACAGCGCGCCGATCGCGACAACCGCCGTTGCCCATCTTGGCCAGCGCGACGGGGTCTTGGCGTTCACCAGGTGGACCCGTCGATTCCGAAAAGCAGGTGGCAACTCCCCATAGCGAGCAACGAGCAAAGGCCCTTGATTTGTGTGCTCTGGCTTCCGTCGCTTAAACAGTAGCTCGAAGGAAATGATAGCAGCTCTGCCTGCGACCCTCATGTTATAAACTGGCGCATCGAGGGGCTACGGCCCGCTGCGATGCCGAGAGTATGGCGCTGATGTCAAAGTCGAGTCCTGAGTTTTCCGATCGCGCGGTGGGAACCCCGCCCGAACTCTCGGTTGTCATGCCCTGTCTCAATGAAGAAGCCACGGTGGGGGCGTGCATCGAGCAAATCCGCGGCACGCTGGAGCAGAACAATATCGCGGGCGAGATCATTGTTGCAGACAACGGCAGCACCGACCATTCCCGCGAAATCGCGACGGACATGGGGGTGCGCGTCGTACTGGTCGAGAAAAGGGGGTACGGCAGTGCACTCATGGGTGGTATTGCGGCCGCTCGAGGCAAGTACATTGTGATGGGGGATGCCGACCGCAGCTATGACTTCACCCAAATCCCAGTGTTCCTGGAAAAGCTCAGGTCGGGGTATGAGGTGGTGGTGGGAAACCGCTTCCAGGGTGGAATTCGGCCTGGCGCAATGCCCCTCTTGCACCAGTATTTCGGCAATCCGGTGCTCACTGGAGTAGGCCGGCTTTTCTTCAAGACTCCCTGCCGAGATTTGCACTGCGGACTCCGAGGATTCACTAAAGCAGCTTACGAACTGATGCGTCTGCGCACCACCGGCATGGAGTTTGCCAGCGAAATGATAGTGAAGGCAGCCCTTTTCCAGGTGCCGGTTTGCGAGGTGCCCACAACGCTTTCGCGGGATGGTCGCAACCGGAGGTCCCATCTGCGCAGCTGGCACGATGGCTGGAGGCACCTGCGTTTCTTGTTGCTGTATAGTCCGCGATGGCTCTTCCTCTACCCCGGACTCGTATTGCTGTTTTCCGGTTGCGCTGTAGCCTTGTGGCTGCTTCCTGGCCCGCGGAAAGTCGGTGGCGTTTTTCTGGATATCCACACTCTGCTTTATGCCACCATCGCGATTTTCACGGGTTTCCAAGCTGTCGTATTTGCATTTTTGACTAAGCTGTTCGCGGTCACCGAGGGGCTGTTGCCGGAAGATCCACGCCTGACTCGCGCTTTTCGCGTTTTCAATCTTGAGCGAGGCTTGCTCGTTGGGGCCGTGCTGCTGCTGATGGGGAGCGGCGTTGCCGGTTACTCGTTTTACCTTTGGAACCGCGCCGGTTTTGGACCGATGAATCCGGTGGTGCTCGTGCGCCTGGTGGCGGCGGTGATGGTCTCGGTGACCCTAGGGGTTGAGATAATCTTCTCCAGCTTTTTCTTCAGCATTCTTGGCGTCGGGCGCAAATAAGACCAAGCTCCCGAAAGGTCAGGGTTTCGTGAGCTGCCGCCCGGAGAAATCGATCCGTCGGAGTGGTTCGGTGATGCTTCGCCGCTTCATGAATTCATCCACGGCGCGACGTGCGCCGGCCCAAAAGCCGTAATCATCAAACTGGATGATCCCTCCTTTGGATACGCGGTCGTACAGGTTTTCGAGCGTTGCCATCACGCTCTCGTACCAGTCGCCGTCGACGTGAAGTATGGCTATGGATTCAATCCCGCAACGCGGTAACGTTTCCTGGAACAACCCTGGCACAAGAATGGCGTTGTCCTCAATTCCTAGTCGCTGGAATGAAGATCGCACCTCGTCGAGTGAGCCTCGGCATGTACCCGTGTAGAGGGAAGCTATGGGATGATCGGGGTTCTCTTGACTCGGCGCAGGCAATCCCTCAAAGGTATCGAACAGCCACAATTTGCGGGATCGGTCATTCAGGGTAAGCGCCATCATGGCGGCGCTGCCACCGCGAGCAACTCCACATTCCACTAAATCGCCCGGAATCTTGTTCTTTTCCACGTAGAGAACTGCGCGGTGCAGGCTTAGCAAGCGGGCATAACTGCACATCGTGAGGGGCTTTACGCGGCGAAAAAGAGAAGCAAAGTGTGACGGTGAAACTCCGGCAACGGCCTCGCGAATATATCGAAGAGTGTGGGAAGCAACCCAAGCCGGCTGGCGTAGCCGGTGAACTGCCTCTCTGGCACTTAGCTTGGCCTCGAGCACGGAACTACTATAACGCGCGTTGCTGCCCTGCGGAACGGGGCGCTGCCGGGGAAACTGGCGAATAATGCGGCAAGCGCCGCACCTCATCCGCTCGCCGGGGGGCATAATGTCGATCCGTTGGGGCAGGACGATGAGGGAAGAGTTTCGAGGTGGACCGGCGAGACATCCGGTTCTAGAATCCAAATCTTGCGGTCTTTGAAGTACTGCAGCAGTTCCTGATTATCGTGCTCTCCCATGTCGCGGGCCCACACGATCTTGGCGTGATCGATGTCGGCAGCGTTGTACACCCACTCGGAATTCGGATCGTGGTTGGGAGAATATTGCACGATCACCAACTGTTGTCCGGGTAGGGTTTGCAGTTCGCGCAGAACCTGCGCGCGAGCCAGGTTGCCTCGCGGCCAGGGAGGCTCAATTGGCACGTGGGCCACAATTGCGGTGAGCCTCAACAGCACCATGGCGACGCAAATCAACGGAATCGCCCGTACCAGGGCGAGGCCGGTCGGACGGTTGCGCCAACGCCAGTGCCGGAGGTGGCGCATGCATTGCAGCACCAGCAGGTACAGAAAGCACGTAGCAGGCGCGAAGTAGTGCGGCTGGATCCAGGTTTCAACCAGCAGCGCCAGCATGAACACCGCCCCGAGCAGGAGTGGAAACCGCATTCGACGGTCGCGCAGCACGACGCGAAGAGCAAAAAGGGGGACGGTCAGGATTGGTCCAAGGTAGAAGAACCACCCACGAACCAGCAGCATGAACGAATGGTCGAAGAAACCGCCAGGACTCCGACTGGCTTCAAACTGGCGAAGTTGCTGGTCATAAAAATCCCTCATGACCGGGTGGTGGTAGACGGGTATGAAATGAGCTTTCTGCCACAGAAAAGCTGGAGCGAGCTCGTACGTGCTGAACGTGACTTGGTAGGTCATGCGAAAGGGACTACCGGTCTGGCGGTAATAGTAGTATCCGGTGGCCAGGGCCGAGATTGTTAGTACCAGAATCATGGGCACGAGCACGCGAGCCATAGAAGCAGTCAATGCGGAACGGTGTTTGCCAAACATCCACGCCAGGAGCACGACCGCGACAGGCAGACTAAAGACGAATCCCTCGTACGGCCGGGTGCTGGCGAGCACCACCAATCCCAAAGCCATGAGCAGCCTATCAAGCGGGTTCGGATGCCGCTTCAAACGAGGTAGCGCTCCCAGTACCAACGCGCCTCCCAAGGCCGGCAGGGAGCCACCCCAGTAGCTGTTCATCCAATAGCTGAAGATTCCAATGCGCACTACGGCCAACAATCCTCCCAGCAGGGCCCATCCCGGTGGCAGCCAACCTTGCAACATCCAGCAGAGGGCAGAGCACATCAATGCGGTCACCAGCAATACCCCAATCCACGGATGCCCCAGACGCATGCCGAGCGCCAATACCAATCCCTGACCCGGAGGGTATATCGACATGTAGGTCGGCTGCTGAATGATGTGGAAGCTCTCAAAGTGTACCCACATCGGATGTGGAGGATTCGTGAGACGCCCGTGCGCAAAGGTATCGGCGGCCAACAGGTAGCTGAACTCGTCGTGAACTGCGGGCGCGGGAACGCCAAGAACTGGTAGCAGAGCCGCCCGGATCGAGAGGCACAGCACGCCCACCACGATCACGGACAAGCCTCTTCGTCTCGCCAGCTTTAGGAAGAATTGTTCGATCGCATGGAAGGAGGAGAACCGTGATTCGTCCTTGCTCTGGCGAAACGCCATGGCCACAGCTGCAAGGACCAAGAGGAATTCGATGATCGTAAGGAGGTATGGCGCCAGGCGGGAATACGATGAAGGCATGTGAGCAGATTTTCGGTTGGCAGGAAACGATTGTCAATGTGACGGAAACTGGGATAATCATGCAGTCTGGTTCGGCAGCTTTCCGGGTCCGCATTCCAAACCCGAAGAAACCAGCAAGACTCTAGCCAAACATGATGATGAAGCCGCTTCGAATCAGCCTCTGGATTGCGCTAAGCCTGCTTGGCGCGGTCGCGCTAGGCACCATTGCTATGCATCGTGGCGAGCAGATCAACGCCATGTGGTTAGTGCTGGCGGGCATCTGTACCTACACTCTAGGCTACCGCTTCTACAGCAAGTTTGTTGCGGCCAAGGTGCTGGCGCTAGACGCGAAGAGGGCCACTCCCGCCGAACGGTTGGACAATGGCCGGGATTTCATCCCTACCAACAAATGGGTGGTTTTCGGCCACCACTTTGCCGCCATCGCCGGGCCGGGGCCGCTGGTCGGTCCCGTGCTGGCCGCGCAATTTGGCTATCTTCCTGGGACGCTCTGGATTCTGGCCGGGGCAATCTTCGGCGGCTGCGTGCAGGATTTTGTCATCCTGCTGTTTTCCGTGCGGCGCGATGGCAAGTCACTTACCGAAATGGCGCGCGAAGAAATCGGCCGTGCAGGGGGATTTGTAGCTTATGTGGCAGTCATCAGCATTATCGTGATTCTGCTTGGCGCGGGAGCATTGATCGTGGTCAATGCGTTGAAGTCGAGTCCCTGGGGCGTATTCACTATAGCCATGACCATCCCGATTGCACTGCTTATGGGTCTGTACCTGCGGCGGTTGCGGCCCGGCAAGGTGCTGGAAGTTTCGCTTCTCGGATTTATCCTGGTAATGCTGGCGATCTGGGGTGGGCAGTGGATTTCACAGGCTCCATCCCTGTCACCCTGGTTTACCCTGACCGCGCCGACTCTCGCCCTCGTAATCATCGTCTACGGATTCGCGGCCTCCGCGTTGCCCGTGTGGTTGCTGCTTGCGCCGCGCGATTACTTGAGCACCTTCGTCAAACTGGGGACCATCGGGCTGCTGGCGTTGGGGATCATTGCCCTGCGTCCCACGCTGCACATGCCACCGCTCACGCGGTTTATCGACGGATCCGGCCCGGTCTTCGCCGGAAGCGTTTTCCCCTTCGCGTTCATTACCATTGCTTGCGGCGCCATCAGCGGGTTCCATTCTTTGATCTCGAGCGGCACGACGCCGAAGCTGGTGCGGCGCGAATCCGAGACCCGCATGATTGGGTATGGCGCGATGATGTGTGAATCCATGGTCGCGATTATGGCCATGATCGCCGCCTGCGTTCTGCAGCCGGGAACATATTTCGCGATCAATAGCCCGGCGGGGGTGGTAGGCAAAACGGCAGCGGCAGCGGCCGCAACCATAAGTAGTTGGGGGTTTCCGGTCACCGCAGCGGGGATGCAATCGCTGGCTCAGGCGGTCGGCGAGCAGACCTTGTTCAACCGTACAGGTGGTGCTCCCGCTTTTGCCGTGGGTATGGCACACATTTTTTCCAGCAGCCTGGGAGGGCAGGCAGTGATGGCCATCTGGTATCACTTCGCCATCATGTTTGAGGCGTTATTTATTCTCACCACCCTCGATGCGGGCACGCGTGTCGGCCGCTTCATGTTGCAAGACGCGCTCTCGCACGTCTGGAAGCCGTTGGGGCGGATCAGTTGGTATCCGTCGATCCTCGCGACGAGTGCTCTAATCGTGGCGGCCTGGGGATCCTTCTTGTGGCAGGGAGTTAAAGATCCACTGGGCGGGATCAATTCGCTGTGGCCGCTGTTTGGGATCGCAAACCAGTTGCTGGCGATTGTGGCGCTGTGCGTGGCCACGACCATCATCATCAAAATGGGGAAAGCCCGCTATTCTCCCGTGACGCTGGTTCCGTTGACGTGGCTGGTTGCAGTGACGTTCACCGCGTCCTGGCACAAGATGTTTGACCCCAACCCGCGCATTGGATTTCTGGCGCACGCAGGGCAACTTGCCTCTGCCGCGCCCAGTCTCGAACTCTCTCGACTGATTTTCAACGACCGGCTGGACGCTCTGGTGACGGGAGTGCTGGTCTTCATGGTTGCCCTGGTTTTGTTGGAATCGGTTTTCTTGTGGATCAGAGTGCTCTCTGGACGCGCGCACGCGAACGTGAGGGAAGCGCCATTTGTGGCGACACGGTTTGCGGTGGAGGAGCAGGGATGAGCCATCCCCAGAAGCACGGGCGGCGCGCGGGCCAGGAGTCCGCTGCTGTTCCAGGGTGGTTCGCGGCGGGGATTGACCTGTTGCTCGCCATCTTCCGCGAGATTTTCGATGAATCCGCGTACGCGCGTTTCCTGATCCGGCGGCACATGGTTTCGTCCGGCGAAGCCTACACTGAGTTTCTGCGGGAGCACGAACTCGCGAAGGCACGCCAGCCACGCTGTTGCTGAGGTACACTCTCCTCGATGCGTGTTTTGGGGATCGATTGCGGTACCGAGTACACCGGCTACGGTGTGGTTGAACTTTGTCACGACGGCCGGCTGGTTTGTCTGACCTGCGGTGCCATCCAGCTTTCTCCACGCGAACCGCTTCCGGCGCGTTTGGCGATCATCTTCAACCGTCTTGGCGCGATCATTGTGGAATACCGGCCCGACCGGGTCGCTATCGAAGATGTTTTTTATGCCGCGAATGTAAAATCGGCGCTCAAGCTCGGGCAAGTACGCGGTGTGGCGATGCTGGCGGCGTCATCGGCGGGGCTAGAGGTTGCCGAGTATTCACCTCTCTCCATCAAGTCCGCAGTAGTCGGCTATGGCAGGGCGGAGAAGACACAGGTGCAGCACATGGTCATGCACTTGCTGAATCTGACGGCAATTCCTGAATCGCCGGACGCTGCCGACGCCCTGGCGATCGCAATCTGCCATCTGCATACGTCAGCAACGCTGGAGCGGCAAGGTGCGTAGAGAGCGGCTCGGGTTATCTGTAGTTTGCATCTTATGGCAATATGCAACCGTGCTTGTATGTCTCGTCGCGTCCTGGTCATTTGCCGCGCAGGCTGGGCAATCCGCCACAGCCACAGTTAGTTTCAGCTGTGATTTTCCGGGTTCCGACCCTTCTCATTACGTGATCTCGGTATCGTCCGACGGGCACGCCTCCTATGTTTCCGATGGCAAGCTCAGCGCCCAGTCTGAATCTGACTCCGGCGAGCCGGCTCGACTGGACTTCACAGTTTCGCAAACGACGACCGCTCACATCTTCGATCTCACCAAACATGCCCGTTATTTCGAGGGTGAGGTCGACTCCAGGAAAAAGAATCTGGCTTCCACGGGCACCAAGACCCTGACCTACAAGGCCGGGCAGACGAGCACGCAAGGCACCTACAACTACTCTCCGATTCCGGCCGTTCAAGAATTGACCACGATCTTTCAAAACCTCTCGGCTACATTGGAGTTTGGGCGGCGAATCGAATATGACTATCGCTACCAGAAGCTCGCCTTGGACCAAGAGCTCAAGCGCATGCAGGAGATGTCAAGCGCAGGCAACCTGGGGGACTTGTCGGTAGTCGCTTCCACCTTGCAAAAGATCGCAACGGACGCCTCCATCCTGAATGTAGTGCGTGAGTGCGCTGAGCGGCTGTTGGCGCGTGCAGGGCAGGAGACTAAATAGCCCGCTATCTTAAATTTAAGAGGCAACGAACTCGGCCAAACAATGTTCTAATAGAGCAAGGGGTTGTTCCGGAGGTGTACCATGTCTAACCCAAGCGTCCGGTTGCTGAGCGCGGCATCCTTGGCGTCGTTTCTTCTTTTGGCCATTCCCTCCTTTGCTGATTCGCAGGCACGCATCGTGCGCCTGAGCGATGTTCAGGGCGACGTGCAGATCGACCGCAACACGGGACAGGGTTTCGAGAAGGCATTTCTGAACCTGCCCCTGACTCAGGGCGTGAAGATCAAGACCGGGGAAAAGGCGCGGGCCGAGGTGGAGTTTGAAGACAGTAGCACATTACGTATCACACCGGACACCAAGGTGGAGTTTCCCCAGCTTTCGCTTCGTGACTCGGGAGCGAAAGTCTCGTCCATCAATCTTCAGGAAGGCACGGCTTACGTCAATTTCGTCGCGGCCAAGAACGACGAGTTCACGCTATCGTTCGGCCAGGAGAAAGTGACGCTCTCGCGGCCGGCGCGTGTTCGGATCGAAATGGGTGACGCCGAGGTCTCAGTGGCGGTATTCAAAGGCGAGGCCCAAGTCTCAACTGCAAGCGGCCCCATGAACGTTGGCAAGAGCGAAACTGTAACCTTCGATCTCGCCCATCCGGATCGGGAAACCCTCGCCAGAGAGGTGGAACCGGCTCCCTACGACTCCTGGGATAAGCAGCAGGAGCAATATCAGGATCGCTACGCTACCAGCAGCTCATTGAGCAGCTACTCGCCCTATGCATACGGCGTCAGCGATCTCAATTATTACGGGAGCTTCTTCAACCTGGCTGGGTACGGCACGCTGTGGCAGCCGTACTTTATTGGGGGTGGCTGGGATCCGTTCCTGAATGGCGCCTGGGCATTCTATCCGGGTTCTGGCTATGGCTGGGTGTCAGGGTATCCCTGGGGCTGGACGCCATACCACTACGGATCATGGGTATTCCTTCCCGGACGCGGATGGGCATGGCAGCCCGGCGGCTCCTGGTCGGCGGCGAATGCCTTGCCGAGAGTGCAGAACCCACCTGCGAAGTTCGCGCTGCCTCAACCGCCAAACTCAGGACAAGGAACAATCTTTGTGAATCGGGGCGCGATGCCCAATCAGAATGGGTTGTTCAATAACAAGGTGGTGATACGCGAGAACTCCGCAGGGCTTGGGATCCCGCGAGGAAGTATCCGGAACCTGGGCGAACTCTCTCCGCTCGTGCAGCAGCAGGGATCTGCGAACGCTCGCCTGCACACCGCGCCGATTGGCGGTTCGAGTTGGTGGCGCGGAGGGTATTCCGAACCTGACTCAGGCATGGGAATGTGGCATGGCAGCAGCGGCGCAAGTAACTCAGGTATGAGCAGCTCGGCAGGCCACGCCAGTAGCGGTCATTCGAGTGGCGGTGGCTCACACCACTAGGGTCAGAGAGTCAATCGGTTGCAGTACGCGAGGGCGGCCTTCGGTCGCCCTTCTGCTTGCGGGGAAGGCGATAACCTATTTGGAGGCGAACATGCCGCGAGGCTCATGGCCTGAACTGCCGCTGGATGCCTGGCAAGGCACCTACGCTACGCTCCACATGTGGACGCAGATTGTGGGGAAGGTGCGGCTGGCGCTAAGTCCGCGGATCAATCACTGGTGGGAAGTCCCACTGTATGTGAATTCGCTCGGACTCACCTCTTCCGCAATACCGTATGACGGAGGAAGTTTCGAGGTTCAGTTCGATTTCATTCATCACCAGTTAGTCATTCAAACCAGCCAGGATCAGCAAAGGACGATCGCGCTAGCGCCGAGGTCAGTTGCCGATTTTTACAAAGAGTTCCGGTCAGCGCTGGAGTCTATGGGCATTCGGGTCAAGACTTGGAAGATGCCGGTGGAAGTACCCAATCCCGTCCCTTTTGATCAGGACCTTCAGCACGCTTCCTATGACCCCGAGTATGCCAACCGGTTCTGGCGGGTCCTCCTGTGCATTGATCCGATTTTCAAGGAATTCCGGTCCCATTTCATCGGCAAGAACAGCCCTGTACATTTCTTCTGGGGAAGCTTCGATCTGTGCACTACCCGCTTTTCGGGGCGGCGCGCGCCTGAGCGCGAAGGCGCCGACCGCATCACCCGAGAGGCGTATTCCCACGAAGTCATCAGCGCCGGCTTCTGGCCGGGTGGCGGCGAGATCCAGGGCGCGGCATTCTACGCCTATGCGGCCCCGGAACCCGCGGGCTTCGCGGAAGCTAAGGTCCGTCCCGCACAGGCGCTTTACCATCCGCAGATGCACGAATTCCTGCTCATGTACGATGACGTGCGGAATTCGCCTTCGCCGAAGGCCGCGCTGCTCGATTTTCTGCAGAGCACTTACGATGCGGGCGCGAATCTAGGCAAGTGGAATCGCGCGGAGTTGGAACGAAGCTAATTTGTTTCTCAGGAAACGACGGTTTCTTTGACATTACTGCTTGGTCGGATTTGCCGCTTCATCCTTCAAGTATCCGCGGCTGAGAGTACCTTTCTTCTTGGCTATCTCGAGCAATGTCGGATAGAACTGCACAAATGTCGTGTCCACTGCCGCATGCTGTCCGTGACAGGAATAGCACGCCGCTTCCGTCGGGACCTGCTTCGACGGAGCAAGTTCATCGAAGCTGAAGAAAGCCCAGCCTCCGGAGAAGCGTGAGGTATCCTTGACGTGAACTTCTCTGCCCATCAACTCGGAAGTTTGAAAGTGGCCGCTCTTGTTGATTGACGCATTGCTGCCCGCCACTCGGGCCTCCAGAACCAGCATGGTTTTATCCGGCCAGGTTCCGGTGGCAAGGAATGCCTTGTAGGCGTCGGGAGCCACGAAAACATTGTCGAACATAGAGTGATCCATGGCCATCCGATTTGGGCTGTAACTCATGTCGACGCCCGAGGTCAGATAGATCCACTCGCGATAGTTTTCGGGAAATAGCAGGCGGCCATCCGCCGTGTATGTTGGAGTTTGTGCAGAGGAGCCCTTTTCATTTCCCTGAGCCGGTGCGGCGTTTGAAGCGTATTGCACAGGGAACAAGAACGAGAGGCAAAGCAGCAGCCAGATACGCATCGATGTTTCCTCCTGGGATTTCGGCAATGTTTGTCGCAACCGGCATGACCGGTTGTCTCCTCCACGAAACGGATCTCCGCCGCTCATTCCTGCCGCAATGCGGTAAATGGGTCGATGTGCGTCACGCGCCTCGCCGGAATAAAGCAAGCCAAAGCCGCCACTACGACAAAAAGCAATGAGACAAAAGCAAAAGTGATTTCGTCGGTCGGGCTAGTGGCGTACAGCAGCGAGGAAAGAAGTCTTCCGAGCGCGACCGCGCACAACAAGCCCAGGGCGGTACCGGCGAGGGAAACCGCCAGTCCCTGCCGAACCACCATGCGAACCAGAGAACTCCTGGGCTGACCCAGAGCCATCCGGATTCCCAGTTCCTGGGTTCGCTGACTCACCGAGAGCGCCATGATGCCAGCGATGCCGCTGGCGCTGATCACCAGCGCCAAACCCGCGAATATGCCCAGCAGGATCGCGGTGACCCGCGGTGAGGCGACCGACTCATGCTCCAGGCGTTCGATCGTTTCTACCTGGTCCACGGCAAGCTGCGGATCCACATCGTGGAGAGCCTTACGGATCAGCGGAGTCATGCTCGTGGGATCGGTGGAAGCGCGCACCACCAGTCCGCCAACAAAACCGAATTGATCGACCGGCAAATAGATTTCATCCCCCGGCGAGCGGTCCAGGCCATATTCCCGGGCGTCGCCCACGATCCCGACGATAGTGATCCAGTTCTTGCCCGCATCGAACGTGATCCGCTTGCCGATGGGATTCTCGGACGGCCAGCGATGACCGGCCAGCGCTTGATTGATGACGCCGACCTTCACCGCATCCGCATTGTCGTGTTCGGTGAAGGTCCGGCCCTGAAGCAGCGGCTGCCGGATGGTCTCGAAATAGCCGTGGCTGACGAGTGTCGTGTCGGTGATGGGCTTCAGCTGACCCTTGGGGACAGGCTTGCCCTCGATTTCAAAATCCGAGTTGCTGGGGCCGTTGGCGACGGCGCGTGGGCTGAAGGGCAAGCTGGATGAGAGCGCTGCCGATTCCACGCCACCCAACGCCCGGATGCGCCGCAAGACGCGGTCTGCCAGGGCCGATAATTGCTGGCTATTGGTGTAGCGGGAAAAGTTGGGGCTGAGTCGCATACCGAGCAGCCGCTCCGAACTGAAGCCGGGGTCCACACTTTGCAACCGGACAAAGCTGCGCATCATCAGACCGGCCCCAATCAGAAGAACGAAGGAGACAGCGACTTGCAAGACCACGAGTGCTGCGCGGAGCCGCTGATGTCCCCGGCTGCTTGTAGTTTGTGCGGATCCTTGCTTTAGAGCATCGGCGGTGCGCCCACCAGAAGAAAGTGCGGGAGCGAAGCCGAACAAGAGACCGGAGAAGACAGAAACCAGCAAGGTGAAGAGGAGAATCGGCGTGTCCATTCTGACTTCGGCGGCGCGGGTGGTGAATTGTGCCGCAAACTTCACCAGAAGAGTCAGTATCGGAGGGGCAAGCATGAGCCCCAGCGCTCCCCCTACCACCGATAGGAGCGTGGTTTCGGTCAGCAACTGCCGGACGAGGCGCGCGCGGCTGGCGCCTAATGCCCGGCGCACAGCGAGTTCCCGTTCCCGCTTCAGCAGGCGCGCCAGCATCAGGTTGGCGACGTTGGCGCAAGCAATGAGCAGCACGAACCCTGCCGCCCCGAGCAGAACCAGCAGCGTGGTTCGAGCGCGACGGGTGAGATCCTGGCGCAGCGGCGCCGCTGCGATTCCATATCCGTAGGGTTTGGGATAACTATCAGGATACGAATTCTCAAGTTGGTGCGCGACGGTGGACAGATCAGCCTGCGCCTGGGGAAGCTGCATCCCGGGCTTGAGGCGGCCAAACACAGTCATCATGCGGGCAGCCCGGTTGGCGATGAAGGCGGCAGATGATCGGGTCGGGCAAGCCGACGTGGGCATGTAGATGTCGTTCTCTTCCGGATACTGCGGAATCGGGGGCAAAACCCCGATGACCGTGTGCGGCCGGTCATTCATCTGAAAGACCTTGCCTACAATAGCGGAGTCACCACCGTGGCGGCGCTGCCAGTATTGGTAGCTGAGCACAATGACCGGCTCGGCATTCGGCGATTCGTCACTGGCTACGAAGGTCCGACCCAGCAGCGGCTTCACTCCCAGGACGTCAAAGAAATTTGCCGAGACCACGCCGGCCTCGACCCGCTCGGCTAGGTCCTTTCCCAGCAAAAGAAAATTCATGTTGTGGTACTCGACCACCGCGTCGAGACTGTGGTTGTAGTCGCGATAGTCAAATATCTCTTTCACTGAGAACGGTACATCCGGCAAATGAGCCTGGGTGGCTTGCTGATGCAGAACCACCAGTTGTCCGCCGTGCTGGTAAGGCAGCGGACGCAGCAAAACGCCGTAGACAACGCTGAAAATCGCGGTGTTGGCGCCAATGCCTAGTGCCAGCGTCAGCACGACCAAGGCGGAGAAGCCTGGATTGTTGCGCAGAACGCGAGAGCCGTAACGTAAATCCTGCAACACGGTCTCCAGCCAAGCCCCAGCATGAACGTCGCGCACCTCTTCCTTGACTTGTTCCACACCGCCCAACTCGATTCGAGCCGCGCGCCGCGCTGTTTCCGGCTCCATGCCTTCTTTGATCTTCTCCTCGGTCAACAAATCGAGGTAGGAGCGGACTTCCTGATCGAGTTCCTGTTCTTGCCGCTGACCTCGTAGCCAGTTGTGCGCAAAGCTCGCGAATCGCATGGTTGGAATCTCCTTCTAGGAAGCCTCGAGCGCCTGCGCGATGGCCACTGAGATCCTTCCCCAGCGCTCGGTTTCGGTTTCGAACTGGCGGCGGCCCGTCTTGGTGAGGCGATAGTACTTGGCGCGGCGATTGTTCTCGGATTCGCCCCAGGTAGAGGTGAGCCAGCCTTCCTCTTCCATGCGGTGCAGGGCAGGGAAGAGCGAGCCGGGTTTGACTTGAAAGGTTCCGCGCGTGATTTGCTCGATGCGCCGCGCGATCCCCAGGCCGTGCATTTCCTCGAGTGCAAGAGATTTGAGGATGAGCAGGTCGAGAGTGCCCTGCAGCAGCGAAGTTTGTTCCGGTACCATGTCCATGCTCCTATAGACGTTCTACAGAAGAATAGGTTAGCACCTATAGAATGTCAACAGGAGAATCCGGTTCGCCGCTCTTCGGGGAGGGCACGACTTCAGTCGTGCCACAAGACGACTAAATGACTGTGGGCTTTAGCCCCTGAGGAAGCCCCAAGAAAGTTCGAGTTCGGCCCTTCTTATCGCACCACCACGCCCGCGTAGCCGACTACCATTTCGCGGTCGCCGGAGACGTCGCCGGAGGTGGCGTACTTGACTAATTCGGCGGACCTCGCGCCCAGCCGCTTGGCAGCGGTGAGCATGACCACTGCGGGACCGAAGCCGCACATGCTGATATCTTCTGCCATCACCACATCGAAGAGCCCGCGTGCGTCCAATACCAGCATGCGCTCGATCGCCTTGTGATCTTTCACCCGGGTAATTGCGTCGCTCTCGTAATGATTCATGTCGCTGGAGGCGACGATCAGTATTCGTTCATCCTGCGCTCGCACGACCTCGGCGACGCCCTCGCCTAGCTGTTCCAGGATCTCGAACTGGCCTGTGCCCAGCGCGATGGGCACGAAAGTGAAATGCGGCCGGCGCGACTGCAGAAATGGCAACTGCACTTCGATGGCGTGTTCGCTGCGGTGGGCATCACTGTCTTCGGTCAAAAGTGGAAGTTGTTGTTTGAGCGTGTCGGCCAAATCGGAATCAATCGGCACCAGACCCAGCGGCGTTTCCCATGCGCCGGTGCTCATGATCGCGAGGGGCTGTCCTCTGCCGGTGTGGTTCGGGCATAGCACAATGCAGCGCCGCGGCACGACTACTTGCGCATACACCGCACCGGCGACCGGTCCTGAGTACATGTAACCGGCGTGCGGAGCCACGCAGCCGAGCGCGGGAACAGCCGCTGCGCCGGGCGAGAGATAGGACTGCACATCATCGAGCAGAGTCTCGCGATCATGAGGGTAGAAACGTCCCGCAACGGCGGGATGACGGACAATCGAATGCATTGCACCTCCTTCTGAGACCGTGACGAAAGTGCAGCGCGGACGACCTGCCGGCTGTCCTGATGTCGTCACGTCCTGATGTCGTCACGCCCTCGATGCGGCGGGCGAGGCCGCCCGCCCGACAGCCGCCGGGACGGCGGCGCTACGGTCGCAGCACGGGCGACATTAGCTGGCGGAACAAGCCCGCACTTTTCTCCAATGACAATGCCTCGGCGCGGACGTTTGGTTTCACTCCGCTTTTTTCCAGGGCCGCACGCAAAGCGCTGGGCTGGTAGTCCGCCTTCAGATTATTCCAGAGCGTCTTCCGCTTCTGTCCGAAGGACTGTTTCAGGAACTTAATGAAGCCGGATTCCGGCACACCCAGACTTTCCAGCCGGGGAGCGATGGTGAGACGGATCGCGGTAGAGTGGACTTTGGGCGGCGGCGAGAAAGCGTCCGGCGGAAGCGTGAACAATTTCTCGACCCGACTGTAGAGCTGGGCAGTGGCGGAAAGCAGCCCATACTCGCTTTTGCCCGGCTGCGCCGCAATCCGGTCGGCCACCTCGCGCTGCACCATGAGCACGATGATTTCGAAATACTTCCGGTATTCGAACAAGCGCAGCAGGATATCCGAAGTAATGAAATAGGGCAAATTGCCCACCACGCGCACGCGTTCGGGCTGGTGATTCATGCCTGGACGCGTGCTTCCCGGCTTGGGTCCGAACAGGGTGTCGAAATCCATGGCTAAGATATCGCCCTCGATGATCTCGACGTTAGGCGTCAACGCGAACCGCATGCGTAGCTGCGCCGCCAGAACGCGATCGAGCTCAATGGCGATGACGCGCCGGGCGCGCCGGGCCAACAGGGAGGTCAGGACGCCGCGTCCCGGCCCGATTTCGAGCACGGTACTCGAGGGGAGATCACCGAAGGCCTCCACAATGCGGAGCGCAGCCGAGTGGTCTACCAGGAAATGTTGTCCCAGCTTGGGCTTACGGCGCGGACGCGCGGCAGATACTTTCGGCACGTTGACCCTCTTTCTTTCCGGCAGTTACACTGAATCTTGGTCCCCGAATGCTTGGGTGCAGGAAGCGTGCGCCTGAAGGCGCGCCTCACTATCATAACTTGCGCCGGGGTTCTGGTGCTCACGAGTGTGGAGGTTGGTCCTCATGCATATTGCTTTTGTTGCCTCGGAGGGTGTGCCCTTTTCCAAAACCGGCGGACTGGCCGATGTGGTAGGGGCGCTGCCCCGGGCGCTGGCCGCAGCTGGTCACCAAGTGAGTGTGTACCTGCCCCGCTACCGCCAGACCAAACTCACTGACGCGCATACAGTCGTACGCAGCATCACCGTGCCCTTTGATGACCGGTACCGTTTCTGCTCAGTCGTTACCGCAGGCAGCCGCTCCGGCGTGTCCTTCTATTTCGTGGACTACCCGCCCTACTTCGATCGCGATGCGCTCTATGGTACCTCTTCGGGCGATTATCCCGATAACGCGGAGCGCTTCGCTTTGTTTTCGCGCGCCGTACTGGAGGCTTCCAAGATTCTGGGAGCCCCCAACGTCTTTCACTGTCACGATTGGCAATCTGCACTGGTGCCGATCCTGCTGCGCACGCAATATGCGGAAGACCCGGCCTTCCGCGACGTGGGCACCGTGTTCACGATTCACAATATGGGATACCAGGGCCTGTTTCCTCCTGATACGTTGCCCCTTCTGACCCTGCCTTGGGATCTGTTCACCATGTCCAAGATGGAGTTCTTTGGCAACGTGAATTTCCTCAAGGGTGCGCTGGTGTACTCCGATTTCATCACCACCGTGAGCCGCAAATACAGCCAGGAAATTCAGACTGCGGAATTCGGCTTTGGGCTGGAGGGGGTGCTGCGCGACCGAGCCGCGACGGTGACCGGAATCCTCAACGGCGTGGACTACGACGAGTGGAGCCCGCAGACGGACAAATTCATCGTCGCCAGGTATTCACCTCAGGATTTGACGGGCAAGGCCAAGTGCAAACAGGACCTGCTGGCAGCCTTCGGCGTGAGCAAGCCGGATTTGCGACTGCCGGTGATCGGAATCGTCTCCCGTTTCGCGGCGCAGAAGGGATTTGACCTGATCGCGCAAATCATGGACCGGCTGGCACGCGAGGAAATGATCGTCGTGGCTCTGGGCAACGGCGATAAGCAATACGAAGAGATGTTCGCAAGGCTGCAGAAGCAGTTCCCGCAAAAGATCGCAGTCAAGATCGCCTACGACAACGCGCTGGCGCACAAGATCGAAGCTGGCAGCGACATGTTCCTGATGCCGTCGAAGTATGAGCCTTGCGGCTTGAACCAGATCTACAGCCTCAAGTACGGCACGGTGCCGATCGTGCGCGCTACCGGCGGGCTGGACGACACCATTGAGCCTTGGGATTCGCGCACCGGCAAGGGAACCGGCTTCAAGTTTACGGAATACAAGGGCGAGGCCTTGTTGCTGACGATCAAGGAAGCGCTGCGCGCCTTCCGCGACCAGCCATCCTGGCAGACCCTCATGCGCAACAGCATGAACAAGGACTTTTCCTGGAATGCTTCTGCTGCCGAATACGCGCGCATTTACGAACGCGTGCGGCAGATGCGGGCCGTCCCGAACCCAGCCTCGGCTCTAGCAGCGGTGTAGAGCCCAATTGCGCTCCAACTGCCCCGCCTGCGCCCAAAGCGGAAGGTCACTGTGATCGATAGTGATACCGCATGTTTTTTTCTTTTGACAAGGGATTGCTCTTTCGCTAGCCTACACGCTGAATATGTTCCTTCCATTTCTTGCCTATCTCGCGGCGCTATCGAATCGTTTGAAAACGGTTTCCGCCCAAAAGAATCGGCAAATGGTCCGTTGTTTTCCTTAGTAAACACAAACTCCCGCGCCTTTCGGGGTGAATGAAACGACGCGGAGCCTGTCACTTTCGTGGAGCGACGACGTCGTCTCATCGCGCTGCGAGGGCATCGGTCCCAAAGGAGGCTCCTGGCGTGAACGTTCACCTGATCAACCCGAGCAGTGTGTCATTTGGGACGGCGGTCATCACTCCGCGCTGGCAGTATGTGCTGGCGGCGGCAACCCCGAAAAGCTTCGGTGACCCTATTCTGGTCGATGAAACGCTATCGCAGTTGCGTCCTGGCTCCATTCAGGCCGGGGATGCGGTCGGAATTGGTATTCACACAGCAAATGCCTTGCGTGGTTACGAGATTGGCAGGATGGCGCGCAGCCGTGGCGCGTACGTAATTTTTGGCGGAATTCACGCCACCCTCTATCCCGAGGAAGCACTGAAACTCGGGGGCGCGCACGCGGTGGTCAAGGGGGACGGCGACATTGCGTGGGGAAGAGTGCTGTCCGACTGTCGCGAGGGAGTTCCGCAATCCATCTATGCCGGAGGCCAGATCGAAGCCCGCGATTTCGTCGCCGCACGCTGGGATTTGGTTCCGCGTAATCGCTACATGTGGGCATCCGTACAAACGGTTCGTGGTTGCCCGAAGCATTGTTCTTTTTGTTCGGTCTGGCGCACCGATGGTCAGCGGCCCCGCCAGCGTGCTTCCGACGTTGTGATTGAAGAAATCGTCCAGTTGCGCCGGCTCGGCTTTCGTTTTATCGCCCTTGCGGACGATAACTTCTATCCCGTGACGTTGACCGACCTTAGCTTGGCGGTTCAGCAAAAAAACACCGCCCGGCTGAATGAACTCAAGTCCATACGAGCGGAACGCTTTGAACTTATGTCTCGGCTCGCGCAGCTTCCCGATGACATGGTTTTCTTCACCCAGATTACGATGGAAGCGGCTGAAGACCCGGACTTTCTCAATGCCATGAAGGCGGCGCGCATCAAAGGCGCCCTGGTCGGAGTGGAATCGGTTACCCCGGAGGGGTTGAAGGACGTCTACAAGGATTTCAACCTGGCGGGCGAGAAACTGACGGATCAACTTCGGACATTCCGGCGTCACGGCGTGCACGTGCTCGGCTCTTTCATTTTTGGCCTGCCCAGCGACCGTCCGGAAACCTTCGCGGCCACCGCCGCTGCCGCCATCAGCGCGGAATGCACCTTCGCGCAATTCGTGATGTTAAGCCCATATCCCGGGACCGTGGATTTCAATCGCTGGGAAAAGACGCTGGGCGACAACCCGCCAACGGTGTCAGGAATTCCGCTTACCCGGCGCTGGCTTATACCGCAGGCGCTTCGCCCCAAGTTGTATTGGGACCATCCCGTGATGTCCGCTGAAGAAATCCGATCCCGCACTCAAGGCGTTTGGGACAGTTTCTACAGTTGGGGTCCGATTTGGAAGCGTTCCCGCTTCATCAAGTCGAAGCGGGGCCGGTTGGCATTTATGCTGATCTCCAGAATTTACCGGATGATGTATGCCGATACTGGCATAGCTACCGACAGCGCGCGCGTCACCTGGTCCGGGCGCTGGACTCGGTGGATGGCTAGGCCTTGCCGGCATCTGTTCGCGGGCCGTCCGATGCCGGATCTCGAAGTGCCGGGAGCGCAGCAGTCGGCTCTCGACGCGCCGTCGCTGGTTCCAGTGTCATCCTGAGTGAATCACTCTGCGCGGTCGACGAGCCTTTACCCAGCTGAATTTATCGTTGCCCGCTGATACAATCCTCCAAGAATCTCCTGTCGTCCTCTTATGTCCGCGCCTGTCAAAACCATCTTCCACGTTGATATGGATGCTTTCTTCGTTTCCGTGGAAGAGTTGTTCGATCCTTCACTCAAGGGCAAAGCTGTAGTCGTTGGAGGCCAGCGCAACGAGCGCGGCGTGGTCTCGGCTGCGTCCTACGAAGCCAGGAAATTCGGTGTGCACTCGGCCATGCCGCTGCGCACGGCGGCCAAGATTTGTCCGCAGGCCATTTTTGTGGATGGCCACCCCGACCGCTATCGCGAATATTCTGAGAGAGTCTATCGTGTACTCGCGTCGTTTTCGCCGCTGGTCGAGATGGCGTCCATCGATGAAGCTTATCTCGACATGACTGGTACCGCGCGTCTGCACGGCCCACCGCTGCGCGCCGCCCACAGGCTGCACCGGCAGATGAAAACCGAGACACACCTGAATTGTTCAATCGGGATCGGTACTTCGCGCCTGGTTGCCAAAGTCTCCTCCGCCAAAGCCAAGCCGCACGGGATTCTCTGGGTTATTCCGGGGCAGGAGGCAAAGTTTCTTGCGCCGCTCGACGTGCGCGACATTCCGGGCGTGGGTAAAGTCACCGAACAGAACCTGCAAGCCTTGGGCATTCACAAGGTTGGCGATCTGGCCCGTTTCGACGATGCGTTTCTGGAAGAACGCTTTGGCAAGTGGGGACTGGCGCTCGCGGGCAAAGCTCGCGGTGAAGATGCGGGCGGATGGTTTGACACCGAAGTCGGCGCCGACACCGATCCGAAATCCATCAGCCACGAACACACCTACAACGAAGACACGGCCGATCCGGAGCGGATCGAGTCCACGCTGATGCGGCTCTCCGAGATGGTGGGCCGCCGCCTGCGCGAAAACGGATTGCACGCGCGAACCATCCAGCTCAAGCTACGCTACAAGGATTTCACCACAATTACGCGGGCTCACAGGTTGTCCGCTCCCACCCAGCTTGACACTGAGATTTTCGAGCAGGCGCGCACGTTGTTTCGCAAGAACTGGCGCAAGGGCGCTCAGGTGCGTTTGCTGGGAGTGCATGCATCGTCGTTCGAGGGAAAGGCCGATCAAGGAGATTTGCTGGAAGACGGACGCCGCCAGCGCTGGCAGCAGGCATTGTCGGCAGCGGATCGCCTGCGCGACCGGTTTGGCGAATCGAGCGTGTCCCTGGCGACGGGATTGAAAGGCGGGTTCCGCGAACGCACTCACGAGAATCCGGCAGGATTGCCGGGCAAAGAAAAGCGGCAAGGGTAGGACGAAGGCGTATATCCTGTAACGTTTGGGTGCTTCTTCGAAGATGCATCCTTAAGGGATGCACGTCTTTCCCCTGCTATTTTTTCTTTCCCCCCAACAGCCCGCCCAACCCGTTGAGTAAGTTTCCCGGCGTCTGTGCCGCGGAGCCAAACTGGCTGCTCAACATGCCTTTCAAGTCGGGTACAAACCTTGGGTCCGAAGTTGTTCCTTGAATAAAGAAGGGAATGCCGGCATTTTTCTTGCCCCCGCCCACCAGTTGCGTAAGCCCGCCCATCACACCGCCGCTCATGCTGGCGCTCATCTTGTAATTGAGAGCATTCTGCGGGCTGATCGTGCCGCTGCCGGTGACCACTCCCAGGGAAGGAATAGTTAGATTGACATTCTGAGTGCTAATACCGTCGGGCGCGACCCGCGCATCCGTGCTCAGGTTTTGAATGGTCGTATCTGAACCGGTTTTGACGCCAGTCAGCGCGGAAATCGCCGAAAGTTTGGAGCCCAGATCGAAACGCGCAAGCTTGGTGTTGGAGAGCTTTACGGGGCCGGTGATGACCAGCTTGTCCACGGGCCCGACGATGGTGAGATCGGTCGTGAGGGTTCCGCCCTGGAGCGAGGACCCGGAGGGCAAAATCACGCCCAGCGCCGGAAGCATGGCCTCCAAGTCGTCCACGGGCATGTTATCGGCGTTGAGCTTCATGTTCAAGACGGTCGATGTTGGTTCGATCCGATATTCGCCCGTCAGCCGGGCTACGGCCTTGCCCATCGTGACCTCACCTGCTGTGAGTTGCCCCGCCTGCTTCTGTAATTCGTAGTCTGTAGCGTATTTCACTTGCACCACGCGTCCTGCAGGAGAGCCCTTGGGGGAGAGTTTCAGCTTGTCGGCATTCGCCGTGCCATTGGTACGCAGCCGCTGGCCATCCGAAGTCAGTGTGCCGTCGAGATCGACCACGCCGCTGATCCCAGACGATGGGTCAACAAATCCCGAGGCGGCTAGATCCAGCCGCTTGACGGCAATTTTCGCTTGCAGTGGAGTCAGCGATGCGTCGGCCGAGTCAATCGGACCGGCCTTGCCCTCGAGCATGGCACTGCCGCCGCCGGGCAAGTTGGCGGCAAGGGTGAAGGGAAACTGAGCAGCGAAGGAGAAACCCTGCACCGTGATGTTTACATTTTGATAAATACGAGGTTTAGCATGGGACTCGGCATCTGCGATCGACACGCTGCCGTTCTTCACGCTGAGCTTGCCGACGGAGAGATTCGGGTTCGTGGACTCAGTGGATGCGGCGCCTCCGACATTCTTGGTATGGGCATCAGGATCAGGCCTGCGGCCTGCCGCAGGCGCTGGTTTCGCGCCGCCGCTTGCGTTTCCCAGGCTGGAGAAATTCCACTTGCCCGACGCCGTGCGCACCAGCGAAACCTGCGGTTGATCCAGCGTCAGATCCGTAACCTTGAGCGTCTTGGAGAAGATCAGCGGCATGAGCTCGACGCCTACATCCAGCGCCTTAGCCCGCACGAACGCTGCTTTGCTGAATGCAGGATCATCGGCGATGGAAAGGTCGTCGGCTGAGACGCTTCCGCTTAGGATAGAAAGCTTCAAATTGCCCACCTTGACCTCCCGGCCCAGGGCTGAGGACAGATCGCCCTCGATCCGGGGGCGGAACATATTGACGTCCACGAGGAAGGGAAGCGCAATCAAAACAATCACCAGCACAACAACCATAATTCCAACAATCTTCAGTGCGCGTTTCATAGACTTTGGTCCTCCGGCACGCTGGAAGGTTCTCTTGGATGACCGTTCGCGAATTGGGGCTGAATGCAGCCAGTCTACCAGAAAGGTACTGTTACTGCGGTTCCTGTAGGAGTTCGGGGCTCGGTATTGGGCCAGCCTCGAGTTCCTTGTGCCGGTTCTCGCGGGCCGCGTTCGACATTTGCGTAAACCTATTCATTTCCGCCAGCGCTTCGTGGGTGCGTCCCAGCCGTTGTAGCACTAGCCCCTTCACGTAGTGGATGCTGGCACTGTCTGGGTCGAGCTTGCCGGCTGCGTCAATCTCGGCCAGTGCCTGCGCATATTTGTTCTGGCGCTGGTAGACCCGAGCCAATTGGAAATGAGAGCTGGCCAGCTGAGGATCGAGCTGTAGTGCTTTGCGAAAGGCTTTTTCAGCTTCCTGGTCCTGTTGCTGAAGGGAGCAGACCAGGCCCAGTTGGTCGTAGTCATAGGCGACATCGGGTTCAACCGAGAGGTCGTTGAGGAACTCTGCTTTGGCCCGCTCCAGATCCTGCTTTTTCAGATAGGCCATTCCCAGATTGAAGTGCACGAACGGAAGCTTGGGATCAGCTTTGGCCGCAGCTCCGAGTTCGGAGATAGCTTCGTCATATTCCTCGCGATTGAGGTGAGCTTTGCCCATCAACAGATGAAACTCCGAAGAGTTTTGGCCGATCTCGACCAGGCGGCTCAGGGCATGCTGCTCCAGTTTCGTGCGCCCCGCCTTGTTGGCCGCAATACCGACCACGTACAGGTAATTCAACTGGCTCGAAGCCTGTGGCCAGAGCGGCTCCAGGGCGATAGCGGCATCCGCATAGCGTGCCGTGAAGAAATAGCATAACCCCAGCAAATAGCGGGCTTGGAACGAGTCCGGAGCATCGCGTACGACTGTCTCGAACGAAGGGATGGCGGCTCGAAAGTCGTTCTGCCGGTAGTAAGTGAGGCCGATATTCAGCCGGATTCCGGCCACCTGCGGAGCCAGTTTTTCTGCCTTGCGCAACATCTCCAGCGCCCGCAGCCACTGCTTGCGACGCATGGAGATGACCCCCAGATTTGCATACGCGCCTGCAACCTGCGGATTCACCGCTAACACCCTGCGAAACGCGCGCTCCGCCTGGTCCAGATCCCCGCTCTTCAGCGCCGTCTCTCCCTGCTGAAAAAGCTGCTTGAGATCGGCGTTTTGGGCCGGCATTGCCCCCGGCACTGCCGAAGTACGGCCCGCCACTTTTTCCGCTGAAGCCTGCTGCGCCGGGTGGGCGCGTGCCACCTGCAACGGGGCGAGGAGGAGCACAAGGACGAGAAAGAATCGGAAGACCAAACTTGACACTGGTTTCACTCTCTGCTGTAGTGTCCGCCAGCAGCCGCTTGAATTCAAGCGGGGATCATTCAGGCTTCACGAAAGCAACCCGTGCACAGGCCGAGGCTGAAACCATCGATAGTCACGATTCGGGACGTAGCCAAAGAGAGTGGTTTCTCCTCCACCACAGTCTCGATTGTTCTCAACGATGCTCCGCTGGCGCGCTACATTCCCGCCGCTACCAAAAAGCGGATCGAGCAGGCAGCGAAAAGACTGGGTTACCGCCCGAATCTGTTTGCCCGCTCGCTGCGCAGCAAGCGCAGTCACACGGTCGGCGTCATGGTGTTCGACATGACCGACCCTTTCTGCACACTGGTGCTCCGGGGTATTGAGAACACTCTCTACCAGTCTTCTTACCTTCCCATCCTCACTGACGTGCACAACGAGCGCAGCCGCTTCGAGCGCTACCTGGAAATGTTGCTGGACCGGCGGGTGGAAGCGCTCATCGTGCTGGCCAACTGGTTGTTCGTAGACATTGACGTTCTCGCTGATCTGGAGAAGAGCAGCATTCCGACCGCTATGATCGGACGTGAGTTGCGAACTGATTCCATCAGTTCGGTCATCGTGGACAACGAATTGGGAGCTCACGCCGCGCTCGAGCATCTCTACTCTTTGGGACATCGCAAGGTGGCGTTCATCCGCGGGCCCAAGACTCTGGCCGACAGCGCTCCACGTTGGAAGGGGATTCGGTCTTTTGCGAAGTCCAGCGGCCTGGAACTGGATCCCCGGCTAATTCTCGATCTTCCGGAGTCGCGCGATCCAATCTCAAGTTTTGAAGCCGGCTGCAAACTGACCGAGGAACTGCTCAAGCAGAAGCGCCCCTTCACCGCCTTGATGGCCTTCGACGACCTTACCGCCTTCGGAGCCATTCGCGCCCTGGCCAAGGCGGGTCTGCGGGTTCCCGAACACTGTTCAGTCATCGGCTTTGACGATATCGCCGCGTCCAGCTTGTACACGCCGCCTCTTACGACCATACGCCAGCCCATGGAGGCCATGGGAGCTATGGCGGTGAACATCGTAGTAGAGGGCATCAATGCGGTGCAGGAAAAGCGGAAAGTCTCCGCAGTGCATCGCCAAGTAGCCCCGGAACTCGCAGTTCGCGAATCAACCCGGAGCCTATTGTGATTGGCAACATATCGCGGGTCGCCTCCCCAAGTATCTTTCTTATCTTCAAAAGAGGCTTGACAGCAATAATTTTAGGGAGCAGACTGCCCTGACCGAACAGGAGGCAATCAGAACATGGAGTTGAGCAAATTCCTTTACAACATGTGGTCGGATGACCGCGGGCAGGACATTGCCGAATACGCGGTAATGCTCGCAGTCATTTTGGTCCTGGTAGTTGGCACAATCCGATTGATCGGATCAAGTTCAAATACCGTGTTTTCCAGCGTGTCCAGTTCGATTGGGCAATAGCTGCTGAGCAAAACCGGCCGTAAGCTGGGCTTAGAACGCTCGGTCCGCTTCTGCGTCGTTGCCGCCGATGGTGCCGTGTCCATCGCCGAATTCGTGGATCGCGCTGCCCATCGATCGAAAGATTTCAGTACTCTGCTTCCGCTGACGCAGGCATCCGCCAGATTCGGTCGTGCTGGCGAAATACAGTGATCCCAGGTGAAATCCAAAGCTCGTGGCGAGGCCCGGTGGTTCGGCGGGGCGTGCTACGATCACAACTGCCGCATGTCGATTTCGGCTAATTTCATTCCAGGAGGAGAGCAATGGTGCAGAAGGTTATTGAGGTCGTCGGTGTGTCCAAGGAGAGCTTTGCCAAGGCGGCTGAAAATGCGGTAGCGGAGGCTGCTAAAAGCGTTCGAGGACTGAAGTGGGCGAGAGTGGGGGAACTGGAAATGGAGCTGGACGGCAAGAAAATAAAGCAGTATCGCGCCACCACGAGAATCTTCTTCGACCTGGAAAAATAACTTGTGCCGGACGCCGGGAATTGCCTTGGCGCTTTCCCGGGCGGACCCAGATCTGGATCGCTCAAAGGCAGCTTCGCGGAGGGATAGCCCGGCGCAGGTGTCAGGTACAATGCTGCTAACCTGTACAAGTGCAGGCAGTGGAGCAGGATGGCTGAAACCTGGAAACAGTTGGAAGGCCGAGAAGTTAACGGGGAATTCCAGCTACGCCAGTATTTGGGTGGCTCTGACCACAGTGCTGTGTTCCTTACTGAACGTGGCGGCCAGGAAGGTCAAAAAGCGGCCATCAAACTGGTTCCAGCGAAACCAGAGGACCCGGAATTCCAACTCTCCTGGTGGGGGCTGGCCCAAAAACTCTCTCATCCTCATTTGCTGCGCCTTTTCCAGACAGGGCGTTGCCAGTTGGATGGGGCAGAACTGCTCTACGTGGTGATGGAATACGCCGAGGAGGATTTGTCTCAGATTCTTCCCATCCGGCCGCTGACTCCCGCCGAATCACGTAACATGCTCCAGCCGGTCCTTGACGTCCTGGCCTATCTTCACAGCAAAGGCTTTGTGCATGGTCACATAAAACCTGCAAATATCATGGCCGTGGGCGATCAATTAAAAGTTTCGAGCGATAGACTTTGCGGTGTGGGCGAGTTGAGTGGCGTTCTCGGCACTCCGGGGCTCTACACGCCTCCCGAGGTCGCAACCGGCGGAGGGATTTCACCGGCTTCCGATGTCTGGTCCCTCGGCATGACGCTGGTCGAAGTGCTGACTCAGCATGCACCTGTCCGGCAGGAACTGGAACATCTAGATCCGATCGTTCCGGAGACCGTGCCGGCTCCGTTTCTTGAAATCGCGGGTCACTGCTTGCGTCGCAGCCCCCAGCTGCGATGGACGGTTGCCGAAATCGCAGCCCATTTGCAGTCCGCCTCAGCCGAACCCAGAAAACGGATGATCGATCACCCTCAAACGGTGTCTGCCGGCTGGCGTTATTGGGCGGGGGCTGCAGTCGGCCTTGCGATGTTGGCGATACTGGCGGCTCCAAGGTTACTCACTCGACACCAGGAGGCTCAACAATCTCCTTCAGCTGCATCTGAACCTTCGGAGACCCAACCAAGGTCTGCGCCGCTGCCAGCACAGCCGGGAACGGAACGGTCTACAGAAACAAGGGTAGACAAACAGCGCGATTCCAATCGCACGGTTCCGATGTCTACTTCCAAAACCGCGGAAGCGGCGGTCGAGACCTTCGCCAGCCGCGCTGCTCCTGGCTCAGTCGCTCAGCAAGTAATGCCGGACGTGTCCCGGAATGCGAGAGCCACAATTCAAGGCAGGATCAGAGTAACGATGAAGGTCAGGGTCGATCCCTCGGGCAATGTGGTGAAGGCGAAGTTCGTTTCTCGGGGACCAAGCCAGTATTTTGCGAATAAGGCGTTGCAGGCTGCTCAAAGATGGAAATTCTCGTCACCGCGAGTTGACGGCCAAGCGGTGCCCAGCGAATGGATGCTGAGATTCGAATTTAGCAGAACCGCAACCAGCGTCCACCCCGCCCAAACAACTCCTTAGGAGATGCGCCCCTGCCAGAAATTCCGGCCTCACTCTTCACTGGCAAGTATCAACGGCAGTTCGATGGTCTGATGGCTCCCCGCATCGACACTTACCTCTTTGCCGCGATCTCCGTACAGCTGAAGAAAATCAGGGTCCATGTATGCGTCGCGCTCAATCTCCTCCCAGGCGAAGATCGTATAGTCTCCTGGAGCAATGCCCCGCAGCACAAATTTGCCGGACTGGTTGGACATCGACACTTTGTAGTAGCGGGGCTGGCCACGCCGGTTCACGTCCGGAACCAGCACGACCGTAGCTCCCTGGAAAGGCCGGTCGTCATTGGATACGGTACCGTCGATCTGCGCGGTCCCGGGAGTCAGAGTTAGTTCGAGGCTGGGGATTGGATGCGATCGAGTGATGGTGAGGCCGGTCTCCAGCACGTCAGACGCACCTCCAGCGGTGAGATAAAATCCGGGAGGAATCGGCGTGACATCAAGGCGATACCTTCCTTCAGAAACATCGTGGAAGGTAAATGTTCCGTCCGGTTTTATCGTAGCGTCGTAACTGTCGCCGATGGTTGTTGAGCCGCCCAGCGGTTCCAATCCGACGGAGACTTGACTCATGTCTGCGCCCGTCTTCCCTTCCATCCGGACATGCCCGGTGATGTTCAGTCCGGGGCCGATCACGACCTCGACATTCGAAAGGTTGGCATCCCCGACTTCCAACGGCGTCTCTCCGGAGATGTTTCTCTGGGCGTCGTTCGGAAGCTGGGCAGTCAGCAGGTAGGAACCGGGAGGAATGCCTGCGAACTCGAAGGTGCCCTTGGGGCCGGCGGAAGTCTGAGTCCGCGAGAAGATCACACTTCCCTGGCTGCTTACCAACGTGACCTCGGCGCCGGTGCTCGGCCGGGATGTACGGGCGTCGGTCACATGCCCCGCGACCCGAGCGGTGTTCACGGGCACGTAATTCATGTCGATTCCCGCGAGTTCCTGCCCCGCGTCAAGCGCGAGTGCGGTCGAACTGGATTGGTCGCTCGTACCCGGGTAATAAAGAGGAACGTAAGCCTTAGGGGGCTTGACCGCCGGACGATGAGCATACTTGGCGCGGAGATAGTATTTTCCCGGAGTCAACCCTGCAATCCGGTACTCACCGGCCGCATTCGTCTGGACGTTGGCGACCTGATGGAGTTCAAGCACGCCGCTCCGATAGGAAGAACTTATCGCCTCCAGCGATACACCGGCGAGGGGCTTGCCGTCTCCATCCGTGATATGGCCAGCAATCGTTCCACCCGGCTGTAGGGAAATGACAACGTCCCCAATATGCTGCCCGGGCGCGACCAACAACACCGTGCCCCGGCGTCCCGGAATACGGCGCTGATTCGGGTAGCCATCGTGGGACGCTGAGAGAATATATCGGCCAGCCACGAGGCCCAAAAACACAAAGTGGCCGTTCGCATCTGTGCTCGCGGAGTTGGACGTAGCAGAATTCACTCCCACGCCGCCCATCATTCCTCTCGCGGTGACTGCGGCCCCTTTCAAGGGCTGTTGTGTGGTTGCGTCCACTACCGTCCCCTCGATGATGCACTTCTGTTGAGCATCTCCTGCGTTCTGCGCACTTGCGCCCATTGCCAGAAGCAGAATCACAATCGGAAGTGTCACCAGCGCGGTCTTTCTCATCGTGGTCCCCTTGAGATCGCCGGTGCGCAGGTTTGGTGGGCACAGCGGCGGTTGCGGCCTTTTGAAAATGGAGGCATAGCGACGGCAGGGTTGGACGAGAACAGAGATCGACTCCGCCTGCACAAACATTCTCTCACGCCGGGCGAAGTGCCGGCGTCTCGAAGTGCGGGGTCAGAAAGCGCAGGGCGAAGGTCCGTGGTTCGTGGTGCTCGGGTGCGTCTCCCCGCAATACTACTCTTTCGAGCCGGTGCGATCGCGCGAGCTGACGTAAAACGCGGCGTCCTCAGGCCGCACCACACGTGGGATCCACAGCGGCCGGCGCAGTCCGCCAGGGCCAGGACCAGGGCGGGCAAGCGCTTTCCATTTCTGATAAACGGCGTGAGAGAGATTGGTGTCGACGAAGATGTCCCCATAGCGGTCATCGGCGCCGGCTTTTTCCACGCGAACGACCTGGTGCCAGCAGTGCATTCCACTGATCGGATCGGGATGGACCGGGAAGGTGAGGTTTTGGTGCACACCGGCCTCGCTCCACCAGACGCGTTTCGTGTCTTTATCGGGGCTGGCGTAAGGCTCAACACCTTCGATCTGCCGCATCTTCCATTGACCCTTGCCGACCTCCTTCAAGTCCACCCAGGCGCTGGACATGCGTTCCACCTGATCGTCTTTATTGACGCGCCAGCGGCCGAGATGGTGAGAGCATGCAACCACACCCGGGGCCAAACCTTCGGTCACCCAGGCGTGCAAGACAAAGAAGCCAATTTCCGTGTGAACCTTGAGCAGATCGCCGGTGCGAACGCCGCCGAGTTTCTCTGCGTCGTCAGGATTTACCCAGAGCGGATTCTTGTGCGAAATTTCATACAGCAGTTTCGCATTGCCTGAGCGGGTGTGGATCAGATTGGGCAAACGGAAGATGGGTAGCAGCGTATAGACATCGCCGCGTGCGTCCTTCGGCCAATCGACAACCGGCATGTATTGCGCATTAAAATCTTCCGTCGGACTCCCGACGGACGCCGCGTGAGCCGAGCGGTGAACGTGGCTGCGATAGTACTCGGGCAGAGCGAACTCCGGCCACTTCCAGTCCGCCATCGTGTCGGAGAACAGCTCAAGCTTCCGCGATGGTGTGCCATAGCCGGTGACCGCTTTGCCATCGACCATCACGCCGACCGGCTTGCCTTCTTTTGTGACAACTCCATTCGGCTCGACCTTAGACCCGGCCAGATCTGTCGTGGACAGGGATTTTTCGTTCAGCTTATAAACATCGGTTGTGACTTCGAAGGCTCCGTACTTCCGCATGTACTGCAGCGGCGTCAGACTTTCTTTCTTGGCTGCTTCAGGAAGCCCGGGCACGGAGTTCTCGAATATCCAGCCGTAATACTCGTCGACCGTGATTTTCTCTCCGGGCCGGTACGGGGACTCGAACCACCGCCGAATGCCCATGGAACCATCAGGATCGATCGCCCACGACAGGTTGATCCAAAACTCATCTTCTTCCCACACCTGGCCGGGATTGGCCTGGTAGGTGTAATCGAATTTCTTTCCTTCCCTTTCCTGCAGAACGCGCAGAACAGGTTGGCGGAAGCCGATCCACTTTCCGGCGTGGGTTTCCTGGCTCATCAAGTCATGGCGTTCGGAACTGAAGCCCATGGGCAAAACGTAATCGGCGAACCATGCGGTTTCACTCCACACCGGCGTCAACGCGGCGTGCAGGCCGATTTTCTCCTCATTGCGCAGCATTTCGATCCAGGAGAGCCCGTCCGGAAAAGTCCACACAGGATTGACCACACGCGTCAAATAGGCATCCACGCGGCCTCGGCCTTCTTTGAGAAAGTGAGGAAGCAGGAACGACATCTCATGCGTGCAGAGCGGCCATTCCAACGGATAGAGCAATTCGTTCCAGTGCTTCTGCGGCGGCGGCACCGAGAATGGCCGCGGCACAAACTTGTTCCACGCATTCAGATTGTGACCACCCACGGTTCCGACGGATCCGGTGAGCACGTGCAACAGCGTGAGAGCGCGGGCGGTCTGCCATCCGCCGAGGTTGCCGGAGGCGCTTCCGCGCCACAAATGCGATGCGAAACGAGTGCCGGCGTCGGCAATCTCTCGCGCAATCCTGACGATGACCTCTCCTTTGACGCCGCTTTCTTTCTCAGCGAATTGGGGAGTAAACCCCGCATAGTGGCGCTTCAAGGCCTCGATCACAGCTTCAAAGCTGTGTCCTTTCGCTTTGAATCCATCCATCTCCAGATCTTCCCAGTTTGTCCACTTCCTCACGAACTCGGCATCGAACCGGTTTTCGGTGAGGATCACCATGGCCATGGCGAGCAGAACGGCTACTTCTGTGCCGGGGTAAGTTGGCATCCAGTAGTCGGCCATGCTGGCTGTGTTGGACAGGCGAGGGTCCATGACTGCGAGTTTGGCGCCGGCCATTTTCCCGTCGATGATGCGCTGCGCATGCGGGTTGAAATAATGACCGGACTCAAGATGGGCTGAGAGCAAAAGGATGAAGCGCGCATTGGCGTGGTCTGGCGATGGGCGGTCGGCGTAGTGCCAGAGCAGATAGCCGAGACGCGCCGACGACGAGCAGACGTTGGTGTGAGAGTTGTGCCCGTCGATGCCCCACGCCTGCAGAGTGCGATCCATGATGAAGTCGTGTCCCGGCCGGCCAACGTGGTACATCACTTCTTCGCCGCGACCTTCCTGAAACGCTTTGCGAATGCGGGTACCGAAGGTCTCCAATACTTCGTCCCAGGAAACTCGGGTCCATTTTCCTCCTCCCCGCTGCCCGGCCCGCTTCATGGGATAGAGAATGCGGTCGGGATCATGAATCTGATTAATGGTGGCCGGCCCTTTAGCGCATAGGCGCCCTCGGCTTGCAGGATGCTTGGGATTGCCTTCGAACTTTGCGATCTCTCCGGTTTCCTTATTGACGTAAGCCAGGAGCCCGCACGCCGACTCGCAGTTGAAGCAGATGGTAGGAACAAGCTGGTAGTGCTTCGGCACGCGGCGCGGCCAAGCCTCGGGATCGTACTCGACCCAATCGTCCCACTTCTCCACCGGCGGACACGTAGAAAGGTGGCTTCCGTAGCGTTTGAAATCGTCCATGGTCGAATCTCCCATACTTGATCCGCTAACTGTTGGGCACACTCTGCCCCGCCATCACGAAGCACCACTCGAAAATTAGCAGTCCCGCGAGAGCGAGCACACCGGCCAGTCCAACCATCAGGCGGTTCGGCGCCGCGATCAACAATAGCAACGCGGGAAGAATTCCTCCGAGAAAAACCGCTCCGGCCCAGAACGGATCGCTAAACGGGCCGTGCGTCATCAGCCGAGCCGCGTAGCGCGCGTTGTCGGTGGTGTGAGGAATGGCGACTTCGCCCAACAGCATGACCAGGTGCAGTCCCAGACAAATGACCAAGGTGTGAACCGCGAACGAGATTGCCGGCGGAGTGCCGCCCACGCTTTCGGGCAGCAGGGCCAGCACCGAAGATCCGCAGAGCAGCGCCTGTACGATCAAATGAGCGGGCAGAAGTGGAGTCTGCCAGAGATCACGGCCTTCGCATTGTCCGAAGAGAAATGCCGTGTACGCGGCGGCAAGAAAGCCAACGATCACAGCGGTCCAAAGCAGCACGGGTGCGCGCGCGGAGTATCCTGCCACGGCGGCTAACCAGAACCCTCCGCACAGGCCGCTGTAGGCAATAAGAATAAAAGCTCCGCGCGCCAGCCAGGATTTAGTTTGCGGCATCAAGACGACTCGAAGAAAGCGTTCCTTGTGATCAAGATCCCAAACCAGCAGCACTACCGTAAGCGCCGTAAAGAGGAGCGCGACAGTCGAAAGTGCAATGTCCCGAAAACGGTCGGCAGACAAGCGTCCGAGAGCCATGGCGATTGCCGGCACAGCCAGCACCCCGGAGCCGATGGATTTCGTCCAGCAGTACGCCGGCACTTGCCAACCCCAGGGCCGGGCGTGCGAGACGTCGTAGGTGGCCAGGGCGTTCCGTTGCAGCAGCGGACTATCGGGCGGATACACTGCGCCACCACCATGCAGCGATTCGTTGCGCTGCGACCAGACATAAAAAGCTTCGTGCCGCGCCGCGGTCGGAACAATCGCGCTTTCGTCGCCATCGATGTAATAGAGCTTGGGCTGAGTTCCTTGCTCAGGCTTGCGAACCCGAACCGTTTCCCGCGCCACCAACTGGGCAGCCTCGCTTGCAGTATCGTCCAGGTCACCGGCGATAATCGCGTGCTCCGGGCACACCACCACGCACGAGGGTTCCAACCCCACTTCGGTGCGGTGAGCGCAAAAGTGGCACTTGGCTGCGGTGCCATCGTCCGGATTCATGTAAATGGCGTCGTACGGACACGCCTGCATGCAAGCTTTGCAACCGATGCAGCGCTCGGGATCGAAATCCACAATCCCATCTTTGCGCTTGTACATCGCGGTGACCGGGCAGATGGTGACGCAGGGAGGTTTTTCGCAGTGATTGCAGCGCGTGACCTGAAATACTCTCCGCGTGTTGGGGAATTCGCCCTTCTCTACATATTTGACCCAGGTGCGGTTTACACCCAATGGCACCAGGTTCTCGGTTTTGCAGGCCACCGTGCAGGCGTGGCAACCGATACACTTGCGGTTATCAATGACGAATCCGTATCTCATCGCGGAAGTTTCTTGGAGGAGAAGACCGTTCCGCATTCCATATTGACAGATTGCTCGCGCATCGTCATGTGCCACAACCCAGGCAGCCAGTTCAGAGGCACTTCATGCGACAGTTGCGGAGGCGCCCCACGGCATTCGAAAGTGTAAATGCAGAACTGCTGTTCCCTCGTTACTTTTTCAAGACCACGATCCACTGTGAAGTCCGGTCGCGGACAAAACGAAGCTGAGACTCCAAGCCGGCGGGGAATTTCTTCGCTTGGCGGGCACAGAAGCGGAGTCAGCCCGGAACACGACTGCTCCTGAATCCAGTGCGCAAAACTCTGCACATTGACTTGCAGTCGGCGGTAGGGCAAAATTTGTGAACTTGACTGAAACATCCGAGCCCACCGCGTTTTGATCGAGGGGTAGTTTCATGAGAATCGCTCGCCTGACGTTGTTATTCGGCTTGCTCTCAGGAATCTGGCTGTCTGCCAGCTCTTCCGGCCAGCATGGTATGAGCGTTTCGAGTTTGCCGCAACGCGCGCAGTCCAAAATCTGGGCTGCTGTTGGCCGTGACATATCCGCGTACCACGTGCAAGCCACGAAATCCGGCTTCGAGGCTGCGAACTTGAGTCAGAAGATGGTAACTGATTTCACCAAAGGCGGAGTGGAAGTTCGCACCGGGAACTCATGCTGGCGAATGACGTTGCGCGGCTACGGGTATGGCACGACACTAAGAACCGTGGGCGTCGTTGCCCCAAAGGGGAGTGCCAATCGCGTCGAATATCGGCACGGTCCGGTGACGGAATGGTATGTAAATGGTCCAGCGGGACTGGAACAAGGATTCAACCTGGCTGAGCCCCCTGGGCGTAAGCGCGGTGAGCCGCTGACCATCGCGTTGGCAGTTTCCGGAGACTTGAAGGCCACGGTGGATCCAGATCGCGCCGGCATGACCCTGACAGATCCTTCGCGGGGAGGAAGATTGGGTTACAAGGGTTTGACCGCTTTCGACGCGACTGGAAAAGAGCTGGAGGCAAGGCTGCAGGTGCGGGGTGAACGGCTGCTGCTTCAGGTTAGCGACACCGGGGCACGCTACCCGATATTGATTGATCCTTGGGTGCAGCAGGCCAAGCTGACGGCTTCCGACGGAGCGGCCGAGGACCAGTTTGCCACCGCAGTTGCTATCGATGGCAACACGGTGGTAGTGGGAGCGTTTTCGGCAACCGTTGGCACCAATTTTGCTCAGGGCGCCGCGTACGTATTTGTCATGCCGCCGAACGGTTGGGCGGACATGACTCAGACCGCGAAGCTGACCGCATCGGATGGAGTGTCCAACGATCAGTTCGGCAGCTCGGTAGCGGTGAGTGGGAACGTAGTGGTGGTCGGTTCTCCTTACGCCGCCATCTCCAACACCAACTGCTCTGGCACCGGCAACGTGTGCTTTAACCAGGGTGCAGCCTATGTATATGTCCAGCCGGCGAACGGCTGGGCAGATTCGACGGAAACGGCCAAACTCACCGCATCGGATGGAGTGGCGGGCGATGAGTTGGGTTACTCGGTAGGCATTGACGGCAACACAGTTGTGGCAGGTGCGCCGAATGCCGCAGTCGGCTCCGGTTGTCCGAACAGTCCCTGCACATTTGTGCAGGGCGCCGGGTATGTGTTCGTCCAGCCAATGAATGGGTGGACAAGCATGACTCAGACGGCCAAATTGACCGCCTCGAACGGCAGTTCGGATGACGGCTTCGGCCAGTCTGTGGCGATCTCAGGCGCTACCGTAGTAGTGGGAACGCCCTATGCGGGAATAGGCGCGGCATATGCCCAGGGCGCCGCTTATGTGTACGTCGAGCCGCAAAGCGGTTGGAACAACACGACCGAAACGGCGGAACTCACGTATGGGGCTGGGAAGGCCGGTGATCAGTTCGGCGATTCGGTTAGCATCGACGGGAGCACGAACACCATCGCAGTCGGAGCGTTGGGAGTTGAAATCGGCACGGTTTATCAGCAGGGCGCTGCCTATGTGTATGTCATGCCCGCGAATGGCTGGACCACGACCTCGACGGCTACCGCCAGGCTAACCGCCTCCGATGGGGCGATGCGCGATCAGTTCGGCACCTCGGTGTCCATCAACGGAGGCACGCTTGTGGTCGGGGCGCCGAATGCCACCATCTCTTCCAATGTTGGTCAGGGCGCTGGCTATGTATATGTCGAGCCTTCCGGCGGCTGGGTAAGTACTTCGGCGTTCACCGCGAAGGAGATCGCCACGGATGGAGCGGCCGGAGACGGTCTTGGTACCTCCATCGCCATCAGCAACAACACGCTGGTAGTAGGCGCTCCCTTGGCCACAGTTTCTGGCAGTTATTCCCAAGGCGCCAGTTATATGTTCCAGGAGTCAGTTTCCCGCCGGGCCGGAATCATCGCTCCTCCTCCCGCGACAAGTGCGATCGAGTAATCGTCCTGAGAAATCGTCCTCAGCGAGATCTTAGTCATCCGTCTGGCTTATCTTTCATTTGCATTGCGTGGCTGACGCAACGAATCATACGGGAACCCGTGTCCCGCGAGGGTTGGGCTGAAATTCACACAGGATTCATCTTCCAGTCACGCAGCCGTAACACAGCGCAGACTACACTTCGGCACCGAAGAATGACGAACCGTTGCCAGCGGGATGGTTGTCTTTGACCTTACGAGTCTGCTTGTGTTGCGCCAAAGAGTAGCGGCCCGGCTCCAGGGGATCGTGCTTCCTATTACACCCGCCGGTTCCCGAGAAGGGTGCCTACGTAAGACATGAGCGGGTCAGCCCGATGTCGCGGGGTCTTGAGGATACGTGCATGAGGCAGCTGGTTTTCATCGTGGAAAGCGAAGCTGAGATTTCCCGGTCAGCCCGATACACCCTGGAACAGGCGGGCTACGCCGTGCGCACGTTTTCGACCATCAATGTGATCAAGGAGGCCGAGGAGGAGCGTCCAGCGCTCATGCTGGTCGCCATCCTGATGCCGGATGGCAACGGGCTGGATTTGTGCCGGCGGATTCGGGAGAATTTTCTGTTGGCGGGAACCCCGGTTGTTTTTCTGAATGAAGAAGCCGCGGAGGAGCAGCGCGTTTTGGCGCTCGAATCCGGCGGCGATGATTGCATCGTCAAGCCGTTCAATCCTCGTGAACTGACGGCGCGCGTGCAAGCAGTATTGCGTCGCCCGAAGCCTGCGTCTGAGCCTTCCCGGACGGAGCCTCCAGAGCTTGTAATTGACAGCACTGCGATGAAACTGTCCGTGCGGGGAGCTGAGGTCTCCACCACAAGTTTGGAGTTTCGTCTTATCGAGTATCTTGCCCGTCATCGCGGGCAGGTGTTCACGCGGGACCTTCTTCTGGATGCGGTGTGGGGTGACATGCAATTTGTGACCCCGCGCAGCGTGGACGCCTGCATACGGCGAATTCGAGAAAAGATCGAGCCGGACAGGGCGAGACCCACTTACTTGAAAACTATTCGTGGCGTTGGATACCGTCTGGATGCGGTGGCTTCCTGGCATCTGACCTCCAACGAGGGGTGTGATTGCAATGTCTGTACCTCAGCGAGTCTGCCCCCGCGGTCCGTTTATGCCGGGGCTGTGCGACGAAGGAAGATTCTAGCCCAAGACTAAGCGAGAGAGAAGCTTTCCGTTTTTCTTGGAATGTGAGGCCCCGCAGATCCCTCCCCCAGGAGCTCGACCTTCGGCGCCGCATGGGCCGCTCTCCGTGATAACAACATAGGATGTCTTCACTTATCGAGGCCGGGAACGGCCTCGGAGGGTTTCGAGCTCCAGGCGGATGTGCCTGGCTCTGAGCATCTCTTCTCGCAATCGCTTGATCTCCAACTCCTTTTGATGCAGGTAGGCCGCATGCCTTTGCAGGAAGAGCTCCAAAAGCTCGTCCTCCGCGCGCATCGTTGAGGAGGCTATCGCAGGAGGGGAAGAAACACTGCCTTCACACTGCGTGGGGTCAACTCCTCGCGTCGCCTTCCCCTGCCGGCCGAGGAATTCCAAGCCGAAACAATAGCCGCTGCGATTGCGGACCACACCGGCGACGCGGACATGGCTGGAGTTTTGGAACTCCACCTCCATCACATCTCCCGGCTGCAGCTCAATTCCTCCGTAGAGCGCCATGCCGCTCTGACTGATCTCCGTCGCCAGCCCAGGTGCGGCTATCTCGGAAGTGTCGTTGCCGGGAGCGATGCGAACAGGCAGGTTGACCTGATGTCGCGGAGAACGGCGAGTGTTAGCGGGGGTCATCACGGCTGCACTCAATTCACTGCTCGTAGCCAGAAGGAAGCAGCGTGCCTGCTGCCTTCAAGTTACCAGCGTTGAACTTGCACGCCATCGAGTTCGAGGGTTTCTCGATCATCGTCTACCGAAGAATTGGAACGTAACGTAGAACAGTTGCAGTATGGTTACCGCAACAATCACGTAAGTCGCAAGTTCTACGCGTCTGCCCGACTCTTTTGTGCCCTTCAGCAGATCGGCCAGATCATTGGCCGATTGCAGCAACTTATCACTCGACGTCTCCAAGCGCTCGGCGGAAATTCTGATCTTGTCGAGCACACGGGAGGTGTTAACCAGCGTGGCAGCGGTCCGTTCCCCGTTTCGAATATCGAGCTCAATTTTGCAGGCGGACCACCACGGACTCCCGGGAGGGTTGTCGTACATGCGCTGCCGAATCTCTTCATACGACCGCCCGCGCAGCAATTGGACCAATGCCTGAACGGAATTGACAGTCCTCGTATTGTCAATCGCAGTGGCCATCGTCCAACCTATTTCAACAGGTGAATCTGAAAATAGATGGCGCTGCCCAGGGCACCGAGCGCGGCCGCCCCCAGAAAAAATCGGAATGCTCGTCTTCGCGGGGGGCTGCCATGCGCTGCATCTCTGAGTTTCTCGATCCACTCCGGCTCGGCCAGGTTCTGACCCAGCGACGATTGAATGGCAGTTCCCAGTCTGCGGTGATCCTCGACCGGCAGCGAGACAAACCGAAACGGCTGCAGCGTACTTGAGACTGGGCTCAACATCTCAGCTCCGCCAAGGATCGGTCCCGCGTGCGTCAGAAACATTAACTTGACCCGCGAGCCCTGATCCAGGGGCGTCGAAAGGCAGAGCAGACCACCTGTGAGAGAGAGGACCTGCAGCTGGCCCGCGGTACGCTGACCATCCTGGAATCGCAACACGGCCGGAGTCAGATCCGCGAGATGCACGCGTGGCGCGCGCGGTTTGAAGTGCAAGTAGGGGAGGCTGCTCATTTCCAGCCAAGTATGTTACGTGCTCGCCCGGAGGAGGAGATTACGGAAGGCCTTGTACGGATTCAGATTTCGAGTCGTTACCTCATATTTCGTTTTCAGCTACATTGGAAGCCGTTGATGGCGCAACGCGGCTGGACCTACAGGTCACGCATGGGCGATTGGACTTGCAGACCGGCTCTTTCGTAATCTCTCGCCAGGCAGTCGCGGCGTGGCATAGTAGGACTCGTAATGACTCATCCCCCGGCCTTACAACAGCGTGCCCCCCGGGTTAACTTGCGGGGAGATACCTCGGCGACAGTCCAACTCCAGAATGGGCAGCAACTCCGTGCCAAAATGCACCGGCTTTCGGTCACCGGCGGATTGCTGGAATTGACCAATTATCTGGCGGAGCGAGTTCCCTTTGGCCTGACGCTTTACCTGAACTCCAACGTCGTGCGAGGCCGGGCCGAGACTTTGTTTCCCATGCGCTCTACGCCGGGTTTCTTGCAGCCATTCCGGTTTACGGATCTGCGCGACGAACAACGTCGCAGACTCGAAACGGAAATCGGAGAACTGCTCAAACAAGCCGTCGCGGCAACCACGGGAAGCCATGGGTTGGGGCTCAAGCCACCACGATCTTTTCTGGAGTCGCTCTAGTCCTTGATTGTCTTCCCCAGCCAGCGTTCTTTGCGCAGCGAGGGATCTGGGCGGGCCGCGCGAAGCGGTCGCGCACTTTGCGACCCAAGAATCGCGCGTTTGGCTCGCTTCCATACCAAACTGAGCCACTATTCTCGATTCAGTTCCCCTCGGAATTGGACTTAACGATATTCCGGATCAGTGGCCTGGATTCGAGAAGTCTTTCTGGATCTCGTCGAGTGCGGCTAGGACTTCTCGGCCGTGCTGGCTGGGATCAACATTCGTGTATACCCGTGCGATTTTGCCTTTGGGATCAATGATGAAGGTATGGCGCGTCGCAAATTTCACAACTAGCAGATTCTTAAGCGAGCCATAGGCACTCGACACCCGATGGTCGCTGTCAGACAGCAGCTTGAAATTCAGCCCCTCCTTGGCGCAGAACTTCTTGTGGGAATCTACGCCGTCCACACTTACTCCCAGGATCACCGCGTTTCTCTGAGCGTATTGCGCTTCATCGCGCTGGAAGTTGTGGGCCTCGATCGTGCATCCCGGAGTCATGTCTCGAGGATAGAAGTAGAGCACCACCCACCGTCCGCGGTAATCCTTCAGGCTTACTCGATCACTCTCCTGCGAACTTAAGCTGAAATCCGGCGCGACACTGCCTGCCTGCGGAAGGGGACCGGATTGGCCGAAGGCGAGCAGGGCGGCAGTTCCTCCGGCCACCAGCACAAGGATGACTATCAACAGGCGCATTGCGAAAGCCTATCTGCTTAGCGAACAAATTTTATCGCAGCGGGCATCCGTTTGTCAGAACACAATCGCTGTGTCCTTCATCCTCGTTTGGGCATCGTATAGCGTAGGGGAACGCTGATGATTGAGAACTGCATATTATTGTGACGCCGTTTAGCGCGACCGTTGTCATTCCGAGCGCCGCTTTTTTGGCGCGAGGAATCTGCATTTCTGGAACTCCCGTTCACTGCAGATTCCTCGCTTCGCTCGGAATGACAATTTGCTTGAAATGCTGAGCGAAGCCCAAGCGACGACCGCGCCTGCATTGGAAACTGAGTGGGGGCTAAAAGGAGGGTTCGATGAAAATAAGAGGTTGTCTGTTTGTGCTGCTGGTAATAGCGCTCGCAATCAGCACGGTTGCGGCCCAGGAGACTTCAAGCACGGCGGGTGTTCCTGTCCGCATGGTCGTGACGGTGGAGGCTAAACACGGCGCGAATGTGCCGGAAATCAATCGCGAAGATGTGATGGTGCACGAAGGCCGCGACCGCGACAAGGTCACCGACTGGGTGCCGCTGCAAGGCGACCATGCCGGGCTCGAATTCTTCGTCCTGATCGACGACGCCTCGGCCACCAGTCTGGGCTCGCAGTTGGACGATCTGCGGCAATTCATCCTTGCCCAGGCGCGAAGCACAAAGATCGGCGTCGCCTACATGCAGAATGGAGTTGCGCAGATCGTGCAAAATCCAACCAGCGACCACGCCCAGGCGGCCAAGTCATTGCGTCTTCCGCTGGCCAATGCTGGCGTTTCTGCCAGCCCATATTTTTCTCTCAGCGATCTGATCAAGCGCTGGCCCGAAAGCAACGAGCGCCACGAAGTTCTCATGGTGTCGGATGGGATTGACCGCGTCTGGGGAAGCGGGCCGGACGATCCTTATGTCGATTCCGTGATCGAGCAGGCACAACGCGCAGGCGTTCTGGTTTTTGCCATCTATACGCCCGGCGAGGGTCATTATGGCCACACTTATTGGCGGATCAACTGGGGACAGCTTTATCTTTCCCAGGTGGCCGCCGAAACGGGAGGCGAATCGTACTACATCGGTTTTAGCGGCGCTCCGGTTTCATTCGTCCCTTACCTGGACAATCTGTCCGAGCGGTTCAACCGCCAGTACCTGCTGACTTTTCTGGCCAAGCCGCAAAAGAAGGCAGGAATGCAAAAGGTGAAGCTCATGACCGAAGTGCCCAACGCCGAACTGGTGAGCGCAGATCGCGTCTATGTTCCGGCATCGGAGTAGTGGGGGCGGGCGAGTCTCCCACCTGGACCGCCTTGGGCATAACCCCGCGGCGACAGCCGAGGGCGGCTGTCCCCACGTGAGCGTTGCCTTGTTTGAGTGCTTCTTCTCATCCTGTCATCTTGAGCGGAGCGATGGCTTTTCGCTTGCGAAAGCCATCGCGCAGTCGAAAGATCCCTACCGTGCGTTTGCAGGCACAGTGCGGCAGGGAATTCCGATCGCCAGGTTGGATTCGTGGGGAGAATGCCTCGCCGCATTTCCCGGGGCGCGGACGAACCGCAGGTCCTTCGACTCCGCAGCACGATTCGCAGGCGAATTGTGCTGCTTGGCTCAGGATGACATTGGTTCGTGAAGACCCGGGGCTGGCGAGCTGGCGCTTGCCCGGACAGCCCCTTCGACTGCGCTCAGAGGCTGTGACTTTTCCCTGTATCCCAGGATGACAGCGGATTGATAAAGGCACAGGCACACCAGGAATTGTCATTCTGAACGGAGTGGGATGTTCGCGAAGCGAACATCCCATGGAGTCGAAGAATCCCTATAACGCCAGGCTTGGTCCGGCAGCTTCGAGGCATACTTCCTGGAAGATGGTGAGAATTCCCTGCGGCGTCTTTGCGGCGATTGCACCATAGGGGTCCTTCGACTGCGTTGCCGTGCGCTTCGCCCACGACAACTTCGCTCAGGATGACAGCTTTGGAGGGGGCCGGTGAATTCGTGAAAGGCCATGTGATCCTGAAATGCTGGAACTCAAAAAGTCGCAGCCTCTCAGGGCAGGCTTGGGCGGCTGTCCCCACGTGAGTTGTCTCATTGTGATTCACTGCAAGCTAAGTTGTTGAATCTCCGTTGCGGCCACATCTGAGATGCAAAATGGCAGTCCGACCATCGCGTAGAATGCCATTGAATTGCGTTTGCAGGCCCGTAGGACGACGTTCGAGGGCTCGGATGAGGTTTGGGTCAACCAGACATCCAGAAACGCGCCAGAGACCCGCTGTCCTGAATATTATCTACCAGCTATAAGTCACGGGATTCCCGAATTGGAACTGTGATCTCTCGGGGTCCGCTTCCCCGTGTCACGGCTGAAGCTCAAACACGGTGCCGCAGCCGTCCTCCCCGCAACCGGGGTTGCCTCCTACCGATGCAACTCCATATAGGTTGCGCCACTTGCCCCAGGTCAGGCCTCCCACAGGGTCATAGCCGTCCTTCTTGCTTTCGGGAAACCAGTGGAGGACGGCTTCCATCCACGCAGCGCTGTCCGTCCCCGTCGGTTCCAACCTGAACGCAGTGCCCGCCTGCGCTTGTCCTCCAACGTAGGTCGTGCTGTAGAGATTTCCCTGACTGTCGAACACTATGTAGCCCTCAGGATCGACACCATCGTTGCCGCCTTGGAAGGCATACAGGGTCGCATAGGACCATTGGTCGGCTTGGTCGGTCGGTGGCGTCAGCTCGAACACGAGCCCGCAACCGGCACCCCCTTGGCAGTTTAAATCCCCTCCGCTGATGGTAGTTCCGTAGATATTGCCGGAACTGTCGAAGGTTAACGGTCCTCCCGGAGCGACGCCCGTAGCCCGCTCCGTGAACGAATGAAGTACCGTTTCGCTCCATCCTTGGCCCTTATTCTTGGGAGGGCTCATGCGATAGACAGTCCCCGATTCGGCGGTTCCCCCCGTCCATGTTGTGCCGTAGAGATTCCCCTCTTGATCAAACGTCAAGCCAGCGAAGGGTTCGGCTCCGTCAGGATTGCCTGTGAACGCGTGCAGCACGTGGAAGTGCCACTTGCCACCTTTCGTCGTTGGCCGCTTCAGCTCAAATACCGTGCCACAACCGTCCTGCTCGCACCCCAGGTCGCCGCCTAGCTCGGTCGCCCCGTACAGATTTCCTTCGCCGTCTAGGACCGGATGCCCCTGGATTGCGCAGCCATCACTTGTTCCGTTGAGCGTATAGAGAACGGCATATTTCCACACTCCGTCACCGAAGGCCGGAAGCACCAGCTTCCACAGGAAGCCACAATTCTGCGCACTCTCGCCAGTACCATACAGACCGCCATCTTGGCCCACGATGACGGAGAATGGATAGCCTGGGCTTTGGCTGGTGACATCGTAGAGCACAGTTTTCGTCCACTTGCCGCCACGGGTTTGTGGAGCAATCAGCTCGTAGATCGTACCCTGGTTATACTTTCCTCCATCGATAGTAGTGCCATACAGATTTCCGTTCTTGTCCACAGCTGGCACGCCCGTCGGAAACCAGCCATCGTTGCCCCCCCGAAAGCGATAGATGGTTCGATAGCCGTGCTCGGCTGCGTTGGCCGCGTCGGTTAATATCGCCACAGCGATCAAAGTCGCCAGCAGAAACATTACTAGGTGAGAGTGCTGGTTTGGCTTCATGGAGGCTATCTCCTTCCGAGGCGAGCGCAAAGACGAATCCGTGGGCACGATCCGTCGGGCGCTTACTATATCACCGAACGTCCTTGCCGGAACCAGGTTGTTCTCTAAATGCTCACCGACACGCAGAATCCTGGGAACCTGCAGCCATGAAACTAGCAACTACCTGGAGTGATTAAGATTCGCGAAAAGCGGGAGGGGACGTGCCACATCGGTATGGTTTGGCTTATTCTGGCGAGACGACCGCATTCGGCGCAATCGTAGTCTAGGTCGTGAACACAGCCGACCCGAGCAGGGCCACAGGCCGCGCCGCTGTTATGCTCAACCGTTTGCAGTCCCTCCGATTCAGACGGTCATTGAATCGAAAGGCTGGAGCCGCTGCTTTCAAGCGCTGGTCGAATCGATCCATGCGGGCGAATCGGCCCGCAGAGTCGAGCTTGTCCAAACCCGCGGTTCGCTGAATTTCTTTCCACCCCACGCGGCGGAAGCGTTCAACGATCCCATCGCGCCCCATGCAGCCGACAGATCCAGCTTCTCTTCACGTCGGCAGGCGAGCTCTGGCTCACATGAGACTTCCCGCAAAGACAACATCGGTTGCTCTTTCATAGAATTCCCCCCTCTGGGTCTCTGAACAGTTGCCACAAACTCTATCAAGCAAGCCCGTGGCCAGTCGGAAGCAGTGCCAAGTCGCTCATAACAAACCAGAAATGCCAGTCCAGGAACGAATCGAACGAGACAATTTGACCCGCTGAACGCGACCGAGCCACTTTGTCGAAGGGGTTCCGGCACAACCGTGGAATTACCTTCGTCACCAATTGCTGGCTCGCAAGTGATGCCATCCCGCTACGCTGTGGTAGTTTTCCTTTTAGTCAGGCCTTAGGGACAGGTGTGGCGCGCCCGAGGCGGGCGCCGCCATTGGGGGATGCATTGGACGCCGGTGCAGCGGTTCAACGCGAGATCCACGGCACGAAATTCATTATTGCCAGCACCGCCATGAGCCAGTTCATGGGGATGGTCGAACGCGTCGCCCGCCACACCGAAACCGTTCTGATCACAGGGGAAACCGGCAGCGGCAAGGAACTGATCGCCTGCAGCATTCACGAATATTCCCACCGCCATAGCAAACCCTGGGTAGATATCAATTGTGCCGCCCTCCCGGAACACCTGGTGGAGAGTGAGCTATTCGGGTATGAGAAAGGCGCCTTCAGCGGCGCCGACAATTCTAAGCCCGGGCTGTTCGAGCTGGCCGATAAAGGCACTCTTTTCCTCGACGAAATCGGCGAACTCCCGCCCCAGGTTCAGGTGAAACTGCTGCGCGTCCTGGATGGCGCGCCGTACTATCGGCTGGGAGGCCACCGCAAGATCACCGTGGATGTGCGCATCATCGCCGCCACCAATCAGGATCTGGAAGCCGCAGTGCGAGATGGCCGGTTCCGCAAGGATTTCTTCCATCGCCTGAGCCAGTTTCAGCTGAGAGTGCCACCTTTGCGGGAACGGCCCGAGGATATCCTAGCCCTGGCCAAGTACTTCCTGTGCGCGAAATCACCGGAAGCCACATTCACTCCGGACGCGCTGCGTGCCCTGCAGGCTTACTCCTGGCCCGGTAACATTCGCGAGCTGCGCAACACGGTTGCCAAAGTCGCCATGGCGACCACAGGTCCCGAAATCAGCGCCGCCACGGTGCAGGCAGAACTCTCCGACGAGCCCGAAAAAAGCCAGATGCCCACCCCCGTCGGTGATCTGGAAGACATGGAAAGACAGATGGTGATGAAGGCGTTGGAACACACGGGAGGCCATCGCGCTAAAGCAGCCGAGCAACTGGGGATTTCCCGCAGAACCTTAAGCCGCAAGTTGAGGGAGTACCAGATTACTCCGGCGGCTGGCGACAAAAGTCGTGCGCTGGGGGCGCTGAGCCTGCGCCAACAAAAGTTTTTCCGCGCCAAAGTGAAGTTCCCTGTAACCCTGAAGGACGGCGAGGGCCATGAGAACAGCGTTACGGCGGTGAATGTGAGCGTCGGCGGGATGGGAGTGGAAGGACTCGCCGATCCTCAGCAGGCCCGCGGATTGATGGACGCCAGCTTTGTTCTGCCCGACACACAAACCCTCATTCAGGCGAAAGTTCAAGTGGCCTGGGCTGATATCGAAGGCAGAGCAGGGATTACTTTCGTTGTTATAGAACCTGCGGTCTACGAGGAGCTGCAGCACTGGGCAAATCGGAAAATGAAACAAGAAGGTTGGGAATTGCCTGTCTAGCCAAGTGAATCTCCTCTTACGCTGCGTAGCTGGTAGCGAGTCGCTAGAACCGGTCTCATAAACCCCAGGAGAATTTTCAATGGCCGCCTGCAAGCGGCAAAACATGCGCGACCAGTTCCCTGAGAAACTGATCCGAGTTCATAAACACCGCAAAATGACCGCCATCGATCGGCACAAACTCTTTGTGCGGAGCTTTGATTGCACCGAGATATTGCCTTGCGAGCGCGGTAGGAGTCGTAAAGTCCTCGGTTCCCTGGAAGAAAAACATGGGCACTGCAAACTCAAGCCCAAGATCCTTCGGCGTAGAGGACCTTGCCTGTGGAACGAGACGGTCGCCGCTCAGAATCTGCCCGTCGATAGAATCGTTCAGATCTCGCACGGAATTACCGGGAGCGACCAAAGCAAGTCCAAGGGTCTCGGGGAGGAATCGATCCGCGCCTTCGAGACGGTTCGCCCATTTGCGCTGTACGCCGTAGCCCTCACCGTTCGAGTAAGGTGGTGGGCCAATGCGGCGCAGTTCGGCAACAGCCTGCTGATTTCCGGTAGCCTGCGCTTTCTCCAGCAGCGCGGCATACGCCACAGAGTAGTTCTTTGTCTCATCGGAGACCTGGCCTGTGCCCACGTAAGCGTAGAAAAGGTCTGGTCTGGCCTGCACCATTCGTAGGCCGAGGATCGAGCCAAAGGAGTGGGCGACGAGAACGATCCTGTCCTTGCCGAGATGCTTCCGCAGATATTCGGACAGTTCGATCCCATCTTGCGCCATGCGATCAAGGGTCATGGTGGACGCAATCGAGGGACCGGTTCCACGGAGCGTTCTACCCGCGCCTCGTTGGTCCCATTGCGCTACGGTGAAGCGCTTTTCCCACGCTGCGAAGAGAGCGAATGACCAAGGATTTGTGACGTCGCCTGGGCCGCCGTGAACAAATAGCAGCACAGGATTCTGTCGATCTTCGCCGCGGATGGTGACCCATTGGTCGATGCCTCCGAGGTGTACGTACATTGCCTCGTCAACACCCTTTGCGGAGTCAATCGCATACTGCCGCACGTTGCGCTCCCGCAAGAACGAAAGTGTCTGGTCGAACTTTCGATAGTCTGCATCGTCGTAAGCGGCTGCCGTCGTGCTCTCTCGTGCCGCGGATTGTTGCAGCGCTGGATTCTGTGCTGGTGCTGCGACTGACAGGAAGGCAAAGAGGGAGACGTAAACTCCGCAACGAGGCAACATGGGAACTCTCATAGTGGAAGGATACGGATCACGCACGTCGCCAGTTCCCAAGGAGGCATTGATGAAAGCCTCCTCAAGGTGCAATTTTCCTCGGGCCTGCAACTCCTCGGCCAGTACGCGCAAGATGCCTTCCCGATTGCCCTCCCGTACCCACGGCTGGAAGCGGCGATGGCAGGTCCGGTACGATCACTTCCCACTGGGCATCGGTGAGTTCCCATCGTCCTCGCATGGCCTCCTTCTGCCCGTTTTCATACTCGCAGAAAATAGCTAAGTAGGTTCAACCACCGTTTATGAGACAGGTTGTAGTCGCTAGGAATCAAAGAGTGCAGATCTCCCTAGCTACTAGCTACCAACTACTAGCGACTCAGCCCAACGTGATCTGTCGCCAGAAAAGCCTTTCCCAGCTATATCCGCACTCACCGCGTTATCTCTTTAATCTTGAGCGGAAATGCCGATCCCGTGGATTCGGAACGAGCCAAATTGGCCAGCCGCGCCCGCCACGGGGACAAGCTGTCGCAGGTGGACTCCTGCGGTGTGGCGGCTAAGTGTTTCTGTAGCAATAGGTTACGCCTTCCGTCGGTTTGGTGCGCGGGTTGCACTAGACACTCCTGCGTAGCACGAAGGAGCCATGAAAGACATGTACGGCGCAATCATGATAATCCGGCGATTCCGTTACGTGGCCCTTGGTTGCCTGATGCTGAGTGCGAACCTGGCGATGGGACAGTCGCGCAGGATCTCAAAGGATCTGCTACACCTACGCTCAGGACAGTGGGTCAACGTCATCGTCCAGTACAGTGTACCGCCGACGCAAAAGCACTTTCAGGGGGTGGTAGCTAAGGGCGGTTCACTGCAAGAGAACCTGCCCCTCGTCAACGGGGGCGCTTTCACGGTAAAGGCCAGCTCTCTGGCAGCCCTGGCAAATGAACCGGATGTGGCCTACATCTCACCCGATCGCACCGTCACCGCCACCGCAACGGTTACCGATTTCTACGACCAGGCAGTGCTGGCGCCATACGCGTGGTCCCAGAGTTTGAATGGAAGCGGGATCGGCGTGGCGGTGATCGACAGCGGGATCACCAGCGGCAAGGATTTTTCTCCTTTGACCGGCAAGGGCTCGCGGGTCGTCTACAACCAGAGTTTTGTCAGCGGTCAGACTTCGGCTAGTGACGCGTACGGACACGGCACGCACGTCGCCGGGATTATTGCCGGCAACGGAACGAACTCCAAAGGCACGTCTTATACCAAGACCTTCGAGGGCATTGCTTACGGCGTAAACCTGATCAACCTGCGGGTTCTCGATCAGAACGGAGCAGGCAGCGACAGCCAGGTGATTGCAGCGATCCAGAAGGCGATCACTCTGAAGAGCAAGTACAACATTCGCGTCATCAATCTTTCACTTGGCCGCCCGGTTTTCGAAAGCTACAAGCTGGACCCACTTTGCCAGGCAGTGGAGTCGGCGTGGAAGGCGGGCATCATTGTGGTGGTCGCAGCCGGGAATGAGGGCCGCAACAATTCCGCTGGCACCGACGGATACGGGACGATCAGTGCTCCCGGCAACGATCCGTATGTGATCACCGTCGGCGCCATGAAGCCGATGAGCACCGCAACACGCGCTGATGACCTGATCGCCAGTTACAGTTCGAAGGGACCGACTCTGTACGACCATATTGTGAAGCCGGACATCGTGGCTCCGGGCAATATGGCAGCTTCAGTGTTGGCTTCTTCGACGGCAACCCTGGTCAAGAGCTACCCCGGAAACGTGGTCGCGCTTAGTTCCTACAGCACGAGCACAAAAGGTACTTCTGCTTACTTCACTCTGAGCGGCACCAGCATGGCGACGCCGGTAGTGAGCGGAGCCGCGGCCTTGTTGCTGCAGCACACCCCGTCGCTTACGCCCGACCAGGTCAAAGCGCGGCTGATGAAGAGCGCGTACAAGACTTTTCCGCGGGAAAGCACCGCGACCGATCCTTCGACCGGTGACAAGTACACCAGTCAGTACGACATTTTCACGATAGGCGCCGGATACCTCGACATCCAGGCGGCCTTGTCCAGCACCGACCTTGCCCCGTCGACGGTTGGGGTCGCGATGTCCCCGGCCGTGGCCGTGGATTCGAGCGGAAACGTTTATGTGGTCACGAACTCCTCGACGATTTGGGGCGGTGGAGTGGTGTGGGGCACCTCGGTGGTATGGGGAACAGCAGTGTTCGGGACGACGGACGTGAGTGGCAAGTCCGTCCTATGGGGATCTTCTGTGTGCTGGGGCACCGGCACCGACACCGGTTACAGCGTGGTCTGGGGCACGTCGGTAGTGTGGGGAACTTCAACTGAGAGTGCGACCGAGGCAATTTCGATCGCAATCCAGGGGGAGGAGTAAAACCGTGAACAATCAGATGAAAACGGAGACTTCGCCCATGAAAAGCTCACGGCTGGCAGCGACCTTCATAACCATGATTGCGGTCAGCGGATTTGCGATGCTGGGCGGCAGCGCGCTGAAGCTCAATGCCTTGCACCATTACCAATTTCTTTCGTTGCTGGTGATCTCCGCCGTGGCCTCGCGCATGAGAGTGAAGTTGCCGGGTGTGGACGGCAATATGTCCGTCAATCTGCCGTTCATGCTGATCGCGGCAGCACAATTGAGCTTGTTTGAAGCGGTGGTAGTGGCCCTGGTTTCGGCCGGAGTGCAGTGCATTCCGAAAGCAGGCGGAAAATTGCAGCCGGTGAAGATGCTGTTCAGCGTCAGCACCATGGTTCTGGCCGCGGGCGTGGCGGGCATGCTGTTACACAGCGATTGGCTGGCCGGCGCGACCCACCGGATTGCCTCTCTGCCGCTGGTGGCCGCGTGCAGCATGTTTTTCCTGGTCAACACCTTGCCGGTAGCTACGATCATTTCGCTGACTGAAGGTTCCCATCTGCTTCGCATCTGGTCGAGCATCTGCCATCTCTCGTTCCCGTATTACGTAGCCTGCACCGGAGTGACTTCGATTATCACGGCCATGAGCCAGCTCATCGGCTGGCAAGTGCCCTTGGCGATCCTTCCTGTGATGCTGCTGATGTACCGCTGCTACCGGGTGTATTTCGGGCGTGAAAGCCACGACGAGACGGTAGCGATGCGGGTTCGGGCGGCGCGAGCCTAGAGAAGCGCGGCGCTGGATGGCGAGACTCCTTGCTCGGCCGTCCGGCGGCTTACGCATTGGGAAAGGTTAGTCTCTTTGATTCAAAATCCCCGGTCACCGGGGATTTTGAGCGTGATGGCGATATTTCGATAGTAATCACGATAATCTGCGCGGCAAGAGCACGAGGGTTTTCTTGGTGAGCGTTCAGGCTCCCAAATTCGCAAAATCTGGCCGGTCATGCAGTTTCCAGTGGGGCCCTGGATCGTTATCCCGTGCTTTTCTTTGGCAACGCCCCGTTACGTGGTAGGCTTGCTTTGCCGGGGCGGATTCGGGCCCCTTCCTTCTGGTGCCCGGGCAATACTCCCGCAGAGGTCTGCTATGCGGTGCTATAAATCCAGTTTGGCAAAGGTGGCGTTCTCAATCTTGATTGTCGGGGCCCTGGCAGTGCCACGCTCAAATGCGGCCAGCACCGAGAAGAGCCTATATTCGTTTGTGAATCTAACAGACGGCTACGACCCATTCGCCCGGCCTATCTTCATGAACGGTCGACTGTATGGCACGACGACCCTCGGAGGCGCGTACGACTGCGGGATCGTGTATGAACTGGAGCGGACGAAGTCTGGCTGGGTAAAAAGGACGCTCTATACCTTTACCGGAAAGGACGATGGGAAAAACCCCTGGGCGGAGTTGACGAAAGACAGCGCGGGCAATTTGTACGGTACAGCCGGTTATGGCGGCTCCTCCGGAGACGGCGTAGTGTTTGAACTTTTACGCGATTCAAGCGGTGGGTGGGCGGAGAAGTTGCTGCACTCGTTTCGCGGCGATGACGGCGTGGCTCCGCTCGGCGGACTAGTATTTGACTCTGAAGGGAACCTCTATGGAACCACGTTCACCGGAGGCAACCTCAGCCAGTGCGACGGCTACGGGTGCGGAACTGTCTTCCGATTGTCGCCTTCGAATGGCCAATGGACCCTGACTACACTGCATAACTTTGACGGTAACGATGGAGTGTACCCGAGGTCCACTCTCTATCGCGACAGTAAGGGTAATTACTATGGCACGACGCTTGGCGGAGGAAGCACTGGATACGGGGTGGTATATAGGGTATCGCCGTCCAGTGGCGGCGGTTGGACTTTTGCCAGTCTTTACAACGCCCCTCACGGAGATCCTGGGTTTGGCCCAGTTGTGATGGATAAGAAAGGTAACATTTACGGCACCAACTCCGGGGGAGAGGACCTAGGATACGTATACGAGCTTACGCCGTCGGGCAAGAGTTGGAAGGGGAAAGTAATTTACACCTTTCCTGGTGGTTCAAACGGTAAATACCCCATCGCCGGGGTAGTATTGAGCCCGCATGGCGAACTTTATGGCACTACACTATTTGGGGGCGTAAGTGGAGCTGGCACCGTATTCAGACTGGTGCGTTCGGGTGACACGTGGAATGAATCGGTGCTATTTAGCTTCGACGGGGCGGATGGCTACCAGCCTTTCTCCAGTTTGACCTGGCAAAAATCCACCAGCCTCATTGGAACGACTGCAGGCGGTGGCGGAGGATCGTGCCCGCTTAGTGGGTGTGGCGTGGTTTTCGAAATTACACCGTAGTCATCATCGAGTGGTGCGCTCGAAAACTGGTTGGACACCGCCGACATTGTCAGAGAGGCGATGTATCGCCAATTCGGCCTGCTGCAACGGCAGTAGTATCGGAACCGGGAAATTGCCCGCATCTACAATGTCAGCCACAACACGATTCAAGGCTCAGCGCGTGAGCCAGTCTACCCGAGATGGGCACAAGTCAACTTCCGTTACCAGGCCTTCTCACAACTTTGCGCCGTCTGTTCGCCGGGAGCTACGGGGCGGTCTTCGAGCTTTCGCCGGTGACCAACGGCTGTACTAAGCTACAAGCTATTGCAGAAAAGTGAGCTCGCGGTTTCCTCAGCGGCTAAAGTCCCCGTCTTTTGCGGGCCTCAGCGGCACGTGAACAAAAGCCCACCTCAGGCGCTAAGGATAGTCTGATTAAGTCCTCAGCCCAGAAAAGCAGGTTTCTCGACTTCGCAAAATGGCTGGAAAGACGCCATTTTGCTGTGCTCGAAATGACAGAGATCAGGGTTATTCAGAGTTTCCCTAAAGCGCGAACGAGTTTTCAATGACTTAACGGCACGAGTGAACTCGTGCCCTTCCCGGCCGGACGCAACCCCAGACTTTTCTCGCAGGCGTGTGAAGCCGGACCGCTTACGCGCGAGATCCCTCGCTTCGCCTGAGAAACGGCTTCGCTCGGGATGACGCCAACGAAGAACGTTGTTTTTGCCGGGCTGAAGCCGGGCGCTTCCACGCCGATGCGCAAGAATTTCCTGTTCCCCAAAAGGAATGCGACAAAGTTCGAAGTGAGCCTGAATGACCTCATGGTTACCGAAGTTTCTCCCACCTTCTGCAAGTAATGGCTCTCGCCCGGCTTAGCTGATTCAATAGAGCTATCGAGCTGTAAATATGTCGCTCCTGCCAGGGGAAGTGGTGTGCCAAGGGGTTGAGGTGCGTCTTGCTTCCGAGATACCCCAAGGGAGATCACTACGCTATCCGGACTGGCAAAACTCGCAGCCAAGATCTTGATTACCGTTCTGCTCGGCGGCCTTCTGGGAGCGACCTTGGTCCGCCTGGCGCCGGGCTTTGGCGTGGACGAAGAGGAATTGGACTCACGCCTCAGTAAGGAAAGCATCCAGGCGCTGCGGGCATCGCACGCCTACGACGATCGTCTTGGCGTCTTCTACCTCGATTATCTGAACCGGATGGCCCACGGCGACTTGGGGAATTCGCGAACGTTAGATCGGCCCGTTTCTCAACTGGTGGCTGAGCGCCTGCCGGAGACTCTGAAGTCGGTCGGCCTGGGGCTGGCGTTGGGCTGGAGTCTCGGTTTCCTGTTGGCGGTCGCGGTAGTGATGTCGAGAGCCTGGTATCTCGACCTGCTAAGCAGTCTGCTGGTGGGAGTCTTACTCTGCCTGCCGGCGGCCGTTCTTGCGCTGCTGTTTGTGCTGGCGCAAGCGCCGGTGCGCCTGCTGCTCGGACTGGTGGTCTTTCCCAAAATCTTTCGCTATTCACGAAATCTGCTGGCGCGAAGCTCATCTCTGCCGCACGTGCTGACGGCGCGGGCCAAAGGCCTGGGAAACATGCGTGTACTGCTATGGCACATTCTGCCGACTGCCACGCCGCAACTGCTGGCGCTGGCCGGCGTTTCGGCCAGCGTGGCGTTCACGGCCGCGATCCCCATGGAGGCGCTGTGCGACATTCCAGGAATCGGCCAACTGGCATGGAAAGCCGCTCTCGGACGCGATGTAGCTCTGCTCATCAATCTCACCATGATTGTGACCCTGGTGACGCTGGTGGCGAATTCGGCCTCCGATTTTATGGGCAAATCTTTTCGGGTGAGCGAAGCATGAAGTGGGCGCGCATAGCCGCGATTGTTTTTCTGCTGACGGTCTCCGCCGCGTGCCTGCTGGCGGATTTCGTGGCCCCGGCATCGTACGCGCACCAGTTCCGGGATCTGCCGGACGCGCCGCCGTCTCGCCAACATTTGCTGGGAACCGACGACCTAGGGCGCGACCGCTTTTCCCGAGTGCTCTATGGGACGCGCGTATCGTTGCTATTGGCGCCGGCGGCCGCCCTGCTCTCGAGCTTGCTGGCGGCATTCATCGGAGGCATCGCCGGGTTTGCCGGCGGCTGGCTGGAGCGCTGCGTGATGGCGGGAACGGATCTTTTTCTGTCGCTGCCCTGGCTGTTCCTGCTGATCACGGTGCGGGCGCTTATGCCGCTGAATGTGTCGCCGATCATCTCTGTCGTAATTACTTTCGCCTTGCTCGGATGCCTGGGATGGGCAGGCGCGGCCCGTGTTATCTGCGCCGATGCCCGGGCCCTGGCACGATCGGATTTCATTCTTCTGGCCCGCGCTTCGGGCAGCAGCGGCTTCCGGCTTCTATGGCGTCATCTGGTGCCCAACCTGAAACCCGTGCTCTATGCGCAATTCTGGATTTCCGTCCCAGTTTTCATTCTGACCGAAGCCAACCTCGGAATTCTCGGCTTGGGCGTGGCGGAACCGCTGCCTTCCTGGGGCAGCCTGCTGCGCGAACTGGAGAGTTTCTCAACCGTCACTGGGCAGCCGTGGCAGCTGGTTCCACTCATTCTGTTCATCGTTGTCGTGAGTAGCTTTCATCTTGTTCTGACGAAAGAGGAGTTGCCGGCATGAAAAAAGTTCTGGTTGTTCTCGGTCTGTTCATTCTGGTTGTCCTGGGATCGAGCAGCGTACTGGCGCAATCTGGGGGAGAGTTGCGCTTTTGTTTACGCTCGGAGCCGAAAACGTTCAACCCGCTGCTCGCGGCCGATGACTCTTCCGAAACCATTCGCTATCTGACCGGAGGCGTGCTCATGCGCGTGAACCGGCTGACGCAGGAGCTGGAACCCGAGCTGGCAGAATCGTGGAAGGTCACGAATGGCGGAAAGACCATCACCTTCCAATTGCACGATGGCCTGCATTTCTCGGATGGGACGGCATTTTCGGCTGATGATGTGGCGTTCACCATCCAGCAGCTCATGGATCCGGCGTTGCACTCGCCGACAGGAGACTCTTTCCGCGCCGGAGAAGGAACGGTGGAAACCCGGGTTCTGCCCAAGAACCGCGTTGCCATCACCTTCCCGGCGCCCATCGCTGGCCTGGACAGACTGTTTGACCAGGTGGCAATCATGTCTGTGACGTCGCCGCAAAGAGAGATGGCGGTACTTGGAGCGTATTATGTCGCCGAGAATAAAGCCGGGTCCTATATTCTCCTGAAGCGGAACCCTTATTATTGGAGAAAAGATCCGGTCGGCCGCCCGCTGCCCTACATTGATTCCGTCCACCTCGACATACAGCAAAATCGGGACGTTGAGATGCTGCGCCTGGTTCGTGGACAGATTGATTTCATCAACTCGATCGACGCCGAGTATTTCGACAAAGTAGTTTCTCAAGATCCGGCGATGGCCCACGATGCGGGTGTGTCGCTGGACTCCGAGCAGATTTGGTTCAACCAGGTTTCCAGTTCTCCGCTGCCCTCATACAAGAAGGCGTGGTTCACGTCCACGAACTTCCGGCGCGCGATCTCTGAAGCCATCAACCGCGAAGACATGGCGCGCATCGTATTTCGCGGACACGCCCGTCCAGCGGTGGGGCCGGTATCGCCGGCCAACAAATTCTGGTTCAACTCCAAACTGCAGTCGCATCCCTTTGACCAGAAATCCGCCTTGCAGCGCCTTGCGCAAGACGGCTTCCGTCTACAGGGCGGCGTGTTGCGCGACCACGATGGCCACGCGGTCGAGTTCTCGGTAATCACCAACGCGGGCAACAAATACCGTGAGCGCATGGCGACGATGATTCAGCAGGATCTGACTGGCATCGGCATCAAGCTGAATGTCGTTACGCTGGATTTCCCCTCGCTCATCGAACGCATCACCCGTACCTTCGACTATGAGGCTTGCCTGCTCGGCCTGGTCAACGACGATCTGGACCCGAATTCGGAGATGAACGTGTGGCTTAGTTCCTCCGATACCCATCAGTGGAATCCGAGTGAGAAGACGCCGGCGACGGCCTGGGAAGCGGAGATTGACAAACTGATGCGGGCGCAGGCGTCCAACCCGAATCCGAAGAAGCGCAAAGAATACTACGACAAGGTGCAGGAGATCGCGTGGCAGCAAGAGCCGTTCATTTACCTGGTGAACAAGAATGCATTGTCGGCGGTCTCGGCTGCGGTGCACAACGTGCATCCGGTCGTGCTCCGGCCGCAGGTGTACTGGAACATGGATGAACTCACATTGGGCAACGAAGTAGCCAGGAACCGGTAATGGGCGAGCTACCGCTACTACTGGCAAAATTGTCGGTCAGCTATCCTGGCAAGCCCCCGGTGTTGCGCGACCTTTCGCTCGACCTGGGCAGACGGGAAATCCTGGGGTTGGTCGGGGAGAGTGGCTGCGGCAAAAGCACGCTGGCGCTGGCTATCTTGCGGCTTCTCTATTTGAAGAGAGCGTCAGCCGAGGGTTCGATTTACTTCAATGGCCGCGACCTGATGGCGCTCGGCGAAGGTGAAATGCGTGCTCTTCGCGGCAAAGAAATTGGCCTCATTCTGCAAAGCCCGATGTCCTCGCTGAATCCGGCGCTGCGCATCGGCACGCAATTGAAGGAAGCCTGGAAAGTCCACCGGCGAGGCTCGCGCGATGAGTGCCGGCAGGCACTGCTCGACTCGCTGGAAGACGTGAGCCTGCCCAGGGATGAGAGCTTTCTGCGGCGGTATCCGTCGCAACTGAGCGTGGGCCAGGCGCAGCGTGTGCTGATTGCGATGGCGGTGTTGCATCGTCCGCCGTTGCTGATTGCCGATGAACCCACCAGCGCGCTCGACCTGATCACACAGGCGGAGATACTGCAGCTTTTCGCCAGCCTGAGCGTGAAGTTCGGCATGAGCATCCTCTATATTTCACACGACTTGCTGTCGGTCGCGACCATCGCGCAGCGCGTGGCAGTCATCCATCAGGGTGAAATCGTGGAGTGCCAAAAAACGGCCGAGGTCTTCCAGGCGCCGGTGCATCCTTACACCCGGCAACTGATTCAGGCCCTTCCTGTAGTGCCGCGTCTTGCGGCCGCCGGGGCAGGCAGCCAATAGCTTGCCAGTCCAACCGGCATAACCCATCGCGGCAATGCAATTTCATTTCGGAACGTCGTTTCCCCCCTCCCCACCCGGCCTGAGTCGTACAATTGAAAAGGTCATTTAAGGCATGCCAACGTGCGCCACGTCACAGCGTCATAGCGCTTCCAGCATGTAAATTCGATAGCACCGCGGGAAAGGACTCTCAGCCATGGCACGTGTCATTGAAGTAACCGACTTAATCTTGCGCGACGCCCACCAGAGCTTGCTTGCCACTCGCATGGCGACGGAGGACATGATTCCGGCCTGCGAAGACCTCGACAACGCCGGCTATTGGTCGCTGGAGTGCTGGGGAGGCGCAACCTTCGACGCGTGCATTCGTTTTCTGAACGAAGATCCCTGGGAACGGCTGCGCACATTTCGCAAGTTGCTGCCGAAATCCAGGCTGCAGATGCTGCTTCGAGGCCAAAACTTATTGGGGTACAGGCACTATGAGGACGGCGTAGTCGAGCGCTTTGTCGAGAAGGCGGCGCTGAATGGGATCGACGTGTTTCGCATCTTCGATGCCCTGAATGACCTGCGGAACCTGAAGACCAGCGTGCAGGCAGTCAAGAAGACCGGCAAACATGCCCAGGGGACGATTTCTTACACCATCAGTCCGGTGCACACGATTGCAGCTTTCGTTGAGATGGCCCTGCGGATGAAGGAAATGGGTTGCGATTCCATCTGCATCAAGGACATGGCTGGTCTCTTGAAGCCGCAACCCGCCTACGATTTAGTCAAGGGGATCAAACAGAAGTGCGGCTCCGAGACTCTGGTGCACGTCCACACCCACGCCACCACTGGCGTGACGCTGGTGGCGGTGATGAAAGCGGTGGAAGCGGGTTGCGACATCGTCGACACGGCGATTAGTTCGCTCTCTCTGGGTCCCGGGCATAACCCAACGGAGAGCTTCGTGGAAATGCTGGAGGGTACGGGGTTCACAACCCGGCTCGACATGGAGAGAATCCAACGGGTCAAGCAGCACTTTGCGAAAATCCGGCCGCGCTACCGCGAGTTTCTCAGTGACATCACAGGGGTGGAAACGGAGATCTTCAAGAGCCAGATCCCGGGTGGAATGATCTCCAACATGGAGAGTCAACTCAAGGGACAAGGCGCGGGAGACAAATTGCAGGAAGTTTTGGACGAAGTGCCCAGAGTACGCACAGACTCAGGCTATCCGCCGCTGGTGACGCCCTCCAGTCAGATCGTCGGCACCCAGGCCGTGTTCAATGTGTTGATGGGGAAGTACAAGGCGATGACCGGGGAATTTGCCGACCTGATGCTCGGCTACTATGGGGCTACTCTCGGAGAGAAAGACCCGGAAGTGTTGAAGAAAGCGGCTGAACATGCCAAGAAACCGCCAATTACCTGCCGTCCCGCCGACTTGTTGAAACCGGAGTGGGCGCATCTGCGTTCGGAGGCACTGGCTCTTCCAGGCTGTAACGGCAGCGACGAAGATGTCCTCACTTATGCGATGTTCCCGCAGGTCGCGCCCAAGTTCTTTAAGAGCCGCGGCGAGGGTCCGAAGAACCTGGGCAGGGATTTGCAAAAGAAAGTTGAGGCCACGACCGCTTCGAAGACCGATGGCAAGGGCAATTCCCAGCCGGAACTGAGCCACCCGGTTACATACGTGATAACGCTTGATGGCAAGGAACACAAGGTAACCGTCACGGCGGCGAAGTAATTCGGAGTCGCGCTCGTCAATCCGGCGAGAAGGAGCAACGATGTCCACACAACTAACCAAGCCGACGCACAAGACGATGGCAGAAAGAATTTCTGACCTTCGAGCTAAACGCTCCGAACTGGAATTGGGGGGCGGCAAAGACCGGATTGAGAAACAACACGCGGGCGGCAAACTTACGGCGCGCGAGCGCGTGGAAAAGCTCGTGGACCCGGGCACCTTCCAGGAAATCGGGATCTTCGCGCAGCACCGTTCCACATACTTCGGCATGGCGGAAAAAGAGTTTCCCGCCGATGGCGTAGCCACGGGATGCGCGATGATCGACGGGCGGCTGGTTCATTTGGCCAGCCAGGATTTCACCGTAGCCGGCGGCGCCGCCGGTGAGGTGCACTGTGACAAGATTTCGGAAATGATGCAGCTCTCGCTTAAAACGGGTACGCCATTTATCTTCATCAATGACTCGGGCGGGGCGCGGGTGCAGGAGGGGATCGACAGTCTCGCGGGTTACGGAAGAGTTTTTTACAACAATGTAATGCTCTCGGGTACGGTGCCTCAGATCTCATTGGTGTGCGGTCCTTGCGCCGGAGGCGCAGCCTACAGCCCCGCACTGACTGACTTCGTCATTCAGACCCAGCGCGCGCAGATGTTTATCACCGGGCCCCAAGTCATCAAGCAAGTGACCGGCGAAGTCGTAACCCCGGAAGAACTCGGCGGTCCGGCTGCGCAGATGAATAACTCCGGTGTCGTTCACCTGGTCGCGGAGGACGACGAAGAAGCGCTTTATTTGTGCCGCCGTCTGCTGAGTTTCATGCCGTCGAACAATCTTGAAGACCCACCGCGGCTGAGCCACGATCTGCCGTTGGACTCAGATCCGGAATTGAACGAAATAGTGCCCGTGGAGAGCAAGGTTGCTTACGACGTGCGCGGGGTGATCGTGAGCGTGCTCGACCACCAGGACTTCATGGAGATTCAGCCCGGCTTTGCTCCCAATATCGTGATCGGATTCGGGCGGCTCCAGGGACGGCCGGTGGGAATCATCGCCAATCAACCGGCGGCTCTCGCGGGTGCGCTTGACATCAATGCTTCCGACAAAGCTTCCCGGTTTATTCGCTTCTGCAATGCGTTCAACATTCCGCTGGTCACGTTTGTTGACGTTCCCGGCTTCTTGCCCGGAGTGGAGCAGGAGTATGGTGGCATCATTCGCCATGGAGCAAAGATGCTTTTCGCCTACTCCGCAGCGACGGTGCCGAAGTTGACCGTAGTGCTGCGAAAAGCCTATGGCGGGGCGTACCTGGCCATGTGCGGCAAAGATCTGGGCGCCGACCGTGTAGTCGCGTGGCCCACGGCGGAAATCGCGGTCATGGGGGCGGAGGGCGCGGCAGAGATTGTGTTCCGGAGGGAGATCGAGTCTGCAGACGACAAAACAGCGCGGCGGAAGGAGTTGATCGATCTTTACCGCGAGACGTTCGCGAACCCATACGTATCGGGAGGAAGGCGCTTGGTGGACGACATTATCGAGCCCGCCGACACCAGAAAATATCTGGCATTGGCTCTCGAAGCCTTGCATACGAAGCGCGATTTCCGTCCGCCCAAGAAACACGGACTGATTCCGCTTTAGGAGCGTGTTGAAAAACCAAAGCCTTGTCATTCCGAGGAGCGCAGCGACGAGAGCCTGTCCTGAGCGAAGTCGAAGGAAATCTGCAGTTTCCTCGAGTTGTGAAGAACTGCAGATCCCTCGCTTCGCTCGGCATGACAACAAGAAAAAAATGAAATGGCGCTGCTGTTGATCCAATTCGATGGCACGACGTTGTTGCTCATTGCCCTGCTCGTACTTGTCGGCTGGGTAGCGATGTACGTCAGCGCGCGCCGAATGTTGAAGCGCACGATCGAGGATTTCCGCCGCGAAATGGACGAGCGAGTCAACTCGCTCCTGCTTTCGATCAAGGCGGCCCAGGCTCAGGCCGAGGGAACCAGGAAATCCGTTGCCGCCGCTAGTCCGGCTCAACCGCTAGCGAAACCACAATCGACGCCGGTTGCTGTTCCGGGTCCACAGCCAGTTTCCCATGCGGTAGAAGAACCTCAGGAAGTCCCATCGGACGTGTTACTGGTGATCGCCGCCGCGGTTACGGCATTCCTCGGCAAGAAAGTGCGGGTGCGTTCGTCGAAGATGCTGCAGACTCCGTACGAGATCGTGAATCCGTGGGTGCAGCAGGGGCGCGTCGTAATTCAGGCCTCACACAACCTGGGCCCAAGAAGTCATTGAGGAAGAAGTCACTGAACAAGAGGTCACTGAGTAAGAGGCCACCGGAACTGATATGAGCGTTCGACGAGGAGTCCGGCTTTGAAGCTTCAGATCGGGATCGACGGAAAGACCTACGAAGTCGACGTGGAAGTCCTTGAGGACGACCATGTCGTCCGCGCGCCGGGATATCTTCCTCCTTATCCCGGTTCCGCGACGGTGCCCTCGGTTCGCGCCGCAACCGCTCCCAAGCCGTCCCACGCCCCAGAAACCCATGTCAACGAATCCAAGGTCTGCCGCAGCCCTGTGGCCGGAGTCGTGCTGCGAGTGAATGTGCAGCCGGAGCAGCAACTCCAACCTCATGATCTGATGATCGTGCTGGAAGCCATGAAGATGGAAACCAACGTCACCGCCCCTGTGGCTGGCAAAGTCAAATCTGTGATGGCCCGGCCCGGCGATGGCGTGAAGGTCAACCAGGTTCTGGTCGAGTTCGAATAGCTCCCAGTGGCGCTTGAGCGCTCTGGCAGCAAACACCCCTACCCTCTTACCGTCAGCACCGGACAAGGCGCTGCGCCAACGACCTCAGCAGCAACCGACCCCGGCATGTGCGCCTTCCATGCCGCTGCTGTCGGCTTTGACACGCCCAACACGATCAAGTCGGCCTCTCGTTCCTGGGCGCAGCGCAAAATCCCTTCCGCGGGAAAGTCAAAGCCCACGAGAAATTGCGGGTTGCACGACGCATCAGTTGGCATCAGGGCCTCTAACCGTTTCCGCATGTTGTGTTCGAGAGACTCCTTATGTTGCCAAGGCACTAGCGGAATCATGTGCAGCAAGATTAGCGTGGCTTCATTCTCTTCTGCCAGCGACAGCGCGTACGGCAACGCATGCCGCGAAGGTTCCGAGAAATCGGTGGGGAAGAGGATTTGCTTAAGCCGCCAGTTGGTACTCCTGGCCTCTGGGATGTGGGGACCGATGGTCAAGACAGGGCAGGTGGCCTGCCGGTAAACTTTCTCCGCTTCCGACCCGAGCACCAGTTTCTTCAGACCGTGGCGTCCGTGAGTTCCCATCACTAGAAGGTCGATCTCATTCTTCCGAACAACGTCCGAGATCACGTCCCACAGTTCCCCACGCCGGAGGATTTCTTCATGGGCGACGTTGCCGAATGAACTGGCCGGCACAAAGTCGGCTATGTTCTTTTTGGCATTCTTCCAGAAGAGATCGAATTCCATCGGAATGGGCTCCAAAGGCATGCTGAGATATGGCTCGGGAGGGACCGCGTGGACGACGAAGATTTTTGCGCCATACCAGCCAGCCAGGGCCGTGGCGTAGGCCAGGGCAGCGCTGGAAACCTGCGAAAAATCGGTTGTAAAGAGGATGTTGCTGAGCGTGATACGAGCCGTAACCTGGGGAGCCTGCATGGGATCGCCTCCTCGCCACATGGCGAATTCAGGACCTCCGTAATCATTATTCTCCTGCTTTGCTACATCTCTCTGTGACGGCTATCACCGCCCATTGTGCGGGGGTGGCAGACCGCGAATGGCTTAAAACCCTCGGGTTTGCGAATCCTCACGCCTTCGTTGCGAATCATATGCAGAGCTAAGCAGGTGTGTTTTCATAGGCAAAAGCAGCTGCTAGCGCCATCAAATTTTCAACAACTGCAGTCCTGTTCGAAGCATCTAGGGTAGGACGTACCGCGACTGTTTAGGGATCAGACGCGACATTGTGCCAAGGAGCAGTCCATGAGCGCCAGTCTGGCAGAAAGATCAACGTATCCAGCTACCAACGTGTTTCGGGAACGTTTTGCGGAGATTCGCGCGACGACCATGCGCATCACCGAGGCGCTCTCTGCCGAAGACCACATGCTGCAATCCATGCCGGATGCAAGTCCAACCAAATGGCACCTGGCTCACACTACATGGTTCTTCGAGACATTCATTCTCGAGTCGTACGCCACCGGTTACAGACCGTTCGATTCGCGCTTCAAATACCTGTTCAATTCTTACTACAAGCAACTCGGTGGGCATCCCTATCGCGGGGCGCGGGGATTGATGTCGCGGCCGAGCCTGGAACAAGTCCATGCGTATCGGGCTCACGTCGACGCTGCGGTGAAGGAGTTTCTCGAGAATGCGAGCGATGTGGTGCTCGATCTCATCGAATTGGGGCTGAATCACGAGCAACAGCATCAGGAGCTCATCCTGACCGACATTAAGCATGGACTTTGGTCCGGCCCGCTGCGGCCCGAGCCGATGACAAATGCCAGTTCTGGCGCCTCCGTGTCGCGCTTAGACTGGACTGAAATTGAAGGCGGCATTCACCTCGTGGGCCATGACGGTCGCGGCTTTGCATTCGACAATGAAAGCCCTCGTCACGAAGTTTTGCTGCGGCCATTTCAGATCGCGTCACGAGCCGTGACCAGCGCCGAGTACCTGGAGTTCATGCAGGATGGCGGCTATCGTCGTCCGGATTTGTGGCTCTCGGATGGCTGGGACATGGTATGCGCGCAAGGCTGGAACGCGCCCTTGTACTGGGAGCTACGCGACGATGCCTGGTGGCGGTTCGTCCTGAACGGAACTGCAGAAGCTGGCCTAAAGGCAGTCGATCCGGCTGAGCCTGTCTGTCACATCAGTTTCTACGAAGCGGATGCTTATGCTCGTTGGCGTGGGGCGCGGCTGCCGAGCGAGGAAGAATGGGAAATCGCCGCCGTTCGCGCGCCGGCTAAGGGGACCCTGCTCGAGGACCAGGTCCTTCATCCGCAACCCGCCCGCGCCGAGGGTTATCGGCAGGTATTGGGCGACGTTTGGGAGTGGACCGCCAGCCCCTACCTCGCATACCCCGGATTCAAGCCGGCCGCAGGCGCTGTCGGCGAGTACAACGGAAAGTTCATGTGCAATCAGTTCGTGCTGCGCGGCGGATCGTGCGCGACTCCGGCCAGTCATATCCGCGCCACCTACCGCAATTTTTTCCCGCCACACGCGCGGTGGCAATTCTCAGGAATCAGGTTGGCGAAATGATAGCTCGGGAACTCATTGCAATCTCGCCTTTAGCGGAGGATGTGGCCGAGGGGTTGACCCAGTGGCCCAAATCAGTTCCGTCAAAGTGGTTCTACGATGCCGCGGGCTCTGCTTTGTTCGAGGAAATCACACGTCTGCCCGAGTATTACCTGACCCGCACGGAGCTGGAAATTCTGCGCCAAGAGGCGGGGGGAATGGCGCGTGCCCTGGAACCGGGGATCACCGTCGTGGAACTGGGTTCGGGCACCGCCGCCAAGACCTGCACGTTGTTACAAGCGCTGTCCCGCCGGCAGATGCGGGTTCCGTACTTTCCCGTGGACATTTCTTCGGCTGCTCTGGCCGAGGCGCAGGAGAGAGTTGAGGCGCAATGTCCTCAGGTCGGGGTCCGGCCGGTGGTCGCGGATTTCGGCGATGGATTCGGTTTCCTGCGTGATATTCCGGGGCGGAAGCTGGTTCTATATTTGGGATCGAGCATTGGCAACTTCGTCCCGGAAGCCGCCATTGCGATGCTGACTGAGATTCGCCAACAACTCGCGCCAGGCGATGCTCTGCTGCTGGGGACGGACCTGGTCAAGGACCCGGCAATTCTCGTGCCTGCCTACCACGACGCGCAGGGCGTGACCGAAGAATTCAACAAGAACATCTTGCGGAGAATCAATCGGGAACTGGGGGCGAATTTCGATCTCGACGGTTTCCGTCATATTGCACGCTGGAATGCAGCTGAGTCCCGAATGGAAATGCACCTGGAAAGTTTGCGCACCCAGTCCGTGAACGTCAGCATGTTACGCATGAGCGTAAAGCTGGAGGCGGGCGAGCCTATTCACACGGAGAAGAGCTATAAGTACACGCTGTCGATGGTGCGAGATATGTTGGAGCCCTCCGGATTTGAGCTGGATCGGACCTGGTTCGATGACCGAAAGTGGTTCGCGCTGCACCTGGCGCGAGTGTGACGGTTCGATCTCAGTGATGCAGAATGTTAAGCGGCTTCAACTGCTGGAAGACACTCCCGAAAGGAAGAAAAAGAACGGAGCTTGCCCGCAGGTTCACTCCCTTTCTCTTTTCCCGCACCCAGACTTAACTGGTAGAACGATTAAGCACTGTGACACGTATCACTGCGAAGCAGAAGAGGGCACAATTAGGCTGTTGAATGACCGACGTAACCTGTGGCATAGTTGCTCACCGTGCGTAAACGATTAAGCAGGGACGTAAGCGAAATAGCACTCGCGGTGGTCTGTAGGCTGGGAAAGTGAAAGGAGATAACCGAGAAGAATGCTGCAGCAGCCGCACCAGGCAGACTTGGCGGCATGAAGGGCGGCAAGGCCCGGGCAGACAGACTTACACCCGAGGAACGGACCGAGTTCGCGAAGAAGGCCGCGAGCGCCAACTGGAACCCTGCGCAGTGATCGAGAAAGGCGCGTTATGGCAACGAACCTCGTAGAACTGAATGCTGGCGGAGGTCAAGGAACCAACGGACAACCACCGCAGCCACGCAAGCCGACCTGTGTTCCGGGTTCGGGATACGATGAAAGCACCAAAGTCTTGCAAGCTATTTCCGCGTCCAGAAATCGACCTCTGTTCGCGCTAATCTCAGACTTCATAGACAAAGACGTTTCGAAGGACGTCCATAGCTGGAAAAAGGAACTCCGGGGAATTGGATCGGCCGGACCGTTAGATGTTCTCATCCAATCCCCTGGGGGTCAGTTAACGCCTCGCGTGCCAATGGATAACAATTTCTACAATGTGGCCTATAGTTCGGCTATAAACACCACATATTGTGTGGTGGTTGCTTACCACACAAGAGTACACTTACCTTAGTGAGGGGGTAACGCCGCAGAAGCGTACCTTGGTCACATGCGCCACTCCCCAAGGGAGTGCAGAATTTTGTGGTGAGGTTTCAACCCATGTCAACGATGAAAACACTCGACGAGGAGCTTTTATCCGGTATCGCTCCCGGGACCTGGGCTGCCATCTCGTCCGACCAAACAACTGTTGTTGCGACCGGGCAGACTGTCGAAGAAGTAGTTAAAGCGGCCCACCAAAAGGGGGAGGAGACACCCTTCATTGTGCGCGTCCCATTGGAAAACTCAGCTCTGATTCTGTGAGCACGCAAGCTTGGCCCGCTATCAGATTCCGTACACTCCGTTTCCCGTTCCTGGCCCGAGGCCGATAGCACAGCCTCTCGTTGCGGTTCCTTCCGTGCCGACTTACAGGCCAGTTGTGCCAGTGCGTTTGGACTTCGCTGGGAAGCTTTGGGCTACATATGCAATTGTGGATTCTGGGGCGGATCAGTGCATTTTCCCAAGTTACATTGTTGGGTTGCTTTCACTGAACGTTCAGACCGCACGAGTGTCCACCTTTCAGGGCGCAGGCTCAGTGAATCAAGTGTCGGTTTTCTTCGATGATATTGGCGTGAGCGTTGGCAATGTACCGAGATTTACTGCCACCGTGGCGTTCTCTGCCGCGATGAACCAATGTGGGTTTGGCCTTTTGGGTCAAAACGGATTCTTTGACCGCTTCAAGGTTGACTTCGATCTGCCCAAGAAGTTCTTCTACGTGGAAGACCCGGAATGACCCGTCCATTCCTAGCCACATAGGGTGTGGAAATCAAAGTGGCCCACTACCCTAGCTTTCCTTAACGTCGAGAACCTATTCAGTTCCAGCGAAATGAGATCGCTCGCGGCAATGGAGTGATCTCCGCGGTGACAAGACATAAAGTGTGGTTCGTCATCGAGGCCAACGGCTTCTAGTCTTTGAGCATGAGCTTTAGTCCGTCATTGGTCGCGCCAGCGAGAATGGACCTGCAATCGTTGACAATCCAGTTCGCGCCGGCCTCTTTTAATTCCGCATCGGAAACCGTGGTTCGCAGCGCGACAACCCGAACGTCCGCAGCCTTTCCGGATCGAATGCCCGCGGGAACATCTTCCACGACGACGCACTCCTCCGCAGGGAAACCCAGGGAAGATGCACCTTTCAAATAAGGCTCGGGATCAGGCTTTCCCTTCTTCACATCGTCGGCAGTGACTATGCGGCCGGGATTCGGCAGTCCCGCAGCTCGCAGTCGTGCTTCGGCCAGCCTCCGGGTGCATGAGGTCACGATGGTCCACCGATCCGGCGGAAGCGCACTGAGCAGTTCCCGCGCTCCCGGCAAGGCCACAACGCCTTCCAGATCCTCAATTTCGCGGCGCTCGACTTCGCGGTTCTCGAGTTCGTGGTTCGCGTGGGGAAGGTATTCGCGGATGGTCGCAATACTGGGACGTCCATGCGCCTTCCGCACGACTTTCTGCGGATCGAAACCGTGCTCGGTTGCCCACTCGGTCCAAACGCGAGTGACCGCGGGAGTGGAATCGATCAGCACGCCGTCCAGGTCAAACAGCAGCCCGCGGCAGGCGATCGAAGCCATGCACCACGATAACAGAATCTCAGTGTGCGGCAGCTAACAGTGAGCCGACGCCAGGTTTGTAGCCGTAGAAGTCGGCGACAGTGTGCAGGTGCTCGATGATCTGCTCGTCATACTGCTGCTTGAGCGAATCGGTGAGCAGATTGTGTTGCGCGTTAGGATCGCGGATCAGATCGAACAGGAAGCTTTGCGCCGGCGAATCATAAGTCGTAAATAAGAACCTACCGTTTTCCGTGAGCAAGCCGTACACGGCGCGTTCGTCCGAGGCGAGAAAAAGTTCCTCGCGCCGATATTGATCCAGTTCGTCCTTCGTCTCGACGAACAAGGGATGTCCGAAGATGAGGTTTAGACGGATCGGCCGATGGCCGAGCAGGTAATAGAGCGATGGAGTGATGTCGGTCAGTGCGGATATGTGGCTGTCGTCGTAACGCACCCGGCCCCGCAGGTTGGCGGGCAGGTGAACGATCAGAGGCACACGCATGATTTCGGGATAAATAGTTGTCGAATGGCTGTAGCGGCCAAATTCGCCTGTCGCGTCGCCGTGATCCGAGGCCACAATGATGATGCTCTTATCGTACAGGCCTCGTGTTTTCAGGTAAGCGAAGAAAGGACCGAGGCAATTATCCACCTGGTGAATCTCGTATGCGATCCGGTTGTTGAAGCCCGACCGCATCCGCCAGTTGTTTGCGGTCATTCTTGGCATATTGTTGTTGGCGAACTGGTGGACGTTCATGGGCTGCGCGTAAAACAGCACCGGGCGCGTCTTGTCGGCGCGCACGTCGAGTGCAGCTTCGGTTTCGTGAATAGTGGAGCAAACCTCAAAGCGGTTCCACAGAGGCTTGTCGCTGTCGAGCTTAATCAGATCATCGTTCGGTGAGAGGATCTGGCTCAACACCGTGTCAAAACTAACGATCATTTGGTAGCCATCGGTGTTGGCCAGCTTCTCCAAACCGTTCACCTTGGAGAACGGCTGCATATAGTGCGCGTGCAGCAACATGGCGCCCGACCATATGGCGGGCTCGGAAAGCGTGGTTCCGGCATACTGCGTATACGCGTTGCGAACCACAATGCTGTCGCGGGCAAAGGCGTCCAGGTTGGGCGTGAAATCCACTTGCGGATTGTAAGCGCCGAGGTAATCGGGACGAACCGAGTCGATTACGAGGATAAAAATATTCGGCCGCTCACCTTGAGAAGGGACCAGCGGTTCAACCAGCTTCACTTCGGTTTTCGCCTCCGCATCTCGAATGTTCGTGTATTCCCGCAGGATGCGGCACAGATCACCACACGGCGACGTGCGCTCGTTGCCGAGAACGTGGTGGGCGATTTGAAATGAAACGTCCTGCGCGGCGTAGTTCTCCAGCGCGCGGGCAACTTCGTCGTCAGTTGAGCCCAAAGGTCTTGCCCAGAAAATCGCTGTCGCCTGGAGAGACTTGTAGGCGAAGCCGGTCAGGATCAGCACCGTGAGAATCGTCACAACCGTGTAGTTTTTCTGGCGCGGGCGCAGGTTGTAGATGCAGACGCTCAGGGTGATCCAGAACACGACCGTGAAAGCGTGTTGCAGCACGCCGTTCCAGTCTCCGCCGCCAATGACGGTAGGCAGCGCCACCGCAAATAAAGACGCGCCGAACGCAGTTGTCAACAACGCAAGACGCTTCCGAGGTTTTGCGGTCTCGTCGGCGGGGCCCGTATGCGATGGCATTAGGAACGGCAATACAAGTGAGCCAAGCAGCAACGTCAGAGTGCCTGCGAGACAGGCGGCATAGAGATGCGCTGCCCAGCCCTCGAAAGTGAGCGCGCTGTTCAGGAAGCTGATCAGCGTGACCCAGAGAAGAGTGAAAACAGACAGCCCGATAAGCGCGAGGCTGAATGCTCTCGGATGCCGGGTTCGCCGGCTGGCGATTCGGATAACGTTCAGGATCGATAAAACCAGAACTGCGACCAGAATATGCGAAATTACGCTCCAGGTCGTGATTTCGAGCCGGCCCCAGTTGAAGCTCCACGATCTCTTCTCGAAATAACTGCGTGCTTCAACGCCGACAACGTAGATGAAAGCCACCGCAGTAGCGATCAGCATGGCGTTGGAATAAGCAAACAAAGAACTGCCGTCGGTACGGTCACGCTTAACTGCCGGCCAATGCTGCCTCACGTCCATTGCGGCAACCAGCGCAAGAGGCAGTAAGGCAATTAAGCTCCACAAATAGGCGGTCCGGTTGTTCTGGAGAGCTGGCAGGAACGGCCGCACAGCGAGATAGACGCCAGCGGCCGCCAGAACTGCGAACCGCACAAGAAAGCCGCTCCTTTTCTCGCGGGGCCATTGCGTGATCGCGACTGCCAACAGCGCCAGCCAGTAGAGAAGGCCCTGATGCTGCGCGAACCATGGCATCCACTCATACGGCGGCGCTTTGATTAATGCAAAGTAAGTGTAGGGCAGGAAAGCCAGCAGGCAATAAATCGAGGTGAGGACCAGGTAGATTCCCCATAGCAGTTTCAATAAGGTAAACAGCCAGGTCCGCAAGGTTAATGGTCCTCTGAAATCCGGGTTGCCCGGATGCAAGGTGATATTTCGATTGTCGGCTGATCGCGGTCACCCTGCAAGGTACTAGCAGGGTAAGTACCAAGTCCTGGGGTGACGAAAGTACCCTTCTCCGATTACGCCATTGCTGTTAAAAAGAAGCGATCCCCATATTTTTCGGTTTTGAGCCGTTTCAGGAGCGCCTGTGGCAACTTCGGAACAAGGTGTTCAGAGGGTGCAGGAGCGGCAGGCTAGCAGGGCTATGGCGGCGGCCTCCTCTCGTATGTTTCTATTCGCACGGAATTTTCTCAAGTTCCCTGCCATGCTCGGCTCGGTCATTCCCAGTTCCCGGTTTCTGGTCAATGATGTTTTGTCCCAGGTGGCGTGGGATAAGGCGCAAGTGATCGTGGAGTTCGGTCCCGGCGTCGGCACCATGACGCAGGAAATTCTCAAACGCATGCGCCCTGACGCCATACTGGTGGCGATTGAATTGAATCGTGAGTTCGTCGCCTTTCTGCAAGAGCAAATCCCGGATGCGCGGCTGCACGTGGTGCATGCTTCCGCCGGCAAGGTTCGCGCCGTGCTCGAAGGATTAAATCTCGGAAGCGCTGACTACATCGTCTCCGGGATTCCGTACACCAACATGCCGGAAGCGGCGCGGCAGGAGATTCTGCAAGAATCGCGGCAGGCGCTCGCTCCCGCGGGAGCGCTGCTGATCTACCAGTTCACCCGCACCGTGCTGCCCTATCTGCAATCGAGCTTCGGGTCCGTGCGCCAGGGCTTCCAGTTGCTGAACATCTTTCCTGCGCGAATCTTCCACTGCACATTGTAGCCGTCAATTTTCATCCGCGTGTCGGTGTCTGCTCGGTCCCGTCGTGTGCTAAAGGGGTATTGCGATCATGTTCCACGTGGAACATTAGGAGGAAGGCGCGGAGTGTTCCACGTGGAACATTCCCACAATGGGAACTGGTTGATTCGATGCGGGTTAGAGAGACGCAGCGGAGCGTTTCGTGGCGGCTTGAATAGCTACCAAAGTGGACTTGACAACCCCGTGGAAAATGACAACCGGCTCACCGAACGATCCGTTTCGGACCGCAGGGCGTAAACAAAGCTCCACGCCGCCCGCTTGGCAGCCCAGTGATGCCCCAGGGCGGCTGGGTGCTATCATACGCAAGTTTCTTGGAGGGCAAACCAGTGCCCGGTGCTCGTCTTCGAAGCTTCCGTCTTGGTGATCGAGCTGAACTACTCGTCCAACATCTGTTGGCTGGTCTCGCTTTCACAACGCCCGTGCCACGCCAGGAAGATATTGGCATTGATTTCATGTGTAGCTTAATAACTGGATACGACAGCACGGATCTTCTGAGAGCTGGCCCATTCTTTTCCGTTCAGGCGAAGAGCCCCAAACAGGTCGTGATCTACCAGAAGCCCCACGAGCTTGAATGGATCACTAATCAAGAGAATCCACTCTTGCTGTGCGTAGCCGACCGGGACGCCGGTGCGATGGACGTGTATTCGACTTGGAACCTGCTTTGTGCAGTGCTGAACGGCTGGAAGGGACGGAAACCAGCAACTTGCATTAGACTCTGCCCCGGTACGAGTTGCAGCGACTGGCGGGGAGTAGAAGACCGGGCGGACGGGTCCCAGGATGTCCTGCTCGGTAAACCCATCGTCCGGATCACACATGACCAAGTGTTTGATGAGGCGAAAACGAGGCAAACCGCGGAGGTGATGGGTCAATGGATAAAACTTGACCGCCAAAATATCGTAAATCGCCGCGCCGGGTTAAATTGGGTAGTCGGACCGATAACATATGAGACAGCCAAACCTCTCGGGCCTCAACTCGGCGTGTCGTTCTACTGGCACCCTCAGAATTTGCCCGAGTGCACCATCAATCTAGGTCGGTCCGCTACGGCCCTCTGGCGCGTTCTCCACCACGCGGGAATCTCCGCGGTAACCGATGTGACCAAACCACCGTGGCCTGCAGGGCTGCCAACATTGGGGGAGGTGCTGCGGTGGTACCGCGACGTGGATCCGAGCTTACGGCCCTTCCTCAATGATCTGGACGCAGAGTCCTAAAGTCTCCTTAAGCGACCTTTCACTCGAATGTAGTTCGGGGGGCTGGCCCAGCCTAAAGGTTTGGAGGTGCCCCACCTAAGCCGGTTTTGCTTAGGTGGGGTAGTTCGCCGCGGGTAACCGGATTTCGATGCATACAGCGCAGCTCCTCGATCAGCTTCTTCTCCGTCAGACGTTAAAGTCGTAATAGCGATAACCCAGAAATCCCCACCCAAGCAAAAGCGAGGTTGTTACGAAACTACTATGCAGAGAAGTGAGTTGGTGGGCGGGTGGCCCCCCATTTCACAGGTTTTGATCTTGCTGGCATTGCCCAACTGAGGGGTGCCCCATCCTTTCGCGGTTTGTGCGAAAGGGTGGGAGGCGGGAATTTCCTGACGCCGCCGCTTCCGATTTAGTGTGAGGATGAAGCGGAGCGGGACAGGGACAGATCCCTCGCTCCGCGCCTCCGTGGGACCGACGGTACAAGCAGCCTCGAACACCGCCAGCAAAGAGAGGCTCCGGTTCACGGGCTTAAAGATGTCATAGCAGATCAGCGTCATGACGGCCATGCCCGCGATCGCTATGTAGCCCCCCTGCCGTCTTCATAGAGCTGGAAATCCTCTTTGCTCAGCGAGCCTACAGGGCGGCCGGTCTTTTTCTGCAGTACTTGTACGTCAACCTGGACTAGTTCAACGTCGACGCGGATGACGGGGTTGTCTGGGATGCTCTGTTGTGCTTGAGCTTTGCCAGACAGAGCAAGTTGCAGGAATGCCGCACAAAGAAGCAGACGAACCGGACATTTCATAGCTGTATTCATACTCTTAGGTCCTTATGCGAGCGGTTGAATCAAGTGCCCATGCGAGTTAGATCGGTTCACGATACGAATCATGGAGCAGTCAGTTTCTGAAGCATCACGACGGCACCACGGTTCTTTGGGTTCAGCTCAAGGGATTTTCGATAGTTGGCGATGGCCAGCGGCTTGTTGCTGTCGTCCATGTAGGCCTCGCCGAGGCTGTCGTAAACGTTGCTGGACTGCGGATAGGCCTCGACGTTGAGCTGGAGAATGCGGATAGCTTGCTTGAACTTTTTAGCCCGAATGAGCTCGTAGCCTAAATTGTTGAGTTCGTCTTCATCGAAGTTGTAGGTGGCGGGTGTGGCGGCCTTGAGGTCGTGGTATTGCTTGGCGGCCGCGTCGATGCCGCTGGAGGCGATGGTCGCCGAAAGAGTTTCCGCAATGGATTTGCGAGGGTCGTAGGCGGCTTTGAGCTGAGGCACCCATTGAGCCGTGGCGACCGCAAAAAGGCCGGCGCCCATCACAAGGGTCAATACAAAAAGCATGCCTGCCGTAGCCATGCGCCGAAGCGCGCCGGGACGGTCCTGCGCCCGCAGATAGATTTCGAGAACGGCAAGGGGAACTAGGTATTGGGCGAAAGACATGAAAGTGAGGAACGGTCCTCGGAACGTCGTCGGGTCGAAACCGAAGGGGCCTTTGAAGATGAGAAACGACAGGAAAAAACCGATCCGGAAAAACCACGATCCACTTACCACCAGAAAGAAGCGAAGAGCCCAGCGGCGATGAGTCTTGAAATCGCGAGCCAGCGCATAGCGCAGCGCCATGCCGCCGCAAAGCCAGATCAGGACGGCACCCAGAGTAGAAGCCAGGTGTACAGAAAGATCACCAACGCTTCCCCGGAACCAGGTCATGTAAAGGCCGGCGACGCTGAGGGTGACGGCGGTCAGCATGTAGATACGCCCATTCCAGCGGTGAAAGACTGGAAAGCGGTTGCGGATTTGCGGAACCAACTGAACCGCCCCGGCGAGCATGATGATCACGGCTGAAGCAACATGCAGGACCACGGCGGTATTGCCCATGGAAAAGCCGGGGACGTAACCGTTGGTGAAGTTCCACTTGTGGTAGTCCCCTCGCAGCGCCGTAAGACCGTAGAACGACGCTACCGTAAACGCGAAGATCAATTGGCCGATGACGGTCACCCCAAACCAAAAACGTGCGGCTGATTTCAAGGCGGAGTCGGCAAGCGAATCCAGTTCCAACCGGTTAGTCATTACAGCGGTGCTCATGGTTGTTTCTCCTTACCTGTGCGATTGACTGTTCATGGGCTCTTACATTGGTCCTTGATAACGGCGCAGCCGCGCTGCCGCGTATAGAAATGCCGCAGCGAATATCAGCCCGAGCCACAAACCGGGGGTAACCAGGAACATCCCAGGAGTTAGGTGCAGCCCGGGATCAAGCGGAAAGTTGCCCTGCATGTTGTTCATGGCCTCCGTGCCGCCGCTCACGCGGGACCGGAGGAAGTCGCAGAAATACGACGTGTGGAAGGCGACCTTCTCGAAGATGAAGATCCCGAACGGCGGCAAAACCACCCATAGAAATGGGGCGCGGCGGGCCCAGGCCGAGACCAGCAGCAACCAGGCGTAGAGCGGCGCGTACCACAAGATGTGAACAGTAACGATGTGGTATAGCAACAGGGAACCGACGTGGGGCAGAGCCAACACACGCCAAAGGCTCGCCACACTCAGGCCGCTGCCCAGCAAAACCAGGCTGCTGAAAAACAGCAGGATCAACTCGGTTATGACTGTGACGGCGCAGGCTACCATTGGCAGAACCAGCAGCGGAATACTCGCCTTGGCCAGCACCGTGGTGAGATCCGACACCGGCAGCGACTTCCAGAAAAGGATGCTGCGCTCGCGCCGCTCGCCGTAAAGGGCATCGATTGAGTAGAAAATACTGACTAGGAACGCGGCCCCCATGATCAGGCCGGCGGCGATGTCGTAGGGGTGGGCGAGCGCATCTCGCTGCTCTGCCGGGTCGAGCGCCATGGCCGCGCGCATGGTTTGTGGGAGGTGCGCCATAAAGAACACGGAGCCGAGCAGAATGACCCCGGCAATGGCCAGCGGGGCAAGGTAGATGGAACGGTATTCCCAGAGCTCGCGGCGGATCGACCAGTACAGCGGGCGAGTTGCCGACATGACCGCGGGCGTGATTCCCTGCGAGCCGACGGGAGACTCGGGCATGGCGTTCGATTGAATATTCATTTAGCCACTCCTTTTGCCGGTGCTGCATGATTGCCCATCACCGCAACGAACAACTCGGCGATGCTCGGTGTTCGCACGTCGCCAAACGCCCCGAGCTGCTGGCTGTCGACATGATCGAACAGCAGGATGCTGCGACCCAGCACATGGCGCTCGTGAATCGGCTTGAGCGCCCGCGCTGCGGCGACACGCTCGGGATGCACCGTCACTTCCAGATAGCGCGATTCGAATTCTTCCATGCTGCAACTGAGCACGATGCGGCCGTGGTTGATGAACATGAGATCGGTGAGGACGTGCTGGACGTCCTCTACCTGATGGGTGGTCACGACGATGGTGCGACTGCGATCGAAGTAGTCGTTCAGCAGGGAATCGTAAAACTGCTTGCGATACAGGATGTCGAGGCCAAGCGTCGGCTCGTCCAGCACCAGCAATTTCGCGTCAATAGCCATGACCAGAGCGAGGTGCAGCTGGGTCACCATGCCCTTCGACAATTCCCTGACCTTGCTGGTGTGGCGGATGTCGGTTTTCGCAAGAAAGGCTTCCGCCTTCGCACGATCGAATCGCGGGTGCACCCCGGCCACGTACTCGAGCGCCTGCGCAACCCGCATCCAGCGCGGCAGCACGGCGACATCGGCAATGAAGCAGACATCACGCATGAGCTGATCGCGCTCGTTCCAGGGGTTGCGTCCCAGCACCCTCAGTTCTCCCTGATATGAGATGAGGCCGAGGATCGCGTTGAGCGCGGTGCTCTTGCCGGCACCGTTGGGACCGATGAGTCCGAGAATGCGGCCCTCTTCGACCCGCAAATTAACGCCGTCCAGCGCGACGGTTGTGCCGAAAACTTTGCGCAGGCCGCGTGCTTCTATGATTGTCATGGCTTCGGCTCCTCCTCTTCATCATTCGGCGATCGGTGGGTTGCGGCAGCATCCAGCAGTTCTTCCGCCGTCAGGCCGAGCCGCTGAATGGTGGCCGAGACCCTGGGCCATTCTTCCGCGAGAAACTTCTGGCGTTCGCCCTGCAGCAGCAGATTGCGCGCGCCGGTATTGATGAACATGCCCCGACCTCGCTTACTCTCGACCAGTTGCTCGTCAACCAGTTGTTGATAGCCCTTCAGGACCGTGAGCGGATTGACTCGATATTCCGCCGCGACATTACGCACGGAAGGCAGTGGATCGCCTTCTTTCAGTACACCGTCGAGTATCATCGCGACGATGCGGTCGCGAAGCTGGCGGTAAATCGGCTGACTGTCGTTCCACTCACGATCCATCATGGGTTCCAGTTCACATCGCCCGTGCTCATTGGCTTACTTTTTCGACCTCAGTGATCTCAGACGGCCTTAATCCCTTAAGTAGAAGCCAAAAACCCAGTACCATTTCGAAGATAACCATAGGCACGTCGAACCAGGACGCGTTAACCGCCGCGTCGAAGTGGGGGAAAACGATGAAAGCGAAAGCACAGATTACGCACCATGCAGACGAGATCACGCCGAAGGCAGCCAATGCTCTGGGGATATACCTTGACTTGCACCACAGGTAGCTGCAAATCGTAGAGGCCAATCCCCAGAACGGCAGGCCAACGTAGTACGCGTCGTAGCTCGTGGCAATGTGCAGTCTCGCCAAGGTCTGCAATTGATCTGCCTTGAAGACTGGCAGGTAAGCAGCGTCACCCAGGAGCCGCAGAGCGCCAAGCGTGTTGAGCGCGGTAACACACCACATCAAGGCTAATAACAGCCTGCAGAATGCCGCAACCAAGGCAAGGTTCCGATTCACTGGCTTAAGGATCACGTAGAGCGCTGCGAGCAGTACCACGAGGCTCACAACATAGATCAGATTGCAGGCGAGGTTGATACGAAACAGAGTTTCGTGTGCCATGATGTTCCGGGCGGTTTCTGCAGCATTGCCTGGGACGATGAGACGAAAGTTGATGCCATAGTTCGCAAGGACCACGATCGCCATCGCGAACAGGAAAGTGAATCCCGCGACTCTAGCGGCTTTGCGTTGTGACTCGTCGATAGCGCTGTTTATCATGGTCATTTCCTCCTGACCCAGATCGTGCTTACGAGAGAGGCGCGAGTGATCGACCACTGCGCCTCCTCGGATTCTTCGCGACCCATGGCGTCACTTTGTGCGCTGCAAGTCGAAGTGCGCGTGGATCGGCTTGTCCTGCATCATGAACGTCCAATCCTCGGTGTGATGGTTGGCGTCGATGATGGTGAACACCGAATGGTGCATGTGGTACTCCGGGCTCCCGCTGATGTCCTTGAGCTCGAACTCGACCGTCTTGCCGTCGGGCGACATCTTGCCGGTCATGCGCGGCCGGTTCCCGGCATCGCAATAGTGAACCAGCGTGAGCTGGTCTCCGTCCACGTAAAGCATCGTGACCGGATGATCGTACTTGGTCGCATCCAACGGCGTTCCTGCTTCCTGGATCTCGTGCACCAGCGCGTTCCCCCTCGAGGTCACGCGCAGCGAGAGGTGCATTTTGGCCCCTGACATCTCCGGCGCGTCCGCGACGGTAACGGGGCCTTCCCACTCTCCCGCCAGGCTTTTCATGGTTGTGAAGGATTTCTGCGCCTCCGATGGCACAGGAGCCACGGAGGACGGCTGCGCGTCAGACTGGGTAGCGGCGGCGTCCGCTGCGAAAGCGTTGGCGGCGATCAGAACGAATAGAACGGAAAGTGCGATGCGTGATTTCATGTTCAGTTTCTCCTTTTCTCTCTTTTCCAATTCAGTTGCGGAAATCTCTTCGGTGCGCTCGATTTCAACCAAGCTTTCAAGCCGACAAGATTCGATTGCTACACGGGCTTCAAAAGCGCACGTCGGAGGTCTAGTGATGTAGTTAACTATAACACTATATAAAATGCAAGCTTTTTCTTGATTTATTTTCCTCTCCCTCGACCATGTCAACTATCAGTCTTAGAAACAATGGTTTACAAACAAGCAGCAATATGGAAAGACGACGGTTGGGTGGGTTTTGCTGAGCGGGTAATTTGCGGGCAGGCGGATTTCGATGCATTACAGCGCAGCTCCTCGATCCGCTTTTTCTCCGTCAGACACCCCTCGAAGAGTCAGTTTGGGCTGGGCCTCGACCAAAACACGAAAGCCGGAACTCCGGAATTGCTTCCGGTCCCGGCCTCGCTTCTATCAACTCGATCAATTCAACAACGAGAGGTTTGAGTTTCTGAGTTTGGAAGGATGGGCGGAGAAGCCCGTCCTCCAGTTGGTCTACTGTGTCCTAGTTGCTCGGGGTCGCATTCGCCGCCGTTGTCGCTGTCCCCGCGCTGGCCCCGCTGGTGAAGCGGGTCAGGCGCGGAAAGAACGGCGTGACCTCGAACGGCATTTTGTCGCGCGCGGTAGTGATCGCCACCGGCGCCGACTTGGTCAGTTCGACGTGGTCGTCCCATGCGTTCAGTTTCACGCGCCCGCCCAAGGGCAGTGCCGCGATCTGGTCCAGCTTGTTTGGATCCAGCGCCGGACCGCCGGTTGTGAGCGCCGCCAGCCGGGTCAGCTGTCCTTTTTCGTTGGTGAAACTGTTGCCCAGGTGAGCGGTCAACAGGGCAGAGAGTTCGGGAGCGCGCTCGGAGAGTTCCTTCAGGAACAGCCCGGGAGCGTCCAGTTTCTGTGCGTAAGGCGAGGCTTTCAGCAGTTCCACGGCTTTCGCGTCGGCTGCCGTTTCCTCGTCGGGATTGTGGCGGAATCCGAAGTTGTTGTAGGTCGATTCGTCGGAGAAGAGCATGCGGTCATTAAAAGCGAACTTGCTACCCAGGTTGTGTCCCAGGACGATGTGCGCCAGTTCGTGCGAGAGCACCATGGCCAGGCTGGCCTCGTCGGGGAGCACATCCACCAAACCGCGGCTGACCACGATGGTGTTGCCGACGCTGAAAGTTTCCAGTGGGGAGGTCAGCATAACCCGTGCCCGCACCGGCCGAGCCAATTCAATATTGTTGGTGACGATCATGTTGTTGACGACAGTCTGCAGAACGCCGTCCACTTCGCCTGGCGGAGCCACCAGGCCGGCTTCCTGCAAACGCTCGACGACGTTGTCTTCCGCCTGCTGCTGCCATTCCCGCTGAGCCTCCAGCGGCGAGGCGTCCGCGGTCGAGGGACTCTCGTCCTTGACCGAATCAACCCGCACCTGCGTGAGCTCGTCTTCCTTTGAGCCTTTCTTCAGGTCGTAACCCCAGATCCGGCTCTGGGCCTTGAATGCCATCTTGTCCTTAGCGCCGTAGCTGAAGTCGCCTTCCTCACTGTAGATATAAGACGGCAGCCAGTAGCCCGGGATCAGGTTCAGGCGCCAGCTGTCCATGTGGAAGAAGTAGGCGCTCTTCGGTCGGGGGGCGTAAGTGCCGTTCAGCCTTACGATGTTGTAATCCTGGTCTTCGACCCAGATGCGGCCGACGAAGCGGCCCTTGCCGGAGTTCTTCTTGGGCGTCACATCGAAGACCAGACAACGCACATCGCCGAGAAACTCGCGACGGCTGTACTTGAAATCATAGTGGCTGCGATCGAAGTCCTGACGGTCGGCGAAGATCATCCAGGAAAAACCCATGGGCTTGTATTCAAACTTGAACATCTTAGTGACTCCGCCCAGCAAGTTTTTCTCGAAGCTCTCGTCCCTGGAGAGATAATCGCGCCGGTCCACGCTTTCCCCCAAGTCCAGGCGGCCGAGGAAGTAATGATCTTCCTTGGGCACGGCGCCTAGCTTCGGGTCAGGCTTCAGGTTTTGCAGATAGGTCTCGACCAGCGGCGTCCGGTTCTTCAGAAACGCCATCAGCGCGTGCTCGCGTTGGATGGTGCGATCCACGACGTCCGCCATGGTTGTCGGCGGAGCCGCGGTTTGAGGCTGTGCCGTTGCGGTCTCCGCGGTTGCGGATGGCGGCTGCGCCGGTGCCGTTTGTGGCGGCGTTGTTGCGGGCTGCGGCACTGCTGAACTGACCGGCTGTGACGCCGCCGGCTCTGGCGCCGGTTGTGCCGGTGTGTCCACCGAAGACGATTGATTCGCTGTGTCCTGGGCCAGCGCGCTCAGCGCGAGCAGCAGGAAAGCGGTGAGCATCCATTTCCAAGTACGCATAACTTTGTTCCTCTCTGTTTCTGCAATCCTTCGATCTCTTAATACGCCAACTGGAAAACCACATGAACGATGGCCGTGGAATCCACGGGCAAACCGGCGCGCAGGGCAGGCTTGAATCGCATCTTGTTGGCCGCGGCTACGGCGTTTTCATCCAGGCCATGGCCCAGGCCGCGGACCACGCGATTCACATGCAATTGCCCATTCGCGCTGAACATCACTTCCAGCAAAACCTCGCCCTCCAGCTTGAGCTGGCGCGCTGCCTCGGTGTAAACCGGAGTTGGCTTGTAGGTAACCTCCACTTGCGTCGTGGCAGGGCCGTCCACCTGGACGGTTTTTGCCGCGCCGTGGGAGAGTTCCTGCGCGCTGAAGCCGGCGGTCTGAACTGCTGCCCGGTTGCTGTTCCGGCCATCTCCCTGCGCGATGCCATTGCCAAAGCCCACACTGACGATGGTGCCCTTGATTCCTTTCGCTCCACCCGAACCATTACCGTTGCCCGCTCCGTTGGGCAGATCGAACGAGCCGACCTGAGTCGCGGTCAGATGAGCGCCTTCCTTGCCTTGTCCTTTCAAGCCGTTGGGATCGCCAAAGCCGCCGGTCTGCACCTGCTGCACGGGAGCGTTGACGGTAGCGACGGCCGAGCTGCCGAACGAGCCGGTATAGACAAGCTTGGGTGGAAGAGCCGCCTGCTGCAACGTGGGAGCGGAGAACTTGGCTTCCAGCTTGGGTGCCTTTTCCTCTTCCTCTTTTTTCTTGTGCGTGCGCAAATCTTTCGGCACAAACAACTTAGCGGTTGGCGTGAAGACTGGAGGCGGCAGCTTGGCCACAATCGCGCGCTGCGGTGCCTTCTTCAGCTTGGGTATTTTGGCGCGTGCCTCAGGCCTCGGAACCAATTCTGTGACGGTGTATCTCTGCCGGAGGTGGATTTGGTCGGGGAACAGGAACCCGGCAAAGAGCAGCAGCAGAATCAGGAGGATTTCGAAGCCGTAGCTGGTCGCCAGCGTGCGCCAGTCCATTCTCCGCTCGGGTAAGAGGCCCAGCTCAAACTTGTAGGGCGTAGCCATCCATAGCTCCAAGAGAACCCGAGCCTGGGGAGAATGCGCGGGTAGAGTCTATAAAGTAAGGGAGGATGGGCGATGGGTAAATGTGTCTGCCGCCCTTGTACTTAGGTAACCAGCGGAGTGCCGGATGGGGAAGTGGGACAGGGATGGGAAAAGTCGGAGGAGTCCGGGGCTCATCTCGCAAGACCACTGGGCGTTATTGGGTGAAATGGCAACCTTTCACCAATTGCCTTAAGTGTTACAGGTGTTTAGGATGCGGCCGTGAGTGAGGGAGCGTGAGCCCAGTCACGCTACTAAGTGATCTTCCTCCTTGATGTTCGAGCTTGTCGGAAGGACGATGTGAATACGTGGAGTGCAATCCTCTGAGGAGGGAGAAGGAGACATGCCTCCGATTTTCTGCTCGATCGTGCGATGGGCTGCGCGTGGGACTGCCTTCCTGGTCGCAGCAGTTTTCCTCGTCTTTGTCGCCGGGGAGCCCACGGGGTCTCTGCGAGTCATCCAACCTCGCGAGTGGGTGGGGATGGTGCTGCTGTTCGGGGCCGTCGCGGGGATGCTGCTGGCTTGGAAGTGGGAGTTCCCGGCTGCCTTGCTTTCGCTGTTTGCGTTGGGGGCATTTGCTGCCGTGGTCCACATGCAGCGCTATGACGTCTTGGTCATTGTGGCAGTTCCCAACATTCTGTTCCTCCTGGATTGGAAGCTGCGGCGTTCCTACTCCTCGCGGATTTCGACAGGGTAACATTCTTGGGGACACCCGTGTTTCCGAAATCAGGGAGTGAATAGTTTCCGCAAAAGACCGCGCATGAGCTCGCTAGCCGACCCCTCACCGCCGCCGTCGAGCGAAACCACAAAAAAACGGTATGCCCGCCAGAATAACCAGGCATCCCACCGCAGAATTGCGCAGATTATCAGTAAATGTGTAGTAGAGAAGTAGCGCCGAGGCCAGCACAAACAGCGCAGGGACCGCGGGATATCCCCAGACTCGATAGGGCCGCGAGGCTTGAGGATCGCGCCGTCGAAAAATGAACACTGTGCTTCCGGCAATCATGTAGAACAACCACTCGGCGAAAATGGCCAACGAGAAGAGTTGCCGGAAACTGCCTCCCAGCAGCAGCAAAAGGATCGAAAGAGCGGCCTGCACCGCAATGGCGACAGAGGGCGTATGGAAACGAGGATGAACTTCGGCGAGAGCGGAGAAGAAATAGCGGTCGCGGGCCACGGCGAAAGGCACGCGCGCCCCGCTCATGATCGTGCCGTTGAGCGTGACCAGCATGGAAACCGCCATGGCGGCGGAAACCAGACTGGCGCCAAGGCTTCCCCAGACCAGGCCGATGGCATCTGAGGCGGGCCGTGGCGAGGCGGCAATGGCGTCGGCAGGCAGAACGAATTGCACGGCCGCATTCACCAGCATGTAGAGAGCGGCGACTGTGGCTACTCCCGCGATCAGCGCGACCGGAATATTACGCTCCGGTTGGCGGACTTCGCCCGCCACCATGTTGAGATCGTTCCAGCCGTCGTAGGCCCAGAGGGCTGCCACGAGCGCCGCCATGAAGCCCGCAATGCCGCCCTTCGCCCCGCTATAGGCGCCGGCGAAGTGGCTCCAGCTTCCCGAGGCGTAGCTGAATCCGATGAACACGATTGCGATGATGATGGCCACTTTCAAGACGGTGAAAATCAGTTGAAATTCGCCGGCTTTTTTGATGCCGAGGTAATTGAGAAGAGAGATCAGGATGGTGGCCGTGATGGCGAAGACTTGTCCGTAACTGACCGGGAAGGGTTGACTGAGGACAGGATTCGAGAAAAATGCGAACACAGGAAACGTGCCCAGAATGCGAACCAAGCCGGTGGTGACGGTCGCAATGGAAGCTGGTTTGGCGATGAGGAACCAGGTCCAAGCGTAGAGAAATCCAGCGAGAGGCCCGTAGGCATCACGAACATAGACGTACTCGCCGCCGGCCTGCGGCTTCATCGCGCCTAGTTCGGCGTAGGTAAGAGCACCAAAGAACGAAAGCAGCCCGCCCACCAACCACGCCAGATAGACGAGCTTGGCCGAGCCGACCGCCTGCATCATCTCAGCAGGCACGAGAAAGATGCCGCTCCCGATGATCGTGCCCACCACCACCGCCGTGGCCTGACTCACGCCCAGGTCACGGGCCAGTTCGGGACGGGGTTTCAGAGCTTGGGCGTCTGTTGGCATTCAGCGATTGAAAAGTATAAGCGAAGACCTTAAAACGCAGAGGTCGCTGAGATCCCGCGGAGATCGCCAAGGAAACGCACCTTCTGCGATCTCCGCGGCAGTTCTCCGCGTTCTCTGCGATCTAAGGTTCTGCCTTTTCCGGCTGGAACACTACACTCGCGGCATAGCCGACGCAGCACGTCGCCACTGTCCCAATTGCCACCCACCACGTCCACGGCACGCGCGTCCCCAGCCAGAGATAGAGTTCCGTTACAAAGCCGAACAACATGCCCCACATTGTGCCGGCCTGATTCGCTCGTCGCGTCAGAACACCTAGCAGGAACACACCCAACAGAGCTCCGTATGCAACCGAGGCAATTTGCAGTCCGACCTCGACCACACGGCCCACTTTATGAAGCGACAGCACCGCCAGCGCGAACAACAGTAGCGCCCAGAACAACGTTGCCCACCGGGAAAGCTGCACGCGGCGCCGTTCGTCCACTTGCGGCTTGTGCTGAAGATAAAAATCAATGATCGAGGTCGAAGACAGCGAGTTGAGGGCCGCGCTCAGGTTCGACATCGCTGCCGCCAAAATCGCAGCAATCAGCAGCCCGGAAATCCCGTGCGGCATCTGGCTCACGATAAAGGTTGGATAGATTCGGTCTGCACGTCCGAAGTTTGCGGAAGGCACATGGTAAAACGCAAACAGCATCACCCCAACCATGAGGAAGAGGGCAAACTGAAACAGGATAGCCACGCCGCTGGAGAGAAGAGCGGTGACGGACTGCCGCTGGCTTCGCGCCGCCAGCAGCCGCTGCACGATGAGTTGATCGGTGCCATGGCTGGCGGTGGTCAGAAATGCTCCGCCGACCAGTCCGGCCCAGAATGTGTACGGCTTCCAGAAGTCCGGCGTAAAATCGAAAACCCGTAGCTTGCCGCCAGCCTCGGCTACGCTGTGAATGGTTGCCCAACCTCCGGGAACCAGATGAAGGATAGTGAACAATCCCACAACCGTCCCCCCCACATAAATGATGGTTTGCACGACGTCGGTCCAGATCACGGCCGCGAGGCCACCCTCAAAGGTGTAGATCAGCGTGAGCGCAGTGATGATTGCGATCGAGACAATCTCACCCGTGCCTAAAGCGATTGCCACAACAATCGAGACGGCGTACACCCGCACACCTTCGGCCGCGGCTCGCGTCACCAGAAACAGGCCGGCCGTCAGGGATCGCAGCCTTCGACCAAAGCGCCGCTCGATGAGTTCGTAGGCAGTGTAGAGATCGCCGCGAAAGTAATGGGGCAGCAGCACGAAGCTGATGATGACCCGCCCTGCCAAATATCCGAGCACAACCTGCAGAAATGTCAGATTGGTATCGTAGGCCAGACCGGGAATGCTGATGATCGTAAGCGTGCTGGTTTCAGCGGCAACAATCGACAGTGCGATGGCCCACCAGGGAATATTGCGGTCGGCTAGAAAGTAATCGCGCAGAGAGCGCTGACGTTTGCGGAAGCGCAGGCCAAACAGCGTGATCCCCACGAGATACAACGCGATGATCGCAAGATCGAGCTTGTCGAGGCCCATGAATTTCCCGAATTCGCTCCTCAAGAGTATCCAGCTTTGTTTTCGTGCGGTGGTTTATCTGTTCTTAAGGGTATCTAGCTCATAAATCCGGGTAGATCTGGCTTGAGACAAGTCACCAATAAGAGACACTCAACGAATAAGCTTTTAACCGCAAAGGACGCGAAGACTCGCAAAGGACGCTAAGAAGAAACAGAATCGCTTTTCTTCGCGGCCTTTGCGGATTTTCCTGGCGAACTTTGCGGTTAAAAGCTCTTTCGTCCTAAACCCGAAGTGGTGACGAGAGGTCATTGTGATACAACTACGCTCGTGGCGATCTTTTTGGGCATTGATGGGGGCGGCAGCAAGACTTCTTGCGTCGTCGGCGATGAGACGGCGCTGCTCGGCAGCGGGATTGCGGCCGGCAGCAACCTAGTGCGCGTCGGTGAAGAGCAGGCGCGAGAAGCTTTTGCCGCGGCGATACGCCAGGCGTGTGCCGTGGCGAAGGTTACTGCGGCGCAGATCGAAAGAACCTGCGTAGGCGTTGCAGGGGCAGCGCGGCCTGAAATCTCTGAGGTCGTCCGCCGGATTCTCCGTACACTTGTTGCCGGGGAGATCGAAGTTGTCGGTGACATGGTGATTGCCTTGGAATCCGCCTTCGGCGCTGGTCCCGGCGTGGTCATGATCGCGGGCACCGGCTCAATCGCCTACGGACGCAATTCCACAGGTCAGACCGCACGAGCCGGCGGCTGCGGATTTGCTGTCTCCGATGAAGGCTCCGGACACTGGATCGGGCGTTCCGCCGTGGCGGCGGCTTTGCGTGCCTACGACGAGGGTCAAAGTACGGTCCTGCTTGAAAGCCTGATGAAATCCTGGGGCGTGGAAAGCCGCGAGCAGATGATTTTGGTGGCCAATGCGTCGTCCCCGCCCGATTTTCCAGGGCTGATGAGGACGGTATTGTCCGCTGCGGAGGCGGGTGATCCAACTGCGCGGATGGTTTTGACCCAGGCAGGCGCCGAACTGGCGGCCCTAGCCAAAATCGTGATCCGGCGTCTTTTCGCCGAAGCCGAGACCGTACCGGTAGCCATGTCTGGCGGTGTCTTCCGTAATTGTGCCCTCGTACGCCAGGTTTTCTACAATGGTTTACGTTCCGAGTATCCCGACGCTTCACTGAGCGCGAACGTGATTGATCCGGTGAAGGGCGCTCTGGAACTGGCACGCAAGGGTCGGCGGCCGTAGCGCCGACCTCGTTTGGTCGCACGCAATGTCTCCGGATGAATCTGCAGCCTCGCACACCGCAACGGCGCCGGCCGTCCTGTCGGTCCCGCTGCAAGAAGCCGTTCACAGCGCCTCCGCCGACGTGCTCAAAGCCGCGGCTGCGGACCCAAGTCTGACTGAGGACCTCGCCCTGGCTTTATTGAAGCGATCTGACCTTTCCTCAGAAGTTCTCGAACAGCTCAGCAAGAACAGCGTTGTGATGAAGGGCCGCAAGGTGAAGCTGGCCATGGTAGGACATCCGAGAACACCGCGCTACGTCTCCATATCCCTGGTGCGCCAGTTGTTCACGTTTGACTTGATGCAGGTGGCGCTCACGCCGGCGGTCCCCGGTGACATTAAGGTAGCTGCCGAGGATGCACTCATCCATCGCTTAGAGACAATGTCGTCGGGAGAAAGACTCTCGCTGGCGCGGCGGGCATCTGGACGAGTGGCGGGCGCATTGCTGCAGGATCCCGAGCAACGCGTGATTCACACGGCACTCGAGAATGCAAGACTCACAGAATCATCCATCATAAGGGCATTGATGAGCCAGAAAGCGCAGGCAGTGTTTGTCCAAGCGGTGTGCCATCACCCGAAATGGTCGCCGCGCCGAGAAATCCGCATCGCGCTGCTGCGAAATGAAAGCACGCCCTTGGGGTCCGCTCTGGAATTTGCGCGAGCACTTCCTGCGGCTTTAGTGCGCGAAATCCTGCAGAACTCTCGGTTACCCTCGATTGTCAAAACCTGCCTGATGGAGAAGCTAGAACAGGCTAGCCGGGAAAACTCTTAGGCACATCATTCGCGAAGCTAGGACCTTGCCGCCGACACGGTCACTTTCTCGTCGGCAAGCCTGTGATGCAGTAACTGCACCAGGGCTTGGCTTAACCGCGTCCGTACCGCATAACGCTCGTTGGCTCGCGTAATGTAGCGGACGTGCACCTCCACACCGGCTGCGGTTGGGCGGAGGTCCACGGCGGGCGCTGCAGAAACCGTGCGTGGGCGGTAGCGGCTGGCGACGCTCTGCCACTCCTCTTCGGCGGCGCGTGCGTTGGCTTCGGTTTCCTTGGTTACGATGTTCTTGATGGCATCAATGAGCGGATATGGATCCTGGTTCGCTGGCACCAACATCTGCAGTTCGTCCCACAGCCATTGTCCACTGGTAGTGAAGTTGAAGAAATGGCCCTCGATGGCATAGCTGTTCACGAATGCCACCTTGCGGCCCGTGGGATGTCCGGTCTCGGTCCAGTTGCCGGTTTCCAGCAACACGGTGCGCAGCAAATTGATCTCGATCACTTCACCGGCCACGCCATTAATTTCCACCCAGTCGCCCACGCGCATTCCGTTTTTTCCCATCAACACGAACCAGCCGAAGAACGCGACAATGAAATCCTTCAGCGCCACGGTGAGGCCGGCCCCCGCCAGACCGACGATCGTCGACATCTGCTGGGGAGCGCCCAGAATCACAAGCAGGATCAGCAGCACGCCCAGCGCCTGCACCGCGAAATGGATCACGGCGCGAAGCGTATGCAAACGCGTGCCCTCAGTACCCGCCTTGGCGAGGTAGTAGTCGATGGCACGGTCAACGAAATAGACGGCCAGCAGGATGAGCAGAATCCAAAGCAGCGATTGATTCAAACCGTGCAACGCGGCGCGCTGCTGCGCATACACTAGCGCCAGCCAATTGCTGTAACTGTTCTGCAGGTCGCGCTCGTCCTGAATCCGCTTGTCCAGATCGGCAAGATTTTGCTGATCAGCTGAAATAGCGTGCAATGAGCTGATCGTGTCCTTGGCAGCGTCTTTCGGCGGTTCTGTGCCGCCCGAAGGCGCGGGACTGGAGAGGTTAGGGGGCGGCGGTTTCCCTGCTGACCGGCTGGCTTTTTCGTCGCTGATCTGCTTCGCCAAATCGGCATGGGCTTGGCCCAGTGCGGCGGTCTTGCGAACCGACTCGTCACGCGCCTGCTGTAATTGGAAAGCTTTGCCCCTTAAGGCTCGCCAGGCGGCGAATTGGGCGAGCATGCTGTCCCTGGATTGGGTTATCTGTGACCTATTGCCAGTTTCTGTCGCAGTTTTTTCGTCACTCCCATGCTCGGCTGCCTGATGGGCGTCAAATTGGCGCTGGATCAAGGTGCCCGGATCAGCTCCCGCCCGAACCAAATCTTCCTGGGCATTACTTAGCTCGTCCTGATCGAGCTCCAGTTGGGCCTGGGCCACATCGAGCTGCTCCTGCAAGCTACCCTGGCGAGCGCCACTCGCTGTGGTTACTTCTTTCTTGAGCCGGTCAGTGGCATCCTGGTCGGCTTTGACCTGAGCTCCGGCCTGGCTCGCGTGTTCGTAAAGTGGCCGGTTCTGGGGTTTTTTCTGGGGAGGATGGTTCGCGGCCTCGCGCAAAGCGTCGTGAAACGCCAGATCCACTTCGTGATCGGCGGTTTCCGCCACCTGGTCGGCTACCGCTTGTTCGTCCGCACCTGAGGCCAGCTTGGCCATGGCACGCGCGGTATGCAGCGGCTGTTCGTCCACCAGTTGCGTTTGGCCGCTGCCAGCCGAGGCCTTTGGTGGTGGCGGTGCCCCCCAGTCACTCGTCAGGACCGACACAACGACCGCAACCACAACCAGCGCCAGTAGCCCGATTGCGACCAGCCACTGCCGAGATTTCATCCAAGGTTGCATTCCGCGACCTGCAAACCGTTTCGCGCTATTATACGGAACTCCGAACGAAGCCCGCCGGTCGGAAGTTTTTACAGCGAATTGCTAGCCCTCCGGGAATCTTGGATCGATCTTCAAGTTGAAACACCCTACATGGAAATGACAGGACTTTTACAATCCACTGACAACCCAAACTATGCAGGTGTGATTCGGGACTCAGCGGGCAACCTCTATAGCGTTGCCGACGAAGGAGGCATCGGCGCCGGGACGATCTTCAAGCTGGATAGGGCCGGCAAGCTGACCGTGCTGCATACTTTTGGCGACAATGCGGGCGGGTCAAATCCGGTGGGCGAGTTAGTGCGGGATGGCGCAGGAAACCTGTACGGCACTGCTTTGTTGGGCGGCTCTGCCGGTGGCGGATTGGTGTTCAAGGTTGCGCCGTTACGACAATATGAAACGGGACGCAAACACGGGCTTGCGATTCCCCATGTGCTGAAAATAGCAATGTGTTCGAACCCAGGCTCACGGCGCCCAATCCGCGACGAAGATATTTGTCTCGTGTGGCGCTTTGGCATTGCGATTCGACGCCCACACCAGCTTTTTGCCATCGCGGCTGAACATGGGGAAGCCGTCAAAGCCGGGGCTGTAAGTGATCTGCTCCAGGTTCGAGCCATCGGCGTTGACGGCGTAGAGTTCAAAGTTTCCCATGCCGCCGGTAGAGCCCTGATTCGAAGAAAAGATGATCCGCTTACCGTGCGGAAAAAACGCCGGAGCGAAGCTGGCCGCGCCCAAGTGCGTGATCTGGCGCTTTCGTTTCCCGTTGGCTTTCATGATCCACAGCTCAAGCGAGGTTGGCCGTATCAGGTTTTGCGCCAGCAGTTCTTTGTATTCGGCAATTTCTTTTTGGGCGGTAGGATGGTACGCGCGGTACACGATCCATTTTCGATTCGGCGAGAACACTGGACCACCATCGTAGCCGAGTTCGTGAGTAAGCTGTTTTACGTGTCGGCCGTCGGCGTCCATGGTGTAGATGTCAAGGTCGCCACTACGCATCGAGGTAAACACAATCTTCTTGCCGTCTTCCGAAATTGTGGCTTCCGCATCGTAGCCCGGAGAATTTGTGAGCTGCATGAGTCCGGATCCATCGGGGTTCGCGGTGAAGATCTCGTATCCGGGATACACTGCCCAAACGTATCCCTTGGAATAGTCCGGGCGCGGCGGGCAATGTTCGTCGGTCAGATACGTCGAAGAGTATAGGATCGTTTTCCCATTGGGATAAAAGAACCCACAAGTGGTGCGGCCTTTGCCGTTTGAGATCATGCGCACATCGGAGCCGTCCACATTCATGGTGAACTCCTGGTCGCATTGCAGATTGTCGCGCGTGGACTGGAAGATCAGCTTCCTGCCATCGGCGGAAAAGTAGGCTTCGGCATTCTGGCCGCCGAAGGTGAGCTGGCGCACATTGCGCAGATGCTTCTCCTGGGGCGTCGCGAGGTCGGAAGCGCCGGTGGCGGGCGCCGCTGCCCGCGTCAATGCAAGCCCGATGCACGCCACCAATAAGAAAACCAACGTTCGTCTCATGAGGCTGAAACGGCTAGTGTAGCAGAGCCGGGCATGCGCCCTCTCTTGCCGCCGACACCTGAATTTCAACCGCCGCGAGCGGACCGGCGTTTTCGCGCGCCTCAAGATAGAATCAGTACAGCTTTCGCATAGGAGAGATCCATGAAGCCGTTCTTATCTGGAGTGGTCATCACGCTGTTCATCGCGCTGGTTGCCTTTCCCAACCTGCGAGTTTCCGCGGCACCAGCGGCAGGGGCCAACGCCGAGACGCTTCGCGATTTGGAAGCCGAATTCATGAAAGCGGCTGCCGAGCACGGCTCGCAAGGCTACATGTCCTACTACGCCGCGGACGCCGTCGAGCTGCCCAACGGTGCGGACATTCTGCAAGGGAAAGACGCCATCGCCAAGACGATGGGGTTCCTGGATCAAAAGGACAACCACCTGACTTGGACGCCAGTCTACGCTGACATGGCAGCCTCCGGTGACTTAGGTTACACGTACGGAACCTATGTTTTTACCTCGAGAGACAAGAATGGAAATCCAATCGAGGAGCATGGCAAATACGTTAGCATCTGGAAAAAGCAGAAAGACGGAAGCTGGAAGGTTGTGCTCGACATGGGGAATTCCTCGCCAGAGCATAAAGCGCAGTAGAGGGTTGGTAGTAGGTTATTTTTGAATTATCTTGCCGGATTTAGTTTTTGGCGCAGACTCTCCACAATCAACCCGGCCAACGCATACGTGGCAGCATTCGCAAGAAGGACCCAGTAGAAACGAATGCCGAAATGGAAGTAAAGACTAACAATCGCGATTGGTTGAGTGAAACGGGCGAGAGTGTACACAAGCGGTTCGGCTGAAGTTAGCGGAATTCCCCTTGCGAAGAGATAAAGCGCCCAACAGCCCGCAACGAGTAAACCTGCACTCGCCCACATAGCAATTCGATATTTCATGGCGTCGCCCCCACGCTTCTCTGGTCTAATCGTCTCACGAATTCCTCCAAACTCCAAGCGTTCCAAAAGCGCTAGAAATGCCGCTGCGTATAGTCTACTTCCGGAAGTGGTCCAGAATCGCGTCGGCCTGGGTCCGTGTGACAACGGCGGAAAGCGCGGCGCCGTCTGCTTGCTTAACCGCCTGCACGCTTCCGAAGTGTTCCAGCAACCGTCGTGTGGTGCGCTCGCCGACGCCGGGGATTTCCAGTAACTCGGTAGAACGGTCGCGCATCTGGCGGCGCTTACGGTGGAAAGTCACGGCAAAGCGATGGGCTTCGTCGCGGATGAGTTGAACCAGGTGCAGCACCGGCGAATGGTGATCGAGAACCACGGGTTCGTCTTCTTGCCCGTAGACATAGATGATCTCTTCCCGCTTGGCGATGGCAGCCAGCGGCTGGTTGATAATTTCCAGCGAAGCCAGTGCCTCAGCGGCAGCGTGCAACTGGCCTAACCCGCCGTCCACCAGAATCAGGCTGGGAAGCGCTTTCTTCTCTTCCTGCAGGCGTTTGTAACGTCGCGTGACCACCTCGCGCATGGAGGCGAAGTCATCTACGCCATCTACGCTGCGGATGATGAACTTGCGGTAGTCGGACTTCTTCATCCGGCCGTCTTCCCAGACCACCATCGAGGCGACCGTCTCGGCTCCCTGAATGTGAGAAATATCGAAGCACTCGATGCGGCGCGGCAACTCCGGCATGGCGAGCGCATCCTGCAACGCCTCCTGGATCGCCTTGGTATTTGGCTTCATCACCCGGAAGCGCTGGTCGTAAGACTGCTTGGCGTTGTTGCCGGCCAGATCAATCAGAGACCGCTTGTCGCCTCTCTGCGGAGCCAGGATATGAACCCGTGTGGCGCGGCCACCCTCGCCTGCGAGTTGTTCCGAAAGTAGATCTTCGAGCGTCTCCCGATCCTCAAAGTCCACGGGGACATAGATGTTCCGCGGTACATACGGCTGGCCGATGTAAAGCTGTTTCAGCAAAGCGGAGAAGAATTCGCCGGGATGGAACGGCAATGACTGTTGTTCGTGCGGGGACGGTCGCCCTCGGCCCTCCAGGCCGGGCGCAGCCCGCCAGGATTCCAGACCCTCCTCTGCCGAGCTTCGCTCGACCAGATCGCCTGTCTTGGCGTGATCGGTACTGAACTCCGGCAGTTCCTCCCAGAAAAACTCCCGGCGATCGAGCACGCGGCCACCGCGCATGTGGAACAAATTTACCGCCAGCGTGTCATTTTCGTAGTGATAGCCGAATACGTCGGCGTCGTCGCCCTCGACCGCGGCGATCCGCTGCTTTTCCTGCAACTGCTCGACCGTCGAGATCAGGTCTCGGTACTTGGCAGCGCGCTCATACTCCTCTGCCTCGGCAGCCCTCGCCATGCGCTCGTGCAGAGAGCGGGACAGATCGGTCGGCCGTCCTTCCAGGAACAACTTCACATCGCGGACGGCTTCCTGGTAAGCCTCGGGTGTTGTCAGGCCTTGCACGCACGGGCCCAGGCAGCGCCCGATGTAGTACTGCAGGCAGGGGCGTGGATGAAAGTGGCTGAGATCAACCTTGCAGGATGGAATCAGAAAATGGCGATGAATCAGATCCACGAGGCGGTGCGCCAGATTCGCCGGAAAATACGGTCCGTAATATGCGCTGCCGTCTTTTCGCAGGCGCCGAGTCACATAAACGCGCGGAAATCGTTCGCCTAGCGTCAGTTTCACGTAAGGATAAGTTTTGTCGTCGCGCAGCAGAATGTTGAAGCGCGGCTGCTTCTGCTTGATGAGGTGATTCTCGAGCGCCAGAGCTTCTTTTTCATTGGCAACAACGATGTAGTCAACGTCCGCTGCCTCGCGCACCAGGGTGCCGGTTTTAGCGTCTTCGATGCGTCCTTCATGGAAGTAGGAACCGACGCGGCTGCGCAGGTTGTTAGCCTTGCCGACGTAGATGACGTCGCCCTCGGCGTTCTTGTAGAGATACACGCCCGCCGAGGTGGGCAGGGTGCGGATTTTCTGCGGGAGATCCATCGCCAGATTTCATTTTAGATGATGCGCGAGAGGCCTCCGACGAACCCGGCCGGCCGAACCTGCGTGGGGGGCAGGTGTCCTCGGCAGTGAATTTCTTCCGGCGAAAAGAAAGACTACCGTTGTCCTGTATGAGTTGCTCCGTCAAAATTACGCTGACGTCAAGCGTGCCAGCCTGGCTGACCCGGACAGCGCGACGAACCGGCCTGTCCGCCGAGCAGCTCGTGATTCGAGTTTTGGGAAAGGCCAGAGCATTGGAGTAGGCCAGAACAAATGATCGAGTCTGGCTACGCCACGCAGGAAAAATCAAAGGCCTTCGCGATCTGTCCTCGCGGAGAGGATTCTCTCGACGATGACGGGACGCAAGGGCGGCTGGTCCGCTTCGGATTAGCTTTTTGCCTCACCCCTCACCGTATAAAATTTCCTCGGTCCATAGCGCTTTGATCTATTCTGGCCGGCGACTTGGCGTGAATCCGCTCCCGTATCCTGCGTGACAACAACAAGTTAGAGCCTACCCAACCTGGCATCACAGTTGGCAGCCCTCGTGCTCAGGTACAATGCGGACGAAAGGCAGTTTTAGACCCGGATTTCGCAGTCATGACCCGTTGCTCAACACCCAGTTTCGTACCCAGGATTTTCTAAGATGAACCGAGAGGAAGGAGCCCTCCAAAGATGAATCGCACTTCGTTAACTGTTTTACTGGCAATGACCATGGCGGCCTCGGTTGGCTGCGCCAGTAAGAATTATGTGCGCCAACAGACGACGCCCGCTGATCAACAAGACCAATGAACTCGACGACCTGACCGCGCAGAACACCAAGTCCATTAAGGACGTCGACGCGCGGGCCCAGGCCGGTATCCAGCAAGTGCAAGCCAAGGCTGCCGAGGTGGACCAGAAGGCCCAGGCTGCCGGTCAGCAAGCTGACCAGGCTCAGACCCTGGCCAACAACGCTGTCCATCGCGTGGATTCGCTGCAAGACACCGTGGCCAACCTGGACAATTATCACGTGGTGACCGAGACCTCGGTTCGCTTTGGCTTTGACAAAGACAGCCTGACTACAGACGCCAAAGCGGCGCTCGACCAGCTGGCGACGGATGTGCCCAATACCAAGGGATACATCATTGCTGTGGAAGGCGGCACCGATTCTACCGGCAGCACCGATTACAACTACGGTCTGAGCCAGCGCCGTGCGGATGCCGTGATTCAGTATCTGGCTTCCGAGCACAATATTCCGGCCTACAAGATCTATTTGATCGGGTTGGGCAAGGATAAGCCGGTCGAGCCGAACAACACTCGCGAAGGCCGGGCCAAGAATCGCCGCGTAGATGTGCGGCTGATGACAAATACGGTCGGAAGTTCGACTCCGGCACAGGCGCCAGCGGCGACCGACCAGCCGTCGGCGGGCCGTCCCTTTAATCCAAGTTTACCCCTCCTCCCCGGAGGACTTCGCCAACACAGGCCGCTCCAATCCCCCTGGAACGGCCTGATTTTTTTGGCAACAGTGCCATCGGTTTTTCTTCGTGTGCCTTCATGTCCTTCGTGGTTGAAGCATCGTGGCTGCGCAGCTTTTCCAATCCGAACCAGATAGAATCTTCCTATGCGGTGGTTTGTTTGCAGTGCGCTTCTGACTTTTTGTCTCGGCGGATGGGGAACTGCCCAACAATTCCCGCCCGACCAAGGACCGGGGCCGAGCCAGTCGCCTCCGCGATCGGATCAGAATAAAGACCGGAACCGGGAAGCCGAAGCGGGCGAAAGTTCCAGCCGCGACACGCGCATCGACGTGAGCCCCCCGAAAGACGATGCCAAGAATCATCCTGGCAGCGGAGTGGCGATTTCAGAGCCCGCGGCGGAAACCTCCGGCGATGTGCAGGAGTTTCATCCCTGGAACCCGTACCGGGCAGTCAAAGATGATGAAGTGGGCGACTTTTACTTGCGGCGCAAGAACTATCGCGCGGCCCTGGCTCGTTATCAGGATGCTCTGGTGTGGAAAGACAATGACGCGGTCGCCAACTTCCGCATGGCCCAGTGCTACGAGAAACTGGATCAGCCCGACGAGGCCATAACCCATTATCAGGAGTATTTGAAGATCCTGCCGGAGGGGCCGTTCTCCAAGGACGCGCAAAAAGCGCTGCAGAGATTGAAGGCGGCGGAAACGAAGAGCCAGGCGGAAAAGGTCCCACCCAAGCGATAGTGAACCCACAAAAGAAACTCGCGTAAGGGCGGACGCCCTCGTCCGCCTGTCCGAGCGAACGTCGCTCGCCGTCGCTACGAATTACTTTTCCACCCGGATGAACTCTCCGCTGGTGCCGTCCACGTCCACGGTCAACTTAGCTTGATCGCGGCTCGTTCCATAAATCACATGCCAGATGAGTTTCGACGTGGGCCGGCTCCAATCAAGCATATAAAGAACCGGCGCGTCTGGGGTTTTCTCCAGCACTTTGTCGCCACCATGTTTCTGCGCCACCTCGAAGGCCTGGTCCGAGTCTACCTTCAGGAATTGCACATCGAAGACCTGGGTGGACGAGTTATTGGGATTGTAGTTATCTTCGGTGCCAGGGGAGATTCCGCGGGAGGGAGCATCCGCCGCGTCGGTACCCGACCACACGTAGGGCTTCGCGCCCCGTCCCACAGGTGAGGCGAAATAGGCGCGCCACACAGCCGCCTTGCCATCCTTGCCGTTCGAGTCGGCGGTGATCTGCGACTCCAGCCGGTACGGTTGTGCGTCGCGCGCCCAGCCACGAGCCGCGATGTACGTCTTCTGGAAGGCGACCCGCCCGGTCTGAAACTCCGGAGGCTTGGGTTGTGGTTTCTCGGTTTGCGCCGGCTTGGTCGGTTCCGACGAGCAGCCCGCCAGAATTGCCAGCGCCAGCATCGCCATTAGCAGTTTCTTCATGGCACCTTCTATTCGCAGGCGTGAAATTTTGCAACTGTTTGGGGTCCGGTTCATTCTACTAGATGCAGTGGAGGAGATTGGCCCTGGACTCGTATCTGAGAAGGTTACAGGAAGCGGTTGCGTCCGCTACTCACGGTATGACCGTGGAGGAGTTTACCCGCCATCCGGAAGGGAAGTGGAGCGCAGGGGAAGTGCTGGAGCATCTCTCCCTCACCTACTCCGGGACGGTTAAGGGTTTTGAGCGCTGTTTGCAGGCAGGCAAACCACTGGCGCGCCGTTCAACGCTGAAGGATAGAGTGGCGGCGGCGCTCGTCGTGGAAGTCGGCTATATGCCCAGCGGACGGCAGGCGCCCCAGCATGCACGGCCCCGGGGCCGGCCGGCCGAAGAGGTGTTGCAACAAGTCGGATCGCAGATCGCGGAAATGGACGAAGTCATCCGTCAGTGCGAACTCCGCTTTGGAAAGCACACACCAGTGTTGGACCATCCTTTCTTGGGGCCCCTGACAGCAAGACAGTGGCGAAAGTTTCATTGGGTGCACGGGCGGCATCACGTGAAGCAGATCTGGAGGCTAAGAGGGAAACTTACGGCGTGATCTCGAACACCACGCCGTAGCCGTAGGCGCCGCCGGATTCGGTGGCGCCGTAGAGGTGCCTCTCTTGCTTATCCAGGATCACGCCGCCTTGCGGCCAGATTCCGTCCGGGCCGTTGAACTTATAAAGCACGCTGTACTTCCACTTGCCGTGAGTCTGAGGAGCGAGTTTGTAGACAACCCCGCAGGCAACCCCGCCGCAGTCATTGCCGCCGCCAGCAATGCCGTAAAGTGCACCCGCCTTGTCCCTGGCCATCGTGCCTTGGGGATAGACGCCGTCCTGAATGTGCGGGAAAGTGTACAGAATGGTTTGCCTCCAACGGCCGTGCGGGCCGGGCGTGAGCTTGAAGACTGTACCTTGGCCAGTCGGACCGCCCTGGGTGGTGCCGTACAGGTTCCCGGCGGCGTCGAAGACCAGGCCGCCGTAGGGTTGCGCGCCGTCGATTCCGCCAAAGCTGTGCAAGACCCGTTCCTTCCAGCCACCGCCTGCCACAGGGGAGATCTCGAAGACAGTACCGAGGTTATCGCTTCCGCCGGCCCAGGTAGTGCCGTAGACATTGCCTGAATCGTCAAGGACGGGCGCAAAGTAAGGCTCCGACCCGTCGTAGCAAAACTCGCCGAACTTGGCGCAGAAGCTGTAAAGGATAGTTTCTGTCCACCCGTTGGAGCCGGGGGTCAACTCGAAAGCAATGCCGCCCCCGTAGATTCCTCCCTCGCGCGTGAGTCCATAAAGGTTGCCTGTCTCGTCCATCACCAAGCCAGCCCACGGGGAAGACCCATCCGACCCGTGATAGGTGAGATCGAAGCTGTGGAGCACATCGATCGTCCAACCATTAGAGCCGGGCGAGAGTTCGAAGGCAGTGCCATCGTCGTGGGTGCCACCACTCGTTGCCGTGCCAAAGAGGTTCCCGGCGGGGTCAACGATCAGCGGCGCGTAGGGGGTATACCCTCCGCTTCCTGTGAAACTATAGATCACGGTTTCGGTCGAGCTGTGGGAGCCAAGCGCGACCTCATAAACGGTGCCAGCTCCCCCGGTGCCGCCACCGCTTGTGGTGCCGTAAAGGTGCCCATTCCGGTCCAGGACAACGGTAGCTTGTGGGACGCATGCATCAGGGGTGCAACTGAAGCTATGCAGCACTTTTTCCTTGGGAGCAGCGGAGGCGCGCACTGCCAAGGCGAAGGCTGTCAGGAGGATAGCCGAGGTCAGGTGTTCCAACAGGCGACGCAATCGTAGTGACATTTCGCGTTACCCCTCGCGGAAGGCGCTGCCAGGCCGGGGACGGGCTAAGCGGCGAAGCCGGCAGCGACATTTTACCACTAAATGCGGGCGCTGGCCTCGAGAAACCAGCGCCCGCTCCAAAGATGCGACGACCTCAGAGCCCACTAATCGGCATCATTGCCCGGGGGCTGCGGCGAACTTTGCGGTAAAAGAATTTTCTTCCCGACTATCGATCAAAACTGAAAACCCTCGAACCTTGTCGAGGGCTCAGTCAAGGCTGGTAGCGATCGTTACTTCTCTTCCGACGGCGCCTGCTCCGCGGACTCCCGCACCGAAGTCGGAACGCCCGACTTACGCGCTTCCTCTTGCAGGCTCTCCATCTGTGCCTTGGCGTCGTCCAGAGCCTTCTGCTTCTCGGCGATCTTGTCTTTGTAGTCTTTGTCTTCCTTATCCCACGTGGTTTCGTTGCGCATGCGGTTGCCGACGTCGGCATACATGGCGGCGGCACGCAGACGGTACTCGCGTTGCGTCACATCCAGTTCGCGTGCCAGCAGGTCTACCTGTTCCTTCTCTTTGGCAATCCTTTGCTGCCAATCCGCATACACCCTTTGCCGCTCTTCCGCCGACTGGCCGGGCGTGACTTGCGGCGGCTTGTCGGCCTTTTGCGCATCCTGAGCGGCTTGCGAGCTGTCAGCACTTTGCGACGTGGCCTGACCGTCGCCAGACGCGTTGCCTACGACGCTGACCTTGTCGTCAGTGGGCAGATTGTCATTGTCAAACTGTTTGGCCGCTGGCGCTTTTTTGTCCTTGCGCACCGAGCGGGCATAGTCGCCCAAGGGCTGCGGCGGTGGGGTCGAGGGCTGCTGGATTGAATTCGAGCCGGGGTCCGAACCTTGCGTGCCCGAGTTCTGGGCGCTCGAAACCGAAACCAGCATGCTTACCAGAATCATTCCTGCAAACCACACATAGGTGATGCTTTTCATGGGTGCTCCATCCTTAAAGTATCGTCGCCGCTCTCCTGGACGCAGCGCGCAGATTATTCGAATCAAGTTCCAGCCGCGGCGCTCTTCGCTCTTGCGCCGGCAAGAAAGCCGCCAATGCTATGGTCCAGTTGGGCCGCTTCGGAGGCGATGTCGGCGGCCAGTTGCCGCGCCAGTTCCGGATCGCGGCTGGCCGCCAGTTGCTGCGCATAGCCTGCAATGGTGGCCAGCGAATTGCGCAGCGCCAGCGCCATCTCGGCCGACATTTCGCCGCGCAGTTCCTGCTGTCTCTGAATCTGCGCGATTTCGGTCCTATCGTTGATCAGGCAGGCGGCGCCCAGGGTCTCGCCCGACGGGGCAAACACCGGGGTGAGGGTGATTTCCAGGGTCCGTTCCTCACCCGCGGGAGTCACGTACCGCGCCCGCACGCTTCGTGAAGGCGTCAGCTCCCGCAAACTGGACTGCACCGCGGCCGCAAGTCTCTCCGGTGGAGCGGAAAGAGAAATCACCGTCGCATCGCGAAAGGCTTCTTCCATACTCAGTCCCACCGGCGAAGCAAATCCCAAAATGTCTTTCGCCGCCGTGTTAGCCTTGCGGACAAGTCCATTCGGGGACAGGAACAAAACGCCACTCGACAGATTTGAAAGTACGGCCGCGCTGATGTTCTCCGAAGTCTTGGCCCGTCGCCGTTCCACCTGTTGCACGCTCATCAGCTCGTGTTTCTGCTGCTTCAGTTGCTGAATCACGGCATTGTAGGTGTGCATGGGAAACTGGTCGAGCGAAGGAGTGGTCTCCATGAAGAAATCTTCTTCGGTCAGGTTGCGGCGCAGGCGGCGCACCATCACAATAGCCACCACGCAGGCCGCGGCTGAGATCAGCACTGTGAGTGCGGTGTGGAACACGATGGGGTGGCTCAATACCTTCAGAGCAACCTCCAATACCAACGCAGAAACCGGTTGCCAAAGAAGAAAGCAAACATGGCCATGCTGCCCAGGAAGACGCCGAAGGGCATGGGAAAGCGCCGCAGGGCTATCGAGGCCGATGCCCAGGCGTGACGCCGCGCTTCCCGGGCCGGTTCATGATGGCGGCTCATGCGGCGGCGTGTGCGCTTGATCCAGACCACCGACAGCGTCCACAATCCCACCAGCGATCCCACCAGCGATGCCGTAAACACGGTGAAGATGGTCAACTTGATCCCCAGGAATGCGCCCACCATCGCCATCAGCTTGACGTCTCCGAAACCCATGCCGCGCACGCCCCGGGTGCGCAGATAAATCGCTCCCGCGCCATAGATGAACGAAGCGCCCACCGCCGCTCCCACCAGCGCCTGCAGGAAAGAGAGCCAGTGCCAGGAAGCATGCATCACCGGCAGATAAACCAGGCCGAGCACCATCTGCGAAAGCAAGTCGTCCACAGGAACGAACAGGCTGAACAGCAGCCCCAGCGCCAGCCCAGTGAGCGTCATTTCGTCAGGCAAGAGCTGGGTTTCTGCGTCGGTGAAAATCAAACCCAGCAGCAGGAATCCGAAAACGCAGTACTTCAACATCGCTAGGGTAAGTCCGAAGTGCGCGTAGCATGCGACAAAGATCGCTCCCGTAAGCAGTTCCACCGCGAGGTAACGCGCCGAAATCCGGGCTTTGCATTGCCGGCACCGCCCTCCCAGAATCAGCCAGCTCAACACCGGAATGTTGTCGTAGAAGTGAATCGCGCTCTGGCAGTTGGGGCAGGCCGAGCGCGGATAAACCACGTCGAACCCACGCGGCAACCGATAGATACACACATTCAAGAAGCTGCCAAATGCCAGCCCCAGGGCGAAGATCGCCAATGCCGACGCAGGGTCCACCGTTCCTTTTACTTAAAGGTGCAGATTTGTACTGGTTTCGCCTCGATTATACGGCGACCGCGGGGGCGGAACTTGGGTACTAAAGGCACTGTCCGGAAGGGCCGGTGGACGTTGCTACTGTGCTCCTAATCGCGCGGGCGGGCGAGCCGCGCGGGCGGGCTCACCCCTAATGTTCCACGTGGAACATTAGGAAAATGCGCGGAGTGTTCCACGTGGAACATCCCAAAATGGGAACTGTTGATTGGATGGAGGTTACTGGGCAGCGCTGGGCTCGATGTGGCAAGTTGCAACACCTACGAAAGTAGACTTGACAAGCTCGGGAAAAGTCCGATTCGGCTGACCGAACCATATGCCATCAATGGAACAAAATGCGCATTACGAAACCGGATCAGTCTAGGAGCGTTGCCGATAGGCGTCAATGCCGGGAGGGGGTTCTAAGGGTTGGGGATGAATTCTACCGCACCCTCTTTGCGCTAACATGCAGAATCGCTAGTATTCATGCGGCTCCGCGTATGTACATGGCTCTCGCACCCGTAACAGTTGACAAAATTCGAGAGTGGCTTCGCGTACTCCGACTTGGCTTCTTTCTGGATGGGGATTCGATGTTCAATTGCTACTTCCATCTATTCGCGGTCAATGCTCTAGGTCTATTATTTCGATGGAAGGTAAACAACAGACATGCCCGCAATGAACCTCATCAAAGCATCCGACTTGGACGTGTGGTCCAGATCACTTGCTGCAAGGGCGAATCTGCCCGGCTTGGTTGCATCTCTTATCCGTGCCTCTTGTCCGACCTTGCAGTCCTACCGTTTTCCGTCGGGCGATGCCTCGCAGACCCATGGCTTCGATGGAGTCGCCGATGTCGCGACCAGCACTACGTTTGTTCCGGCTGACCGTTCAATTTGGGAGTTCGGGGCGGGTGAAAACTACAAGGAAAAAGCCTCCGCAGACTTCAAGAAGCGCACGGGCGAAGTGAGCGCAGACGATCGTGCAAAGCAGACCTTTACGTTTGTTACCTCGCGGATCTGGCATGGAGGACCGGAGGACTGGGAGAAAGAGCACACTTCTTCGGGATGGCTGAAAGTTCGCGCGCTCGATGCGACTTCACTTGAATTGTGGCTTTCGGAATGTCCGAGCGTTTCTCTTATATTGGCTAGGGACCTTGGTATCATTCCGCCAACTGGCATTAGGACGATTCTGGATTTTTGGGATGAGTACCGATTGAACTTTGATCCCGTTCTGAAAGAGGAACTGCTCCTCGCGGGACGCGCGGAACGGGCGAAGGGCCTATGTCAAGCGCTGAGCGAAGGACTCACAGGTATCACCAAATGGCAGGCAGACTCGTCTGCGGAAGCCATCGCGTTCATCGCGGCGTCAATAATGAAAGCGGATCCAGAAACCTCTGCATTCCTCATTTCAAAAACACTTATTATCGAAGCCGCTGAAATCGCGCAGATCCTGCCAACGAACAGATTCAACTTCATTCTCACACCGCCAGCAGCGAGAGTTGGTCCCGCACTTGCGAGAACGAGCCAAGTTACCTTGGCCCTCGGCAGCGACGACCGAGCTGGCGAAGCAGAACTCCTCGACCGGATGAATACCCGAGAGTTCGCCGCTGGCCTGAAGTCGATGGGATTGGACGACGAGGAAGCATTCCGTCTGGCGATACGATGCGGGAGGAGTGTCACGGTGTTGTCCCGGCTAAATGCAAGTGCTATCGCGCGCCCCCCTGCATGGCACCGAGACGCCACCCTAGTGCCATTTGTATTAGCTGGCGGCTGGGATGCGCGGAACGAATACGATCAAGCAGTAATGGAAAGACTGTGCGATGCGTCCTACGACAAGATCGATGCTGCGGCACGCAAATTCGCGTCTGTCGCAGACCCGCCAATTGATCTTGATGGAACGGTCTGGACGCTACGTTCCGCGACCGATGCTTTCATGCTCTTGGGCTCCCTGATAGACATGGCGTCGCAGCAACGCATGCGCGATGTTTGCATGGACGTGCTGGGCGAACGAGACCTGACTCTCGAAATTCCGGAGCAAGGAAGACCCATAATCCCTGTAAGAGGGGCAGACTTTCACCACTCCGAATGGATTCGGCGTGGCCTGGCGAGGAGTCTTGTGCTCATTTCCGGGCTTCACGAGGCTGCCAAATTCAAGGTCATCGGTGCAACTCCAGAGCAGTTTGTTGACGATATAGTCCGGTCGTTGCCTGGGCTTGCGGAAGACGTTCGTTTACTGGCAAGTCTGAAGTCTGAGCTCCCAGTGCTTGCGGAGGCTGCACCGATCCCTTTGGCATCGGCCCTCGAGCACGTGCTCGAGGGTGACAGTGCCGCCTGGGTATCTATCATCTTCCGCGATAAAAAGGGTCAGTCATTCTTGAGTTCTTTCAGCCCGCACACTTACATATTGTGGGCGCTGGAAACCATGGCGTGGAGCCCGAAGTACCTGCATCGAGCGACATCCATACTCATGAAGTTGGCTGAGCATGATCCGGGAGGATCGCTCACAAATCGGCCTCTGCATAGCCTGCGCGAGATATTTCTAGCCTGGAAGCCGAACACCTACGCCCCGCTCGACGAACGAATTGCGGTCTGCCGCTCTGTATGCACGAGGTCTAGGAAAACAGGCCTCGATCTAGCAATGGCTTTGTTACCAACGCGGTTCGATCATTCAACTACGACTGCCAAACCACGTTTGAGGGACTTTGGGGACGCGAGCAGCCAAACGGTCACATACGGGGACGCGAACAAAGCATTTCAACAATACGGGGATCTTGCGGTTGAACTTGCAGGAACCGACATACTCGCCCTTTCCGCGCTGATTGAGCGACTACCTCAATTGAGTGTGGGAGCACTGGAGCGTGCTCTGACTGCAATAAGGATTTCCTCGGCGAGCGCTAGCCCAGAAGACATATTCCAACTGTGGACTAAATTGCGTGACTTGGTGCAGAGACACCAGAGCTTCCAGGGAGCAGACTGGGCATTGCCGCAGGATCAGTTACGCCCCATAGAGGATCTCTGTAAGGAAATAGAACCACGCGATCCGATTAGGCAGATTCTGTGGCTGTTCAACGATTATGTTCCTAAAGGCGGAATGCCCAGGGGACAGGACTATATGGAAGAGGCAAACCGTGACCGTATGCAGGCAGTCCGCGAACTTCTTAGCGGGCACGGAATAGCAGCTGTTTTGCAGCTGGCGAAGGCTGCGAAGCTACCACAGTTCGTAGGCATCGCCGTCGCACAAGCCACTGAATCTGTGGAGTTGCTGAAACAGATACTCGAAGCTGGCCTGAAACCCGAATCCTCGGTCGATATCGACTTTGCGATCGCGGTGTCTGCAGTGGGGCACGAATCGCACGACACGGATTGGGACGATTGGTTAGTGGGGCTCGCATCTACTCTAGACGCGGATAGCGCTGCCAATTTGTTCTTGCGGTGGCCAGACAATCATCAGACCTGGAATATCGTTGCGAAAGTCTCGCCGGAAGCTGAAAAGGAGTATTGGAAGCGCAAGTGGGCGTTTAAGCCGTCTTCACAGGATGAACTGTTGTTTGCGTTTAGCAAGTACTCGGAAATTGGGCGATTCAGTGCAATCCTAGACATGATTGGGTATGACGAAGCAACGCTCTCCACATCACAGTGCATTGAAACGCTGCATGGCCTAATCGGGGAGCTGAATGCAGAACCCTCAAAGTTGCAGCGCATTCACTACCAGCTTGTACACATGATTCAGGCTCTGCAGCAACGCGGGGACGCAGATCTTACCCAGATCGCCGCACTCGAATACGAGTATCTTCCGCTGCTCGAATTTCAAGCCGAGCCAGTTGCCCTGAACCAGATACTTGCTGATTCACCTGACTTCTTTGTCAGAGTCATTTGCGACGCTTTTGCCCCGGCGTCAGGACCCAAGGAGCCAATCACAGATGACCGGAAGCTGCGTGCGAGGCTCGGCTATCAGGTGCTTCAGTCTATGAGGATAGTGCCGGGGTTCTCGGGTGGAACCGGGGATCCCGACCATCTTCGCACCTGGATCTCTGAGGTGCGAAATCTCGCCAAAGAAGCCGATAGAGCGCTTATTACAGACCAGCAAATTGGCCAAGTCCTGGCCTATGCGCCTGCGGATGCCGACGATCGCGCATGGCCAACGAAGAAAATTCGAGATTTGATCGAGGAATTGGCAGCCGACCAAATTGAAAAGGGGATTATGATCTCTCGATTCAATCAGCGAGGAGCGTTTCGAAAGGAGTTGTACGACGGTGGAAATCAGGAGCGGGGCTTGGCAAAGCAGTATCGCGATTGGGCCGCGGCTGCTCGGAACTGGCCGCGGACGAGAGCTCTACTCGAACGCATAGCCGAAGACTGGGACCGCCATGCAAAAAGAGCTGACACTGAGACCAGACTCGATCAAGTCAGAGATAGCTAGCGAATAGAGGAAATGGCATCCGCACGCACTCAGAATTCTGCGAGAATCTCGTTAGGGCGGGTGGCCCACATCTCGCGGCAAGCATACCTTAGGACAGGGATTTGGGGTGCCCCATTTCTCGCGTTCGGTGCGAGAAGTGGGCGGCGCCAGAGCCGGTCACGCCGTGCGGATCTTCATCTTCAGCACTTGCCAGTCGTTCACGCGCACCGCGCCGGTCTGGCCATACGCGTAGAAGCGGAAACTGCTCCAGGGCCACTGCTCGGGTTCATTCACTAAGCCACGCTTCACCGGATTACGATGCATGTAGCGTTTCAGACTTCTGGGCACGTGAAAATTGTAGGTTCAGTCCGGATTGGGAGATGTGACGAGTGAACGGGTTTCTGACGATAGATCGGTGGACGGGCAAGGCCCCACTTCTCGCACAGAACGCGAGAAATGGGGCACCCCAAGAATAGGCGCCCAGACGACCCCACTTCTCGCACAGAACGCGAGAAATGGGGCACCCCAAAAATAAGACACCCAGACGACGCCACTTCTCGCACAGAACGCGAGAAATGGGGCACCCCAAAAATAGGACACCCCAAGAATAGGACACCCAGACTGGTCCCAGACTGTCCTTGCCTTAACTGCTCGGGGCCCGGCCCGCCATCTCCGGCAGGAACACAGAAAACACGGTGCCGCTTGATCCCGGCGTGGTGCGGCTGCGGACGCGGATGGATCCTCCGTGCTTCTGCACGATGCCATGCGAGAGCCACAGGCCCAAGCCTGTTCCTGCGTCCCCCTTGGTGGTGTAGAAGGGCTCAAAGATGCGTGCCATGTCGCTGGCCGGGATGCCATTGCCGTTGTCGGCGATGGTCACGCGTACTCCCGGCCGGCGGCTATTCGCCCATTCGCGGCCGGGCGCGACATGAAGCACCAACCGGCCTCCGTCGCCCATGGCATCCACGGCGTTGATGATCAGATTGGAGAAAAGCTGGCGCAGTTCTCCTGCGAAGCCGCGGATTTCCACCGTCGCGTCGTAATCTTTTTCAATGCCGATGTGCTTGTCATCCAGCTTGCGACGGCAGAGCTGCAGCACGTCGTCGAGGGCTGCCGAAACGTTCAGCGGGGCCGGTGATGCGCTCTCGCGGACGGAGCCCAGCATCTGCTGGGCGATTTCGGCCACGCGGTGCACTTCCTTTTCCGCCATGTCCAGGTACTGGTCCGGGCTGGCGGGATTGTGGCGGGCAAGATAAATCAGGTTGGTGACCGCTTCCAGAGGATTATTGATCTCGTGAGCGACAGCGGCGGCGAGGCGTCCGGCGGTCGCCAGCGTCTGGTTGCGGCGTAGCGCGTCTTCGGCCCGCGTTTGTACCGTGATGTCATGGGCGATGCTCGAAGTGCCTACAATTTCTCCCCGCTCATTCCGCACCGGGGAAAGCGAGATATCCACGACCAGGCGGACGCCGTCCTTGCGTACGCGCTCCGTCGAATGATGCTCGATGGATTCGCCGCGCAGCAGCCTTTTCAGAAAGGTGGAGATCTCGTCGCGATGGTCAGGCGGCGCCAGCATGGAAACATGCTTTCCGATAACCTCAGCGTCAGAATACAGATACAGCCGTTCTGCACCGCGGTTCCAGCTGGTGATGATCGCTGCTGTGTCGGTAGTGAAAATGGCATCGTCGGAAGATTCTACCATGGCCGCCATCTGCTGCTGCATGTGCTGGGCGCGAGTCTCGGCGCGGGATCGTTGCCGGGCGATGCCGGCGGTGAGAACGGCCACCACAAGAAAGACGACAAGCCGTGCATAGTCGGTCGCGGAAATCTCAAAGCTGAAGTAAGGCGGGAAGGCAAAGTAGTCAATCGCCAGGCCGGACGCAGCGGTGCAGAGCAGAGCCGGGCCGAAACCGAGAAAGCGGGCGCTCACAATTACCGCGGCGATGAAAATCGCGAACGGGTCCTGATGCATGACCGGCCAAAGAAACCAGATCCAGAGGGCAATGCCGCTGGTCGCCAGCGCGGCGCCGTAGCGGACCGCCCAATGCTGCCGCGCCAAGCGGCTTTCCGACTGCGGAGTGTGCGCTTGAGACATGGGAAGGAATGCGACGAACACAGGCAAGACGGAGTGGGGTGCGCGAACCTCAACCGTCTGAAAAATAAACGCCGCAACTTAATGAATTTAGCAGGCGGAGACGGGCCCGCGCAATTCGCGGAAAGGAGAGGGAAGGATTAAGCGGGCATCGCTGCCCAATGCACCGCAGCCTTCAAGTCCTGGTAGGAAGTCAGTCACAGGTCAGTGACAGCCCCAGTCCGATTCGTGCGTAGGCGTAAGAAGAAACGCATGTGGCTGGCCGTTGAGCGTGCCCTCCCCGGTGATTTGTCCCCGGTCATTGATCGCGAACGCCTCCAGGAGGATCCAACCCGAATTCTGGGCGATCAGATCATTCAAGTTTTGCATTCCCTTGGCGCGAGTCCAGATAAAAGCACGCCACCAACCGGAGAAACCTACTACCTCTGCGCTGTTGTTGATGGCAAATGCGGCGCTCGAAGTCGTGCCGGGAAGCGTTCCCAGCGACTCGATTTTGCCCGCTTTGGTCCACAGCACTGCGCGATCGGGGTAATAGTACCCTTTGATCACTACATCGGAACTCCCGACGATCTGGAAATGGTCGTTGATGCCGTCTGCCCCGGAGTGGCCGCCTGTCGGCAGGGCGGGGAGCTCGCGCATCCCGGTGCGCTCGGTCCAGACAAAGCCGCGCCCCTGCCCCTGGCCAATATCCCCACCGCCGACCACAGTTCGGCTGCGGTTGATCGCAGTTGCCAAACTCTCCCAGCCCCCGGGGAGCGTACCCAAGTTTTGCATGCCTTTGTCCTGGGTCCAGAGGAAGGCGTGTAAAACCCCATAACCACTGGAACCGCCCACCAAGTCGCCGCGATCGTCGATCGCGCTTGCGGCACTGGAGGTGTCGCCGGGAAGCGTGCCAAAATCGCGGATTTTTCCTTGTGTCCAAGTCACGGCGTGGCCGTCGCCCGCGCGGTTGACTGCGTAGCCGGCGACCACGCCGGAAGTGTTAATCGCGTTTGCCGAGCTCCCACGGCCCCCGTGAAGTGAATGCAGTTGGATCAAACCGGTGTGAGGGCCCCAAAAAAAACCAACCGTTGGCGAAATGTTATTTACGAAGCCCCCGACTTGGCCGCAGCGGTTGACCGCGTTCCCCTGACCATATCCTCCGACTTCGCCCAGATCTGTGACCCTGTAGATCTGTGCCGTTGAGACTTGAGCGGAAAGGAAGAGGCCCACAACTGCGACGCCTACCGAAGACCTCAATGCGCGCATCGAGCACCTCCAAAGCTGGAAGAGCCAGGGATCAGAAAGCAGAAGAAGTTCCGTTGAAAGTATACTCCCGTGGTATTCGCCGCAAGGACTCTTTTGCACCAGCGTCCCAGACGTAGCTGCGCTCTTGAATTGGAGTCCCCTGAAGGCTTCGGGGAGCGACTGCGCTGCCGCCAGATCAGCAACTACCGTGTGATCTGCCACACCGTCCCGCAGCCGCTTTGGCACTTTGTTCCGCTGCCGCCATATGAGGTTGTTCCGTAGAGGTTCCCCTTCGCGTCCCGGATCACACCTCCGATGGGATACAACCCGTCCCATCCCACGAAGTTGTGCAGTACAGTTAGCACGCCTTTCGTATCCAATTCGTACACCACCCCGTGGTAGGAATTGCCGCCGAACTCGGTATCGCCGTAGAAATTGCCCTTCGCGTCCATGATCACACCTGCGCGGGGATTGTCGCCATCGGACACGAAGTTGTGCAATACCGTCTCGGTACCGTTCTTGCTCAATTTCCACACGGTTCCATAGCAGTAGTGACCGCACCCCTGGGTTGTACCGTAGAGGTTTTTATGCGTGTCCATGGCCAGGGTTCCCGCGGGATAGTATCCGTCCACGCCTGCCGTGAAGCGGTGCAACACCGTCCATCTGCCGGTCTTGCGCAGCTTGTACACCACTCCTACGGCGGAAGGACCGCCGTACTCGGTAACACCGTAAAGGCTGCCCTTCATGTCCATGAGCAAACTTGCCAAGTAAGGATTTGCCCCGTCCGTTGGATACCCGGCGAAGCTGTGCAGCACGGTCTCCTTTCCGGTCTTACTTACGTTAAACACCGTCCCGACGCCGGAAGCGCCACATGAATACGTAGTGCCGTAGAGATTGCCCACCTTGTCCTGGAGCAACCCCGCGTAAGGATCGCATCCGTCCGTCGTCCCGCCGGCAAAGCTGTAGAGCACGGTCTCGGTTCCGGCCGTGTCCAGCTTGAACACGGTTCCAAGCCCGTGAGCGCCGCCCCCAGAGGTGGTGCCATAGAGGTTACCGGCCGTGTCCCGGATCAACTCTGCTACGGGATATTCCCCATCCTTCCCGCCGGTGAAACTGTGCAGCACGGCCTCCGTGCCGCTTGTATCCACTTTGAACACGACGCCGTAGCCAGAAGCGCCGCCTCCCTCGGTGGTGCCATAGAGATTCCCCGTGGCGTCCCGGACCAAGCCTGCTTGGGGAAATGACCCGTCCGACCCTGCGAAGTTGTAAAGCACACTGAAAGTCTGTGCTCCTGCCGATGGGGTCGCAACTGCGCCTACCCCAAGCACGATCGCTAACGCCAGCGCTCTGCTTGTCGCCTTGCTGAGAATTTCAGGAATCCAGGCCCGATGTGGCCCTGGGTTGTTCGTATTCAATCTCCGCTGCTTGCGGTTCATGTTGGACATCTGGCATTCTCCTCCGCCTGGGACTCACCGATCACAGCCGAGGGTGCCTGTGCCGAGCCGAAAAGGGCACAGCCTTAGCCGTGCCTTGCTTTCCGGGATTTATCGTCCGCCTACTTGGCCTGCAGCGATTCGATGTACTGGGTCAGGTTCGCCACCCGCTGCTGTACCTCACCCTCGTGACCTTTACTCATGGTCCAGAACAGTTGGCCCCAGACTGGCATTTCACGAGAGCCGTGTGCCGGCAGAGTGGCCTCGCCGCGGATGACGGCAGCAACTTTCAAGCCGGGATACTTGCCGCCATTGTTCTTGCTCATGGCGGTCAGATCGGTGGGCGGGACCTTCAGCGCGTCGGCGGCCGGACCCTTTCCCTTACCGTCCACCCCGTGGCAGACGGCGCAATAAGCTTTGTACATTTCCGCGCCCGACGACGGTGAAGTGGCCGTGACGGGGACGTGCTTGATCACTTTCTGGGGCTCGTTCTGCGCCCCGGCCGCGATTGCCAATAGCATAAGGACTGCAAAAATCCCAATCAGTTTCTCGATCCGCATAATGTTTCTCTCCTCTATGACTACGAAAGAACGGAATATGATCGCTGAGATTATTGTAGGAGTGAATTGTACGAGTGGCTGTGAGGTTTGTCACCAGCCCAGGTGATTGGGCGAGGCGGGGCGAAGCAGGAAAGTAACGGGGCGTGCCGATTCCACGCCCCTTTTTGGCGGTCTGATTCTATTGATTAGTCCCTAACTGCTGACGTCCCGAGTTGGGACCCTGGCTGGTCGGGAGGACGCTTACCGCGGTCTGAAGAGTGAAATTCAGCACGGTTTCCGAGGGCAGCTTGATCTGCTGACCCTTGGTCGCAGCCTGGACGCCGCCGCCCAAACCGCCGCCGGCTGCGGCTCCAATGGCCGCTCCCTTGCCGCCTCCGGCTAGCGCACCGATGATGGCTCCGATTCCGGCGCCGGCTCCTACTTTCTCCGCCGTATTCTTGCCGCGGGAACTGCCTTGGCGCTTGTACTGGTCAGTCTGGATGTCGTAGTACTTTCCACCGGCCGTAATGCGGTCCAACTGCAACACCAGCACCGACTGGCCAGCAAATTTACCGGCGCTCTGCACGGTCACGACGTGGCCTTCCACGTCATAGCCGGCGGGAATTGCGATGTCGCCATCTACGGCTAAGGGAGAATTCAGGGTGGCATGGAAGCTCTGACCCTGGGTCGCGGTTTCTGAATCCAGCGCGTCCACAAGCCGCACGGCTAACGTTGTGCCCGAAGGAATCGTGACCTTCTGCGGCGGAGGCGGCGGTGGCGGCGGAACCTGGGCCACAGGCGCGGACACCGGTGTGGCGACTGGCGGCGGTTCGGCCTGAGCTATCTGCGTGGGAGCGCTGGCGGAGTCACTCTCAGTTCGCGAGGTGTTGTGGCGGCGTTTCGCGGCAGACGACCGGCGCTCCTGCTGCGGCGGAGTTTGCTCAGCCTGCTGCGGGCCGGCCTGCAGATTGTTCACTACCTGCTTTACGCCCGCGACGGATGAGGCATACCGCGCGGCCGCATCGCGTTGCGCATCATTGTCCACCTGCCCGGAAAGCGTCACGGTCCCGTTCGCGGTCTGCACCACGAGTTGCTTGCCCTGGAGGCCGGAATCCGCACTAATTTTGGACTGGATATCGTTGGCAATCTGGGCGTCATTGGGAGCCTTGGAGCAGCCCAAGCCCAGGGCCAAGATGCTGAGCAGCACGACCACGGTGAAGCAAAGAGAGATTTTCGCTTTCATAGAAACACTCCTGATTGTGTGAGTGGTAGTGGTGCAGTTTAATAAGGAAGCGAGCCAAGCGCGCGATTATTCTGTCGCGCAGAGCGCGACCGTTCGCGCGGCTCGCCCAGATCCCCTTCGACTGCGCTCAGGGCAGGCTCTCGCTGCGCAAAGAACGCTGGCTGGGGATGACAAATCAAACTGCACCACTACCGTGTGAGTCCAATCTATGTATGAAGCAGATCTAAGACTTTAGATGCAGAATACCCAGAGTTTCTTAACAAAATTGCGTCCAGAAACCGGCCGGTTATCCCAGTTGCAAAATGCAACAACCGGGCAAATGCAGAGTCCCGTGGACGAGTGGCTAAAATGCACGGGCTGACCTCGCCTGCCCGGCTCGGGCGATCAGATCTCCTGCAATTTCATTCTTGGGGTAAGCTCCCACGTAGATTTGTGGAGGCGGTGCAAACGAAATCTCTGACCCGAACTTCCCCGGTGTGGCAAGTGTCAGGGTAATCCGCGCCGGCTTTCCGTTGAAATTGACGTTCATGATATTGGAAAGCGGGATGTTATCTTCTTCGCCGCGCTTGCGGACCAGCAGAAAATCGCCGCAGTCGTAGACCTCATCGACCACATTCTGAAGCGACGTCTTGGTAGAGAAATAGCCGATGACGGCCATCACGCCCAGCACCACAAGAAACATCGGATTTGTTTTGTAAGCCCCGTTCGCCACCAGCAAAAAGGCAAAGAAAGCGAGAAAGCCAAAGAACAGGAAGGGGAACATTTTGACGGAAAACGTGTACGGTGTTGAGATCCGTTTCATAGCGCGACTCACTTTGCGATCTGACTGCTAATCCTGGTGCAGGAACTTGTAATCCAGAATACTGGCGCCCAGTCCAGCGTTTTCGACGTTCTCCTGCGTGTCCCTGGTTCGAATGATGCGTCCCTGACAGAGGACTGTGCTGTTCTTTTGCCCAGAAATCTCTTCCGGCATCTCGAAAACCATCTCGACCAGCGTGTTCGTCGGAAAGCGCTGCGGGCCATGAAGAAGCACGCCAGACTGGCTCAGGTTCTCGATGACGCCTTCGTACCAGTTGCCCAGGTTCTTCACCCGATACCGCACCGGGGTGTGCAACTTGAGGCGCCGGGCGCGAGGAACCCATGTGGGCTTTCGCGCATGGCCGCGGCCCCGCCGCGTGGTAGTTGCCTCGGCTTCGCTGGGAGCCTGACTTCGGTCCACGCGCTCGGTACGGCGCATGGTTTTCCAGTCGTACTGATATTCGGCGGCACAAAGCAGGCAAACCTGGTAGTAATGGCCATCGGCAGCCCGCCTTGGCCAGGAAAACTCATGCGAGCAACGGCCTAACATAAGAACGTCCAATAACTTCTGGGGCATGTTCGTCTTTCCGGGCGGATCACCGGAAGTAACATCATCTAACGGGGTGATGCTTTTGGGTAGGTTACTAACGTGTATTGGGTCAAGTCGTGCTGATTCCAGAAATCGTGAGTTTCATGCAATCCCTTGATTACGTGCACCCTTGACTACGAGCAGTGTAGGACTCGACGGTATAATCACGGCGTAATCGCATCGCGACGCGGCGACAGATTCCAACATCCAAGGTGATTTTCAGCCCAGGCTTAAAGCCATGAATCATTTGGCACCCCACGATGTGATGGTTGTGTTCCTCGCGCTGGCAGCTCTTCTGGCGAGCGCCAAATTTGCCGGGGAACTGGTCAAGAAATTCAACCAACCCTCGGTGCTGGGTGAAATCATCGCCGGCATTCTGCTGGGACCGACGGTTCTCGGCCACTACAAGCCCGCCGTCTATGCGCTACTGTTCCCGAACGCGGGCCCAGTGGCCTTGGTGCTGGACGGAGTCACTGCGATCAGCGTGGTCTTCTTTCTGCTCACGGCCGGCATCGAGATTGATTTGGCCAGCATTTTTCGCCAAGGCAAGAGTGCACTGCTGGTGAGTTCGTTCGGCATGGTGATCCCATTTGCCTTCGGATTTTTTTCGGCCGGCTTGTTCCCGCGATTCCTCGGCGCCGACGAAGGCACCGACCGGCTGGTCTTCGCGCTGTGCATTGGCACCGCCCTGTCCATTTCCGCTCTCCCTGTGGTCGCCCGCATCCTGATGGATCTCGGGCTGCTCAAGACCGAGATGGGCACGATTGTGATGTCCTCCGCCATGTTCGACGACCTGGTGGGATGGATTCTGTTCGGCATGGTTCTCGGGATGATGAATCCGCAGGCGGGCACCGGGCACGGCCTCCGGCACACCATCGTTCTGGTGCTGGGTTTTGCGGTGCTGATGCTGACCGTTGGACGCTGGCTGATTCACAAACTTCTCCCTTTCATCCAGGCGCATACCACGTGGCCGGGAGGGGTCCTCGGCTTCATCTTCTCCGTAACCCTGGCCTCGGCAGCTTTTGCCGAATACGCCGGCATTCACGCCGTGTTCGGCGCGTTCATCACCGGAGCGGCGGTTGGCGAATCCGCTCATCTGCGGGAGCGCACCTCCGAGCACATTCACGAGATTGTCACCAACGTCTTCGCGCCGCTGTTCTTCGCCAGCATCGGGCTGCACACAAATTTCGTGACCAACTTTCATCCCGGTGTCACCGCTGTCATCCTCGGCGTAGCTTGTCTTGGCAAGGTTCTGGGCGCGGGATGGGGGGCGCGGCTGGGAGGCATGGACACACGCACCGCTATCGGGGTCGGCCTGGCGATGAACGCGCGCGGCGTGATGGAAATGATTTTGGGCATTCTGGCGCTGCAGGCCGGGCTGATCCGGGAGCCGATGTTTGTGGCACTGGTGATCATGGCGCTGGTCACGTCGCTCATTTCGGCGCCGGCGATCCGGCTGGCGATCAAAGGCAGAAAGTCGGTCAGCTTGAAGGAAATCGTTGCCAGCCAGCTTTTTCTCCCCAATCTCACGAGCGACACCAAGAATGGTGTCTTACAGGAGATGTGTGACGCGGCCGCGCCCCTCGTGGGCAATGCTCCAGAGCGTTTTTTTCGCCTGGTTAACGAGCGCGAGCGTGTGGCCAGCAGCGGCTGGCGCTTCGGAGTGGCGGTGCCTTACGCACGGGTGGACGGCCTGCTTCGTCCGCTGGTAGTAATCGGGAAGACTGGTAAGGGGATTGATTTCGATTCGCGCGATGGCCGCCCCGCGAGGTTGATTGTGTTAATCCTTACTCCAGACACCCAGTCTCAGCACGATCTGCTGGCCCAAGCTGGACAGCTCTTCAGCCGGAAAGAAATTGTGGACCGTATGCTCGCCGCCAATAGTTTCGTGGAGCTGGTGGCAGCGCTGAACGCGCCCGTGAAGTAGGCCGAACGTTGTGGGATTGCGTATGGAGCGTAGATTCCCCCGAATCCCCACAGCCCCAGGCACGCCGCCGCGACGTTTGTACTAACATACATACGCAGATGATGGTTTCGACATCAACAGATGGACCTTACACACACGCGAGATCTGGACGATAGGTTGGCGAGTGGTGGTTCGCCAGTGGGAGTTGCAGCATGTGCGGGATAGCGGGCTTCGTCGGTCGAGAGCGAGATCTGGCTCGAAGCGAAGACATCCGGCGGATGACGCAAACCATTGTGCACCGTGGCCCGGATGAGGAAGGCATCTACGCGACCGCGAATGTCGGCCTGGGTATGCGCCGCCTCAGCATCATCGACCTGACCAGCGGCAGCCAGCCCATTCACAATGAAGATGGCACCGTGTGGATCGTGTTCAACGGAGAAATCTATAACTTCCCCGATCTGCGCAAAGAGCTGGAGAGCCGCGGTCACCACTTCTACACGCACACGGATACTGAGGTGATCGTTCACCTTTACGAGGAGATGGGGCCGGATTGCGTGCGCAAGCTGCGGGGCATGTTTGCCCTGGCGCTTTACGACGAGAAAAAGAAATCGCTGCTTCTGGCCCGGGATCGCCTGGGCAAAAAGCCGTTGTACTACGCGGTGCACGAGGGCTGCTTGTATTTCGCCTCCGAGATCAAAGCCATGCTCGCGGTGGCTCCGCAATTGGCGGAAGTGGATGCTGAAGGGGTTCTCCAATTTTTCTACTTCGGGTATATTCCCGATCCTCGATCGGCTTTCCGGCACATCCAGAAGTTGCCTCCGGGACACTTGGCGGAGTATCGCAACGGCAAGCTCACGGTGCGCGAGTATTGGGACGTTCCCGCCTACGGCACCACCGATCCCGGATCAGACGAAGCTTGCCTGGAGGAGATGGAGGCACGCCTTGCAGAAGCGGTCCGCATGCGCCTGATCAGCGATGTTCCGCTCGGCGCTCTCCTCAGCGGCGGCGTGGATTCCTCGATCGTGGTCGCGCTCATGGCACAGAGCTCTTCCGCCCCGGTTAAGACTTTTTCGATTGGCTTTGGCAAAGCGGAGTTCAATGAGGCTGCCCACGCCCGCCTGGTCGCGGAGCGCTTCGGCACGGACCATCACGAACTCATTGTCGATCCGAACATAAGCGAGACCTTGGATTATCTGTCTCGAATGATGGAGGAGCCATTCGCCGACTCCTCCATGATCCCTACCTATTACGTCTCCCGCCTGGCCCGGCAGCATGTCACCGTCGCACTGTCAGGAGATGGCGGCGACGAACTCTTTGCCGGATACAACCGCTACATCGTGAACTGGAACCGGCGGCGTTACGATATGGTGCCGGGGTGGGTAGGCAAGGTTTACCGCGAGCATCTGTACCCTCGGCTGCCTTCGACCGTGAAGGGACGCAAGTTCGCGTGGAATGTTACACTCTCGTTGCGCGACCGGTATCTCGATGGAATTTCGTTCCTGCCCGCTTTGCACCGCGAGCGTGATTTATTCTCAGAGGAGTTTGTCAGAAGCGCGGAGGGACGGACCGACCCTTTTCTCCAATTCCAACACTATTACGATGAGGCTCCGGCGACCGACCCGCTTAGCCGACTCCTATACCTCGACAGCAAAACTTATCTCCCAGCCGACATCCTGACCAAGGTGGATCGCATGAGTATGGCGATATCGCTTGAGATGCGCTGCCCGCTGTTGGATCATGAGTTTGTCGAGTGGGTCGCGGGCCTCCCGATTCAATATAAGTTTCGCCAGGGCGTGCGGAAGTACATGTTCAAGGAGTTGGCGAAGCGGCTGGGAGTTCCGTCGGCGCTGCTCGACCGGCGTAAGCAGGGATTCGCGCTGCCCTTGGTGCACTGGATGCGCGACGAATTGAAAGACGGCCTGCTGAGCATACTGCTCGAGCCTCGCACACTGCAGCGTGGCTACTTCAAGCCAAAAGCCATCCGCGGCGTCCTGGATGAACATTTCCGTGGGCGGCGCGATCATTCCGGCGTGTTGTGGTTGCTTCTGATATTTGAACTCTGGCACCGAAATTTCCTCGAGGCGTATTCGGGCTCATCACGCGCCCCGATTCCTGCAACTCGCGAGGCAGTTCTTTCGACGCAAGATACAACGCCCATGTAGGCGTGAGCGTCCCTTCGACTTCCCCTTCGACTTCGCTCGGGGCTTCGGCAAAACGGGGCAGGACCTCACTCGTGCGAAGCAGATCGCTATACACTATCCGGGGGAATGCTCTAGGGAAATTACGTCTTTACCGTGGAATCTCTGCGAGGCGACCCAATAGCCCGGACTGACATCGCGGCGGGACAGCGCCGGCCCGGCGTGTTCCTGATGACGAACTCACTGGAAACGGGGGGGACCGAGCGGCAATTCGCCGCCCTGGCGCAGGGTCTCGATCGCAACGCGTTTGCCGTCTCGTTGGGTTGTCTTAAGCGCGAAGGAGCGTTCCTGGAGAATCTGGATGGGCTGGTGGAATTTTCTCCCGGTGGAAGCCTGCTGAAATGGGGTTCGCAGCGCGCCCGGCTGGCCCTTGTTCGGCACCTTCGTGAGCAGCATATCGCGCTCGCGCATGGGTTCGATTTTTACTCAAACCTGATGCTGATTCCCGCCGCCCGCATTGCCCGAGTGCCCGTAGTGATCGGCGGTTTCCGCCAACTGGGAGACCTGCTCACCCCGATGCAGTTCCGCGCACAGAAGATGACATTCCGATTGTGCGATCGCGTAGTATGCAATTCTGAAGCTGCCGCCGAGCGCCTGCGTCTGGCAGGACTCCCAGCGCGAAAACTGGCAGTGATCCCCAACGGCCTGACCGATGGCTTCTTTGCCGCTGTATCGCCGGCGTTGCCTCGAGGCGCAGAAACCTTGAACATCGGAATGATCTCCCGAATGAACGATCCTTCCAAGCAGCATGACGTATTCCTCCGGGCGGCGGCGCGACTGAATCCCCGTTTCCCGAAACTTCGGTTCGTTCTGGCGGGGGATGGACCGCTGCGGCTGAGCTTGGAGCACTTGGCGGGATCCCTCGGACTGGGCGATCGGGTTGTGTTTATGGGTGACCGGAGAGATATACCGGCTGTACTGGCTTCGCTCGATGTTAGCGTGCTTCCGTCTACGTCGGAGAGTCTTTCCAACGTGATTCTGGAATCGATGGCGGCGGGCGTACCGGTCGTCGCCACTCGTGTCGGTGGCAATCCTGAACTCATCCAACATGGTGAGACGGGGTTGCTGGTTTCGGAGGGCGATGAGAACCAACTAGCCGCCGCGCTCGAAGTCTTTCTGACCCAACCTGACCTGCGCAAGCTCTGCGGATATAAAGCTCGGGAGAAGGCGAAGGCTGACTACAGCATCCGAAAAGTGACACAGCGTTATCAGGAGCTTTATCGCGAACTGTTGACGGAAAAAGGCTGGAAGCCTGGGTAGTGGCTCAGTTTGCCTGTCATCCCGAGCAAGCGTTCGTTGCGAAGCGAGGGATCTGGGCGAGCCGCACGACGCGTCGCGTACTTTGCGACGCAATAATCGATGGGCTCGCTTCCATATCAAACCGAGCCACGACCGCACCCGGGTCGCTGTTGAATGCACCGAGTGCGATGATTGAGGATTATTGATCGAGGACTGCTGAGTTGAAGCGAATTTTGCAGATCGGAAACTGGCCTCCGCCGGTATGCGGCTGGTCCATGAGTCTGGTGGGCCTGCGCCGGGAGCTGGAATCGCGGGGTTGGGATTGTCAGGTGATGAACCTGAACGAGAACCGCAAGATTCCGAGCCCGGAATACATCGATGTGCAGGGCGGTTGGGATTACTTCCGCAAGATTCTACGCTTCGTCCGGCGAGGATATGCCGTGCATGTTCGGGTGAATGGCGAATCGGCCAAGGGATATCTGCTGGCGCTCGTTGCGCTGCTGCTGGCGCGCTCATGGCGCTGGCCGGGGCTGCTCACTTACTGCGGCGGCCATCAGCAGAGCTATTTTCCCGCTCCTAGGGGGAAGCTCCGCCACTTTGCGTTTACTGTCCTTTTCCGCATCCCGACCCGCATTTATTGCAACAGCGAAGCGGTCAAGGTGGCGCTGCTGACCGCGGGGGTCGATCCGGGGCGGGTTGTCTCAATCCCACATTTTTCGACGCACTACGTGCAGTTTGAACCCGTTGCGCTTCCCCTCCCGATCGAAGAATTCTGTCGCCGTCATCAGGGTGTATTTTTTGTGTATGTGTGCTTCCGCAAGGAATACATGTTGGAGTTTCTTGCGAGCGTAATGCGAGTTTTTCGAGCTTCGTTCCCCAAAATCGGCTTCCTGATGGCCGGAACCAGTACTCGGGAATTGCCGCCGCTCATAGAGTTTCTACGCCGCGAACAGCTCGAAGATGCCACCTGGGTTACGGGTTCAGTGCCACACGACCTGTTCCTAACCCTGATGCAACGCTCGCTGGCGTACATCCGGCCTCCGCTGACGGATGGCGTCTGCGCCTCCGTGATGGAAGGCTTGACCTTGAAAGTTCCCGTTCTGGCGAGTGACAACGGCGCCCGGCCGCCTGGAGTGGAACTATGGGGCGAGGGGGATGCGGATCGGCTGCTGGGACTCATGACCAGAGCTGCCATTGCACGTGAGACGCTGGTTGCTCGCATGACCCCGGTGACCGTAGAAGACAATACCGGCAGACTGGCGGATGATATTGAACTGGTCTGCGGGGGATCCCGGGACCGATGCCGCGTTGCCGCATCCGAAGTGTCTTCCAATACGCGAGTCGGCAGTTGAACCGGCGAGTGATCGCGCAAGACGACGCACAATCAAGGCCTAGGCGCAATGAGTGAACCTACAGCACCAGCGGTCGCAAGAAGCGCCAAGATGGCCGGCCAGTCGAGGAAAAACGCGCCAGTCTTTGTTCTCGGCAGCGTGCGCTCGGGCACCACTCTTCTGTATCACATGATCCTTTCCGCCGGCGGATTTGCTGTCTACCGAACGGAGTCCCACGTCATGAACCTGCTGGAGCCGCGCTTCGGGAATTTGTCTGTCTTGCGGAACCGGGAGAAATTGATGGATGCTTGGCTCGAAAGCAAACTGTTTCGGGCCTCCGGCCTGGATGCCGAGCAAATCAGGAAGAAGATGCTGGCCGAGTGTCGCAACGGAGGCGACTTCCTGCGCATCGTCATGGGAGAAATTGCGCACAATCAGGGTGTTGAGCGCTGGGCCGATTGCACTCCAGAACATCTGCTTTACCTCCGCCGCATCAAGCAGACCATCCCCGATGCGCTCATCATTCACATTATTCGGGACGGCCGCGACGTGGCGCTGTCCCTGGAAAAGCAAAAATGGATTCGGCCGCTTTCCTGGGACCACTCGCGGCCCTTATTTGCCGGAGGAGTCTACTGGGAATGGATGGTTCGGAAGGGAAGAGAACAAGGACGCAAACTCGGCGGCGACTATTATGAAGTCCGTTTTGAGAACCTCATTGCTGATCCTCGCGGTACTTTGGCTCGCCTTGGTGAATTCATAGACCACGATCTGGACTACGATCGCATCCTGCGCAACGGCATCGGTTCGGTCACTGAACCGAACTCTTCGTTCGGTAAGAACGCGTCCGAGGAGTTCAATCCGGTTGGCCGCTGGAAGAGAGCGCTCACCCCGGAAGATCTGGCCCGACTGGAAGAAATGATCGGAGACACTCTGCAGGAACTCGGCTATCCGCTGGCGTCGTCGGCTGAAGCGCTCGGAGGGCGGTCCGGTCTCAAACGCCTGCGCGCGTCTTATCTCAGCTATTTCAATCTTAAGTTATGGCTGAAGGCCAAAACACCCCTGGGGCGTTTCTTTGTCACTAAAGATCTATCGTGGCTTTAGCGTCCTGAGCCCGGTTCCTTTACCTATTTTTGTCATCCCGACCGGAGCGAAGCGGAGTGGAGAGATCTGCTTTTTGTTCTTCCAGCCGTCATTCTGCGACTACTTCACTGAGTACGTCGGAAAAACCCTTCGCCACTTGCGTCCAACTGCAATTCTCTTTTACAAGTTTACGGGCCGCGATTCCAATTTGCCTGCGGCGTTCAGGTTCGCGAAGCAGGTTGACTACCATCTGGGCAAATGACGCGGGATCGTCCGCGAGCAGAAGATGCTCGCCATCGCGTACAGGAAGGCCTTCAGCGCCGATGGAAGTGGAAACTACCGCCTTGCCCATACTCATGGCCTCGAAGATCTTGAGACGCGTACCACCCCCGACGCGCAGAGGGACAATGCAAACCGCACCGCGGGCCAGGAAAGGCCGAACGTCCTCAACCCAGCCGCTAAATTGCAGGTTCTTGTAATTCTGGCACAAAGCCTGCAGCCGGGAGGAAGGCTTGCGCCCAACCACGCACAAAGAAGCCCCTGGAATCTGCCGCCGGATCAACGGAAGTATTTCTTCAATGAAATAAAACATCGCGTCTTCGTTGGGGAGCCAATCCATCGAACCGGTGAACACGATGGAATCGGGCACGTCTTCGGTAGCCGTCGGCTGAAAGTATTCCACATCCACACCGGTTGGAATGACCGTGAGTTTCTCGGCATTCAGGAACCGGGCAAAGTAGTTGCGATCATTTTCCGAAACCGCCAGCACATGATCGGCGAGCTGCAGGTATGTTCGCTCGGCGGCTTGCATTCTCCGCCACTCCCACCAGGACAGCGCCTTCCAGAGCGGGTTGCGCGCAACCTCGTAATGACGCCGCCAAATTGCAGCTTCGACGTTATGAGTGAAGAGAACCTTGGGGCACGGCCAATCCCACGGAACTACGCCAGCGGCGATCACAAAATCACAGAGAATCAAATCATGGGTTTGCTGCTGGAGAACGCGAAGCAATTCCCGCCGAACTTCAGGACGGCAAAACTTGCTGATGTTATAAGGCTCACGGGAGAACAGGCGAAGAATGTAATCCTTCATCTCGGTAAGGCTCTTGGGGGCCGGGAGATTCAGCGGCAAACAGACTACCCGATCAAGAACATTGTTCAGGTCAGCATGAATGTCATGGTCGTGGGCGCTGTAGAAAGAAAAGAACGTAACGGAGTGGTGACGTGCCAGCTGACGAAGAATGTTGTAGCTGCGGATTTTTCCGCCGGTATCGGGCGGAACCAGTCCGCCAGCTTTTACCCAGAGAATCTTCATGATTGGGACGAGGCTACCAACAGATCCCCTTATAAACGGCCGAGGTTTCCACGCGACGGGCCTTCTCCAGGTTCACCAGATCGATGACGATTTGCCCCGGGCGAATGCAGCGGCGCAGCGTCTCGTAGTCCGCATCACGCTTGCCGATGACGACTACTTCCGCGTCTCGAAGAACGTGCTCAAGAGCGGGAATCACAATCGACTCCGCCGTGCCCGGAAGCACGGTACTGCGCAACACTACGAGGTGAAAGGAACTCTTCTTTTTGAGTGCTTCGCCGATCTGGCGGCATACGGGTTCGACGTGACCCAGATCGAGTCTGCCGTTGCGCAGGCTGGGCGTGCCGACACACAGGAAAGTGATCTCCGTGTTGAGGACCGCGGATTCAGAATTGCAAGTGGCGTGCAAACGGCGATCCTTATGGCACTCCGTGATAAGTTCGCCGACCTGCGGCTCAACGATCGGACTCCTGCGCGACTCTATGGCCTCCACTTTGAGCGGATTGAGGTCCACGCCGATCACGTGGTTGCCTTTGTGGGCAAGGCAGGCGGCAGTGACCGTGCCGACGTAGCCCAAACCAAAGACGCTGATTGCGTGACTCATCGCGACGCCGCCACAAAGTTTCCTTTCAGAGACAAAGCAATTTTACAGGTAGTATTGAATACGAGGGCAGTCCCGGAGAAAAACGATCGCTCCGGCCCAGCCATAGCGCGAGCAAACTGAGGACGATCGATCAGGAATGGTCCGACCATGAGTTTGAGTGCGAAGTGGAAAGCCCGCTGGGCGCGGCTCGCGTCGATGGACAGAGACGAACTCGCCCACCGCCTGCATCGACAACTTGCGGCTCGCATAGACGCCGTGCGGAACCGGCTGGGAGCCGACTTCGCAGCCGGTATGGTGGGCAGCCCCGTGCGCCAGCATCCCCGCTTCTTCTTCATGCCCGGGGAAGTCTCGCGGCTCTGCGCGCTGTTGAAGCGACGTTTGCCAAGGCAGGTGGAGGAGATTGTCAGACGAGCCGAAAGAGTCTGCCAACACCGTTTTGACCTGTTGGGTTTCGAGGGCCTCGACTACGGAGATAGTATCGACTGGCACTGCGATCGGGTGCATGGCAAGCGGGCTCCCCGCAAACCTTGGTTCCAGATTCGATACCTGGACTCTAGCGAAGTCGGTGATAGCAAGATTATCTGGGAACTGAATCGGCACCAGCACCTGGTCACGCTGGCAAAGGCCTATCGTCTTACCGAGAATCAGCGCTTTGCCCAGGAAATCATTCAGCAGTGGAAGCACTGGCACGCCGAGAATCCTTATCCGATCGGCATCAACTGGGCAAGCAGCCTGGAAGTGGCGTTTCGAAGCCTATCCTGGTTGTGGATGAGCGCTTTGATGGGAGATTGCACGGTTACTCCTGCGGGATTTCGCGCGGAATGGCTTAAGGCGATGGCCATCAGTGGACGACATATCGAGCGCTATCCCTCGACATATTGTTCCCCTAATACGCATCTGCTGGGAGAAGGCGTGGCTCTGTTTTTCATTGGCTTACTTTGCCCGGAGCTTCGGGACGCGGAGAAATGGAAAGAAAAGGGATGGGAGATTGTGTTGCAGGAAGCAGATCGGCAGGTGCGGGCCGACGGATTTCACTTCGAACAGTCCACGTACTACCACGTGTACGCGCTTGACTTCTTCCTCCATACGGCGGTGCTCGCAAATCTGAACGGGGTCTCAGTTCCGCGCGAATTCGAAGAGAAACTCGAGAAGATGCTTGCCGCGGTGCTTCTGCTCGGGCATTCCGGAACACTTCTCCGGCTTGGCGATGACGACGGAGGTAGGGTGTTTGATCCCGCACGCAATCGCGCTGAGCACATGCTCGACCCGCTGGCTACAGGCGCCGTGCTTTTCACCCGCGGCGATTTCAAAGCAGTGGCGGGAGGGCTGCGCGAAGAAACGATCTGGCTGCTTGGGGAGCAGGGTGTATTGGAATGGGATCGTCTGGAGCAGCGGCGCCCTGTCATTGCCTCAGCCGCATTGGAGACCTCCGGTCTCTATTTGCTAACGACCTCTCGCAGTCAGTTAATCATCGACGCCGGCCCGCAAGGCGCATACAACGCTGGACACGGCCATGCAGATGCGCTGAGCATTTTATTGCAGGGCAATGGGAGTCCTCTTCTGATTGACCCGGGCACGTTCGAGTATGTGGGCGAGGATTCGCAACGAGACCGGTTCCGAGCCACCTCCATGCATAACACACTATGCATCGATGGCCTCAGCCAAGCGGAACCGTCCGGCCCATTTTCATGGCGCACGCCGGCGCACGGAAAGATGGAACGATGGATTCAGGGCGAGACATTCGATTTATTCGTCGGCAGCCACAACGGGTACGCTCGGCTGCCTCAACCGGCCATTCATCGTCGCTGGCTGGTCGCGCTGAAGTCGGGCCTGTTCTTAGTGCGGGATGTTGTGGAAGGGGAAGGAAAGCATCGGGTCGATGTTTCCTGGCATCTGGCCCCGGAAGCACAGATGGTGTTGGATCATTTGTTCCGGGTTAGAGGCGCTTCGCACGGATTGGCCGTTCTCCCCGCAGAGGGGCATGGCTGGGCCGAGGTCCTGCGCAAAGACTCTTGCTCGCCCGTGTATGGTAAGAAACAGCCGATCACCGTACTCGACTTTGGAACGGTCACGAGCCTGCCCACCGAGTTTGTGACCTTGTTGGTACCATTGCAGGAGGTCCACAATATCCCTGGCAAATTCGCGCGGATGGGAAAGCAGGATCTCTCATCGGTTTCCAGCTGTCGCTACGAAACCGGCCCGGAAACGTGCTCATTCTTCTTTGGCAAAGGGAAGCCGTGGAAACAGGGAGCCCTCAGCAGCGATGCAGAGTTCGTGTGCTGGAGGCAGTTGCGAGGCACCGAAAATGGCACACTGATTCTCTGCAACGGCAGCTATGTTGAGATCGAGGATCGCCGTGTTCTCACCTGTAGTCGTGTGGTTTCGCGGTGCGAGTTGATCGTTCACGAGGGCAGCCGACAAATAGTCTGCTCAGACCCCGGCGCTGTGGAAGAGAACCCATCCATCCGCGATAACGCTCCAGAGGAAGCCTCTCATCTGACGGTAAGTCAGGAATCCAGTCCCCGCGGGACGGGTGATTAACTCTGTATGTGTGGAATCTGCGGAGTATTTTTTTCAGATCGGCAGCGGAAAGTGGACGCAGACGTCCTGGCGCGGATGAACCAGCAGATCGCGCACCGCGGGCCGGATGATGACGGCTTCTTTGTCGATGGGAACGTCGGGCTGGCGGCGCGACGCTTGAGTATCATCGACATCCGCAGCGGCCATCAGCCGATCGGCAACGAAGACGGCAGCATCTGGATCGTTTTCAACGGAGAGATTTACAACCACGCGCAACTGCGAACTAGCCTGGAAACGCGAGGTCACCGGTACAAAACCAAGAGCGACACCGAAACCATCGTCCACCTCTACGAAGAGTATGGCCGAAACTGTGTGCATCATTTGCGTGGAATGTTTGCCTTTGTCTTGTGGGATGGCCGCAAGCGCAGGTTGTTTGCGGCCCGCGACCGGCTGGGAATCAAGCCGTTCTATTACTGGTTCGCAGGTGGGACATTTCTATTCGGATCGGAGATCAAAGCCATTCTCGCCCACCCGGGAGTAAAGGCCGAGTTCAACCGCGGCACTCTGAGTGAGTACCTGGCATTCGGATACCTTAGCCGGCCAGAAACCATGTTTGCCGGAATTCAGAAGCTCCTTCCTGCGCACACATTGGAACTGGAAGATCACGGCGAACTGAAAATCGAGCCATATTGGAACCTCACTGTCGCGCCGGAGGCAGAGAACAAATCCAGAGAATACTACGTCAAGACCTATCGCGAGATGCTGGAGGAGTGTGTCTCCAGCCATCTGATGAGCGATGTGCCGCTGGGCGTTTTTTTGAGTGGGGGCTTGGACTCGAGTGCCGTTGCCGCGCTCACCGCTAGGATTCGCCGCGAGCCCATCCAGACTTTTTCCGTCGGGTATGAGGAAGACGCTCACAGCGAACTGCCCTACGCGCGAACCGTAGCGGAACACATTGGCTCGCTGCATCACCAAATCCGGCTGAGCCGGGAAGAATTCTTCGATGCGCTTCCCCGGCTGATCTGGCACGAGGACGAACCCATCGTTTGGCCGTCGAGTGTGGCGCTTTATTTCGTGGCGCGGCTGGCGCGAGAACATGTTACGGTCGTGTTGACGGGAGAAGGCGCGGACGAAACCCTGGCGGGTTATACCCGCTATGCCTGGACCCTGCTCAACTCGCGCCTTGACCGCGCGTATCGTTCCTTAACTCCCGCAGTTGTACGCAGCCGCCTAAAGAATGGCATTCATCGCGGTCCGCTCTCTGGTGTGATGCGCCGCAAGTTGGAACACACTTTCCTCGGGCGCGATGGTGCAAGTTGGCCGTCCTTCTACTTCGATAATTTCTATTCCGCTTTTTCGAGCGATGACCAGAGCGAGCTTCTAAGCCCCGAGGTACGCGATATTGCAGAAAACCCGTACCAAAGCTCCATGCAATATTGGCAGGAGTCCACCGGCGATTTGTTGCACCGCCTGCTGTATACCGACATCAAGACGTACCTGGTGGAACTGCTGATGAAGCAGGACCAGATGAGCATGGCGGCGTCGGTCGAAAGCCGCGTGCCATTTCTGGATCATGAACTGGTGGAGTTCACCGCCAGGATTCCAGCGCAATTTTCCGTGAAGGGCATGGCCGGGAAACGGATTCTGAAGTCGGCGGTTGAAGATCTGCTTCCCCGTTCGATTGTCCACCGTACAAAGATGGGATTCCCAACACCATGGGCCGAGTGGCTTGCAGGCCCGCAGTTGGGCGAGATCGAAAGAATGCTGCTGGAGCCACGATCGCAGGCGAGAGGATTGTTTCAGCCGGGAACCGTCAAGAAGATCTTTGCGGAACACCGCGCGGGCCGCCGTGACCACGGAGATCGCATCTGGCGCCTCTTGAATCTTGAGATTTGGCAGCGCGTATTCATAGATGGCGAGGTGCCTTCGTTCAGCGGAGGTTTTTCGCATTCCGTTCAGTCACACCTCGAAAGAACATGCTGAAGGGAATCAAACACGGATTCCTCCAGGGCTTGAAAAGCGCGGGAATCTTTCGGCTGGTACGAGAGAGCGAATGGCGACGGCAGCGCCTGCTGATCCTGTGCTATCACAGCTTTTCTTTGGAGGATGAGCAGCAGTGGAGACCGGCGGCCTACATGCGGCCGGAGGCATTCGACGAGCGCCTGCTCATGCTCCGTCAGGGCGAATACAACGTGCTGCCGCTCGCAGAAGCACTGCGGCGCCTGTATGCGAATGAACTGCCGCCCAGGAGCGTCGCTCTCACCTTCGACGACGGCACTTATGATCTGTACAAGGAAGCGTATCCCCGGTTAAAGAAGTTCAATTTCCCCGCCACCGTTTATCAGACCACCTATTACACAGCCTTTCCAAGGCCCGTCTTCAATCTGGTTTGCTCCTACATGTTGTGGAAACGCCGGGAGAGGAAGTCGATCGACGCGAAAGTTCTGGGATTTGCGCGGCCGCTGGACGTGACGACCGATGCGAGACGGCAGAAAATCGTGGACGAGTTGGTGGACCGGGCGGCGAAGGAGAATCTTACGGGCGTTCAGAAAGATCAGTTGGCTGCGCAACTCGCTGAGTTGCTCGGCCTCGATTATGAGGAACTGGCGGCCAAACGCATCCTGCAATTGATGAGGCCTGCCGAGATCGCGGAATTATCACAAAACGGAATCGACTTCCAGTTGCACACCCACCGGCACAGGACGCCGCGAAACCAGCTTCTATTCCGGAAGGAAATCCGCGACAACCGCGACAGCCTCAGGAAATACACCGGGTCATCGGCTGCTCACTTCTGCTATCCCCTGGGCTTGTACTTCGAGGGATTTCTGTCCTGGCTGAGCGAGGAGGAGGTGATCTCCGCCACCACGTGCGATACCGGCCTGGCAACGCGCCGGAGCCATCCCCTGCTTTTGCCGAGAGTGGTGGACGCCAGCGCACAAACCGCAATTGAGTTTGAAAGCTGGCTCACGGGCGTTGGAGACCTTCTCCTGAGCGCAAGAGGCGGGCCCAAACGCAAAGGGTCAATCGCGGTGGACGGGGAAGACGCTCGAGTTGCAGCCAGAAAATTGTTAGAACTGAAGCCGCTGGAGCGTGTCCCACGCTGAAGCGTATTGAATTGATGTCATGAATCAGAAATGGGGAAAGACTGGATCAAGCAGGCCCTGACCGCGACTGGTGCGATGCGCCTGGCGGCAAGATTTAACGATCGGGGTGCGGTCATTCTGATGTATCACTCAGTGCGGGATGAACCCCAGCGCGCCGCCCGAACTTTGGGTGGAATCAGCCATTCGACTCAGGTGTTCCGCGGGCAGATGGAATTGATCGCACGGAAATACAGCCCGGTGTCCCTGGGAGACGTTTTGCGGTTTGTGCGGGAAGAGAAAGATCTGCCGGTTCGGCCCGTGGCCGTTACTTTTGACGATGGATATGCGGACAATCATGAAGTGGCGATGCCTATCCTGAACCACGTCGGCGTGCCTGCGGCTTTCTATGTCACAGTGGACTGCGTGGAAAATAAAAAGCCCCCTTGGCCGGCGCGCTTGCGCTATGCCTTCCATGAAACTACGAAGATGATTTGGCGCGAGACAGGGAGCCAAACCTGGGAACTGAAGACCGCCGCCCAGAGAGAAAGCGCGTACCTAAAGGCGTGCGACGAGTGCTGCCAGCTCTCCGGGGACGCGCAGGAAAGGTTCGTGGCTGGGATCGAGATGGAACTGAGCCCGGCGATTCCCGAGACCGACAGGCCACGAATGATGACGTGGGATCATGTGCGCGCGCTGGCCAAAGCCGGCCACCTCATGGGATCGCATACCATGACCCATCCCAACATGGCTTATCTCGGAGAGCAAGACTTGCGCCGGGAATTCGCTGAGTCGAAGCGAAAGCTGGAAGAGGTCCTGAATTCGCCCGTCATCCATTTTTCTTATCCCTGCCCGGCGCTGAGCCCGCATTGGACCGAGCGCACGGTCGAGATGAGCCGTCAAATCGCCTACCAGACTGCGGTCACAGCCGACGGCGGCTTGGTGCGTAGACGGGACAATCCGTTGTGCCTGCGGCGCATCCGGCCCACCAAAGAGGTGAGCGGCCTCCGCTGGAATCTGGAGTGCGCATTCGTAGGGCGTGCGATGTGAGAGTTCCCATCCTCTGGTAGCGCCAACTGACGGAGATTGCGGAATTGGCTAGAGTTCTCATCCTCGACGGTCACAGCGCGGCGGCGCTGGCCTTCACGCGCTCGCTGGGTCGAGCGGGTTACTGGGTGGCGGTCGGGGCCAACCGGGGGATCTTTGCCGCTGCCACACTCTCCCGCTACTGCCAGGCCAAGCTGGAATATCCGGTTTCTACCGAGGAAGCCGATGTCTTCACCGCGGCTGTCGCAGAGTTTGTCCGCCGGAACCGTATCGAATTGGTCGTGCCCGTCACCGACTGGACGACGTGGCCTCTTTCTCGATATCGCGAGCGCCTCGATGGAATTTGCCGGCTGGCATTGCCCACGCATGAAGCCCTCGAGATTGCCTCCGACAAGTACCGCACCATCGAACTGGCGCGTTCTCAGAATGTGCCCGCGCCCGAGACTTGGTTGATCCAGTCCGTAGCTCATCTGCACGCACTTCCAGAATTGAGCTTCCCAGTTGTGGTGAAAGACAGGTTCTCGGTGCGCTGGCAAGCCGACAAGGCAGTGTTTGGGTCGGTAGCCTACGCGTACTCTGCTGCAGACTTGGTGCGCCAGGTCGAGCAGCGGCTCGGCCAGGCCGGAGATGTGCTGGTGCAGAGTTTTGTAGCAGGCACAGGGATTGGATTTTCCTGCTTTGCTGTCGGCACCGAAATCTGCCTGCCCTTTGCCTGGCAACGCATCCGCGAGATCGATCCCCGGGGATCCGGCAGCAGCGCGCGCAAATCCATCGCTCTGGACTCAAATCTCAGAGATCTTAGCGAAAGCCTGATCAAGGGCGCGAACTTTCAGGGCCTGGCTATGGTGGAGTACAAGCGCGAACTGGCGACCGGGCAGTTGGAACTGATGGAAATCAATGGCCGGCCCTGGGGCTCGCTGCAACTTCCCATCGTGAGCGGAATCAATTACCCGCTGCACATGGTGCGCTGGATTCTGGAAGGCGTGAACCCGCCGCGAGAGATCGCCTACAAGAAGGGAATTACCTGCCGCCGCATGGTAGGAGAGTTGACCCACCTGGATAACCTGCGTCGAGGTAAGCCCCCCCAGTGGCCCGGGCCCTATCCCAGCTTCTGGGGCAGCCTGATGCGCGTGGCCGCGCCTTGGTCTCCGGGCATGCGGTACGACGATCTTTCGCTTTCGGATCCCCGCCCTGGACTGTCTGAAATCGCAAACTGGTTTCGCATACGCCTAGGCCGCAAGTCCCGTGGCCCGAGCAACGCGCGGAAGAAAACCGCCAGGGGGATTGTTCACTGCCACACGGCCTACTCCTGCGACGGCAAACTGAACCTGCCAGAATTCTGCCGGTTGCTACGTCGCGAAGGGTTCAGTTTCGTGGGGATCACCGAACACACGCAGGGCTTGTCGGCAGAACGTTATGAGGCTTTTGTGCGCGAATGCGGGCAACAAAGTGACCAAAACTTCGTGGCCATTCCAGGCTTGGAGTTCCGTTGTGAAGACGGAGTCGAAATCGCCGGAATTGGAATTTCACGCTGGATGGAAGACAAACGTTCAGACGAAATGACTGTTGCAATTCGCAGCGCAGGCGGATTCTCTATCTGGGTGCATCCCTTCAAGAATGGGAAATGGCAAGGGCCCTTCCTGCAATGTGATGCCGTCGAGGTGATGAACGGAAAACTCGACGGTGTGCTCGCTCCAAATCTCGCGCTACTTCGGACGTACAAGAAACAGCAGCGAGAAGGCCGGGATGCTCACGCGATCTTCGGTCTGGACTTCCACAACACGCGCCAGCCGCTCGCAGTCTGGGTGGAGTGCGAAGTCGAGGCACTGACTCGGGAAGCGATCCTCGCGGCTCTGCGCGGAGGGCACTTCATGAACTGCGTCGTGCACGGCACAATGTCCAGTTCAGGGGAGATCACTGCGCGGGATTACGCCCGTTTGGCTGGTTTGCGCGGGGCCTATCTGGTCTGGAGATCCATTCTGCGCACCGTCCCGAATCGCGGGCGCGAGCTTTTGGTGAGCGCGAGCCGTCCTCTGGTGCGGATGCTGAAACGACGCGGTGGTTGAGCCGATCGCTTGTAAACGAGCCGCTTTACTACCGTCGCGATCCCGCGGGAAGATGATCGGTCACCAACGCCAGCAGCTCATCCCTCAGCAGCGGCCCGCAGGCTACCAGTCCGGACAGAAGTGGCGACTTGTTATTGCAGCGCAGCGGCTGATGGTCCAGCGTGCCCACGTAGCCGCCAGCACTCTGCACCAGGGCTGCTCCCGCCGCGACGTCCCATTCATTTTTTGGAGTCAGAGTGAACGTTACATCCGCTAGGCCGGCGGAGACCAGAGCCAGCTTGTAGGCCACCGATCCCATGGGGCGGACTTTCACCGAAGATTTCTCGAACTGCTTCCACTCTCCGCGTTTCACTTCACTCCGGCTGGCCAGGATCAAAGCACCGTCGAGCGCGGTTCGCTGGCTGGGCCGGGCAGGCTTTCCGTTGTAAGTCATGCCGGAATCCAGCGATCCCAGGAAAGTTTCCTTGGTCGCCGGGTTGCAAATTCCACCCGCGATGGGACAGCCATTTTCAACCATCGCTACCGAAACACAGAATTCGGGAATGCCGGCGACAAACTCGCGTGTCCCATCCAGCGGATCAACCACCCAGACCCGATTTTTCTGCAGGCGGGTGAAGTCATCCACACTCTCTTCGGAAAGCCAGCCTTCGCCGTCGCGCAATAATTCCTGGCGAAGCACGGCGTCAACTTCGCGGTCAGCTTGGGTAACCGGATCGTGCCCAATCTTGTATTCGGCCTCGATGGCGCCGGAGGTGAAACGGCTTAGCACGGCACGCGCAGCATCCAGAGCCCGCTGGATGCGCTGCAGAGTTTCAGCATTCGAGTGATTTGTCATGGATGGCTCGAGATTCGTGATCACGCCCATAGCATTCGCGCGCCTGTGGCCAGCAATACCGCGCACAGGAGACGTCTCAACCAGGGCACCGGAAGGCGAGTGCTCAGATGCGAACCCAGCACCCCACCGGGAATGGAACCAATCAACAATGACCCAACCAGGTAGGGATCAATGTTGCCCAGCCGAAAGTGCAGCAGGCTGGTCACGCCCGTCAGCAACACCGCGTGCACAATGTCGGTACCCACCATCGCCCTGGGCGAGAAGCTGTAGAACAGACAGCAGCAGCATCATGATGATGCTGCCCGAGCCCACCGACGTCATACCCACCAGAAATCCCGCCAGCAGGCCGATCCCGGTCATTCCCACCAGCGACTTCATGGTGGGCGGGCGATGGGCCACGTGTTCCTCGATCCGGGTTTGGAACAGAAGCAGAGTCGGAATGCAGATCAGCAGGACTCCAATGGCCGAAGTGATGAACGTGTTGACGCCACTCCCGTAAACAGTTCGGAGATGGCCCAGCAGACTGACACCCAGGATCGAGCCCGGAACGCTGCCGGTGGCCAGCGCCACAACCACTTTGCGTCGGACGGTTCCCTTGCTCAAGTGTACCCAGCTCGAGCCGATCTTGGTCACGAAATTGAACAGCGCGTCCGAACCGACCGCGACGATGGGCGGCACTCGCAGAACGAAAATCAGGAGCGGCAGCAAGAGAACACCGCCGCCCACGCCGGTCATGCCGATCAGAGTGCCGACCACAAAGCCAATCAAGATTTTAGCCGCGATGAGCATACAGAAATCCGTTACTAATTTGCCGGGAGCTTCCCTTCGCGATCAAACTCCCTGGCCATTGACTCCGATGAAGCCCTCGCGCTCCAGATGCAGAATGATCTCTTGCGCCGCCTCTTCCGGTGACAGGTCGGACGTATCGATCACAACTTCTGCGTCCTTCGGCTCTTCATAGGGATCGGAAATGCCGGTGAACTCCTTGAGGATTCCCGCCCGCGCCTTGGCATAAAGCCCCTTACGATCGCGCTGCTCGCAGGTTTCCACCGGGGTTGCGATATGCACCAGGATGAAACCGCCGACGGTCTCGATCATGCTCCGCACGGCTTTGCGAGTCGCGTCGTACGGCGCAATGGGAGCGCAAATGGCGATACCGCCATTCTTGGTGATCTCCGAAGCCACATACCCAATGCGCCGGATATTGATGTCGCGATGCTCCTTGGAGAAGCCCAGTTCCGAAGACAGATGTTTGCGAACCAGATCGCCGTCCAGCAGCGTCACCGGACGGCCGCCAGTCTCCAAGAACTTAGTTACCAGAACGTTGGCGATGGTCGATTTGCCCGACCCGGACAGCCCGGTAAAGAAAATCGTCACACCCTGCTTATGCCGGGGGGGATAGCTGCGGCGCAACTCCTGCACTACTTCCGGATAGGTAAACCAGCTTGGGATTTCACGTCCCCCGTTGAGTCGCTCCCGGAGTTCGGTGCCGGAAATATTCAGAACGCGCGAACCGTTCGGCACTTCGCTGTCCGGCACGTACTTGTCCTGGTCCTCCAAATAAACCATCATGTTGAAGGGAACCATGCAGACGCCAATATCGGTCTCGTGCTTCTTGAATAACTCCTGAGCCTCGTAAGGACCGTAGAAAGGTCTTCCGTCGGCGTCCTTTCCGGGCCCGGCGTGATCGCGGCCCACGATGAAATGCGTGACGCCGTGATTCTTGCGGATCAGCGCGTGCCAGATCGCTTCCCGAGGTCCGCCCATGCGCATCGCCAATGGCAGCATGGAGAGCTTTACCGTTCCTGCTGGGAATTTCGGCAAAAGCAATTGGTAGCAACGTACGCGTGTGAAGTAATCCACGTCACCCGGCTTGGTCATACCGACCGACGGGTGAATCAGGAGATTGGCCTCAACCTGTTTCGCCGCCCGGAAAGTCAGTTCCACGTGAGCGCGGTGCATGGGATTGCGTGTTTGGAATGCCACTACACGGCGCCAGCCCAGCCGCGCGAACTCCGCCCGCACTTCCGCTGGAGTGAGACGCAAGGCGTGGAAATCGTAGTGGGCAGGCATCTGCGTGCCTTCCAGCCGTCCTCCCACGTACCAGGGATTGGCTTTGTTCAGCAAATAATCGACGGCCGGGTGAACCGTGCTGGTCGTGTTGAATACTGATTTTGCCTCGGCCTTGCGGTCCGGTTGCCAGACATCCTCCACCTGCAGCACGGCCAGCATCACCCCTTCGGGGTCACGCAAGGCCACCTTGCTGCTGCCTGGCTTCAGCGACTTGGCAAAATCCTCTTTCACATCGAGGGTAATCGGCATGGGCCAGAGCACACCGCTCTTCAGCCGCATATTTTGGCAGACGCCTTCGTAGTCGTCCCGCGTCATGAATCCTTGCAGAGGCGAGAAACCACCGCTTAACAGAAGTTCGAGATCGCAAATCTGGCGTGGTGTGAGATCCCACGACGGCCATTCGCGCGAATGGCCTTTCAGTTCATCAATTCGCTGTGGTTGAGCAATGAGATTAACAAGTTCTCCGCCATGCGGCGGGATAATATGACTGGTCGAAGCGGTCAATTCCTTGAACCTCCCAGGTTCGTTGATATTTGTTCTCGACTGCCTTTGTCCGGCTCGTTGTTCCAGACGCAGGAACGCGAAGTTCAGCACTTGCAGATGTGTGAGGGGGCCAAACTCCAAAAACTTGTTCTGACAGAGTACTACGCCAACCCGTATCACACAAAATTTTAGATTGCGCAAGGATGAGTCAAACAAAACAGGATGCAATTCCCATACCTTCGGCGATGCGCAAATTGTCTTCTTTATTGTTGAAAATAAAGAGGTTGCTGTGGATGAATGAGGAAATCCAGCCCTCACGGCAACAATGTGCAAATGTTTGCGACAAAACTGCTTTTGAGGCGGCAATGTGGGCTTCAGCAGCTTAGGGTTTCGTGGTTGTTCGGATTTCGTAAGAAGCAGAGCTTTCTTCGCCGGGCAGGCTGCCTGCGGACGGGATGTTGTAACGAAGCCCGCGGCATCGGGTGCTTATTGTTACGGCGTGATTTCATAGACGACGCTAAACGCCGTACCGTACAAATTGCCCTTCGAATCGAGAACCAGCCGCCCATCGGGCGGGCTCTCGGACGGGTTAGGAAACTCGTACAACACCTTATATTTCCACTCGCCGTGAGGGCCGGGACTCAACTCGTAGACCACCCCGCAGCCATCAAAGCATGAGCCGGTCCCACCGGTTCCAGTGGTGCCGTACAGATTCCCTGCTTTATCAAACACAATCGCGGTGGCTGGCTCGAATCCGTCCCGCGGCTTCAGGAACCCGTATAGCACGCTGTGAGCCCAGCGTCCATGCGGGTCGCGGGTTAGCTTGAAAACAGTGCCGCATCCGCCATAGCATGCGTTTCCGCCGCGAGTATTTGTACCGTAGACATTTCCTGAGGCGTCAAGAACAACTCCGTCCAACGGCCACATCCCGTCCGGGCAGGGGGACCCCCCGCGGCAGAAACTATACGGCAACTGGTCCTTCCCCCCGTCCGATCCGTGCCGCAGACGGAAGACGGTACCGGCCCCGTACAACCCACCATTTCTGGTCGTGCCATACAGGTCCCCAGACTTGCCGACCGTTGGCGGATCATAAGGACCAGATGCGTCGTGGGGTCGCGAGCCGAAGCTGTAGAGAACGTTGTAGGTCCAGCCGCTCGATCCCGACGTCAGCTCAAAGACAACCCCCATGCCGTAGAGACCCGAACCGGCAGTGCCCAAGAGGTTTCCATCCTTGTCCGGAACCAAGCCGGCCGATGTGCCGCCCCCATCAGGGCAGCTGTACTGCTCGCAGAACGCATACAGCACGGTAAAGGTCCAGCCGGTCGAACCGGAGCTTAGTTCAAAGATTGTTCCGCGGTCGTAGGTGCCGCCGACCGGCGTTGTGCCGTACAAATTCCCAGCTGCATCGAAAATCAAGTCGCCATTCGGGGCCTCTCCGTCCGTCTTAGAGTTGAAGCTGTACAGCGTAGTAACCGTCCATTTGCCTTTAGCATCGGGCGTCATCTCGAAAATTGAACCCTCACTGTAGTCACCGCCGCCGGTGGTCGCGCCGAAGAGGTTTCCCTTGTTGTCAAACGTCAGCCCGCTCCAGAGCCCGCCGGGAATGACCGCAAGCACCTTGTACTTCGGCTTAGCCCAAGCGCCCGGCGTTAGAGACAGAGCTACGGTCAGGACCACCAAAGCGTGGGTCACAGCGAAGACCACCGGTTCAGCCGCATGGGAGACCACCTTGGTTCAAGAGGACTCGCACAGGGGATGCGAGGCGGAAACCCTCGACGGGCATGAATATACCACGAGTGGCGGCTAAGGTGACGCCCTCTGTTTCCCTTATCGGCCGCTCTCCTGCTGAAAATACTCCACCATTCTGCCGCGCAGTTGCACCCCGGTAGGTTCGCGCGTAAAAAACAGCCAGAGCAGAGCGACACTATACGCAGTCAGGCCCACAGACAGATTCAGGACGAGCTGCCAGTAACCGTGGGCGTAGAAAAAGTGCTGCATCGCCATCAGAGCCAGCGCCATGGGAAGACAGAAAAGAACCGGGTAGAGAAGACTCTCCCGTACGAACCCCCACAAAGGTATGCCCAGCTGCCGGCATAAGTGCCGGGGCAGGAAAAATAGCGCGGTGCACGATAACGGAATCGCCGTTCCGATCGCGTCGCCTACAATGCCGAATGGCCGAATCAGCGCGATGCTGAGAATTACGTTGGCGATCCCTTCCAGCAACACCACCACCGCCAGCGTGCGGTGCAAGCTCATGCCGAACAGGATCCGGTTGGATGTGGCTTGAGCGTAGTAGAGGGACGAAGGAATCAAGAGAATGAGCAGAATGGTGTAACTGGAGACATAGCGTGGTCCGACCCAGGCCTCGATCACCGACTTTCCCAGGATGACAAGGGCGGTGCAGACAGGAAACATCGTCAGCGCGCAGGCCCGGTTCCCAGTCACAAAGATCCTGCGCAGCCGATCGTAATCCCCCGTCGCGTGAAATTGGCTGGACATCGGCGTGAAGATCTGCGCCAGGCTGCTGACCACGTCGCCGGCATAGTCGACCAGCCGTGCCCCAATCGAGAAATATGTGATCGCCGAGGCGGAAAGAAAACTGCCGATGATTACTGCGTCCGTTTTGAAGCGCAGCCGCCCGGCCACGATGATCAGGAAGGTGACCGAGCCGTAATCGGCCACTTGCCGCAATGTTGCGCGATTCACATAGCGCAATCCATAAGGGATGCGGACTAAACGTCGCGCAACTGCAAAATTCACCGCCGAACCGGCCAGCGGAAGCGCCACAGTGATCAAAGTTACTGTTTTCAGTCCCAAGCCGTGCCAAAGAGCCAGAAGAATCAGCACGGCGCGCAGTAAAGTCGAAATGATTTGGGTCCAATTGATCACATAAAAGCTTTGCAATCCTTCAAGAATGCCTCCGGACACTCCAAGTGGGAAGCCGAGCGCCAGGGCAGTTCCCACCATAAAGAAAAGGATGCGGGCGTCGCCACGAAGCGCGGGCGGAATATGAAAGAACCGGCCCACATAAAGACTCCCCACGACAGTGAGTGCCATCAGGAAAAGTCCAACGCAGCCGTAGCTGAATAAGCTGGTATTGATCAGCCGGGCAAGCTGATCCATCTCACCCGTGGCCTTGAACTTGGCCACATACCGAACCAGGGAAGAGCGAATCCCGAAGTCAAACAACCCGTAATAACCCGTGACCGAGAACACCAGGATCCAAACGCCGAACGCATCGTCTCCCAGGTGGTGCAGGATGAATGGCGAAAGGAAGAATCCAACTACAATGCTGGTGCCCAGGCCAGCCCAACTGGAGGCCACATTCTTCACAGCTTGAATTTTCAAGCTCATCCGTGTCCGTTGTAGCCTTCACTGCGGGCGCTGCGACCTCGAACTCGCGGTATGCAATACGCCGGCTGAAGGCGTACGTTCAAGCGCGGGCTCTAGTTCGGCCGGATAAATGCCGAACAACACATTGAGTCCATACTGCTCGAGGTCGATCTCCTGCAGGCACCGCTTCGCGGCCAAATCGTACAGTGCGATGTGAGTGGGTTTTCCTGTTTCCCGAAATCCGTGTTTGATCCAGAGGACATTCTCTCGGAATTTAGTCTTGCGGACCCGCGTAAATCCTACCCACAGTCTGCGTTCATCGAGCGGCAACAGGCCCCGACACCAGCCGAGCAGGACTGACCTTTCATTGTCAATCACATTCAGATCCACGATTTGCTCGACCTTCAACGAATCACGATTTGCAGTGACGATGTGCCCGTCCACGGTTGTGAAGTAAACATGTTTGCCAAACGCCACACCGTCGTGCGGCCCTTGCACCCCGATGCTAATCCTCTTCTCAGGGTTAGTGAGGCAGACCGCGTCACGCTGCGATAAACGAGTTACCCACACGTCGTGCCCCAGTTCGAATACAAAATTGGGATGCGACCGATGCGGCTTGGTGCTTTCCACCTTGCGGTAATCCACGGCGCGCGAAAATCGCGACCAGGGATCTTCGCCCAGCACGTCCCATTCCGCCAGTACTTTACCTTCCAAAGTGAACTTCACCACCATATCCAGACCGGTATTGGCCACCAGCAGGTTGCCGTCGTGAGTGGGCGCGACGTGATGCAGATCATTGAAGCAGGGGAGCGAAACGTATCCGATCCGCTTGAATTCCGGGACCTGAAGCACAAGAACCTCGGTAGAGGTACAAGCGTAAAGATTCCGGCCGCTCAGGGTACCGGCCTTGAAGACGATGGAAGCTTCATCACTGGCCCGGACTTCCGGAGGGCTCTTGTATTCCAAGCAGATTCTCGATTCCTCCACCTCCGGATTCACTTGCAGGATCAGGGCAGAGTCGTACAGACGATATTCCTCCTCGGTTCGCAAGAGCAATTCTCGTTGCCTCGCTCCCAGTAGGTATAGGTTACTCACCGCTCGCGGTCCTCCCGGCCTCAACCGCCAGGGCGGCAATGTAGCTGGCGGGCAGAGGTATCTCCTGCAGCCACCAGCGTCCCGCCTCTGCCCCATCGGGCCGAGTGCCGAGCAGGGCTGCCGGTTCTTCCTGCGTAAACGACACGTCGAACTGGTGCAAGGGATGGGACAGACCTTCTCCTATGGCCTTGATGTAAGCTTCTTTGCGGGTCCAGCAGCGGAAGAACGCTTCGTGCCGCTGCTCTTCGGGAAGATTCCGTAGAGCGAGCCTTTCCGCCGCAGAGAAAAATCGCTCGGCGATTTGTTCGGGGTCGAAATTCTCGCGGATGCGCTCGACGTCGATTCCAACCCTGCGATTCCAGGCAAAAGCGCAGACCGCGAACACGTCGGTATGCGACACATTAAAGGCCAGGGTGGCGCCGCGTGCCGGCGTGTTCAGGCTGGGTTTGCCGTGGGTCGAATAAGTGAAGCAGAGTTCGGCGGGCGAAGTGCTCAGATACGACGCCAGGAGGATACGCAATCGTCCACGGCTCAAGACATATTCATTGCGATTCTTCTCGAAATGAAAACGGCCGGCGCGTTCTTTTTCGTCGTCTGACAGAAACTCCTGCAGCCGCGGAATCTCAGGAGAAAAAAGATTCAGCGGACCGTGCCACACGTGCACATCGTGTTCCCCCAAAGAGCGAGTTGATGGACCCGGCCCGCCCGTTTTCCATTCATAAATCTCGAGCTTCACTTCGGAATGGATACCGGTGACCATTGATCTCTCGCTAGTTTCTGGCGTCCGAAGCGCGTTCCGGAGTGGACCCGGGGGATGAATCGTGTACGGCGGCAGGGGCCCGGACCGCGACCACCGGTTCCTTGATGGAATACTTCAGCAGGCACCAAATCGCCCGAACCCCATCTTTCCATCCGATCTTTTTACCTTCTTCGTAGGTGCGTCCCCAGTAACTGATGCCAACTTCGTAAATTCGCAGGCGTCGTTTGGCGACTTTGACTGTGATCTCCGGCTCGAATCCGAAGCGGTTCTCCTCGATGGGAATGGACTGGATGACCTCGCGCCGGAAAGCCTTGTAGCAAGTCTCCATATCGCTCAGGTTGATGTTGGTAAGACAATTGGAGAGCAGCGTCAAGGCGCGGTTTCCCACCGAGTGCCAGAAGTAGAGTACACGATGTGGGGCGGCGCCCAGGAAGCGCGAGCCGTAAACCACGTCGGCTTTGCCCTGAATCAGCGGATCGAGAAGGATCGGATAATCCCCCGGATCGTATTCCAGGTCCGCATCCTGTATGAGCACGAAATCACCGGTAGTTTCCTGAATGCCGCGGCGGAGTGCCGCTCCCTTGCCCTCGTTGCTGGGCTGCAGAAAAACCCGGAGCGCTGGGTGTTGCCCCTGCATTTCGGCGAGAAGTTCCCGCGAACCGTCGCGCGAACCGTCATCCACGCAGATCAATTCGAGTTCGAGCGGAACCGCGAGCACCCGCTCTACCACGGCCTGCAAGGTGGCGCGCTCGTTATAGACCGGCATGACGACCGACAATTTCATAGCGGGAAAGAGGCCTACCTTCGTGTCCCATTAGTTCGTGTGATATTGGAATCCCATCCTGACCAACCTCCAGGCCGGGAAGGATCAAGTATTTGATTCGTGCATTGAGCTTCGATCGAGTGCGCTCATGGTCATGATGACAGCTTTGAACTTATGCCGCGAAGTCCCGTTGCACGGCACTAGTTTAAGACAATACTTCATCCAGGCCCTATCTTTTCGGACAAGACTCATATCCTCAAACCGCGCCACCACACATACCTGTAGAACAGGCCTCGGGCAGTCGTTCTGTGAAAATCTGATGCCGGCTGCACTTCGCCCACCCAGGCTGTCATGCCGATCTGCTCTATTAAATCAGCGGGATGCTATGCCGTTAAGTGTAATTACTTCCTAGGTGGCTTACATGTTCAGGGAAATTTGTCCAAGATTTGTCTGTTGAGCCACGGTTTCGGTCCCAAGAAGCAAGGCCGTAGTTGCCGAACTCGGTGCCGGAAATCCGGCACGGAACGGCACATTTCAGGGAACGGACGCTCTGGTTCACAACAAAACTGGGCTCAGGCTAGGAATCTGCGGCCCATCCACGCCGGGCTTTTTCTTTCGTGTTTTGTGACGCTTACACATCACGCAGCGTAAGTGAGGCAAGCAAACGGCTCTCCAGGGGCGGAGTCAGGCCCTCTTTCCCGTCCAGTTCGCACTGCAGCTCACACCGCCTGTGGAAAACTCGTACAGGATTTTACTGAGGAAATCCGCCCCTCCTTGGCAGCTGGAATGCTATGGATTCTTGTATAACCAGCCCACATTTTGGCGTGGTTCCTTTCATGGCTGGACGGCGAAGGGCGCTTCCATCAAGGGATCTGTGCAAAACTTTCCTTGACAGCGCGGGTTATTATTTCATCCCCGGGGGGATAGATGTGAAGGAAAAGCTTGTCCAGCTGGGCCCACGGGAACAGCAGATCGCCGAGTTGCTGCTCCAAGGCTGTGACAACACGGAAATTGCCAAACAACTGAACATGGCCCGCCGTACCGTGAAAGCCCACTTCAATCGACTCTTCCTGCGATTTGGAATCAACGGTGGAATCAAGCGCGTAAAACTTGCAACCCTTTTATATCGGAGGCAGCTATGTTTGGAGGCCAGCGCTACGGAAAGCGCATCCCCAACGAGCGCGAACAGCAAGTTATCGCACTCGTCGCCCAAGGACTCAAAAACAGCGAGGTCGCAGCCCTCATCGGAACTACGGAGCACGTCGTCAAGAACTACCTTCGAGTCATCTACGATAAACTTGGACTCTGGAACCGGGTCGAACTAGCCCTCTGGTACGAGGCTCGTCGGCACGAGGGGGCGGCCCAGGCCTGACGAGATCGAACTCGAGCAGGACTTCGTGAACTTCCGCTCACGGCCGCCGGATTCAGCAGGAGCCTCTCGAGAGTTCTTCCCTACTGCAGTCATGTTTACCGGCAGCCGCTTAAGTCCAAGCCGCTTAACTTTTGATCGGCTTCCGGAACACCTTTCTCGGCAGCCGCAGCCAGTAACAGACGCGCCTGGTCGCAACTCTTGGGTACGCCGTCGCCGCGCAAGTATAAGTCCGCGAGCAGCAGCAGAGCATTGCTGTTGTGCATGGCAACCGCTTTCCATAACCATTGCGCGGCTGCCGTGGAATCTCTCGCAGGACCGTTTCCCCTCAGGTAACGTTGCGCCGTGCGCAACTCTTCGGTCCCGCTGCCTGCCGCCGTCTTCTCAGTGGCACTGGCCGGGAGAAAAGCGACCGGGGCGATCGCCTGATTGGGAGCGACAACGCCATCAGGCCGGCGAGATTCCGGATGCGGGGTGACCTGAGGCGCTCGCATTGGAAAAGCGGACCGTGGCACTGGCTCGGGTGGCAGATGAGCGTTGCTGGATACACCAGGCGTTGAGATCCACTGCAGGTAGGCGAAGCCCACAAACAAAATTGCGAACCCCGCGATCCCAAATCTCGATATCCGGAATTTCCCCGGACGGTAGGTTCTCCGGTTTGACTCGTCCGCGCCCTCATGAGCTTTGTCCCGCACTCGTACTTCCCGAACTGCGTTGTCTGCAGTCACTGGCCAAGTGTGGGCCGGAGTTCGATCCGCGCCGCGGTTCTTCCCATCGTTCTGGACGGTTGCAGCCAAGTTCGCCTTCAGGAAGGCTCCGCAGGCTCCACAGAATCTCTGGGTGACTTTACTCCTGTGCCCACACCCGGAACAGACTATTTCGTGCCGCACCCTGTCCTGATGAGCAGGTTCTTCTGCGCCGAACTTGTGCGGCACGCTGGCTTCGGGATTCTGGCGTTCAAGCTCCCGCAGAAGCGCTGTAACCGCCTGCTCGCGTTTCTCAGGTGGGTTGATAAAGTACACCTGCGCCCAGCGGCCAAGATTCTGCCCCAGGACCGGATTCATTATTGGATTCAGCTCAGGGTTGGGAAGTTGACCAGCGCGAGCTGCTCCCTTGGAGTCTGTGTGCTTTTCGCCAGGCTCTGACACGCTAGGATTCTCCAAAAGGATTTACCCGGCAATTGCACACTGCTTCCCGGAAGTTGTCAAACCCTGGCTTGTGAAAAAAAGGGCAGAAAGTTTTTCCAGGTCCCGTGCGCAGCTACGGCTTCTGTTGGCGTCTAGTCGCAGCTCTTGCGGGCCGCAGGCTCGAACTGATCCAGTTGCGCGTCACGCTGGGTAGTGAACTTGCCCCCGGGAGTTTTGCCGTAGAGATCGGAGCCGGGGCAGTAGTAAAGAGCGGTATGCAGGTCAACCCATACCTGGGTGTTGGGATTGCCGTTATAAACGGGCGCTGGCGGGGCTTCCGCCAAGCCCAGAGTGAGGAGCAGCCGTTCGGAAAGAGTGAGTGGATTCTTATTTTGCGCACCGTGGTATCGAGGCGCCGTGCCCCAGCCGGACAGCACCACCAACAGAAGAAGGACGGCCGCCCCCACATAAATGTTGGCGCGGTGCTGAGTCAACCAGATTCTTTCGGGCGCATCCTCATCTAGTGATTGCAGCCATCTGTGGGTTTTGGCCGCCGATGTCCATGGCGAGTGCGGTTGATCGCTTCGAACTGCGGGCAGCGAGGTCGTCCTCTCAGTGATGGGACCGCTGACTACCAGCGCAGAATCACTCGCTGTGGCCGGCTCCGCTTCCTCCGCGAAATCCTCGATCTCATACCCCGGCGCCCGAGAGAGAGAAGTTTCACCGGTCAGGCTGGCCTCGGGCTCTTCGCCCCGATCCTGGACCTCCAGGGCGGGTTCGTCGCTTTTTTCCGTGGATCGCTGCAAGTGCCACGGGGAATCCAATTTGCTTTGTGGATCTCTGATTTGCAGCTCATCCACCGGCCACGATTCCACCGCACGCGGGGCCCCGCATCTGCCGCAGAACAAATCCTTCTCTGCCGCGAACTGAAATCCGCATTGCTGGCAGGTCACGCCGGCAGTTTGCGCATCCGCTCCCGCGGAGGGAACGGATGCTTCTCCCCCAACTTCCGGATACTCTTTAGTTTCTGCGCTTGGTTCCGCAGCAAGGCGCTCCAGGTGGGGTTTGATTCTTTCTAAAGCTCCCAACATGGTGGCGCGTTCGGTCGCGAGTGCCTGTTTCCACTGCAGCTCGGCTTCCCGAGTGATCGCCTCGCTCATCAATCCTGCCATTAGGCGGCAGCTCTGAATATCTTGTTCTTCAATGGAATCAGGATTCGCGAAGCGCAGCTCCAGCAAGCCCGCCACTTTCCCCTCATGGTGTATGGGAATCAGGAAGGGTGATCTGACACTGTTCTCCTCGCAGACTTGAGTAGATGGCAGAGAATTTGCGAGGGAGCCTCCTCGTTCTTCCGCTCCATCCGGCAGCGCGGTTCCGGCCGACAGATTCGGGTCCCAGGGCAGGCGGGTTCCAGCCAAGCCGGCAACGCTTCCTGTGCCGGCGCAGTACTCCAGATGATCCTCTCGTACGATGGCAATGGCAACGCCAGTCGCGTTTGTAATGTTCGCCAGCCGCTGTGCAATGAGATTCGCGGCCCCCGACAAATCATAAGGACGCGAACGCAGCAATTCTTGAGTCTCGACGATTTCGGAGAGAGTCTCTACCGGGTCTAGCTTGGTCTGGTTCGCGCGCTGAGGCTCATCGTGAGGAAGCTGTTGCTTCTGCTCCTGCAGCACATAGGCGGCCTCCAGCAATTGCTGGAAGGTGGCCTCGTCGAGCCCGGGCCGGTCCTGGCGACTCAAGGTTTGTGGCTCCATGTCGGCGCGTGGTCCGCGGTTGTGCGTTTCTCCCGCCATTGTAGTGCAATTCGGCGTCCAAAAGGCCGTAACTACACCTGTAACCCTCTGATTCTAGCAGTCTGGGCGGACCCGAGCTATGCCGGGATTGCATGACTTAAGTGCTTGCCATTGCTGCCGTTACGAATTCCGTATCCCCGCATTCAAACTCTGGTGTGAGATCGTCACGGGCCGGTCCATGGGGTGAAGAACATGACCTCGCAAGGCACGCTGTCGGCGTGTGCGCAAAAGGTTGCGCTTTCTCCATTCAGATGGATGGCACTTTTCAGCTTGCAGCGGCGTGGAGTAGGTCGGGCTCAGGCCATAACCCATCTTACAAGAGGTCACCTAGCGTTGCTGGTGAAAATGGCGATGTTTCAACAGTTCCCCCAGCGCGGTGACACCTGTTCCAAATTGACCAAAGCGGAGCGTCAAATTTCATTTGCTGCAAGTCGCGCTAACCATCTTCACGCTAGACACCTGTAAGTCGGCGTGTTGCTTTGCACCGGTCTCTTTCTTTTCGTGCGGTTGGCTTTTTTCCTCTTGTATTTTCGATCTGTGGGCCACAATGCCGGTTACGGTAACGGTATGGTCGACGTGTTCGGCAAGCGAGACTCCGCTGTTGGGATAAAGCTCCCAATGCTTATCCTCTGTGCTGATGAGGAAAAAGCCTTCCGGTTCAGCACCTTTGTGAAGGCAGCCGGTTACGGTCTGCGTAGCCGAATCCCTATCGTTCCCCATTTGCGGTGCGCCATACAACAAAGCTGTGCTAAGGCCCAGGGCCAGTACCATCCATGCGAGCTTCTGAATCATGATTTACGTCCTCCTTAAAAGCAGGGCAAGTATGATCTTTTTTGCTGACAATGGCTGTGATTGGCATCACAGTCTGATAATCGTTGACTGGCGATGGCTGAGGATATCGGGCCCAGACTGGAACGTTCAGGATATTGGGCAAGCGAACATGGTTTCGATTCGCATGCTCATAAAAGCACCTCGACCTGCGGGGGACGGCGGGATTAGGATCTCGCGGGCGCCAGCTCTTCCAGACTCGTTTCCTCATGACTCAGGTAGTAGTGCACGGCGGGCGTAATCACCAGCGACAGCACCATCGAAATCAGGATGCCGCCGATGACGGCGATCGCCAACGGTTGCAGCATTTGCGAGCCCGCACCCAATGCGAAGGCAAGAGGCAGCATGCCCGCAACGGTCGCCATCGCCGTCATCACAATAGGACGCAAGCGGCGGCGACTGGCCTGCAGCATGGCCTCTTCGGCGGAAAGTCCCAGCGCCCGAAATTTCTGGTCAGCATCGAGCAGCAGGATTCCATTCTTGGCCACGATGCCGATCACCATGATCATTCCCATGAAGGAAGAAACATTGAACGTCGTCCGAGTGACGAGCAACGCAATGAAAACGCCGGAAGTAGAGAGAAGCGCGGACGCCAAGATAGCGAGCGGCGCGGCAAACGTGCGGAATTCGAACAGCAGCACGATGAATACGAGCAGGATGGCCAGGATCAGAACAAACACCAGATCGCGGAATGATTTTTGTTGTTCCTGATAGGTTCCGCCGTACACCACGCGAATGCTCGAAGGCAGATGCAGATCGTCCACGGTTTTCTGTACCGCCGCCATTCCGCTGCCCAAGTCCGTTCCTTCCAAGCGGGCCGTGACCGCCACATCGCGCTGCAGGTTCTCCCGGCGAATCTCAGTTTGACCCGGAAGCTCGGTGACCGAGGCCAGTGCTCCCAAGGTGGCAGTTCGGCCGCTACTGCTGGTCAACAGCGTGTTCTTGATGGCTTCAAGAGAAACGCGGCTGCTGGCCGGGAAGCGTACCCGCACGGTGTAGGCGCGGTCATTGCTCACCACTGGGGTCGCGGCCGGCTCGCCCTCCAGAATGGCGGACGCGTCGGTTGCAATCTCCTCTGGCGTGAATCCGGCGCGGGCCGCGACGCTGGGATCGATCTGAAAAGTGACCGCGGGGCCGCTGATGGTATTGTCGATGCCGTTCAAAATATCCACCACGCCGGGAATTTTATGAATGCCATCGGCGACCTTGGGAGCCCACTGCTCAAGCAACGCCGCATCTTGGGAAAACAACTTGATCTGAATCGGCTCCGGGGCGCTGGTGAGGTCGCCAATCATGTCCTGCAGCACCTGGATGAATTCCACATCCAAAGCCGGCTCCTGCTGCGTGATCTTTTCCCGTACCTCGGCGATGATTTCATCGATTCCCCGGCTGCGGTCCGCTTTGAGTTTCACCGAGATGTCGCCGGTGTTGGCTTCGGTCACAGCGGCCAACCCCAGCTGCAATCCAGTTCGGCGCGAAGTATTTTCCACTTCCGGCGTGGCGCGTAGAATCTGCTCCACGTGCGTGATTACGCGGTTCGTCTCTGCCAGCGAGCTTCCTGCGGGCATGATGTAGTCCAGCACGAAGCCGCCCTCGTCCATCTCCGGCAATAAATCCGATCCGGAGAAGTGGTAGCACGCGTAGGATGCGACGATGAGTAGCGCTGCTCCTCCAGCTAGCCACATGGGTTTGGCCAACGCCCGCCGCAGCCAGTGCTCATGAAAATCGACCACTTTTCGGAAGAACGCGCCGAGACTCAATTCCTCAATTGCCAGCAGACGGGAAATCGCCTCTTCCTCCGGTTCCTTTCCGGTCTCCTCGGTTATCTGCGCCGCTTTGGACCCGATGAGGTACTGGCTTAAGTTCGGCGTCCAGGTGAGGGCCAAGGCAAGCGAAGTGAACAGGGAGACTGCCATGGTCACGGCGAGCGCCCGAAAGAACGTGCCGGTAACTCCCGTGATGGAAATCAGCGGCAAAAACACAACCACCGGCGTCACGGTCGAGCCAACCAACGGAACCGTGATCTCGTGCAGCGCGCTGTGAATCGCCTGCAAACGGTTTTGTCCGGCATCGCGGTGGAGCACGATGTTCTCCACCACCACGATGGCGTCGTCAATCACCAGGCCAACGGCGGCCGCAAGCCCGCCCAACGTCATCAGGTTGAAGCTCTGGTGCAGTAGCCTCAGCGCCACGAACGTGACCATCACGGTGACCGGAATCACCAGCCCGGCAACGATCGAAGTCCCCCAATCCCGCAGGAAAACCACCAGAATGATCGACGCCAGAATCAGGCCCAGCAGAATGGCATCGCGTACGCTCTTGATGGAATCGCTGACAATGATGGACTGGTCATAGAAGGGCCGGATCTGGATTCCGGGAGGAAGCGACTTCTGGATTTGTGTGATCTCGGCGTGAACTTCCTTGGCGACCTCGACTGTGTTGCTGTCCGGCTGCCGGTTGATGTTGAGCAACACCGAGGGTTTGCCGTTGGCCGTCACGATGGTGTAAACGGGCTTTACGGCACGCGTCACCGCAGCGACATCTCCGATGCGAACCGGAATTCCCGCCGGAGTCGTCTTCACCACGGTGTTCGCGATCTGCTCCGGCGTGCGCACCTGTCCGCTGATCAAGCCCAGAACGAGCTGGTGGTTGCTTTCGAATAGCCCGGGTGAATCGATCAAATTCGTGCGCCGCATGGTTTCCAGGATGTCGGTGACGGTTACATTCGCGGTCAGCAGCTTGGCCGGATCGGGCGTGATGTGAAACTCAGGTTCCTGGCCGCCCTGGATCAGCACCGTGGACACGCCGTCCAGCCGGTTCAGGCGCGGCTTGATTTCGTAGGTCGCCATCTCCCACAGCTGCGTCTGCGGCACGGTTTCGGACGCCAGGCTGTATCCAATAATCGGGAAACTGGCAAACGTCATGCGGTGCGCCACCACGCTCGCCGTGGACGGCAATTCCGGCTGAACGCGCGAAAGGGCGGCATTCACATATTGCAGCGTCTGGAACATATCCACTTGCCAGTTGAAGAACAGATCAATCTCGGCTGAACCGCGGCTAGTGATCGAGCGTACATCCTGCAGGCCAGGCACGCTGTTCACCGCCTCCTCTAGCGGACGCGTGATGGTGACCATCATTTGATCGATGGGCATGACGCCGTTGTCGACTGCGATCAGAATTCTGGGGAAGTTGGTTTCAGGAAAAACCGACACTGGGATGGTGAAGGCGAGATAGGCGCCTAGCAGGGCGACCGTGATGATCAAGAAGATTACTGGTTTGGAATGCCGCGCAAACCAGTAGGACGAGTCCGGGTGGTTCACGGCGCCGCTCCGCTCTCGCTCTTTTCGTTCTGGCTCTCCACCTTGATCTTGGTGTTGTCGGGCAGTCCATAAGCTCCCGATGCCACCACCCGCTCTCCGGCTTGCACGCCCTCCACGATCTGAACTAGCTCGCCTTGGCGAACTCCGACTTTCACCGTCTTCTGATGAGCACGATTATCCGAGCCGATGAGCATCACCGAGGTGGTTCCATCTTCGGCGGTGAGTAAGCTGGCTGCGGGAATGACCAGCGCGTCCGGAATCGTCTGCGCCAGCATGGCAAGCTGCACGCTCGTTCCCGGCTTGAGCCGCTGCCCCGGGTTCTTGGCCTCGACCCAGACTTCGACGGTGGTGCTGTTAGGATCGAGAGCTGGACTTACGACGGTGATCTTGCCTTCGACTGGCTGCTCCTCACCCGGTGCCGTGAGGGTTGCCTTATCGCCCAGCTTGAGCAACGCCGCGTCCGGCTGCGGAATATGAGCCCTCGCGATGACCCGCGAGAGATCCATCACCGTCAGCAGGGGCGTGCCGGCTGCGGCCATTTCTCCCGGATACAAAGGACGGTCGGCAATTACACCATCGATCGGGGTGCGAATCTCAGAGTAGCTGAGCTGGGCCTGCGCCCCGAGATACTTTCCCTTGGCCGACTCCAGTTGCCCGGCCGCGGATTTCAGGGTCTGCTGCTTGCCGATCGCCAGCAGCGCGTCCAGATGCTTCTGCGCCATTTCATATTGGTTGCGCGCTTGGGTCAGGTCTACGCCCGCCTGATCGAGTTCCTTGCGGGGAAGTGCGCCCTGATGAAAGAGTTCCTGGCGGCTGTCATAGACCTTTTGTTGGGCGTCCAGCAGTTGTTTGGCGGCCTGCGTGTCGAGTTGCGCCTTCTGAATCTGCTGCGGCAGATCGGCGGCGGTGCTGATCTCGTAGGTGGCCTGCGCCTGATCGTAGGTGCCCTTCGTGTCCTGGGCCGCAGCCGCCAGATCCCTGTTTTCTAGCACAGCCAGCAATTCCCCCTGATGCACGCGGCTGCCACGTTTCACGTAGAAGGTTTTGACCGGGGCGCTGATTTTCGGCGTGATCGCGGACTGCGCCAGCGGAAACAGAACCCCTTCCGCAGATATTGTGTGCTCAATCGTAGTCTTCTCGACCACGGCCGCCTGCACCGAAACCGTGGGCTCTTTCTCTCCAGATTCTTTGGAGCAGCCCGAAAACAGGAGTAGGGCCGCCGCCGGCAGCACAACTTCGCACCGACAAAAATTCCAAGGTCTGGTTCGTATTCGCATCGTCGCTAGAGATTTCCCGTGAGCGTTTGCAGATTCGCCATGGCGACCCGAAAACGCGCCTGCCCATCGTTAAATGCGTTGCGCGCCTGGGTCAGGGTATTCTGCGTGTCCACCACCTCCAGCACGGTGGACTCGCCCGCCTGATAGCGCAGCGTCGTCAGACGCAGACTCTCCGCCGCCAGTTCGGCGGACTGGTCGAGCGATTCAAGCTCCGACCGCGCAATTTGTGCTTCGTCGTAAAGCGTCCGCATCTTGGCCAGCGATTGCCGCTGGGTGAAGCTCAACTCCACACGCGCCTGCTCCCGCCGCAGATCCGCCTGCTTCAGTTTGCTGCGGTTCGCGCCCCAATTCCAGATAGGCAATTGCAGTGTCGCCGTTGCCGCATAGCCGAGATTGTGTATCAACAATCCGGTGGCCGGATCGACTTGGTTCACCGCAAAATGGGTCGCATCAATGCCGTAGAAATAATCCAGACTGAGCGACGGCAGAAACCCGTTCCACGCTCCCACTACTTCCTGGTCAGCCTGCCGCAATGCGGCCAGCGCAGCCCGGAGTTCTGGATTCTTGTTGGCTGCGGCAGCCTGAACCTCCGGAAATGTGGGCAACGGCTCCGGCATTTGCAGGTCGTCCACCACCGAAAAATTCTCGTTGAAGTCTGGAAATACCAGCACCGCCAGCTCTAACCGGCTGCGATTCATCTCCAATTCCGCTTCCTGCAGTTGTCGCTGTTGCTGCTGCGACTGAATTTGTGCCTTGATCACGTCGGAGTGTGCGACCTCGCCGCCGTGTTCGAGTTTCTGGCTGATGTCGAAAAAGTGCTGTGCCTCGGAAGCCGCCCGCTGCGCCGTGGCATATTTCCGCTGCGCCACTACAAAACCGTAGTAAGCCTGCACCACGGTGACGACCAACCCGCGAGCCGCAATCTCGGAGCGCGCCCGCGCCACCGCCTCGGCTGCCCGGGTGCGGCGGTAATCAGTAATCGTGGCCAGTGAAATCTCTTGATGCACATCGCCCTGGCTGATGTACTCATGCACGCCGTTGTTCGCGATGAACCTGCCGGCCGCGGTGCCATTGCCCTCCGTGTAGAGGAAGGCAGCGTTGTAGTTCACGCTGGGCAGCAGACCCGCCCGGCCCTGCACGCGATCTTCTTTGGCCAGTCCAAAGTCGGTCACGGCGGCGCGATATTCCGGGTTGTTCTTCTTCGCGCGTTCGAGCGCATCCTGCAGCGTCAAAGTCAGCGGAGCATTGCTGGGCGCCGGCTGGCTGTTGCTTGCTGGAGGCGTTTGTGGTGTGGTTTGTGCGGACGCCGCAAGCGTCAAGCCCAGCGCTATCAGTGCCAGCGCACTTCCAGTCTTTGCCACAAGGCTCGGGACCTCGAAATCCAAGTGGTGCATATGTTTCTCCGCGGCTCATTGCTTGAATTTTGATGACGGCTACACGGTACTGCAGAAAGGCCAAGTCCCAACATGACCAAAACTGTACCCCTCTGCGACGCCTCGCGGGGGAATGTACCCAACGGAATATTGCTGGAATGAAGATTAAGGAAAGCTGAAGGCGCGAGGTACGGGCAACAGGTTCACGAAGAACGTATTCCTGGTGTACGTCGCAAGTGAAGGTAAACGCTTAAGCCGCGATGAAAGAATTACCTTGACGGAATATTCCATAACAGGAATAATATTGCTGTGGCTTGGGAAGTGGAATTCACGGACGAGTTCGAGGTTTGGTGGCATTCCCTCTCGGTAGATGAGCAGGAAGAGATCAACGCCAAAGTCGATCTCCTTGAGGAGCGCGGCCCTTCACTATCTCGTCCCCATGCCGATGTGATTGCCACTTCCCGGCACGCAAACATGAAAGAGTTGCGAGGAAAAGTAGCCGAGCGGCAACTACGTGTCTTATTTGCATTTGACCCGCGTCGTGCCGCTCTGCTTTTGATCGGCGGAGACAAGACTGGCAATCCGAAGTGGTATGAGGAGTTTGTACCGATTGCTGACGATTTGTTCGATCGGCATCTGGCGGCACTGGAACGGGAAAAAGAGAAATAAAGGTAATCAATCAGGGACCCAGTAAACGGACCCGCACAGGAGCAAGGAAATGGCAAAGAATTTCAAAACTCTCCGGGAGAAAATGTCTCCCGAATCCCGTGAACGTTCTCGTCTTCTCGCAGCGAAGTACCGGGCTGAGATGCCTCTTGACGAGCTTCGCGCAGCTCGTCAGATGACTCAGGTGCACCTCGCCCGGATTCTAAAGGTCAACCAGGCTGCCGTGTCGAAGATGGAGCGTCGTACAGATATGTACATAAGCACTCTCCAGGACTTTGTTAGAGCAATGGGGGGAGAACTGAAGATCACCGCGAGATTCCCCGACGGCACGGTTGAGATCAACCAATTTGAGGCCGTGAAGAAAGCTGCGGCGGGGGGCGAGGACTAGATCTTCGCGCTCACCGGCAGCCTTACCGTCATACGCGTACCCTGGCCCGCAGCGCTCTCGGCCGTGATCGTTCCACCGTAGGCCTCGACCAGAGCCTTGGCGATGGCCAATCCGAGGCCAAATCCGCCGGTGGCGCGCGTGCGCGACGGGTCTCCGCGGTAAAAGCGCTCGAATACGTGGGGCAGGTCTGCAGGCGCGATGCCCGCGCCGTGATCCTCGAAAATGATTTGTGCCGGGGCATCGTTGTTCTGCATGACTGCGACCTCAACCGACCCGCCCTCCGGGCTGTAGCGCACGGCATTTTCCAGCAGATTAGTCCAGACCAGCTGCAGATCCTCGGGATCGGCGCGAAACGCCACTGGCCCATTCTTCGCGAGATGAATCGTCGTCTTCCGGCTCTCGGCCAGATGGCGAATCCGCTCCACTGCCTCTTCACAAGTCGCAGTGACATCGACCACTTGCAGGTCACGGCGCAAGGCCCCGTGCGCCCATTGTTCGGCGCGGGCCAGCCGCAGCATCCATTGCAAGAGCTGCTCCAGGCGTTCCAGATCTTCCAGAGAATGTTCCAGTCCGGCTCGATATTCCTCTGACGCGCGTGGCCGTTGCAACAACGACTGCAGGGTGGACTTCAGCACCGTTACCGGAGTCTTTAGCTCGTGAGCCGCGTTTCCCAGGAATTCTCTTTGCTGGTCAAATGAACGTTGCAGGCGGGCCAGCATCATGGTCATGGATCGCATGACAGGGCGCAACTCCGCGATTCGTTCGGTGTCTTCCGGCAAGTGCAGTTCCCAATTGTGTGCCGACACCAACCCAGCCTGCGCCGCCAATTGCTGCAACGGCAGAAGGCCGCGGCGGATTCCCCAAACCGCGAGCAAAATCGTCGTACTCAGCAACAAAAGACTGGAGAGCGCAATGAAGATTCCCGCCTGCTTCACTTGCTGATCGAGTTGGATCAGGGGCGCGGCGTACACAATGGTCAGAGTTTGCGGACGAAACGCTTTTCCTTCCTCCCGGTCCAGCACTGGCACCTGGAAGACGCGCAAGCCACGATAGTGAACCTGTCCCGACTTGAACTTCCAGTGATTGCCCCCTGAAGGCGCGATCTCCAGCCCGGCAGGCCAGTTCGCGGAGCGAGTCAGCAGCCCGGATCTCTCAGTCCACACCGCAAAAAGATCTGGATGTGCAGCATCAATCGAGGGCGGCGCCAAACTGTCATCGAAATATACGTCTCCACTGGCATCCTCTTTGTATCGCACCAGCGCCGCCACGCTCATGGCGCGGGCTTGCATCCCCGCGTCCAGCGTCACCAGCAAGCGTTGGCGCGTGTAAAAGATGCCGGTCAACAGCAGGCCGGCCGCCAGCAGCGCCTGTGAAAGCATCATGATGGCGATCAACCGGCCCTGGATGGAATTCTGCTCCATTCGCTCAATCCTGCAAGACGTATCCCTGGCCCCGCACCGTGTGGATCAATGGTTTCGAGGCGCCGTTATCCAGCTTGCGGCGCAAACCGGAGATGTACACTTCGATTACGTTGCTGAACTTCTCCCAATTGTAGTCGTACAGATGCTCCAGCAATTCCGTTTTCGAGACGACCGCTTTGGGCCGATGCAACAGATATTCGAGTACCCGATATTCCATGGCAGTCAAAGTGATGGATCGTCCGGCGCGCTGCACCGTGCGGTTCACTGTGTTTAGCTGAAGGTCTCCTACCTTCAGAATGGGTGACGGTTGCCCCTTGCCGCGCCGGATCAACGCTTTGGTGCGCGCCAGGAGTTCGCCCAGATCGAAGGGCTTGGTCAGATAGTCGTCGGCTCCCGCGTTGAGCAAAGCCACCACAGACTCCTTCTCATCGCGCGCGGTCACCACCAGCACGGGCGTACGTTGTCCCGCCTTGCGGATGCGGCGGAGCAATTGTGTTCCGTCCAACAGCGGCAACATCAGATCCAGCAGGACAACGTCGTACTCGTTGGACTCGGCCAGGAAGAGTCCTTCTTGCCCATCGTTGGCAATGTCCACCGCATATCCTGCGCTCTCGCGCAGACTGCGAGCTACATTCGCCGCCAACCGCGGCTCGTCTTCGATAATCAGAACCCGCAATCCGGCCTGCCCCTGCGCCATCCCTGGCACAGTGTCTTCCCTAACCTTAACGCGTCCTGAATGCGGTTGGAAGTGCTATGAACTGGCTTGGTCAATGGGTTTGATGCAGGCGCGGGCGTCCCGCCCTGCGTGACATTCGATGTCGGCGCGCCATCGCTGGTGCTCGTTTGTCACAATACACCGTGATCAATGTCCTTGTGGAGATTGACCTAAGCACATTGGCTTGTTGCTTGGATGCCAAGAGCTTCTCAGTGAGTGTGGCTCAGGAATTTCCGGGCCGTTTGGAATCCTGTAATACCAAATCCAGAACTCGGGGAAAAAGTTAACTCTTCCCGATCGAGTTCGCCGCCCCGCAAAACGATGTCCAACCCAGGGTGCGGGGAGAACAACCCAGACCGGAAAGAATCACAAAAGCAAGCGGTGGGAGGACAAGATGAACCACGCGAAGCTCTCCTTTTCAATCCGCCGACGGCATTCATCCCTTCAACTTGACTTCATCCACAACTCCCCCAATTTCGTGTTTCGAGTTTCGCATTCCGTCAAGGGGTCAGCTTGAATACCGTTCCCCAGCCGGAAGGCCCAAGTCTGATGGTCGTGCCGTAAAGATTTCCCTTTGTATCCTGGATCATGACGGCGTAGGGATTTTGCCCGTCTATTGAGGGGTCAAAGCTGCGCAGTATGGTATACCTGCCGGCGCTATCCAGCTCGAACGCCGTTCCCGAGCCGTACGCGCCGCCATTGAGAGTCGTGCCGTAGAGGTTGCCCTTGTGGTCCCGGACCAAACCTCCAGTGGGATTGGATCCATCCCCTCCGGTCCCGGTGAAGCTATGGAGCACCGTGTACTGGCCCGTCTTACTCAGCTGGAAGATCGTGCCGAAGGAGTAAGCGCCGCCGCCTGCCGTCGTGCCGGAGAGGTTGTCCGCCGGCGGGACCAAACCCGCCTCGGGATATTCGCCGTCGCTTCCTCCGGTGAAGCTGTAGAGCACGGTCTCCTTGCCGCTGGTATCCATCATGAAGACGGTACCGAAGCCGTGGGAGCCGCCGTATTCCGTCGTGCCGTAGAGCAGGTTGGTCTTCGGGTCCCGGAGCAAGCCCGCGTAGGGATACGCGCCGTCCCCGCCGGTCCCGGTGAAGCTATGCAGCACGGTCTCCTTACCGCTCTTATCCAGCTTGAACACCGTTCCGAGGTTGGAAGCTCCACCCGCGTAGGTAATGCCGTACAGGCTGCCCTGCGCGTCCTCCACCGTACCTGTCAGGGGAACCCGTCCGTCAGTCCCGGTGAAGTTGTAGAGCACGGTCTCTTTTCCGGTCTTATCCACCTTGAACACCGTACCGCAGCCGGAGGGATTGCCGCCATTCTGGCATCCTCCAGTGCCGCCGAAAGCGGTGGTGCCATAGAGGTTGCCGCCCGTATACCCCAAACCTCCAAGAGGATTGGCGCCGTCGCCCGGGGGCCCGGTGAAGCTGTAAAGCACGGTCTCCTTACCGCTCTTATCCACCTTGAAGACAACGCCACAACCCTCGGGGCATGCCGTGGAGCCGCCGTAGCCGGTGGTGCCATAGAGGTTGCCCTTGCGGTCCGGAACCAGGTCGCCGTAGGACCATCCCCCGTCCGACCCGCCCGAAAAGGCGTAGAGCACCTTGAAAGTCTGCGCCTGCGCCGATGGGGTTGCAACCAGACCTGGCACAAGCACGACCGCGAATGCGCCACTTGCCCCTCGCCGCCATATCCTCGAGATCCAGCCCCGATGTTGCGCTGAGTTCGCCATAAATCGCCCTCCGCTAGACGCCAACCATCCTAACCCTCTGGCGAAACGAACTTCCAGGAAGCCCTCCGACCTTTCCGAATCTGTGCATCGCCAACTCAACTCTTATGCGCTCGCAGGAGCGCTGCGAGATATCCGTACTTAAATGTGGTCTTCATGTTGGTTTAGACCGCCCGCCCCACAGCTTCGCACCGGCCGGAGTTCCCCGTGCACTTCGAACCGGGCATTTATGAGACAGGTTGTAGTAGGAGTGCGCATTCTTTACTGGAATAACCCTCCAAAACGCTCAAAACAATAACGAAGCGTTTGAGCGGAAGCCGTTGTTTCAGGTCATCGATTGTACATCCCAACAGTGGTTTGTTCCTACCATAGAGTGCACGGTCGACGTTTTCGCAGAAACCGATTCCTACGCTGCAGAAGACCGCGTCTCTCCCATAGCGACCGGAACGTACGGGAATCTCTTCGAAGGCTTAGAGGTGACCGACTCCTTGCCGATCCCGAGGCTGATTGGGGTGTTCGACGCGATGGAAAACATGACATCCGGCGCATTGTCGGTCAGGGACCGGCCATTCCATTCCGCAAAGCCGAAGACGGCCGGCGTGCCCACCACGTACGGCAAGATATTCGGGAAGAATCGGTGTGCGACCCTCTCCGCATAGGCCTGAGGGTCTCCGGCTGTACCGTTCGCAGCCACAGCGCCCGCGACTGCGTTGATGACGGTCTTACCAAAAGTGGCGAAATCCTCCGTCGGGATGCCGGCATTCAAACGATTGCCAAGATCTTCGTTGTACTGCGTGAAGAGAGGGTGCATCATGGGAAGTCCGACGCGATTCACCGAGCGCCATCCTCCGGCGTCGGTCGCAAGCGTCGACACTGCCCACACGCCAATACGGCGATTATCGCCTCGTCCATCGAGCAGCTCCTGATCGGGTACTTCCAAAACGATCGAGTAGATGGTGTGGCCGGCGAAGAGGTTCTTCGCGCGTTTCGGATCCCAGCCAGAAAGATCTAGAACTTTGCCGTCCTGGAACGCGTGACCTACCGCATGCAGCACATCCGGCTCTATCCAGAACGGATCGCCTGCTTTGCCAGCCCACACTCGCAGGCCGGATTTGCCAGTTACGATCTTATCCGTTGTTCCCTCGGCGACGATGATGCCTGGTGCATGCGGATCAGGGGCTGCTGCTCCCTCGATGCAGCGCACAACGTAGCTCTGCTTTCCATCGTTATCGCGCTCGTTGAACGTTAGACGGTAAGTAACATCCTCGACCGCATCTCCGTTGAGATCGACCTTGAATTCGTACATGCCTTCGGGATGGTAGCCCGGTACAGGTATGGGACCGAAAATGGAATGGCAAACGTTGATCACGAACACAGTGCCCGTCTCGCCTTGGAATACATACAGATCTGTAATGTCGAGGCGGATATCCTGCCGTGCAATTGGGGAATCGAGATGGTGGGACATAGGTTTTTGTTCTCCTTATCGATGCGATGGCATGATCTGAGTGGCAGTTCCCCCACAGCTAAGCATGCGCGAGTGGGGGGACATACAGCCTCAAGCGATCACCGGATTCTCTGTGCCGATCAGAAACTCACAGCTGAAATCGAGGAATTTCTCCTCATCCGGGCGAATCTTTTCCATATATCCTTGTGACGTGAAGACCGCGGCAAGCCCTGCCAAATCGTCGAACGAGAGCTCAGTTGTACCGTCGATCTTCGAGTCAGGAAGTCGGGGAGCGTTTCCCCAGTGCTGGAATGGCATTGCACGTATCGGCGAACATGTTGTTTCACCTCAGGCAACGACGAAAATAGAGGCGCATGGCGCTCGCGGTGATAGTGCACGAACTCATCGTGGGTCATACCCTGGCGGCGGCGTAAAACAATTGTGAACTTAATCACTGGCGTTTTCCTTTAATCTGAACATCATTTACTGCATGAGATTCTCCTGACTCGTTCCCATTTCTCTGTCTCGCGGTTGATCCACTCCCGGATGTATGGTGGACAGTGTAGCAGGATCATGCCCATCGATTCGCATTCCCAAAAACCGAACTGTGACGAACGTTGTCCTTAGGATTTATAGTCGTTCAAATTGCAGTTGGGTTCTTCATTGCATTTCAAGCTACTGGCACAAGAGCCATACCTCTATTCATCAGCGCGGGTGCTGCGGCGCGTTAACTGTCGAGAACAAGGCCATTTCACAAGCTTTGCGCCGTTTGTTCGCCGGGGCGTGGGGATTTTGAGCGTAATCGCGATTTTACGACAATTGAAGCTCGGTGAAGCCCCTCCTTGGTATACTGCTGGACGCTACCTGCTGACGCCGAAAGCAGGACGGTGAGAATCTCGTTGAAGTTCGCGGTTGATTTATCGCGCCGCCGCGCGGCCTTCTCCGCTTGAAGGTGTTCCAAGGCGCAACAGGAGGGATGTATGGGACCGTCATCGCGGCCGCATAGAGAGCCCACCAGGCCTCACCCATTGGGAGCCTGGGCCGCCTTCATGTTTTGCGCCGCACTCGCAATCGCTTCACCAGCACAGACGTTCACAACTCTGGTAGATTTCAACGGGGCCAACGGCGCTTATCCCGCAGCGTCTCTTGTTCAAGGCACTGACAAGAACTTCTACGGGACGACATACGATGGCGGGGCCAACAGCCCCCCTGCCTGCAACTATAGCGGGAATGTCGGGTGCGGAACGGTCTTCAAGGTAGCCGCAGGCCGCAGGCTGACCACGCTTTACAACTTTTGCTCCCTGACGAACTGCGCTGATGGCTTTAATCCTTACGCGGGGCTGGTGCAAGCCAGAGACGGGAATTTCTACGGGACAACTTGGGGCGGTGGTGCCAACGGCTATGGCACGGTCTTCAGGATCACGCCGAAGGGCAAGCTAACCACTCTTTACAATTTTTGCTCCCAGACGAACTGCGCTGATGGCTTTAATCCTAGCGCACTGATTCAAGCTAAAGACGGGAATTTCTACGGGACAACCCAGTATGGCACCGTCTTCAAGATCACCCCTAGAGGCGAGCTGACGACGCTGGTCGCCTGCGGCGGACAACCCATGGCAGGTCTGGTTCAAGCGACTGACGGGAATCTCTACGGAGAAACATTCGACGAGAATACTGGCACGGTTTTCAAAATTACCCCTGGGGGCAAGCTGACCACGCTGCTCATCTTCGACGGCGTTGACGGCGCTAATCCTTCTGGGGGACTGATCCAAGCCACTGACGGCAGCTTCTACGGGACAACCCAAAATGGCGGGATCAAGGGCTATGGCACGGTTTTTAGGATCACCGCCACGGGCGAGCTGACGACGCTGCATGTCTTCCACCACCTCGACGGGGCTTTCCCTCAAGCAGGGGTGATCCAAGCCAGAAATGGCAATTTCTACGGCACAACCAGCAGTGGCGGAGCGGACAACACAGGCACGGTTTTCAAAATCACCCCCACGGGTACATTGACGACCCTGCATAGCTTTAACGGCACTGACGGCTCCGACCCTGCTGCTGGGCTGATCCAAGCCACCAACGGGAAATTCTACGGTACAACGACAAACGGCGGGACAGGCAACAACTGCAATAACGGTTATTTCGTCTGCGGGACGGTGTTCAGGATTGCGCCGTGAAGTTGAGGAATCCGGACTATCTGGCCGACCAGACAATCCATTGTGAGAACGAGGGTTATCGACGGACGAAAGCAGGCCATAGCGCTCATTGACCCGTCAGTGAGTGTTATGGCCAGTTTCACCACTTGACCTAAGAGCTTGTAACAAAACCTCCACCAAGTCTAGAGGTCGCCCATGAAGCGGATTCATGTGACAATGGCCCCGCCTCTGGATGCTGTCTACTCCTTAATCGCAAGAAACGGCGGCGCAAGTCTCCGTGAGCACACCCGCTACTTCGTGATCTGCCACACGGTTCCGCAACTGTTGTTGCATCCGTGGCCGCTGCCGCCATACAGCGTTGTGCTGTAGAGATTACCCGCGGCATCCCGGAGCAGGCCTGCGTAGAGATACGAGCCGTCCGAACCACTGAAGGTGTGCAGCAGGGTCAGCGTGCCTTTCTTGTCCAGTCTATATACCGTTCCGAGGTTGTACGATCCGCCTTGGTAGGTATCACCGTACAAGTTACCTTTGGCGTCCATAATCACGCCAGCGACGGGCTCCGACCCATCTGACGACCCACCCGCGAAGCTATGCAACACGGTTTCCTTGCCCTTCTGGCTCACCTTCCACACGATTCCAAAGTGGTAGGGACCGCACGCATTCGCGGTACCATAGAGATTACCTTGCTTATCCATGACCGGAATTCCGAAGACATCACACCCGTCCGTCCCCCCGCCGAAGCTATAGAAGAGCTTTATTTTGCCGGTCTTACTGAGCTTATACACCACTCCTGAGTCGGCTCTCCCGCCCTGCTCGGTGACGCCATAGATGTTACCTGCCTTGTCCATGAGCACAGTTGTAAACTGTGGAAACCGCCCGTCGGAACTTCCGCCGGCGAAGCCGTGCAGCACAGTAAACTGGCGGTTCTTACTTAGTTTGAACACGGTCCCGTACTTGCCAGTGCCGCCGCACTCCGAAGCAGTACCGTAGAAATTACCCGCTTTATCACGAAGCAACCCTCCGGTGGGATAGCATCCGTCAGAGCCTCCCGTGAAACTGTACAGCACGGTCTCCTTGCCACTTTTGCTTAGCTGGAACACGGTTCCCACGCCCGAAGGCCCGCCAACCTCTGTAGTACCATACAGGTTGCCAGAAGAGTCCGCCGTCAGCCCCGCGACAGGGTTCGCTCCGTCGCTGCCTCCCGCAAAACTGTAAAGCACGGTCTCGTTGCCGGCCGTGTCGAGCTTAAACACGACGCCGTAGCCGGAAGCACCGCCTGCATACGTAGTACTGTAGAGATTACCCGCCTTGTCGCGGAGCACAGCGGCGTAGGGATATCCGCCGTCCGATCCCCCGGTGAAATTGTAAAGTGTGGTGAAAGTCTGCGCCGGTGCCAGAGCCGTCAACACCAGCACGACCAGGAACGCGATGACATGCACTCTGTTGATCACGATTGTGTCCTCCTGTTTGATGAATGCGATTTACGACACTCGCCTGAGGGGCGTGGCTACCGCGCTTCGGCAGGCGAGGTAATCCGTTGCGCCGAAAAACGCGCAATACGCACTTTCGGCACCCTTGTACCACCCCGCCCCCTGCCCCTGTCAAGTGATATAGGCCAAGTAACTCGGCCCTGCAAAGGGGCAACCCTTGTGACAGACCTCACAAGGTCCGGTGACGAAAAGCCGCGCTGCTGGCTGGTTTCGGCAGCCCGCTGAGGAGTGTGGCGAAGGTCTGCGCGGTGGCGACGAATGCTCGCATAGGAAGGTCTGACGGGTAACTTCCGAGAACAGGCCTTAGCGTAAATTAACCAGCGGTCAACTTGTGCTATGGCGATGTTTCGCCAACTGACTTTGGTTTATATTTTGTTCATGAACAAAGGGTACATCTATTTTGAAATACAGGCCGACGATCCTGATCGCGCAATCAGTTTTTACTCACAGGTTTTCGGTTGGAAGTTCGACGAAGTGAAAGGCCTTCCAGTTCCTTACTGGCGGATCGAGACCGGAGGGTCACGGGGCGGATTGCTGAAGCGCCCCGCAAAAACTCCACCAACGCGTGCGGCACGAATGCCTTTGTCTGTTCTCTGGAAGTGGAAGACTTTGATGAGACAGCAAGGGTAATCGAGCAACTCGGGGGCGTTGTGGCATTGCCCAAATTCGCGGTCCCAAAGACGTGCTGGCAGGGCTATTTCGTCGATGCCGAGGGGAATACATTCGGGATCTTCCAGGTGGATGTGAACGCGAAATAAGCCGAAATTTTCCTCATCCTTCGCGAGGCCATCGAGCAAGTTGACAGACCCATGCTAGTCATTGCTGGGGATTTTGAGTGTAATCGCGATGTTTCGCCAACGATCCGTTTAACACACGCGAACCTCTCTGCTTTCATTGACTTGCTCCGCTTCGCCCACGTAAGATTTCGCGTCAGTGATCGTTCCAACCATCTCGCGCTACCGCATCCTCGAAAAGCTCGGCGGCGGCGGGATGGGTGTGGTCTACAAAGCTGAGGACACCGAACTTGGCCGCTTCGTCGCCCTCAAATTCCTGCCCGAGGACTTAGCGGAAGACCCGCAATCTCTCGAACGCTTCCGCCGGGAAGCACGCGCCGCTTCCGCCCTGAACCACCCCACCATCTGCACGATCTACGAAATTGGCAAGCACGACGGTCGTTCGTTCATCGCCATGGAGTTTCTGGATGGGGTGACGCTGAAACACCGCATCGCTGGGCATCCGCTGGAAATTGAAACCCTGCTGTCGCTCGCAATCGAGATCGCCGATGCACTGGACGCCGCCCACTCCAAGGGAATCGTGCATCGCGACATCAAGCCTGGCAACATCTTTGTCACGGAACGCGGCCATGCCAAGATTCTGGATTTCGGGCTGGCGAAAATAGACCTCACTTACCGGCGCATTGAGAGCGGATCTGGCTCCGATGACCCCACGCTTGAAGACAAAGAACTTACAACCGGTGGTAGCACGATGGGCACGGTGACGTATATGTCTCCGGAGCAGGTGGCAGGCAAGCCCTTGGATGCGCGCACTGATTTATTCTCCTTCGGAGCTGTTCTCTACGAGATGGCAACCGGTCAGGTTGCTTTTGAAAGGCCGACGATCGGGGCCACCTTCGGCGCCATTCTGCATGAGGAAGCACTTCCCGCAAGTCACTGGAATCCTGAGTTGCCTCCTCAGGTGGAGGAAATTATTGGGAAAGCATTAGAGAAAAATCGAGAGCTGCGCTACCAGCACGCAGCCGATATGCGAACGGATTTGCAACGGCTGAAGCGGGACTCGGAAAGCGGACGCATTTCCGCGGCAAGTTCGGGCGTGGTGGCAGCGGCACAAGCTCCCACGGCAGGACGCGGAAAACTCTGGAAGATTGCGGTTTCTTTGCTCGTCGCTTTGATCGTGGCGGGTGGGTTTTACTATCGGTCGCGGTATCAGACCACATACCATCTGACAGATCAGGACACCATTGTTCTCTCCGATTTTGCGAACAGCACGGGCGATGCGGTGTTCGACGACACGCTGAAGACGGCGCTTAGCGTTTCCTTGCGGCAGTCGCCTTTTCTAAATGTGCTCTCTGACAGCAAAGTGGTGAAGACCATGCGACTGATGACCCGTCCGGCTGACACGAAACTCACGCCTGAGGTAGCCCGCGAGCTGTGCCTGCGGGCGCACAGCAAGGCCTACATTGGCGGCGCCATCGGCAGTCTGGGCAGCGAGTATGTACTGGCGCTTAACGCGGTGAACTGCCAGAGCGGAGACACGCTGGCGCAGGAGCAGGTGACGGCGGCCTCCAAGGAGAAAGTGCTGGATGTCCTGGGCGCGGCGGCATCCAAGCTACGCGGCGAGCTAGGCGAATCGCTGGCGACGGTGCAGAAGTTTGACGTTCCGCTCGCCGAGGCCACCACGTCTTCGCTCGAAGCTCTGAAAGCGTACAGCCTGGGCAGAAAAACCCTCAGTGAGAAAGGTCCCGCCGCAGCGCTGCCGTACCATCAACGGGCCACCGAGCTTGATCCGAATTTTGCCATCGCCTACAAGGCAGTGGGCGGTGACTACGACAGTGTCGGCCAGCTCGGGCGAGCCAGGGAGTATTTCACCAAGGCATTCGAGTTGCGGGAACATGCCAGTGAGCGGGAAAAGCTGGACATCACCGCCGACTACTATTCGAATGTGACTGGGGAAGTGGATAAAGCGATCCAGACATATCAGGAGGAGATTGAGAGCTACCCGCGGGAAGTCGGAGCCTACACCGAGTTGGGAGCAGTGTTCGTTCTGCAGGGACAGTATGAGAAAGCCGCGGAGATCACGAGGCAAGCCCAGCGCCTTGCGCCGGATCATGTAGCTTCGTATGAGAATCTCGCCAACTGTGCCCTGGCCTTGCAGCGATTTGACGAAGCGCGACAGATGATCCACGAGTTGCAGGCGCGAAAACTGGATGATGTCGTGATGCGGAATATTCTGTACGCTCTTGCCTTTCTCGGGGCGGATTCCGAGGCGATGGCGGAACAGCAACAGTGGTTTGCGGGCAAGCCCGAGTTTGAGAACTGGGGACTTGCGCTCGCATCCGACAGCGAGGCGTATAGAGGTCATCTTGGCAAGGCACGGGAATTGACCAGGCGGTCGGTGGACTCAGCAATTCGGGCGGACAGCAAGGAAAATGGGGCAATATGGCAGGCGATTGCAGCTCAGCGAGAAGCTGCTTTCGGCAATCCTGCGGAAGCCCGGCGGACGGCGGCAGCGGCTCTAAGGCTTGCTTCCGCGAGTGAGGGCGTCCAGAGCGAAGCCGCGCTTGCGTTTGCCATGGCGGGTGATGCCGCGCGGGCCGGGCCTCTGGCGCAAGAACTCGAGAAACGCTTTCCACACGACACGCAGATGCAGTCGCTTTGGCTGCCAGCGATTCAGGCGCAATTGGCGCTGGACAGGAAAAATCCCTCTCTCGCGCTGAATACTCTACAAGCTGCTTCCCCCATCGAGTTAGGTCAGATTGGGTTCGTCATCAATCTTTCCTGTCTCTATCCGGTGTATGTGCGCGGAGAGGCATACCTGGCAGCCGGAGAAGGCAACGCTGCGGCCGCCGAGTTTCAAAAGATCATCGACCACAGCGGGATTGTCTGGAACTGCTGGACAGGAGCGTTGGCGCATCTGGGCGTAGCTCGTGCCAACGCACTCGAAGCTGGTATAGGCCGTGTGGGGACGGGCGCCCCGCCCGTCCAGGGGGAGCGAAGCTCCGCAGGCGATGCCGATGCTGCCCGCGTCCGCGCACTCGCCGCTTACCAAGATTTCCTCGCGATCTGGAAAGACGCCGACCCTGACATCCCCATCCTGAAGGCAGCGAAAGCGGAGCACGAGAAGCTGCAATGAGCGAAGGGCAGTATACGTCCTGCCTAGTCGTTCACTGCTTACCGATAGTTGACGAAACCAGCGATTACACGTTTTGACAGCCGGTCAATGAGTGATATGGCGATTCTTCGCCAAGGCGGACTGCCAAATGACTCCATTGCCGCCACGAGGAACAATCTCAAGCATGCTTCTAACGGAGCAGCAAGGTGATACACTGTTGCAGCTCTTCCAGCAAGCGCCGGAAGGGGAGCAAGATTTTTTCAACTTGGTAAGCCGGGAGACAAAATGATGTTTAGACCTGTCCTCATGTCCATCATCCTAGTCACCGCCGCAGTAACAAACTATGCGGCAGCGTCAGTCACTTATCATGTAGGCTCCATTCAAGAAATCAGCCAGGGATGCGCCCCGAGTGAGGAAGTGGAGCAAGCGGTCGATCCAACGCACAGCAAGTATGTGTATGAGTCCTGGATCGGGTGCGGAGGCATCGGCTTTGCCCGCTCGACTGACGGCGGGGTCAAGTTCTCGGCGCCGATAACGATGCCGCAGTCTTCAGGTTCCTGGGATCCTACCGTGGCGGTCGGCCCCGATGGCACTTTATATGTGGGATATATGGTGTACGGCAGCACGCAAATTTTCCCCGTGGTTGCTGCATCGTTTGATCATGGGATGAGCTTCTCGCAGGTGACGCAGCTTCTTCCGCCCGATCAGGACAACTGGGGCGACCGCGTCTTCCTCGCGACCGCGCCTGACGGCTCGCTGTATGCCACATGGGATTACGGCCCCTGGATTTCGTACATCCAGCTTATTTGTTCGAACGGAGGCAGTTGCTCTTATTCCTACGGCGATCTAAATGCGGTAGTGCAAAAGTCGACGGATCGGGGGATGACGTTCGGCGCCATGGTTCATGTGAGTCCGCATTTTCCCGGGGGAGGAGCCGAGGCCGCTCCCATGGTGGTGGAATCAAGCGGCCAGATCGACGCCTATTACCAGGCAGACCGCACTCTCAACCAGCAGAACTTCCAGTTAGCCCCCCTCGGCGGGCACTTCACCTCGTCCGTCGATGACGGCGAACAGTGGTCCAAACCAATTTACTTCACTTCCCGTACGGGAAAAGTAGCACTTGAGGTGTGGTGGATCGACGGGGCGATTGGCATCGATGCCGGCGATAATCTTTACGCAACCTGGGACACGCAGGGCAAGAACTCCGACGGCACCCCGAACGACATCGGCTACTTCTCTTATTCGACCGACCACGGCAAACACTGGTCGGCGCCCATCAAGCCGATCCCGGACAAGCTCAACGTTCCGCACATCGTCCAAGTGGCTGGGGGGGCGAACGGAATTGCTTATGTGGCATGGCTCTCCGACAGCGATTCACAGGGATATGCGATGTACCTGCGGACGTTTTCCATCACGAAAGGATGGCTGACTCCGCCGGTTCGCATTTCGAAGGGGTTTGGGAATAGCGGCGTGTGGCCCGGCGACACGTTTGGCATTTCAACGAGGAGTCCCAACAGCCTCGTCTTAAGCTGGGGCAGCACCCTGCCAACTGACAACCAGGCCAACATCTACGCTGTGCCGGTTAAAGTGAGCTTTTAACGATCACCATGGCCTGGTCGTCAGAGTGCCTTTCGACACGTCGCGTACGCCTGTTCCGCTATAAGATGTTCCTCCGCCGCGGTGTCACCAAGACAAACTCGAAGGTTCTACTTGCAGGGTGCGCCCCACAACCCGAAGTGTCCCTCAATGCACAACATCGGATAACATCGATGCTGCTTTGACCACCGGTTTAGCATCGAATATTCGGCGACATGTTTGGCCGGGCTAACAGCGGGCATCGGCTCGCAAGGATTCATAGTTGGACCTCCGAGCATCTTAAGCCGAAAGTCGTGCCTCTCAATCCGCGAAACCCGCAGCAGCGACGCAACACCGGGCAAACGAAGGATGACGGGCAAGAGGAAACGGAAATGGCCATTCGCTCGATTCGTTCATGGTTGTTCGGCGCACTGTTGTTCGCAGTTGTAATGCTGGCACTATCTGGCCCATCGTTCGCGCAGATCGGCGTGTCGATCACCATCGGTCCGCCCCCGCTGCCCGTGTACGAGCAGCCGCCCTGTCCGGAGGAGGGTTATATGTGGACGCCCGGCTACTGGGCCTACGACTACGACGACGCCGATTACTACTGGGTGCCGGGGACTTGGGTAATGGCTCCGGAAGTCGGCTTTCTCTGGACCCCAGGCTGGTGGGGCTGGGGCAGCGGCGCATTTATTTTCCACGAAGGCTATTGGGGGCCGCACGTTGGTTTCTATGGCGGAGTAGTTTATGGATTCGGTTACTTTGGCGAGGGCTACGGAGGTGGACGTTGGGACAACGGACGCTTCTTCTATAACCGCTCGGTGAACAACGTGAACATCACCAACATTCACAACGTTTACAACACAACCGTAATCAACAACACCACCGTGAACCGCGTCAGCTACAACGGCGGGAACGGTGGAATCACGGCACGTCCCACGCCCGAAGAAGAAGCGGCTGAACATGAAAGACACATCCCGCCCGTAGCCGCTCAAACCCAGCATGTGCAGGCTGCCCGCTCCAACCCGCAGCTGCGTGCTTCTGCGAACCACGGCAAGCCGCCAATCGCCGCTACCCCTAAGCCGGGAGCATTTAACGACCGCGGTGTGGTACACGCCAAACAGGCGGGAGGACCTTATAACCCTCCAGCCAATCGTGGGGCTCAGCCAGGAGGCAATGCGTCAGTTCCGCGTCCGGAGAACAACGTTCCTCGCCCTGGCAATGCCGTGCATCCTAATGATCTTCCACGCCCTGAACGCCCGGCTCCTCCTAACACTGGGAACCCGAAGCAGGACCAGAAGTACCAGCAACAACAGGAAAAGCTGTACGCCCAGCAGGATAAGGAACGGCAGAAGCTCCAACAGAAGCAGGAGCAGGAACACCAGCGTCTGGCACAACAGAATGCCAACGAGGCGAGAAGGCAGCAGACGGAGCAGCGGCACCAGCAACAGACGCAGCAATTGCAGCAAAGGCACGAACAACAGCAGCAGCATTTGCAGGAACGGCAGCAGCGAGGGGGCCGGCCTCCGAAGTAGAACTTCAATCGTTCATGAAAAGCGCACGGGGCGGGGTATCTGCTAACCGGCTGATGCCTCGCCCGACACCGGTTGTCATGTCCAACGGAAGCTCCTCCTAAGAAGTGCAGCAGAGGCAACCAGGTCAAGCCCGCTGAATTCGTTCGCTGTTTGGACGGGAGCCGACCAACGCGTAGTAAAGGATGTAAAGATAGCAAATGACTGGCAAGAAAAACGCGTGGTGAATTCCAATCCGGTCGGCAATAAAGCCTTGTGCAAGCGGAACCACCGCGCCTCCCACGATCGCCATGTTACCCGGGCGCTGGAGACCACTACCTCCGGATGATGAGTTTCAGCACTCATTTCCTGGCGGATTGGCACCATACGGGCGACGTAGACTCTTGTCTCCAGCAAAGTCGTCCAGATCGAGCGGTTGATAATCCTGGTGACGGAATCGGAGCATCACGCGCTGTTGCCGCCTGAGTCCCTTGGGTAGAAGCTACTACTGTGTATGAGGGTTCCAGGCCCATGTCCTAGCAGAGCGCTTTGCGTCCCGCTGTAACTTAGGTGATCCTTGCCCATCCACTAGCAAGAACACGAAGAACCGCTTAAGATATTCACTCGCTTTCTTCCCGTCGCAAACTGGCACGGCATCCCTTGGGTACGAGGTTCACGATGATGATGAACGCAAGCCCGACGCAAAATGTGGACAACCACCTGCCCGCGGCATGTGGGCTGGCAATAGTTCGTGTCACGATCGGTGCAATGCTTGTCTGGGTCTTCTTCGAGAATCTGGGAAAAGGTCTCTACACTCCAGCGGGTTACGCCGGTCTGATCCACTATTACATCAAGGCCAGCCATTCGCCGGCCGCGTGGAAGGCGGTGATGGGTTTGGCGGCGAGTCACGCCGCAATGGCAGCTCCTATGCAGGCCATGACCGAGATCTCTCTTGGGATCCTGCTCGTCATCGGTCTGCTTACCCGGCCGGCCGCATTTGTGGCTTTTCTGTACCTGGCTAGCCTTTGGGTGTCTGAGTGGGGCACGGCGTGGATTTGGGAACTGCTGGTTCCGGTACTCGCATCGCTCGCGCTCGCTATCGGACGCGCCGGCCGGAGATGGGGCGTTGACGCATGGCTCGCGCAACGCTGGCCATCTTCTCCGTGGTGGTGATTGGGCCAAGTTCACGTGCGAGTGTCCGTCATCATCCCTACCCACAATGAAGCGCAGGCGATTGCGCGCGTTTTATCGGATCTCCCGTCCGATCTCACGACGGAGGTCATCGTTGTCGACAGCAACTCGAATGACGGGACGCCCGAGATCGCCGCAAAAATGGGAGCCCGCGTGGTTCAGGAACCGCGCCGCGGCTATGGGCGTGCGTGCCTCACGGGTCTGGCTGCGGCAAATTCCCCTGACGTGGCCGTCTTCCTCGACGGCGACTACAGCGATCGGCCCGCTGAACTGCCGATTCTCTTAGCGCCAATCACTGACGGGCGTGCGGACATCACGCTCGGTTCCCGCCTGCGGGGGCGGCGTTCTGCAGGGGCGTTGCCCTGGCATCAGGCGATTGGCAATCGTCTCGCCGCCGGCCTGATTAAAGTGCTTTATGGTTTAAAAATTAGTGATCTCGGACCGTTTCGCGCTGCCCGCGCCGATGTGCTACATGCGCTCGCCCTCGAAGAGACCACCTATGGCTGGGCGGTTGAGATGATCCTCAAAGGCGCCCTGGCTGGATTCCGCGTGGTTGAAGTTCCGGTGAGCTACTATCCGCGCATCGGAAAATCGAAGATCAGCGGTACGCTGAAGGGCACGGTCGGCGCCGCCTGGTTCATTCTCAGCTTGATCGTGCGCTATTATTTCCGGCGGCGAAGAGCCGGAATGCCACGGCCAGCGTGAGTCATGGAGGACAAATTAATCATGAAAGATGCCACCAAACGTCCGATTTTTCGCTGGATTCACCTCGTCTTTAGCATTCCGATCCTCGGTTATATTTATAGTCCGTTTGACAAAATTCCAAACTACGCCCCCGCTACCCGGTTTGTCTTTGTTCCTGTAATGGTTCTTTCGGGATTGTGGATGTGGAAAGGCTACGTCCTTCGACGACTTATTTCGAAAAGATCGGCCTGACAAGACGCTGGCAGCGAACCGCACGGTGCCCCAGGTTCACGCTTGAACTGCTGAAATTGTTTATGAACAAGCGGTGCGTCCGGCTCCGTCAGTGTTCCGTTTACGTTCAGAAAAGGGTTCTTGATTTTCCTATACTTCAAGCTCCCGTTGCTCTCGCCTGCTGGTCAACGGACTACTTAGCTGTCGTAATCACGGGGTCAGCTCGAACACTACACCATAGCCATAAGTGCCGCCCTCCGGGGCTGTACCATACAGATTTCCAGCGGCGTCCTGGAGCAACCCCGCCTGGGGATAGCGCCCGTCTTTCTTCCCATGGAAGGTATACAGCACGGTCTCCTTACCCTTCGGAGTCACTTCAAACACGGTTCCGTTGTCGGCAGGGCCGCCACCCGCTTGAGTGGTGCCATACAGGTTGCCCGATGCGTCCCGCACTAGGCTGGCGGAGGGGTATATCCCGTCCCCGCGGGCGGTAAAGCTATGCAAGACGATTCCACGCGGCTTCTTGCCGCTCAGATCTAGCTTGAATACCGTGCCACAACCGAGCGTACAAGAGCCAGAGCCGCCGTTCTCGGTGGTAGTGTACAGGTTGCCCATAGCATCCCAGACCAAATTTGCGTGAGGAAATGCTCCATCCCTACCGTGTCCAGCAAAGGAGTGCAGCACAGTTTCATGGCCGGTCGTATCCAGTTTGAATAGGACGCCACAGCGGGTGTACCTTATGCACTGGCCATCCCCGCCGTAATAGGTGGTGCCGTACAAATTCCCTGCTGCATCTAGCACAACTCCTGCTTGAGGGTTTTGTCCGCCGCTAGACCGCGGGGGGAAGCTGTACAGCACGGTCTCTGTGCCGTTCGTATCCAGCTTGAATACCGTGCCACCCCCACCCCCACCGGCGTAGGTTGTGCCGTACAAGTTGCCCGTTGCATCCTGAACCAGGCCTGCACTGGGAGATGCTCCATCGGAGCCCGCAAAACTGTGCAGCACAGTCTCCGTCCCGGCTGTGTCCACCTCGAACACGGTGCCAGACTTGGCAGTGCCACCATAAAGCGTCGTACCGTAAAGATTTCCGGCGGCATCCATCAACACACCACCCAGCGGATTGGCCCCGTCCGGTGATCCGGTGAAGCTGTAGAGCACGGTTTCCCTACCGTTCGTATCCAACTTGAATACGGTCCCATAGTCAGTGGCGCCACCGGAAAATGTAGTGCCATAGAAATTGCCGGATCCATCCTGGATTAAGCTCGTTGTCGGATTGGCCCCATCCGATGACCCAGAGAAAGCGTACAGTATTTTGAAGGTTCCTGCCCGCGCCGGTGACGCCGTGACCAGCGCTGCCAGCAGCGCAACCGCCATGGTTGCGCTCACTGCCTGCAAGCGTATTTTCGAAATCCAGCCCCAGTGCTGTATAGGCTTCGGCATAATCATTCTCCCTTCTGAAACAAACGCTCTGAACTACGCAAATGCCGCATGGACCGCACTATGCAGCGGATTGCGCTGTCGTTATTTCGTCATCGTGCCTGTTAGCTCTTTCCGCCGCCAGGCCGCGACACCGGATGCCCCTTGAGCCAGGCGACCTAGGCTGGCCGGTTCGGGTGCGCCTAGAGATGCGGGACTCGGTTGCTTATCATCTGCGGCGTGTTTCTTACCTGCGATGATGGGCTTGTTCGGAATGGTCTCGTAAGCGTAACCGAGCATCGCGACCGTAAGCGCAGGGGCATTCCAATTAGTGAATACATTGAGGCGCGCCCATCCATAGTGGGTTTGGCCGTGAATGCTGAACTTCAGGCCCAGATAGCCCTCGCGGGAACCGTTGTAGAAGTAGTACCAATTTCCCCCTCCACGGTTCTGGTTCGGGCGCACCCCGGTACCCCAGAAAAAAATCCAGGCCATCAGGCTACCGCTAAAGGTTTGTTGTGGACCGATCAACGGCCCGCTTCCGAGGCGAGACGCCGAACCATATCCCGCAACGCCGTTGCTGCCAGTCGGCTGTACGGTGAGGTTAATCGTATGGGAATGACACCTTTTCCCCATCCCCATCCCCCGCCAATTAAATACAAAGTCAGAGATCCCGTCGTGGTTGAGGTCGAGAGAGTAGCTGCCACCATACGAGCCACACGGGCCCCCGCCGAACGTGACGTGGGCGGGTGTGTAAACAATTTTTGCTTCGGCCGGCTGTGCCACAGCCAGCAGGCTCACTCCTGCCGCACTCGCCGCAAATGCATACGCGTTAAGCCGGTGATGCAGCGAGTCGGAAAGCTTACGCGGTATCCTGGAAGTCCGCTTCATAACTCCTCCACAAAGGACGCGCCAAGTATTGGCCGGCTTGAGTTGTCCGAGTCTACGCGCTAAGTCTCACACCGCGAGCTTGCGCCGTCAGTGACGTGTGAGAGCTATCAATGTGACCGAGTGGCGGCATCGCTGAAGGCCCTGTTCACGGCTCCATGTTGCACCTTGCCCCAGGCGGCGAAACCGGATGCCCCTTGAGCCAGGCGGCCCAGACTGGCCGGTTCGGCTGGGCCTGAAGAGGCGGGATTCGCGTGTTTATCATCCTCGGGCGATCGCTGGCAAGGCCCCTGCTCCTTGGTTAAGATGATGGGCTTGTTCGGTATGGTCTCGTAGGCATAGCCGAGCACTGCGACGTCGACGGCGCCGACACCCTTCTTCGTGAGTACTTTAAGGCGTGCCCATCCATAGTGGGTTTGGCCATGAACGGTAAATCTCAGACCAAGATACCCCTCGGCTTTGAACCAACTGCCGTACGCCCAGGCGGAATAAGAAGACGTGGCCATCACGGTTCCGGCAAACGGTTGCTGTGGACCGATCGATGCTCCGCTCCCGAGGCAGAACGCTTTGTTGTATGTTTCTCCACTGCTATTGACAAAATTCCCCGCAACGCCGTTGCGAAAACCAATGGGGCGTACCCTGAGAGAGAACTGAATATCTCGAAATGACGATAATGAGCTCCACGTAAACACAAAATCGGGAATCGAGTCGCGATTGAGATCGAGATAGTAGTTGCCGTAAAACCGGGGCTTGGTATGCGGGCTCCCACCGAACGTGACGCCGCTCGGTGTGTAAACAATTTTGGCTTGCGCGGGATCCGCCAGGGCGAGCAGGCTCACTCCTGCCGCACTCGCCGCAAATGCATACGCGTTGAGCTGGTGATGCAGCGAGTCGGAAAGCTTGGAAGGTATCCTGGGAGTCCGCTTCATAATCCCTCCACAAAGCGCAAAATATTGCCCGAATCGCGTTGTCCGGGTTTACGCACTGCAGTCTTACACCGCGAGCTTGCGCGGTCAGTGACGTGTGAGACCTATCAATGTTCGGACGTCACCGAACGGAAAGGCGGCATATTCGTCGGTGACAGCGGGGCGTGGGGGCGCGGTGCCCCAGGTTCCCGTCCGTTCTTTGGACGCTAACCTGGGTCCACTATACCTCGAAGGAAAACGGAGTCAACCTCCTTTAGTTCCTTGATCTTAGCTGTCATCACGATATTGTGCAGCCGCCTTCGTCATCACATTGTGTTCCATGTGGAACACTTGACGGGATGGTGCCGGGCTTGAGTCGGCCACCGCCCATCTTTCCGAACTGATATCGAACCAGAAGAGGCGTCCACTTGCGGAGGTTGCAGGTTACGCTGAGCGCAGCTAAAGTAGGTGCGAGAGTTGGAGGTGAACATGAAAAGGCCCGTCCCGGTGGAATCTGCCTCTGCATTCATCGACGAGAGGATCAAGGAACTTGGCGACTGGCGTGGGAAGACGCTGGCGAAAGTGCGCGCAATCATCCACCAGGCAGACCCTGAGATCGTCGAAGAGCGGAAGTGGGTCAGGCGGACATCGCCGGGGACGCCCGTCTTTTCCCACGGCGGCATCGTCTGCACGGGAGAGACGTACAAGAACGTGGTCAAGATTACATTCGCCAAGGGAGCTGCTTTGAAGGACCCTTCCGGTCTATTCAACTCCAGCCTCGAAGGGAATGTCAGGCGCGCCATCGACATCCACGAAGGCGACAAGGTCGATGAGGCGGCCTTGAAGGATCTCATCCGCGCCGCCGTGGCGCTCAATCTCAAGGGCAAGAGCGAGCCGAAGCCCAAGCCGAAGCCCCGGGGAAAATCCCCACTCTAAATTTCGCAAAGAGCGCGAAATTTAGAATGCGGCACCCGGCCAGGTTCCCGCCCGTTTTCTGGGCGGTAGCCTGGGAGCCGCGTCGGTATGTGCTGACCCAGGTTAGCCTCAAAAACCGGCGCGAACCTGGGGCACGAGGCTTGAGTGAGGCAGTTCTACCGCTGACAAAGTCTTCCCGCCGCTCTTTCGCGTTTTGGCGTCGCCCACTCCGACTCGATCTGCAGCGCCCCTCACAGCCGGGTGAGTTAACAACAGCAGGTCCCTCCACTCCGCAGATCATCGCTTTGCGATGATCTGTTCCGGTCGGGATGACAGAATTGGGGAGATCTGAACATTCCCACTCAAGCCAAAACCGGGCTTGAATGGGCCACCCGGCTCGTCCACCTGTCGTATATTATTGCCCCAGCAATCTATGAAGCCTTCAAGCGAGACGGTGGTGCGTTCGTCAGGCAGTGACCGCGTGCTGGTAATCATGGCAAAAGCACCAAGGCCAGGCGAAGTCAAGACCCGCCTGGCGCCCAGCCTTTCTCCTGAGGCTGTCACTGATTTCTATTGCTGTCTTCTGGACGACACGCTGGCACTGGCGCGGTCTTTGGAATTGGGCGGTGTGGAAGTTGCGATCATGTGCCCGGAGTCGGACGTCGACGAGCTGGCGCGGTTGGCAGGCATGCAGTTAGCAGGGAAACCAGCGAGCGTAGTTGCGCAGAAAGGGGAAGGTCTTGCTGCAGGCCTCACTTCGGTGTTTGCGCACTTCGCGGAAGGACGTCGAACGAACGCACGTCGAACGAATGCACACCGACGACGCATCATTGCCTTCAACAGCGACAGCCCACACCTGCCGCGTTCTGTTCTCGAAGACGCGTTCGAAACGCTGGCCGCACATGACGTGGTGGTTGGACCAACGCACGACGGAGGCTACTATCTCGTCGGGGCAAAGGCTTCTCATCCTACGCTTTTCGCAGGCGACGGAATGGGCACCAGCAGCGCGCTGGAGAGACTCCTATCGCGCGCAAGAGCGCTTGAGCTATCCGTAGGTTTCGCGGATCGTTTTTACGACATCGACACCGCAGACGATTTGAGTCGGCTCGCTGGGGAGTTGCGGCTGACTCCGGCAAGGGCACCACGCACGGCAGCGTGGCTTAAAGAGTGGGATTCAACCGCTCATTAACCCGGACGGTCGGTCGGCGAATTCTCAATGAGCCCTATGGCTGTTAACAACAAGTGAGGCAGGTTCGCACTTACTCTTTTTTCCCCGGCCACCACATTACAGAGTAGGTAAGGTGTAGGTTGGCTGTAATGGTCTTCGGTGTCGTTGCTTGTGATCGGTTGTCAAAGACCAGGTAGTAAGCTCCTGCTGACCATCCAAGGAGGGGAACGTCCAAATATGCTTGCCGCACGCTTCCGCTATCGTAATAACGGTAGGTCGTATATCCCTTTTGCCAGTTGGCATAGTCTTCGTCGTTCAGAAGGAAAGCCTTGATTTCGTCCGCGCCCTCACTGACAACGGAAAAGTGCCCTTTGAGGTTCGCGTCCTTGTGATCTGGAGGAACCACAAACTTAAGAGAGTGAGATGCGCCGGGGTAGACAGTGAAAGTCACATCGCCGGTTGAGACTGTCTGCAGTCGCTCTTCTTGGTGACCCGGGGCCTGCATGAACAGGGGCTCTCGCGAACAGGATATCCATATCGCGCAGAGCATGCCGACCCTGGCCAGTCTCGAAACCGCCGCCCACCGCTTAATTCTAATTGATCCGGATTTCTTCATCACTGCCATCGCATGGATATAGACCAAGGTCACCAAGAGGAAGGTCAATCACAGTATGAACCGGAGCGGGGGGCGATGCCGATAGCACCGACGTGCCACCCCTCACTGAGTCGTTGCTTTGATGGTTAACTAATGATAATCGCCATCTCACTTATTGATCGGGTTCTATGCCCAAGATTATGTCTTGGAAAAAAGGTCAAGAAACGGTCAAACTGTACAGGCGTTACGACCGCGTGTGGAATCAGAGCCTTGTAGGGGCTGGTGCCGGGAGTAGGAGCTTGTGGCGGCACCGTTCCGGACGGGCACAGGAGAACTGTGAAGATCACTTCCGCGTGGAGAGTGTGCTTCCTCGGCGCCGCGTTGTGCGTGGCGATGACGATCTGCTCGCGCAACTTCGGGGATCGGGGTGGACCGTACTTCATGGCGTCTTTGACGCTTGCGGGCGTGGTGTACCTCTTAGCGATCCGTGAGTTTTTCGCTACGCCAGGATTTTCCCGGCGCGTTGTCATCATTGGGCTCGTCCTGGCTGCGGTGTGGCACATTGAATTTCTTCGCCTGCCCGCGGGCGCCGATGATGATATTCACCGATACGTTTGGGATGGCCGCCTGCAGAGGCTCGGCTACAACCCCTATCTTGTCGTTCCCAGCGATCCTGCCGCGAAGGGGCTGCATACCCCGGAAACCCGCAACTTGAACAACCCGGATCTACCGAGCCCATATCCAGCGGGGGCGCAGCTTTTCTTCCGCGCCGTAACGGCTATTCACGAATCTACATTTGCGATGAAAGTAGCATTTGTGGTTTGCCAGGTCGCAATTGTTTTCGTGTTGCTCGATGTCTTGCGTTGTACCGGGCGGGGAGCGCACCTGGTTCTGGCGTTCGCCTGGAACCCATTGTTGGCCATTGAGGTGGCGGGAAGCGGTCACATTGATATTGTTGGCGCGCTATTGCTGGTGGTGTCCGCCGCTGCTCTGGTGCGCCGATGGCGGGCGACTGCGGCAGTCGCACTTGGGCTAGCGATCGCAGTGAAATTTCTGCCGATCGTACTCTTGCCTCTCTACTGGAAGCGGGTTCGCATTCGCGACGCCGCGCTGGCGGCTGCCGTGGTCGCGCTCCTCTACGTTCCGTTCATTAACCATGGCCGCATTCCGATCGGCTCGCTGGGTACGTATGTGCAGAGTTTCCGCTTTAATGGTCCCGTGTTTGCGATGCTCGCTCGAGTGGCGCCTCCGCAGTTGCTGGCAGGCCTCGCAGTGCTCGTCGGATTAGTGACTGCAACCTGGCTAAGAATAAGACGCGCAGCGCCTGAGTGGGCTCCGGACCAATTTGCCTGGGCGCCGTTTGTTTGGCCCATGGCAGCATCTCTTTTGTGCGCGCCTGCCGTATTCCCATGGTATCTTCTCTGGCTGCTGCCATTTCTGACATCGGCCTCGACGCTGCTGATCATCATCTGGACGGTGAGCATTTTCCCGGTTTACGTCCAATGGCACTTGCGCACACTGGGGCGTCCGTGGGGGACGCTTCCTGGTTGGGTAATGCTGGTGGAGTACGGATGCGTGGCAGGGGCCGCTGCGATCATCCTGTTGCGCCGAATCACTCGACCGGCCGCGCCCCAGTGCTCAACCGACTAGGTGCGTTGGGCCTGGATGCGCAACCAAAGTTTTGCGAACATTTTTCTCCGCATCCTGAAGGCCTGATCCGTCATCACAACAACCGTTGTTGGATCCCCCATTCCAAAACTAGTCAAAAGGAGGCGACCATGACCCAAGCAGTCTCCACGCAACAACACAGCAAGCAGGCAGATGACAAGAATGCGATTCGTCCATTTCCTCATGTGAACGTTCCGGAAGCAGACTTGACCGAATTGCGCAGGCGCATCATCGCCACGAAGTGGCCTGAGCGAGAAACGGTTACCGATGCATCCCAAGGAGTACAGCTCGCGACCACTCAGGCACTCGCACGCTATTGGGCGACAGAGTATGACTGGCGCAAGATCGAGGCAAGAATGAACGCCCTGCCGCAATTCATCACCGAGATCGATGGGCTGGACATTCATTTCATTCACGTTCGTTCGAAACACGAAAATGCGCTGCCGCTGATCGTTACGCACGGATGGCCCGGCTCGATCATCGAACAGATGAAGATCATCGATCCGCTGACCAATCCCACCGCACACGGCGGAAATGCATCCGACGCGTTCCATATTGTGGTTCCGTCGATGCCGGGGTACGGATACTCAGGCAAACCGACCACCACAGGCTGGGATCTTGCCCACATCGCGCGTGCCTGGGTCGTGCTGATGAAGCGCCTCGGGTACACGCAATTTGTAGCGCAAGGCGGCGATTGGGGCGCAGTCATCACCGAAGAAATGGGTGTGCTTGCCCCTCCGGAACTACTCGGCATTCACACTAACATGCCTGGCATCTTTCCAGGCGACATTGACAGGGCGGCTGCGTCGGGGGCGCCGGCGCCGTCGGGTCTGTCAGCCGATGAGAAGGTCGCTTACGAGCGTTTGCAGTTCGTATATCAAAAGGGAATCGCTTACGGGTACCAGATGGGGCTGCGACCGCAGACGTTATACGGAATCGCGGACTCGCCCGTCGGCTTGGCGGCTTATTTCCTTGATCACGACGCGCGCAGCTACGAGCTGATCGCACGCGTCTTTGAGGGAAAATCCGAAGGCCTCACGCGCGACGACATCCTCGACAACATCACGATCGCCTGGTTGACGAACACGGCGCTTTCTGGCGCCCGTCTCTATTGGGAGAATTGGGGCAAACTCGGGTATTTCAATGCCAAAGGAGTCTCCATCCCGGTTGCCGTGAGCGTCTTCCCTGACGAACTCTATCCAGCCCCGCGGAGCTGGGCAGAGCGGGCGTATCCCAAACTGATCCATTACAACAAGGTTGAGAAAGGCGGACACTTCGCGGCATTTGAGCAGCCCCAACTTCTTTCAGAAGAGATTCGGGCGGGCTTCCGGTCACTGCGGTCAGGCGCGATGAAGTCGGCAGCGTGATGCGATCTCGGCCAACGCTGGCTAACTGTTCGCAAAGCAGCAGGAGAGCTTCGAGGATAGAGGCTCTCCTGTTGTATCTTGTATCCGAAAGCTTTTGCCGGTCATCCAAGACTTCATCCGTTCAATTCACCGAGGAGCGAACTCTATGAGAAATGCCCGCCGTTTAACCATGATGGGTCTTCTGCTTTGCGGAGTGCTGGTCCTTGCTGCAAACTCCTGGGCGCAGCAGCGCGCGCCAATTCTCGAACAAGTTGCCAAGGCCTACGGAATTGATTCGTGGGACAAAGTTGAGGCCATCCGCTACACCTGGAACGGGGAGATTACGGGGCTGTTCAAAGCTGCTCACAAGTGGGAGTGGGAGCCCAAGACAAACAAGGTGACCTACGAGGGGACGGATAAAGACGGTAAGCCGGTCCAGGTTTCCTACGTACGCACCGACCTTAGCAGCCAAACCGACGCTGTGAAAAATCAAGTCGACCCGAGTTTCATCAACGACAATTATTGGACTCTGTTCCCGTTTCACGCTTATTGGGACAAGAGCGGCAGCGTGATCGATCAGGGCAAGTTTAACCTACCACTGGGCCCCGGCATGGCCGAGCTGATTCCGGTGAAGTATCCCGCAGATAGCGGTTACACGCCCGGCGATACCTGGGACCTCTACGTGGGTAAAGACAACCGCGTCGTGTACTTTGTCTACCACCGCGGCGGGGCCAAGCCGCCGAGCCGCGTCTTCGCAACCTGGGCAGGCTATAAAAAGGCTGGTCCGATTCTGTTCTCAACCGAGCATCGCGGGTTCGCCGACGGCAAGCCTTTGCACATCTTCATTTCTGATGTAGCTGTGAAGGTGACGGGGTCGGACAAGTGGGTGGACGCGAAATAAACGTAAAGGTGGATCCCGCGTCTGCCCTTTCCCTGAAGGAAATCGTAAAAACTGTTATTCCGAGCGAAGTTTGCTCGGAGGCGCAGCGGACGAGGAAGCGCAGTCGAGGAACCTGCTGTTCTGCTGGGATCGGTAATAAAGCAGGTTTCTCGACTACGCGTGTTTGTTCGCTCCCGCTCACAATCCCGATCCGCTCGAAATGACAGCGAGTTAAAATTAGTTGTGGTGAATCGTGGCCAACACGGAAGAAGGGTACGGGATCATGAAAAAGAAGAATATCGGATCGACCTTCGACAGCTGGCTGCGCGAGGAAGGCCTCTATGAGAAAGTTAGCGCCACCGCGATCAAACGGGTCGTTGCCCGCCAGGTTGCGGCTGCCATGCAGCAAAAAGGCCTGACCAAGGTCGAGATGGCGCGCCGGATGCATACGAGCCGCGCCGCGCTCGACCGGCTGCTTGATCCCGAGAACGCTGCCGTGACCTTGGGCACACTGCAAAAAGCTGCGGCCGTTGTCGGTCGTCAGGTCCGCATAGAACTCGTCTAAGCTACCCGAAGCGAACTACCTGGCGATCACTACGGTGGTGCACGAACTGCTCAGCTTGGGAAGATCGCGGGTGGCGGCCATACGAATTTGCAGGCTCGGACGCTCCCCGCGAACGATCGGACAGTAGTAATCAGGCTCTAGGAGCGCGCCTTGCAGGCGGCGACGTCCGGCACATCCGCCGTGGCACGACTCGCGGAACTCGCAAGGCTGGCACGCGTCGGGAAGCGTGCGAGCTTGGTCGAAGGGCTCGGAGTCTAAAATGTCGAGCCCCATCGAGATCAAATCCGACAGCGGCTCTCCCGCTCCTGGCCAATAAACGCAGGGCTGGGTTGTGGCTCTTGGCGTCACTCGCACAGTGCTCACGCCGCAACCTGATCGGAGCGGCGGGAGACCTGCCATCGCGCGAACCAGCGGCTCGCCGATGGCGATCACGTCCGTTTCGGCAAAGAGACGCCGGAATCCCTCCCAATATTCTTCGTAGGACAATGCGTAGACGTCGGATCGCACCGCTTGGTACACGTTGACGCGCAGGGGAGCGTCAAACTGTTTGGCTACTCGCGCGACCTCCGCTAAACGCAAGTAGTTCGCCTTCATCATGACCGCGATGATGGTTACAGGTATGGCGAGCCTCACGCAGCGTTCCGCTTGCCGGTGAATCAGCTCCCAATTGCCGCTGCCGCGCTGCGCATCCTGTTCCGCTTGCGTCGGGTAATCGAGAGAAAACTCAATATCGTGAAAGGGGCTCAACTCGTCGTCTTCCAATACAGCAACACTGTGGCCGTTGGAAGTGATCGTAAGCTTGATGGGTTTCGTGCGCAGGTACGCCAGGATCGCTTTAAAGTCCGGATGCATGCCGTTCTCCCCGGTGCCCAGATTCACCGAGCGGATCGGCAGTCGTTCCATGACGGACTTCACCTGATCCAGAGAGAGGCGATCCGTGCGGGCTGGATCTCGGTAGCAGAAGGCGCAGGCGAGGTTGCACTCGTTGGTGAGCCCGAGCCCAAGCGCAATCGTGGCCTCCGTCGCCCTCGCGCCGGATGGGGTAGATGAAGCTTTGCCAGCGACGTCATTCATGGATCAGCTCTCCATCGACGATCAAGGCAAACGTGCGAAGCATTGTGTGTAGCGCGCGATTGCGGCATACTCTGGCCGGTTGCCCAGCTTGCGCTCCAGTTCAAGAATCCGCTCGTACTCGGCGTTGCGAGAAATCCGCGACGGCAAGTAATCCGCAAGGACGCGTACACCCCGCTCGGTAATCACTCCCAGCGCCGCCGCTTTCAGCATGGCTTGCAGGCTATCTGACGTAAAAAGTCGTACCCGGCCTCCGTACAAAGACTCTTGTCCCCACTCAGCGGTGAGGTTATTTTCCGCAAGCGCCAAATCGCCGGTTTGAATGGCGGCCTTGAATACTTCGCCGGCCCGGTTTCGCACAAGGACTGACAGTATCGCTGATGAATCCCGCAAAGCGCGGGCCGCGCCGCGCAAAACAGCCACCGGTTCGTCGAGATATTCGAGCAGGTTGTGGCAAAGAATTACATCGAACGATCGGACGGGAAATAAGCTGGCCAGCTGTGTGGCGTCACCGTGTTTCAGCACGATCTTCTCCGAGATCCCGGCTTCGCGGGCGGCGCGCTGCGCGATATCCAGCATCGCCGGAGAGGAATCCAGCAGGGTGACGTGAATGCCAAGTCGCGCCAGGCGAACGGCCGTCGCTCCCGTGCCGCACCCGAGATCGAGTGCACACCATGAAGGTTTGGTCTGCGGGGGAAGAAAATCCTGCAGGTTGGCAAAGGCCAAGTCGGAGCGCAACCGGCCCTCGGGGGTCTCGAGGTAGACGGCATACTTGTTGGCGTCGCTCTGGAAGCGTTCACTGTCGGCCTTGGCACTCATCTTCATGCGACCCTCAAGCGAAGTCGGTCCCCCATCCGAAAGCTGGTAAGAACCAGTGCGTAAGTCAACAGGATAAGGGTACTCAGGCGAGGGTAGAAAGCAAGTCGCAGGTTGTGGATCGCCTGTCCCAAGACGACTTGTCACCCGATGCTGGCGTTGTGCGCAGCTGGTGACCAACCCAGGTAGTTTGCGGGCATTTTCACGACTTCTTCCAAAAGATACCCGTACCATCGATTTCCCGGATAGGCTCAGTGATAGCGGCGCGTCCGCGAAACTCATCCACTGCGAGCTTGCAGGGAGGGAACATATGGTAATCGTCCACGATCACGAAGCCGCCGGGCGAGACTTTGTGATAGAGCGAGTTGAGTATGTCCATGCTCGATTCGTACAGGTCGCCGTCCATTCGCAAGATTGCCAAGCGGCTGACGGGAGCGGTGGGCAGCGTGTCTTTAAACCAGCCTTTGAGAAACTTGACCTGTCCGTCCAACATCCCAAACCGCTGAAAAGCCGCCTGTACTTCCTCCAGAGAAACTGCCAGCACGCGATGCCCGGATAAATCATAGTCGCGGTCGGCATCCAGCGAGGGCTTTGGCAAACCCTGGAAGCTATCCGCGAGCCATACATTTCGATTGTCGACCCCGTGCAGTTTGAGAACGGCCCGCATGAAGATACACGATCCACCCCGCCACACGCCCGCCTCCAGCAGATCGCCCGGTACGCCTTCCTCGATGACCGATTCCATGCAAGCCTGCAGATTGTCGAGGCGTTTCAGCCCGATCATGGAGTATCCGATACTTGGCCAATCGGTTCCGAGTTCGCGGGCCTTGGCGTCAAATGGCACCGTCCTGAAGACCTTGTAGCCTCGCCGGTTCATCATCCTCACAAGGGTCTTCTGCGTCAGCGACAGCCCAGGTTGGGGGAGAAGCACCTCTTGATTGCTGCTCTCCGGATACAGGTAGCCGCTCAGGCACCGTTTCAATAGGTCGAGGTAAAGTCCGTCATCCATACATTTGTCTTGATGTCTACACAAGGATTTCCGCTCGGAATTTCTGAGCAGGGAATCGGCATCACAATCGGCCGGCACGGTCACGCTGATCGGCGGCCTGACCGCAGACGGTTTTCAGGCCTCTTCGTAGTACCGCGCATTCCGGCTGCGATAGGAATCGTAGTAGCCGTCCAGGGAATTCATGTCATAGGCGTTCAGAACGACGCCCATCACACTGGCATTGACCTGCTGCAGCACGTCGCAAGCACGCCGCAAAGCTGCTTTCGTCGTCTGTCCCGAGCGTGCTACCAGAATCACCTGGTCCGCTGCCGGAGAGAGGATCACGGCGTCGGTTACCGAGAGGCACGCCGGGGTATCAATAATGATGTGATCGAATTCGTTTCGCCAGCGCGTAATGTAATCCCTCATGAGCTGGGAGCCGAGCAATTCGGCGGGCTGGGCCGGAGCAGGGCCGGCGCAGACGATGCTCAAGTTCGGAATCTGAGAACTGGGGAGGACGACTTCATCCGCCTGATCGACTCCACTGATCAGGGTACTGAGTCCGCCCTTATGCGTTATGCCGAACATTCGCCCAACGCCGGGCTTGCGAAGGTCCGCGTCCATGAGCAGAACGCGCGTTCCGCGTTGCGCCATAACCAGCGCCAGATTGGCGCTTACCGTCGTCTTTCCTTCTTGCGGCCAGGCACTAGTGACCAGGATCACTTTTGGCGGAGCGCCCAGAGCGGAGAGCACAAGCGAAGTCCGGAACGCCCGGAACGATTCCGCGGCTTGCGACTTTGGACGCGCGTACGTGACCAGGGCAAGGTCACGGTTTCCGTTGGAAGCGGGGATGGCCGCCAGTCGTTTGCGCAAATGGCTATGGCTCGATGTCTGTAGCGGAATTACCGCCAGGTTGGGCAACGCGCATACGTCGCTGATCTGGCCGGCATTCTGGACGGTCGTATCCAGGTTGTCCAATACCAGCGCCAGTCCGATGCCGACCCCGAGACCCAGGAGAAACCCGAATCCCAGATTTCTCGGTAGGTTCGGCGTGACCGGAAAAATTGGAGTCTGAGCGATGTCCACCACACGGATATTGTCTGATCTCAGCCCAGCACTGATGCTCGCCTCTTTGAGCTTTTGCAACAAGCCTTCGTAAAGCTGGCGGTTCGAATCGGCATCGCGCTTCAGCACGGAGTATTCAATCGCGCTTTCGTTCAGGGCATTGGCCGCCTGTTTCTGCTGTTCAAACGCCGCCGTCAGCGATTTTTCCCGTTGCACTGCGGCCAGGTATTGGTCGCGCAGGCGATGGAGCGTCCTGGTCTGTTCGGCAGCGATCTCGGCGCGCACTTGTTTCAGCTGGTTGCTGAGTTCCGCCACTTTCGGATAACCCGCTCCGAACTGCGTCGTCATCTGTGCGTACTGAGTGTCGAGCTGCGTCTCTTGCTCGCGTAGCTTGTCGAGCAGACTGGCTCCTCCGCCAGTTGAAAACCTGTCGGAGGCAGTGCCGGCGTCTTCTTGCATGGCCGAGGTGTAATCGGATTGTTTCTGAATGCGGTCCGTCTCGGCTGCCGTCAGCTCCTTGTTCAACTCGTCCAGCTTGGCGGTCACGATGTTTTGCTTATCATCGGCCCCAAGGATCCCGTGCTCTTTCTGATAACGGACCAGCTTCTCCTGCGAGGTTTCCACTTTCAATTGCAGGTCCGCCAGCTCCTTCGAAAGCCACTCAGAGGTTTGCGTCACCGATTCATACTTGGTTTTGAAATTCTCCTCAATAAAGGTCTTGATCAGGGTATTGACAATCTCGGTCGCCAACTGCGGATCGGGATGGGTATAAGCTACTTCCAGGATCCGAGTTTGGGGGACTAGTTCGACACTGAACTCTTTGTGAAATCTGCGCAACAATTCCGCAGTTTGCGCTTTATCTGGAGCGGCGCTGGAACTCCGACGTGGGCTGGCAGAGGCCGAACTGCGTTTGACGTCGTTAAACCTTGGATCCTGAGCGAGGCGCATAACGTCCATGACCCTCAAAGCCAGCGTGTCGCTGCTCAGAATTGAGGCCTGGGTCTGAAGCGCCAAGTCGTAATCAGACTCGGAAAGGACATTTCCCGGGTCCTTGAATCCCAAGACATTTTGATTTTCTGGAAAGATTGCAACCTTCGAGGTCGCCCGGTACAGGGGAGTCGTCCTCAGGGTCACAATGACCGAAAGCGCCAAAATAATTGCCAGAGTGGCCAGCACATGCCAGGCGCGTTTCCTCAGGATTCGCCAGTAGTGCAAGACGGCGTTCTGCTCTTCCAGTACGTAGCCGAACGACCGATGGTCGTTCATGGCAATGGGTTCCACGGGTACTAGTTCGCCCGCCGGGCCAAAGGTCTTCAGTTTAGACGGTAACGCCATGAATCACTCCAATGGACGAACGCACCGGGGGAGCTCGGCGTGGGACAGAACTCCCACGCTGGGGGATAAAGGCGATTCTAGCACCACTCTCGGACTTTATTCCGGCATTATTTTGGGGTTTTGGCCGCCCCAGGGGAACATTGCCGGGCCATCAGGTCCGCCCTTACTGGATATGCGATCAGGGGAGCTATCCGCGCGAATCCGCTCCACTTCTTTACGACCACCCGCTTTTCTTGTGGGTCTGGGCTTGATTGGCATGAGTGGGCTAGCTGCGATTTTGCTCTAGTTTCCAACGTGGCCTTCCAAGGGAGGGTTGCCCCGAAAACGGTGGCAATCAAGGTGTATACTTCACAGCCGCCGAAGTTTCTTGGTCTTGCGGGACCGGCTACACGCAAAAGGAGGCACGGTCATGGGACTTAAATTGGTAGCGATTCTCACCTTGGTTCTGCTTTTGGCAACTGGCGCGCTGGCCAGCACCGAAACCGTTCTATATAACTTCACCGACGGCAGCGATGGCGGTTATCCTGACGATCTGGGGCTTCTGGTACGTGACAGCTCGGGCAATCTTTATGGTACAACGGAGTATGGAGGCACCTGTGGATACGGTACTGTGTTTGAGCTGTCGAGCGGCGGTACCGAAAGGGCATTGTATAGCTTCTGCGACGGCACCGACGGCGGCTTTCCGCTTGCAGGCGTAGCCCTTGACCCATCCGGCAAGATTTACGGAACAACCGAGATAGGCGGCGCCGGCAGCTGCGGCATCGTTTTCGAGCTTTCTGGTTCAACGTTGACTACGCTGCACGCTTTTACTTGCGGCACCGACGGCGGCTATCCCTATGCCGGTGTGATTCGCGACAAAAAAGGTAATCTCTACGGCACCGCCGAAAGCGGCGGGGTGAACGGCTATGGTGTCGCTTACGAGATTTCGAGCGGGACCTATAGCGTGATCTACAACTTCTGTTCCGTTTCCGGATGCACCGACGGTGAAAACCCCACTAGCGGCTTGGCGATGGACAAAAAGGGCAATCTTTATGGTGTGACGCCGAAGGGTGGGACGAGCAACTATGGCACAGTGTTCGAGCTCTCTAAATCCGGCAGCAACTGGACGGAGACCGTGCTTCATAGCTTTGCTGGCGGGAGCAGCGACGGCGCGTATCCTTACTTCGGTAGTCTGACCCTCGGCACACAAAAAATCGGAAAGAAGCAGAAAAGCGTGATTTTCGGCGTCACTCAACAAGGTGGCGCAAGTAACGTTGGCACGGCCTTCGAGATGATAAAGTCGAACACGGGTTATATGCTCAGTCTACTCCACAGTTTTGCTGGGTCGGGCGACGGCTCCTATCCGGAAGGCACGCTGACCTACCTTGGAAATAAGCTCTTCGGCACGACGAACGGCGGCAGCAGCTCAGACCACGGCACCGTTTTTGAGCTGACACGGAAGAAGAAAGCGTGGAACCACACCGTCCTTTACAGCTTTACTGGCAGCAGCGATGGTGGGTATCCGTATAGCGGGGTCGTGGCTGACGCCGGCGGCAACCTATATGGCGTCACCGAAGTGGGCGGTAGCAGCGGTGCGGGCGTCGTGTATAAAGTGAAACCGTAACGCAGGATTCACTCGGACGTGGGGACATTTTCTCGTGCATTTCAGTGTGGACTCTGCTCTCGCTGCGCCAAAAACCTGTTCTGGCACTCTTTCGCTGCCGATAGCAATTCGCCGAACTCAGGAGCTCCACGGAGCTTCACCAGCACCGGGTCGGATTGCAGAGCGGTGTAAGCACAATAGTTGTGTTCAATGGCGCTTCTGAGCAAGCGAACAGCGGCATCCTTGTGACCGCAATAGGAGAGCAGGGCGCCAAGGAAATACCGAGGCTCCCCATCCACTCCCGCAAGCGCGGCCGCTTCGCTTCTCTTCGCGATTCTGTCGAACTGGGATGCCTGCTGGGGGTCAAGGCAGGCTAGAAGCAGCTCACGACCCATCAGAGGAGACTCCGACGTTCTCTGAATGGTTTGGCGTGCCTCGCCCAGTTTGCCCTGGCCCAGAAGAATAAGGGCTGTTTGCCTGGCTGCCCATTCCGAGCCTGCATCGAGGCGGACGAACTCCGTTGCCCTCTGGGGCTCACCTAATTGCATGAAAACCCAAGAGCACGACCGGATCGGGCTGCCCCGATCCAGTGCGAGTGCAGTGTCGCACTCGTGTGCCGATTCGTGCAATAACCCGGCATAGCGTAGAACGTAGCCCAGAGCGAAATGTGCCTGCGCACTATCCGGTCGGCGCTTGACCAAGGCTGAGGCCTCCGCATAAGCATTTGTAATATCGCCGCGATCTGTCCGGTTAGTGATCAACGCTGCGGCCGCAACGATTAAGTTCGGATCAAGCGCCAGTGCTCGTTCCATGGCCGAGTCCGAACGCTTGAGCATCGGCTCACCGCTACCACCATACGCACTGTCCCAGTAATAGCGCATGCCCAGAGCCTCCCAAGCAGGAGCGTAGGTGGGATCAATGCCGACAGCACGCTCCAACATCGCGATCGCATCTTTGTTCGGAGCAATATCATGCGGAACCGCGATGCTACGCAAATACAAGTCGTAGGCTTCCTCGCTCGCGGGGCGAGTCCCCGCCTCCCCGGAGGACGATGGTCCTCCAAGCACGGGGACAAGGCCCCGCCGAACTCTCGAAGTGATTTGCTCCCGCATGGTAATTTTGTCCGACGCGGAAACATCGATGGTGTCTCGCCAAACACTGCGGTTATTCGCGACATCCACCGCTTCCAGCGTGACCTCCAACTGGTTGCCTTCCGTGAGGAAGTGCCCCGTTACGATCGAGGTTACCTCCATCTCTCGACCAGCCTGCTGCAAGTCCAAGTTCGGCCCGTTGTACTTGCTCGTCGTAGCAAAGGGACGGATCGAGAACGACGGCACGTAGCTCAGCGTAGTCGCAATCTCATCGGGCAGGGCGAGCCGCAGAAAGTCAGTGTCCTTATCAGAGCCCACATTCTGGAAGGGCAGCACTGCAATCGATCTCGGGCTGGCAGAATCAACAAGGCGGACCGCGGGATGCCTGGACTGCCGGAGAAAGAGGGCGATCACGATTACGGCGATAACGCCAAGGGCCCCCGCGCCGATCCATTGGAGCCATCTTCTGCGAGAAACGGATGCCGACTCAGAAGGCGCTGACTTGTGGGAGTCCGTGTCCCGCTTCAGTCGTTGCAGATCGGCTCGTACCTCCGACGCGCTCTGATAGCGCAGGTTGCGGTCTTTCTCCAGAGCCTTGTTGATGATCCGTTCCAGATCGGGCGGCATGTCTGGGTTCAACCGGATCGCTGGGGCGGGCGCTCGATTCAGAATGGATTCGAAGATCACACCGCTGGTATCACCCCGAAACGGGAGCGCTCCTGTCGCCATCTCATAGAGCACCGCCCCGAAGGAGAACAAGTCGGTGCGGGCATCGAGTTCCTTCCCTCGAACCTGCTCGGGCGACATATAGGCAACGGTGCCCAGCGTCGAACCGGGGCTGGTGAGGTTCTCCTCTGAGCCGATGGTTGGGGCACTCATGGCACCGCTGTTCGGTTTCAGCGACACTTTGGCCAGCCCGAAGTCTAGAATCTTCGCCTGACCTCGATTCGTCACGAAGATGTTGGCCGGCTTAATATCCCGGTGGATGATTCCTTTCGAGTGTGCCGCATCCAGCGCATCGGCAATCTGGATTGCCAGATCGAGCACCGCCTCGACCTCCATCGGCTTGCCACTGATCTGGTGCCGAAGTGTCTGCCCCTCCAGCAATTCCATGGATATGAAAGCGCGCCCATCGGCCTCGTCGATTTCGTAGATAGTGCAGATGTTCGGATGGTTCAGTGCAGAGGCAGCCTTGGCTTCCCGCCGGAAGCGGATGAGCGCCTGCGGATCGTTGGCGAGCCCCTCTGGAAGGAACTTCAAAGCCACGTGGCGACCGAGCTTGAGGTCTTCCGCCTCATACACCACACCCATCCCGCCACCGCCGATCTTGCTGACGATGCGGTAATGGGAAACTGTCTGCCCCACGGGTTGGGAGGGCGTGGCCACTGGGTAGACATGTTAGGTGGGGGCAAGGGGAAGGTCAACGCTTCGGAGGGAACGATCGAAAGATGAACAGAAGCAGAGGTTAGCTGCTGGCGTGCACTGCTTCGGTGGATGCAAGCGGAATTTTCGTTGATCTCTCGTGGAGATATCTGCGCAGAGCGTCCTTCCAGGACGGAATCGACAAACCCAAAGCCCGAAGTTTCGCCTTCGAAAGCACTGAGTAGCGGGGGCGTTTCACCGGACTCGGAAAATCGCTGGTCTTCACAGCGGCAAGCTGTGCGCCAACGCCGGCGCGTCCTGGAAAACCTGCGGGACGACGACACAGACATCCCCTAACTGCCGGGATTCAATCCGTATTTCCATGAAAAGATTCTTATTACGCTCGCGTGGCGGTCGTAAATACGACCACCGGTTCATGGGATCTCAAACACAACACCACCAGTCGTACCACCTCCCAAAGTCGTGCCATAGAGATTGCCTGACTTGTCGAGTATCAGGCCATCCTCGGGCAAGGCTCCGTCCGCGCCGCCCATGAACGAGTACAATACGCTCTCCGTCCAGCCGTTGTTTTTGGTGTGGTTCACCTTGAAAACGGTGCCACAGGGCAGACCTCCGAAAGGGCCACATGCTGATCCCGTGCCGCCGTCATACGTCGTCCCGTAGAGATTGTGGCCCCTTTTCACTAGGCCAGCCTCGGGATAATTTCCGTCGGGAGTGCCCGCGAAGGCATGGAGCGTGGTCAGCGTCCAGCCGGAGATCCCGTGCGTCAGTTCGAAAACCGTGCCGCCGCCGCTGGCGCCAGCCTGGCTGGTCGTTCCATAAAGATTTCCCTCAATATCGAAAATGACACCGCCGTACGACGCCTTGCCATCCGTACTCCCCGTAAAGGTATAGAGCGTGCTCTCGGTCCAGGTACCCTTCCCGTGGATCAGTTCGAAAACCGTGCCGTCGCCCGTAGAGCCATTTTGGAAAGTCGTTCCATAGAGATTGCCGTGTTTGTCGAAGACCACGCCTCCGTAGGGATAGCCGCCGTCACCACCACCCGTGAAGGAATACAGTACGCTCTCCATCCAACTCGTTTTGCTGTGGGTCAGTTTGAAAACGGTGCCACACGAGCCATTACCAAAATAACCGCAAGCTGCTCCGGTACCGCCCTGGAGCGTCGTGCCATAGAGACTGTTCCCCTTTAAGACCAGGCCCGCATGGGGATACGCTCCATCGCTGCCACCTGCGAAACTATGGAGGACTGTCTCCGTCCACGTGCCGCCGGTACCGCGCGTCAGTTCGAAGACAGTTCCCATGCCGCTGCTGCCGCCTACACTCGTGGTTCCATAAAGATTGCCTTTGCTATCTATGACGAGAGCATCATAGGGCGTGCCTCCGTCCGCGCCACCGGTGAACTCGTAAAGCACGCTCTCTTTCCAACCGCCGGAGACCGGGGTCAGCTCGAAAACTACACCGCAAGAACCGCCAAAAATGCCGCATACGGTGGAGTTGCCGCCTTGCGAAGTTGTGCCATAAAGGTGGCCTGACTTTCCGAAAACCAAGGCGGCGGTGGGATACAATCCGTCATTCGCTCCACCGGCGAAGCTGTACAGCACATTTTCCGTGCTACCCGCCCACGCCGAAGCAAGCAACAGAAGCCCCACGAAGATATTCGCCAAAGATGTGCTGAGAGCGTGTAGCAGTTGATTCTTTGGCATGTATTGAGATTCCTTCCATTCAGGATTATCTGCGGAACTAGAAAACTTCTAGTGCGAACTTCCTCTCCGAGTGCGGAGTATACTCCCGAAATCGGGCGTCGGACAAGGACTTGCGCCGCATCGTCTATCTTCTTGGTGCTGCTTTACGGGGGAAAGCAGCCAAATGGTAGCCATGGCGTGACGGGAGTCATATCGGAAACAGCCGTTCCTGGGGTGGTTTGCGTCGGTAGTTCGAACCCCTGATATGTTCCGAACATCGACAAGTGCCTTCTATTTAGCTATATGCCGTTTGGGCCCATGGCGGGCATGGCCAATTACGTGCATTGTGTGGTGCCACTGGGGATAGAATGTGAGCTTGCGCCAGCGGAGCGCAGAGTTCTGAGAGGAAAAGGGGCAGATGATCCTTCCGGCGGAACCACAAAGCCAGACATTCCCGACAACCCATGCGGCAGCCGAACTGCCGCGCACCGTCATCCAGCCCACGCACGGCTGGGTTCGCCTAGACCTCGCAGAACTATGGCGTTACCACGAGCTACTCTTTTTTCTCACTTGGCGTGATATCAAGGTCCGATACAAGCAAACGGTCTTAGGTGCGGCGTGGGCCATTATTCAGCCGCTTTTCAGCATGATTGTCTTTACAGTTTTCTTTGGGCGGCTGGCGAAAGTTCCTTCCGATGGCATTCCATATCCCTTATTCGTCTATACCGCCTTAGTCCCCTGGCAGTTGTTTGCATACGGGTTGACGGAGTCCAGCAATAGCGTTGTAGCCAATGAGCGTCTTATCACCAAGGTTTACTTCCCAAGAGTCATCGTACCCCTCGCCAGCGTTTTCGCCGGACTAGTTGATTTCAGCATCGCATTCACGGTTCTGGTTGGCCTGATGGTCTGGTACGGGGTGAAACCATCATGGGCGATTCTCACGCTGCCCTTGTTCGTAATGTTTGCTGTTGTTACCGCTTTCGGCGTTGGTTTATGGCTATCCGCGCTCAATGTGCAATATCGTGACGTTCGCTACACGCTGACTTTTATCGTGCAGTTTTGGCTGCTGGCTTCACCGGTTGCCTACTCCAGCACCCTAGTACCTGCGCCTTGGAGAACGTTGTACGGGCTCAACCCAATGGCGGGTGTCATCGGAGGTTTCCGTTGGGCGCTTTTGGGCAAAACTCCAGCTCCGGGAATGATGCTTGCGGTCTCGGCGCTGGTCGTTGCTTTGGTCCTGATCGGAGGGCTGTATTATTACCGGCGCATGGAAAAGACCTTCGCCGACGTGGTCTAAGCCATGAGTAATGTAGCCATCCGCTGTGAGGGACTCGCCAAGCAATATCGCATCGGGGAGCGGGAACGTTACAAGGCGTTGCGCGATGTCATCACCGACGCGATCGCCTCGCCGTTTCGCCGCGTACGCTCGGCCCTTAGCGGTAGCTCGAACAATGGCCATCCACAGGAATCGACGATTTGGGCTCTCGAGGACGTTTCGTGTGAGATCCACCGCGGAGAGGCGGTGGGCATCATCGGCCGGAATGGTGCGGGCAAGAGCACTCTGCTCAAGATTCTTTCCCGTATCACCGAGCCCACACGCGGGCGGGCGGAAATTTGGGGCCGGGTCGGCTCTCTGCTGGAAATCGGCACCGGCTTCCATCCCGAGCTCACCGGCCGCGACAACATATACCTCAACGGCACGGTGCTGGGAATGAAGAGAGCGGAGATTGCCCGCAAGTTCGACGAAATCGTGGCCTTCTCCGAGGTCGAGAAGTTCATCGACACCCCGGTCAAGCGTTATTCCAGCGGCATGTACGTGCGCCTCGCGTTCGCCGTGGCCGCGCACCTGGAGACGGAAATTCTGATTGTGGATGAGGTTCTGGCGGTCGGGGACACCCAATTCCAGAAGAAATGCCTGGGCAAGATGGGCGACGTCGCCCACCACGGCCGCACCGTTCTGATGGTCAGCCACAACATGGCTGCCATTCACTCGCTATGTACGCGTGCCATCTTGCTGGAGCAAGGGAAAGAGGTCTCCGATGGCGATCCGCTCGAAGTCACACGGCTCTACCTCAGCGGTTTCGAAAAACAGATCGCTGGCGGCGTGCTGGATCTGCAATCCCCATCCGTTTCCCGCTCCGGCAAGGCCCCCATTTTTTCCGCTTTGCGGCTGAAAAACGGGGCCGGCGCTGCTACCACGGCCTATCTCTCTGGGGACGATATGATTCTGGAACTCGATCTGGCGCCCCCGTTTCCAGTCCTGGACCCGATCCTCTTTGTCGCCGTTGACGATGCCATAGGACGGCGCATCTTCACCGTCAGCAGCCAGTATTCGCAGTCCAAGCTTCCAGCGCTGGACCAGCCCACCACCGTGGTCTGCACCATTCCTGATCTCTGCCTTCAGCCTGGACGGTATTCTTTGTCGTTATGTATCGGCACGACCTATGACTGGTTGCTCGATGTCCTGCCCAGCGTTGCCTCCTTCGACGTACACGAATCGGACTATTTCGGCACAGGCCGCATGCCTACGCAGGACTTGGGCGCTGTGCTGGTGAAGTCCCAATGGCAGATGATTCTCGATTTGGATCGAACATGACCTTCACCAGTCGCCTGTTGCGCAAGGCGTCGCGCAAAGCTGTCACATCATCCACCCCTATTGACAGCAATTTGCGGCAGCCGGGCAGCACTTCCGTTGTTTCGGCTGCCACGCCTCAGTCAGGCTCTGTGAATTCCGACGAGCTAAGCACCAAGACCCATCAGCCGGCTACAGCACCCCGAATTCCCGCCCTGGATGGATTCCGCGGTTTTGCGCTCTTCTGGATGCTGGCCTACCATTTCGTCTTTTCCGTTCATATCCACTACGAGTCGTGGCTTATGCAGACCTTCAAGAAGGCGGGATACTTCACGTGGACCTGCATGGATGCATTTTTCTTGCTTTCCGGCTACTTGATTGGCGGAATTCTCATAGATGCGAAGGATTCTCCCCGCTTTTTCAGGACCTTCTATATCCGGCGGGCCTACCGCATTCTTCCTCTATACTTGGTCATCCTGACACTGAACTACCTCGGACCCATGGCATGGCACCTGCTTCGGGGTGGACCAGAACTTTTCTCCGCTTCCGAAGTCCCTCTGTGGGCCTATCTCACTTTCACGCAGAATTTTTGGGCAGCATTTGGCAAGACTGAAACCTTCACGATGGTTGTCACGTGGTCCCTTGCGGTGGAAGAGCAGTTTTACCTCACGATGCCTCTTCTGGTGCGCAAGCTGAGTCGATCTCGCCTTACGTATGTGCTGGCAGCCGCGGTCGTGTGTGCGCCTTTGCTGAGGGTATTGCTTCACTATGCACTGAGGAGTGGGGTCGAGGCACAGTGGGCATTGATGCCATGTCGGGCGGATTCCTTGAGTCTCGGGGTCTTATGTGCGCTGCTGGTCAGAACTCCGCACCTTTGGAATGCTCTGCTGGCAAAGCGAAACCTGGTTTACTGGGCCTGGGCAGTGATTACCGTACCCTTACTCTGGCTGCAATTCAAACAATACAATTATGCTTCCTACGCGATTATCGGTCCGGGTTACTCTTTGGCAACTTTGTTCTTCACCTGTTGCCTGCTGGTCGCTTTGACGAACCAGGATGGGTGGGTATCAAAATTCCTGGGCAGCCGGCCAGTTGTAGAATTGGGCATTCTTTCCTACTGCATATATCTGATTCATCTGCCGGTTGTAGAAGCATGCCGCAAAGTGCTGGGGCTGCGCTTTGGCTCACAAACAACCGCGACGAACCTTGGCGGTTTGTTGCTGGGAGCGCTTTTGTTTTATGTGATCGCAAAGCTGTCGTGGAGATTCTTCGAACGCCCCTTGCTCCGTCGAGGACATGCTTACAAATACTAAGCATCTGAGTTCAGCGCCGATAGAATCCCCGGCGAAGTCGCTATGACCAACGACACTTACTTCTTGCAGAAAATGGGCAGGGTAATTCGTAAGCCGAGTCTCATCGTTGATCGCATGACGTGGCTGGCGGCTCGATATCGGAAGTATAGAGAGCTGAAGCTGGATCTTGCGGAAATGCGGAAGCAATACTCATCCTGCGGATCACTAAACGAGCAGGTGGATGTCGTGTTAAACCATAAGGTCTTGGGCGCACTGCAAAAACCGCGCGAGATTATTGCCTTGCTGAACATGTTGCAGAAAAATCCTCCGCGCTATGTCTGTGAGATTGGTACGGCATCCGGTGGTACGCTCTTCCTGCTAGCGCAGGCCTCCAGTCCGGACGCGCTGTTGGTTAGCGTTGACATCGGGATGTCGTGGGAACGTTCTCTGGTGCATGCGGGCTTCGCCAATGGCGGGCAGAAGATTATCTCTGTTCGCAAGGATTCTCGGGCGCCGCAGGCGATTGAGCAAGTACGCGCTCACCTGCGAGGAAAGTGTTTAGATTTGCTCTTTATTGACGGTGACCACACCTACGAAGGGGTAAAGGCTGATTTCATCAACTACAGCCCACTCGTGCGCGAGGGCGGGCTTATCGTGTTTCACGACATTGTGGCTGATTTTCGCACGCGATACGGAACACAAATACCAGACGCGCCTTATACCGGCGAGGTTCCTGTCTTCTGGCAGGAAATAAAGTCAAGGCATAAGACAACCGAGCTCATCGAGGACCCTGAGCAAGATGGCTACGGCATCGGCGTCGTGTACAACGAGTAAGGTTAGCAATCTGACGTTTACTCACCGACGCCCGAAGGAGCAGTCAGGCGGTTGATCCTCCGCTGTCGCGGAGGCGACCGCTTCGAGCCAGCCGTGACCGAAGTCGCGATCCGGTTCAAGATAGGTGCCTTCTGCCCATTCATTCCAGGCATTGATGAATACTGCAGTCTCCGGGGCCCACGCCTCAGCGCGCGCCTGAAGCACGGTGGCGCGGAGCCACCGGCGAAAATTCGCCGGTGTTGCACCGTGGTATATCCAGGAGCCCCTAGCACCTCGGCGGGCCGTATTGTCCCAGCCTGTCATCACTCCACGGTAACGCCGCGCCGTGAGCTTTTCTGCAAATCCGTTAATCACTGCGTCAACTATCGCTCGGTAGTCATCAACGTACCCGCCAAAATCCAGAGACCTTCCAGGCAACTCATCTTTCCATGGAAACTTACCCGCGAGACCGCACGGCGGAAATTCAAAGTACGCATCCAGGCCTAAATCCTGAGGTTTTTGTGGCAGAGGAGGGTCGGGGCCGTAACTGGGCCAGACCGCGATGATGCTAACCGGGGAGAAGCCCTTTTCCGCCAACCCGCGGCGGATGCGTTCAATCGCGTCTGACGGATTCGGAATGTGCATCACACGATAGATTGCCAGCACAGGCTTCCCGTTGAGCCGCAGGTATCGTGGGTCAGCAAGAGCCGGCGCAATGTCAGTGACGAAAGCGGCTTCCCATCCCGGTTCGTAGGTCTGCGGGAGCAGTATCTCGTCGGCCTGTCCGTCCCAATTTCTGGTCCACGGCTCGTTCGCCCAACAGAGCATGAATGGAAAATCAGGCTGGCCAGAGGCAAGCACTTCATCAAGCGGGCGCTCGAGTATTCTCCGCCCGTTGAACCAATAATAGTAGTAGGAGAAAGCGGTCACTCCATACTGCGCTGCCAATCGTGCTTGGGCATCGCGGACTTCGGCGACGCGCAGGTCGTAAAATCCGAGATCCGCAGGAAGCCTTGGCTGTCGGTGTCCCTTGAATTGTGGTTTAGCGCGAACCACGTTTGTCCATTCTGTGAAGCCGGGTTCCCACCATTCATCGTTTTCGGGGACGGGATGGAACTGGGGCAAGTAATTTGCAATGACATGCAGCTTTATTGGCGAGCTCGGCCCTGACTGTGGCCGCGGAAGATTTGCGGTGTCCGCAATTTTCATTCCGGCATCGGAGCAAGTCGCCGCCAGCCTGCGTGCGACCGCACGATCGCCGAAGTGAGTTCCCTGGGACCCAAGCAAACGTAGCGGAAACGGCCGAATCCAAAAGTCTTTGGAACTCACCGTTCGCGAGGAGCTGACTTGTCCCTCGCCAACCACCATGCCCAGGTCCGGATCTGTGCTGAATGCGGAGACGATCTGGTGCACGACCTCGCGACTGTCGAGGATGCCAATTGTCTGCGGCTTACCCAGGTTGCCACCGTCGTTTCTTTGAGCACGGCGACCGTCCACCACACAGACCAAATCGTATTTGAACAGCAAGCCGGCTTGGACAAGATGCAGTAGAGGGCTGTACCCGCGTTTACCCATGGTCAAGATATAAGCAAATGGAAAGGCACGGCGCACAGCCTCTGCTACGTCAGAGGTTCTGCTGACGAGGGCGACAAAAAGATCAAAGTCCTGATCAACATTGTTGATTAACTCACAGACAGCTCCCCAGATGTCAGCGTGATACAAACACAGAACAACTGCAATCCGCCCCCTGGGCTCAATCCTGCGCAGCTTTCTAAGAATGGGTAGCTCGATGCCTTCAGGCTTCGGTTTGTTCGAGAATAGTGTGGCCGAAAGCGAACGAATCTTGCGTTGAACCCGTCGCAGAAAATTTCGGAAGGAGCTAAGACCTCCGTTGGGCATGGTTAATTGGTTGCTCGTGTCCCGGCAACGGCGTCCGACGCGGTTGCCGGGCTTGCCTGCATAGTATAAGCTGAGGCGCTTGAGCACTGTCGAGCCGCATGAGCTATGGGTCCCGTGTCATCACCGGTCGTCTTGGTCGTGGTAACGACCTACAACGCCGAGCGCTTCTTGCGCCCGGCCATCGAAAGCATTCTCAACCAGAGTTTCCGCGACTTCGAACTTATCGTCATCAACGACGGTTGCACGGCGCGCGGCTGCGCCAGCGTTTGAATTGGAACCGGGGCAAGCACGCGGTGGCACTAGCCATAAGCGCCCCTTGGGATTGGTGGAGCCGGGTTAGCATCTTGCTCGCCGGGCTTGGAAGGCTAGCGGCGGCAGGAGTCCCGCGTTGGAGGCGGCGATGAGGATAACGTTCTTGCTGCCCTGCTATCCGTGGGTGCCTATTGGCGGATTTCGTGTCGTCTATGAATACGCGAACAAGCTGGTGGACCGCGGCCACAACGTCAGCGTCGTTCATGCGCGCCGAACCAGGTACAGTCCGCGGCCTGCAGTTTCGAACCTGCGCGGTGCAGCGCGAGAAGCCAAGAATTGGCTCCGTGAAAGGTTGGTTCGACCGGCCCCAGATTGGCAGACGTTGGACAAGAGGATCCAAATGCTTTTTGTGCCGCGGGCAGAGCCAAAGTATATCCCTGACGGGGATGTCCTTTTCGCCACCGCCTGGCATACTGTAGCCCCCGTTCTTGAGAGTCCGGATCGGAAGGGCAAAAAGCTTTACCTCGTTCAACATTACGAGACCTGGGAAGGCTCCAAGGACCTTGTGGATGCCACGTGGCGCGCTCCAATTCACAAAGTCGTGATTGCAAAATGGTTATTTGAAATAGGTAAGGGACTGGGGTGCCAGGACATGACCTACATACCTTACGGACTCGACCACGGGCGCTACCGGCTCTTGACACCAATCGAAGACCGTCGTCCGCGTGTTGCCATGATGTTCTCGACTTTGCAATTCAAGGCATCCGCCGATGGCGTTGCGGCGCTCCGACTGGCGAAGCAAAGATACCCAGATGTAGAGGTCGTCCTGTTTGGAGTTTCGCGCCGCCCTCCATCGCTCTCCGACTGGGCTGAATACTATGAGAATCCACCCCAAGAATTCCTCGTGAAAGAGATTTACAACGCTTCCTCTGTATTTATATGCTCCAGCCTGTCTGAAGGGTTCTTCCTGCCCGCCGCCGAAGCGGCTTGTTGCGGATGCGCAATCGTGTCTACAGACAACGGCGGAATACGCGATTACGTCCAGCACGAAGTCGCAGGTCTCCTTTCGCCTCCAGGAGAGCCTAAATTGCTTGGGGAGAATCTCTGCCGGTTGCTGGGAGATGAGGCACTGCGGGTCCGGCTCGCAAAAGCATGTCGAGAATTCCTGCTGCCGTGGACTTGGGAGGACCGGGCCCTTCGCTTGGAGAGACTTCTCCTGGATCTCTTGAACGAAAAAGTCGCAGAACCCCTGCGCGTTTCGGTTCAACCGTCATGACCTCCGGCGCGCCCAGGATCGCTCCGCGCGTCTCCGTTGTGATGCCAACCCGAAACGCCGGGCCATTCCTCCGCGTAGCCGTCGAAGGCATACTCAACCAGAGCTTCCCTGACTTCGAACTCATCGTGATTAACGACGGTTCCAACGACAACACCCCGCAGATGCTCACCGGGTTTAACGACGACCGTCTGAAGGTTTTGACCAACCAGCGCAATCTGGGGATAGCGGCCTCGACGAACCGCGGCCTCGCCGCCGCTCGCGGCGAGTACGTCGCTTTGCAGGATTCCGATGATCTTTCACTGCCTTCCCGTTTACAAACCCAGGTCGAGTTCCTCGACGCCAACCCCGATATCGCACTCATCAGTTCGGCAACGGCGACACTGATCGATGAGAATGGGGTTGCTTTAGAGGATTTTCACCATCCTGCCGGGGATATCGACCTGCAGTGGAAAATGCTGTGGACCTGCGCCATCCACCATACCGCCGTTATGGCGAGGCGCAAGGCGATCTTGGACGTGGGCGGGTATTCGGACGATCCCTTCTTTCGGTTTGGTTCGGACTATGAGATCCTCTCTCGCCTAGCGATGCGTTACCGGGTGGCGAACCTTACCAGTTCGCTCGTATTGTGGCGCAAACATTCTTCGCAATGCTCGAGACGGAATGAGGAGTTGCTCCAGCGCGAGGCCGATGTCATCTCTTTTCGCAATATCTATGTGATAGTCAATGGTGGTACGGAGATGGCGACGGAGTGTCAGCCGATCACCGATCCAGAGCACAGTGCCAAACGCGACCAGTGGTTCCGTTATCTTGGCGCTAAGGCGTTCCTCTACACCCCTGGAGGAGCACTCCCTGCTTTGCCCGCTGATCAGGTCATCGCTGGCTTAAGTTTCTTGAGGGAAATAGAAGGCGGATTTTATCGGATGCACGATTTCCCCCGTTCTGCCGTAGCAGGACATCGTAAGCGCTTGAACTCGGTTTCGGGGAAGCATGCCGTGGCACTCGCCGTCCGTGCTCCTTGGGATTTGAAGAGCAGGTTTCACATTTTTATACTGGGACTTCGTTGCCTCCAATCGGCCGGTTGGGCGACGTTGCTCGGCCTCGCATCGCGTCATTAGACAGGAAACAGGTGCTGGCAGGAAAGTATCTCTAAACGGGCCGCGAATGTACGACTGCAAAGTGATCTTTCAGCCGCAGGAACGGCGTCTCGATGAAACGGTAGGACAATGCCGCCATGGCAAGAGTCAGTAACAGCGCGAGCAGTCCATATTCCATCAATGCAGTTACATCGTGCCAAGGATGTGCCTTTCTGAGCAAATATATGCAGAACTCGTGATAGACGTACAAACCATAAGAAATCTTCCCTAAATAGCACAGTTGCCGGTTCCGCAGCGAACTGCCTGCGAAGGAAACAAAAATCAGTCCTGCTCCCATGGCATCGAGTAAAGGAATCAGGCTGTAGCTGATGCCGTGGAATTGAAATGCCCACGACGAGGCAAACACAGTTCCTGCGCCCGAAAAAAAAACAAGAATCCGGCGTGCCTTGGTCAGGCGAAGAGGCCGGATGCAGGCGAGCACAATCCCAACTGCAATGGAAGGCAATTGGAAGAAGGTGCTCTTTTCGGGCCAGGGATAGCCGCGCGTGGTAAGGAACCAGACACCCACGACCCCTGCTACGATCGTGCCAATGCTGAACGCAAGCATTCCGCGTCTGGTGAGCCGTCGCAGGGCAAGTGGCCACGCCAGATAGAACTGCTCCTCCACTGACACGCTCCATAAAGGCGCTATGAAAGAACTGGTCGCTCCATAGAAAACGAAAGGCCAGTTGCCTGCCAACAAGAGGTATGCGATCAGGTATCGACGCTCCAGGTGTGAGCTGAAATCAATAAAGCGCCAGCCGGTGCCAATCGCGATCGCCAGAAAGTACAAAGGCCAAATGCGCAGAATGCGGCGGACATAGAAAGCCCGCAGGTTTACCGTCCCGCTCACTTCCCGTTCGCGCAACAGCAGCGTTGAAATGAGAAATGCGCTCAACACAAAGAAGATGTTCAAGCTGGCCGTATTGCAACCAACCGCGGCGATAAGAAGTTTTGCTCCCGCCGCGGAAATATGGTGACGGGTATAGAAACCAAACGCCACTCTGGGGCTGAGGCCCGCAATTTGGCCTTGTGGGGACCAAATCTCATTTGGCAAGAGGTGGGCAAAGAACACTGGGAGGAATGCAAGGAAACGGAGAATGTCGAGCTCGGGCCGGTAGAATGACTTAGAGCTCGTCACTGGCACGTCTTCCGGCATCGCGATATTATAGGCGCAGATTTTTGGCGGCGCCTCGCGTCATCCGGAGGTTTCCGTTGGGCGCTTTTGGGCAAAACTCCAGCTCCGGGAATGATGCTTGCGGTCTCGGCGCTGGTCGTTGCTTTGGTCCTGATCGGAGGGCTGTATTATTACCGGCGCATGGAAAAGACCTTCGCCGACGTGGTCTAACCCATGAGTAATGTAGCCATCCGCTGTGAGGGACTCGCCAAGCAATATCGCATCGGGGAGCGGGAACGTTACAAGGCGTTGCGGGATGTCATCACCGACGCGATCGCCTCGCCGTTTCGCCGCGTACGCTCCGCCCTCAGCGGTAGCTCGAACAATGGCCATCCACAGGAATCGACGATTTGGGCTCTCGAGGACGTTTCGTGTGAGATCCACCGCGGAGAGGCGGTGGGCATCATCGGCCGGAATGGTGCGGGCAAGAGCACTCTGCTCAAGATTCTTTCCCGTATCACCGAGCCCACACGCGGGCGGGCCGAAATTTGGGGCCGGGTCGGCTCTCTGCTGGAAATCGGCACCGGCTTCCATCCCGAGCTCACCGGCCGCGACAACATATACCTCAACGGCACGGTGCTGGGAATGAAGAGGGCGGAGATTGCCCGCAAGTTCGACGAAATCGTGGCCTTCTCCGAGGTCGAGAAGTTCATCGACACCCCGGTCAAGCGTTATTCCAGCGGCATGTACGTGCGCCTCGCGTTCGCCGTGGCCGCGCACCTGGAGACGGAAATCCTGATTGTGGATGAGGTTCTGGCGGTCGGGGATACCCAATTCCAGAAGAAATGCCTGGGCAAGATGGGCGACGTCGCCCACCACGGCCGCACCGTTCTGATGGTCAGCCACAACATGGCTGCCATTCACTCGCTATGTACGCGTGCCATCTTGCTGGAGCAAGGGAAAGAGGTCTCCGATGGCGATCCGCTCGAAGTCACACGGCTCTACCTCAGCGGTTTCGAAAAACAGATCGCTGGCGGCGTGCTGGATTTGCGATCCCCATCTCTTTCCCGGTGGGGGAAAGCCATCATTTTTTCCTCGCTGCGGCTGAAGAATAGGGCTGGCACCGCCACCACAGCCTATCTTACCGGCGACGACATGACTATGGAATTCGATCTGGACCCTCCTTTCCCCGTGCTCGACCCCATTCTGTCCATTGGCATCGACGACACCATGGGACGACGCATCTTTTCGATCAGCAGCCAGTACTCGCAATTCAAACTCGCAGCGCTGGACCGGCCCGCCACTGTGGTCTGCACGATTCCTGACCTCTGTCTTTTGCCCGGAAGATATTCAATGTCGCTGTGTGTGGGCACGACCTACGAATGGTCGCTCGATGGCCTGCCCAGCGTTGCCTCCTTCGATGTACACGAATCGGACTACTTCGGCACCGGTCGTCTGCCTACGCAGGACTTGGGCGCTGTGTTGGTGAGGTCGCAATGGCAGGTGGCCCCTGAGGTGGATCGGGCATGACCCTGACCGGCGTTATCTTGCGCAAGAAGCCACCAGAAGCGGCCGCTGACCGCCTTGAATCCACCGTCAGCACACACGGCGGCAACCGGAAGTTAAGGGGGCAACTTTGCGGTTCTGCGCAAGCAGTATGCTGATTTGAAGGCTCTGTATGCCCATCGTGTTTCACGGCAGTGGTCGGCGCGGATCGATGCATAGCGAGGCAGAGGCGTCATGAATCAGGGGCCCAATACCATCACACCAATTGTTTCTGTGCTCATGCCCACCTGGAACGGCGAGCGCTTCCTGCGTCCGGCCATCGAGAGCATTCTCAACCAGACATTCCGCGATTTTGAGCTCATCATCATCGACGACGGCTCGATCGACAGCACGCCCCGAATCCTGGCTGAGTTCAAAGACAAAGACGACCGTCTTATTGTCCTGACCAACGAGCAGAACCTTGGGATTGCTGGGGCCACCAACCGCGGCCTCGCTGCCGCCCGCGGAGAATACGTCGCTTTGCAAGACCATGATGACATCTCCCTGCTGCACCGGTTCCAGACCCAGGTGGATTTTCTCAAGTCCCATCCGGAGATTGCACTGGTGGGATCCGCAGCTGACCTGATTGACGAGAATGGCGTTGCCTACGAGGATTACGTCGAACCGGAAGACGACATCGACCTGAAATGGGAGACGCTATTCCGTTGTCCCATCAGCCATACCAGCGTGATGGCCCGTCGCCGCGTTTTCGACGGCGGCGGGTACTCGACGGAAACAATGCTAAAGGTCGCTTCGGACTACGATCTGCTTTCCCGTATCGCGATGCGGTACCAGGTCGCCAACCTCAGTGAACGTCTGGTTCAGTGGCGAAGACATCCAGGCGCCACTTCCGTGACGCACGAGCAACAGCAGATGGACGCTTGCGAATTAATCTCGCTGCGTAACATCCGCATGTTGATTCCGAAGAATGACCGAGCAAAGCTTGAACCGAGCCAATATCTTCTGGAGGGAAGCCGGGCGTTTCTGTGCACGCCCGGAAGTCGTTTACCATCGGCGCCTCCCGAGCAGGTCATCGCGGGATTTCGATTCCTGGGTGATCTCCTCGAGACCTTTCACCGGACCTACGCTCTTCCTCGCTCGACCACGGGTCGGCTATGCCGACGGTTGAACTGGATGTGGGGCAAGCACGCCGTCGCATTGGCTGCTCGCTCTACTTGGGATTTGCGCTCCCGCATGCGCATGTCACTGCTTGGAATCCGCTGCCTTTGGCACGTCGCCCGGGCGGGAGCGGTGAGTGGCACAGCAGAGGCGTCGTGAATCGCGGGCCCAACGCCATCACGCCAGTTGTTTCTGTGCTCATGCCCACGTACAACGGCGAACGCTTTCTGCGCGAGGCCATCGAAAGCGTCCTCAACCAGACCTTTTCGGATCTCGAACTCATCCTGGTAGACGACGGTTCCAGGGACAGCACGCCACGCATCCTGGCCGAGTTCAAGGACAGAGACGCCCGCCTCATCGTCCTGACCAACGAGCGTAACCTGGGGATTGCCGGAGCCACCAACCGCGCCCTGGCCGCCGCCCGCGGCCAGTACGTCGCCCTTCAGGACCACGACGATATTTCTCTCCCTCGCCGTTTTCGGACCCAGGTGGATTTTCTCGAATCCCACGCGGAGGTTGCTCTGGTGGGATCAGCCGCCACATTGATTAATGACGACGGCGTGTCCTACGCCGACTTTCCGTTACCGTGCGAGGAAATTGACATCAAATGGCGATTGCTGTTTGTAGGCGATGCCTTCCATTACTCGAGCATTATGGTCAGGCGCAGCGCCATGCAGGAGATTGGCGGCTATGGTGAGGACCCGGCGTTCCGATACTCCGAAGCGTACGATCCCGTTTCGCGTTTGGCAATGCGCTACCAGGTGGCGAATCTGCCGGATAAGCTGCTTCTGTGGCGGAGGCACTCGGACGCGACTTCGATTCGGCACAACCCGGACCAAGTACGTTCGGGCGAGGTGATCTCCTTCCGCAACATCTGCCTGTTGGACGACCTGCGACTCCGCGTGCAGACCGATTCTTCATCGCGCAACGGTGCGGAGACTGATCCCCGTTACTGCCAGTACCTCGGATTCAAGGCTTTCATTTCTACACCCGCTGGCCAGTTTCCCAGCGTGCCTGGCAGCCAGGTGGTGTCGGGTCTGAACTTTTTCTGCGGGATACAGGAGGCCTTCTACCGAGTGCACAAGTTTCCCAGGTTTGTCGTGGCCAGACATCGCAAAGCACTGAATTGGACTTGGGGAAAGCACGCCGTCGCATTAGCCGTACGGGCACCCTGGGACTGGCGCTCGCGAATTCGCAGCGTTATGCTGGGCCTTCGCTGCATTCGACACGCTGCCTGGGCGGCGCTTGTGACAAGCGCGGCAAAGGTAACCGATCGGGGCAATGCGCGCCCGACTCTGACGGTGCCAACGGTTAGGGCTTTCAAGGACACATCGGAGCAGCCAACCTGGACAAAAGACCAATCAAAAGTGCGATAAAAACCTCGCCCCTGGTTAGACGAGCCACGCGCAGCCTCATGATCCCAGCTGTCAGAGGATACCTCAGGTATGCTCCTATGGCCCTCGGAAAGAAAGCCTGCTGGAGTCTTGTGCTGAGGCACTTCCTCGGACTGGAACCGCCGAAATGGGACTTTACCGTCAGAACAGCTTTCGGCAGCAAGATTTCTACCAATACCCGGGACATAATCGGCAAATACATTTACTACTTCGGAATTTGGGAACCAAACCTGACTCGATGGATCGAGCGGCGCCTCGCGCCCGGCGACGGGTTCATCGATGTGGGCGCGAACATTGGCTACTTCGCGCTGCTGGCTTCTAAGGTCGTGGGCAATTCCGGCAAGGTCGTCGCGGTCGAAGCCCTCCCCGCCATATTTGCGGCACTCGAGAATAATCTCAAAATGAACGACGCCGGCAACGTCCGAACTGTGAACTGTGCGGCGTGGGACGCAGAAGAGGAGATCACGATCTACACCCAGCCCGAGGATCTGCCGGGCCAAACAACCGTAATGCCCGAATGGGCCCGTAAATGGCATTTGGAAAAGGAGTCTCGGATACCGGCTGCTCCTTTGTCAGCGATTGTCAAGCCGGAAGAGTTCAGAGCAGCACGGTTGATCAAGATCGACGTGGAGGGAGCGGAGTGGCACGTGCTTCGTGGCATGGAGGCGCTCATGGCTTCCTGCCGCGATGATCTGGAGGTTATGATCGAAGTCAGTTCCAAAATGCTAGAGGCAGAGGGCAGGACGCCTCAAGACGTGCTGGACTTCTTCGCCGGCTACGGGTTTTTCGCCTACCTCATCGAGAACGATTATTCAGCGAAGTCTTATCTGGTCAGGGATCACGCCCGACGGCCACATCGGATACGGGAAATTCCGACAGCTTCCGAGCAGAGCGATATCATCTTCTCCAGGATCGATTCCAACTCACTTTGAACAATGACGAAACCAGTCGTTACCGCACTAATTGACACGTATAACCACGAGAGATGCATCGAACAAGCCGTAGCGAGTGTTTTGGAGCAGGACATTCCGGTTGGTGACATGCAGGTCATCGTGGTCGATGACGGCTCGACCGATCGCACCCCGGACATCGTTCGTCAGTTCGAGCCGCGAGTTCGCCTGATCCGAAAACCAAATGGAGGACAGGCATCGGCCTTCAACGTGGGCATTCCCGAGGCAGCCGGCGACATCGTGGCATTTCTCGATGGCGATGATTGGTGGGCACAAGGAAAAGTCAAAGCGGTGCTTGAGGCCTTCGAGAAGAATCCCGGAATAGCGGCCGTTGGGCACGGTTACTTCGAGGTCCATGGCGATTCCCCGCCGGCTGATATGCTTGTGCCCCAGAAGACCCGCCTGCTTGACCTTTCTAGCCCGGAGGCGGCGCGCATTGCGAATCTTGGCAGCATGCTCCTGGGCACAAGCCGCCTCGCAATTCGCCGAGCCGTACTAGAACGAGTCCTGCCAATTCCGAATCAGCTCATATTCGCCGCCGATACCCCGATTTTTGTGCCCGCCCTCGCCCTTGGCGGCGCCCTCATCCTTGATCAGCCTCTCTGCTATTACAGACTGCACTCACCGGAAGCATCCCGTCCCGGTGCCTCGCTGCGCGAGGCTCACCACAACTACGTGCGCATACGCGACTATGAACTCAACCTGTTTCTGGTGGACTTCTTGTCCCGGCGGCTTCAAGAACTTGGGGTTAAGCCGCAGATCATCTCCGCTTTCCTCGAAGCTGACAAGCTAAAGCTGGACCGCTTCCAATTGCAGCGGGACGGGGGTGGGCGATTGAAGGTGCTCAGCACTGAGATGCGGGCCCTTCGGTCCGAATATCGAAACACGACCGCGGGCTACAGACTATTCAAGGGCCTGATCGGAGCGCTCGCGCTCGCGCTTCCTCCGCAGCGCTTTTACGATCTCCGCGACTGGTATTCGCACCGGACGGGTATGCATCGACTGCGCGGCATCTTCGGACAGGCAGAACCGGTCGTTCCGCAATCGCTCTTTCAGCGCAGGCCCGTCACGCCCGGGGAGAAGTAAACCCCTGTTGGGCATTCGTCACATCGCTGCACAACGGGAGGAGCGTACCACCCGAGATGCTCCCACGTCGAAGGGAGGGGTAGGTTACGAAAAAGTAACCTGCTGGTTGACAGGGATCTCCCCTAGCGCTCGACCAGCATCGGCGGTCGATGGATTTCCTAAGCGGACGCGGCTAATCTAATCCCTTGCGCATCTGCCTCATCGGAGCGGCGAACGCCTCGAACAATCCGCGCTTGCTGCGCGAGGCCGATCTGCTGTCCCAACAACACGACGTGCGGGTGGTCTGTCAGGGATCAAGCCGGACAGCGGCCGAGGCTGACGAGCGCTTGTTGGCCCGCCGGGCTTGGCGTCTGAACCGGGTAGACCACGCCCGTGCCGATTGGCTTGCTTCTGATGCGGGCCGCCCGGCGTGGGTCCGGTCTCTGTTCGTCCGCGGACGGCGCCGCCTGGCGGAAGAAGCGTTTCATGCCATCAAGACGGCGAAGCTGGCGGAATACAGTGTCTGCACAAGCTTGCCGGAACTGCGGCGGCTCGCGTCTGCGGAGCAGGCGGATTGGTTTGTCGCGCACGCGCAACCTGTCTTGCCAGCGGCTGTGGCTGCCGCCAAACGATGGCATGCGAAGCTGGGATTCGACTGCGAGGATCTGCTTACAGAAACCGGCGACAAGTTCTGCGAGGCCAACCGGCGGATCGAGAGCAAATACTTCGGGCAGTGTGACTACATCACGGCAACTTCGAACGCAATGGCCGAGCATCTCGCCAATACCTACAAAATTCCGCCGCCGGTCGTGCTGTATAACGTGTTCCCCTTGTCGTTGACCGAGGGAATTCTTCCTCCCGCTAAGCGCGAGCCCCATCCCAAGCTGCGTCTGCATTGGGTCAGCCAGACAATCGGCCCGGATCGAGGCTTGCAGGATGCGTTCGAAGCCTGCGCAGGATTTGCCGATCAGGTAGAAATTCACTTGCGCGGGCAAGTATCGGAGGCGCATAGAGCGATCTTGCTCGGCGAAGCTCAGCGCTGCGGAGCGGCCCCATGCCTGCACTTTCATCCGCGCATTGACCCTGACGAACTGATCGCGTCGATGGCGGAGTATGACGCGGGGCTGGCGCTGGAGCGTCCGCAAAACCGCAATTACGACCTTACGGTGACTAACAAGCTTTTCAGCTATATGCTGGCGGGTCTAGCCTTGGTCGCGACCGACACTCAGGGGCAGCGCGAAGTGATGGAGCAGGCACCTGGCGCGGGATTTGTGTATCCTGCGGGAGATGCCATGAGCTTGCGCGCCATATTGGAAAGCTGGATCAAAGATCCCGAACAACTGCGTCAAACGCAACAAGCCGCATGGGACGCAGCTAGAGCCAGGTTCTGTTGGGATCTCGAGCAAAGAAAATTTCTCTATCTGTTGGAACACAATTGATGTGTAATGATCGCGGCTGCACCAGCAGGCGATGCGCAATCGCTTAAGGATGGAAGACAACAAGTTGTGCTGAAGGGGCTGTGAACCAAGATGACGCTTTGGTCTGACTTCCTAACCAATGACAAGAGAATTATTTGGAAGTGGAAGCACTACTTCCCCGTGTACGAGCGTCACTTTCGGGATTTTGTATATAAGCCGGTCACCTTCATTGAAATCGGCTGTGGGCAGGGTGGATCTCTGCAAATGTGGAAGCGGTATTTTGGCCCCCACGCCCGAATCATCGGCATCGACATTAATCCGGAATGCAAGGCATTTGAAGAAGATCAGGTCGAGGTGCGGATCGGGGATCAGCAGGACCCGCAATTTCTCCAGACTCTGGTCAACGAGTTCGGCGCGCCCGACATCGTTTTGGATGACGGCAGTCATGTCATGAGTCACATCACTGCCAGTTTCCAGTTTCTCTATCCCCGAATGGCCAAGAACGGCGTCTACATGGTGGAGGACTTGCACACTGCTTATTGGGACGAGTTTGAAGGGGGCCTGCGCAAGCCGTCGACTTTCATCGAATTGTGCAAGAACCTCATCGATGAGCTGAACGCTGACCACACTCGTGAGGCTTTGCCGCCAACCGAGTTCACCAAGACCACGTTGTCGATGCACTTCTATGACAGCGTTGCAGTGTTTGAGCGCGGGACCAACACGAAGAAATGGGCGCCGCAGGTCGGCATAGCACCGGAGCCGGAGCCCGCCTCCTTTCTCGACAGGTTAGGAGCACGCATCAGAGGCAAACCGGAGTCAGGCAGCTGAAGCGGGTCCTTATCATCGGAGCAGATTTTGCACCCAGCAGCTATCCTCCGGCGTTGCGTATCCGCTATTTTGCCCAGCACTTGAAGGAATTTGGCTGGGAAACGATCATTCTGACCACCGATTCACGCTATTACGAAACTGCGATCGATGAAGAAAACCAGAAGCTGCTTCCGGCGGATCTGGAAGTGATTCGCACGCCGGCGATCCCCGCGGCGCTCACGCGAAAAGTTGGGTTTGGCGACCTGGGGTTGCGCAGCCTGTGGCACCACTGGCGAGCAATCAATCGCATTTGCCGTGAACGGCAAGTGGACTTAGTTTTTGTCCCAATTCCGCCCTACCCAAGCATCGTGCTGGGTCGTCTTGCCCATGGCAGGTTCGGCATTCCTTACGTGATTGATTACATCGATCCATACGTCACGGAATACTACTGGAAACTGCCTCGCTCGCAGCGGCCGCCCAAGCACGCGCTAGCATATTACACGGCACGGGTTGTAGAGCCGTTTGCGTTGAAGCGAGTCGCAGCAGTCGTCGGAGTCGACACCTCCTATACGGCGGATTTGTTTGCCCGGTACCCATGGTTGAAGGTAGAGGCGGCAAGTATTCCCTATGGCGGTGAGGCCTCCGATTTTGAATATGTCCGCCATCATCCACGGACAAACCCGGTTTTTGATCCGCGGGACGGATTGCTGCATATGAGCTACGTTGGGCGAGGTGGTCCCGATATGCGGCCCTCGCTTCGGGCCGTGTTTCAGGGAGTTTTGGCAGGCCTGGAGAGGTGGCCGGATCTGTTTCGCCGCCTGCGCGTACATTTTGTTGGCACAACGTATGCGCATGAGGCTCAGGTCCAATATCAGGTGCTTCCTTTAGCGAGGGAGATGAGTCTGGACCAGTATGTGGACGAGCACCCGCCACGTGTGTCCTATCTTACTGCGATGCAGATAATGCTCGACTCGCATGTTCTGCTAGCGGTGGGTTCAGAGTCTCCGCACTATACAGCTTCGAAGATCTTTCCTTGCATACTGGCGGCTCGGCCCCTGCTCGCCGTGTTCCATGAAAACAGCAGCGTCGTAACAATCCTAAAAGAGACGAAGGCGGGCGAGGCGGTGCAATTCGGAGAGAGCCGGCCCGTTCTCGCGACGATAGACGACATTGCCCAACATTTGCGGAACCTTTTGGCATTGCCGCCGGGCTCGTGTCCGGCCACCCGCTGGGAAGTGTTCGAACGATACACGGCGCGGGCGATGACGGCGCGGCTGGCGGAGGTGTTTGCCAGGGCGGTCGAGGCTCGGCAGTAACGCCGAATTGGCGTGGCAGCCCCGGATGCCTTAAGATGCAAACCGGCGGAGAGCTCGGTAAGTCTTCGAGGCGCGCTGCGCAAAGCCATGCCATGTCAATGCCCATCGTGTTCGGACCATTACAGCAGTTTGGGTCGAGTTAACAATTGCCAGGTTTACCGGTGCGATGGGTGTGGATTGCCCTTTACGGATCCGCAATCCTCTGTTTCCTATCGAAACGAGGAATGGTATGAATGGCTTCAGTCAAAACCTGAAGTTGGGCACTGGAAGTTGAAGCTTTCGGAGGGCGCGTATCGGAATCAGTTAGAGGTTCTATCTTCCATGTCATCTGGCCGAAGACTCGTAGATGTGGGAGCCGGCGAAGGGGTTTTTGGAAAAATTGCGTCGGATCAAGGTTGAAACGTGATTTGCTCGGACCTCAATCCTAAAGCGAAGAAGTTCGGAACGGAAATTTATGGGCTTCAGTATCGGGATCTGGAAGATGTAGCTCCGGCGAGTGTGGATGTAGTTCGCCTCTCACACGTATTGGAGCATATTCGGGAACCCCGCTCACTCTTGGCGTGCGTCCGCAGAGCCTTAAAGCCAGGCGGAGTCTCCGTTGTGCTCGTCCCAAACTATGAGCCGCTGAGCTGCCTCGTGAGAAATCTCCTCCTGAGGTGCTGGCCCGGTCAGCATGATTTCCGCGGTGAGGTTTATTCCCCTCAACACGTACTAGGGTTCAACCTCCATTCACTGGAGCGGACATTCACTGTGGCTGGGTTTCGCCCGGTGAAGGTTCAGTCCGTTAGCCGGGGAAACCGAACTTACTATCGGTGGAAAGCGGACGGTGTTCCCGCTCTTACATCGCGGCACATTGCGTACGAACTGCTCAACAACCTCGGCAATCTCTTCGGTCGCGGTAGCTGGGTCGTAGGCTATTTCCAGGCATAGCTCATGGGTACCGTCCGACTTGGCATTGTTGCAACCCACCCAATTCAATACCACACGCAATGGTATCGCGCACTGGCTGCGCACCCGGATCTGGACATCCATGTTTACTACTGCCATCAAGCCACACCCGCCGAGCAAGCGAGCGCTGGTTTCGGCGTGGAATTCGATTGGGATGTACCACTGCTTACCGGCTATCCCTATACGTTCTTGAAGAATGTGGCCAAGACACCCGGGCAGGGACGATTTGCCGGCTTGGATACCCCTGAGATCCAAGGGATCATTCAGTCAGGCAAATATGATGCAGTGATGGTCAATGGCTGGAATTACAAGAGTGCATGGCAGGCAATATGGGCGTGCTGGAGATCAAACGTCAAGGTCCTGGTGCGAAGCGACTCTCACCTACACACTCGGCGTAGCTTAGTGACCAGAATGGCCAAATTGCTAGGTTACCCGCGGTTTATCCGTCGCTTCGATGCCTGCCTCGCCGTGGGGAAGTGGTCCCGCGAGTACTTTCTCCGCTACGGTGCTCGACCAGAGCGCATTTTTATTGTGCCCCACACGATTGACACTGCGGCGTTTGAGAGGGAAGCGGGGCGTCTGCGGCCGCTTCGCTCTGAATTGCGCAAGAACTGGGGATTGGACCCGGATGCCATCGTATTTGCCTTTGTGGGGAAGTTTATCGCCAAGAAACGCCCCATGGATTTTGTGCGCGCGCTCGATCAGGCGGCGCGGCGCAATTCGGCAATTCAGGGGCTCATGGTTGGAGATGGCCCGCTGCGGGCCGCCGGTGAGAGCTTTGTCCAAGCACACGGCACTCCGGTGCGGTTTGCAGGCTTTTTGAATCAGTCGCAAATCGCAACCGCATACATAGCTTGTGACGCGTTGGTGTTGCCGTCTGATGGAGACGAGACTTGGGGGTTGGTAGTGAACGAGGCTATGGCTTGCGGACGTCCATGCATCGTCAGCGACAGGGTCGGCTGCGGTCCGAACCTCGTGGTTCCGGGACAAACTGGAGCCATTTTTCCCTTGGGCGATGTTGAGGCCTTGGGTAATTCAATGATAGAGGCCGGGCAAGACTCCGCTCAATTGGCCGCGATGAGCGCGGAAGCGAATAGCAAGATAAAGAATTATTCCGTACCCGTTGCCGTGGATGGAATCGTTCAATGCCTTGCGACAGTGTTGAATTCACAAGCACGTCATGCGGACGCAAAAGAGGTTTAAAGCCTTCTGCACATCGACATTCTTCACTGATAAATTTCTTTCATTCCATTCATTTCACAGAAGCCCATACGTCTGACAAGTTCACTTGAACATCGACTGAACCGCCGCCTGTCTCGCCCCGCAACACTTTACCGATGATCGTCCCCACACGCGGCGCAGACGTGCAGACTACCTGAGAATTTGTTCTAGGAGAGACTTGGACCGATTGTCCTACCATACAATTCCCATCCGCGGTCATGATGATCCAGCCGGAAGTCATCACATAAGCATTTCGGCCAGACGTTCCGGGAGAGTTCGCCACGACTCCGATCACGATGTTCTGGCCTGCATCGGTGGTTGTCGTTCCAGTGGTGGTTGCGGTTCCTGTCCATTTTACTGGAGCGCCTATCGGAATTGCGCCAGCCGAAATGGTCCGTAACCCTGCGCTCGGGCCATTCTCGATAGAGCCTGGCAGGAATATGCCATTCAGGATGCCTGTCCCAGATAAATCTCCAGTCGCGGTCCCGTTCCAAGCTAACCCGCTAGGTCCGAACCACGTAAAGCCCGCCCATGAGTTACCTGTGGAACAAACCTTCTTTCCACCGCAGCCAGTCCATGTACTAGCGCAACTGGCTCCTGGGTACCACTGGTTCGGTTGGGTCGATGTAATCGCATTGCCGCCAACGTCCACGGCACACTCGTGGTTTACCGGAATCTGGTTGGCGGAGATCTCAATCGACGCGCCTGGCGGGGTGTCAATCTTGAGAAACTGATTGTTGGTGCCGTACTGCGTTTCGGACCAGTTTCGTGCGATCCGTTCCTGTCCCGCGGGGCTCCAGCCCACGAAGATGTCATCAATAGTGTGGGAGTCCCCGCCGAAGGTGTTCTCCTCAATGATTGCCCCGCCGCTATTCTGGTAGATGCCGTAGCCGCAAGCAGTAAAGTTGTCGTGGCGGATAACATTCTGAAGCGCGTTCTGCGAGTGGTTAGTCAATCCTTGGGCGTAGCCGATGGTGCCGGACCCGGTGCCTGTTCCACGGCAGGCAAAAGAGCTATCAACGACCCGAACATCCGCCACGTCTCCTCGACTCACGGGGGAGACAGAAAGTCCTACCCAATTCGGGTTGGGTGCGCCAGAACCGGGATAATTCCCATCAAACTCGTCTCCTTGGAAGATCACATCGTAAGTATTGACCAAGACGGGTGAAGTCTCATCGACGATCACGCCCTTGGCTGCTACTCCAGCGCCGTCGAACGCAAGGTTCTCCACGAGCACTCCTTGCACGTTCTCCATGTTTAAGATCGTTCCGCCCGCAGGTCCGATCCATTTCAGGTGCGGGCAGGACGCGGGCAAGCCGCAGCGAACCTGGCCCTCAATTGTGAACGATTGCTGGTTCGTAATATTCCATGTGGACTTCAAAGCCGCTACACATCCGGGACTAAATGTCAGATCGCTTCCGGTCAGTTTGAGTGAATTTAGGTAAGGCGCGTTGTCCGTGGTTCCATCACAAGCAATTCCCTGAGCTTCCGCCCAATCCTGCAGCCAGCACAAGAACAGCAACAAGACAAACCCAGACTTGATAATTCGTTTCAACATAAAATGCTTTTGGCCCTTTCGACGCAAAGCGGTCCGGACAGAAGAAGAACTCGATCCGGGGCGTAGGACAGTCAAGGGTGGCAGTCCGCATTCCAACGCGTTAAAGTGGCGTGCTCATCGGTAAGCGATAGTCTGTACGCTGTGCCAGCAGCGCAGTGCTGCGACAATTGTCCCCGCCAAAATAAGTAAGACGGTTCATCTGGGTCGGAGTGGTCCAGTGCCTCGTCGAGAATCGCGGTCAAGCGATCGCTCACCGCCCAGCGAACGGCCCAGGGCCGCAGTCCGGTCAAGACGAGTTGTCTCGGGCGGGAGAGACGATACCGCCCGTAGTCACCAGCAGGCTTCGTAGGGCCCCCATCGTGGATAATGACGAAGCTCCCGTCCGGCGCCGGCGAAAGAGCGTCGCGGATGAGTACGAGCCAAACCCGAGCCCTCTCGCCAGTTGCCCGCATCTCCCGCAGCATACTTCGCAAGCCAACCCCGAGAGTCGATATCCAGATCACCAAGAAGGTTGTAATCACAAACCTTCGCCACGGCACGTCACGCGCGCGATCGAACCATGCATCTGAGGCAAGGGCCACGAGTATGGCGAACCATATGAGGCCCGCGTTGGAGTACGCCTCACCGACGTGTGCGAGCAGCGCTGTTGGGAACCATGACAGGACGAGCGCTCCCGAAACCACCACAAGCTGCAAGCGGTTCCGACCTCCCCTACGCCAGTGCCAAGTGAGTCCACAAGCAAGAAAGATGAGTACGGCAAGCGCCAGCAGGCCGTATGCCCCCAACCCTACCAGGTGCTGCACCGGCGCCGTGCGTAGCACGTCGAGCCAGAAAAGCAGTGGGACAGGACTCAGTAAGCTCCCGGTAAGTACCGCGGCGCTCGCCGGAAAATGCACGGGCGAGATCTGAAATGCGCCCCCAAATTGCCGAGGAGTGCCGGCCAGGGCCCGGGCAGTGCTAAAAGCAAGTCCAAGCAGGAATATGGCGGCGAGGATCATGAGACCAGTCTGCCGGAACCCGCGCGAACGGTCCCTGGCGAGCGCCACCATCACCAGCCACCCGAGAATGGCAAGGCCAGACAAAGCCCGCTCGTTGAAGAGCAATGCAGTGAGCAACAGGCCTAGCCAACACGCGATTTCCTTGCCGCGGACAGGCTGCATGTTTGTCAGCAGCGGCAAGCGCCGCAGCGCGAGTAAAGCCACCACCCAAACCAGCAGGTCGGCCACGCGTTGCGCTTCGCAACAGTTCGAGTACAAAGACACTGCCAACACTGGGTGGAGGCCAAACACAAGGAGACCAACCAATGCCCCTACGCGCCTGATCTGCAGGCAGCGCGCCAGCAAGAGAAAAATGATCAGAGAAGCGATGTAGGTCAGGATGATCAGGGTACGCATAAACGTGTCACTTTCCCATCCCACCAGGGCATAGTTGACCATTTCCGTAAGGTTCCAAAGCGGCGACCAGTGCTGGAAGAGAGGATGAAACAGTAATCCGAATGGCCATCCTGCCGCCAGGGTCTCGTGTGCCTTGTACACAAACCACCAGTCATCAAAAAAGCGATAGAGCCCGAACGAGTGATAGAAAGTAACCAACACGAGTACCAGGATCGCCATCCAGCATGGCCACATTCCACCAAGCTCAGTTCCAGAATCGTAAAGGGGACTCTTAGTTTTCATGAGCCTTGCGCAGCCTCTCTGTCGGAACCGACGCTCGCAGACCGCAACATTGGCATCGGCGCTGCGGCTCGAACCTCGCACGAACACATCCGAAGATCAGACGTTACCTCTCCGTAGCCACCGCTGGCGGCGAAACTCGCTGCGCGCGTTCTCCGGTCGCAGTCAAGCGCAAGACGGGCGCTAGAAAGACGATAGCGGTGAGAACTTGTTGGGCTAGCCCTGAAACGTACTCTGCCATTTGTGATTCCAACACCAGCAAACCCGGCAACAGCGCTATTCCAATGCTATTCAGCAGCAGGCCAGATCCTGGTCGGAAGAACATCTTCTGGAGAACCCCCAAGAAAAAGCCCAAGCAAAACATCACAAAAACCGGGCCGACCCAGCCGAAGCTGATGTAACTCTCAGTCAGTGCGCCAACCGCCATTGACACGGTCTGAAGCTGCGCAGGTGAATTCAGGTGATAAGCCACCTGGTACCACTGGTTGGCATCGTTAAAGCCGTGTTTCTCCGGCCAAAGCACGCGCGGAATCCAAGTGATGAGCAAGTACGAGTACAAACGGCCATATTGATACGGAACCTGCTGTGGTGTCATCTCAACTACATTGCCCGTCTGCTCTAACAAAGAGACCCGATACAAGGTGGAACTGGCCAGCTCTCGGACGCCGTTCCCGCTCGGGTCAGTGATCGCGTTTGCCCATTGCTGCGCCGAAGCGTTGAGCCAGTACCCGATACGCTCCCCATAGTCGCTATAAGTGGAGGCAGGACCACGTTCCCAGTACCGCAGCCGGAATTTTTCCTTTCCAGGCTGCAGAAACAGTACAAGGGGAAGAATCAGCGCGATTGCCACCACCGGAAATCTGCGCCTTTCCAGTACATACGTCGCGATACAAATAACCCCAAATCCAACAATGGTTCCCATCCACCCAGAGGATAGACCGAGCGTCAGCGCCACGAGAACATACCCTATCAACAAGACCTTGTCGAGGTCTCCGGCCCTTCCTCGCAAATAGGAGCGCAACAGAATGGTGAACGTGACTGAGGGAACGATGTTCTCAATGATGATTAGAATCTGGCGGACTGCATCTGTTAGATCCGGAACCCCAACGAGGACCTTCATTAGGGTGCTCGCCACCAAAAGGATTCGGAGATAATGCCAACGCCCAGGACTCTGAGGAACATTCAGAGGGATGGTCGGCGTCCAATGCCAGTTTGTGGCCAGTTTCATGCCAGCCCACAACGTCACCATGCCGGTGATCACCAAGTACAGTGATTTCGTCAGTGCGGCCTCCGATAAGGGGTGGAATCCGGTCACAAGGCCGATACCGTGGCCGCCCCAAAAAAGGGGCACCGCATAGCCTAACCAATGCATTGCGGCAATCATTGCGAACAAGGGAAGTTCTTGCCTGCTTCCTCGATACCATTGCTGGTAAGCAGCCCAAGGGATCCAACACAAGACGAAGGCAGCAATTAGTTGTGGCAGGAATGGCTGGTATGCACTGGTGGCCCATAAAGCCCCCGTGATCAATGCGGGAACGCCTGCATAGAAGAACAGCGGCCATCTTGGCTTTGAGCTAGAGCTGCGGCGCATTTGCATAAAGCACGGGTGGGTCCAGCATTGCCGCGAGGCATTGGATCGCCCCGTTGACGGCAACCGACCTAGAATAATTCTCTGACCTCTTTCGCGGTCACTGAAAAATGGACCTCGCTCAATACCGCAGCTATTTCCGAGCTGGGCCTGAGTTCTGCGGTACAAGCTCAGTTGTCAATGCAAATGCAATCGCGAAAAGGGGACCGACGACATCAAAAAGGGGTCGGGCAACATTGCCGGCCGAAACGACGGACCGGCCCGCAGCAGGACCTGCGTCATTCCAGGCTGAGAGTGCGATGGTCACAACGGCGGCTGCCAGGGCGCCACGATACCACTCTTTTGGGATGTACTTTGCGGCGAAGAACACGAAAGGTATCCAGATGATCGTCAACCACAAATTCCACTCAGTTCCCGCGCGCAGCAGGTTATGAATGAAGCCCCCCTCAGCGCTGCGCTCCAGCGCCACTATATCCCAAGGTAAGACCATGACGTGGTCAATACTTGAGCGAACAACCAATACTGTGATCAGACCTACAACCGCCATAGCCACCACTGCCAGCACTTTCTTAACCCGCTCCGCAGACGATTCCGACAGAACCCAGGTTCCTGCAAATACGAACCCCATGGGTATGAATGTTTCCTTAGTGAGCCCAGCAACGAATCCGATGGCCGGTAAAAGTATCCATTTGCGAGACAGGAGTGCCCATGTTAGCAGCACAAACAAGAACGCATCCGCCGAATCGACCAGGCCACTCAACTGGTAGTTTGCTACTGAGAAATTCAACAAATATGCAAACGCGGCAATCACACTGACGGGCCAACTGTTCGAAAGCATATACGCGAGCACACTTACAAAGAGAGCGGCGGCCGTGCAGAACATCGAATTAACAATTAGTAACGCAAATGAAATGGGGTTCCAGCTACCGAGCCGTCCACGCGCGACCCGATAAATGGGCTTCGCGAGGTAGGGCACCAGGATCCTGTACTTGAAGTGGCCAATGGCCGCATCTGGTCCCTGCTCTGCAAGTTCGTAATACTGCACACTATCCGACAAACCTGGGACCAGCCTGGGGTCGTAACGACCCAGGGTGGGATATCCAAGACCAAAGCAAATTGCGAACAAAAGGAAGACCCATGCTGAAAGAGCGACCAACCTTCTTGACTCACGCGGGTTCGGCACCTGTGTCATTGTTAGATGATCGGCATCAAGCGGTAATCGTTGCACTCTGGCCGTCAACGCGAGTCGGCGAAGACGCAACGCCCTGCTGCTAGCACCGCTAGGCTTCCCGCAAACCCCATCTTCTCACCCCTTGCGCGGTGAATCAGCTACAGAAGTGAGCGGCGACAGGGCTTGCCGAAAACGTTCCATAAAATGTTCTTGCAAGAAAACTGCTTGTACTCGTGCCCGCGCCGCCCGACCTAACTTCGCGGCGTACTGAGGATCTGCAAGGACCGGAATGGCGGCTTTGGCAATACTCTCAGGATCCATATCCTTTGCGAGCACCGCTCCGGTGCCATTGGGAAACAGCTCTTCAGTCACAGTACCGGCCAACCCCAGGAAAGGCACGCCAAAACTTGCAGCCTCCACTCCTGCGAGTCCGAATCCCTCACCTTTAGACGGGAAAAAAAGCAGCCTGCAGGAGCGATACATCTGATCGCGTTGTGCATCACTCAACCGGCCGCAGAACTCGATTCCCTCCAGACGCTCATCTTTTACTCTTTGCCGTAGGCGTTCCGCGTCATTTCCCTTGCCGACAATCTTGAGTTCGGCACCGGGGACGGCGGCGCGGATAATCGGCCAGGCGCTGATTACAGCATCGTGGCCTTTGTACCGTTCTATTTCTAATATACGTCCCACCATGAGTCCGACTGCAGGCGCCGCGCTCACATCCACTGGCTGGGCTTGATCGGGCACGCCGAGCCATGTCACCTCGACCCTAGGCAACCATGGGTTAAATCTGCGCGCTTCGCTTTCGGTGGTCGCTGAATTGGTGAGCAGAAGATTGGCTCTGACAAGCGCGTCGCGGCGCCGCCCCGATAGTTGTTCCCACACCTCCACGCCGTGCAAGAAGACAACACACGGGCTTGCTCGTAACGTAGGGATGAGCTTATGCAGAACGGCAAGATGCACGTGGTCATAGATCACCAAGTCAGGCCGCTTCAGCCCGCCCCATCCTGCCCGCCACGCGACCGTGGAGATACGCAACGAACGGGGCCAGAAGGCAGGATGTTCCCAAAGGAGGAGTTCATGATCCCTCTCCAGAGCGGAGACGATCATTTGATCAACAACACCGATGCCTCCGTATGCGGTCCCCAGCCCAGACGTGACTAGCGCAACTCTAGGGCCCAAACAATCACCGTTAACCACTGAATACTAATATCACCTCGCTCCCGACAAACGGAAAGATTTTGTAAGATAGCGGGGGCCTTGATCGTAACACTCCCTGATCATGAAAGTTTTGCATGTAGTTCCGTCGTTCCACCCCGCTTACGTGTATGGCGGGCCGATTGGCTCCACATACGAGCTGTGTCGAAACCTGGCGACGCTCGGCTGTGAAGTTCGAGTGCTGACCACCGATGCGAATGGTTTGGGCCAGATTCTGGAAGTGGAGAAGGACAGGGATGTGCTATTTGACGAAGGATTCAGCGTCCGCTATTGCCGGCGTCGTTTACGGCACTCTGTTTCCCCGACGCTCCTGCGCTTGCTCCGACCGTACGTGTCTTGGGCCGACGTCGTACACCTCTTCTACGTTTACAGTTTCCCAACGTTTCCAACTCTCCTGCATTGCCATTGGTTGAATAAGCCGCTGGTCTGGTCACCACTTGGTGCGCTGCAGCGATGGGGAGGCTCTTCGCGGCGGGGATCGAAGGCGGTGTGGGATTTCTTGTGGTACCAAGGGCTGGACTTGTCTCGCCTGGCGGTACAGGTCACGTCCGAACGCGAGCAGGGTGAGACGTTGGCCAGATTTCCCAAGTTACGGACGCGCGTAATTCCCAATGGAGTCGACACTCCGGAACATCTCGATCGGACCGACCAAAATAAAGACCTGCGTCTGCTCTTCATTGGGCGCCTCGACCCTATAAAAGGAATTGAGGCTCTATTGCAAGCTTGCAGCCTGCTTTCGGCCGATCCCGCGTTTGCCTGGGATCTCATCATCGCAGGGTGGGGAGCGCCGGCGTACGTTGCTCAAGTTAAAAAACTGATCACCGTTCTCGGTTTGGATCAGCGAGTGCACCTGATCGGAGGAGTCCTGCGCGAAGCCAAAAAGAAGCTGTTTGAAGATTCAGATTTAGCTCTTGTTCCCTCGCACGTTGAAAGTTTCGGCATTGTTGTCGCTGAAGCTCTCGCCCACGGAGTCCCAGTGATCGCTAGCAAAGGCACCCCGTGGAGCGGTCTCGAGCAGCAGCAGTGCGGCCTGTGGGTGAACAACGATCCGGAGACGCTGGCCAATGCAATTCGCACGATTAGCGGCATGCCGTTGCGGGAGATGGGACTGCGCGGACGAGAATGGATGCAGCGCGAGTTTTCTTGGCGATCCGTTGCCGGCCAGATGCTGGATCTGTACCGTGAATCCGTGCGCACGACCGCGGGCTGATGAGGGTACGAAGTCAAAATCGGCTTTTTGATGCTCCGCCCGAATTTGCCATTCCTATCGTGTGATGATTTAAGCCCAGCTTGTCCTGTGGTAGGCGACTTTCCGAGAGACGCCGTTTCGATCCCGCTTCAAAAGTAGAATTTCAGCGCGAATTGCACGAAGCGAGGATCACGCGCCCCTTGCGCGAAGCCAAATTGTGGAGTTCCGAATTCAACCGGCTGCGGTTCTTCTGAGACCAGGCCTACCGGTTCGAATACTGGATTCACATGGTTCCAAATATTGAAGAATTCCACACGAAACTCAAAGCGCATCTGCTCACGAACCGGGAACATCTTGAAAATCGACAAATCCCAATTTTGCAGTCCCGGACCCTTAACGGTGTTTCGTCCTGCGTCTCCGAAGGTGAACGGGACGGTGTTGTCAACGAAAGCGCACGTGTTAAACAGCGTCCCAGGAACACACGGCTTTCCATTCGGATTCCCAACCACATTGGGACGTACTTGATAAACTCCCACGCCCCCTCCGCCGTCGCTGGTGGAGACATTGGTGAGGGTATCGGTAATGGTGAACCAGTTTCCGGTCTGGGCGGTGACAATGCCAGCCACTTGCCAGTTTGCGATGATCTGGTTGAGCCAGCCAGTCGCACCTCCGCCGAAGGTTTTGCCGTTGCCAAAGGGAAGCTGGTAAATGTAGCTGAGCACGAAGCGATGCCGTACATCGAAATCGGAATTGCCATATTCGAGGTAAGGATATCTCTGGTCGCGGAAGTCGCCATTATTGAGCGATCCGACATTCGCGCTCGAAGCGTCATCCAGAGCGTGCGCGTACGTGTAGGAGGCTTGAAACTGCAGGCCGTGGGAAAAGGTCTTTTCCCAACGCACTTGTAACGAAGTGTAGTTCGAGTAGCCGTCGGAGCGTAGCTGGTTGATGACGGTGTCGAACACTGGGTTGCAGTTCGGCGGAAACACGGAGTTATCGCAGACCTTGGCCGGCCGGCGTGGAGCGGTCGGACAATTGCCCGGAGTGTTTGGGGGAGTGGTGCAAAACACAGGATCCGGCACCGCTTGGTTGCCGTTGTAGTAGTTGTAGAGGTCCGCGCCATGCGACCCGGCATAGGAGGCTTCCAGCACACTCTGCGCCGGCAATTGATACTGAAACCCGAAATGCCATTGCTGTGTGTATGGCGTCCGCAGGTCCGGACGAACGGCGAAAAGCAGCGGCGTGTTGGGATCGCTCAGGGCACTCGCCGGGAAGCCTTGGGACAGCACGCTTAGTCCGGAGATGGCACAATCGTTTGGGCCCAGAGCCGGATTCGCCGACGACAAAAAACAAGGAACCGCGTACGACTGAGTTACAAAGAACGGTGGATTGAATCCAGGGCTGGGATTCGAATAGGGCCCATTTTCATCTCCGCCATAGAAAATCCCATATCCCGCCCGCATCACCAGTTTATGAGTGAATTGGTAAGCCATGCCGAGGCGGGGAGCGAAATTGGTCAAGTCCGGGGCAATCAATCCGCTTGACCCATTTCTTTGAATCGGAATATTGGCTGCTAAGAGCGGCGTGAGCTGCGCAGTTTGGCCGGCGGGAACAATAAGGGAAGGAGTGGCAAAGTCAAAGTTCGCCTGTTCCCCGTTCCTGGCCTTCACCGTGGTGAATAAGTCGTAGCGCAGTCCCAGATTCAGCGTTAGTCGTGGCGTTGCCCGGATGTCGTCCTGCGCGTAGAAGCCGTAGACCGGACGGTGATAATCAACCGTGTGCACGCTAGTGATCTCGCCAGAATCAGGAACACCCAACAGAAAAGTGGCGTAAGCCTCGCCACCCGTGGTGGGCGAAGCGGGATTGTCGGTAAAATCGCTCCCGAAGCTCAACGTCCCGCGTGGCGCCGCTGGCTCCAGCAGTGTGAACTCTTCGCGGCGGATTTCCCAACCGAACTTCACGGAATGGCGTCCATGGACCCACGTCAGGTTGTCGGTGAGAATGTAGCTGTTCTGCTTTTCAACCGCGGGAAGGTAGCTCGCGCTGCCCAGGGTTGCTGTGCCGTCATTGATGCTGATCTGCGGCAAGCCGCCCAGATCTGCCGAAAACGGCACCCCGGGAAATCCGAGTTGTGCCGAGACGTTGGTATCGTAATTCAACTGAAAGCGGTGGGTGTTGATGCGGTTGTAGCCCAAGCGGAATTCGTTGATGAGCCTTGGCGAAAAGATATGGGTTTCGCTCAAGGCCACGCTGCGAAACGAGTCGTCCTCATATCCGTCCGAAAAGGCGCCGCCATCAAGCGCGTTCTGGAAGGGTGACGGTGTAAAACTCGGCTGATCTTCGTAGCTGAACGTGCCGAAGACGCTGTCTTTGTCGGAAATCTTATGATCGACGCGAATGTCGACGTTATTCCGGTTGTATGTCTTCTTCGGCTCGGAGAGAAAGTTGGACCCGTTGATATTCACATTTGGCGCAGGGAAGAGCGCAGAGATGCGGGCGGCCAACGAGTCGATCAGGCCGGTCGAGAAGATGTTGGTCGGATTTCCCGACGCGTCCACTCCAATTGGCATTCCGCAGTACCCGCTCGGGTTCAAATTGGACGCTTGAGCGAGACGCGAATTGAAAATCTCTCCGTAATAGGTTGGGTGGTGGTTACAATCCAACGCCGTCGTGCCCGAGAGGACTTTTCCATTGATATCCACCTGCGGTGCCACAGTGGTGGTGAGAAAAGAAGAGAGATCCCCGCCGATCTCAGCCGGCGTCGGGATGGAGGACAGTTGTGGCAGTGATTGAGCTACGCGAAAGCCCTCGTAGTCCACGAAGAAAAAGGTGCGATCTCTAATAATGGGACCGCCGAGTGTAGCGCCAAACTGATTCTGATGATAGGGTTGCCGGCCGAAGGTATCGAATGCGTTCCTCGCATCCAGAACATCGTTGCGGAAGAATTCGTATAAATCGCCGTGGAAGCGGTTTGTTCCCGATTTAATGACCGCGTTCAGGATGGCGCCGTTGCCGCGGCCAAATTCGGCGCTGTATGCGTTGGTCTGGACTTTGAATTCTTCGATGGCGTCTACCGAAGGCTGAATGACGTAGGCTTGGCCGGTGAGAACATCGCCCAGATTGGAATTGTTGTCAACCCCATCGAGCAGGAAATTGTTTTGCAGTGAGCGAGCGCCGTTTGAGCTGAAGCCGTAACTGGTCTCGACGCGTGACCCGGGTTCGCTGGGTGCGATGCCCGCGCCGAGTAGCGCAAGCTGCGCGTAGTTCCGGCCGTTCAGCGGAAGCGTCTCGGCCTGGCGGCTGTCCACCAGTTGGCCGAGGTCGGAGGTCTCGGTCTCAAGCAGCGGAGCCTGGGTGGCGACAGTCACGGTCTCATGGATGCTGCCTACTGCGAGCATCATATCCACGGCCGGTTTTTCATCCACGTTCACGACAATGGGGCCAGCCACGGCCTTCTTGAACCCCGCTTTTTCTGCGCTCACCTGGTATCGGCCGATCTTGAGAGGACTGGCGACGTATTCGCCGAGCTGATTTGACTTAGTCGTGAAGGTATTGCCACGGTCAAGGTCGGTGACGGTGACTTGTGCACCTACGACCACTGCGCCGGAGGCGTCCCGCACTGTACCGGCAATGCCGCCGGTGTCCTTCTGCGCCTGCAGCGGGATTACCAATGAAAGCAATGCTACAAACATCAGGGCGGCATGCAAGAGACGCCAACGACGACCCATCGAAACGCTCCTTCTGGATCTCCCGAGTCCCACGCAAGTTGTCCGGACCCAGAGCCGGCCGCGCGAAAAAATCCTGTTACCTTCGATTTGCTACTTTTACTTTCGATTTCTTTTGCTGTCAAGGAAAAAACCTGCGACACTGGGGCGGAAAGGAGGCCTTGATTCCTGTGCGAGCCGCCAGGTCTACTTTGTTCGACAACAACAACAGGTGCGGCAGAACCATGAGCCATCCGTGGACTGAATCAAGGGAATCACTCAAAGCCCGCCGCGTCCGGCCATGCCTTTGGTTGCTTCTGCTTGCGTGTTTCTCCTGCGACGCGAGAAAAAACACGACCCAACTCACTCAGGTATCACCGCGAGCTACCCAGACCCGCGTTACTGCTGGCGCAGATCAGATTCTTCTAGATACTCGGTCCGCCGAATTCGCTGTCAATCCACAAGGCTACGTCGCCGCCAGTCTGTTTTCGGGTACCCCAAAGCCATTTCTGGACGATGCGGGCGGAGAAAATGGGATTGATCTCGTCGCCTCTGGCCAACATGTAGGAGACATCGTGTTCGATCTCGCGCAGGCGCGGATTTCAGACGCCGAGGGAAAGCTCGGAGCGCGCGGGCAAAGAGTCGAGATCGAGGGCAAAAGTGAAAGCACAGGACTGGAAGTCTCTCTCGCAGTTGAGGTCTATGACGACTTCCCGGAACTGGCACTGGTTTCTTCCCGGGTTCGCAATACCAGCAGTCGTGACATCCCGCTTGATGTGCTCGACATCAACCGGCACCGGTTGAATGCTTCACTCGTCGATGGGGACGCTAAGCCTTATCAGATGTGGTCGTTCAGCGGAGCAAGCATTCAATGGGGTAGAGACGACATTTTCGAGATTCCAAGGAAATTCTCGCAACAGAATCAGATGGGTTCGCTGGTCGAGGTCAAAGGCGATCTTGGCCGGGTAGGCGGCGGCATTCCCGTCGTCGCATTCTGGACACGGACCGTGGGTGAAGCGATTGGCCATATGGAAACGCTTCCACTCGTGCTTTCAATTCCCGTCGAAACGCAGCCCGACGGGCATATCCAGGCGTCCATTCATCTGACTCCGAACACACTGCTAAAACCAGGCGAGGTTTACTCAACGCCGCGCACATTCATCGCAATCTATTCGGGCGATTTTTACGAGCCGCTGAGAATATACTCGGACGCGATCGATCGCGAGGGCCTGGGCAAGCCCGCCAACAATGACGAAGATTATGCTGTGATTTGGTGCGGTTGGGGCTACCTGGCCGACGTCACCCCGGCACAGATGCTGGGCACGATTCCGAAGCTCAAGGAACTTGGGATTCACTGGGCCACGCTGGATAATCGCTGGTTCAATAATTACGGGGACTGGCAACCACGAAGCGACACCTTTCCTGGCGATTCCATGCGCGATATGGTTCAGCAGTTTCATTCGCAAGGCATCAAAGTTCAATTGTGGTGGCTGCCCCTCGCTGTAGAAGATGGCGGCGGACGCTATGAATCGCACAGCTATGGCATTTCCGAGATCGTCAAGCAGCATCCGGACTGGCTCGTGCTCGACAAGAATGGCAAGCCGGCACGAATGGTCAGGAACCTGGCTACGCTCTGCCCCGCTGTGCCCGAAGTGCGGGCTTACTATAAACAGCTAACCGAGCGATTCATTCACGACTGGGATTTCGACGGGCACAAACTCGACAACAGCTACAGCGTGCCTGCTTGCTACAACCCCAAGCATCACCACCAATCACCGTTGGATTCTGTTTATGCCGTGGGTGAGATTTACAAAACCATCTTCGAGACTACGCGTGCGCTGAAGCCGGAGAGCGTTACCCAAAGCTGTCCGTGCGGAACGCCTCCGAGCCTGGCTTGGCTCCGCTATATCGACCAGGCTGTTACTGCCGATCCCGTGGGCGCGGTGCAGGTCCGCCGGCGCATCAAAATGTACAAGGCGCTGCTTGGGCCGCATGCGGCCGTCTATGGCGACCACGTCGAACTCACCCGCATCGTGAATCCTGACAAAAACGAACGCGATCTCGGCGATGATTTCGCGTCCACGCTAGGAACAGGCGGAGTTCTGGGAACCAAGTTTGCCTGGCCAGACTACGGCCCCAAGCTCCAGGATGTTTACCTTACTCCGCAAAAAGGAGCCCACTGGAAGAAGTGGATTTCGCTTTACAACGACAAAATGCTCTCTCGCGGGAAATTCGAGAACCTCTATGTGTATGGATACGACGTGCCCGAAGGCTATGCCATTGAAAAAGACAGCGTCATGTATTACGCGTTCTTTGCACCCGAATCCCATGCACACTCGCATCCGCTGGCGTGGTCAGGCGACATTGAACTGCGCGGACTTGCGCCGGGGAACTACCGTGTAGTGGATTATGTGAACAACAAGGATCTCGGAACAGTGAGTGCGCCCGCCGCCAAGATTAAGGCAAGTTTTACGGAGCACCTACTGCTGGAAGTGACCAGAGAACGGTAGTTCACTCTAATCCCCTGGACTTTCTCCGCGCCGCTCGCGGAAAAACTGAGCCACACTCGCGGGATCCCGGAAAGCCTCCGTCCCACCTTCCTTCGTAGTCGAAAAAGCCCCGACCGCATTCGCATACCTAAGGCATGCTTCCTGACCTGCACCTTGAAGAAAACGATGAATGTACCCAGCATCAAAACTGTCCCCTGCTCCGACAGTATCAATCACGTCCACCGCAAGACCAGGGCAGCGCCATTCAGTCGACTCCTCCCGCGCGATGACGCCGCGCGCACCGAGCTTGACAACCACCATGCGAGCAATCTGAGAGAGCTTGGCAAGGGCAGAGTTCAGATCGTCGGTCCGGGCGATTTGTTTCGCCTCCCGTTCGTTGACGAAGAGGATGTCGATAAATCGCACCACGTCGGCCAAATCGTCGTCCCACTTATCTTGCGGATCGTCATTGGTATCCAACGAAGTGGTGAGGTTCTTCGATTTCGCCGCACGAAACACCTCCGCAATCTGTGGACGCAGCCTACGATGCAAGAAGAAAGATGAGAGGTGGACGTGCCGTGCCGAAAAGATGTAGTCGAAATCAAGGTCTTCGTAACTCAATTCAAACATTGTGCCCGGATACGTGAGAATGAATCGGGAGGCTGGTTGAGCCAGAATGACTGTCACTCCCGTGGGAGTATCGGAGCTCGTCTTCACGCGAGATACGTCAACGCCGCCCTCGATGAGCCGGTCAAGGCAGAATTTGCCTAAAGGATCAGTGCCGACCTTTGAAATCATTCCGACCTTGGTACTTAGCGCTGACAGATTGTGAGCGAAGATTGCGGACGAACTCCCCAAAGTCAGACGAAATCCGTCTGCCAGGATTTCCCTCTCCGGTTCCACTGGCTGTGGCAGACCGTAAAGAATGAGATCGGGGTTGATCTCGCCGATCACGCACACATCAGGGCTCACGATTCGGGCCTCCATTGTCTGCCCCTTCCAGCGTCACGACACGAGTCAAATGCCGTGGCCGGTCGGGGTCGAACCCCTTCTTCGTGCCCATGTAGAATCCCAGCAGTTGGCCCGGAATTACCGCGGCCGCTGGCCAGGCTGCCTCCGGAAGGTCGAGTCCAAGATCCACCAGAACATCGGCGCACCGGAGGATTGCAGAATTTACCTTATTGGTCACGGCCAAGGTTGTCCCGCCCAATTCCTTGATCTCCTCCAGAACCGCCGTTTCTTCGCGGAAACCGCTCTCGCTCAGAAAGAACGTCACCAGAGTTTCGGGGCTCACAATCGCCTTCGGCCCGTGCCGGAATTCGAGCGTGTGAAAGCTCTGGGCGTAGGAGCACGACATTTCCTTTACCTTGAGCATCGACTCCTGCGCCACGCCGAAGAATGGCCCCTGGCCGAGAAAAACGTAATCCGCGAATGCTTTTGATTGCGCCAGTGCCCGAATCGTCGAGTGCACATCGTCCATGCGTTTTTCAACTCGTTCCGGCAATGCACGCAGCGCATCGCGAATGTCAGCGCGGCAGCCGCGTGCTGCCGCAAAAGCTTGCAATGCCAGCAGCATGGACGTGAAAGAACGGGTCATTACGGTGCTTTCTTCATCCGCCGGCCTGAGCTTGATCAGGTGGCTACAGATTGCTTCTATCGGAGTATTTTCTCCGCACGTGATGGCGAGCGTTTTGACAGAAATTCTTCGTTCGAAGTAGACAGCAACTTCCAGCACTTCTGAAGTTTGCCCGGAGCGCGAGATGAGGACTGGCTGGCAAGCCCGCGGCAGCAGTTTGGGGAAAAGCAAAATGTCAGACGCCGGCATCGCTCGCGCATTCTCTCCCGTCAGGCTGGACCAGGTCGCCGCCGCGATCTGCGCCAGATAGAAACTGGACCCGCATCCGACGAAAACCCACTCGGTCTCTCTGGGCAGCATTTCATCGAGTGCGTCCAATTCTCCGCTCTGGTCCAGAACGGCAAGGCATCGTCGCCAGGTGTCCGCCTGAGAAATAATTTCGGCAATTGTGTGGACGCCAGCTTGCGAGTTCGAGCGAGTCTTCGAGCCAGTCAACGAAACCTCCGCATTTACCAATCAAACCGCTACTACCTTGACGCCGGCCTCACGCAGGCGGCGCAGGTCTCTTGAAGAAATCCTGTTATCCGTGATCACTTCACGCACCACTGACGTGCCAGCGATTCGGGCAAGGCTGCGTCGTCCGAACTTGCTCGAATCGCACACCACCACCGTCCTTTTCGCACTCTCCATCATCACGCGGTTCACTTTGGCTTCCAGCAGGTTGGGCGTCGTCAAGCCGCGCGTGACATCGAACCCATCCACGGCCAGGAAAAGCAGATCGGCCGTTACTTGCCGCAGTGTCTCTTCGGCGAGCGGCCCCACCAGCGAAAATGAGTTCTTGCGCAACACGCCGCCAGTTAATACGACCTCCACATGGGTTCCGGCGAGCTCGGCCGCAATGTTGACGGCGTTGGTAATGACGGTGAGGCGCGCCATGTGCTTGACGGCGCGGGCCACTGCCGTAGTGGTCGTTCCAGAATCCAGGATGATTGCTTGGCCCGGCTGCACCAGTTTAGCCGCGGCGGCAGCAATCCGAAGCTTCTCCTTGCGGTACAGCCGTTCTTTTTCGTGAAGCGTAGGATCCCGCAAAGCGGCGGTTGCGACCGGCAAGGCTCCTCCGTGAGCCCGCTGAATGCTTCCCGCCCGGTGCAGATGCTCCAAATCCTTGCGAATGGTTATCAGCGACGTAGAAAAACGCCGGGCGAGGTCCGTAACCAGGACGCGACCATCTTGCTCCACAAGCTCGACAATCTTGCGCCTGCGCTCCTCACTCAACATGTCGGACGTTCACACCTGGCTGGTTTCGATTTGTTTCCTTTAGTTATTATTACTTCAGGTCGTGCTGTGGTAGCTTGCCATAAATGGGGAAATGGAACAAGCTTTTGTGATCAGGCCCGCGATTATCTGCATCAGTGCGAATCCGGCGCTCGACCGGCGCCTTCGAGTTCCCTCGGTTGCCCTGGGCCAGGTCAATCGCGCCCGGAGTGTTCAGGTCTTGGCCGGAGGAAAAGCCGCACATGTGGCCATGGCCGCACGCGCGCTGGGCGCAAAGACTATTTGGATCGGGTTTCTGGGTGGAGCAGCCGGTGCTCAGGTCGCGGAAGACCTGCATCAACTCCACATTGACGTCGTGCCGGTGCGAATAGCTGCCGCCACCCGAGTAAATCTGGAAATGATCGAGGACTCGGGACGAATTACTGAGGTCCTGGAGCCGGGCCGCGCGCCGGAGAAGGCGGAACGCGAGGAGATGCTTCGGGTGCTCAGCGACGCTCTTCGGGAAAATTGGAAAGGCGCAGTAGTAGTCATTTCTGGCAGCCTGCCGCCGGGCATGCCAACGGATTTCTATCCATCCCTCATCGCATCGGCGCACGGCGCCGGCTCTAAGGTGCTGCTGGACACCAGCGGCGACGCATTGTCTGCCGGTCTCCAGGCGCGGCCGGACTTTGTAAAACTAAATCGCACGGAGGTAGAAGCGCTGCTGGGAAAGAGCGTTGCCGATTCCCAATCCGCCCTCGATGCTGCCCGAGAGATCATCCATCGCGGGGCACGAAGCGTGGCAATCACCCTCGGCGCTGAGGGGCTTGTCTGGCTCGAGAGCAAAGACGGACGGGCATGGACAGCGCGGACACCTCGTCTGAATGCGGTTTCCACGGTTGGCTGCGGTGATACCACGATGGCGGGCTTCGCTTGTGCCTGGGCACTAGAATTGACGGGGGAAAAAGCCCTGCGCTTCGCCGCAGCTTCTGGGGCTGCAAACTGCCTGGCCCAACTGACAGGCAGAATTGCAGCGAGAGACGTCGAATCCCTGGCGGAACAGATCGAGATCGAACGCTGCTTCTCTCGTCCTGCCTAGTTGTCAGGCCGCGAGGGGAGAGGGAAAAGCGTGAATGCCTTCATCACTGGGTTGCTGTTGGTTCCAACAGAGACCGATCTTGCCGTTCCCGCAAGGGTGAGACTTGCGCCCGAGGGTTGGGTGCCAGGTAGAAGCAAATTTGCCGTATCAGGCCGGAGGGCGCTAAGTAGCCTTGTGGTCAGTGGGGCAGGTGCTCTCACCCACGATCCTGGTGGAAATAATTAGTGGATTCGGCCCGCAAAGTCCTTGCCCGCAGCCCATTTCAGGCATATACTTCGCCGGGCGGAGGAGCTTGCAAACGAACGGTTCCTTCTAAGTCATATTTCTAAATCGAGGCAATGTTATATGCGAAGAAACGAATTGCGATTTGCTGTAAGTAGAGGGTTGAAGGCGGTTCTGATTTCTCTGGCGCTGGTGAGCGCAGCATGGGCAACCACGGAAACTGCCATCTATGCCTTTCAAGGCGGCAGCAACGACGGTTACTATCCTGAATCGGCCTTGGTGACCGATAAGGCCGGCAATCTCTATGGGACAACGCTCACGGGTGGCGGCTATCCCAATTGCAGCCCTTTTGGTGAATCTTGTGGAGTGGTTTTCCAACTGACGCCCCAGTCCGGCGGTGGCTGGAAAGAAACGGTCCTCTATAAGTTCACCGGCGGGTCCGATGGGGGCTTTGTTTATAACAGCCTTGTCATCGACGGACATGGCAATCTCTATGGTACTACCTATCTTGGTGGTACTCCGACCGGAGGTTGTCCGGGTGGCACTTGTGGTACGGTGTTTCAACTCAGCCCGCCTAAGACAAAAAGCGGCGCCTGGAAGGAAACCGTTCTTTACAGCTTCTGTAGTCAGTCTGGCTGCACGGACGGAGCCTATCCCGTAGATCGGCTGGTAATGGACAATCAGGGTAATCTCTATGGCACCACCAATGTCGGGGGCCTGGCAGGAGGTTGCAATACCAGTGGGTTCGGCGGCTATGGGTGTGGCGTTGTGTTTAAGCTAAGCCACGCCAAGAACGGATGGAAAGAGAGCCTGCTATACACCTTCAATGGGAGTTCAGATGGCGGCTTTCCCTACGCTGGGGTAATTCTCGACAAAGCCGGAAATGTATATGGCTCTACATATGCCTATGGCGCTAGTGGGAACGGCAGTGTCTACAAACTCACATATTCGGCGAAGAACAAGAAGTGGACGCAAGATACGCTCTATTCCTTCACCGGAGGCAACGATGGCTGTTGCCCTTCGACTCCCCTGATGTTGGATGCGTCAGGCAATCTGTATGGGACGACCCCCGGAGGTGGAGCTTATTATTACGGCACCGTGTTCGAACTCAAGCACGCCAAGGCCGGGTGGAATGAGAAAACGCTTTATACCTTCACCGGTGGCACCGACGGAGGGACTCCCGCAGCTTCTCTCGTGCCGAAGGGGAGCAGTTTGTACGGCACAACCTATGCCGGCGGCACGGGAACGGGATGTGGCTTTGCCGGCACCTCGCCCTGCGGTACGGTCTTCAAACTCACTCTGAGCAAGGGCAAGTGGACGGAAACGGTGGTATATCCCTTCCCGAGCGGCAGCAATGGCGCCCTGCCCGACAACGCCGTCATGTTCGACAAGAACGGTAACCTGTTTGGGACCACTTTAGCCGGCGGCGATTATGGCGTCTATGGTGTTGCATACGAGATCACCCCTTAGCTGAGGCATGCCGGTCCGCGCGGGCACAGTTGCAGCCGGCGCGGCCGGCTTCCTTGTTACGTCGCACCGCTGCCCAAAAGGTACAATGGCTATCCCGCTAAATTAAATCCATCCGACGTGTGAGAGTCCTTGTCTGACGCCCGGTTCAGGCATATACTCCGGTACCGTGGAGGGAATCGTTAATGAGCTTATCTTCCTCCGCAAGATAAAACAATTGGATCGAGGAAATCCTACATGCATAAAAGCAACTTACCGCTCGTGCTTGCAAGAGCGCTGGCGGTTCTCCTGATCTTCGGTACCGCCGCTTGGGCGGCCAGCAAGGAAACCATTCTGTACAATTTCGCCGGAGGAAGCGGTGACGGCGAGTACCCCATTGGCGGCCTGGTCTCCGACAGGGCCGGAAACCTTTACGGCACCACTGGGGCGGGCGGCAGCTATGGAAACTGCAGTCCATTTGGCGAAACCTGCGGGGTCGTCTTCGAGCTGACCCCGGCTTCAGGCGGCCATTGGAAAGAAAGTGTGCTTTACACGTTTACCGGGGGTGTGGATGGCGGTCTTCCTGAATCGTCGCTTACCATCGACGCTAGTGGCAACCTCTACGGTACCGCAACGATTGGTGGGACTTACGGTGTTGGGAATGTCTTCATGTTGACACCAGGCTCCGGCGGTTGGACGCAAAGCGTCCTGTACAGTTTTGCCGGCGGCAGCGATGGCGCCTACCCAAAGTCGGCGGCTCCCCTCCTTCTGAAGAATGGAAATCTCTACGGCACAACTTACGCCGGCGGAGGGAACAATTGCTTGAATGCGCCTTCGGGATGCGGTGTTGTCTTCCAGTTGGTGCCGGGCAATGGAAGTTGGACAGAGAACGTGCTTTGGAGATTCACGAATGGAGCAGACGGCGCTTTTCCGTATTCCAGTATCGTGGCTGACAACACAGGTAGTCTGTATGGCACAACAACACAGGGTGGTTATCTTCAAGGCAATTGCCAACCTTATGGCTGCGGGAACGTTTTCCAGCTGCAAAACAGCTCCAATGGCTGGACACTGAATACACTCTACAGCTTTACAGGCGGCACTGATGGCGGCCAGCCTTGGAGCACTCCCACGCTTGATTCCGCTGGAAATCTTTATGCGACCGCTTCCACCTTTGGCAGTTACTACTACGGAACCATCTTTGAGCTTAAACCGGCGACCAACGGTTGGAAGTTCAGGGTGCTCCATACGTTTATGGGCCCTCCGGATGCGGGAGTTTCTGAGGCTGGGTTGCTGCAAAGAGGAACCACGTTCTACGGAACAAGCTACGGGGGCGGCACCGGATCCGGGTGCTTCTTTGGATCTCCATGTGGAACTGTATTCAAACTCGTCCACGTCAAGAAAAGCTGGAAGGAATCCGTGCTCTATAGCTTCACGAACAACGGCACCGACGGGATCGAACCCGAAGCGGCCCTTATCTCTGACAAGAAAGGAAATCTACACGGGACCGGCTACGCCGGTGGTAAGTATGGGTATGGGACAGTGTTCAAGATCAAGCCATAACTGTTCGAGCTGTGGCTTGGTCATGCGGGACCGGCTTACCATCTTTCGAGCTGCCAGGGTCTCCTGAGAGACGAGTGCAGGGTATTCCTACCTTGACCTGACCTTATGTTTCAGGATCGTGCTGTGTTGCCGTGACCCGCTGTGGTTGTGGTTCTCCAGCAAAATCGGTATATATCCGATATTTACATTCCCGCTCTGGGGAACCTGATGCACCTGACCATATACCGTCCGGTATTGGGTGTACTGTTTTGGATCGGCAGTGTAGTTCACGTATTTACATACATTGTTGCTGCACCCATGTTTATATTGGTTGTCCATGTACCACACCAGTTCCGCCTGATAATCATTCGATCCGGTTATGCCGCAGGTCCAAACCCCTTCGGTCGCCTGCTTTATGTCCGGAACCGGCCCGGTGCAGCCTGTGAGTGTGTTTCCCTTCAACCAGTTGTATGCGGTCCCTCCGCTTCCGCCCCCGGCCTCGTAAGCGAACCCCGCTTTAAGCAGCGTTCCTGGATCGTGGTTGCCGACCACGTCGAAGGCTCCGACCACCATAGCAACCGGGTTGCTCCCCACATTGGTGGGGATCGCGGACGTGAAGCTGTTCAGGCACCTGCTCTTCTTGTGACAGTGCAGGATCGTGGTCACGGTGCCGTCGCCCTTGTTGGCGGTGGCTATGTCGTGATACCCGTCGCCGAGAAAATCCTCCGCCACAATCGAGACCGGTTGTTTCCCTACAGCGTAGGGCGAGCCCAGCGCAGCCGTGAAGCCGCCGGCACTGCCATTGTTGAATAAAACAGTCACTGTGCCGTCGCTCTCGTTGGCCACCGCTAAATCGGGATAGCCGTCTTTGTTGAAATCTGCCACCGCGACCGCGGAGGGACCGTTCCCGACGGTCAAGGGCGAATAAGACGCCCGCGTGAAGCCGCCACCGCTGCCATTGTTTAACAGCACGCTCACCGTGCCATCGCTGGCGTTGGTGACTGCGAGGTCGAGAAACTTGTCCTTATTGAAATCGCCTACCGCGACTGAAGACGGACCATGACCGACGGCGTAGGGCGAACCCTTATCCGCCGTGAAGCCGCCGCTGCCATTATTCAACCATACGCTCACCGTGCCATCGCCCGCGTTAGTCACCGCAATGTCCGGGTAGCCATCGTTATTGAAATCCGCCACCACTACCGAGGACGGATTAGAACCTACGTTGTGCGACGCTGTCGATGAGAAGTGGCCGGTCCCGTCGCCGTACATTACGGTGATCGTGTTCGCCGTCGAGTTAGCCACAACTACGTCCAGGTTCTTGCTAGGTCCGTTGAAATAGCCCGTAGCCACCGCGACCGGACTTTTCCCGGCTGAGCCCGTCGCAGAAGAAATTCCCGCCCCAAAGGTACCAGGGGATTGTTCGCTGTTCAGGAACACCGTGACGTTGTCGCTGGCTTGGTTGGCCACCACGAAGTCGAGCTCTTGGTCGTTGTTGAAGTCTCCCACTGCGGCCGCATCGGGAGTGGTGCCAGCTCCGTGATTCACTGGGGCCTGGAAGCTGCCATCTCCAAAGCCCCACATCACACTCACATTGCCGTTGGAGTTGGGCACGGCCAAATCCCAGCGAGTGATCCATTGCCACATGGCCCCGACACCCGAGTTGTCCCACTCATACCAGTAAAAGCGGCTCACGTTTAACCACGCGGTCAAGGCATAAAACCGCACCAGAAATCCAGCGTGCTCATCTGGGTCGGTCAAACCGGCAATAGTGGCTGCCCAACTGCCTTCTGTATCCCATACCGGCTGGGTCAGGTTGTTAATTTGGAGAAGGTTGTAGAAACCGTTGTACTTGGGCTTGGTTCCCAGACAGGGATAGGGTTGGCCCTTGCCCGTGTGCCCATTCAACAAACCTACCTCCGTTTCCGGGATTGGAGCACCGAGCCCGTTGGGTTGAGTGTACCCGTGAAAAGCAATGACGTCCGAGTAGCTGCCACCGCCCGCTTGGAGCAACTGTTCCCATCTGGAACAATCATCGTTAAACCGCAGCGAGCCCGATTGACTGATTATCACTGCGGTCGGGTCGATCTCCTTAATGATCTGGCGAGCGTCCGTACCCATGCGAACCAGTTGCTGCACGGTTGCCTTTGGAAAGTGCCATCGCTTCGGATTGGGAAACTCATTCCACAGCTCCCAGTAGTGAATGCGCCCAGCAGCGTGAGTAGCGATGGCGGTGACGAAGTCTTTCCAGCCCTGGTCCGTGCCAGTCCCGTCGGCATTGAGGTCCCTGGGTGGATCACACGAGCCGGGTTCATTGGCACAAAACCTGTCGGTAGGATCGGACGATAGCCAGGCGGGCACCCGGCCAAAGCAGTACATGATGTCCTGGCCATTCTGCTTGGCATGATTCATCCAGATGTTCAACAGTCTCCAGTCGTAGACCCCTGGCGCAGGATTGAGCTGCGACCATGGCACGTCGCTGTCCCACAGACGAATTCCGCTGAAATTGACCACCGGCCAAGGCTCCGCGCCAACCTCTCCTCCGGTCATGGTCATGCCGAAGAAGTAAGGGTTGACCTGCTGCGCGTGTGCGAGCGTGCCTGCCCCCAATAGCGCGAACATTGTGCAAACGAAAATTGCTAGCCTGGGTTTTGACATCGTCCACCTCTCACATACTCCGGTCGAACAGAAACGACCTTCGTGCTTCACCGCTGCGATCTTGGTCCTTCACCGCTTCAATCCTGCACGGTCCACCCGGACCATCCGCCGGGCTGGGCTGCCGATCGCTGATTACGAAACGTTGGCCCACTTCGTGTACTACAGGGCGCCAATTGCACTGTTCGGATCGACGTCGTGCTCCGCGTAGGGAGCAGAGGTGGCGCTGATGCCCTCAACCTTGATTACCGTCTGGGTCCGCATGAACCACGCCCTCAGCGAAATGAAAAGGGGTAACGACGTTGATCTCATCATTTCGACACCCCGATGAGTATTTAGTGAGGAGGAGTGGCTAACTTCGCTCTTGCCCGCGAGTTAGAAGGTTACCGTTTTGCTTCTCTCGGGCCAAACTGGGAGCGGTTTTTGCCAGTGTCCGGACCGGAAAAAATCAGAAAAGAAGAATTATCATCCGATCTCTCGGACTCCCGACGCCACCAGCGAACATACAGCGTTGCCCAACTATGCCACCAATGCGCATTGGAGTCAAGCAACCCACGGTACCACCGCGTGGGTGGCCGCAGCGGCGACGGAAAGCTGCGAAGGTCACCCCGTAGTCACGATGGCAAGAGGGCAGCATCGCAGCGTCGTGGCGTGCGCTTGCCTCGGAGGTTTGGGAGGACGCCCTGCGCCGGACTCAGGTCCCTTTCACTATCAGAAATTCCGGCCACAGCATTAGCCGGCACTTCCAGACCATCCGTGCCTACTGCAGCCATCCAAAGAAAAAGCGTCCACCTACTCTATCCCTTGAACTCCTGTAATGCGGTGCAGGCTATGTCTACTTCTTTTTTTGACTCGCGGCGGCGTTGGCATCTTCAGCGGCGAGCTTCAACTCTTCGTTGACTTGGACCAAGAGTTGCCTCGCCTTCGACGCGTGTCCGTGCATGTCGTATCTGTTGTCTTTCTGCGCTGTTGTGATGTAGTTGTTGGCTTGAGCAACGAGGTGTTGTGCTTCTGCTAGGTTGGGGTGTAGGTTCTTGTCAATGTTCTGCACCGGCTCTTGAGCTAGCGCCAGACCACTGCAGAACAATATCGCGCTGAGAATCGCGCCGATCAGCAGCCTCTTCTTCGTCATGGTACCTTTCCTCCTCGCTAACAGCAGAATTTAGGGTTACTAGTCTAACACTTGGTTGGTGTTGCGCGGGCTGCGCACCGTGGGTGAGGTCTTCTTCCATGGCGGCATCATACTCGCCTCTGAGCCGGGTGTGGACCAAATCTCTGGCATCCGAAGTGGGTCGAAGTCTCCCGTTGATGGCATCCCCTTTGCATTCGGAGTTTCGCTTGGTTCTGACGGACGCGCTGGATCGTACCCTGAGCCACATCCCACCGGTTAAACCCCCGGCCAAAGAAAGCCACGCCAGCGCGAGCCATCCAATCAGTTGGTGTTACTCTCATCTGCAAGAAGCAATCAGTTGTTTTCAGGGGCCCGAATGGGCATGTTGTGTCTGGGTAGGACATCGTCGAGCACTAGCGACTTGGTACGATGGAACAATCCACGCGATGAAGATCCTGGTTTTGAACCATGCGTTTTATCCGGACGTAGTCTCAACCGCGCAGCACGCGACCGATTTGGCAGTCGCTTTGGCCGATGCGGGTCATGAAGTCACGGTGATTTGCAATCGCCGTGGCTACGACGACCCCACGGTAGTGTTTCCTAATCAGGAAAACTGGAAGAACATAAAAATCGTCCGCGTACGATCTGCGGGCTTGGGCAAAAGCAGCAAGTGGCGGCGGGCCGTCGATTTCGCAACCTTCATCATAACCTGCAGCGCACGCATCCTGTTCTCAACGCGCTTTGATGTGATCGTGGCCTTAACCTCTCCTCCGTTGATCTCGTTCATTGCAGCTCTGGCGGTCCCTCGCAAGGCTCGCCGGCTGGTTTTCTGGTCCATGGACCTCAACCCGGATGAGGCGATTGCCGCCGGGTGGCTTCGCGAGAAGTCCCGCCTGGCGCGGCTGCTGTCCGGCATGTTGTTTTACAGCTTGCGGCGCGCGGATCGGGTTGTCGCCCTGGATCGGTTCATGAAGGAGCGAATCCGCGCGAAGAACATTGATGAAGCGAAGATCAGCGTAATTCCTCCTTGGTCCCACGAAGACCAAGTATTTTGTGACGAGCAGGGCCGGCAGGAGTTTCGCGCACGCCATTATTTGTCTGCAAAATTTGTGGTCATGTATTCGGGAAACCACAGTCCTTGCCATCCCCTGGACACGCTGATGGATGCAGCAGAGCGTCTCGCCGACCACGAGGACATCGTTTTTTGCTTTGTCGGTGGCGGAAGCGAGTTTCAAAAGGTCAAAGATCGGGCCCGCGCGCAGGCAATGGACAATGTCGTATGCCTCCCCTACCAGCCGCTCGACAAGCTGTCGGCATCTCTATCGGCTGCCGATTTACAGGTTGTGGTTATGGGGAACGAATTTGTCGGGATCGTGCATCCGTGCAAGATCTATAACATCCTGGCGGTGGGGAAGCCGTTCCTTTATATTGGTCCGCAACACAGCCATATCCGCGACATCATGGAAGAGCATCCGAACCTGCAACTCGGTTATGCCGCTGAGCACGGCGACGTGGATGCTGTGTTGGCGAGCATTTTGGCGGCAAAAGCGGATGGTGGTTCTACCCAATCTCTCACCATCGCAGATCGTTTCTCCAGGAAGGCGCTGGTACCAAGAATGATGGGCGTCGTCGAAGGGAGCAACCCTTGACATTCAACATTTCACAGACCGGCACCCACCGATCTGAGGCTGCATCATCGCCAATGAGAACACGAGCGATTCGGCCTGTATGGCAGCAATGGGCGATCCGCCGAGAGATTCTGAGAATAGTTACGCACGCGGATCAAGGTATGCGATAAACAGCCGCTTGACTCGACAGAGTGATAATCGATCCCAGACTCAACACACTTTTGATCCGGCTGGTGGGTACGTAGAGTATGTCGTCCGGTTGTACAGCCATATCCGGCTTCTTGCCCTCCATGAGCTTCTGCAGCGGTACCGGTATTTCTTGTACACCGCTAGTGCCACGACGCAACATCTTAGTTTTGCCAGCCGCTGCCAATTGAGTAGGTCCGCCTGCCGCCGCCATGACCTGCAACACCGTTACTCCTACCGTGGAATTTGAGATATATCCGCCCGGCCGGTTCACCTCTCCCAGGACATACACAATACCGGCCTTCGGAACTATGACCGTATCGCCCGGCAGCAATTCCACATTGCTGCGCGCCATGGCAGCAGGATCCTTTGGCGAAACTTCAGCCGTCACGACGTCTCCCGTAGCGCGGTGAGAAATCGTAACTGTGTTAGCTGCCTTTTCGGTAAGGCCACCCGCGGTTTGCAAGATGTCAAATAGACGATGCGGTCCCAGGCTGGAATAAACCCCCGGCTTGTTCACCTCCCCGACAACAGAAATTTCGCCGTTGGTATATTCCTTTACAAACACGGAAACCTGTGGATGGTTAAGGATCCCCTTCTGCTGCAGTTGCTCTGCGATCATTCGTTCCGCCTCTGCGCTGGTCGCACCGGCAACATGGATCGAGCCAAGGAGAGGCATGGAAATATTACCGTCCGAACCCACCCGGATATGCTGCGAAAGGTCCGAAGCTCCGAAGACCGTGACTTCAAGCTCGTCACCCGGCCCGATGCGAAGAGCTTGAGAGCTAGCCTGGGAACCAGCGTTTTGTGTTGGCCCTGAAACCGGATCGGCGGTACTGGACGGTCCCGTCGTTGCGCTGCCAGTCTGGCCCACATTCCCTGTTTGTCCATAGGCAAGTGGGATTGGTGCCAGCAGGCAACAGGCAGTGGCGACCGCGAAAACGTAACGAAAAGCTGCAAAGTTTTTCATAGTCCTCCAAGATTCTAGGCTGCTGTTTTACCGGAGACAACCACAAATTTCGACGCGGGCGTGTAATTTCGCCCGATTTGCCGGAGTTTTTCTCTCTGGCGAAGAGAATTCTGTTGCATGCAAGTGGCGCGTTCAGATATTTTCTGGATGGAGAACTTGCTGTACGCGGGCGGCAAACCTTACGCAGCCTGAGTAGTAAGTTTGTCTCGAGTCTCCCTTCTCCCCCAAGGGGTATCTCAGCTTTGGCAATTCGCGTCGGTACTTGGCGACAAAAGCCACGGCTACGAGGTGGCAGGCAGAGCTTGTTCCACACTGGCTCCAGGATCGTCACGTCCAGGTCAAAGACTATTTGGCAGGAAAGGATGATCTGAAGAAAATACGCTGTCTCGCTTGAGGGGGGAGATGGTGACATTCTCGTACTTAGGCATTTTCACGGTAGCATTGGTCTGTTCGTTTGTTTTCACCCGGTACGTACGAAATCTGGCGAACGCACGCGGATGGGTCGCCGAACCCCACCTTGATCGGCATTTGCACAGCATTGCACTTCCGCGGCTTGGCGGCGTCGCCATTTTTCTTGCCTTCCTCGTGAGTACTCTCCTTGCTCTGCTGGTGGGATGGGTCCATCCGCAGTTGAGCTTCGGGTTTTCCTTGAAGACTCCACTCACCATTCTTTCGGCAGGATTTCTAATTCTTTTACTTGGTATTTATGACGACACCCGCCCGGTCGGCCCCTATTTCAAGTTCACGGTTCAAGCGGTAGCCGCGTGCATTCTTTTCGCGGGAGGGCTTCGAATTCTTGATTTGCCTTTGTTATTTGGCAAATACAACCTGCCCTGGTTTGTCGGCCTTCCCTTCACAATTGTCTGGGTTCTCGCCATCACGAATGCTTTTAATCTGATTGACGGTCTGGATGGGCTGGCTGCGGGTTCCGCCTTGTTTTCGACAATCGTCGTTTTGGTAGTGTCGCTGCTGTGCCATAACGCATTAGTTTCGTTAATGACTCTGGCCCTGGCGGGCGCGATCCTGGGTTTTCTCCGCTACAATTTCAACCCTGCCACCATCTTTCTGGGTGATTCCGGGAGCCTCTTCATCGGTTTCATGTTGAGTGCTCTGGCGCTGCAAGGGGCGGAGAAGTCGCCTACGATTCTGGCAGTCGCCATTCCCGTGGTTTCCTTCGGATTGCCCATCCTGGAAACCGTCCTCTCCGTGCTGCGGCGCTGGATGAGCGGACGTCCACTGTTCGCCGCGGACCGCGAGCACATCCACCACAAACTCATGGAACTCGGTCTTTCTCAGCGGCAGGTGGTCATCATTCTATACGCGGTTTCCGCCGTGTTTGCCTTGTGCAGTTTATTCTTGCTGTGGCCGAGCGGCAGCACGATGGGCATCGCTTTTGTCGTGCTGGGCAGCGGTGTGTGGATTGGTGTTCAGCATCTGGGATATGTAGAACTCGGTGAACTGAGCCGGTTTGCGCAGCGTACGCTTGAGCAGCGTCAGGTCTTTATCAACGATCTCACCATCCGCCGGGCCATCGAGCAACTAAAAGGAGCCGCTGATTTCGATGATTGTTGCCGCATCCTGGTGGAGGCATTTGTCGCCAATGACTTCGATGCTTTCGAGTTGCGGCTGCCTTTCTTACCCGACGCGGTGCGTGGGAGTGATGGATTGCATGCCATCCCGCGCAGCGAAGGGGGGCCCTGCCTTCGCTGGCAAAGGGCGAAAGGCCACTATCGTGCTGCGCCGGGGAACGGCTGGAGTCTCAACCTTGAACTGGTAGGCGCGAATCGTCATCGTCGCGGGTCTATGACGATTTACCAGTCTTACACGGACCAGGGTTTACAGCTCGATATCAATTTGCTCTCTTCGGAGTTTCGCGTGGTTCTGGCAGGCGCACTGGATCGCACGCTGAGTCACGTCCCCCTGAACCGACCTGTGGCGAAAGAGGCCACCCAACCTATGAGGGTACAAGCCGGCTGACCACGAGCCTTTGCCTTCGCGAAGCAGACCTGTTCGTTTTTCGGAACAGAATCAGGAAATCTTTGAGATTCGACCGTCTTTTCAACTAAGCTCAACTGAGCTCAAACATCGAAATTGGACGGTCCCTCCCCGTGTACACTTGGATCGGACTCGGCGTTTTTCTACTGGGCGCGGCCGCCGGAGCACTATTGACCGCAATCGCATACTCGGGACGGATTCAGAGGCTCCGGTCCGAGATCGAGAGCCAAGTCGCGCGCTCTGAGAAACACGGGGAAGACGATGCCAAAGCCAGGGCAGTGGGAGTCTAGCCAGGTGTTGTGTTTCGCCCACGCGTCGTACATCCGCAAAATGAATGAGTTCGCGAAAAGTCTGCCCGGCCGTTAAACGGCAAAGATGTGGGTCTGAGGGTGAAGGATGAAGCGCGAGCATTTCGTCAAGGTAGTTGAGGAGGCGCTCGACTCGCTCCCGCGAGAATTTCGCAGTCGCATTCGTAATGTTGCGGTTCTGGTAGAGGATACGCCGCCGAACCAGCCATCACCGCGGTCGGAGCAGCCAAGGCGGCTGCTTCTGGGTCTCTTCCATGGCGTGCCCAGGACCAAGAAGAGCATATTTGACCTGCTGACGGGGCCTGATCACATCGTTCTTTATCAGAAAAATATTGAAGCGGTCTGCTTCAGCGAGACCGAGGTCCGTGAACAAATCCGCCTTACGCTCATTCATGAACTGGGTCACTATTTCGGGTTGAATGAGAACCAACTGAAGGATGTTTAGCGACCAGAGTGGAACTCGCCGCGGAACGAAATCGTTTCTTCGCGTAGTGGGAACGTGGCTGTTTGACGTTTATGACAGGCGTCGAGGGGCGGCAGCTTCGAGAGGATCGCCCGGAGCTACCAAGAGTCTTTCTTGGTCTTTCGCCTTCTTGTCGTTCTTCATTTCATCGTGAGTGGCTGTAAGTACGTCGCACCGCGAAACAGTTGCTACTTTTGAGCCGGAGACGCCTTTGGCGTCGACTCTCGCTTGAGGAGTTGTTCGCAGGATTTCGGATGAATGAAAAGGGTGGGGTCCTGCGGACCCAAAACGACATTCCTGTAATGAACAATCGCCTCATGGCCGCCGGGAAGCAGGAATTCAATCTTTATCGGAAAACCTTGCAGATCTTCCGCCTCCCACAATCTCATCTGCAGTGCGTTGGCAAAGTCCGGCAACGAGACGGTAACATTTTCAATCTGGCAGGAGTGGCCCTCCACTGTCCCTTTCCCAGCGGCGACGCGCGTCACCGTGGCGCCTGGCTTCGCCGCAGCGGAAAACGGGAAGGTACGGATAAAGGGGCGACTGTCATGCATGCAGCCTGCTTCTGACATGCCGTAGGTTTCACCGGTGGTCAGGTCTGTGACGAAGTAGCCGCGTCTGCCGGGGTCCTCCATTCTCATCAGCTTGCCGGAACGGTAGACATGACCTTCGTCGGTGCCTTCACCAGACTGTACTCTGCTGCCGACCATGACGGCGGAAAACTCCGTGAATGAGTCGAGCGGATACGGGGTTGCCGTCGGCGCAACTGCGCTCTGGCCCACCGACCCCTGCCCGGTGGCAGGAGTTTGTCCGGCCGAATCCTGTTCTTTTGGCGCTTGCGCGAGCGTCGTTTTCGAGAACGTCGAGGCCTCCAGGCAGCCCAACAACAGGATCACTCTTGTCAACCGATGAACCATTTCATTGCCCGCCTCGGGTTGGTCGAATCGTAGACGAAGACCGGTCACGCGAAGATTAGTTTAGACGGACCGCGGACGATCTCGTCCACACTGCGAAAAAGCCCAAGCCCCAAAATCAGCATGGCCTTTTGAGACAGAAAGAAGCGCTACCGTTCTGCTTAACGCACTACGTTGAAAGTGGCCTCGTTTGGATTCGAGCCACCCAACTGTTTTGTCAAGAAACCGTAGGTACCGAAGAATTCTTCGCCGGGGTAGAGGCTGTAATAGAGTTCCCAGCCAAAGGGAGCTCCGGCTTTCAATTCTGCTGCCGTCGCTGCTTTCAATTTAGTTATATAAAGGACCGCACAGCCGCAGGCAAAGCCGCCGTTGTATCCGACCTCGACCGCGTTGTCAGCGAAGGCATAGGCCTTCCCAGTCACCTTCGAACCTGAGGCAGCCGTTAGGTCCCCTGTCGCTACCCCAACCATAATGCCATTGCCACTTGAGCCACCTGGGCAGCCTTGCAGGTTGTGAACGCCTGCGGCGAATGGAGGTTTCACCGTGAGCACTTCGTAGTCGCAATACTGAATCGTTTTGTCATAGCTGAGGAACCCGAGGCTGGAGTGTTTCTGCCCGAAAGCAGCGCTGCAGCCGAGAAATAGAAGAGTGATTACCGCCAAGTTTTTTAGTCCCAAGGTCTTTTCCTCCTGGAAGTAGTTTAACAATTCGTTGCGCCCCGAGTTGTCACCGAAATGTAAAATGACTGTCAAGAGATGCAGGCTTGCAATGATGTCCTAATCTGAATCAATGGAGATGCATCTCCTTGCGTAGAGGCAATGGCGACTCCGTCACGTGCTTCCGTTGGAATACGTAAGCGGGTGTGGGCACTCGCTCGGGATGCATCTCAACTTTGACGACCTCCGCGGCAGAACCGGAAACCTGCACCCAGGCGGCGAGTGAAGGTGTCCCGGCCTTACTTACCAGGAAGAGCATGTAGTAGCCGGGAGGCGCGACGTTCGAGTTGGGGGGCCCGGTGACGTTGAGGCTCCCCGTGGCTTTCCCCATGGTGAACGACAGACCGACGTAGCGTTGATCCATGTCGAAGGAGTGTGTCACCGACCCAGCTTTCATGAGAACCACCGAGGCGATCGTCGATGCATCTGGAGTCGATAAATTGAACGGCTGACCATAGGTGAGCGAACTCGGTGGGTTACCCGTAAGCTGGGGTCGGGTCGCCGGACTCCCATCGGCATTGAAAAGGTAAGAGGGCTGATAAATCTCGATATGCTTCTCAAAGGTCCCTTGAGCGGGATTGCCACCAGCGAGGAGAACAGTCCCGTCTGGCAGCAGCAGCTGCGTATTGTGATAAAGCCTCGGGAAAGCATTGCTGCCCGCTGAGGAGAACGAGTTGGATACCGGGTCGTAAATCTCCGCCTTCAGGCTAGCTGTGGTTGCATCCTCGTCATGGCCGGAGCCTCCGTCTACGAGCACCTTGCCATTCGGCAGGATCGTGGCTTCCATCTCGACCCGTCTCTGAGCCATCTTTGGACCCTGCACCCAGCACGGGGCGTAGTTCGGGCAGGCAGTGGAAATTTTCCCTCCCGCTGGACTTAAGTCAATGAGCTCCGTGCTATCCGTGGCAGGATTGTCCCCGCCCATGATCATCACCTTGGGGCCATAGTTGTTCTGCGGTGTGAGCGGGAGCAATACCGATGTTCCGTAGGTGCGCTCTCCGTTTGGATCATTCAGCCCCGGATAAATGGTCCAGGCAACCAGAGTCCAGGTCTGGGCAGTAGGATCGAAGTCGAGCGCTGCAGAGGATGGTGCCGAATAGAAAACGTGCCCGGTGGGAAGTAAGTGCATCCTGGGGTAAAAGGGGAATTGGAACCCGGGAATCCCAACATCGCAAATTTTCCCGGGTTAGCGCATCCGGGTGTTCGTGGCTCACGGAATGGCTGCCAATTTCGTGACCTTGCGCTTGCGCTCTCCTCCAGTCATCCAGGCGGGTAAGTTTGGAGACAATAACGAAGAAAGTTGCGTGTAAATGGCGCTTATTCAATTCCGGAACGGCTACATCTAGCTGCACTGGCTTCGCGTCATCAAAGGTGAGCGAAACAGCTGCCGAGTGGTCATTCCAAGGCAGTACGCGGACGGTCGGGGTTTGGGCAAGGCCAGGCCCCACCAATAAGGCGCACACTAAGACTGTATGGACAGGCTTTGCCATAGCTCGCGCGGGGGAACTGCGAGCGGCATTTAGTGCAATCGCTATGCCAGCGCATTTTTTGCAGCGCGGTTTGATCGGGGGCCGGTCCGTGCCGGACGGAAACCAGATTGAAGTGTGTAACTAAGGATAGAACTTACGTCCTGAATGTGTGGTCGCAGGTGTGGGCCTTACACCAGAGTATCTCTGTCGGGTGAGTTACCGCGATCGTTACTTTTAACGGTACGACAGTAATCAGAGTTGAATTCGTCGTGGACGACTGTTTTTCACACCAGAGAAAATCTGTTCCATAAGTCAGAGCCGTTTTCTTCGAGCAAGAAACCTGTTTTGCCGCGGCCTTTTTTAGCGTCTGGCAATGTCGCTGATTTCGACCTAATTTGATGCGCAATTCATGACCATCGACCCTTCCGCGCTATGCGCGGCCTGATAGCCTTTTCGTCGGATCACCCTGGGTTGCACGATTCGCGGGAATGATGGACGTCAGGAACGGCTAAGTTTGATCAGGCCAGATGAACCTCCGCCACTTGGGATTGTCAAGAAAATCGCGGAGCCTAAACGTAATCCAAGAATGGATTAGCCGGATTGGTTAGTTCCTCGGCCTAGTCGCAGCGACTAGTGCATTTGGAGAATTGTAAAGCTCTCAATTAAGAATACAGTTCTCGATACGCCACAGAAGCCGACCATCCCCCTCCGGCCAGGCGGCGTAATCCCATCTTAGGAGAATAAAGAATGATTCGCCCCAAAATGCTAATCGTGTTTGCGGTCGTAGCCACCCTCGCACTGTTTGTTGGGAGCGCTTGGGCAGGCGACGCCCCCGCGGGCATCCCGGCCGACACACTCAGGCTCGACTACTTCTCAAATGCCAATACCTCAAGTGCTCCAGACGCTACGGTGCGCTTGGTCAACGCGGGTACAACCTACGCCACTCTATGTGAGGACATCTTCGTATTTGACCCTAATGAGGAGATGTCAGAGTGCTGTAGCTGCCCAGTCACGCCCAATGATCTCCGCAAGCTATCCGTGAACGGGGACTTAACCTCTAATCCCCTGACCGGTACCACTCTCACCAGTGGGTCGATCACGATGGTTTCCGCCGCCACATCTGGCGGAAGCTGCCCAACTCCGACTTCGGGGATCTCGCCGAAGGCGACGGTGCGCCCGTGGGTTACTCATATCCAAGATAGCAAGTTCGCAATAACCGAGTCGTGGTCGCCCGAGGCGACGCTAAGCACAGGTGAGTTGAACGCCCTCGAAGCCCAATGCTACGCGATTGTGCTGGACGGCAGCGGAAAGGGCATCTGCACCTGCGGCACCGGACACTAAGTTCGATTGAACAGAGATGGTTGACTGGCCCCACGTGGGTGGCTAGCTAACCAGTATCGAAGGCTCGCCAGACATAAGAGCCACTCTTTGTCTGGCGAGATTCTTCCTGCGTGTTCCCGTTCGACTAACTTTGTGGAAAAGGGGGAGGAGCTATGTTGATATCGCAAAAATTACTAGGGCTGGGATTAGGGATTGTCCTGGCCTTGCTCAATCTCGATAGTGCTGTTGCCCAGAATAACGCAGCTATAGTCGCACAGGTAGGCGGGGTGAAGCTGACCATGGCTGACCTTGAGCGAGAAGAATCAGCCAAGCTGTTGCAAGCGGGTTACCAGTATTATCAAGTCGAAAGTAAAGCGCTCGATGACCTGATCGGCAAACAATTACTGGAGCAGAAAGCAAAGAGTGAGAATCTCACTGTCGACCAGCTTGTGGACCGGGACATCAAGTCGCAGGTGAAAGATCCAACTGAAGATCAACTGAAGGTCTATTACGAAGGCTTGGAAACCGAACAGCCGTACGATGTGGTGCGGGGAAAGATCCTGGACAAAATCCGACAGTTGCGGACGGACAAGATCCGTACGGCCTATGTGAAAGCGATCCGTGAGCAAGTCAGCGTGATTGTCGAGCTTGCGCCACCCAGCGCAAACGTGAGTGTAGAGAGCGGTAACACTTTCGGGTCAAGAGACGCGCCGGTAATGTTAATAGAGTTCGCCGACTACGAGTGTCCCTATTGCCAGAAAGTGGCGCCAGATATTACCAGACTGGAGAGCGAGTTTGGAAGTAAGCTCGCCGTGACCTATAAAGACTTTCCTTTACCAATGCACGCTCATGCCGAAAAGGCTGCCGAAGCGGCGCGTTGTGCCGGCAAACAAGGCAAGTTCTGGGAATATCATGACGAACTGTTCCGCAGCAAAGAGCTGGACGTTGAACGACTCAAGGAACACGCCCTCAACTTACACCTGGATTGGGCCCAATTTGGCAAGTGCCTTGACGAAGGAGATGAAGCCGCGTCGGTGCAACAGGACCGCGCCGAGGGAACGCGTCTTGGTTTGAGCGGCACCCCAAGCTTTTTCATCAACGGCCACTTTTTCAGCGGCGCGCTGGATTACGTCGCTTTGCGCCAAATCATAAACCAGCAATTGGCGGCACCACCCCGTCAAGTTGCCATGGTGCCTCCAAGATAGGGAACGAAAGCACGCGCTTTTTGTAGTGAGAGCGCCGCCCTTCCCGGCAGCCCGGCCAAGGGTAGAGCCTGATTGCAACCCTGCGCGATCAACGGCCAGCCAGTCAGAAACGCCGCGCGGCGAGGTGTCGCTGCGGAGTTGCTGGCTGGCATTTCCTATCTTTGGTGTAGCCGCTCGTGCACTCTCCATTGGCGCTCGGGCCGGCGCGAAGCGCACTGAAAGCGCGAGCACCGATCCGTCTGGCGATCGATCAGCATATTTCGTGGGTCCCGCAATTGCCCAGACGCACCTGGACTCACGGAACCGAGAGCACGGTCCAGCACATCGCTTCGTAATCAACCACCGATTGAGCTCGCGACGCTGGAAAACACAGTATTCGCGTTTCCTCCGATCAACCGGATCGTGCCTACTACGATCACCAGAATGACAGCCAGCATTACCGCATATTCGGCGATGTCCTGGCCTTCGTCGTTCCCATAGAGCTCCATAAGAAAATGAGTCATACGCCGCTCCTTTGTTTTGTGTTGTTGCCAACTGCAATATTTACAAATACGATCATAAGAGTTTCCCGATGATCCCAGAGCGAGTGGAGACGCCCATCTTCACCATCACCAGGCGGAGAAAGGCCTTCACCGTATTAGGGCTGATCTCCATCCGCTCTGCGATTTCTTTGCTCGTAAGACCCTGCAGCAGAAGCTTTACGGTTTCCCCCTCACGCGGTGTCAGAGAGAAGCGGGCTGAGATCGTCGCTATTGATATCCCGCCATTCGCTTTCCTTTCCAACAACAGCGCGAATGCCGAATGATTGGTTTCGCGGGTGCCTCTGCTGAAGTTAATCGGAAAAGAATTGCAGAGGTAGGTCCTCTTACCCGACTTGAATTCGGGGACGATGCTAAGTCGGTTGGGCGCTCGTCGGTCCGCCAAACGGGCAACTACGGAGCTTGACAGCCAGGCATTCAGATCATGAATGTCATCGGCACTGTCTGGATAAGTCAGTATGTGGAGCGCTTCGGCATTGAAAGCGACGACATTGAGGCCGTTCTTTAATACGACTACACCCGGCCGGGCAGTAGCTGCATTCACGTGAACTTCCCCGTCTTGCCAGCAGGCTGGCGTATTTACATGCCGCACACAACCTACAAACGGGCCACCTGGGCCGAAGCAGCATCGGGAACGGAATGAAGCTTTTCCGCTCTGTCATTCGCTGCGGCCAAGCAGTCCGGTGAGTCTTTGCAAGTGAGCAGGGAAACTAAGACCAACAGTGGAGCCTGACTGGGCGAAACACACCAAAGTGCAGGCCTACTGTAGGAGGGGAAGAGCGGGAGGATTCTCTACCATGGAACACTGTCTGTCAAGGCTAAATATCTGTGGAAATCTCTGTCCACGAATCCCAAGGCTGAAAAACCGGCTATTCACACAACTTGATAGGCAGAAGCTTGGCAATCAGGCAACCTGATCTGGAGTCATGGATCTGCGCGGTTGCCCGGCCAACTGTTCCAAAGCAGGCTATGGCGCTCGAACTCAATTCTCGTTTCTACCTGAGAGCGTATAGGCGGTATATCACCTTGAATTCCTGTACACTCAACAGTTCTCTGTTATGACGGCCCACGAAACTTCACTGCCCGGCGTTCTGATTCTGGAACCGAAAGTCTTTGGCGACGCCCGAGGATTCTTTCTGGAGAGTTACAACGAGCGGGTGATGGCCGATCTCGGCATCCGGGAGCGGTTTGTGCAGGACAATCATTCGTTTTCGGCAAAGAACGTCTTGCGCGGGCTGCACTATCAGGTCCGGCATTCCCAGGGCAAGCTGATTCGCGTGACCTCGGGTGAGATTTTTGACGTCGCCGTGGATTTGCGGCGGAGCTCTCCTGCCTTTGGCAAGTGGTGGGGGGCCACTCTGTCGGCCGAGAACAAAAAGATCTTGTGGATTCCGCCCGGACTGGCGCATGGTTTCTGTGTGCTTGCGGAAGCTCACGTCCTATACAAGGCGACAGACTTCTACCGTCCGGAATTCGAGCGCACACTGGCGTGGAACGATCCGGATGTGAACATCCGATGGGAACTTGTCGGCGAGCCCATTATTTCTGCCAAGGACCAGCTAGGTACGCCCTTTCAGCAGGCCGAGGTATTCGAGTAGCAAGGGTTTTGGACACAACACCAGGATCACGTAAAAATCCCTGTCTCACGACAGGGCTTGAAAACCGGCAGTGGCTCAGTTTGATTTGCCATCCCGAGGAAGTGTTCTTTGCGCACCGAGAGCCTGCCCTGAGCGAAGTCGAAGGGGATCTGAGCGAGCCGCGATGTGTCGCGTTCTTTGCGACACCATAATCGCGCGTTTGGCTCGCTTTCCCATCAAACTGAGCCACTACCGAGAAACCAAGCATCTCTACAAATCATTTTCCCTTGTAGGTGCGCGGGGAGCCGACGCCGGCGCAAAGGTTCCAGCCGACCACGCAGTGCGAGTCGCCCGTGGTGATGTCGTAGAAATCGGCCTTATACTCCTGCTTGTTGGCGTACTCCTTGTAAATCATGGTGAGTTCGTCTTTAGTCGATTTCTTTTTGCTGCCGGCAGCATTCACGATCCCCGCAAAAGTGGGGGACGACCAGCTCGTACCACAGACCTCAGTCCAGCCTCCATAAATGTAAATTGGCGCGTAGCAGAAATCGGATGCGACATCCGGGTATCCCCGCTTGCTCCCGATAATCTTTTCGATGATGTTCTGGTAGCTTGGTCTGGCCTCATACGGACTGACGTCGCCACCGCCTCCGCCGTAAGTTTCGTAGGTAAACTTGCCGTTTGAATCTCGATTGAAATAGGTGCCGCCGACCGCGACTACGTTCGGAGATGCCGCGGGATGCGAACTGACTCCGATGCCTGAGTCTCCACTGGCGGCAAAGTAGACCACTCCGGGAGTGAGGAAATACTTGTCATATTTCGTCTCAGCCGGCCACTCTTGGTCTCCCCAGCTGTTGCTGACCACACCGCCGCCATTCTGCGCCACTATGTTTCCTCCCACCTGCTCCGCCTGCCAGGTGGGATCCGTGTTGCACCGTTTGGACATGCACAGCTTGGACTCGATCAGGAAAATCTTGGCTTTCGGCGCCATGGCATGGGCCCACTCGATGTCCAGCGATTCTTCAACGTCCCAACCGGAATAGACTGGAGGCTTGTGGCCGTCGGCATACACCTTCTGGAAGTCGGCGTCGGGCAGACCAAATTGTTTGGAGAATACGTGAAGGTCATGCGCGGCCGTTGGGTAATCTCCGGCATCCACAATGCCGATGGCTCCCCAGCCCCCGGTCGGGACATTCGTGCTGGTGGCGATCGGACAACCCTCGGGTCCTTTCACCAGCTTGTACACGCAGGCCAGTGACGACGGTGTCTCTGCATCAGGAGGAGGTTGGTCTGGATTCGGCACGTCCGGAACAACGAAGAAGTAGTTGGTATGTATGCGGCCGGGATGGGGAATGCTGGATTCCGGAACCACAATCTTTGATCCATCGATCTTGAATCCACGGATCTTGAATCCGTTGACCGTTGTTTCACGAACGGCCTGCCCAGAAGAGCGGGAGACAGTTATGCCCAGCGACAATGCAAGCGTAACGATCATGCAAATCACCATGCGAGGCTTCATTTCACTTGCTCCTTTATGTCTTATGGAAAACCGTATCACGAGAGGTCTCGCAACCCTGGGAGTGAGAATTGCAGCGTCGCAAATCAGAAGGTCCACCCATGATATCGAGTGCAGAGTGCTGTCTTCTGACCACAACACGAACCGTTCGTTCGCTGAATATAGCACAAGGAGTTGTGAGAGTTGTTAGGCGATGGATGAGTTTGCCGGGAGAAGCGGTCGCTTTGGCTGCGGAGCTGCAACAATTTGCACATTAACCGGCGAGAGAGGAGCGCCCAGAAAACGAGCGGTGGGCAATCGGTCGGCTTTGGCGCCGCCGAAGCGGCGACGCCACAGAGCTTTCTTGTTATCACGTCTCCCTGTGATCTGGCTCCTATGCAAAACAAGCCCCGGGACTAATATGAGGTGAATGTCTGAGGTCCACACCGATCGTATTCTCTCGAAAACTTCCTGGGCCTCGATAGGAGATTAAATATGACCAAGGTTATAAAACCGTCGACCAGTTACTGTCTGTCTGGCTTCGTGGTTCTGGCGGTCATTCTGGCGTTGTCTGCCCCGTTGATTGGGCAGGAAATCGTGCCCGCGAACCGTCCTGCGGTTGTCCCGGAGGACTACGTAATTACACCGTTCGGCTACTTCCACCCGTCCTGCGTCTTGCTGCTGGCGGAAGGCAACACACTGCTGGCGGACGGAGGCGTCCAACATGCGGATGGCTCGGTAGAAGCAGCTCATGTTTGCAACTACCCTCACTACACGCATGACGGAGCAGTTGTGCCCGCCGATGCGAAAGCGAGTGAGATAAATCCACTCACAATAAGCGGTTGGCTGGAGTCCGTATCGGCCACGACCAGCCAGTCCTACTACAAGATTAGCGCCACCTGGCCCGTGCCGCCGTCACCGACGAGCAACGATGGACAGTGTGACTACTTCTTCCCCGGCTTTGAGGACATGAACGATGTCATCAGTATCGTTCAGCCGGTGATGCAATGGGGGGGAGGCTGCTATATAAGTGCCGGTGCCTACTGGCTAATCGCGAGCTGGAATTGCTGCGTAAATGGAGATACGTGGCACAGCACGCCGCTCGATGTCAGCGTGGGAGACACCATCCTTGGCACAATTACCCCCACCTGCAAACCGGGAAAAAATTACTGCGCGACATGGAACGTGGTGAGTGAAGACAAGACCACGGGACAGAAGACGACGCTGGCCAAAACCCCCGCCCATAATCAAATTTGGAATTGGGCGTTCGGTGCGGTGAGCGAGGACTACGGCGTGGTACAGTGCAGCGATTTCCCGGACAATTCGGGGCTAACGTTCGCCGTCAAATTGTATGACCAGAAAGGAAAGGTGATCACCAATCCGAATTGGCAAGGAACGCAGTGGAGCTCGGGTCCTCCAACGTGCAACTACGGATGGAAGATCACGAAGAAAAAGGAGACTGTCAAGTACTAAGGTAGTTGGGAAGCTGAAAAAAGGGGAGCGATTTCTCGCTCCCCTTTATCGGCCACCCTTTCTACGTGACGCTTGCGGAAGGCGAGACGCTGCTGGCGGATGGACGTGTCGAACACGCGGATGGCACGGAAGAGACGACCGCTCCGGTTTGCGGCGCTACAGACCGGCTGCGGATCTGTCACTCCGCCGGGCGGGTGAGGGCACCCGCCCCTGCGTGATCATGGCGGCGTTACCAAACCCGGCAAGCGTTGGCGTGGACCATCGCCTGGCCGGCGTGGCAACCGAAGGCGTGGGCAAATTCCGGCATGTTGCCGACGACGTTGTTGATGCGGTAACGATTGAGCGAATGTCCTTGCGTCATGACCGCGGTGCGCGCCGCCTCCGGCCGCCAATCCCCGCACCAGATGTTAGCGTAAGACAAAAAGAAATTCTGCAATTCTGTCAGACCGTCATCCGCGACTGTGTCCAAGTCTTTGCCTCGCGATTTAAGTGTGTTCTGCAGACCGCCCAGCGCCAAGTGGACGCCGCCATTGTCGGCCGTATCTTCTCCGGCTGAGAGTTTTCCGTTCTGTTTGACACCGGCTTCGGGAACTTCCTGCGTGTATTCGTCAGTAATGCATTTGTCCCGCTCATCGTAGTTCGCGGAATCGGCTGGGGTCCACCAGTCGCGCAGGTTGCCGACGGCGTCGAATTTGCGGCCCTGATCGTCGTAGCCGTGAGTGATCTCGTGGCCGATGACCATCCCGATGCCACCATAATTCACCGCGTCAATCTGTGCCGCGTCGAAAAATGGCGGCTGCAGAATGCCGGCAGGGAAGTTGATGGTGTTGGTCTGCGGATCTTCATAGGCGTTGACTGTCGGCGGGGTCATGCCCCACTGTTGCCGATCTGCTGGTTTGCCGAACTTGGCCATGCGGTGCTCAATTTCGAACCGCGCCGAACGTTGCACGTTGCCGAGGAAGTCGCCCCGCTTGATCTCAAGAGAGGAGTAGTCGATCCAGTGGTCGGGATATCCTATTTTGTCCACTTGCGCGGCGAGTTTCACGTGCGCCAGTTGCTTGGTTTGAGGCGACATCCAGGAAGCGGCGTCAATATCCTCACTAAGCGCGGCTTCGATGGCCTTCACCATCTCCAGCATGCGTTCTTTGTTTTCCGGCGGAAAATACTTGGCCACGTACGCTTGTCCTACAGCTTCTCCCATATCTGCGTCGGCGTATACCGAGCATCGCCGCCAGCGTGGTTGGTTCTCCGGGGCGCCCAAAAGTGTGCGCTGGAAGAAGTCGAAGTCCTGGTCAACGAAAGGCTGGCTCAGGTAAGGGGCCATCAAGTGCAGGGTCGAGAAACGCAGGTAGGCGCGCCAATGATCGACCGGTTCAGAGGAAATCAGTTTTTCCACACCACGGAAGAAATCGGGTGCGAGCACCAAATACTGCGGTGACGCCAGCGCGTGCATGGCGCCGAAATAGCGGCTCCAGCCGAATGAGGGGGTGAGCGCCTGCAACTGCTGCAGCGACATTTTGTTGTTCTGGTTCTTAGGATCGCGGCGGGCGACGATATCCATCGCGGCATGGGCCAGCCCGGTCTCGATGCTGAGCACCGATTGGGCGTCGGTGGCGGCCTGGGATTGTGGCTCTCCGCTGAGTTCGAGCATGCGGGCAATGTGTTTGAGATACTCCTCACGAATCTGCTTGGATTTGTCGTCGTCGTTAAGATAGAACTCGCGCCCTGGTAGGCCCATGCCACCCTGGTCGAGAGCGGCCAGCATCATGCGGGCATTGTCGAAATCGGGCCAGGCGTAGAGCCCGAAAAGAACACCCGCGTATTCCGCGTCAACCCTATTTAGGTCAGCCGGGGGAATGATCTGGTGGATGCTGGCGACAAGTTCCGGAAGCTGAGATTTGTCCCGGAGCTGGGCGATTCGGTCTAGGGCAGGCTGCAGGGGAGCTATGCCGTCCTTATTAATGGCGGATTCATCCATGCAGGAGGCGTAGTAGTCACCGGCCTTCTGTTCGATGGGTGTGCGATTCGAGGCTTTGGCGGCTGCCTCGAGGGTGTTGTGTACCGCAGCGACGTTCCAGATGAACAACTTGGCAAACGTCCCCGAGCGGGTTTGGTCAGGCGGAATGGGATTGGCCTTGATCCACTTGCTGCAGGCATATTGAAAGAAGTCGGAGCAGGGATCGAGAGACTTGTCGGCTTGATCGGGGCTGAAGTGCTCGATCGCGGGCATCGAGCTTTGCGACTCAGCCGGAGCATTTTGAGCGAATGATGCGGCGCACAGGATAAGCACAGCGAATACGGTCAAAAGACGCATGAATGTTCCCTTTCCAAGGTGATAGCTGCATTAGACGTTAGATTTGCAGAATTGTAACAGCAGGAAAGAGATTCCGATTCGTGACCGGCTGGGCTCGAATCCAATACACTAAATCAATCCCAGAATAAGGACCACCTAAGTGCATAACTTTGCGATGCGGTTTCATCACCGTTTCATCGTTTTGGTTGTTGGCCTGTTCCTTGCGCTATCGGCGAGTGGGCAGTCAGTTCCTCTGGAGGTCTACGGCGGCCTCCGCTGGCGGTTGATCGGGCCATTCCGCGGGGGCCGCGCGGTCGCGGTGGCAGGGGTGCCGGGCAATCCCAATACGTTTTACTTCGGTGCCGTCAATGGCGGGATTTGGCAGACCACCGACGGGGGCGTAGTTTGGAAGCCGATTTTCGATGAGCAACGCGTGGCTTCCATCGGCGCACTGGCCGTGGCTCCGTCCGACCCGCAAGTGATTTATGCAGGCACCGGGGAGTCGGACATACGCTCCACTCTGTCATCGGGAGATGGCGCTTATAAATCGTCGGACGGCGGGCAGACATGGACGAACATCGGATTGCGGGACTCCCGCCAGATTAGCCGCATTGTGGTGGACCCGCAGAATGCCAGCGTGGTGTACGTCGCCGTTCTTGGGCATGCCTACGGGTCCAACAACGAACGAGGCGTTTACAAATCAACCGATGGCGGTTCCAACTGGACCAGGGTTTTGGATCAGGGGTCGGAGATGGGAGCTGCGGACCTCGCGATGGCCGCAGCAAGCCCGAATATTTTGTTTGCGACGATGTGGCGAACCCGGCGTTCAACCTGGAGTACTTACGCGCCGATCGATGGACCGGGCAGCGGTCTCTTCCGTTCGCAGGATGCAGGTCTGTCGTGGACGCGCCTCACCGGGAATGGACTGCCGGGTGGTGATTGGGGACGCGTGGGCGTCGCTGTTTCTGCAAATGGCCAGCGAGTGTATGCACTCATTGACACCAAACCATCCGGAGGACTGTACCGCTCCGACGACGGCGGCAATACGTGGGCGCTGGCAAACGCGGATAAACGTCTCACCGGCCGCGCCTGGTATTTCAGCCAACCGACAATAGATCCGCAGAATCCAGATGTTGTCTATATTCCGAATACCGCGCTCTACCGCTCGGCAGACGGTGGCAAGACGGTTTCGGTTGTTCGCGGCGCACCCGGAGGAGACGATTATCACCAGATTTGGGTGGATCCCAAGGATTCCGCACGCATGGTTTTGGGTACGGATCAGGGAGCTACGATCAGCGTTGATTATGGCCGGACTTGGACTTCCTGGTACAAGCAGCCGACCGCGCAGGTTTACCACGTGATTACAGACGACCAGTTTCCTTATGTTGTGTACGGCAACCAGCAAGACAGCGGAGGCATGGCGATTCTAAGCCGCACCGATCACGGACAGATCACGCCGCGCGACTGGTTCTCAGCCACTGGCAGCGAGAGCGGATACGTCGCGCCCGACCCCAAAGACCCGAACATCCTCTATGTGAGCCAAACCTATGGCGGAGTTGTCCGCTTCAATGTTCGAACCTCGCTCAGCCAGGACATCACGCCGTGGCCTTTTCCAACCTGGAACACCGAAATTGCCGAGCGGAAATACCGCGATCCCTGGACGCCGGTGCTGTTGTTCTCGCCTTTCGATAAGAAGACGCTGTACTTGGGAACGCAATATGTGATGAAAACGACCGATGGAGGCTTGCATTGGGACGCGATCAGCCCTGATCTGACGGGAGCAACGCAGAAGGTTGGTGACAAGAAACCGGAGGGTCCGCCAACCGTGGAGAATGCAAAGCAGCGTGGCTATGGCGTGGTGTTTACCATCGCGCCCTCCAGCTTGGATGGCAGGCTGATCTGGGCAGGCAGCGACACGGGGTTAATCCATCTCACGCGAGACGGGGGGAAGAAGTGGACGGATGTAACGCCTAAGGGAGTGGGAGACTGGAGCAAAATCTCGCTGATTGAAGCTTCCCACTTCAATCCCGCAGAAGCCTATGCGGCGGTGGATCGCCATCGACTGGATGATCAAACACCCTATCTATACCGCACCCGCGATTACGGTGCGACCTGGCAGTTGATCGCTGACGGGATCAGCGCGCCGTCATTTTTGCGGGCGGTGCGGGAAGATCCGTTCAAAAAGGGATTGCTGTTTGCTGGCACGGAACGGAGCATCTATCTGTCGTTCGACGACGGCGGCCACTGGCAGTCATTGCAGTTGAACCTTCCCACGACCTCGGTCCAAGACATGGTCATCCATGGAGACGACCTGGTGATCGCCACATTCGGCCGTTCTTTCTGGATACTCGACGACATCACACCATTGCGGCAGATGGACGACGCAATGAAGGCCGCAGGCGCCTGGCTTTTTCGGCCAGCCACGGCCCTCCGCGTGGACAACGACAAGTTTCTTGGAAGCCCTCTTCCGCCGGAAGAGCCCACGGCAGACAATCCGCCTAACGGCGCCATCATTGATTACTATGTGAAGACGACCGCGAGCCGGGTCAAGATCGAACTTTTCGATGCGAAGCAGAACTTGGTCAGCAGTTTTTCCTCCGAGGATAGCAGGGAACGGAAGGGACCTCCGCTGCCCGTAGCTGAGCGCTGGCTTCCGAAGCCAGAGGTAGTGGAGAAGACGCCGGGAATGCACCGCTTCGTGTGGGATCTGACCTGGACAGGTTCGGGCGAGAAGCAGGCGGATTTACTAGATGAGGATGAGCGTTCGGCGCCCCGTGGCCCGCGCGCTGTGCCAGGGACCTATCAGGTGCGGCTCACGGTGGATGGAAAGACTTGGACTCAACCGCTGAATGTTGCCATGGATCCTCGATCGCCGGCAACCCCCAAGGAACTGGAACAGCAGTTCCAGCTTGGCTGGCAGATTTTTGCGGAAGCGGTTCTCAGCCGGCAGGCGCTGGCTGAGATCAGTTCCGTGCGGAAGCAACTGTCCGCGCTCGAGCAAAAGCTCACCGGACCAGTGGCTGAATTGAAAGGAAGCGTGGCGCAGGTTGAAGCCGGGATCGGGGAAATACTGAAGGGAAGTGGGGGCTCAGGCGGCGCAATGGGGCTGGAAACAGCGAGCACAGGAGTCGCTTCCGCGTTGAGAGTGGTTGAGAGTGGCGATCGGGCGGTGCCTTCTCAGGCGCTTGCCTTGTACCAGGAATCGAGCCAGGCAGCGAAGCTACGGATCATGGAATGGAATGAACTGAAGACATCCGGCCTGACCCAGCTCAACCAGCAACTGCGACAGAGGAACTTGACGCCCATCACGATCACGGAGATGGAGGCGCAGCCAGAGGAATCCGGGACGTACTAAGTGAAGTTCTCATAGTTCTGCACGGGCGCAGCCTGCCCTGAGCGCAGTCGAAGGGCCGCCCGCGCCTGCAGCGGTCGCTATGCGATGCCGGGCGCCTCGTTCGGATATTGCAGGAACTTCGTGACCCAATCCTCGTGCACAGGCAGGCACTCCCGGGCATCCGGCGCACTCAAGAATTTTACATTGCTATACTTCGGATCCTGATAGTCAGTAACTTTGCCGCTGGCGATCGCGTCCAGAACCTGACGAACTCCGGCTTCTATTTTCCAAACGGGCTCAAATCCCAGGGTCTCCCGGATGCGGCGGAATTCGACCCGGTAATTTCGACGGTCAACGTTATCCTCCGTGCAGCGCAACACCGATCCGGGAACCATATCGCGGATAAGCTCCCCAATCTGGCCTAAAGTCCGGTTTTGCTCGTCGCAGCCAACGTTGAAGATCACCGCAGAGACTGAAGCAGACCTTGCGTCCAGTGATGCAAGAACCGAGCGCGCAGCGTCATGCACGTGCAGGAACGGTCGCCATTGGTCCTTGCCGAAGACCGTGATCACCCCTTCAACCAACGCCTTAGCGGCGAGCAGATTTACGACCAGATCGAAACGGGTGCGGCCGGACAAACCATAAATCGTGCCGAAGCGCAGAATGACCGGCTCAAAGCCGTTTCCACGCAAAGGCAGCAGAACCTGCTCAGAAGCGATCTTGCTTCGCGCGTACAGGGAAACCGGGTTCAGCGCAGACTTCTCGTTCAGGATGAGATCGCTCGCGCCGTACACAGAACAGCTGCTGGCAAACACAAACCGCGAAATGCCATTTCCTTTGGCGACCTGCGCGATCATCCGAGTCGCAATCAGATTGGTCTGAATGGTCAGCTCCTCGTCGAGCGCACACGCCGGATCGCCAACAATTCCACCGAGATGCACCACCGAATTCATGCCCTTCATCGCTGCCACGACGGTGTCGATATTGCGGAAGTCTCCGCGGTGGATCTCAAGGTTGGGATGTGTCATAAAGGGCTTGATCGGTTCTTCGCCATATAGGAAACAGTCGAGTAGACGGACCCGGTAGCCGTGGTCGAGCAATTTAGGCAGCAGAGCAGAGCCAATATACCCAGCACCGCCGATCACCAGCACGTTCCGGCCTGCAACTCCATTCGATGCATTCGCCCACTTGTTCTCCTCGGCCAGGGCATATTTCCAGAGTTGGGCCCACAGACGAGCCCCTAGCAGAAGCGTTGTGCTGACCGCCCAGTCCAAAATCAGCACCGAACGGGGAAATGATGGTTGTAGCCGGATGAAGTACAGGCATAGTGCCACGATCAAGAACAAGAGGGACGACGCCTGAACGATCACCAAAACCTTATAACGACTCGCGTAGGAGCGGCCCCGGGTGTAAAACCCCATGCGGTAGAACAGAAAAGGACCGATGACCGTCATCAAACAGGCAGCCAGTACCCACGTAGGCATGGAAGTGAGGTTTCCATGTTTCCAAATCGCCCGGGGCACGAGGGCTATCACTAGGGAGGTGTTCAGAATGAGCAAATCCGCAATAACACGCACCAGAATGTCGACACGAACCTTGGACTTCGTCATAACTTCCTTTCCAGATTCAAACCTCAAAAAGCTGATTGAATGCGGGGGATTCGGCTATGTCGCAGCAGTTTTTCATGACCGGTCAGCTGCATCGCAATTGGTCGATATGTGGGGTGTCAAGAAAACCTGGATGCACCAAAACATCAATGTGAGTCCGGTGTGTCTGATTCGAACTTAAGATCGCGATTGAACCCGATGTTGCCGCACGACTGTTTGGACGGCGGTGATCGTGTCCTCTACGTCCTGATCGGACATCTTCGGATACAGGGGAAGGGAAAGTACTCCTTGGTAGATCGTCTCCGCGTTAGGAAATCGGTCCGGCGCTGTCTCCGCCACCCGTTGAAAGAGAGGGTGCCGGTGCAGCGGGATGAAATGCACGCTGGTGCCGATCTTGAGACGACGCAACTCATCAATAAACTCGGACCTGTTTATCTTCAGTCTGCCCAGCTGGAGCCGTATCGTATAAAGATGGTAAATGTGATTCCGTTGCGGCAGTCGTTGCGGCAAATCAAACGTTTTCAGCCCTGAAAATGCTTCGTCGTATCGGGCTGCGATTTCTTGCCGCCGCGCAATGAACCCGTCCAACTTGCGCAATTGGTGGATGCCAATCGCTGCCTGGATGTCTGTCATGTTGTCTTTGTATCCCGGGTCCAAAACTTCGTAGAACCAGGAGCCAGTCTCCGAGTACCTTTTCCAGGCATCACGGCTCATTCCATGCAATGACAGAGCTCTCATGTGGTCGGCTAACTTCGAATCCTCTGTTGCAATCAGGCCGCCCTCGCCGGTAGTCATGTTCTTCGTGGCGTAGAAACTGAATGCAATGGCTCGACCTCTAGCTCCGATCTTCTGGTTCTCCCAAGTGCAGCCGATCGCGTGGGCAGCGTCCTCAACGACCTCGATACCGTGACGCTCCGCAAACTCGTGCACTGCTTCCAGGTCACAGGCGACACCGGCATAGTGGACCGGAATGATTGCGCGGGTGGCGGGAGTTATGTGTGCTTCGGCCGATTCGAGGGAGATGTGTCCGTTCTCGTCGACATCAACAAGCACCGGGCGCGCTCCGAGATGCAACACGACGTTGGCCGTCGAACAGAATGTGAGTGTCGGCACCAGCACATCGTCGCCAGGACCGACTTCGAGCGCCGTGAGAGCGATGTGCAAAGCTGCCGTACACGAGTTGACCGCAATCGTATGACGCGCACCGATATAGGACGCCATATCTTCTTCGAAACGCTTCACCTTGGGGCCGGTGGTAACCCAGCCGGAGCGCAAACTATCCACGACCTCGTTGATCTCCTCCTCGCCGATCATCGGGAGGCAATAGGGCAGAAAAGAGTCGCGAATCGCTGGCGCTGTTGCGGACATCGTATGCGATGAACTCACGGCAAGAGTCTCCTGTAAGTTAGAGTTCCGCCCAAGTACCGGAAGCCGACGTTTTCGTAGAGTCGAGTTGCAGGAATGTTCGTGATTTGTGTCCCCACTTCAACAAAGTTGACGCCCCGTTCCCGAAACCACTCGAGCGCTCCAAGCGTGGCGGCTCGCCCGATACCCTTTGCTCGAAACTCCGAAGCGGTCGCAACCAACACGATGGTCCCGATCGCTGAGCCGACGTGTTTTTCTGCGGAACGGTCAATCTTGCACGTTACGAAGCCTGCGACGCGGCCAGATTCGACCGCTACCACGACGCCGTCCGCAGCTTCGCCAAGACATGAGTTCCTCACCCACGTTTCATGCAGCATGTCGGCGCGGTCTTTATCGATGGCCGGATCATTGTGGAACCGATCGTACCGATACGCAGAGCGCGCGATACGGCAGACCTCATCCATGTCGGCGGGCCGAAATTGCCGGACGGTAACGCCGGACTGTGCTGCTTGAACTGGACCATCCAACTTGCGACCGAAGGTCTGGATGCCATCGATGAGCTGAAAACCTGCGGCCTCCAAAGCATGAACACTGAGGTGCTCCACGGCTGGAGTTCGCGTCGTGACATACTGAATCCCGGAAGCGGAGCAATCTTCAAGAATGGAAGTAATCAAGTGCTTTTGGATACTCGCCGCGTCTGACGCTATGCACGGCAGAAGGTCCATCCGAGCCGTCGACAGTTGCAAGAGGTCGCTGTCCCAGGGAAGTCGAACCCATGAAGCCATTCCGAGGAGGGTATTGTCCTCTTCGACAGCGTAGATGCGAGCGTCCCGACCACAGATTGCCGCCACGCTTCGTTCTCGAACCAGATTACGGATTTGATCGACGCTGAACCACCTTGCCGCCCGGTATCCGGACTCCAGTACGCGGGATTCGACGAGCCGGTCCAGATCTTGGAGGCGCACATGTTCCGGGCCGCGCAGCACACGCGTTGAGAGGCAAGTGGTACTCATTGAGCACTCACTCCACTTCGGAACAGCACATAGGGGATTGTTTTGACGAGAATCAAAACATCCAGCGCTAGAGATTGGCGGTTCACGTAGTCAACATCGAGAGCTTTACGAGCCTGCCATGGAATGCCATTTCGGCCGTTAATCTGTGCCAGTCCCGTCAGGCCCGGCTTTACGCGCAGTTTAGCCTTCTCTGCGGCAGTGTAGTACTGAAGTTGATCGACCTGATCGGGTCGTGGGCCGACAATGCTCATCTCGCCGCGCAGGACATTCCAGAGTTGTGGTAACTCATCCAGGCTGGTCTTCCGCAAGAACCGCCCGATGCCTGTGATGCGTGGATCGTCAGCACCTGTGTAAGCTGAGCCGTCTGAGCAGCGCATAGGCGGAGCATTGTGCATCATTGTCCGGAACTTTACTATCGAGAACGGGTGGCCGCTCAGCCCGAGCCGTTGCTGCCGGAAGAACACGGGCCCCGGTGAAGACAAACGGACGAGCATCGCGCAAAGCAGCATCAGCGGTAGCAGCAAAATGAACATGAGAATTGTGATCACCAAATCCAATATTCGCTTCATTGTTTCCAGTTGTTTCTGCTGCCTGATATTGGGGAAATATTGTTGCCCCGCCGTCTGGGTTGTGTGTTCCACGAGATTCCGCAGATATGTCGGAGTAAGGAGTTACTTCTTCTAATGGTTAGGTCTTGCTGCTGACTCCAGTACGTCTATCACTTTCGGAAGATTTGATTCGTGGCAGAAATTGTTGCTCGCGAAAGCCTTTCCGGCGTCGCCACGGCGTTGCAGTTCGTCGCTCGGCAGCGCGACAATCGCGCGGATCGCGGCGGCCAGGGCCTCCGGCTCCTCGGGAGGCAGTATCCACCCGGCGTCGGCAGCTGAGATTGCCCGCGCTGTTTCTGATTCTGGCAAAACCATCGCCAGCACGGGCCGGCCCGCCAGCAGGTACGAGATCAATTTCGAAGGAACAGAGGCCAGCGACTGTCTTCCGATGGTTGGCAAGAGCACGACATCGCCCAGTCCCAACACTGCTTCGGTTTCCTCTTGCTTCCAGGGAGAATGAAAGATGACGCGGTCGAGGCCCAGGGCATGGGCACGGGCCATGCAAGAGTCCAGGTTGCTGCCCGATCCTGCAATCAGAAGATAGGCGTTCCGAAGGTCTCTCAATTTTGCAAATGTTTCCACCAAACCTTCGGCGCCGGAGGCAGGACCCACATTGCCCGCGTAGACAGCGACAAATGCATCCTGGGGAATACTTTTCGCTTCGCGGAACTGTCGAACCACGCCGGGATCGATGTGAAGCGCATCACGCTCTGCCCAGTTGGGTACGACGTGCAACTTTGCTTCTGGAACAGCCCGTGTTTTCCGGTAGATCTCCTGGAATCGTTCCGAGATTACGATCAGGGCCTTCGCTGAGTTCGCAATCCAGGTGTCGATGGCGTGGATGGCGCGGAACACAAAACCTCGCCCTCCAGTGCGGCCTTGCGATTCGAGCGATTCCGGGTACAGGTCCTGGACCGACACCACGACTGGAATCCCGCGGAGTTTTGCCACAGCAAGAATCATCAGTGTCGCGAAAACCGGCCAGGCATTGGAGTAGACTACGTCCGGACGCGGGCAAAACAACAATCGTGTTCCCGCTGTAATTCCAAACGACATGTTTTCGAGCAATCTTGGTATCATCTGCGACTTGGGCGCTAAGGTCCCAAAGCAGTGGACGAGGGTGTATCCCTGCGCCATCTTTTGTCTCGAGTACGGACGACGCCTGTAACCAGGGAACAGTATTCCTGCTGGCTTGTTTGGGAACGGGGCGAGCACGGTAACTGCATGCCCACGACTCACCAGTTCCTCGGCAACCGCCTGGCTCGTCGTCGCCGAAAACGTGAATTCCGGCGGGAAGACTGCGCTGATTACGACAGCTCGCAGCTGTCGAGTTTCGCTAAGTTCGACAGTGCCAACCGTGTTCCATGGCTTTGAATAGGGCCCGTGGTCTGGAAGCGTTGTGCTCATGACAGCTGCTGGTCTGGTCGGTTGATCGTAGATAAGCAATCGGAAGCAGCGATTAACACTCCGACACCAACTCAACCACGACTCAGGAAACCTCCGCTGCCCGCGCCGAGAGCGGTCCTGACCACTCCATCTCCGAACCGAGATCGTCCTGAGCATGAATTCCAAATTGCTCCGCCCACACTGCCAGCGAATACAGCCGCCATTGCACGCGCTGAGCGAGTGAGGAGTAGGAGCGTTTCAGCTTGCGTTCGTTGCTGATGGCGCGCACCAGCGGCGATCGCAGCACAGTTTGGCGGACTTCACTTAGGCGGTCACTAGTCCAAATGGAATCCGGCGCTTCAAACCCGATCTTGTCTTTGCGCCAAATCACCTCGGCGGGCACCTTAGGAGACATGGCTTTGCGCAGGATCCACTTCGACCATCCGTCCTTGATCTTGTATTCCAGGGGCAGGCCTACGCAGAACTCCACCAGCCTGAAGTCCATGAAAGGCAACCGCGTCTCCACACCAAATGCCATCGAGTTCCGGTCCTCGTAGCGCAGCAAAGCTGGAAGAGTGCGAACCATGATCTCACTGATCTGAAAGCTGGCCAGGTCGCAGTGCGAGCCCAGTTCTCGCAGGGTTTCCGGCATGCCAGGTGCCCGGCGAAGGAATGCCGTGTCCCAGCAAGCCTTGCTATGGCGTATCCAGGGCATTGCGACGGAAAACATGTATTTGAACGCGCTGCGTCCGGAAAGGCGGCTATTGTTATGAAGTGACCGTTGCAGGGCTGCGAGCGCCGTGAGCGGACCTTGCTCGCGCAGCAGAGCGTTAAAGTAGAAACCGAAATAGTACGGGTAACCCAGCAAAGTCTCATCCGCGCCCTGGCCATCGAGCAGGACTGTAATACCGCGCTCTCGCGCCATGCGCATGACAAAATACGCCATCAAGGGCGAGGGTCCAGCGAACGGTTCATCCTGGGAATAGGCCACCTCTGCCATGGTGGCGGAAAAATCTCCCATCGCGGGGGTGAAAGTCAACCACTGCATGCCGCAGTGTTCCACCATGGTGCGAGCGTAGCCGGATTCATCATTTGCCGGATCGCAGCTGATTGCCGTCAATCCGGCAAACGGCCGGCTGGTGCGCTGACGATGCCGCTCGGTCGCAATAGAGACAATGCTGGAACTGTCCAGACCTCCGCTCAGGCAACTGCCCACCGGCACATCGGAACGCAAGCGCAATGTCACCGCGCTCTCCAGCAACTCTGCAAACTGCCGCTCCAGTTCTTCCGGCGAAGCGTCACCCAGGTCGGTGCCCCGAGGCTTATACCAGCAAGTCTGCTGCAGAACGCCGCTGCGCAGGTCAATGGTGAACTGGTGGCCGGGAAGAAGCTTCTGCACCGCCTCGAAAAATGTGTCTTCGGAGTCATCCAGTATGGAGTCGGCCAGGAACGAGGCAACCGCCTTGCGGTTGGCGCGCCGTGTTGGGATCAATTCCAGCAACTGCTTGATCTCCGAAGCGAAGCCGAAATGTTTCTCGTTATCGACGAAATAAAATGGCTTGACGCCAAACCGGTCGCGCGAGCAGAAGACAATCTGACGTTCGCGGTCGTGAATGGCGAACGCCCACATGCCGTTAAATTCGCGAACGCAATCGTCACCCCACTCCGCATAGGCGGCGAGAATGACTTCGGTGTCAGAACTGGAGATGAAGCGGTAGCCGCGCCTTTGCAGCTCTTGTCGAATTTCGAGATAGTTGTAAATCTGGCCATTGAACGTAATCGTGGAGCGGCCATCGCTCGAGTGCATGGGCTGGCGGCCACCCTCGCTTAAGTCAATGATCGCCAGCCGGCGATGGCCGAATCCCAGGTTGGCGGATAAGTAGTAGCCGGAGCCATCCGGACCGCGATGACGAGCGCGTTCCGTCATCCGCTCTAACAATCCGCGGTCCACGGGTGCGCCGTTCTTGTTGATGATGCCCGCTATTCCACACATAAACGTGACCTCAAAACTACCGGCTGGTCTTTTTCCTGGTGAACGCGTAACCCCAAAAAGGGTTTCTCAATTGCATAGTGGCAGACAAGCGCCGCGCTGATGGCCAGAACCAGATTCAGTGGAAAGCTGGCAATGAGAGCCTGCGAATTACGATTTAGAAATGGCTGCTGACACAAATACAAGCTGTAGCTCAGAACACCGAGCCAAATGACGGGACGGTTGTTGAGCAGGCGATAGGGGCGTCGAATTACGTGATCAATCATGACGGCGATGCTGAAATGCAAGAGCGTGAGGCCGGCTACTTGGTACGACTTGTTGTGAACAAATTTCCAATAGTGGAGCGCCAGCGTCGTCGGAACCAGTGTCAGCATCCATCGTGACTGCAACAGCCACGCAAAGCGTTCCAGCCGTGGACGGTAGATTGCCAACAGGCACCCGGTGGCTAGCGCGTCAGCGACCGTCGGGAAATACGTATCAAAGCTGCTGCGGAGCGGGCTGAAATAGAACGCCACCCGAATGAACGGGCAGGCACAGATTACAGCCAATGCGATCATGGCCCGTTTGCGGAAGGCGAAGGCCATGGCGAAAGGCCAAAGGAGGTAAAACTGCTCTTCCACCGAAAGCGACCAAAGGTGTCCCAGCACCCAAGTTGGGTGGATGTAATTGCTCAGGTAACAAACGGCAGCGGCGATTTCCCGGCCACTGAGCGTGCTCGAGACCAATACGATGACTGCTGCCATATATGCGTACGCGGCGGGCAATATTCGATATGCCCGGCGCACGTAGAAGGACCGCAGACGAATCGCACCCGTGTTTTCGTGCTCCTGCAGCAACAAATGAGTGATAAGAAATCCGCTGATTACAAAGAAGATCCGCACACCAAATTCCGCGTACCGGGTAAAAAACCCAAGGGCGGAGGGGAACCCTCGTGTGCCGGCCAAATGGCCAAGCAGTACGAAGCATATGGAAATGGCACGAAGTCCATCCAGGGAAAGAAATGCGGGATTTGTTCACGAAGGTCACAACTATGGGTCAGCCGGACGTCAAAGCTTCAAACATCGAGTGATTTTGCGCGCGCTATCTCAGGCGGTCGCGCAAGCGGGCGCGAACGGGCCTCGTCCGGCCTGAACTCCGCGACAAGTTCGCGGTACAACCCGGCCAGCATGGATGCGTTCATCTTGCTGTCATAGTGTTCCGCCACATACTGCTGGAAGCGTTGCGCACGCAGCGCGCTCTCCTCACGATTTTGCAGAGCGTGCTGGATTGCGTGCACGAGGGCGTCAGGATCCTCGCGGGGGATGAGCAGACCGCGATCGTTCCCTAACAAGTCAGGAATGCTGGAGACAGCTGTAGCGACGACCGGCAATCCGGTGGCTCCCGCCTCGACCAGCACTGTTGGCATGCCTTCGGCATGCGTCGGAAGCACCATAAGGTCGGCGGCATTCAGATACTTTGGAATGTCGTCATTGGAGACAGGTGGCACCCAGATGCACCCGGACGCGTGTCTTACGATTTCGCGGCACGGACCGTCGCCAACCAGAACAACGGAGGTGTCTTTGGCAAGTTGCTGAGCCGCCCGAACCAGCGTTTCGATTCCTTTGGCACGAAGGAATTCCCCAACGAACAAAACAACGTTCCCCTCAACTGGCAGCCCCAGGAGTGCGCGCAATTCGCGCTTGTCTCCAAATGGCCGGAAGCGTTCCCTATCAACTCCGATTGGCCAGAAGAGAGACTTGGCGCCGGTAAGATCGAGAATGATGCGCACCAATTCATTGCTTACTGCCAGCACGGAATCGGCATGTGTCATTGCATAGCGAAACCGCCGCAGGTTGAGTCTCGACTGATACGGGGTTGTGTGGCCGTCGTTCCCATGCACCGTCACCACCGCCGGTACCTTCCAGCGCCGTGCTAGCTGCGTAGCAACAGCGCCGTAAGGATATGCAAAGTGTCCGTGAACAATGTCAGGCTTCTCGCGAACCGCAAGGCTTATGGCAGAACTCATTGACGTGGGGACCAGGTTCAGTGGAAGACTGTGCGGCATCCGGATGTATCTAGGGAGCAACACTGAAATGCCCTTCCAACGGTAGGCAGCCGGCGGATCCGTGAACCGTCGCAAAGTACCGAACCCGCTGAGCATTTGGGGGACGTAGGGAATTGGAATGGTTACAGTGACGTCCACACCCGCATCACGTAACCCTTCCACCTGGTTCCGAAAGAACGAGCCTACTGCAGGGCAGGATTGCGAAGGATAGGACCAGCAGATATAAAGTGCTCGCACGGGTTTTGCGTGGTCGCTGCACATCGTGGCGACTCAGAGTTAGTGAGTATCAGATTCCAGAAGCACTTGGCTGTGGAGTGAGTGGATTCGCGTTTCTGCCTTCGCCTGGCAGCGTGCTGAATTCAGATCTGAAGCGCACAGCGGTCACGCTGCGTCGTGCCGTGACACCAATGGCCACGCTCATGCTCAACATGAGCCAAAAAACCTTGTTGTGTTGCCATTCCACGGAACAGGCTGCCAACAGGATCGTGATCAGAGCCGCGAATGGTGTCCAACCCATCGAAGTTCGCCGCACGCGCCAGACGGAACGCACCGCATAATACACGAAGTAAAGAAGAGGAAAGCTGCCCAGCAAACCGACGCTCGTAAACGCCCACATGAAAGTGTTCTCCGTGCTTCGGGCCGCGCTGTTATCGTGCATCCGCTCCGCCAGTTCCTGGCTGTTTTGCACTGGCCCCCAGCCTAGCAACGGCTTCGTACCCACCATTTCCAGGGTTTGGGGATACAGCAATTCACGTTCGGCCATGTCACCGCTGTCTAAAGTGCGATCCCACCGGTCGGTTAGAACGGATGTCGTGGTGATGGCATAGATTAAAGTGCTTGCAGCTGCCGCCAGGGTCAGAGTCCGTATGACCCGCAACACGCCGCCCGCGGCCATAACGCTAGGCCATATGAGGACAGCCAAGCCTGCCGCCATCGCGAGCATGCCGCCGCGGGAACCGGTACGCAAAATCGCCACTATGATCAGAGGGCAACCGACGGCGGCGATCATCATCCGGACGCGGCTGGAACGCGTGCGGCTCCAGGCTAACCCCGTCATCAACACCACCCCGACAGATAGTTTCCCGCAAATGATATTGGGATCTTCACCCAGGGCCGTGACTCGACCCTCCATGATTTCCGTGGTCGTCAGTCCCAGAAGCTGCAACACAGCGAGCACGGCGCAACTGATGGCAAAGGTCCACGCGATCCGCTCGTACATCTTTGGACGACTGCTGATGGTGTTGATAACCAGCCACGCCATTCCAACCATCTGCACGAGCATGAGCATGGAATTGGCGGCAACCGGCAATAATTGTGGATCCAGAAGCAAGCTGCGGGTTGAGAAGATCCCGATAAAAAGCAGCATCGCCGCTACCGTACGGTGCACGTATCGCAGAGGGATGTACGAATTGATCGCGCATGACGCAGCCCAAACAAGCCCGAGCACCCTGGAAATCGTGAGCGACATCGGTTCCACGCCCTGACCGGAAGATCCCACGGTTTCAAACGGGATGGAGGCCACAAATGCGTAAAGGGGTAAGTCCAGGAAGTGCGCGAATAGCAACCGTATATCGCTGCTGGGCAGTAATGGGTGCGCGTTCCCGGGAAGTAGTGACCAGGCGCCGAATTTCTTCACGCCGATACTCCTGTAAACTGCGCGGACAATTTTCCGCAGTATTGGCGGCCCAGGGCCCAGTCGCTGTCTGTGGGGATGAACAACTCACGGAAGCTGGCGCCGGTGTCGCGGCGAAACGCGATCAGGGATCCCAGGGTAGTTACGGCGCAGGATAATGACGAGACGACTGATGCCCCATAGAATGACGACCGAGGAACAATAATCAGATCAAGGGCGATGGTCACGGCAGTGCCCATCAGAGAGTTGACCAGATTTATGTGGGGGCGACCTGTCCCTGCAAAATAGGCAGCCAGAATATTTGTGGAAGCAAAAACTGCGCAGCCCGGCGCCAAAATAGCCAAACTGATGGCAGAAGTGCTGAATTTTTTCCCGAACACCAGTGGAATCAGAACTGGTCCAACGGCGGCGAGACTACCTGCCACGACTGCCGTAAAGGTGAACAGCAAACGGTGGACCCGAGTCACCATGCGGACCATCTCTATACGATTGGCGGCGGAGGAAATCGTAGGGAACAGGATGCCCTGCATGGCCACCGGTAGCAAATTGATCGCCTGCGCAATCAGCACTGCGGTCTGATACAGACCGACATCCGCGGCTCCCCAATAGTGGTACACAAAGAAAAGATCAATCCGGTTGTTAACATATTGGGCAGTACTCGCGAAATAAGATGGCAAAGAAAACCGAAATGCCCGGCCTAGGCCGATGTCGTTAGTGCTCGGAGTTGCAGACGGCACCTGGCTTCCATAGGTCACGATCGCAGTTCCGACCGCAGCCATGTTAGCGACGACCATTGCGTAAACCATGGGGACGCGAACGAAACGGGACACCGCGAACGCTCCCAGGATGAATAAGATGCCAAGCACCTGCTTTCCCACATCGCCGTAATTGGCCGCAATGAATTCGTGGTGACCAACCAGCACAGCGCGATAAAACGCCGAGGTAGCAAGTAATAGAATCGTGAGAGCGACTGCGGGCACGCCCCAACGTCCGAGTTCGGTTGGAATAATGGACCTGGTGAGACCAATGAGTTCCGCCCCGTACAGAGATACCAATGCCACACATCCTTCTGCGAGGGCGATCAAGGTGAGGACTCGCATCAGACGAGCGCTATTCACCGGCTGGGACGCCACAACGTAGGTTACTCCTGCGTTCAGAGCCATGCTGAGCACAACCGTGAATAACATGGAGGTCGCGACGTAAACGTCATAGATGCCCTTTTGCGCCGGTCCCAGGAGCCGGGCGAGCAGCGCCGTTGCCATCAACCCGCAGACCACCTGCACCATATTTGTGCCGCCGGCATAGGCGCCCGCTTTGGCGACCGATACGCGCCCCACCTTTTGTCTAGCTGTTCCTGTAAGCATCTGTGAGAAGTCTTTAAGCCCTAGCGACAAGCACGCCGGTAGTTGGGGCATCGGCATCTTGAATGATGCCTTTGCGCAGCAGTTCGGCTTCGTGAAACCTGATCTGTTCCGGCGAAAACCGTTGCTTCGCCACTTGGGAAGGCAGCGGTGTAACGATGCTGTAGCGGGGGACGTCTTTGGTCACGATGGCGCCGGCCCCGATGATCGCGCCGCGCCCGATGGTCACGCCGGAAAGGATGATGGCCCCCCAGCCGATCCAGACGTCATCTTCAATAATGATTTCATAGCGATCGCCACGGGGCCCCTCGAACATCGTTTCGCCAGGAATAGAAATGGAATGCGCATCGCGAGATAGGAATGACGCGGCACTCGCGATCAGCACATGATTCCCAATCGTCAGATCGCAAGCAATGTCGCACCAGCGTCCGATCCCCACGTGGTTTCCTAAGCGCACCGCCCTGTGCGGCGACCAGAACTTCGCAGACCACTGGACGTGAACATCCTCACCGTGGGCCACCCAGGGATAGCGCAACTTGAATAACAGCAGGTTGCGGACGTGATTCAGCAGCTTACGCACGCTCGTTTCCGCTTGTAGGAAATTGGAGCTGCTGTTGGTCGGCAGCTACCTGGTCTTGACGCCCGAGGAGCACTCGTTCGTAAAAGCTCTGGATTACGCCAGCCTGGCTCTCCCAGCTATAACGCTCGCGGAATGCGCGCTGGCCGTTCAAGCCCAATTCATGTGCATAAGCTCGATCGTTTGCCAGTCGGCAGATGGCGTCGGCAAAGCTGTCGGGATCTTCCGGACGCGCGAGCAAGCCGGCATTCGAGCCGCCAACGATGGCAACAGCCTGGGGTAGATCACTGGCGACAATGGGAAGTCCGGCTGCCATGTACTCGAACAATTTCGTGGGCAGAGCCCGCAGTTGCTTCGGGACGCGGAGGTTCGGCGCCACCGCGATGGTGCAGCGGTTCAGGGAATCCATGATCGCGTGCGGTGGAACGTTCGGCAGCAATATGTAGGTGCCCTGCAAGTCGCGACGCGCCACCTCCGCCATCAATTGACGCTTGTAAGCAGGAGTGGAAAATCTGTCAACGGCGTACACTTTGGCCTCGGGCAGGCGGCGCTTCAGGCGATCCGCAATCTCAAGCAGCAAATTACTGCCGTTGTTCTCGTATTGCGAGCCGAGGAAAATAATTCCGGTCGGACGCTTCATGTAGTCTGGCCTGACCTGTTCCAGCAGTTCTGTTGCGGCGTAGTTTGCGACGATGGCCTTGCGAAGCGTAGGTCCAAATAGGTCATCGTTCTGAGCTTCTATCACCAGTACCACGTTGCGTATTACTGCCGCACACAAAACTTGCAGCCAACGGACGCAGAACGCCAACGACCGGCGAAGCGGATTCGGAACCCATTCTCGAACCAGCATTTCCTCGGGATAGTTCTCGTGCACGTCATAGATCACCGGTTTGAAGAGCGCCAGCAGCGTCATCCAGGGCAAGATGTCAATGTCATGAAAATGCACGGCATCAACTTTGCCCAGAAGCGGGAGCAGCGTACCTCGCAGACGCCACGGAATTTGAAATGGCCGCGCCCAGCCGTGAACCACACGCTTGAACGGATGAAGAACCACGCCATCCAGCTCTCCTGCTTTTACCTCCCAGGGGCAAACCAGGTGAACTACGTGGCCTAGACGGCGCAGAAGCTGCGCATACTTCCACAACCGCGCGTCGAAATCCGGGTGGACCGAAGTGACGATTGCGATGCGAAAATGATGGGTGGCCCTGTGTGGGGGAGACTGTTCCGGATGGAACTCGGCCTCATAGCGCCCATTAAGAACGCGTGTGTCTCGATCTGTGACAGGAAACTCAGGACAGGCGTCCGGTTTCGCGGGAAGGGTCGCGGTTGCCACAAGTGATTGCATGATTCTTCGGGACTCGGCTCGATTACGTCTTCAGCGGGCCAGAGCCACTGAAGCCTTCAACGTTGTGGCCTCAAGCATTGCATCCGCTACCAAGTTCTGTTCGGCCTCGCTGAGGTAAGGATGCATGGGCAAGCTGAGCACGCGTCTCGCGGCGGCTTCCGATGCGGGAAAATCTCCTGCGCGATGCCCAAGCCCGGCGAACGCCGGTTGCAAGTGCAAAGGCACAGGGTAGTGAACTGCGGTGGGAATGCCCTTTTGTTTCAGTTCGGTCTGAACCGTCTCGCGGTCATTCACCTGCACGGTGTACTGTGCGTAGACCGAGGTATTGTGCGGTTCAATGTGAGGTGTCACAACCGCATCGCCCAGCAGCCGATCATAATGTGCTCCCACTTTTGCCCGCGCTTCGACCTCATGAACAAAGGACTCGAACTTAGCCAGGAGCACGGCGGCCTGCAGTGTATCCATACGGCCGTTGATGCCGATGAGCGGGTGGTGATAACGCCGGTCCTGCCCATGCACGCGGATCTGTTTCATCTTCGCGGCAAGGTCGACGTCGTTGGTAAAACAGGCGCCTCCGTCTCCGTAACAGCCGAGCGGTTTCGAGGGGAAGAAACTGGTGCAGCCGATCCTTGAGAGGTTACAGGAGCGGCGGCCCTTATAGGTTGCTCCGAAGCTCTGTGCTGCGTCCTCAACAACGGCAGCGGAATAACGATCCGCAATTGCGTTGATCGCGTCAAAATCTGCGCACTGCCCATAAAGTGAGACTGCGATGATAGCTTTTGTATTCGGATGGATCGCCTTCTCCAGGCGTGCGGGATCAATATTGTAGGTGCGGGGATCGATATCTACGAAGACCGGGGTAGCCCGAAGCAGTGAGATCACTTCAGCCGTCGCGATAAAGCTGAAAGGGGTGGTGATGATTTCGTCGCCGGGTTCGATACCCAGGGACATCAGCGCAATCAGCAGAGCATCCGTGCCGCTGGCGCAGGCAATAGCGTGTTCTGAGCCCGTGTATTTCGCCAGCTTTGTTTCCAGTTCCTTGATTTCTGGTCCCATGATGTATTGGCCGTGAGCCAGCACTGACTGAATGCGGCTGTCGATTGAACTCTTCGATAATTCGTATTGCTTCTTCAGATCAATAAATTCCACGATCGTCTCCTGGATTGGTTTTCAGTCAGCGCTTGCGCTAGCCGCCAGAGAACGATGTTGAGCTCCAGGTGCGCATGCGGCCTCGGTTTGTTCTTCCGGCTTGCAACATCCATCTTCGATGGCATATCCCCGGCCGCAGGCTGGGCACGCAACATGAGAGCCCTCGGGCAGGCGCACGCCGCAATAGCACACGAATCCGACCCGGCGCGCGGGAACACCCATCACCAGCGCATAGTCAGGGACATCGCGGCTAACGACGGCGCCGGCGGCAATGAACGCGTACGAGCCGATCGTTGTGCCACATACTATGGTGCAGTTCGCGCCCAGCGAGGCGCCGCGCTTGACAATAGTTTTGCGGTACTCGTTCTTGCGAACGATATGACTGCGAGGGTTGATGACATTGGTAAACACCATGGAAGGACCACAGAAAACATCGTCTTCCAACTCCACTCCGGTGTAGAGTGAGACATTATTCTGCACCTTCACGTTGTTGCCCAGACGGACCTCAGGTGAGACCAGCACGTTTTGTCCGAGGTTGCAGCGTTCTCCAATCTTGCAGCCTGCCATGATGTGCGAAAAATGCCAGATCTTGGTGCCCTTGCCGATCTCGCAGGGCTGGTCCACAACCGCGCTGGGGTGGGCATAATAAGCTGGAACGCTCCGCCTGGTTTCCACTGGCTGACCTTTTTGCCGGAGGGACTGTTCGCAACTGTCAAGCACCTGCAAAACGCGCAAGCCGCTCTCGCCGTCCGTCACTGGTGTCTTGCGCTCACGAATGCAATCAAGGAAGTGCAGACACTCCTCCTTGAGCGGTTCCTGCTTCAGTATAGGCACGACTGCGCCTGCATCTTTCTTAGCCACCGGAACTCGGTCCCGCCACTCGATTTCGTGGTGGTAGAGCACCAGTTTTCGTTCGGTTTCAACGTCATCAAAAACCGCCATGCCGCGATCACCAACGACACACAGTCTTTGTTCCTTGAATGGATGCAGCCAGCTCACAAAAATGTGAGCCATGGTCCCACTGGCGAATTCACAAGTCGTAAGAGTCGTGTCAGCAACCCGCGAATTGACATAGCAGCCGCCTTGTGCGGCCACGTGGGTTGGGAATTCTTTCAGCAGCGACAGAATCACGGCGATATCGTGCGGAGCGAAACTCCAGAGAATATTTTCCTCCGTGCGCAGCTTCCCGATGTTCAAACGAGAGGAATAAACATACTGCAACTTGCCGAGTTGCCCCTCACCCACCAGCCGTTTCAATTCGTGAATGGCAGGATGGTATTCGAGAATGTGTCCGACCATCAGGATGCGCCCGTTGCGGCGGGCGAGGTGAACCAGTTCCTCCCCTTCGCCAACCTGCAGCGCCAATGGTTTTTCGACGAACACGTCCTTGCCGCATTCGAGAGCAGCCTTGGAAAGCACATAATGCTGGGCGGCTGGAGCAGCTATAACCACTGCCTGCAGGTGATTCGCACCGAGTATGTCTTCAACCTCGGAGGTGACTCGCACGCCGGGATAAGTCCTACGAACCGTCTCGTGGATGCTGGGATTTACATCGCAAACCGCGGACAGGGCTCCAAGTTCGTGAAAAACGCGTACTAGGTTTTTTCCCCAATAGCCACAACCGATGACTCCAACTTTCGCAGACATGATTCGTGTTACTCCGGCTGAATCAAATTGAAAACTGATTGTGTTTAAGAACGCGATACGAAGTTCAAATCGGAGGAAGAGTTACAGCTAGCTCAGGCAAAACCGAGTTTTGACCGCCGCTACGGCAGGCGGTAGACCGTGGCAGCCGCCGCAGTCGGCAACGCACTTTCAACATCCTTGAGAGCGTTCTTGGCTGCGCTGCTGGGAACAAAAAGAATGTCGTTATCCTGCATGGCTAGATCGGTAGTCTTGGAGGAAAGCATCTTCTTCAAGTTGACGGGAATTTCCTGGCGTCCCTGAGCTGTAGTGCGAATGAGGCGGGCGGAGCCTTTGGCTGCAGTTGGATTCGTACCCTGGGCGAGCGCTAATGCCTGCAAGATGGTGAGCTGCTCGTCGTGATCCATGGGAAATCCTCCCGGGCGGCCGACATCGCCAACGACGTAGACAATTCCGGTTCGCTCCACGAAGATCGTGTCTCCAGGAAGGATCTCAGGGTTATTTTCCGGTTTGGGCGCGGCCCCGGCGGTCATCTTTACCCGGCTCGGCTCGTCAGGATGGCCTGCATGGGTAATGGTGATCGTCGTACCGGCCATCGGCGAAAGCCCCTGCGCCATCGAAAGGTAATCCGTCAGATGATGCGACCCAAACGCCGGATAGATTCCAGGAGTCTTGACCTCACCCATTACCGATACGCCCTGTGTGGCATATTCCGCTATGAAGACTGTTACCTGGGGATCTTTTAGATAGCCGCCATCAATGAATTTCTGGCGGATCAGATTCTGTGCTTCTTCCGCCTTCATGCCGGCTACGCGGAGCCTGCCCACCAGAGGCAACGAAATATCTCCGGTGTTACTGACACGAAGTTTTCCGCTGAGCTCCGGAGTATCGAAGATGCTCATTTCCAAAAGGTCACCAGCGCCGATGGGGCCCGCAGCGCCACTGCCGAAGCCACTGCTCCCGAAGCCTACGGAGGACGGCAAGGCTGGAGCAGTCCTCTCCTGCGCGGAAACAACTGCGGCTGCAAAAATCATTAAGAATGTGAGATATCGAAAAGCGATGCTCATGTCCTATGCCGATCCTTTGGGAGACTCGTGGTGCCCGTTCCCGTTCCCGTGTCCGTTGGCGTTCCCATCGCCGTGGCCATAATTGTTGTGGTAGTAGTAGGAATATTCAGAACCATAATGCCCGTAGTACTGTCGATACTCAACCGAGTTGAAAGAGAGATCGTTCACCACCACGCCGGCGATGTTTGCTCTGACTTTCCTCAATATGTCGCGGGTGCGCACCAGCGACTGCCGTCCCGTTTTCTCGGAGCGGGCGATAAGAACTACGACATCGGCTGCCCTCGCGCAAACCACGGCGTCGGTCACCGCCAGCACGGGCGGCGTATCAATCACAATGTAGCGATATTCTCCACGCCAGCGCTGTAGAAGCTGTGGCATTGCGTCAGACGCCAGCATTTCCGAAGGATAGGGCGGCATGTGGCCCGCAGGGATCACGTGCAAGCCCGGTATTTCATCCACGGCAACCACGACCTGATCTGGCGTTTCCGTGCCAGCCAGGCACGCGCTCAAGCCCCGATTCATGGCAAGGCCCAAGTACTTGTGAACGGCCGGCCGCCGCATATCGGAATCCACCAGAAGCACTTTTTGCCCGGTCTGCGCCAGGACCACGGCAAGATTGAGCGCCGTAAAACTCTTGCCTTCCTGCATCATGGCGCTGGTTACTAGAATCACTTGCGGCGGCGCGCCCGGCGAGGAGAGCAGCAGAGAAGTGCGCAACGCCCGGAAAGCCTCGGCGCTGCCTGAATTGCGCTGTTGCATGGTCACCGGCAGGATAAACTGCTGCCTCTGACTCGCGCTCGCCAGTAATTTGTGCCCGTTCTTGCCGTTGAGAACGACACTGGGGATCACGCCGAGCGAGGGCAGCGAGCAATAGGTCTCAATGTCCTGCGGAGTGCGAATGGAATTGTCCACGTTTTCGACGATGAATGCTAAGGCCACGCCACCCAGCAGGCCGGCCATCAAACCCAAAGCCATGTTCAATGGAATATTGGGCTCGACTGGTTCGACGGGCACACTCGCCTGATCCACGATATTGATATTGCTCGATTTCAGGCCGGCCAGGATGCCTGCCTCTTTGAGCTTTTTCAGCAGACCCTCGTAAAGGTCGCGGCTGGATTCAACGTCCCGCCGCAGGATGGCGTACTGAATCGCGTCCTCGTTTAATTTGTAAGCTTCCCCTTTTTGTTTGTCGAAAGTCGCCTGCAGCATCTGCTCGGATTTCAAAGACGCTTGGTATTCGGCGCGCACGGTTTCGCCAACCTTTGTGACTTCCTGACTGATGCTCGCATCCAGTTCGTTCAGCTCCGATTGCAGTTGCACAACCCGGGGATACGAAGATCCATATTTGGCAGCCAACTGCGCGTACTCGGACCTGATCTCGGCCCGCTCCTTATACAGCGCTCCGAGAACACTTTCCGGGGCGATGTTACCGATGAGCTCCGGGTTCTCCGTCATCGCGATCCGGTATTTGGCTTCTTTCACGATGCGATCGCCTTCGGCGGCAGAGAGTTCCTTGTTCAACTCCTCCAGCTTGTCGAGGATGATGTTATGAGTCTCGTCCGTGCCCAGGATTCCCGTTTTCTTCTGGTAAGTGGTCAGCGTTTCCTGCGCCGATTCCGCGTGCCTCTTCAGATCGTCCAGTTGTTTCGTCAGCCAGTCCGAGGTCTGCAAGGTGGCTTTGTATTTTGTCTGGAAGTTATGCTCGATGTAGGTATTGGCAACGGCATTTGCTACCTGCGCTGCAAGCTGGGGGTCCCGGCTGCGGAAGTGAACCTCGACGATCTGTGTTTTCGGAATGAGCTGGACGTTCAGGGATTTGTGAAAGGTCTTACTCAACTTGGCATGAGTTTCGAGGTCGAGGCCATCGAAGTCCTGCCTTGATGGCACGGCAAACTTACCTGCGAAGCCCCGGTTGTGCTGCAGCCCAAGTTGCTTCATCACACTGTTCGCGATCGTGTCGCTCTGCACAATGCGTATCTGCGTCTCTAATTTGGTATTGAGATCCAGACCAATCGGCATGACCACTTGTTCCAGACCGAGATCATCCGTGCCTTCGAGATCGAGCAGGATGCGAGCAGACGCGTCGTAACGCTTAGGCAGCAGCAAGGAGACGGCGGTCACCAGCACCAGAACCAGGCCGAGGCTGACCAGAACCAGCCAACGCCGCTTCTGCAACACGCGCCAGAACTGCATGATTGAGATTTGATCGTCGTTGGCCTCGATGATCGCACGATGGGTTTCAGAAAGGCTGAGTCTCTGGAGATCCAGGTTCTGGCTTACCGTTATGGAGTCATGATCGTTCATAAAATCCTAAGAAGCGCGCGCCCGGCGTGGATCTTGGTTCATCTCCGACCGTCTCGCGACAGATCTAGTCAAAAGCCTGCGTCCGTCGCGGTCGCTAAAATCGGGTCCGGTACAAGTGCTTTCATCCAAAAGTCGGTGTACACCGCAATGGCGTCGTCCGTCGTGGGGTAGGGCGCACCCTTGTTGGTCAATACCTGCTGCAGTCCCTGGTGGGCAGCGACCGAAGCTGCCAGCCCCAGAGCCGCAACCCCGGGTTCAAGATCGCGGATTAACCCCTTGGACGCACATCTGGACAAATATTCGCGAACCGGTTCAAAAAGAGGTACGAGATGCTTTCGTAGGACCCGTTCCGCTCCGTGTTCCAGCTCAAACAGGCTCAAATAGAGAAGCCGCACCATCTCGGGCTGATGTTGAACTGTCTCAACCAGCAGGGAAACGATTCCGGGCAAAGCGGTTCGGGGGTTTTCATCACTCTCGAGGCGGCAACGCAGTTCCTTACTGATGCGGAGCCGGCGCAGACGCGACTCAGTTGCCTCCCAGAACAAATCTCTTTTCCGGGGAAAATGGCGGAATACGGTGACCTCGCTGACCCCAGCCAGGCGCGCGATTTCGTGCGTGCTGCTGCCGCTGAAGCCCTGTCGCGAGAATAGCTGCACCGCCGCTTCGACAATGCGCTCCTCGGTCGAATTCTTGTTTCGCGCTTTGGGTAGAGACATGATTTTTGGAGCGGAGGCTGTTTGGAAATGCGCAGGTTAAAAGACTTAGCTTGCGATAGGCTCCACGTCAGCCGCGTCTAATTCCACGGCCACACTTTGCTTGATCAGTTCCACGGTAAGCACAACCCGCATTCCATTCGCGCTGCGAACCAGCACGCCGTATAGGCCGGTCAGCGATCCCGCCTTGATCCGAACTCGTTGGCCGATTGCCAGTTTGCGGTAGGGCTCGAACTTCTGTAAGTGCAAACCGGAACGCAAAGTGTCAATCTCAAGGTCAGAAAGCGGTACTGGCTGGCTTCGGTTTCCCACGAACGAGATCACTCCCGGAACATCCAAGACTTGCGCCCGTTCTCGCTTGCCGATTCTGACGAAGAGATAGCCGGGAAACAGGGGAAGCTCGACTTGCACTTTGCACCCGTTTTTCCAGCGATGCACCGTGCGGTAAAGCGGCAAGAAACATTCCACCCGGCGGTATCCAAGATGTTCATGGACACGCTTCTCATGCCTGGAACTGGTATAGATCGCGTACCAATGAGAAATCGGTTCTGCTCGGCATCCGGCCAGCAAGATGGCGTGGTCAGCCAGTACCGCCGAACCATTTCTTTCCATCGCTTGAGACAAGGCTTCGCCCCCGTCGCTTAGATAGCGCTTGTTTATTTTGAAGGTTATGGTCGCGTGCGGCCAATGCTCCGGGCCGCTTGCTGATGCCCTTGAACCGTTATCTTCGGTCTCTGCATCCCGCCACGCTTACCGTCAGCGTCCCAATGTAAGTGGGCACCTACACTCTCGTGGTGACGCTCTTCTATGCATGAGCAGTGCCAATTTGGTATTTCGAGTAAGCCGCGTGTTTTGTGACGCCTGGCTGTCCCAATTCGGGAATGTCAGGGAGGAGCGTCTCAAAGCGAGAGAAAAAATCTAAGAATAACAATCTCACCCGTCTCAGTCTCACCAAGAACGAGGCCGAGTTCGCATCCGAAACGAACAGCACAGGCACGACCGCAATCCAACCCGAAAGCTGGCTTCGGAATCCGCGACGCCACGTAAACCTCGAATAGCGAAGATGTTACGTTTTCTCCGGCCCGTGAAACGAACTTCATTCTAAAGTGCTAGTTCCTCGGCTACTGGTCTTATGTTTCGCTCTCAATTAGTCTCGGCGATTAAAGTGCTCTAAGGCAGGGAAGTTTTGCGATGTGGTTTTCGCGTCGTGTGATCGTTCGATGATTTGTCGAGGATCTTTCGCCGCGAACAATGCTTTAGCACCAGGAGGAAAGGGTGCGGAATCGCCACCAGAAGTCTTACATTTGCCTAGTTTTTACGCTTGTCTCGTCGCTCTGTGCGCTGGCACAGTCGGGCAGCCCTACCGCCCCGCGAGCTAACCAGGGCCCAAATGCAACGCTGAGCCAGCCGGAACAGAAGCTGCTCGGTGCTGGGCTTATCGATTTCTCTGCAAGCGCTCTGGCGTATAGGGAATTCGGGCTGCCCGATGCACCCAGCGCCACCAAGGCCGATGATACTGCGACCCCGGAGCCAACAGCCCCTCCCGATCCCCCCATCAGAAAAGGATCGGAAGGTGCGCCCGCAGCTGCTACCGGACCCTCACTCGAAGGCGTCGCCGACCGGCATTATTGGGCATTTACAAGTGTGATGCTCGGGGCTAGCGTTGCAGACGCGGAGTTGACCCAGCGTTGCCAGCAGGAAAAGACTTGCAGCTACGTTCCGCCCTCTCTACGCAGCCGCACGGCCATGTATGGAATCGGGCTGCCCGCGGATTTTGCAGTCGCCTATCTCACCTACCACATGAAGGCCAAACACAATCACTTTTGGTACGTTCCCTCAGCGCTTGTAACCGGGGCTAACATCTATGTAGGCATACACGCGTATCGCAGGCTCCGCTAATCCGGCGAGCCCGCCCTCCCGGCCAGGTTCCGGCGGGTTCTAAGTACAGTAATCTGAGACGGTGCGAATGGGCTCTTCCCTGAGAGCCCACAATCTATTAGCCGCGTTGTTCTTCGTTGACCTTGGTCACTGGTACTGTGTGACCTGGGTTACCGCCATTCGGTTACAGCCGTAAGTGCAATCCAACCAATGAGCTATTGCCTCCCCGCCGCGAATAGCGCAATCTGGTTACAGCCGCAAACAATGAACATTTTGGGCTGGAGAGACGAGAAGTTGATGAAGCTGCTTCATCGAATGTGGTCGCAGGAGGAAGGCCAGGACATTGCCGAATACGCGGTGATGCTGGCCGTTATCCTAGTGATCGTGGTGGGCACAATCCGATTGATCGGAACAAACGCCAACCAGGTATTCTCCAGCGTCGCCAGTTCCATTACTGGCTAGTACGGATGTAGTGCATGGAGGGGAGAGCATATGGATAACTGTATTGAGAAAGAATGGACACCGAGCGCGGTCGTAGACATCGCTGAATATGCGGTGGTGCTGGCAATTACGCTGGTGACCATGGTTGGGCTGCTGCGATTCCTGGGTTTTGTTGGGTAGTCGAAGGCCGATCCAAACCAAGGCCCGGAGGAGTCGCGGGTAGTTGCGTGCGCCAAGCGATCCTCGCCGGTGAGACCTGCAAAAGAATCCTGGCGCCCCAGAGTTCCAACTAGCCCGCTCGGCCCCCTCCGCCATGGCAGCGTCATCGCAGGTTTGCCTCCCGATTGACATAGTCCAGTTCGCTGCTTAGGCAAGCGCGATTAGGCGCATGCGACGAAGCTTGTTCGTCTTTCGTAACAAGCAACGTGCCCCGACTCTTGACCGGCCATCCCGTGATAACAAGAACTTGGCGTTGCGGCCAAAAGGCAGCGCCCTCTCCCAATATGTCTGTTATCAAAGTTGCCATTTGGCCGTACGCCGTATTCTTGTGCCGCGGCACTCATTCCAGTGGCGGCTGGGATCTGCTGCGGCTCAGCCGGAACAGACCCGCCGAGCGACCCGTCGGAACCGAGCCTTCGCGTTGGTCCCCTGCAAATCCTAGAAAAAATCTGCGAACAGGAAGCCTGGGGAGGCAAAACCCAACCACGCTCATGGCCGTTCCATGTTCGAAACCAGCCTTTCTTCTCTCCCCGAGGGCCCCGAATGCATAAAGACAAAGTGTTGATTGTAGAGGACGAGAAAGAAATCTGTGACGTGCTGTGCGATTATCTCGAAAACAAAGGATATGAGGTTACCACGGCCGATACCTGCGCTCAGGCAGAGCAGGTGTGGCGCGCCATGCGGCCCGATGTGGTCGTGCTGGATCACAGTCTGCCGGATGGGACCTCGTTGGCTCTCATTCCGCGCCTGAAGGCGTTTGATCCGTCGATTCAGGTCATCATCCTCACCGGATATGGCTCGATTGATCTAGCCGTGGAGGCGATTAAGCTGGGAGCGGAGCAGTTCTTGACCAAGCCTGCCGAGCTGGCGACTCTGTATATCGTGATCCAGCGCAGCCTGGAGAACCAGCGCAATCATCGCCGGCAGCTGGCAGAAAAGAACCGGTTGCGCCGTCAGACACTGAATCCCTTCCTGGGTAAGAGCCAGCGCGTGCGGGATCTCGCCGAATACGCCCACAAAGTGGCCTTGAATGATAGCCCGGTTCTAATCCAGGGAGAAACAGGCACAGGCAAGGGAGTGCTGGCCCGGTGGTTGCACCAGAACGGTCCCCGGGCATCCGAGCCGTTCGTCGATCTGAACTGTGGTGGTCTGTCCCACGATCTGTTGGAAAGCGAGTTGTTCGGATACGAACGAGGTGCTTTTACTGGGGCCGTACAAAACAAAAATGGGCTGCTGGAAATCGCGCATCGGGGAACCGTGTTTCTCGATGAAATCGGGGACGTGGATCTGGCCGTCCAGCCGAAGCTGCTGAAGGTCCTGGAGGAGAAACAGTTTCGCAGGCTGGGAGACGTTCGCGATCGCAAAGTCGATATTCGTTTGATCGCGGCAACGCATCAGGTCATGGCGCGCCTGGTGCACGACAGGCAATTTCGTGACGACCTATACTTCCGTATTAGCACGATCCCCATCGCCGTTCCCTCTCTGCGCGAACGAGCCGAAGACATACCCATGCTGAGCGCCCACATCCTCAGTCACCTGGCGGCCGACATTGGTACCCACGAATTTGAGTTGACCGAAGGCGCCTCGCGCGCTCTGCAGAGTTATTCCTGGCCGGGAAATATCCGGGAATTGAGAAATGTTCTGGAACGCGCCGTACTCATTACTGGGAACCCAATCCTGACCGAGCAGGATTTGCATTTCGATGTGCAAGTCGAGCAGAACCTGGCCAGCGGCGGGCAATGGAGAACTTTAGAGGAGATGGAACGCCAGTACATCGAGCACGTACTTCGCAAAGAAAACGGGCGAGTCGAGACTGCAGCCAGAAAGCTCGGCATCCCGCGCAGCTCTCTCTATCACAAACTCAAACAGTACAAAATAGACCGTCCCGGATTGCGACCGGTGTCCTAGCCGGCCAGAACTCCCAGGCTGAGAATTCTCTTTGGAACCGGAAAGCCCGCGCGTCCGTGATTCAACGATTGCCGGCCTGTTCGACAACGCCCAGCGCCAGGCGAGAGAATCCCGCGCTCTAGCCGCACGCATCCCGAAGCCTAAGTCCCCCGCGTGCCCCGATTTCACTGCCCGATTGAGCTGGCGACGCTGGAGAAAACGGTATTGGAACTGGATCCGATCAGCCGAATGGTTCCTACTACTAGAACCAGAATTACGGCGAGCATGACGGCGTACTCCGCAATGTCTTGACCTTGATCGTCGGACCACAGTCTCTTAATCAGTCCTGCCATACTACCCCTCCGCTGTTATCTGTTTGTTGTTGTCCGTTTGTGGCGTGCACCCATGATGCCGGGATGGGGCGCACTTGTCAAATTAAACCTGTTTCAAGGCTGTGGATTTTATCGGAGGGCCTATGGCTCCGCTCTGGCAGGTCTAGAATAGGCAGCCATGGGTTCTGTGCTCGAGTTCGAGAGTGTTACGAAGGAATACCGCAGTTTTCCGGCTCGGCGTCACCTGCGCGCCCTCGACTGCTTCACCCTGAACGTGGAAGCGGGAGAAATCCTCGGCTTTCTGGGCCCGAACGGGGCGGGCAAAAGTACGGCTATCCACCTTGCAATGGGCTTTATGCGGCCCACCAGCGGCTCCGGTCGTCTGCTGGGAGAACGCTTCGGTCATGCGCCCACCCGCCGTCGTGTTGGCTTTCTGGCCGAGAACGTTGCCCTCTACCATCGTCGAGCGGAACGGTTGGTGCGCTTTTATGGAGCACTCAATGGAATGAGGGGCTCGCATCTGGAGAGGCGGGCGCGACAGGTTCTCGAGATGGTTGGGTTACAGGGTGACTTGAACCGGAATGTTGGCAAGTTCTCTCGCGGCATGTTGCAACGAGTGGGATTGGCCGAGGCCATGGTGAATGACCCCGAATTGCTGATTCTGGATGAACCCACCTCAGCGTTGGATCCGCTGGCACGGGTAACGGTTCGCGAGCTTCTCTTGAACGCGCGGTCCGCTGGCAAAACCATCTTTCTGAGTTCCCACTTGCTTTCCGAAGTCGAACTGGTGTGCGACCGGGTCGCAGTACTTCATCGCGGCCAGTTGGTCCGGATGGGGAGAACTGCCGATCTTCTGCAAGCCAGTGCGCAGACCCAGATTGTGGCTCGCGGCATTACGACAGCGTTCCTCGACGGGGCTGTGGCCCGGGATGGGATCGTCAGCTTTTCCATACCCGCCAACCAGCAACGCGCGACGATGGAGCGGGTTTGGAGCATGGGAGGCGAGATCGTAAGCGTGAATCCCATGCGACGCTCCCTGGAAGAGGTTTTCCTGGAAGTCACGGCCGCTCCGCAGTCTTCTGATTCGGAAGGCGTCGAATGAAACCTGTCCTTCTGATCGCGATCAATTTCGTTCGTGAACAGCGCTGGCCGATCTTCGTCCTTCTGCTCTGGGTTTTGCTCCTTGCGTTTCTCGGATTGGTGACCGACATCCGCCGCGAAAGGGAAGATCTGCTCTTCGTCTTCAAGCAGGTCGCAATCTACGTGGTCGCCTTCAGTATCTTCTTTGGCGGTTCGGCGATCTACAACGAGCGCAGATCTCGCCGGATTCTGGGCGTACTCTCCAAGGCAGTCGGGCGCCAGCGGTACCTCTCAGGCCTGGTGCTGGGGGTAACCATGGCCGGCGCCATCTACTGTTTTGCTCTCGGGATCACGGGAAGCTGGACCCTAGGAGAGGCGGGATTTCCGGTTTCACAAATCTGGTACCTGATGCTCTGCTTGGTAGCTGCCTGTACGCTGGCTGGAACCGTCGCCCTGACCTTTTCCACGTTTCTCAACCCATTCCTGGCGGCAGGCGCCACCGCGGCGGTGCTGCTGGGACTGCCAGCGCTGGTGGGACGCGCCCTGGGACCGCAGTGGGAATATGTAATCCCGGTTTGGCCGCTGGCCGCGAAAGTCGTACAGGCTTCCTTTGACTCGCCGGGAGGGGCAGCCTGGTTTCCGCTGGGTCTGGCAGCGGTGGAGACGCTGGCGTTCTGGCTGCTGGCCGCCCGAATCTTTTCCTACGTGGATATCGCGGTCGCGGTGGAGTGAGCTGCGCGGCCCGGCCACAGATCACGTGGAGACAGCCGCCCCCGGCTGTCCGGCCCGGCGGTGCCAATCAGCGTGCCCACTCACCTGCCGTGCGAGCGGCGTAGTCGAGCAATCGTCCGGGTAGGACGCCGAGGTAAATCGTTGCCACCAGGCTGATTGCCAGGGCAGTGCCGAGTCCCACTGGAATCCTCGACACCGGTATCTCCTCTCGCGGCTCGCGCATATACATCATCACGATCAGCCGCAAGTAGTAGTACGAGGCCACGGCGCTATTGAGAACGCCAATGACCACGAGCCCAACCAGATTGGCCTGCAGCGCCGCGCTGAACACGTAGAATTTGGCGAAGAATCCACCGGTGATCGGGATGCCGATTAGCGAGAGCAGAAAGATGGTCAGAGTTGCGGCCAGAAGGGGAGAACGGCGTCCCAGCCCCGCGTAGTCTTCCAGCGTGACGTAGCGCTCGCCCGCGCCGCCGAAATGACTGACCACCGCAAACGCGCCCACGTTCATGGCGGCATACGAGGCGGTGTAAAACATCGCTGCGGGAATACCATTGTTCGGCAAAGCGGCAAAGGCAACTAGCAAGTATCCGGCATGAGCGATGGAAGAGTAAGCCAGCAGACGCTTCACATTGTCCTGCACCAGCGCCCCGATATTACCTAGGGTCATCGAAAGCGCGGCCACGACCCAAATCAGCCCGACGCGCCCCGGAGCATTGGCCTCGAACATGATCCGCAGCAGCACCGCGAATACTGCGGCCTTTGGAGCGGTGGACATGAACCCGACCACCGGCGATGGCGCGCCCTCATACACATCTGGAGTCCAGACATGAAAGGGAGCTGCCGCGACCTTGAAGCCCAAGCCTACGAACATGAGTGCGACGCCGACGTAGGCGAGCACCGATATCTGCCCTGAACGAAGAGCATCTCCGATAACCTTAATGCTCGTCGAACCTGTCGCTCCAAACATCAGTGCGACTCCATACAGGAAAAACGCGGTGGCAAAGGAACCGAGCAGGAAATACTTGACTGAAGATTCGCTGCTGATGGCGGCGCGCCGCCGGAAGCCCGCCAGGATGTAAGTGGAAATCGAAGAGATCTCCAACGCGATGAAGATCAGAACCAGTTCCACCGCCGACGACATCAAGCTCATGCCCACGGCGCCAAACAAGATCAACGCGTAGTATTCGCCGGCGCGAATTTCCTGCACTTCCATGTACTCGTACGAAGTGAGTATGACGAGGGCGGCTACCGCTGCAACCAGAAAATGGAAGAAGACGCTGAAACTGTCCACCTGCACCATGTTCCAGAAGCCCAAACCAGGATATTGCGTCTGGAGCAGAGTGGCGGCAAGTGCCGCCAGTGAACCTACCAGCGCGATGGTTCCCAGCGTCCTCTGACTGCGGCGCTCGTCCATTACCGGATCCAGCAGCATCACGATCATGCCAAAAATCGTCAATACGATTTCCGGCAAAATGCGGATGTAGTCGGCAGCCTGAGGAATTATCTGTGTGCCGGCGTTCACTGGCCGACCACCTTGCTCGCCATTTGCGTGAGCGGCGACAGCACCGTTTGTACGGCAGGATCGATAGCGTTCAACCAGACCAGGGGCGCCACACCCATGACCAGAGCGACGGCCGCAGTCGGCCAAAGCGCCGCACGCTCGCGGCCGCTCAGATCGGGCAACGATAGGTTGACGTCGTGTTTGACTTTGCCAAAAAAGACCCGTTGATACATCCACAGCAAATAACAGGCGCTCCAGATTACCCCGGTCGCGCCCAAAATGCCGTACACCGGCCGATCGCGGAACGCACCGCTCAGCACCAGGAACTCACCGATGAAGCCGTTGAGCAGCGGCAATCCTACGGATGCGAGCACAATGAACGAGAAAAATGTTGCGTAAACGGGCATGGGCGTGGCGAGGCCGCCGAACTCAGCGATCTCATAGGTATGCCGTCGTTCAAACAGGATTCCTGCGAGCATGAAAAGAGCGCCGGTGGAAACACCGTGGGCCAGCATGACGAAGGTCGCACCGTCGAGGCCGGCTTGTGTGAAGCTGAAAATGCCGAGCACGACAAACCCCAAGTGGCTGATCGATGAGTATGCAATCAGCTTCTTCAAGTTGGGTTGCACCATGGCGACCAGTGCGCCGTAGATGATTCCGATCAGCGCCAGTATCATGATCCAGGGAGCGTTACTGCGCGACTGCTCGGGAAACAGGCCAAGGTTGAAGCGCAGCATACCGTACGTGCCCATCTTGAGCAGCACGCCAGCCAGCAACACGGACCCAGCGGTGGGCGCTTCCACGTGCGCGTCCGGGAGCCAGGTGTGAAAAGGGAAGAGCGGAACTTTTACCGCAAACGCGATAAAGAACCCCAGGAACAGCCAAGGCGCCGCCCCGACAAAGCCTCCCACCTGCCCGTTGCGGATCGCGCTTTCAATGGTGACGAAATCGAAGGTCCCCGTCTTTGCATAAAGCCACAGGATCGCCGCCAGCATGAACATAGAAGCGATCATCGTGTACAGAAAGAACTTCACCGCCGCGTAAACCCGGCGCTCGTGCCCGTAAATGCCAATCAGCAAGGCCATAGGAATCAGCGTGGCTTCCCAGAAGAAGTAAAAGAGAAACAGATCGAGGGAGACGAAAACCCCGATCAGTGCGGCTTCCAGAACCAGCAACAGGATGAAGAATTCCTTCACTCGCTCGTGAATTGACTTCCAGGAAATCAGCACGCAAAGCGGAGTAAGAAACGTAGTCAGGACAACCAGCCACATCGAAATTCCGTCGATCCCCATGTGGTAATGAATGTTGGGATTCGAGATCCACTGGTTGTTGACCTCGAACTGGAATCCGGCCTGGCCTCGCTGAAAGTGCACCGGCAAATGCACAGAGAGAACAAAATCCAGCAGTGAGACCACGAGAGCGAATACACGGATGTCACGATCGCGGCGTGGGAACAGCAGCAACAGAATCCCACCCGCGAGAGGGATGAACGTCACGAGCGTCAGCATCGAACTGTCCAGGGCTGTGCTCATCGGGTGCCCATCCAGATCATGTAACCGATTACCACCGCCGCTCCCGCCGCGATCCAGCCGGCATAGGAGCGCAGGTTGCCGGACTGCATGTGGCGCATGGCATCAGACACCTCGCGCGCGCCCTCGGCGCTATTGTCGAGTGTCGCATCAATCACGTTCTGATCGATACCTTGCCACAGTAGCCGCCTCGAGCCGTCTACGAGAGGCTTGACGAACAGGATGGCGTATAGCTCATCCACCCAATACTTGTTGAGCACGGCCTCATAAAAGCCATCAAGCGCATGCGCGATCTTCTGCGGAAGTTCGGGCCGGCGAAGGTAAAGCAGCCAGGCAAGATAAAGACCGAAAGCGGCAGCCGCAACAGAGATTGCGGTAAAGAACATTTCCGAACCGCTCTGCTCTGCGTGCTCCGCCGCGGGCGATGGCGTGGCGGCCTCCGCGGAAGCAGAGGCTGCCGTCGCCGGTGCAAGAAACTTTTCGAATCGCGCGCTTCCCACCCAGCCGCCGCAGACCGACAGCACAGCCAGGATCACCAGCGGCACCAGCATAATTTTGGGGCTTTCATGAATGTGTGGCGCGGGCGCCCCCGCCCGCGAGTGTTGGTCATGATTCCGCGGCTCAGCGCCGCGATACTCCCCGAAGAAAGTCATAAACCACAGCCGGAACATGTAGAACGAAGTCAAAAATGCCGTAAACACGCCGATGAGCCAGTACACCCAGCTTCCATACGGGCTGGAGTATGCATGCCAGAGAATTTCATCCTTGCTGAAGAAACCCGCAAACGGGGGAAAGCCAGCTATCGCGAATGTGGCAGCCGTCATGGTCCAGAACGTCCACGGAATGTGATCCCGCAAGCCGCCCATCTTGCGCATATCCTGTTCGCCGCCGACGGCGTGAATCACCGATCCCGCCGCCAGAAACAGCAAACCTTTGAAGAACGCGTGAGTCATCAGGTGGAAGATTCCCGCCGAATACGCCGCGACCCCGCACGCCATGAACATATAGCCCAGCTGCGAAATCGTAGAGTACGCCAGAACTTTCTTGATATCAGTTTGGCAGATGCCGATAGTTGCCGCGAACAACGCGGTCAGCGTGCCGACAATCGCGACCACCATCAAAGCAAGCGGTGCATGATCGAAAATCACGTGCGACCGCGCGACCATGTAAACGCCCGCCGTGACCATGGTCGCCGCGTGAATCAACGCGGAGACGGGCGTCGGGCCTTCCATCGCATCGGGAAGCCAAACATAAAGAGGAAGCTGTGCTGATTTTCCCGCAGCTCCAACCATGAGCAACATACCAATTGCGGTCAGCAGCCCGGCTCCGGCAGTCTCCGGGCTCAGAGAAGCCACACTGCTAAACACCCGCTCAAAATCCAGCGATCCGAAATTCCTGATCATCAGGAACAGCGCAATCAGGAAGCCGAAATCGCCGATGCGGTTCACGATGAACGCTTTCTTGCCCGCTGACGCCGCCGAATCCTTGGTAAACCAGAATCCGATCAGCAGATACGACGCCAGCCCTACGCCTTCCCATCCGATAAACATCAACAGATAGTTGCTGGCCAGCACCAGCGTCAGCATGAAGAACATGAACAGGTTCAGATAGCTGAAGAAGCGATAGAACCCGCCCTCTTCCCCCATGTAGCCGACGGAATAAATGTGGATCAGGAATCCGACCCCAGTCACCACCAGCAGCATTACCAGCGACAATTGGTCAAGATAGAACGCGAAGTCCGCATGGAAATCGCCGGCACGAATCCAAGTAGCCAGAGACTCGATGTGAGGAACGCTCAACGATGAAAACTTCGCGGCAATCCACAGTGCCATGGCGAAGGCCCCGCCACAAAAGACCAGCGCGACTGCCGATACGGTCTGCCGCGAAAAACGGCGTCCGAACAGGCCATTGATGGCTGCGCCGATGAGCGGCAGAATCGGAATGAGCCAGAGGTTGAGCGTCATAGCTTGAGCAGGTTCACCTGATCCACGTTCAGAGTTTCGCGGGTGCGGTATACGGCGATAATGATTGCCAATCCCACAGCCGATTCGGCGGCCGCGACCACCATCACAAAGAACACAAACACTTGCCCGCTGAGCGCATGCCACTGCGCGGCAAATGCCACGAAGGACAGATTCACTCCGTTGAGCATCAACTCGATCGACATGAAGATGGTGATGATGTTGCGCTTGATCAGAAACCCGGTCACACCGCAGGCAAAGAGAATGCCGCTCAGAACGAGGTAATAAGAAAGCGGTACCATCAACTCTCCTTCTTCTGCTGTGCGGATTCTGGCCGCGCCGCCAGAACCACAGCGCCCATGATTGCGATCAGCACCAGCACCGATGTCACTTCAAAGGGCAGCAGAAAATCGTGGAAGAGCAGCCATCCAATCACCTTGGGTGATCCTGGAAGCGCGCCGGCAGCTACGGCTTGAGTGCCCGAATGTTCGATCAGGACCCAGGCCATGAGCAAACTCCCAACCAACATTCCGGGAATGCCAACCAGCATTGCCACCCGGCTGCCCTTGGTCTGTTCTTCCACACCCGCGTTCAGCAGCATGATCACGAAGACGAACAGCACCATAATTGCGCCGGCATAAACGATGACCTGCACCGCCGCGACAAACTCTGCCCCCAGCAGCAGATACTCCACGGCGAGTGATCCCATCACCACCACCAGCGAGAGTGCGCTGTTGATGGGATGCCGCTGCACCAGCAGGTTTACAGCGCCCGCCACGCAGACCAGCCCGAATACCGAAAATATGATCAGATGAAGCATGAACAATTCTTGGGAATCAGTAGTTAGGAGTCAGGAGTCAGCGGTGATAACTGACTCCTGACTACCGACCCCTGACTACTTTCTCTCACGATTTCAGCGCCACAATGAACGCCGTTACCACCAGATTCGCAATGGCCAGCGGCAACAGAAACTTCCAGCCGAAGGCCATCAACTGGTCATAGCGGAAGCGTGGCAACGTGCCGCGAACCCATATATAAAGGAACAAAAAAGCGAATACCTTGACCGCAAACCAGAACAAAGGAAGAATCGCCTGCAGAATCGGTGGTCCAAAAAGCGGCCCGTGCCAGCCTCCCAGGAACAGCAAAGTTGCCAGACACGCGACTGTAATCATGTTGGCGTACTCCGCCATAAAAAACATGGCGAATTTCATGGCGCTGTATTCGGTGTGGTAGCCTGCGACCAGTTCAGTCTCGGCCTCGGGCAGATCAAACGGAATCCGGTTGGTTTCGGCGTACGCTGCCATCAAGTAAATGAAAAACGCCACGATCTGCCCTTGAAAAATGTTCCAGCGCGGAATGAATCCCCAGAAGTGGCCGCCTTGGGCGTCCACAATGTCGCGCAGGCTGAAGCTTCCCGCCATGATCAGCACGCCGATGAGCGAAAGCCCTAACGAAATTTCATAACTCACCATTTGCGCGCTGGCGCGCAGTCCGCCCAGCAGCGAGTATTTGCTGTTCGACGACCACCCAGCCAGGGCCACACCATACACACCCAGCGAAGTGATGCCCAGCACAACCAGCAGCCCGATGTTGACGTCCGTGATCTGCAGAGGTGTTTGGATTCCACCGACCGTGACCCAGTTCCCCACCGGAATGACCGCGATCGATGTCAAAGCGAAGACCAGCGCAATCATGGGCGCGGCAATATACAGCGGTTTATACACATGCGGCGGGGTGAGGTCTTCTTTGAAGATGAACTTCACCCCGTCTGCCACAGGTTGCAGCAGCCCGAATGGGCCGACCCGCGTGGGTCCCCAGCGGTTCTGAATGTGGCCCACAACCTTGCGTTCGAGCCAGACGGTGTACGCCACCGCCGTCAGCAGCACGATGACCGCGATTACGATCTTAATAACCGAAACGAGAATGAAAGTGGTGACGTTCAACGCGACTCTTTCTTCAGAATCTTTCAGTCGGCGGCGACTTCCGTCTCTGCCGGCTGTTTATGGCGGTTCTCCATTACCGAGTTCAAAGTACGGGAATAACGGCCCAGTGTGCCCGAACTGAAAAGGTCGTCGTTTGCAGGCACGATCAACTCCGGATTCTGCAATGCCCCAGGCCCGCTTCCGGATAAAGTCGTGTGCTGATCGTTGCCGGCCAGGATATTCATCCGCGGAACGTCGTACCCGGGCACCAGCCGTTGAATCTCATCCAGAATCGCCATGGGATCAAACGGGCTCATTTTGGGTTCGAGTCCATGAGCCTCAAGCCACACGCCGTGCCGGTCGGCCTCGCCCGACTGCGCGCCACGCGATTGTCCCATGTCCGCGCGCGTGCCCCGGCCGAAGGGTACCAGGCGCTGAACGTCAAAGCCCATCGCATCCGCGATGCGCACGATCATCTCGAAGTCAGACTTCGTTCCCGTCACTTCGCCCGCTTTCTTCACCAACTGCAGGTCGCCGCACGTGTTGGTAAATGTTCCGGATTTTTCGTATGCATTGGCAGCGGGGAAAACCACATCAGCGATGACCGCGGTTTCGGTCAGGAACATGTCCTGGACAACGACGAAACTCTGCGAAAAAACAAACGGATCGATTCCGAAATGTTCAACTGGATTCGCGCCGACGACGTGGAGCGCTTTCAACCGGCCTGCCTTGGCGTTCTCCACCATCTCCGGCAGCGTGAGGCCGCGGGTTTGTGGCACGCCGCCCCATTCTTCGCGAAATTGTCCGGTATCCGAAACCCGGTGATATCCCGGGAACAGGTCAGGGTAGAGGCCCATGTCAGCTGCGCCGCGCGAGTTGGCGTAATCGCCCAGGCAAACAAGTTTCGCGCCCGGAATCCCGGAGCCAAACTTCGCGAGCGAAGCAATGTCGTTGCCACGGATCTCAGATCCGAAAATGATGACGAGGTTCTGCTCGCCACGGAGTTTTTCTCGCAGTGCGATCCAGACGTCGCGGCTGGTCTTTTCGCTGGCGATCGCCGGTGCGGCAGAGTCGTCACCGGCCAGGAAAGCAGCAACGTTTCGTTCGCTGCTCGGTGCGATTTGAACGAAGCTGTTGGCTTGCCGCCGCAGTTTGATGGGCTGTGAATTGATCACATACAGCCGTGCACGGTGCAACCGGACATTGTTACGAATCTGCCAGGCCAAAAGCGGGTGCTGGTCAGTCGGGTTGTTCCCGATCAGCAATATCGCAGGCGCATTGAAAACGTCCCGCATGCTGGCTGTCATCTCCGGTTTGCCCGCGAGTGCAGCGGCGAAAGCAGGGAAGTCCGCGGTGCGGTGATGGTCTACATTGTTGGTTCCCAGCACCACGCGAGCGAACTTCTGCAGAAGATAACTCTCCTCGTTGGTTGTGCGATTGGATCCGACGACACCGATGGCTTGACCGCCTTCCCGCTCCCGGATCTCGCGGAAACGCTTGCCCACCAACTCAAACGCGTCTTCCCACGTCGAAGGAGTCAAGCGACCATTTTGGCGGATCAGAGGCTGCGTGAGCCGATCTTGATGATGCGCGAAATCAAAAGCATACCGGCCTTTGACGCACAGAAAATCGCCGTTAATGCCGCTCTTGTCGCGGTTGTCGCCGCGCACGATTTCCATGCCCGTATCGGATCGGCGCACGCCCAGCGTCGTCTTACATCCGTCTGCGCAGTGGGTACAAGTTGTGCCCACATGCTTCATCTCCCAGGGACGCGTCTTGTAGCGATACGCACCGGAAGTCAGCGCTCCTACCGGGCAGATATCGATACACATGCCGCACTCTTCGCACTCGAGGTGGTCCCCGTGGTTGGGCGCGATGATCGAGTTGACCCCACGGTTCTGCACGCCCAGAGCCCAGACGTCCATTCCCTCGCCGCACACGCGCACACATCGATAACACAAGATGCAACGCGGCCGGTCGAAATAGACCACCGGCGACCACTGTTGCTCGTCACGGTGATTCTTGATGTCGATGAACTTCGATTCGGCGGCGCCGTAGGAGAAAGTCATATCCTGCAATTCGCACTCGCCGCCCGCGTCGCACACCGGACAGTCCAGCGGATGATTGCCCAGCAGCAGCTCGACCATGCTCTTGCGTGCTTGCCGAATCTCGTCGCTCTCGGTCGTGACGCTCATGCCCTCCGTGATCACCGTCGTGCAGGCGGTCTGCAGCTTCGGCATTTTCTCGATCTTTACCAGGCACATGCGGCAGGCGCCCTGCAACGAAAGATTGGGGTAATAACAGAATGACGGCACTTCGACGCCCACGCTTTTGCAGGCTTCGATCAGCAGCGTCCCAGCCGGAGCCGTGACCTTCTTTCCGTCGACCGTGATGTTTACGTCGGGCATAAATCGTCGTTCGTCTTTCGTCATTGGTCGTTCGCAAAAACCTTTGGTTCCTGCTTTGGCCGACGACGAACGGCCAAAGACCAACGACGGGCTCTACGCTAAAACCGGCAATTCCTCTGCCACGTCCGCTTTCTCAAGCGGGCACGGCCGGCCGTCCAAATGATCTTCAAATTCTTTCCGGAACTTCTTCACGATAGAAATTGTGGGCAGCGCCGCTGCGTCGCCCAGGGGGCAGAACGTGCGTCCCAGCATGTTTTCCGCCAGATACTGAATGTTGTCGATGTCTTTCTTGAGCCCGCCGCCGGCATGAAAACGGGTAAGGGTCTTTTTCAGCCAGTCCGTTCCCTCGCGACAGGGAATGCACCAGCCGCAGCTCTCGTGCTGGTAGAACTTCATGATGCGCAGCGCGAATTTCACCATGCAAGTGGTATCGTCCACGATCACCACTCCGCCAGAGCCCAGCATCGAACCTGCTTTGGCCAGCGAATCGAAGTCCATTGGAACATCGATTTCAGCAGCCGTCAGGACCGGACAGCTCGAACCGCCCGGAACCACAGCCTTTAGCGTGCGTCCATTAGGGATTCCGCCGCCAACCTCATAAATCATTTTCTTGAGGTTGTATCCCATGGGCAGTTCGTAGACGCCAGGACGATTCAGGTGCCCGCTCAGGCAGAACAACCGGGTGCCGCCGTTCTTCGGTGGGCCAAGCTTCGCGTACCACTCCGAGCCGCCGAGAATGATGTGGGGCACGCTGGCGAGGGTTTCCGCATTATTGATGACGGTCGGTCCGCCCCAGAGCCCGACTACAGCCGGAAAGGGCGGCCGAATCCGCGGAATCCCGCGCTTGCCTTCGAGCGACTCCATCAACGCCGACTCTTCGCCCACTTCATAGGCGCCCGCGCCACCATGCCAGTACACGTCGAAGTCGTAGCCGCTACCGAAAATATTCTTGCCCAGAAAGCCACGGGCATACGCGTCCTGAATCGCTTTCTGCATGATTTCCAGCAAGTAGCGGTACTCACCGCGGATGTAGATGTATCCGGTATGCGATCCTACCGCGATCCCGGCAATCACGACGCCCTCGATCACCGCGTGCGGGTCGTGTTCGAAAATCAGGCGGTCTTTGCAAGTACCCGGCTCGCTCTCATCGCCATTGCAAAGAATGTATTTGGGCTTCGCCGATTGTTTAGGGACGAAGGACCATTTCAATCCGGCATTGAATCCTGCCCCGCCGCGACCGCGCAGGCCGGAGTCTTTCACTTGGGCAATAATGTCGTCGGGCTTCATCCCGAGCGCTTTCCGCACAGCTTTGTAGCCGTCGAGTTCCAAATAGCGATCGAGGTTGGTCGCACCTTGGCCGAAGCGTTTGGAGACGACCTTTACTTCGTCGGGATGGGAAACCAGAGAAGCCATGGAAATTGAGTAATTTAGTAATTGTGTAATTTGGTAATTGAAAATCGCTCCGGCGCAATGATTCCGCACAGGGGGTTTCAATTACCAAATTACCCGAGTACTCAATTACCAAATCTTACTGCGTTCCTTTCCTCTTGTACTCGTCGAGCAGTTCGTCCATCTTTTGCACGTTCAAATTCTCGTGGAAGTCGTAATTCACCTGCGCCGCGGGCGCCCAACTGCAAGCGCCGATGCACTCGACCTCCTCCAAGGAAAACAAACCGTCCGGCGTCGTGCCTTTGTGTCCGACGCCCAATTTTTTCTTGCAGTGTTCCAGGAGTCCTTCGCCGCCGCGCAGCAAGCACGCGATGTTGGTGCAAACCTGCACGTTGTACTTGCCGCGAGGCTTGGTGGTCAGCATGGAGTAATAGCTGATCACGTTGTTTACCTCGAGATCGGTGAGATCCAGACGCTGCGCAATCTCGTGGATCACTTCGCCGCTCAGATGGCCGATTTCGTCCTGGGCATAGAGCAGCGTCGGCACCAAGACAGAGCGCTTCGTCGGGTAATGCGTCAACATCTCCGTGAAGCGCGATTCGAACTGTTCTGAGAATCTCATTTCCAATTGACTAATTTGTAATTTGCAATTTCCGCGGGGGTACAGAGTCAACTTCGCCCGCGACTCGTATGTTGTGTCGCCGTAAAGAGCGCGGTAAGTTCCCGTGCTTCAGAATCTCCCAGTAATTCCAGCCATAGCATGTTCTCATCGGCTTCCTCCACAACGATTCCTAATCTCGCAGCAAACTGTGCGCGAGATCTTGCGCGGCACGCCGACCTGTAGTTCGCGGCAACCGACGTGCCAGACCGCAGCAACTGCTTGCCCATGACTTGCGCATCTGCCGACGGCGTTATTGACCGGTACAGCCTAATCACGCGGAGTGCAAATGCTTTGGTTCGATCTCGCAGCTCTTCAGGTGTCGGCACCGCAATTACCAATTGCAAATTACTCAATCACAAATCCCTACCGGTCAATCTCTCCCAGCACGATATCAATGCTCCCAATGGCTGCGACCACATCGGCAATCAGTTTGCCTTCACACATTTTCGGTAACAATTGCAGATTCGCCAGGCAAGCCGCCCGCATATGCACGCGATATGGCTTGGCAGTTCCGTCGCTGACCACGTAATAGCCCATTTCGCCGCGCGGCGATTCGACCGCCTGGTAAACCTCCCCCGCCGGAACCGCAAAGCCCTCAGTGATGATTTTAAAGTGATAGATCAGGGCTTCCATCTGGGTTTTCATTTTTTCGCGGTCGGGCAGCACCACTTTGGGCGCATCAGCCTTGATCGGACCTTGGGGCATGCCATCCAGCGCCTGTTGGACGATGGCGATCGATTCGCGCATCTCCTGAACCCGGCACATGTAACGCGCGAACACGTCGCCATCCTGCGACACCGGCACTTTGAACTTGAAGTTTTCGTAGCCTGAATAGGGCATGTCACGGCGCAGGTCGAAGTCAACGCCGCTGCCGCGCAGAGTAGGTCCGCTCGCCCCTAGCGCAATGGCATCTTCCGCGGTAATCCGCGCCACACCCTTGGTCCGCATCGTCCAAATCGGATTCCCGGTCAGGAGGTTTTCGTACTCATCCACCTTGGCAGGGAAGCGGTTAGCAAAGTCCCGTACGCGGTCAAAAAATCCGAGGGGAGGTTCCAGCGCAAGTCCGCCTACTCGGAAGTAAGACGTCATCATGCGCTGGCCGCTGACGGCCTCGAACAGTCGCAAGACATCCTCGCGCTCGCGGAAGCAATAAAGAAAGACGGTCAGCGCGCCGATGTCCATGGCGTGCGAGCCCAGCCACACCAGGTGCGAATTGATGCGGGTCAGTTCATTAAGCATGACCCGCATCCACTGCGCTTTGGGCGGGATCTCCAACCCCAGCAGCTTCTCCACTGCTAACACGTAGCAGAGGTTGTTGGTCATGGGGCAGAGATAGTCGATGCGATCGGTCAGCGGCACCACCTGCTGATAAAACTTGGCTTCGCAGGTTTTCTCGATCCCGGTGTGCAGATAGCCAATATCTGGCATGATCCGCACTATGTTTTCGCCGTCGATTTCCAGAATCAAACGCAGCACTCCATGGGTCGAGGGGTGCTGCGGCCCCATGTTCAGGATCATGGTCCGGTCCTGACCGGGTTCGAGCACAGGCGTGGGCGTCATGTGGGCCATAGCTTAGCGGTAGCCCTCCACCGGATAGTCCTTGCGAAGCGGATGGCCTTCCCAGTCCTCTGGCATTTGAATGCGCCGTAAGTAGGGATGCCCTGTGAACCGGATGCCGAACAGATCGAAGACCTCGCGCTCGAAGAAGTTGGCAGCGGGCCAAACCGAGGTCACAGACTCCAGTGCAGCACTATCGCCCTCCAGCCGCACCTTCAAGCGCACGCGTTCCTTTTTGCGGATCGAGAGCACGTGATAGACAACTTCGAACCGGGGCTCGGATGGATACCAGTCCACGCAGGTCACATCCGCAAGATAGTTGAACGGGCAATCCACATCATCCCGGAGCAGAGTGCAAGCTTCGCGGATGGACGATCGCTCGATGTAGATGCTCATCTCATCGCGATCAAACTTCGCTCCCGCGACCGCCGCCGAGTTCCATCCGAGCAACCGCGCGATTGCGGGATGCCCCTTCAGTTGCTCCAGGCTGGTAATGGCAGGGACGAGCGACATTAAACCTCGCCTCTTCTGGCCGATGGAGCACCCCAATCCAGCACTCCCTTTTTCCAGATGTAGCAGAAGCCAACCAGAACGATGCCGATGTACACTAGCATCTCCCAGAAGCCAAACATCTTAAGCTGGCGCAGGATAACCGCCCATGGATACAGAAACACCGCTTCCACATCGAACAGGATGAACAGCATGGCGACCAGGTAGAACTTTACAGAGAAGCGCTGGCGGGCGTCCCCTACCGGGGTCATTCCGCATTCATAGGGAGAGAGCTTGGCTCGGGTCGGGCGGCGATAGCCGATCAGCCAGGAAAGCAGGACGATGGCAGTAGCCAATGCACCTGCTACGATGAAATGAATCAATAACGGCAGGTAACGGACGAAGTAATTGTCGGGCATAGGAGAGGTATATATAATTCGCAGCCAAGCGCGCTAAGTAAACACTCTAGGTTAGAGTTCGCAGGTGGGAGTGTCAAGCTAGGGGATGGGTCCAAACTGAGGCACTACCCGAGGCACTACTGATGGGTCGGTGGTGGCGCAGTTTGATTTGCCGTCCCCAGCAAGCGTTCTTTACGCAGCGGGGGATCTGGGCGAGCCGCGCGGAAGCGTCGCGTTTTTTGCGACGCAATAATCGCGCGCTTGGCTCGCTTCCCTGTTAAATCTGCCAGTGGAAGTGGGATCCATGATTTTCGGCTTCAATACCGATGTGAAGCACGAGGGCACGATCTATCACGTGCAGAGCGAGGCGCGGGAGAACGAGATGCTGCTGCAAACCCAGGTCTTTGTCCGCGGGCGCTGCATCGGCAAGCGCGCCACGCCATACGCGGACAAAGCCACCGAAGCCGTTTTCACTGATCAGCAGAAAGAGCAGGTTTTGCGGGACCAGCATCGCCTGGTGCTGGACTCGATTCGCGACGGCCGTTTGGGTGCCGTTCTGGACAAGCGAGACACGCCGGAATCACTTGCCGCCATCAAAGAACTGGATGTGCATTGGCTGAATGCTGGTTCGGTCCACTCGAATCGCCAATTGATGCTGCGTTTGCGCGTCACCGACGGGGGCGCGGGAGCCGAGGGAGCTCGCCTTACCGTTCGCTTTGCTCGCCCAGATGCCGCTCCATTCTACACTCAAGTGATCACCGGCTCGGACGGCGGCGCCGAGATGAAGATCGATGTGGACGAATCGGCTCTGCCGGATTCCGCCATTCTGGTGCAGGCCAACTATTCCGGCCGCACCGCCACCCGTAAGTTCCAGTTACGCAAAGTGGAAGCTTGACTGGCAAGGACCAGGCGGCGGCGCCCCCGTGGCTGTCCGATAAAATAGCTTCGTCATCCTGAGCGCAGCGGCTGCTTCGCAAAGCGAAGCAGATGCGGAGTCGAAGGACCCCTATTCGGGCGGGGCAAGATGAATGCAGAAAGGCGTTTTCACGAGGCTGACAAGGAAAAATTCCCTGCGGGCATTTGCCAAGCTTCAGAGCCACGGGGTCCTTCGACGGAGCCGTCGTTCGCGAAGCGAACCACGACTTCGCTCTGGATGACACTGTTGGGGCCGACCGCGAAAACCCTCTTCCCATGAAGCTCCAGATCAACGGCGAGAACCGCGACTTCGAGCCTCCGCTAACACTTTCCGGACTTGTCGAGCAATTGGGCATGAAGCAGGACCGCGTAGCTGTCGAACTGAACCGCAACATCGTTCCCCGCGAGCAGTGGTCCGAAACCAGCCTGTCGGAGGGCGACCGCCTGGAGATCGTCCACTTTGTCGGCGGTGGCTGAGAGTTTCCCCCCATGTTCTTGTCATCCCGACCGGAGCGAAGCGGAGTGGAGGGACCTGCTTTTCCACGGGCGCACGACAGCCCCGCCCCCTGGGAACTCCTCTAGTCACCCCTAACCCAAGATATCCACAGTTGACACCGGCCCGCCCATGCCTAGAATGTTTCAAACATCTCGTTCTCTAATTGTTTGAAACATTTTTGCGCGCCAGAGTGCATGAGCCATTTACATCTCGCGATGTGATCGCCCTGACCGGCATCACGCCCCGCCAGCTGCAATGGTGGGACGAGCGTGGCATCGTGGTTCCGGCCCGGAAAGGGCATCGCAGGCTGTACTCGATGGAGGACCTCGCGGAAGTGGCCGTGATCTGCGAGTTACGCGGCCGGGGGTTCTCCTTGCAACGGGTGCGCAAGGTAATGCGCTTCCTGCAGCGGGAGTTCGGCAAGCGCCTGGCGCACACCGTCAGTGGCGCCTCCGAGTACCACCTGCTCACCGACGGCAGCACTCTTTATCTGGAGACTTCGCCCCGGCAGATCGTGGACATTCTTAAGAACGCCCGCCAGCCCATGCTGACCATTTGCCTCAGCGATACCGTGCGGCAGGTGCGAGCCGTGATCCGCGCGAAGAAAGGCAGCGCTTCGACCGGAACTCGGGCGGTGACTCGATCTTTGACTCGCTCGGGGCGCAAAGTAAAACAGGCTTCATAAGCGGAGAAGTTTAGTTCCTCGTTGTTTGGCCCCGGCGGTGCGGCTTTGAAGGAGGCGAGATGGTTGGAGAACTGGACCTCTTGAGCGAATGGATCCCGGAGCAGATGCTCCCCGGCACGATCTTTGTGTTGGAGAATGCCGGCCGTGTTGGAGAAAAGGACGACCCGTACTGGGCGGTGCTGTCCTGTCCTGAGTGCGGCACCCTCGGCCTGATTACGCGCAAGCAACTCGCCGGCTTGTTGCCGGTCATCTGCGGCTCCGATCAGTGCGCCGCGCAGTTTTTCATCCACGATAGCGAAGTCGTAATCCGAAAGCCGTTCTGAATCGATGTAGGCGCGGGCGTCCCGCCCGTACGGCCACATGATTCTACGCGCAAGTTTGACAGTGTCATCCTGCTTCGTACTGTCATCGTAGATTGCACTAACCACTGTCATCTTGAGCGAAGTGAATGCTCCGCGACGCGGAGCATTCACGAAGCCGAAGGACCCCAACTCCATCCATTCTGTCAGGACCACTTCAGGGAGTTCTCCCGGTGAACTACGATCGACGTAGGGGCGGGCGTCCTCGCCCGCGTGGATGCCGCCGGGGCCGTAGATTGCACTAACCACTGTCATCCTGAGCGAAGTGAGTGCTCCGCGACGCGGAGCATTCACGAAGCCGAAGGACCCCAACTCCATCTATTCTGACAGGATCACTTCAGGGAGTTCTCCCGGTGAACTACGATCGATGTAGGGGCGGGCGTCCTCGCCCGCGTGGATGCCGCCGGGACCGTAGATTGCGCTAACCACTGTCATCCTGAGCGAAGTGAATGCTCCGCGACGCGGAGCATTCACGAAGCCGAAGGACCCCAACTCCATCCATTCTGGCAGGACCACTTCAGGGAGTTCTCCCGGTAATCCAGGACTGATGTAGGTGCGGGCGTGATGCAGATTCCGCTCAAGGCAAGACCGCTCCCACAAAGGCTCGTGGAAGGGCACGGCTTCAGCCGTGCCGATAAGCCTCAACTCCTGACCACACCCGAGCGGGGTTAGCCCGCGAGGACTGCAGGGGAGAACCGCCGACCTTGAGGGTGGGCATGAGGAGTAAACTACCCGGAAACAAGCTCCGAAGGAGCGGAATATTGCAGCCCGGCACGGGGAGTGCCGGGTCCAGGTAGAGCGATCGTTCACGTCCGCACGGGCGCCGAAACAGCCTCTCCCGCTCAAGATTCCAAGGTTATCAACGCGCCTTCCTACCGAGCGGGCGAAGCCCGCGAGGCTGGCCGTGTCCGGCGCCGCAGAACGGAAGCTGGTTGGAAACCGTGCTCTACAGCTTCTGTTCCCTTTCAAACTGTACGGATGGACTGCAGCCTGCGCGCGGCGCGCTTGTCATGGATACTGCTGGAAGCCTCTACGGCACAACCGTTTTTGGTGGGAGGTATGGCAGTTGTAACGGAGAGAGCTGTGGTGTTGCTTTCCAGTTAGACACGACCGGCAAAGAGAGGGTGCTCCATAACTTTACGGGCGGAGCAGACGGAGCAACCCCGAACGCAGGATTGACGATCGACTCGGCAGGCAACCTATACGGAGCAGCATCGTCTGGCGGGGATCTGAAGTGCAACGCAGGCAGTGGTCAGGGCTGCGGGACCGTGTTCAAGATCACTCCCTAGAGGCCGAAGCACCGCGGAGCGTGACCTGGCCACAAGCAATCTAAACAGCACGTCTCAAAGACGAGCCTTCACCCTATCCAGCGCCACCGGCACCTGCTCGACAATCTCAATATCAAATCCTTCGAGCGCCGGCACCTTTCGCGGATGGTTGGTCAGCAGGCGAATTCGCCGCAGATTCAAGTCGGACAAAATCTGTGCCCCAATGCCGATCTCGCGCTGCGTCTTGCGTTCGCTTTCGGGCAGAGCCGGCAAACGCTTGTCGCGATGAAAAGTGAGAGCCTTCCTGTCGCCGATGCTCTCCACCGAAAATCCTTTCGACGTTTGATGCAGATAAATCAGTGCACCTTTGCCTTCGCGCGCAATCGCCTGCATTGCGCCTTCAATCGTGGCGTGGCAGTCGCAGGCCGTCGACCCAAACACATCGCCCATCACGCAGTGCGAGTGCATGCGGACCAGCACCGGCTCGCTCCCGCTTTCGATATCGCCGCGAACCAGCGCCACATGCGATTCTCCGCCGTGCACCTCGCTCTCATAAGCAATCAGGCGGAACTCCCCGTAACGAGTGCCAATGATTGCGTCGCCCACGCGATGCACATAGCGCTCATGCTGCATGCGGTAGCGGATGAGCTCAGCCACGGTCAGCATCTTCAGGCTGTGAGTCTGGCAGAACTCGATCAGGTCGGGCACGCGAGCCATGGTCCCGTCATCGCGCATGATTTCGCAGATCACTCCGGCGGGGATCAATCCTGCCAGGCGCGCCAGATCCACCGAAGCCTCCGTCTGACCGGCGCGCACCAGGACGCCGCCTTTGCGAGCCTGTAGCGGAAACACATGCCCCGGACGCGCTAAATCCGCAGGGCGAGTAGCTGGATCAATCGCCACTTTGATCGTGCGCGCGCGATCGTAAGCGGAGATGCCGGTCGTGACTCCGTCGCGCGCGTCAATGGCTTCGCAAAAAGCCGTGCCATAGTTCGAGGTATTCTCGGCGGTCATCGGACCGATGCGGAGATGATCGAGCCGCTCTTCGGTCATGGCCAGGCAGACGAGCCCGCGGCCATACTTGGCCATGAAGTTGATGGCTTCGGGCGTGACTTTTTCCGCAGCGAGGGTCAGATCGCCTTCATTCTCGCGGTCCTCATCGTCCACCACCACGACCATGCGCCCGGCGCGGATTTCGTCAATCGCGGCGGGAACGTTCGTAAACGCCGAATTCGGGGTCATACACTGGCGATTGTAGCAGAGGGTCTTGGCGGGATTTGTCCCCGGATTGTCAACTGATGCGCGCTCTAGAGGAGTGAACCCCAAAAAGCAAAAGGCCGTCACTCGACGGCCTCGCTCCAGATCAACTCTCTCTTACAACGTGGATTCGATCTCGAATCCCCAAGCCTCCAGCAGGGGCTCTGGGATGTACTTCGAATTCTTGTTGCGGCGAGCCCACTCCCGCAACCGCGTCGAGCGGAGATACTGGTCAGGGGAGAGCTTGTACTCGCGCACTACCTGCTCGAATTCCGTGATGGTCGGGGTAATCGGGCCAATGGGCTCCGGCTTGCCCCAGTTGGGATTTCCTCGTCGTTTAGCCATAGGGAATAACGTCCTCGTCCCGCAATAAATTTACCGGTAAAAAGTTAGATTCGTTTCGTCTCGCCAGGGATTCATAGCCAGCCATCGGACCCTGGCAATAAATGATAAGGTCCAAGCTTCTGGCTGCTTTTAGATAGCTGGAAGTCAGTGATTCTATGGGTGCTTAAGACGAAAGTCAATAGTAAATTTCATCTCAAGTTGCAGCTCCTGCACTTAAGTGCATGAAAGAGCGGTATTTACCCTCTGATTGACGGTTCAGTTCGCGCGTACGGGGCTTCCGAGGAGTTTGTAAAACGGGCAAGTCCCTTTTCCCGGACCGACGCTGCCAGGTTACGACAGTAATCCAGTCTGAACCCCAACTCATTGACCGCTTGGGAGTAGAAACCTACATTGCCGTAAGGGGGCAATCGTGAAGGACATCTACGAAGTGCTACGCAAGAAACAGGCCGAGCAAGCCCAACTGGGGAAGCAAATCGAAGCTCTGCAGACCGCCGCTGAACAACTGCGCAACGTGGCGCATTTATTGAGCGAAGAGGAGATCGATAGAGAGGCGTCCGCCATTGGCGGTTGAGGCTGCCTGACGGAGTTGGGTTGAGATGAGCTTGCAATCGCTGGTTTTGTGTTCCGATGAGACGATCATGCGGGTGCTGCGCCGGGTCCTGAGTGATCTGGAAATCAGCGTGGAACAGTGCACCACTGCGGACTCCGCCGTGCGCCGGTTGACCCGCCAGAGATTTGAAGCCGTGATCGTAGACTGTAGCGATGAACCCGCGGCAGCCAACGTGCTCAGCAGTGTCCGCTCGGCCCCATGTAATAAACACGCCGTCTCCGTTGCCATTCTCGATGGTCAAAAGGCGGTCCGCAGCGCTTTTGCGCTGGGAGCGCATTTCGTGCTCTACCGGCCCATCACTGCGGAACGTGCCCGAACCAGTCTTCGCGCGGCTCGCGCTTTAATGAAGTGCGAACGCCGTCACCATGCCCGGGTCGCCATTGAGATCCCAGTCGTGCTTAACCTCGAAAATGGGGCAACCCAGCAGAAGGCGACCACCTCGGATCTGAGTGAAGGGGGCATGGCCGTTTATTTGGCGCGGCGGGCTCAGAAATCCGGCGCTTTTGGGATCAAATTCACGTTGCCTGGAACGGATTGCACAATCGAATGCAAGGGCGAGGTGGCGTGGGAAAATGGCGGCTCTCAAGTCGGGATTCGCTTCCTCGACTTGGCCTCCGAACTCCGCACCGAGCTCAAAAGCTGGCTGGCACGGCATTCTCCGGAGATCGAGCAAGAAGATCCCCCCGTTCCGTGCAAGCTGACGGACCTCAGCCTCGGCGGCTGCTACTTGGAGATGGCGACGCCGTTTCCTGCGCTCACGCGGGTCGCTCTGGGCATGCGGATTGCGGAACGTCAAATTCGGGTGGAAGGAGTCGTACGGGTCACGCACCCCGAGATCGGCATGGGAGTGGAATTCACTCGCACCACCGGCCAGCAACGCGAGCAGGTGGAAAAACTCATTCAAGTTCTCATGAACAGCAATGGTGCGTTGCCCGAGCTGGTGGTGGAACCTGAGGGCATGAGTGAACCGGAATCTGCCAGACCGGCTCAGCCGCTAGTAGAGGAAAGCGAAGATCCTTTGCTCGAGCTCTTCCGTAGAAAAACTGAATTCACCGCCGAAACCTTCCTGACCGAGCTGCGCCGCCAGCGCGGTCCCCATCCCGACCCAGCCCAAGCTGCTGTATCGGCATAGAGCGCCAAACTCTTGGTGTGGCGTCTTATTTGTTGCCTCCTGCCTCGCGATCGAGACCGTAAACGTCGTTGCCTCCGATGGTGACTTGGGTTGGGGTGTAAATTATCTTCCCCTCGGCGGGCTGTGCCAAGGCTAGCAAACTTACTCCCGCCGCGCTTGCCGCGAGCGCATACGAGTTGAGCCGCTGATGCAGTGGCTGGGAAAGCCTGGCGGGTGTCCGGGGACGTTGCATGAAGTCCTCCTCAAGGCGGGCGTGGATCATTCTGGACCCCGCCTGAACGGGTGTCAATCGGCGCTCCGAGTCCTCGAAGTCCGCCGCCGCTTTCGCCTAGGGGCGCGCATCGAATTGCACTTATGCCGCAAGACTTTTCACAGCCAAGAGCTGATGGCAAAGGGCTTGCCTTTACCCCGGCTCCGTGCTACAAGGGCCCCATTCGAAAAACAGTTCGCGTGAAAACGGAGGAACTATGATGACGATTGCACTGCAACAACGCATTTCGAAGATACCTTGGGGAGCGGCAAGTGCCGCGCTCACGTTAGCAGTCCTGCTTGTGCTAGGGCTGGTTGCGACCCAATCGGCGCAAGCGCAAACTTTCACTTCACTCTACAGTTTTAGCGGTTCCCCTGATGGGGCAACACCCTTTGCTGGCGTGATCAGCGACAAGTCCGGCACTCTCTACGGTACTACCGAGGTCGGCGGATCCTCCAACTTAGGAACCGTATACTCGTTCAGCAAGGGTACCGAAACCGTCCTGCATAGCTTTTCTGGCACCGACGGGGAATACCCCTTCGCAGATGTGGTAATGGACAAGTCAGGCACTCTATACGGCACCACCGTAGAAGGCGGGTCGTCGGGCTATGGAACGGTATTCGCACTCAATTCCTCTGGCCTCACGACGCTGTACAGCTTCACCGGCGGCGCGGATGGCTCGTATCCCTACTCCGGGTTGGTTCTTGATAAGAAAGGTAACCTCTATGGCACTACTGAGAGTGGCGGCTCTTCTGGCGACGGAACCGTATTCAAGGTAAACATCAAGAGTAAGAAGGAAACCGTGTTGCACAGCTTCACGGGCGCTCCTGACGGTCAGTATCCCCTGTACGGAAACCTGCTCATGGATAAATCCGGAAATCTCTATGGAACTACCGCAGATGGTGGCTCTTCGAGTTACGGGATGGTTTGGGAGGTGAGCGCAAAAGGCAAGGAGACGGTGCTGTACAGCTTTGCTGGGGGTACGGATGGGGAATACGCCTTCGAGCAGAGTCTGGCAACGGACGGAAAGCACACCCTCTACGGCACTACGGAAGATGGCGGAACCTACGGTGTCGGCGTCGTGTTCAAAGTGAACATTAAGACCAAGAAGGAGGCTGTGTTGTACAGTTTTGGGGCGTCGGGCGACGGCGAAGTCCCTTCGTCGGGGTTGGTGCGAGACAAGAAAGGTAACCTGTACGGCACTACCCAGATTGGCGGCGCCAATAGCCTTGGAACTGTGTTCGAGGTGACGGGCACAAAGGAAACCATTCTGCATAGCTTCGACGGCACAGACGGAGAGAACCCTTTTACATCTCCGTTGATCGATGAAAAGGGCACGCTGTACGGCACCACCTACGCTGGCGGCGCGCACAGTGACGGAACCATCTACTCGCTCAAGCCTTAGTTCCTTGCGACAGAAGAGCAATCGGCACGGCGCCGGTTTGGGCCGTGCTTTTTCTTTCCGAATCGGCTGCGCTATACACCCGGCGGCATCCGAATAACTTCATCAGTAAGGGCCGAGTGCTCGTATTGATGCTGTGTGGGGCAAGGGGCCAGCACAACTCGCTGAGTGCGGACGCCGCATTCGCCGTGGGATCTGACCCCGTTTTTGCGAGGAAAGGTTCGAACCCGACCAAGCCCGCCGAGTTCTCCTTGGTCCGAGGTCCCTCCGAGTGGGCCGAAAGTCTCCGTTGACATCTCGGGCCGGAGGGGTAGGATGGTTGGCGTTTAACGCGGGAGGGCGATCATGACAATCGCGGGACAGCATCTGGGCAGGATGTCGAGGATGCGTCGGCAAACGGCAAGTGCCGGGCTGACATTGCTAGTCCTGCTCGTGTTAGGAGTAGTTACAACCCAATCGGCGCAATCGCAGACTTTCACCGTGCTTTACAACTTCACAGCGGGCTCGGGCGGTTCACATCCCGAGGCGGATTTGATCCGGGACGCGGCGTCAGACGGGTGGAATCCCGTCGGAGGTGTGATTCTGGACGCGAAGGGCAACCTCTACGGCGACACAGAGATTGGCGGCTCCTCCAGTGGAGGAGTGGCGTACAAGCTGAGCAAGAACGGCACCTTGACCGTGCTGCACAGCTTCTCTGCATCGGACGGAGAAGAACCCGGCGGGGGCTTGATCCGGGACAAGTCGGGGAATTTTTATGGCACCACCGGTCTCGGCGGCAGCGGAACCGGATGTGGAAGCTACGGTTGTGGAACTGTATGGAAGCTGACACCGTAGCAACCATGGCAAGGCGCAGTAGCACCGGCCACATTGTCTGATTGCCCCAGGATGTTATGCATGACGAGAGACGGAGGTTAGGCTCCCCACGTGCCCAAGCGCTTTCCCATTGATACCGCGTGGGATAGCCAGGAAACTTGCTCCGTTTCCAGCGAGGTTCAGCAGACCCAAACCTCAGGCGCGGTGCCTTACACGACGGTGAAATTACTTTGGACTTTCTTGGGAGACCCGGCATGACGCAGAAGATTTCCTTATTCATTCTTTGTTGCGGCGTATTGGTGTGTGCCGGTTGGCGCGCCGGTCACGTCGCCGAAGTTCACGCTCAAACCAAGTCGGCTTGGCCGCAGTGGGCTCGCACTCCTCAGCACACCGGGTCAACGCCTGCAGTCGGGCAGAACCCCGCCGCCCAACTGGCGGTCATCACCTTCGACCCCTTCGTCAGCCAGGAACAGGCTGAAAGTGGCGGCGAGTTATTGAGTCATTACCAGGTTCCGCTGGTGGATGCCAGTAAAGTGTTCCTCGAAATCAAGACTGGAACCTATGTCTCCTGTGACCCGCCGGGCTCGGGCCAGCCGTATCCTTGCGGTCCAGACGCCTGGAATCGAGAGATTTGGAACGAGAGGAGATTCGCATGGCGCAACGGCGCGCTGGAGCAGCTGTGGAACTTTCAAACCGACTGGAAGCCCGAGCCGAATAGCGGCTCTGGCGGCTCCGGTGTCGGTCTGTACGGCTGGGAGCCGGTTTTCCATTCCGCTATGTGGAATGGGTACGTGTTTGTTCCCGGTTCTTCCGGCTCCGTTTACAAGGTGAAGCAATCGGATGGCAAGCAGGTGGCCCACTACAAACCCTTTGGCAGCGATGCGAGTACGTTTGTCTCGGGGCCGTTGACCGTGGACCGCAACGGCAACGTCTTTTACAACGCTCTGGCCCTGGATCCAACCAATCCGTGGACGGTTGATGTGCGTGGCGCCTACCTGGTGAAAGTGACTCCGAGAGGCGTAGTCAGGAAGGTCAGCTTCTCGACGCTGGTAGCCGGAACACCCGATTGCGGTGATCCTACTTACGTTGGTTCACAGCGGCCCGGAGTCAACATTGCTCCCGCCATCTCGGCGGATGGCGAGACCATCTACACGGTCAGCCGCTCACACTTCTACACCGAATACGCGTGTATGGAGGCGGTCGGCGCCGATCTGAAGCCGATCTGGCATACTTCCTTCCAGCTTTCCACGCTTACTGGCACAGTTTCGGATTTGGCTTCTTCGACTCCGTCCGTGGCCCCGGACGGTAGCATTCTTTTCGGGACGACGAGTGATTCCAGCAGCCGCGGCAACATGCTGAAATTCAATTCGTCGGGGCAGTTTCTTGCTTCCTACGACTTTGGCTGGGACGAGACGCCCGCCATCTATGCGCACGATGGCACGTACTCGGTGATCATCAAAGATAACTATTACGATACAAGTGGTCCTTACTACATCACGCAATTGAGTGCTGGCTTAGTTCCCGAGTGGCAGTATCAAAGCGCGGACAATTATGAATGGTGCGTAAACGCGCCCGCGGTGGATGCAAACGGGACAGTCTACGCCGACAGCGAGGATGGGAGCGTCTACGTGATTAACCAGGGCGGAACGCTGAAAGGGAAGCTCTTCCTGCTTCATGCCGTCGGAGCAGCTTACACGCCCATCGCTCTTGGCCGGGACGGAAAGATCTATACCGAGAACGACGGCTATATGTTTGTGGTGGGAAATTGATGGACGAAGGGTGAGCGAGTTAAGCGGCGAGGCAGCGCTGCCTCGCCGCATATTCCCGTTTTCTCCGGCTCAGAAGACCTGGCGAGTGAGGTCAAAGCCGATAAACATCCGCTTTGGAGTGTCGCCTGAAGGATCACCCAGGAAGGTCGCATTCGTGGCGGCCCGTTGTGACACGATCGTGGCCGGATTGTTGCCAAAGCCCAGCGTGAACGCATGCCGCCAAATCTTCTTCTGGATGCCAAAACCGAACTCAGGACGATGCCTACCCAACTCCCGGCCATTCACCAGTGTGGGAGTTACCTCCGCAACCAGTGCGACGGTTGGACGGATGTCGACGGACGCGGCCATCCCCAGCGAAACTGTGTTAGCGCAGGGTCGTACATTGAAGGAAGCGGGAATTCCTGTAGCCAGCGGGGCACTACAGGGCTGATAAGGAAGCGCATCGGCTAAAGTAGCATTGGAATCTGAAAGCAGCGGCCGGACATGAATGGAGAAGGTCGGTACGACATACAGCTGGGCGCGCCGGCCGAGGCTGCGAGAGACAATCAGCTCAAAATTTTCGGCAAAATTCCGGTTGAAATCGTTCTGCCCGTCGATCGAGAACCGGACTGCTGCATTTAGTGGATTCCCGTCATGTTCATCGAGAAAGTTATAGGCCGCCATTAGTTCGATAGGGCGTCCGATGAAGCTCGGCGAACGGTAAGCAAACACGGAAAGCCGCGAGGTTACTCCATAGCGCAAACCGAATGAGGGAATGGCAAAGTCATCCAGGCCGAGCAACGTGGCGCCTCGTCCAGGAGTGGTGAAGGCTGGCTCAAACGGAAACCGGTGAGTGAAATTAATGTAAAGGCCGTGACGCGCCACGCGCCGCCCCGTGGGTACGTTGAAGACGTTATCGTCTCCCGGCTTGTACACCGTGTCCTTCTTCTTGGCAGGAGCAGGTTCGGTCGGAGTTTGGGCAGCGCTGGATGCTTGCAGGCTCGAAGCAGTAGCAGCGGACGACTCGGGGGTAGGTACTTCCCGTACCTGATGGGTGGACAGATCTACTACGTAATTCTTCCCATCGCGCTGCACCATGACCTGGGAAGTTGAGCCTTCGACAAAGGAAACTCCCACGTCCGCAGGCGTGACCGTGCCTTCTATGCCCTGCGGCGATGAGGATGATGCCGTCGCATTCGTCGTGCCCGCAGGAGCAACCTGTGAAAACGCAACCGTTCTCAATGTGAGAAGTCCGATGAACACGACTGATGCCAACCTGTTCCGCATGTTCTTGTATCTCATGTTCTTTCCCTTTCCATAAAATACTGGGGCTCGTGTCTTTACTGCCGGCCAGCCGAACAGCAAGAGTCCAACTTAACCAGTGACAGTTACCCGCATTCCTCGGCTGAGTCCGACGGGATTGTCTCTTCCGCCTCGAAGCCACTGGCCGTTTGCCGGCTCAACGGAAAATAATTACAATCCCAGCATAGATGCGCGGGTACGCAGTCGGTGTCATAGAAATGTCAACGCTGTGTCACTTCTCTGTCGAAAGTGATTGATTCCATGTTGTCTCCCGGAACTTGCATTCTATTGACAACTTGGTGACAAATGCCTCGTTGATCTTTTCTATTTTCATTCTGTAACGGAGTCAACCTTTAATCACGGAGACATGAAATGAAATCTCGCTTCGGTCGCATTCTACTCTTGCTTTCGACTACCTTGCTGGCCTTGCCACTGTGGGCTGGATCAGGCGGTCCACAGGTTTTCACGGGTGAAGTCATGGACTCGGTTTGTGCAAAGAACGGATCACATGACGAGATGATGGATGAGATGAAAAGCATGGGACACGACAAGGCAACATGCAGCCAGAAGTGTATTCAGCTCGGGGCGAAGTATGTCTTGTACGACGCGGCCAAGAAGACGGTTTACAATCTCGACGACCCAGACAAGGTTGAATCATTCGCTGGCCGGAAGGTTCGCGTCTCCGGGACGCTGGAAAAGAACAAGATCAAGATAGCGAACGTCCAGGCTGCAGACTAGTCGGAGTTTGGCTTGGAATAAAGCTAGGTAACACCACGAGACACGCCGACGGAGACCTAATCAGGTCCCCTTCCCGGAGCGCCCAAGCTGGAGTTTCGTGCCGCTGTCCATCGTCCCACGGCGCTCAGCTCTCCTGGCGCGGAATGTGCAGCGAGCAGACGCATTGTCGGCAGACTGGATTCGTCGCCACATCCAGGTTCGAGCGAAAGCGCAACGCCTCCGGACCGTTTACGATCTCATGCAGCTTCTGGCTGTGAATATTTCCCAATGCGGGGTGGAAGAAGCACGGGCGGACTTCACCTGAGGCCTCAATCACGGCGGAAACCCAAGGCGCATTGCAGCGCGGCGCAATGTGCTCTGCTTGGCCCAAGTGGGCACGGAAGTGAAGCACGATGCGGCGTAATTTGCTCGGCTTTTCCACCACAAAACCCGAACCCAAGTCGCGTGCGCGTTCGTGGATGAGCCGCTCAACCTCCGCCTCCAGTGTTTCGACCTCTTCGGCATTCAAGGCAACTCGGTCTTGCCGTTCTGGTGGCCAACCTTGCGGACGATTGAAAGCGCCGGAGCTGACGTCGGCCGCAAGGAATGAAATCGAGTTCAAACCAATTTCCTTCGCAGACTGAGCGGTCGCGCAAAGCGAGCGGTGATTTGCCTTCTGGACCGTACATCGAGCGGCCACTGGAATCTCGGGCCGGAAGTGTCGCAAGGCCCCGACCCCTGCCGCCATTTGTTCAAAAGCGCCAGAAACGCGGCGGATGCGATTGTGCACGGCGGGCGGTCCATCGAGCGAGACGGTCACGTCGTCGATAGTCGCAGCGATACTCTCAGCTTGCGATTCCAGCAGCAATCCCGCCGTAAGCAGCGTGACGCGGATTCCCTCGGAGCGAAGCATTTGCGCCAGGGTGAACAACTGGCTATTCATTTGCGCTTCACCGCCGGAAAAGACCACCCAACGCACCCCCAGCTCGCGGAAGGAAGCCAGTTGATGTTCGAGATCTGCGGGCGTGATTTCTTTTGGCTCACGAATCCGCCAGATGTCGCACATCGCGCAACGGCAGTTGCATTGGTTGTGCGGAGAAATGACCACGATCGGCATCGTGTGGATCTGTTGGGCAGCCTCATCAGCACCGTCGTTGCGGATTGACTCGCTGCGAGCCGAGATGGAAACGAGGGTGCTCATGAGTCGCCGTAACTCACAACATCCTGTCGCTCGAATCGTAGCAAGATGTGATCCGCAAGTAAGCGAACACCGGGGCAATGCCCCAGTATCGAATCGGCTCTCATACTAAAATCGAATAAACGGGGGAACCGGTTCGCCCAGCTGTTGAGGAAACTGGGAGGCACGGCAATCCCAACTCCCTTGCAAGATTTCAGCAGAAATTTCGGAGCAAATGTGCGCTCCAGCGACCGCACCGAGGGGTAATGTACCCGGACGAACGCTCCATCTGCGAGCCGGGCGGTAAGGCCTCCGCGATGCATCCGACGGAACGCTTTTCCGGCATTGCCCTGCGCCAGATACCAGGCCATTTCCCACAAACAGAAGGGGCTCATCCAGCACAACAAGGCGGTAGCGCCCGGTCTGAGCAGTCCCGCCAAATCACGAGCCAGCCGCCCGACATCCTCCACGCAATTTAATGCACCAAAGTTCGAGAAGGCTCCGTCAAAGAGATCTTCTTTTCGCAGAGTGGCGATGTCCTCAGCTCGAAGCAAAAGGGGTTGCACAAGTTTCTGCTGCCCGCTCTCCCGAATCCTGCGAGTTGCGACTGCGGTCATACCCGGTGAGTTGTCGCAGGCCGCTACGCGAACTCCCCGCGCCGCCATGAAACACGCATCTACGCCCGTGCCGCAGCCGATTTCGAGCACACGGTCTCCTGGAAAGAAAGCCTTCTCCAGCTCTTTCCACACGGATGAGCGCTGGGCCTGACCGACCTTCGATGACGTGAAAGTCCGGTCGTAGCGCTCCGCAACGGCATCGAAGGGGGCTGCCTGGACCTGTGGTTGCGCCAACGACATTTTCTAGACCTCAACCTCCGAAGCGCTCGCGTGTAGACCCACGCGAGCATCCTTGATCTTGCGTTGCAGAGCTGCCATGGCAGAAACATCGGCATCCGCTTTGCGCTGCAATCGCTCGAGCTCTACCTCACTGCGGAGCAACTTATCGGCGAACCCGTAGAACTGGCGCGAGTGCCGGCCACGAATCCGGACTTCTCTGTCGGAGCCGATGTTCCACGGCTTGAGGCTGTCGACCCGCTGCGCCACTTCTAAGAAGTAGGGTGTCCCCTTGATTGGGTAGGCTACGGTGGTGAAGAAGATATCCGGGTCGGTTTTCTTGACATGCTCCACCGTGGCCTCGATATCGGAAAGCTCCTCGCCTTCATAGCCCCACATCAAGAACATCCCCGTCTGGATTCCTGCCGATCGGCACAGCGCCACTGCGGTTTGAACCTGCTCCACAGTTACGCCTCGCTCCATGGCATCGAGAATGCGCTGCGAGCCGCTCTCAGACCCGATCCAGACACGGAAGCAGCCCATCTCAGCGAGTGTCTGCGCCACTTGCGGGTTCAGCCGGTCGGCGCGCGAAATGCACTCAAAGGGCAACCTCAGCCGACGGCGCTTGAGTTCCGCGGCATATTGAAAGAGCCAACCGTGGTGAATGGTGAATACGTCGTCGGCCATCCACGCCATTTCGGGCTGATAACGGTCGATCAACCATTCGAGTTCGTCCGCCACCGAGACCGGCTTCCTGCGGCGGTGGGTCTTCCCGAATACATCGTGGCTGCACCAGCGGCAGTGGTAAGGACAACCGCGTGCAGTGATGAGGGAAACAGATCCCATGCCGTGGTGCTCACGCCAAACTTCAATATACCGCGCCAGGTCAATGGATTCCCGGGCAGGCCACGGCTGCGCATCGATGTCCCTGATTTGCTCGCGCGGTTTTGTCCGGACTATCGACCCTTCCGGTGCGCGGAAAGCAATGCCATCGACTCGCGCTAGAGTTTCGAAAGATTTTGACTTCAGCGCCGGCACCAATTCTTCCAGTGTGACTTCACCCTCGCCGATGACAACTACATCCGCTCCGGCTGCAAGGTACTCGTTAAGATAGGCGCCGGGTTCCGGTCCTCCGACGATCGTCTGCCAGCCCGCCTCTTTAGCGGCGCGAAGAATCTCAACCGCATTGGGCCGCGTCATCAGGTTCGCATACACGCCGACCACGGAGGGCGGGCCCTGCCGGAGCCGCTCCCATAACTCATGGCGCGACGAGAATGTTGAATCGAACACCTCGACACTCATGCCCTTCTTTCGCAGATGGGAGCAGATATACAGGATTCCCAGCGGCGGGTAGGGCTTCATGATCTGAAGTTCCTTGGGATCCTCGTACAGGAAATATCCGTGAGTGAGAAGAATGTCCATAAGGCCGCGATTCCACATAGCGCAGAGCTAGTCGTCACCGCTTGTTATGCCAACGCCTGCGCGCAACTGTATCAATGGCTCGCTGGCAAAACCAGGCAGAACTGTAGGACGCGCATTGCGGCAGGTCTTTTCCAGTTGTACCACCTGCTCCCACAGTTCATCCGGCTTGGAGCGCGGTTGCCTCGTGTCCTCTTGGGCAGCCGATGAATTCCGAAAATCCACTTGCGCATGCAGAGCGTCGTGCAACGCATGATAGAACTCGTCGCTGTAGGCGCCCTGAAACATCATGGCCAGATCCTCGCTGTCGGACCAGTTGGTCTTCTCGCCCAGCTGCGCATGCACGCGGTCGAAGAACTTGGTTCCAGGAAGCGGGTAGGAAACCGACACCCCAATATCGTCCGGACGCGTGTCGCGCACGAGTTGCGCCGTCCTCTGAATGTCGTCCCAGGTTTCTCCTGGATATCCAAACTGTAGGAAGAAGCAGGCCCGGATGCCCTCATTCCGCAGGTTCTCCCTCGCCCGGGAGATCTGCTCGACCCGCGTTCCTTTATCCATCGCGTCCAGGATCTTTTGCGATCCCGACTCAGCTCCCATCCACACCTCGGCACAACCGGCTCGGCGCAGGGCTTGCACGTTGTTGGGGGTCATCAGATCGACGCGGGATTGCATCTTGAAGGGTACGGCAGCATCGAGCCTCTCGACTTCCGCGGCAAATTCGCGAACCCAATTTGCGTGAAGTCCAAAGATGTCGTCGGCGAACCAGAGATGCTCAGCACCCAGATCGTACTTCAGCCGGTGCACCTCTTCCGCCACGCTCCCTGGTGAGCGAATCGCGAACGAGTCCCCGTAAATGGGTTTTGCGCACCAGTTGCAGCGGAACGGGCAACCGCGACTGGAAACAATGTTCATGGAAAAGTATCCATGCGCCGCTTTCCAGGCCGCACGATAGTCATCGACATCGATCAGGTCGCGAGCCGGAAACGGTAACAGGTCCAGGTCTCGCAGAAGACGACGGGGGACTGTCCGCACCAATTCCCCGGTTTCCTCATGGAGGTAGGCTAATCCGGCAATGTCCGCGAATTCCCGCTCGTCACCCTTCAAGAGGCGCCCAATCACTTCCAACAAAGTCCACTCCGCTTCACCCAATAACACATAGCGGAAGCCTTTCCGCAGGTAATCGAGAGTGTGATCCGAGGCGTCCGAGCCATTCACCAGAACCGTAGCTCCGGCGCTGTGCGAGATTTCAAGAATGTGATAAGCCACTTCCCGCATGCGGGTCAAACACATCTTGGAAAGGAAGTTGAAATTGTCCTCGTAGACGACCACCACACGAGGCCGATGCTGCTCAAGCGCAGCCTGAAATTCTACCTCCGGATTCTTGAGCATGGTATCGAATACTGCAACCGAAATACCTGCACTTCGAAGCAGGGCAGCCGCATAAAGCGTGCCGAGTGGCGGATAAGGCTGCATTTTCCGCGTCTGCTTGCGGTCGTAATAGAGGTGGTAGGAATGTGTCAGTAGAATGTCAGCCACTTTAGTTGTGCCTCGTCAAGCCTGAAAACAGAAACGATCAGCAAACCTCCTGTGCACGTTCACCAAGCGCTTGACCGGTCAACAGAGACCGCCGAGTGACCACCTTCTCCACCGTTCGCGAAAGCCAGAGCTCCCACGGAAACGAGTAGCGGTTTCTGCCGATCCGCCAGCGTATGGGCGCTCCGAGCGCTCGCCTCACGTTGCGCCGCAACCAAGGAACGTTTTTCGTCGCTCTTCTAATTTGGTTGTTCAGCAGGAAGTACTCGAGACTTCGTCTTAACCGGCGCAGTTCTTCTCCCCGCAGCCAGGGAAGAACATTGATGCCCAGCGCAAGCGTCTCCCACTCCTCCAGAGACTGCGGCTCGCGGACTCCCAGCTCTTTCAGTTGCGGCCAGATCGGAATGCCGGGATAAGGAGTAAAAACATTGGGTGAGAAACTGACGTTCCAATATTCCCTGGCGATGTCGCTCATAATGCGGAAGGTCTGCTGGCGATGCGCCTCGGTTTCCCCGGGATATCCGAGAATGATGTTGAACACAACGTGAATACCCGCCAAATCCGTTTTGCGAGCAGTCTCCACCATCTGTTCCACATGTTGGAAACGCTTGTTCATCAGGTTCAATACTTCTTGCGAGGCCGACTCGGTGCCGAAGCCAATGTGTTTCACGCCACTCTCAGCCAGCAGGCACACATCCTCTTCGCTCATGGTCGCCAGAAAATCCGTGGACGTCTGAAAATCCCACTGAAACGTGATTCGGCTATCGATAATTCTCCGGGCGATTGCCACCGCACGTTTTCGATCCACAAGAAAATTGGAATCAAAGAGGGGAACATGCTCAATGTTGTAGCGGGGAACGAGGTCGCTGAGGTCGTTGATCACTCGTTCGACATGATAAGCATTGAAACGTCGTTTATAAAATACCTGGTCAGTGCAGTAATTGCATTGGTAGGGGCAGCCTACACTGCTGGTGTAGGCCAACTGCCGAATGCCGGAGGCAGCCGCATAGATACCGGGATCAGCCAGGTGATAAGCGGGAGCAGGCAAGTCGTTGATGTTTGCCACCTGCCTCTCCGGTTCGTGATGAATCTTTCCACCGTCCTTGAACGACAGGCCCTTAATCCCGGACCAGTCTTTTCCTTCGGGGATTCGCTGCACCAGCTCCAGAAGCGTTAGCTCGCCCTGTCCCCTTACTATTGCGTCCACGAAGGGTTCGCGAAGCGTCTGCTCAGTAGCAAGGCTGGCATGCCAGCCTCCCAGGATAATTGGCATCTCCGGGCGACGCTTCTTCACGGCCCGTGCGACTCGGATTGCCGCTCCGATATGTGGGCCGGTAAGCATCGAAATGCCGAGGCAGAGTGCATCTTCCGTTTCACGCAGAATCGCTGCTTCGTAGTCCGGTGCAATCAGGTTATCTATGAGCTTGACGTGAAATCCCGCCTCCAACAGCGGGCCCGCCAGCGCAAGCAAGCTGAGCGGTGCGCCCAAGGGGGGGCCGTCGTACGGCGGATAGAACAGCACGACTTTGTGCTTCGCGGCCATTTGGCTTGCAGCACTATACAAGAAAACTTGGAGGCGTGAGTGCCCCCACCATTCTCAGTTTCGACAACACCCCTAACCCTTGTTCCCCACTCATTTCTTGCGGGCACTGGTATGCGAACGGTATGCCGAATTCTGAAGCTGACCTTCTAGATCAGTTGTCAACAGAATGTCAAATTTCTGTCAAGTGTTGGTGCATAAGCTCGCCCCGTTGCTCTCGTCTCGGAATTTACATAATGGTTACAATTTGGAGACAATTCGCTTATCATACCGCTGGTACTTTTCAGTTCTCAAGATTAAAATCTGGCGATTACTCAATTTGATGTGGGGCATGCGTCGCCGTCTCGCAGTCTGAAATCTAGATCAGGGATTGGGAGGTGACTCACATGAGGTCATCGAAGAAAATTGTCTTTTTTGTCGCCTCGTTTTCCAGCATCGAGGCTACGGCTCCTCTGGGAATCCTCGCCATTTCCACTCCCCTGTTGCATGCCGGCTATGACGTTCGCATCATCGATTCCACGATTGCGCCCGACTATAAGAAGCGGGTTTTGCACGAAGTTAAGGACGCTCTTTGCCTGGGCATCTCGGTCGTGACCGGACCCATGATCCGCGAGACCGTGGAGGTGGCCAAAGCGGTCAAGCAATGGGATCCGGAATTTCCCGTAATTCTCGGAGGTTGGCACCCTTCACTTCTCCCCAAACAGACCCTGGAAGCCGGCTATGTCGACATTATTGTTCGAGCCCAAGGTGAAGAGAGCATGCTGGAAGTTGCTGAGCGCCTTCGAGACGGCGCTCCCCTCGACGACGTTCTGGGCATCGGGTTCAAGCGTGATGGCAAACTACACCTCACTCCGGAACGTCCTCTGAAGACGCTCGATCAAATGCCGGCAAAGGCTTATCAACTGGCGGACTTCGATGGTTATGAGAAGGTGTGCGGTCGCCGCTGGGCGATGTACGTTTCCAGTCTCGCCTGCCCGTTCAATTGCTTCTACTGCACCAACGCGGGTGTCTACGGTCGCAAATGGAATGCGCTGCCGGTCGAGCAGGTCGTAGAAGAAACCATGGAGTTGACGCGGCGATACAACCTTGAACTGCTGTGGATGGCCGACGACAATTTCCTCGTGGACCTGAAACGCTCGCTCGAGATCGCCGAAGGATTGGTCCGCGCTGGCGCAACCTTCAAGTGGAGCGTTCAAGCGACCACCAACTTGACCGCCCGTCTCAGCATTGAGGAATTATCACTGCTCAAGAGATCGGGACTGCACCAAATATGCCAGGGGATCGAGACGGCTTCCCCCACCGTAATGAAATTAATGAACAAGGACTTCCAGATACTGGGGGACATTTACGAGTCGACCGAGCGTTGCATCAAGGCTGACGTCATCCCATCCTTCAACATAATTTTTGGCTATCCCGGAGAAGGCGCGAAGGAGCGCCGCGAGACCGTGAACTTCATGATGGACGTTTGCCGTCGCTTCCCGGGGGCTGAATTCTGGACCAACATCTTTACGCCTTACCCGGGCTCTCCTATCTTTCACCGGGCGGAAGAGCTTGGGATTGAGGTGCCTGATTCGCTCGAAGGCTGGGTCGATTATTTCCCCCGGTATACTGTGCTGCCCTGGCTCAAAGGCCGGGATCATCAGCGAGTGCAAACTATGCGGGATTACCTGCGAATTGCCTTTGATCGCGCCCCTATTGCACTGAAAGGGTCTGGCACATTCGCCAAGGCGGTTCAGCATTTGACCGCCTATCCCGCGCGCTGGAGATTGGATCACGATTTCTATCGCTTTCCGGTCGAACTGTGGTTGAACCGGACATTGAAGAACATCGTGAAGTTGCCCAAGCCCAGCGTGGACGCCAAGATGATGGGTCCAGAGCAGGCGCCGAGTTGCACCTGAGAACGGGATGCTCGGAACTGATTTGAAGGCAGCGATCTTACGATTCCGGCTAGGCCTAGGCGCATGATCCTTTTCTACAACCCGAACGCGACGAGGTTCCGCAACCGTCGCCTGCCACTGTCGATCCTGGCCATTGCGGCAGTTTTGGAAGGAAAGGAGGAGTACGCCATCGTCGATGGCAATCTCGATCCTCATCCCACCGAAAGCCTGATCGGCCTGATTCAAGAGCGTTCCGTGGAACTGCTGGCTGTCACAGTTATGCCCGGGCCGCAGACGGTCGGTGCGGTCGCAAGCTGCCGTGAAATTCGGGCACGCTTTCCGAGGGTTCCGATCGTTTGGGGAGGCTATTTCGCCTCTAACTACACTTCGGCTGCGCTCAACGCGGGCTACGTGGACTACGCGGTTCGCAGTCAGGGAGAGTTGACCCTTCTGGAGCTGCTGGAGGCGATTCGAGGCCACCGCGAACTGAAGAGCATATCCGGACTCTCGTACAAAGGTGCCGACGGAGTTCCACGGCACAATCCTGAGCGTCCGATGCGAAGTCCCGATGATTTTCCCTGGTATCCATATCATCGTATCCCGGTTGAAAAGTACCTTCTGCCCACTTTTCTGGGCCACCGCACTGCGGTCCACCAGGCCAGCATCGGTTGCCCTTTTCGCTGCAATTTTTGCGGGGTAGTCAATTTTTCCGGCAGCCGGGAAAAAATGGAATCGCCCGCCAGGACGGGAGATATTCTGCGTCATCTGACCCAGACTTACGGCGTCGACGCGGTCCAGTTCTACGACAATAACTTTTTCTTGCGCGAAGATCACACCCGCGAGTTGGCCGACCGCATTGCCCCGCTCAACCTGCGCTGGTGGTGCGAAGGGCGAACCGACATTATGATGGGCTATTCGGACGCTACATTCGAAGCCATTCGCCGCGCTGGCTGTGCCATGATTTTCTTTGGCGCTGAGTCCGGATCGAACGAAATCCTCAAGGAGATGAAAAAAGATCTCTGCGCGGAAGATACTCTGGCTCTGGCCTCGCGCATACGCCGCTTCGGCATTATTCCAGAGTTTTCCATCATCTTCGGAAATCCCAGGGACCCGGAGGGAGACACGCGCGACTGCATCCATTTCATCCGCCAGTTAAAGCGGCTGAATCCGGACGCGGAGATCATCGTCGAGCACTACACGCCGGTTCCGCAGCGGGCCCAGATGTACGGCGGCGTCGAGGATCAGATCCAGTTTCCTACTACACCGGACGAATGGGCCACGGAACGCTGGCAGAGATTCGCCACTCAGAAGGATCCCCGGACGCCCTGGCTCAGGCCGCGCACCAAGCAGTTGATTGACAACTTTGAGTTGGTCGTGTCCTCGCGCTGGCCCACGGTTCAGGATCTACGATTGCCGAACTGGGGACGCTGGGCGCTCAAGATTCTGAGCAGTTGGCGCTACCAGCTGGGTGTGTATGCAGCACCGCTGGAACTGAGATGGACGCAGCAGTTCATCGCCCTTCGCAAACCGAAAGAGGAGAGTTTGTGAGCACATCCCAGAGCGCCGGACCAGATTCGCGAGATGTCCCCGGACCGGAGTCGTCCATCACGGCATCGCGAGAACCGGCTCGGGTCGGCCCAAGAGAAGGTTACGAACGTTGGGCCGCGACCTACGATCAATTTCCCAATCCTCTTCTCGCTCGCGAAGAGCGTCATCTCATGCCCTTGCTTCCCGATCTAACTGGGAAAGATGTCCTCGACCTGGCCTGCGGCACCGGGCGATGGTTGCAAAAGCTGCTGGAACGTGGGGCGCGCTCAGGAGTCGGAGTCGATTACTCAACCGCCATGTTGCGAGTCGCCAGCCGCAAAGCCGCAATCCGGGGTCAGTTGGCGAGAGCCGATTGCCTAAAACTTCCGTTTCGCGCCTCAGTCTTCGATCTTGGCGTTTGTTCCTTCGCTCTGAGCCACATCCAGGACTTGAAGCAAATGGCGTGCGAGTTGGCGCGTGTGATGAAGCCGAACGCTGTTGTTTTCGTCAGCGATCTCCATCCGGAAGCTTACACCCGAGGATGGCGAACCGGTTTCCGCGATATCCGCGGCGCTTGCCAAATCGAGGCGCTGCCTCCGTCAGCTGAAGAAATTATCCAAGCGTTCGATTCAGGCGGGTTCAAAAGCCTTGCGCATATAGCCCTGTGTCTGGGGGGCCCGGAGGAGCCGATGTTGCTCGGGGCGGGTAAGACTCACTGGTTAGCGGAAAACGTTCAGCAACCGGCAGTGCTGGTCTGCCATTTCAAACGCGAGTGCAACGACGATCTTGAGAGCTGAGAAATGAGCGCTCCATTTATCGGTTACGCGACGGCCGAGGCGGATTTATGAAGCCAAGACTGACGGAAGCAATCGTCGCGTCGTTGAGCTTCTCCGGCGAGACATGTGATCAGGTTCAGCGATTCGAGAAATTCAGCCAACGTGAGTGGAATCGCACACTGTGCTGGCTCGATGACGCCGGCTTAGCGCTTTACTTTCTGCAAAAACTCAAAGAGACAAGTGCTACCAGCGTGGTTCCCGAGCCGATCCTGTCTGGTCTCGAAAAGCGATTCACCGCCAACCAGCAGCGCGTGACCCACATGGCGCGGCAGTTCGAGTTTCTGAATGCCAGATTCCACGAGAACGGCGTTCGGTATGCAGCCGTCAAGGGCCTTTCCCTGGTTCCGCAGTTTTGTCCTGATCCATATCTCCGGCATCAGAGTGACTTTGACTACTTGGTTGACGATCAGTCGCTACCAATCGCGCAACGCGTTCTGGTGGACGCTGGATACGTTGCGAAGCCGTCCCGCTCCAGCAAGGAGTTCATCTTCCTTATGCCCGCGATGGCAGAGGCACGACCTGGCGATGAACAGTATGAAGCGCGAGCACCTTATGCAGTGGAATTGCATCTCGACATGTGGGACGCCCATGAGCACAAGGTGCCTTTGCCAGGGCCCTTGTTTCTCCTGGACAACGTAAGTACCCATCAATGGGATGGATGCGCCTTTCCGGCCCTTCCCGATGAGGATGCATTTCTCCTTCAGGTATTGCATGCATGCCACCATCTTTTCACCTATTGGATACGGATGTCCTGGCTATTCGAGATCGGCTACTTTCTGCAGCAACGGGTGTTTGACGCATCACTTTGGACCCGAATTGAGGAGCGCGTGGGAGCGAACGCCATGCTTCGAGAGTTCGTCGTGATTGTCACCGAACTGGCGGCGAATCTTTTCTCAGCGCCGATTCCACACGCGGTTCGAGTTTGGGGTCAGAGACTTCGTCCCGCGCCTCGCATGTGGGTCGACAATTATGCTCGCCAATGGGTGTTTGGTGAACTACCAGCCTACCAATTCCGCTTGTTCCCAAGGGCCAAGCTGGTTCTATTTCTGCAGCAACAATACCTGGGCGATGCTCTCGACCGGAGACATTTCGCATGGACCCGGCTGCTCTCTTTTTCACGGATCTTACGCATGGTGCGGTCGATCAAAGCCAGGCCTTCAATCGTTCTGAAAGCGGGCTGGTGGAAACACCAGCGTCTTGTGCAGCGGATCATCTTTCATGTTCTTGCGAGCTTCCGATATCTGTGCGAAATTCCCCGTTGGCGATGGCTCAACCGGGCGAGAGTAGACTCGGCTTCTCTTGAGGCTTGATCGCTCGTACGCGGGGCCTCGATCCATGGCTGTAGCCCGCCAGCTAAACTGTGCTGCTTTCTAATATCCGTATGAGTCTAAAGGCACGCGCCCTAAAGAACCGTCACCTAGCTCTGAGGCAATGAAGGGTTCCGCGTTGTTGGTTCTGTTGGCTTTGTGAACTGCCTGTCACCTGTTTCTGGAACATGGTAATGCGCCCGCTGGAGGCATGAAGGACTCATTGTCGGTCGCGTTCCCAGATCTTTTCCCCGCTCGAAAGAATCTCGGCCACATGGTAGTGCTCGCGAAGATAAAGCCGGACGGGAGCGAGATGATCGCCAGGCCCGGAAGCATCGAGTCCGGCGTACCAACTGACAAATCTAACCCGATGTGCTTGCAGACCTTGCATCAAGTTTTCCACCTCTTCGGGTCTTGTGTAATCTGTCGGCCTTACGAACGGAACACGCGCCGGATTGCGAAGATCCAGCAGAAAGCAGGCCAATTCGTCCCCGAAGAAATAATCAGATGGTTGCGTATGCTCGGAGAGCCATCTCAGCTTCTGATACTGTGCAGGGCTGAAAAACGCAACACGACCGGTGGGAAGATTCAATGATGCCTCCCACCGCGTTTGCGCCACACTCGGCCTGAGCACCATCATCAACAAAGCAGCGATCGTCAAACTTCGCGCAAGCGCCGGTTCGAGCCTGCCCGGAAACTGAAGCAACCAGACCAGAACAATGAGAGCAGGAGCCGCGATTGTACATAGCCGATTGTAGGCTGGAGCCGCCGCGACGGTCAGAAACAAAGCTAGCCCGGTTACGTTCACGAGCATCAGACGTTGCCATTGCACCCTGGGGTAGACCTGTTGTTGAAAACGGTAGCGGATAAAAAACAGTGCGTACACCATAGGAATAAGCAGGTGAATGAAAACAAGCGCAACCAGATCCGGCCAGTTTGCCCATTCATGCGGCGAAGGCCACCCGCGGAGGTAGATTCTCCAGGTATTAAACCAGTCCGCCGGATAGTACTTGACCACGAAAACAACGGTGTACCAAAAGAATTTCTTCAGGCCGACCTGCCAGACGAAGTAGACATTGAAGACTAAGAGTACGGCCAGGAAACTCCCGGTTAGTGCTGCCTCTTTCTTGAGCAGACGGGCCCCCACTTGCCCTTCCCGTTTGTGCTCCCACAGAAGAAACAAGGCTGGTCCGAGAATACCCAGCGCGACGGACTGTGTGAAACACGCCGCCATGCCCCAGCACGCACCTGCCCATGCAATCCGCTTTGTGCTCCTCTCCTCAATCAGGACGGCAAGGGCGGCTGCCGTAAAAACCGCACTATACCAATGGTGAGTCGCGTCCAAGTAAGTGCTGAATGGGAAAGTCAGAAACAAGAGAGCTGGAAGAAATGCGCTCGAACCAACCATCAGTCTTCTGGAAATAGAAGTACACAACCAGCTCAGAATGAGACCCACAAGAATCAGCATTGCTTGGGGAATCCAAGCTCGGACACCGAACAGCCAGAAGAGGCAGAAGTAGAGAACATCCGTTCCCGGAAGGGTAAAGTGATCATAGTCGCGGTAGATCAGTTCCCCCGCTAACATTCTGGTGCCGTGCTGAAGGTAAATCGATTGATCGCCCGATGGAGCGCGCGGTGTGTCGGGAAGAATAAAGACCTGCAGATACAAGAAAGCACAACAGGCCAGTAGGATGACCGCCACCAACCTCTCGGGATAAGTCAGGCGGGGTGTAAGTTGGTGGCGCAACAATTCTTGCATAGCCTGCTCCCGTGGGGCATCGGCTGGACTACCGTTTTCAATCCTGCAGCTGTCTCAAATCCCCGACCGCAATCCATTGCACAAATGAGATCAGGATCCACGGGCTACGAAGTGAGAACAGAGCGGGACGCTGGCTTTCGGCGGCCAGCGTTCTTCCATACCCCCGACGCCTGATCATATTCGCTCGGCCAGGCGAACATGCGGCGCGGAAACTGCTCTTCCGGTATGTTCCATTCCGCTTGGTAACGGTGTTCCTGGAGCCAGGAACAAATCTGTTCGGCGACCCGCCGATCGTGCACTTCGGCTATGAGAAGAGGCCGTTGATTTGCAAAAAGCCTGGCGCCACCCCGCAAAACTTCATACTCGCCGCCTTCCACGTCAATCTTGATAAGTTGTGGCGCAGGTCCCCCTGCGGCGATGAAACCGTCCAGGCTGACGGCGGGCACCTTGATCAGTTCGCTTCCCGCCAGAACGGGATGGAATCCGCCAGCTTCCACACCACCGTGCGTTCTTCGTTCTTGCCCGCGCCGGAAGGGAATTCCGCCTTTCGCAGTATAAGACCACACAGCGGCCTGCACCACTTCTATGCGCTCTCCGATTTGGTTTCGCAAGCCGCTCTCTCGAAGACGCGTGACATTCTCCGGATCGCCATCGAAAGCCACGATCCGCCCCGACTCGCCCACCAACCGCGCGGCCCCGAGGGCAACAATACCCAGGTAAGCACCGATGTCATAAACGACCGTACCCGGCCGCACTACGTCCAAGATTGCATTCTGCACTTCCGGCTCGTGCTTTCCTCGCCAGTAGCTTGCTTCCCGGGGGAGCAGCAACCGCATCCACATTCCGGAAGATAATCCTGCTTGCACACGCACCCATACCTCCCTTTCAGGCAGGCAGCGCCGCTGAATCGCTCCGTGGAACCGCCTCAGCACCCGTCCGGCAAAGGGCGAGAAACGCGACACCGGCGCCAGGAACCAGTCTGCCAACCCGAAGTGGATCCGGTAAAGAAGAACGTACAAGCGGGTCATTCCCTCCGGCTCCAATTACTGGGAAACATTGTGGACGATAGGTCAGGGCTGGGCCTTTTTTCAACTCGGATCTCATTCGTGCTGCCAGGTTTCTTCACTGGAATCATGATACGGCTTTGGCTGGGCCAGGCGATCAACTATGATGCTCTCGCGGATGAATCAACCAGATGCAATCAAAAGCCCTCCGCGGACTCCAGAGACGGACACGCGGCAACGGCCCTCGATCACAAAGCTTGGGCTGAAGCGCTTTCGGTCGTGGCCTGCGGTTGAATGGCTTGTCGTCGCGGCTCTTGCGGTGCTCTTTCTTGGACACGGTCTTTTGCCCGCGTGGCGAACGCTGAACACCGATTTCCCCAACTACTATCTCGCGGCGTCGCTGCATCGCCACCGAATTCCGCTGGATCGAGTGTATGAGTGGACCTGGTTTCAGCGCCAAAATGATCATGTGGGAGTGCGCGACGGTCTGGTGAGCTTTGCGCCCAACCCGCCGCTCTGTGCCCTTCCGCTGTTGCCGCTTACCGGCCTGCCACCATTGGCCGCCAAGCGCGTCTGGCTGATTGTGAATCTCGGATTCCTGGTGTTGGCTCTATCAGCGTTGCGGCGAGCAACGAAATTGTGCTGGCGCCGCCTGATTCTGATATCGCTGTTGTGCGTTGTCCCGCTTCATACGAATTTCCAATATGGCCAGTACTACGCGCTGATCCTTTTTTTGATCTGCACCGCCTACTACGCTTTTTCCCTGGAGCGCCGATTCACAGCGGGAGCGTTATTGGCAGCGGCGGCCATGTTGAAGATCTTTCCCGGTCTCTTTCTGATCCTGTTTCTCCGGAAACGGAATTGGCGTTCAGCGGCGGGGCTGATTTGTGGCGCTGCAGCCCTGGCGGCGGTTTCGGTGGGCGTTTTTGGTTGGGAGGTTCACCGCGTGTTTATCTCCGAGGTGCTACCTCAAGTTCCCCGTGGAGACTGGCTTGGACCTTACTACTACTTGCAGAGAAGTTCATTCATTACGCTTTGGAGCCATTTGTTCCTGTATGCGCCGGAGTTAAATCCTTCTCCGCTTCTGGATTCGCCTCTGCTGTACGCGTCGGCCCAAGCCGCAACTGTCGTCATATTGCTGATGGGATTCCTGCTGTCAATTGGAAAGAGCACTGCGAAACCGGCGATAGCTTTGTCCTGGGCGGCATTGGTGCCGCTATCCCTGCTACTCTCTTCCCAAAGTGGCAGCTACCATCCCTCGGTGCTGATCTTCACCGCCATTGTCGGGTGTGATGCACTGTTGGCGTCTAACAATAAACGCAAGGCCCTCTTCTTCCTGTTGCTATACGTGATCGCTTGCGCACCGTTTCCAAGCATCATTGCGAAGCTTTTTCCGGTCTTGCGACTGGCAGCAATAACCGCGCTCTATGTTATGTTGCTGTGCGCCGCCTCAACGGGCAGGAAGTTACACTTCGATCGGCGATGGCTAACCGTGGGTCTGATTCTCGGCGCGATATTGGCGCTTCTAGGTCTACGTTCAGTACGAGACCGGTCCGAGGATTTCAGCAGGCGTTTACCCAGTCCCCCGAATGGATACCGCGCAGCCAATCCTGTCCCGATTGCCGGCGGCGTCGTCTTTACAGAGATGCAACCAAAGAGATATGGAGCGGTATTTCTTCAAAATGGGGATCTTCGTGATCTGCAAATGCCGGGCGATGTGCTCTCAGTCGCCGGTGCCGACACCATCCCAGTGCTCTATTCCGAACTGACAGGCAGCCGATCATTCATTGTGCGACTTCCCATTGAGCGGTTCGGGTTTGCCCCCGAACCTCTAGCCGAAGGGCAAGAGCCTGCGCTCTCGCCCAACGGGAAATGGCTGGTCTTTATCAAGGAAGAACAAGGAAGCAGTGCAGTTTGGCTTTTAGGCACAAATTCTGGTAATGCAGCGGAAATGGTCTTGTCGAGCGCTTACCATCCTATCGATGTGAGCGTTACGTCCGACGGCGACGTGATCGCAGCGGTAGGTAAGGTGAGTGATCCACATCTGGTTCTAGTCCAGCGCATGACAGGAGTCGTCACAGCTTTGCCGGGATTTCCCGATCCCGCGAGGTATCCCTCAGTGTCTCCTGATGGCAGACGAGTGGCGTTCAGCCGGCGCCAGCGCGGATTCTGGCATTTGACGGTGCACGAACTTGCAACTGGGTCGGAGCAGCAAGTAACCCACGCGCCGTGCAACGCCATCTCTCCCTCGTGGCAGAATGATCGGACTCTGTTGTACGCGACCGATTGCGGCCGGGGAGTGGGGCTTAGCGCGATTGCCAGGGTTGTTCTGCCGGGCAAATAGCGGGGCCATCGCTTAGAAAACGCAGCCTAGCAGGGTACACCTTTAGTAGATTCCCGGAATCACTCTCGCCGTGGTTTCGGCGTACGTGTCATGGCGCGGGCCGAACCGGTCGCGCAGATGCTTCTCCTCAACTGCGATCTTACGCAGAAGGAGCACGGCCCAAGCCACGACCAGCAGCCAGCCCAATATACTGGCTAACGTCAGCGCCATGGCTACCTTTCCAAGGATCGCAGCCGCATAGCGGGGATGACGCACGTATCGGTAAGGTCCATAGTTCATCGGTACAGGCGAGGGTTCACTCTTGTTGAAATACCTTGCGAGATAAGCATCGGTCCAAATCTGCCAAACCGTGACCGCGAGGTAGAGTACGAGTCCAATGGTTTGCAGCACTGGCTGAGCGAGCCTTGGGATTAGATGCCCATGGCCATAATCCAGAAAAACGGCCAAATCCGCGGCCATAAGCAACATTACCCACTTGGGTCCCGTCGGGTCGGAATCCAGCGCCCACCACTCCTGCATGGCAGGCTTCGAATGGAAAACTTCTCGACTTGAAAGAATGGAATACAGCGAACCCGCCAGCCGCAATGCCAGATAACTTCCCGCAAACCCATCAACTCGTAGCCAGAGGTTGGATCCGCTCCATTGCATCAAACACGCCAAAGCTACGCCCAGATAACCCAAAGAACACCCCAGTGTTTTCCACAGCGCTTGTCTCATCGCAGCATTTTCTCGATAAAAGTGGCAGCAATCCTCGGATCACTGCCGTATTGGAGGTTGTAGACCGGCATTCCGGCAAGAGCGATTAACGCTGCGGCGACTTGTGCGTCAAATCGGGTGTCTTCGTTGAAAAGCATGCAGTCGCGCAGTCTGGAAACCGCATCTTCTCGAGCAATCTCTCTTAGCTGTGGTTTGCGCGTGGTCCCCCGGTCCAGGAGAATGCAGCAAACCGGGATGACCGGTCGTGCTCGGCGCGGCTGCAACGGACTCTTATCGAAGTAGTAAAATGAAAGATCGGCGTATGAGGAGCGACGTGCGGACTCCCGCAATTCTGGCAGGAAATGCAGTGTTTCTGGCCGGAAGACAGCGGGAAAGGGATCTCCCCACACGCGCAGAAGGCCGCTACGCATATCCAGGAATACGACCTGATCCGCCTGAAACTCCATACCCAGTTTGGCCGCAAGATAGCTGGCGGTAGTTTTGCCAGAATTCGGCGGCCCAAATATTACAACCCCGCGATCTTTGTGGCCGACGCATCCCGCCGAGAGGGCAGTCAGACCCAGACTCGCGGCGGTCATGCAGAATAGGATGTCCAGTGGGGGGCGGTGTTTGAACCGGGGCTCGCCTTCGACAAACTGCTCAGCAAGGAAACCTATCGCCTCGCGTCTCTCCAGGTCGACCGCCAGGAAGCCCCTCTGTCCGATATTGACGTAGCGAAGCCCAAGATCGGAAAACGCGGCGAGCGGCACGGCTGTAGATTGGACTTGCGGATCACGTTCGCACACTACCCGCCAAAGAAACTCAGGCAGTCCCGTTGTCGCTTGTTGATGATGCTCGAAAAATTTCAGTGTAAGTTCGAGCACGTCCGGATTGTTCGTCTCCAGGCGTACGGTTCTTTGCATCAGTTGCAGGTCGATGGCATGAGGAGTGGAGGTGAAACGGCGCAGCGGATCGGGGCGCTTCCTCTCACTATCGACCTCGCAAGAGAAGAGGCGAGACTGCCCTGTCGATTTAGGCAGCGGGCCGTTCTCCGCAGTGCGTTCCATGGTTCGGCCTGACGATCGGCATTCAGAACTGTTCAAAGCAATCCGCCAACTGCTCAGCTGTAACCTGCGGGCGCCCGCCATACTGTAAGCGCCAGCAGGGAAGTGTTACCAGCTTGACGACTGTGTCCGCCTGTTTTTGAACTGCCTCAGGAGCTTCCGCCATCAAGTCCTGTTCGATGCGAGACCCAGCCTCGCTGGGGGGCATCCGGGTCACGCGGAACCCAGGGCTCTTTTGTCTTTCGAGAAAGACAAGCAGTCGCGGTTCACAACCCCCGATACTCCCACCGAATCGCCGGTTCGGTTCGAAACGAAAAACCAGCTCGCCGTTCTGAACATCCCTTGGTTCCTGGTTACGAAACTCCTCAAACCATGCTCCCGCCTCACGCCTGAGCTTTAGCGGCCTGGGCATTCCCCAAGCTAATAACTCCCCCTGCTGCAGCGAACAGAATGTCCGATCATCGGAAAGAAATCTGAATCCTGCCTCAGCCAGTGCCATGGCGAGCGTCGATTTGCCAGAACGAGATGGCCCAATCAAAATCAGGCCGCGGTGACCTTTGGCAACGCAGGAGGCGTGCAGTTCGACAAATCCGACTGATCCGGCTAAGACGGACAGAAGCATGGGAAAGATCACGGTCTTCCAATAGTCGCCATCTGCTGCCATCTCTCGACAAAATCGGCCGATAACGCGCCGAGTACGAAGATCGATAAGCGCCGAACTGCCAGTTTCAAAACCGGCAAACACAAGATGGTCCAAGCCCCGAACGTAGGGCTGTGGCCTCGGTGTCTGGCTGGCGGCGTCCGCGTCTACCCAAAACCTCATGCGCAGTTCGGTCGGAATTCCCGGCTCTTCGTTCGGAACAAAACTCTCACGCGCCGCTTCGAGAATGGATTCGGAATTGGTGCTTATTTCGCAGCCTCTACCGCCCACAAGGAACAACTCATGAAGGGGCGTCTGCGCCTCCTTGTGCAAGAAGTCGCCAGAACACGTCCCGGCACTGGCAGTTCTGCTCAATGCTGTTCGAATGCCTTTGCAGCCCACTCACTTCGGGCTTGCGGAGTTGGCATAAGCCATGCCGATGGCGAACACGCGCTCATAAACCGCTCGCCAAATTGGCAACACATTGTAACAAGGCGTGGCGGATGACATTGTTCGGGCTCTGGCTTCACGTTCCGCTGAATTCCTGCTTGACCCAGCTTTACGCAGTCCAGAGCCCGAATTCTTACGCAGCAGTGGCCGCTACTTAAAGTTGATCACGCCGAACAGGCCGTCCGCGTAGCCGTTCGGACCCGCGGTGAAAAACAGCTGATTCGACTTGCCGTTCTGCCCTCCGCCTTCACCAAATGCCAGCCCCCACAGACCGTTGATGCTGATCACTTTCTTGTTGGTACCCTTGAGCTGGGTCATGAATTTTCCGGTCTTGGCATTGAACGCATTGATCCGCCCATCCGCGAGGTTCCCTACCAGCACGGCGTTGCTCGCCGGGCCGAAATTCTTGGGTGCCAGCGCCAGTCCCCATGGTGCCTTGAGGTGGCTATCCTTGGTGAGATTCTTAATGAAGTTACCGGCCGTGTCGAAGATGTCCACGGCGCCCTTGCTGAAAGAGCCGTCGACAAAGGCTACATACAGCTGGCCGTTGAGGTTCTGAACGTTATAGACAGACATGCCTGTCAGGTTACTGTCGGTGAAAGAACCCGCAGCGTTGAACTTTCCATCGTAAATCTCGACTTTATTGGCGGCATTGTTCGCGGCATAAATGAAGTTGGCGCCATTGCTCTGACCGATCGCCAAGCCAGTGTACGAAGCGCCGGAGCCTGAGTTATCGACCGCAATCGCAGCGTTCGATCCCAAGAACGAGCTCCAGCCAGTGATGGTGCCGTCCAATCCGTCGAAAAGGAACGTCGCTGCCCAGCCCTTGACCACAAAGTCCCCACTGCTGTTGTAAACCTGGCCAGTGGGAGTGCCTTGTTTGTTGTTGGCTCCGGGAATGGTCACCGATCCATCCTTGGCGCCAGTGCCGGAATAGAACGTGGACAGGCCTGTGCCCTCGTCACTGATCCAGAACGGACCGCCGGAGGCAAACGAAAGTCCCCATGCATTGACCAGGCTGCTGTCCTGATGTTTCGCCTTGCCGGCCTGGTTCGACACCAGGTTGGTTATTTTGTACTGAGCCGCAGCTGGGCTGGCAATCAGCCCCAGCACGACCACGAGGGAAGCGAGGAAAACGAGTGTGCGACTCGAACGCGGTTGAAACATCATGATTCTTCTCCTTAGGGTTTTCTGAAATTAATGAGAGTGGCTGACGCGGCGGCATGCTGAACTCGAGCCGGATTCCAACGAGATCATCCGCTCACGCCGTGTCAGTCGCATTCTGGCGGTTCCGAGCCAGCCGTATGTCAAGAACTTGTCTCCGATTTGTAAATTCTTACACAGCTTGTTTTCTCGAAAAAATGTTGGTATTTACCGGCCTCCGGTCAAAATGCCTACGGCAAAGCCGGTTCCCCGCCACCTAGGTTTCTCGAGCGGAACGCCGAAAGCCGCTACCCGCCTGCATTTTCCTGAAAAAACCGGAAACACAGTCTACCGCGAAATTACGTCGCCTGGGCAAGAACTTCAAAACTCTTAGAGCGTCTCGGCACCCGATGATGCCGATCAAGCGGCGAGCGGGTCTGCGCATTATGAGAGGATCAACACGAGCGCCCGCACCGTCGCTACCTCAACCGGGAACCACGTGCGTGCGAGATCATTCATAGCCACCATCCTGCCGGCGCAAAACCAAAGCACGGCTCGGCCCTTGTCCAACTCACTCACGCTCATGCTCTGGTGCCCGGGACCGGAATCGAACCGGTACGGAGCTTTCGCCCCTCGGGATTTTAAGTCCCGTGCGTCTGCCAGTTTCGCCACCCGGGCAACTGGTTACAGCACCTGATTCTACAGCAGTTACTCTACCGCGACTGGACCGCACTCAGCATTGTTTTCTCTGGCGCTACAGGCCAGGCGAACTGCTAACGCCAGAGTAGTGTTCAAGCTGAACCGTCTACAACCACGGGATTCGCGGGTGGGCCCTACCGCCCACTCAGCGTCAGTTATCGGCACATACCGAAACGCCAACGGCCGCATGACGATAATGGGTCCACGAGACTTCGGTTTTTGTCTTCTTGCTGTCCTAATCGAGCAGAGTCTTGCTCGCTGGGTGGGCGCCACTAGCGCCGCATGGCCGGACAAATGCCGCCGGAGGCCGGCAGCGGTAGGGGACTGCCTCCTGCCGTAAGCGCGCCCGACCCGGGATCAAACCGATAGACGTGTACGCTATCATCGCTGGCGAGGATCGCGTAAACCAGCGTTCCGTCGGGACTGAAAGAGAAGCCCGGAGTTTCGGCGGTAAAGGGAATAGAACCGCCAGTGTCGGCAACCCGGTGCGCTGCGACGTTGATGCCAGACACGTGAACCAGTTGCGTCTTTGGATCGGTCAAGAACAGATAATGCCCGGAGGGATCAAGCTGCACATTCGTCGCCGTCTCGCAGACACTGAGCATTGCGCTCGTGCAGTGGATAACCGGCCGGCGCGGACTGGGTACATTGGGAAAAACGTTCAGGTAACCGGATGAACTGGACGGCCTGTAGTCGTCAATCATCAGTTTATTTCCGATCACAGGTTCGCCCCAGTGGCGGCCTGGGGCATAAAGTCCCACGTCAGAACCCAACCTGCCAGTGTGCAGATTCACGGGACGTTCCCGGTACACGGCTCCCTGCGTGCCATAAAGGCTGAGGTAAAGTTTGCTGCCATCTGCGCTCAACCCATATAGAGAGGCTGGCCAGAAGTTGTCTGGCCCATAAATCCCTTGAATTTGGGGGTCTTCGCTGAGTACACCTGTTGCGGAGTTCACATGAAACAAGCGAATTTTAGACGTGTACAAGCCGTTAGAATTGGTTACTTCCATCATATAGGCGAAACGCCGGCTGCGATGAATGTTGAACTGGTAGAGCGAGGAAACATCGAGGGTTTGAGCTGCCGGTAGATGTGGCACGCCTGACGAATCTGTCTCGAACACTGAAAGGTGTTCCTGGCCTTGCGCGTCGGACCACAACACATACAGGAAGTGATCATCTGGCGAGGGCTCAAACTGCATTAGGGATAGCGGCGGTATCAGGCTGACTGGCGTTCCAACAGGTGTGAAAGTCAAGGCGTTCGGATCGACGCTGTACGTAGCTACTGTTCCATTGCTAAGTACGTAAAGAAGCTGCGGACCTTGGTTTGCGGAAGATGGCGACTGACCGTTATTACTGCCAGATCCCCCACACGAAACCAGCACTGATGCAGCGAACAAGAGGAACACGAGAAAAGCTAGCCGTCGGACGCCCATAAGATCCCCAAGACCGATTAATCTTAACGGGGCACTTCGATGTCACGTCTTATGATGGCTGTTGCCGTCGTGCGGATCAAGTCTTTTCTTTGTTGCACTGGTAGAGTGGCGCTCCTTGTGTACCATCTCGGCAATTTCTTGACATCATCCCCCTCGCATTTTGCGCAGAAACCATATATCCTTGGTGCAACCAAAGGGCTTTTGTTTATAGAGCACGTAGAAACATCGCGTGGGGGGGGCACATGCGAGGTCCCAGAGGTCTGTTATGTCTATTGGAGTGGAAACTGTTCAGGTCTTCATCTTGGCCGAGAACCGGCTTTTGCGGGAAGCGCTTGCACGGATTCTCAGCAAGAAGAGCGACATTCGCGTGGTCGGAGCGTCTCCGTTTTCGCCCAGTGTAGTGCGGGATATCCGGGCTACCGCTCCGGATGTGCTGCTCTCGGACTCGGCTGCGGTTGCGTTATCGGAATTGCAGCTGGTTTCCGAGGTGCGCGCGGCCGTCCCTGGTCTGAAAGTGGTCATGATTGGCATGGACGCGGACCAGGCGACATTCCTACGCGCCGTGCGGGACGGGGTCGTCGGCTATGTGCTCAAGGATGCCTCCGCCATGGAGGTAGCCTCTGCGGTTCGTTCCGTGGCTAGCGACGAAGCCGTATGCCCACCGACTCTCTGCCGGACGTTGTTTGAACAAGTATCAAAGCAGGTTGCCCACCCGGCCAGTTTTGCCATCCGACACAACCTCGGCCTCACCCGCAGGGAACAGCAGTTGGTCCAGATGATTAGCCGCGGACTCACCAACAAAGAAATTGCGGCACAACTGAATCTTTCGGAGCAAACCATCAAGAACCACATTCATCGGATGTTGCGTAAACTCGGCGCCAGCGACCGGCTCGGTGCAGTGGAGCTCTGCCGGATGCCCGGAGCTGTGGCTTGATCCGGCGCCGCGCCGTTCACTCAATATTAGTACTTTTTGGGTACTGATCGTTGCATGGCCGCACGAGGTTTTCGCAGTTTGACAGCCTTGCTTGGTACTGTCTGGCTGAATCGGATTTGAATCTTACTTTTTTCCCAAGAACAAGAGACACTGCACGGCACGGAGAGGATCGTGCAAAAAATCAGAGTGGTAGTTGCTAACCGGCCGCGGCTAATGAAGGATTTGGTCCTCGAAACCATCGGGGACCAACCGGACATCGAAGTCGTCGGCGAGACCCAGGACGAGGCCGAGATCACCGAACTGGTTGAGCGCACCCGTCCGGACTGCCTCATTATCGCGTTGGAGGAGCCCGAGGTCCGGCCAGGATTGAGCGGCTTTTTGCTGGGACGCTACCCGCAGATGAAGATTCTTGCCCTTGCTGCAGAACGTAATAGCGGGGTTTTTTATTGGGCTTTTGTTGATATTCGCTCCCAGCGTGTGGAATCCTCCGAGCAAGGGATCCTCAGTGTGTTGCGCAATAGGCCGGAGTTGGTGGCGTCCGCTAATGCGTGTCGCCAATAGAGTCATGCCTGCGCCAGGAAGAGCCAAGGGCTTGGCTAGCCGAAAGACGGTTCTGGGTCGCGGAGTGGCGAGCCGCAAGAATTGCTCTGCGCGACTTCGTGCGTCGAGAAGGGTTTGCAGAAGCACTAGTCGCGCAGCGTGATTGACCCGCGCTCGGGACAACCTCGTCGCGCGAATGATGGTAGGGGATGGTGAAGTAGTTCAACTTAAACGGGTTAGCTCACAGACGCCCTGTAAGTGAGGGGGCGAAGCTGTAGAATCAGAGCGGTCCGCTCAGGAGACGGACACTATGTGCGAGGCTAGCCTCCCATGGACTCATTAGATGCGCCGAGGACAGGAGAAACGAACCGTATTTCTGCGCTCGAATTCCCGTCCGATTACTTGCAGGCGCGGTGGTATGCTGCCCACACCAGTCCCCGGCATGAGAAGAAAGTCGCCCAACAGATGGTAGGAAGTCGAATTCAACACTTTCTACCCCTTTACCGATCGGTGCGGCGCTGGAAGGACCGCCGCAAGCAACTGGACCTGCCACTGTTTCCCGGTTACATCTTCGTACGTTTCGCTCTGAAGGATCGTTTGCAGGTGCTGCAACTTCCCGGGGTGGTACAACTCGTGAGTTTCAGTGGCAAGCCTGCCCCTCTTCCCGACGCCGAGATTGAATCTCTCCGCAACGGACTGGCGGGTAATTTACGGGTTGAGCCCCATCCCTATTTGCAAGTCGGGAAACAGGTGCGAGTTCATAGCGGGCCCATGGCGGGGATGGAAGGCATTCTGGTTCGCCGCAAGGAAAAATTTCGCGTGGTGCTGTCTATTCATTTGATCAAGCGTTCCGTTGCGGTCGAAGTCGATGAGAGTGAAGTCGAACCAGTTCGCTGAAACGCATTTCGTGGGTACCGGTCCATCCTGCCGGGAACTCCACGCGTTCTGGTCTTAACTCTAAAGATTTCCGCAATCTTGATTTTGGCTTCGCCGATTCTTACGTCCCAGTCGAGGTTCCAATGAAGAATCACTCAATTCTGGCTCCCACCCTGCACGGCGGTGGCTTGCTGTCGTTTTTGCTGCTCGTGGCTTTCGCTCTCCCAACCGTTTCAAGGGCACAGGAAACGGGCCGGCCGTCCTATCCCAAGCGCACTACTGCGGCTCCCGAAGCCCAGTCCCGGGCGGAACAGGAAGCGGAGCAGTTGGTCTCGCTCTCGGCAGAGAAAATCATCATGCTTCTCGACCAGGAACCTGGTCTGCTCTTGCAGGTGAAAAAGATGCTGGTGCGGAAGGCCTACGAGCAGGGTCGATTGCTGGATCCGGAGGACCTCACGGATGAGGCTTTATTCCGTCTCATTGGGCGTGACGAAAATATACGAGTACTCATCACGCGCGAGATTGAGGACCGTCAATATGTGCGCGCCAAGCCCACGCGCGAAGAACTGGAAAAAGACCGCAGGCTGGCCGTGCTTCAGGGCAACGTCGCAAATGCGGCGCAACAAGGAGAAGCAAAGCCCCAAACCGGACAAAGCCAGGAGGATTTGTATTGGTCGCAGCATGATCGCCTGATGCAAAACATTCCCAATAACACTCCTCCTGCATCGCAACCACAGCCGCCGACCCAGCCAGAGATCATGCCCAGCGATTCCCAACGGACGCTTCTACAGGCACAATATCCCTTGGCAAATAACTATGAGGATTCAGGAGATTTCGGGGATTACTCGGGTGGATTCGGCGCGGACCTGACGGGCATGCAGCGCATCAGTCCGGATCAGATGTCCGGGCTCATGGCGGCCAGGATGGCAAGTAGTTCTGATGCCGGTCCAAGCGGGCAAGAAGGTTCTTCCGGGTTTGGTCCTGGCATGTCTCCCGGGAGTGGCATGGCGGGGACGGGATCGATGGGTTCTCTGGCAAACCCATTTGTTAACCCCTCGGATTTGGAATCATCCCTGGCGGTTCCCTCTTTACAATCGCCACAATTTGGCACGCAACAGGTTCCCCAACAGACCTATTTTCAAACGCGACATCGTCCAACCCGTCCATCCGCTTCCGATCTTGGTTTGGACCGGCCAGTTCTTACTCGTCGTCCCAATCCGTATGCGGACGTGCCCTCGCTGTACGACTTGTATTCTCAATATTCCCGCCGTTCTCCCGTTCTCGTGAGGTTTGGCAGCGAAGTGTTTCAAACCGACACGGGTAACTTCAATGCCTTGCCCATGGATATGCCAGTGGGGCCGGACTACGTGCTCGGACCTGGCGACAGCCTGACCGTTAACCTATGGGGCAGTGTTTCGCGGCGCTTGGTGAGGGTGGTCGATCGTGAGGGGCGCATTGCGCTGCCCGAGGTGGGAGCGCTCGAGGTCTCTGGACGTACTCTCGGCGATGTGCAACATGCCGTGCAGAGCGCGCTGCGTACCCAGTTCCGTGACGTGGAGGCCGATGTCTCGATTTCCCGGCTGCGTAGCATCCGGGTCTATGTAGTGGGCGACGTAAGGTATCCGGGTGCGTATGACGTGAGCTCCTTGTCGACCCCTCTCAATGCGCTATTTGAAGCGGGAGGTCCCACCGCGCGGGGCTCGCTGCGGCTTCTCAAACACTATCGTGGCAAGGAGTTGATCCAGGAAGTTGACGTTTACGAGTTGCTGCTGCACGGGGTTCGGTCTGGGGTGCAGAGGCTCGAGACGGGGGACACGATCCTCGTGCCTCCGGTGGGACCAGAAGTGACAGTTACCGGGATGGTGCGCCGTCCGGCAATTTACGAGCTAAACGGCGAGAGAAACTTGGCAGAGGTACTGGAAGTGGCGGGTGGTGTGCTGCCCTCCGGCACACTTCGCCATGTTGACGTAGAGCGGTTGGAGGCCCACGAGAGCCGGACCATGCTGGCCATCGATGTGCCAGAGAACAACAACGAGGAATCCGTTACCAAAGCCCTGGAGGATTTCAAAGTCCAGGATGGTGACAAGGTAAAGATTTCACCGATCGTGTCTTTCGCCGACAAGACGGTCTATCTTGACGGCCATGTGTTCAGGCCGGGTAAATATGCTTATAGCGAAGGCATGAAGGTCACCGACCTCATCAAGTCTTACAAGGACGTTCTCCCCGAACCGTACAAGGCCCATGCTGAGGTCATACGCCTCAACTCCCCCGATTACACTCCCGAGGTTCTTGCCTTCAATCTGGAAGATGCCCTCGCGGGCAAGGACCAGGATCTGGTCTTGAAGCCTTTCGATACCGTCCGCGTCTTCGGACGTTTCGATTTCGAAGACCCTCCCGTAATTACCGTAACTGGAGCGGTGCGGGATCCGGGAGACCACGTCACCAACGGTGTCACTTATCTTCGCGATGCCATTTATTTGGCCGGCAATACCACGGCCGATGCTCAGCTCAACGATGTCCAAATCTTCCGCAGAACGGATGATGGCAAACTGAAAGTTCTCAGCGTGAACTTGAGTATGGCGCTCTCGGGCGATCCGGCGGAGAACTTGTTGCTCGAGCCCAAGGACCGGGTATTTGTACATAAGGACCTGGCAAGAACGGATCCTCCTGTGGTCACGATTGAGGGGGAAGTGGCACGTCCGGGCAAATATCCTTTGGGTGAGAACTTGACGGCGGCGGGTTTGGTCCGGTTGGCTGGGGGCCTCAAACGAGGCGCCTATACCCAGGAAGCGGATCTCACGCGCTACGAACTGCAGCAAGGCAGCCGGATCGTCAGTGACCATGTTACGGTTGAGATCGCCAAGGCTCTGGCCGAGGAGCCCGACGCAGATGCTCGGTTGCGCGACGGCGATGTCCTGACCATCCGCCAGCTCACCGGATGGAAGGATGTGGGCGCAACCATTAAAGTCGATGGGGAAGTCATCCATCCCGGCACCTATGGTATTCAGGACGGAGAGCGCCTGAGTTCGATCATCCAGCGTGCCGGGGGGTTCGGCAGCGACGCGTATCCGTATGGCACCATTTTCACGCGAGTGCAGGTCAGGCAGCTCGAAGAAGAAAATCGCGCAGACCTTATCCGGCGCGTGAAAGGGGAGGAGGCCGAAGTGCAACTTACCGCTGGTGGGGAGCAGGAGGACATCAAACAAGCCACCCTGCTTCAGTACCAGGCGACGCTGGAAAAACTTGAGCACACCGCGCCAGCGGGCCGGTTGGTGATCCATATTTCGAGCAACATGCGGGGCTGGGTCAACACGCCGCGAGATATCCAGGTGCGCGCAGGCGATACGATTTATGTACCGAAGAAACCGAACATTGTCATTGTCAATGGCTCGGTGTACAACCCAACCGCCATTACCTATAAGCCTAGCCGGAATGCAGGGTGGTATTTGGAGCAGGCCGGCGGTCCTACCCAGCTGGCCGACAAGAAAGCCGTGTTTGTGGTTCGGGCGGATGGCTCCGTCGTGGGAGGAGCCGGGGGAATGTTTAGTGGCGGAGTGAAGAGTGCGGCGCTGCAGCCAGGAGACATGGTCGTAGTGCCGGAAAAGACGTTTTCGGTCAGCCGCAAATTCCAGAACACAGTGCAAGTTGCTTCGATCTTAACGGCTGTGACGCTCGCCGTTTCCGCGGCGAGGAGTTTCTGAGGGCTGGGGAGAAGTTTGGTTCCTTTTCGGGTTAGCCCCTGGCTTTGGTCGGGTTTGTTGCTGGCTGGTGTCTTTGCTTTCACCGCTCGCGCCCAAACTGTGCCATACGGTGCGCCATCAACTCCCTCGTCTGATTCGGGGGGAGCTGATGCAACAAGGGATCCCGGTTCGCCCGCCAAGCCCAGCGACGCGGCCGATCGATACACCCTTCAACCCGGGGAAGACCCAGAGAACCGCTTAGTCTCCCCTTTTTTGAAACATCTTGCTGGCGATCAGAAGCAGTTTTGGACTGCTCCGGCGCGGCTCAAGACCAAAGACCTTAAGTGGATATTGCCGGGCGCCGGAATTACCGCCGCTTTCATCGCCAGCGATAGCTGGTGGGCGAGGCAAGTAAACCCAGCTCACATGCAAACCAGCTTGCATATTTCGGACTACACCACTTATGCCATGATCGCAGCGGGCGGGGGCTCGTTTCTCTTAGGTCACATGACCCACAACGATCACTTGCAAGAAGCCGGACTGCTTAGTGGCGAGGCGGCAATCAACAGCACGGCGGTTACGTACTTGTTCAAGGAGACGACTCAGAGACAGCGTCCGCTCCAAGGTAACCACAACGGAGATTTCTTTTCGGGAGGTGTTTCCTTTCCCTCCGAACATTCGGCGATTGCCTGGTCGATCGCGAGTGTCTGGGCGCACGAGTACCCGGGCTGGTTCAGCCAGGCCGCGTCATATGGTTTAGCTTCCGCTGTGACCCTGACTCGCGTAACCGCGCAGCAGCATTTTCCCTCTGACGTCATCATCGGCAGCGCGCTGGGCTGGTACTTTGGACGCCAAGTCTACCGTGCCCACCACGACCCGGAAGTGGGTGGGTCGGGCTGGGGAAGCCTGGTTGAAGAGAAGACCGGCGAGAGGACGCGAAACGCAAATTACATGGCTTCGCCGTACGTCCCACTCGACAGTTGGATTTATCCGGCGTTGGAGCGCCTGATCGCGTTGGGGTACATGCAATCCAACATGCTGGGCATGCGCCCCTGGACGCGGATGGCATGTGCCCGCCTGTTGCAGGACGCTGAAGATAAGTTCGCCGATAGCGGAGAGCAGGGCGAGGCCGGCAGAATCTACGCGCAATTGCAAAGCGAATTTGCCGCCGAAGCCGCGAGGCTGGATGGAGCGGCAAATGTAAGTGCGGCAGTCGATTCGATCTACACGCGCACCATGGGCATTTCAGGAACGCCGTTGCGCGATGGCTTCCATTTCGGACAAACGATCATCAACGATTACGGACGGCCCTATTGGGAAGGAGTGAACAACGTTACGGGGGTAAGCGCCGACGCAGAACTCGGGCCGGTCGCTTTTTATCTTCGTGGAGAATACCAGCACGCCCCAGCCATGCCTTCGTACCCTGCATCGGTGCTCGCGGCGATCGCCAACGTTGATGTTACGCCACCGCTTGCGAATGGAACCAGTCAATTGGACCGCTTCCAACTGCTTGACAGCACCGCTTCATTCGTCATCAATAACGTTCAGTTTTCTTTCGGCGAACAGAGCGAATGGATGGGGCCAGGGGAATCAGGTCCGTTGCTGATGAGCAACAACAGCCCTCCTTTTCCGACATTCAAAGTTGATGACGTTGTTCCCCACTCCATTCCGGGCCTCTCGCGAATTCTGGGCCCCATGCGCGCCGAATTGTTTGTAGGCCAGCTTTCAGGTCAGCAGTGGGAACTATGCCAAACCTGTCCGCAGGCGAATTCGCAGGGCGTGGTAGGTCCGAACATCAACCCGCAGCCGTTCATTCACGGAGAGAAGATCAGCTTCCAGCCCACGCCGAACTTGGAGTTCGGCATGGACGTAGCCGCGATGTTTGGAGGTCCCGGTCTGCCCGTCACCTTCGGCAATCTTGTCCGCACTTACTACGTGCACACTTCCAACCTTTCCAAGAATCCCGGCAAGCGTACCTCGGCTGCCGACTTCACATACCGCATTCCAGGCTTGCGGGATTGGCTAACGCTCTACATGGATTCTTTGGTTTGGGACGAGGTTTCGCCCATCGGCTCTACCCGCGCAAACGTGAATCCGGGCATCTATATGCCCAGAATTCCTAAGGTTCCGAAGTTGGATTTTCGAGCTGAAGGAATTAACATATCGCGGAGCCAGGACTTTCATAACGGGATACCCAACTTTGGAATAGGATGGGTCTATTACAACGGAGATCGGTACCGCTCCGGCTACACCAATGACGGACTTCTACTGGGCAGTTGGATCGGGCGAGCGGGTCGCGGAGTGCAGGGCCGGACCACCTACTGGCTTTCTCCCCGAAATAAGCTGGAGTTGGGCTACCGCCTGGAAACTGTGGCGCAACGCTTCATCGGGGGTGGGCGGCTGGCCGATTACTCTGCGCAAAGCGAATTCATGCTCGGTTCGAGCATCGGGTTGTCGGCTCTCGTGCAATACGAACAGTGGAGATTTCCAGTGATTTCGACCGCGAATCAGACTGACGTTACCGCCTCGGTTCAGCTGACTTTTTGGCCCCACCTGCAAACCAAGAAGAGATGATCAGCGGAAACGGCTTGGCTGAAATACTTCTAAGATGACCGGGGACGGAGAACGGCGATCAGCACCTAAGTTATGATGCAGCATCTTCGCGAAATCGAAGTAGTTCCCGAGAACGTCGTGCGCGGGGAATCTATTGAGATTCCAAGGCGCGATGATTTTGGTTGGGCATGGTTGTTATGGGAGGGGCGCGCCTTCCTTGGCCGAGTTACATTGTGGGGTCTGATCGTGAGTGTGGCTATCGCTGCGCTCATCCCTAATCGTTACCAGTCATCGGTAAGACTAATGCCTCCCGACCAGGGCTCTTCTGGACTTGCTATGCTCGCGGCAATGGCAAGCAAGAACGGCATGGGACCGGTGATGGGCGGAGCATTGGGGGGCATTGCAGGCGACCTTCTCGGGATGAAGAGCTCAGGTGCGATCTTCATCGACATCGTTCGCAGCCGATCGGTTGAAGACCGACTCATCGATAGGTTCGACCTTCGCAAAGTCTATCGGCACAAGTATTACGAGGAAACACGCAAGGAACTGACAGACTCCACGCAAGCAACCGAAGACAGAAAGAGTGGCACTATCACCATTTCGGTAACTGACAAGGACCGGGCACGTGCGCAGCAAATTGCGCAGGCGTACGTTGATGAGCTTGACCGCATGGTCGCCCTGGTTTCGACTTCTTCTGCGCGGCGCGAGCGTATTTTCCTCGAGCAACGACTGCAGCAAGTAAAGACCGACCTGGACGCGGCGGCTCAACAATTCGCTGAATACGCTAGCAAGAACACGGTTATTGAGCTGAATTCTCAGACCCGAGCCATGGTGGAAAGCGCTTCTGTCCTGCAAGGTCAGTTGATCGCTGCGCAGTCGGAACTAGAGGGGTTAGAACAGATCTACACTCCCAACAATATTCGCGTGCGCGCCCTGAAAGCTCGCGTGCAGGAACTCAACGACCAACTGCATAAGATGGGCGGCAAAGACGCTAGTCTCACTACGAATGCTTCGGAAGGAGGCTCCGATTCCGATCAGCTTTATCCATCCATTCGCGAGCTCCCTCTCTTAGGCGTTCGCTGGGCCGAGCTCTACCGCGAAGCCAAGATCCGAGAGACAGTTTTTGAGCTACTTACTCAAGAATGCGAATTAGCCAAGATTGAGGAAGCTAAAGAAATACCTACGGTCAAATTGTTGGACCCGCCAGGCTGGCCGGAGAAGAAATCTAGCCCGCACAGAATTTCGATCGTGGCATTGGGCAGTATTTTCGCGTTTGGACTGGGCGCAATTTGGCTGCTTGGCACCGCCGCCTGGCAGCAGATGGACCCGCAAGATTCAAGAAAACAACTCGGCCAAGAGATGGGTACCCACATTGCAGCAGCGGCTTCCCGCTGGTCTGGTAGATTTCCCGTGATTGCGAGGACTAGGGCATGGTGGGAGAGAAGGAAGAGCGGGCTTCGAGCGTGACGAGGGTTTGAAGCTGTGATCGTATCAGCCGAGCAGAAACCTCTGAGCGCGAAAATGATTCGGAACGTCATTTTTGGGGCGTTTCGGGCGGCCTTGGTTCTCCCGATTCCCTTTGTGCTGACGCCACTCATCCTCAGCCGGATCGGACCTAAGGGGTACGGGACGTGGGCGGTTTTTCTCGCTATCAATAATCTGACCTCGCTTGCTGACCTGGGACTGGTGGGGACTCTAAGTAAATACGTGGCCGAGTACTACGCTCAAAGAGATTTCGCTGCGCTGAATCGGCTGCTAGACACAGGCATAGCGCTTTTTACGCTGCTTTCCCTGGTGGTGATCGCCCTCCTTTGGACGGGAAGTCACATACTCGTAGCTGTGTTGTTTCGCGGCAGCTCGCTGGAACCAGGTGCTCTCCTTGTGCTCTTTCGGTATTTCCTGATTCTCGTTGGTGCAAACATCCTGATTTTGCTCTTCTCTTCGGTGACCGCCGGCTTGCAGAGGATGGACCTAACTCACGTTATGGGTACCGTCAATGTTTTCGTGGGTGCCTCAGTGGGAGGATTCTTGCTAGTCAGAGGACGAGGCCTTCCTGGATTGCTCGCTGGCTACGTTTTCGCGGCACTTTTGACGTTGGTCATATACGTGGTCATGGTCCGGAGACTCCTACCTCAGCTGATGCTGAATCCTCTTCGCATGGATGGCGCAGAAGCCAAGAAGATCTTCAATTTCAGTCTGCGTCTTTACTTGACGTCTGCCGCAGTGGCGGTGCATAACCAAGCGGAGAAGATATTCCTCACTTTGTTTTCCGGTGTGATCGCAGCGGGTTGGTATGACATCGCGAGTGACGTAGCACTAAAAATACGGGGTGCAGTCGGGTTGGTGCTCACACCGGTTCTGCCAGCGGCCTCCGAACTCGGCGCACAGCGAGACGAGCGCCGCCTTGCCGAACTGTACTACCGGAGTCACAAATATCTTGCCTTTATCGGTGTGCCCATTGTGTGCTACACGTTTGTGATCTCGAATTCTTTCGTGAAGCTCTGGCTCGGTCCGAACTTGCTCCTGATCGCACGACCCCTGGCCATTTTGGTACTCATCGGTTTCGTGAATTTAACAACGGGTCCTGGATTTTCGATGTTTGCCGGAAGTGCCCGTCTTGGACCAGGTATGCGCTCTGCCGCCCTCGGGCTGACTCTGAACGTGATACTGAGCGTGGCCTTGATTTACCGCTATGGCTTTGCCGGTGCGGTGATAGGGACCTCACTTTCTCTGGTTATTGCGTCGGGATATTTTCTTTTCCTTTTTCACCATCACACCGGCTATTCGGTCCGGCGCTTGCTGCGAGAGAGCTACGTCAAACCGGTGATATGTTCTTTACTCCTGGTGGGAACGCTGTGGATCGCCCACCCCACGGGCGTTACCTCGTGGCCTTGGCTCGTTCTGCAAAGCATTCTCTTTGGCGCCACCTACTGCGTACTGGTTATTTGCAGCGGTTTTTTCGATCACTACGACAGGACGAAACTATCGGCCCTCGTACCGCGGATGAGACGCTTCCGGGGGGTCGTTTCGGTTGCTTAACCGCGCGGCTCGCTATTTCCCCATAGTGCGGGAGTTAAAGAACATCGGCCCACACATCAATGTTTTGGACGTTGGATCGGGGCCAAGAGGGATCGGGGAGTTCTGGCTCAGTCCGTTTGTCGGTTGTGACGTCATTCTTCCTGGAGGTGCACGCGGGCCGATGCGGCCTGTCGTCTGCTCTGGGACCGAATTGGCGTTTCGTGATCTTTCGTTCGACGCTGTTGTCGTCTCCGACGTTATGGAGCATTTGGCCCCGGAAAGACGCAGTGTTTTGGTCCAAGAAGTTCTTCGGGTTGCGCGCAAGGTGGCCATCTTTGGATACCCCTGCGGTCCGCTTGCCTTTGCGCTGGACGAGAAACTCCGTCAGAACTACCAGAGAAGGGGCTTGGCCACACCCGTCTGGCTTGAAGAGCACATGCTGCATCCCTTTCCGCAAGAGGATTTGTTTTCCGACATTCCCTCCGGGTGGTCACTGAAAGTTGTTCTGAATGAAAGCCTAAGGTTTCATTACTGGATGATGCGAACCGAAATGCATCGGCTGTGTGACTATGCATTTCGGTTCGGCTTAGTGCTCATGCCGAAAATAGCTGAAAGGCTACTGCAGCAGATGGATCGCGAGCCGTCATACCGGAAGATTTTTGTTTTGCAGCGACAGGAAACTGTGTGTTAACGACGAACTCAGCCGGGAAGTCGCTTACCATCGTGATTCCCACCTATAATCGCAAAGTTTTATTAGGCAGGGCGATTCAGGCGTACCTAGCGCAGTCCGCTCCCGAGGCGATCCAGGAGATCTTGATCGTAGACGACGGCTCGACCGACGATACCGCGGCTATGGTGGCTGCCATCGCTCCGCAAGCGCCGTTTCCGATCCGTTATCTCAAGCAGGCCAACAAAGGTCCTGCAGCGGCCCGCAATCTTGGCATTCGAGAGGCGCGCTCGTCCATCATTCTCTTTACCGACAGCGATATTGTTCCAGGTCGCGAACTGGTCGCGCAGCACCTTTCCTGGCATCAGCAGCATTCTGAACCGACGGTGGCCGTTCTGGGGTACGTGACCTGGCCATCGGAACCTAAACCTACTCCCTTCATGAGATGGTATGGTGAACACCGGCTATTCGCCTTCGGCATGTTTCGACATGGGCAGGAAGTTCGAACCGCGGATCTTTACACCTGCAATGTCAGTTTGAAAACAGATTTCTTGAGAAGTTATGGCCAATTCGACGAGGAGTTCAAGACGGCAGCATGTGAAGATATCGAGCTCGGTTATCGGTTAGGCAAATCAGGTTTGAAACTTCTGTACAATTCCCAAGCCATTGGCTATCACCACCAGTTTCTTAGCTTCGCGGATGCCTCACGGAAAGCGCTGGCGAACGCCGATGCCGTGCGACTATTTCTGCAGAAGGAAGCTGGCAAATGCACCCTCGATGCAAAAATCCGAAGAAGGTCGCATCCGAGATTTCAGGTTGTAACGTGGACTGCTATAACTGCAGCAACCGTGCTAGCCCCAGCTCGCCCTTTGCTCGATTCTTACATTCCGCTGCCCCACTTCGTTTACCGTCTCTTCTCGTGGTACGACAGCAACGAGAGTGGTTTGAGGCGCGGGTGGAAAAAATCTTATGACCTCGGAAGCTTTGCCCTTTAAGCCTGCGCCGGCGTATTTCAAAGCCATGCTGGTTGTGGCTGGAAGTTTATTGCTATGCATTTTGTTCGGAATGGGCCTTCTGCCTCCTGCGCGACTATGGACAATTCTGCTGTTGACGGCGTCTGTGTGCTTCCTGTTTGTGCGGGGGCGCGGAACCTCCGATTTGATGCACCCAATCCGCGTGTTTGGAGCGCTATGGTGTTTTTGCCTCGGCCTAGCCAGCATGCACTTGCTCCCATATCTTTCAGATTGGGATTTCTTCACCTGGAACTGTCTTCTGACTGGCCTGGGCGCTTTCATCGTCGGCTTTTGCCTGGTGCGATGGTGGACGGGAGGAGCAGAAAGATCAAGTATCACCGCAATAATAGAAGCGAGGAAACATGCTCTGGTTCCTACTCGCAAAACCCTGATTGTGGCCGCAGTTTGTTTGGTTATCGGTACTGCTGTGCTGGGCTACGAGTTTCACTTGCTCGGCGAAATCCCCATTTTTTCTGATAACCCCGATGTTGCCAGGTTTAGGACGTTTGGAGACAGCGCTGAGCCTCCGTTCAATCAACTCTCCTTCAAGCTGCTGAACACGTTCGTCGGCTTTATTAAATACGGAATCTTCTTGTCAGTCATTACGCTCTGCCAGAGGACACCCAGGAGCAGAAAGGCAACCTGGGTAGCAATTACTCTGATTACGCTGGGCTCGGTCATCTACGTTTCGCAAGCCGGTCGCAGCATCTTCGTCCTGATAGCGATTGCCTGTCTGATACTATTTCACTATCTCAGGCGCCCCATTCGTGCGATCGAACTTGTATGTTCCACGCTGGTCTTGATGCTCTTTTTGGGCATTTTTGGATCGCTCCGACTTCAAGCAAGCGGGACCGGACGGGTCTTCCAGCACGCACTAAGCGTTTCGAGTTTTCCGCAAGGCCCGTTCTGGGAAGGCATAGCCTTTGGATATGCTACCGTCACTGCGTCTTTCGAAATTTTCGCCAGACTGTTAAGAGACCTGCAAACCATCCCGCATGAGGCGGGATACACACTTTATGGGTTGCACTATTTGATTCCCCGCGCCAACCTCGGAGAAGTAACGATGGGACTGTATCTAGGTGAATTTGCCACCGCGACGTTTCTTATCGAGTTCTACGCCGATTATGGATATTGGGGCATCTTCTTTGCTTCGCTCATCACAGGGATTGGATATGGTTGGGTTTATTCGCGCGGCGGCGGCAAGAATCCTCTTTACTGGATTTGCGTTCGCGCGTTATTAATTCAGCTGCTCGTCGTTTTTCCATACGCAAACCTATTTACAGTAAATCTGCTTTGGTGTTTTGACTTATTTTTCATGTATTTCTTACTGCGTTGGATTTCAGGGCACAGGACAGCCCAGGCATCCTCACCCGCGTCAAGCTGAGCCGGTCTTTTAAGCCTGCAGGGGCCTCTTAAGTGTTGGTAGCTTTGAGCAAGAAGCTCCGAAGGCACTCAGATCAGAAACTGAAACTCGGAGTCCAGTGATGACACCACTGCCGCTTGAACTCACTAAACGAATACAAATGGAGGCGACGGAGAACGACGCCTTCTACAGCCGCAAGTCTGAGGATTCCCTAGATCTTTCGGCCCTGCACTACGGCCACGCTGAAATGCTGGATTGGAGCCTCAAGCGCATGCCGAGTCTTAAAGGCGCTAGGATTTTGGATGTGGGCGTGGGTGACGGTTACTCTTCCGTGATCATGGCACGGGCTGGGGCACTGGTGACGGGCATCGATGTATCCGACGTAGCTTTGCAACGTGCGGCGGAACTGGCTAAACGTAATAAGGTGAGGGTTGAACTAAGACAGATGCCCGGCGAAGATCTCGGCTTCGAGACCCAGAGCTTTGATGCGATCCTCTCTGTCTCAGCCTTTCACCATATGGATCACAAAAGAGCTGCTTCTGAATTTGCCCGCGTTCTCCGTCCAGGCGGCCGCCTGGTCATGATCGATCCATTGGTTTCCAATCCGCCCGCGTGGTTATATCGAAAGCTTGGACACTTTTTTTCCCGAGAAGCAACCTCCGAAGAACGCCCGCTGCGGGTGCGCGACTTGGCCGTGTTGCGGCAGAACTTCCACAAGGTAACTTGGACCGGCATGTTCTTGTTCTCGGTAGCTTTGTTTGGTGTCGACAGAATCTGCCATGCCAGCCCTCGGGTGCAGGCGTTGACGGCTGCGGTGTTTAAGGCTGTTTCACCCTTGGACAAAACGCTTCTGCGACTTCCTATTCTCCCGCGAATTGCTTGGAAGATTGCGGTCGTCGCAGAGCGCTAAAGGTGTTCGATCCATTGTCTACTATGCCTGAGGTCAGCGTCATTATTCTCAACTGGAATGGGAAGCACTTTCTGGAGACGTGTCTGAATGTATTGTGCCGGCAGACATTTCCTGATTTTGAAACCATCCCAGTGGACAACGTCGTGTAGTCACGGGTATGTCTGTTACACTATGGGCGCTGTGCTTATCCGTCTTGCCTGCTCTCTGCCATTACTCCGGGCTTACCTAGCCGTACCCTTGCCGCTGACACAAAAGCTGCTGTTGCTTTACCGCATGGTCAGAAATAAGCGGAAGATCGTTTCTGCAACCGGCTTCTTCGAGCAGTTAGTGATGATTACGGCATTACTGAAGCTGAAAGTGCCTGGAGTCGTTGTGGAATGCGGAACCTACCAGGGGGGGAGTGCAGCAAACCTTTCCCTTGCCTGCGAACTGACAAACAGAAAGCTGTTCATCTTCGATTCGTTCCAGGGCCTTCCTGAGCCGGAGAAACCCGACAGGGAACACACCGTTCTGGTCGCCTGCGAGATCCACGTGTACAAGCGCGGCGACTGGCATGGAACGTTCGATCTTGTGAAGGCGAATGTCACCAGATATGGATCGCCTGAGGTCTGCGAATTCGTGAGAGGCTATTTTGAAAACACACTGCCATCTTTCGCGGAACGTATCGGGTTCGTGTTTTGCGATGCCGACCTGAAGGAGTCTGTCCGCACCTGCCTTCGATGCCTCTGGCCACTGATGTCGGACGGCGGGATTTTTTTTACTCATGAAGCTCATCACCTAGAGATCGGGCAATTGTTTTTCGATGAGGCTCTTTGGAACACCACACCGCCCGGTCTGGTGGGTGCCTGCTGCGGTCTGGGGATTACTCCGCAACCCGACGGGTTCATGGGTAGCTGCATCGGCTACACGATTAAGAATCCCGAGATCCGAGTCGTGTCACAAGAAATCGGAGTTTCGGAGCGTGTCAAGGTAGCGCTCTAGCAAAGGAGCCTATTGCGGTTTTATCGTGAACATGTCATACCGGACTTCGTCGAGCATCACTCCGTGCTTACTGCAGACACGGCGGGCAGCTTCTATGGGACTACCCAGAGAGGTGGCACAGGCTTCAGTGGAATGGTTTTTAATCTCAACAAGAATGGAAAGGAAAAGGCGGTATTGAGCTTCTGCGACAGACCACCTCTCGACTCAAGCGGACCTTCGGGAGCCTCTGCAGAGGTTTGTTTGGATACTGCGAGGCTTTCTAGATGAGTGGATCTCAGGGCGAGGCGGACTCGTATACGAAGTCTTAGTGAAGGTGGTTGCCATTCGAGACCGAGATATCTACGTTGGGGACGGTCCAATGTTCAGCGTGGCCAACCTCGGATCTGGCCGCAGTGGGCTGCGACTACCTAAATGTAATAGGCGAGAAAGTAGGGTGAGGAACGGCTCACTGCACGGAAGGGCGGATCTGCAAAGAAAACCAATCTCGCTTTGAAAGGCTAGCGCATGCCTGAGATCAGCGTCATTGTCCTGAACTGGAACGGGAAGCACTTCCTGGAATCGTGTCTAGGCGCGTTGCGCCGGCAGACGTTTCGTGATTTCGAAACCACCCTCGTCGATAATGGCTCGCAGGATGGCTCGGTCGATTACGTTCGAACGCAGTTTCCCGAAGTGAATCTAGTCGCGCTACCAGACAACCGGGGCTTCACGGGTGGAAACATTGCGGGCTATGAGCGGGCGAGCGGAGATCTGATCGTTCTGTTGAATAATGATACTGAAGCGCATTCGGACTGGCTGGAGGAAATGCATCGCGCGAGCCAGTTGTACCCGAATGCCGGAAGTTTTGCTTCCAAAATGATCTACTTCGACGATCGCGAACGGATTGAGAATTGTGGGTCGGCAGTTGGGACTGATGGCGGGACCTTGGATTTGGGTAGAGATGAACGCGACGGGCCATCATGGGCTCAACCACGCAAGGTATTCGGGGCCTGTGCTGGTGCCGCGGCGTATCGACGCCGGATGCTGAAGGACATCGGCTTCCTGGACCCAGACTTCTTTTACACCTACGAAGATGCAGATCTAAGTTTTCGGGCACAACTACGCGGTTACGAATGTGTTTATGTTCCGGCGGCAATTGTCTATCATCGCTATCGTGCGACGAACAAGAAAACGCCCTCCCGTCAAATCTATTACTCACAACGAAACATCGAGTTCGTGTATCTCAAGAACATGCCGATTGGGCTAATTCTGCGATATTCGCCGCAACGCTTGCTATATGAAATCGGGGCCGCTACTTATTTTACCAGGCTGGGTTTCGGCAGCGCCTTTGTCATGGCGAAGCTGGATGTTCTGAGGCATCTGCCATCGCTGCTTCGAAAGCGGAGAGGAATTCAGAAGAGAAGGACTGTGCCCAACTGGCAGCTTCGCGCGATGATGACGGATTCTGTGCTTGCCGTCAGGTGGAAGAAACTTCGCTCTGCGTGGAACATGCCACAGACTGCTGTAGCTTCAGAGAACTAGTCCGAATGTCAGGAGAATCTTGCGGATGGCGAAAGTACTAGTGACCGGTGGTGCGGGTTTCATCGGGTCACACCTTGTGGATGCACTGGTGGATAGAGGTCATGAGGTTGTTGCTTTCGACAACCTCGATCCGGCGGCGCACCCTCAACCGCCGAAGCTGCCCACGTACGCAAATCACCACTGCAGGTATGTGCTTGGCGATGTGCGAAACAAGGAAGCGTTGCGGTCGGCGTTCGATGGCGTCGAGGTCATTTTCCATCACGCCGCTGCCGTAGGCTCGGGAATCTCGATGGTTGACGTTCGTCGCTTCGTAGAAGTGAACTCGCTTGGTACGGCGAATCTGTTGGAGTTGGCTATCGAGAAGCGCGACCAGATCCGAAAGCTGATCGTAGCGTCATCAATGACAGTGATGGGAGAAGGAACTTACGAGTGCGAGATCCATGGCATTTACTACCCGTTTCTTCGCCCGATCGAACAGCTCAAGCGGGATGAGTGGGAAGTAAAGTGTCCGCATTGCGGGGAACGTTCAAAAGCTCTACCGATGACCGAAGACCGGCCGCTGCTGCCTTTGACCATTTACGGCCTCACGAAAATGGATGAGGAGCTGGAGACGATGTTGGTTGGACGCTACTACAAGATTCCCGTGGTGGCATTCCGCTATTTCAGCGTATATGGACCCCGCCAGTCTCTAACCAATCCATATACCGGCGTGATTGCGAGGTTCGGGACTCGGCTGATTACCCGCAAGGCGCCGCTGGTCTACGAAGATGGCCAGCAACTGAAGGACGTGATTCATGTTCGCGACGTGGTCCGCGCCAATCTGTGCGCAATGGAATCCGAGGCCGCAAACTACCAGGTGTTCAACCTGGGGAATGGCACGGGGCTCACGGTCTATCGCATTGCCCAGTTGATAGCAGACAGGCTGGGTCTTGCGATCCAGCCTGTCTTAACGGGGCAGTATCGGGGCGGCGATGCGCGTCATGGGTGGGCGGACGTTTCCAAGGCGCGACGTTTGATGGGCTGGGAGCCATTGCTTTCGGCTGAGGAGGGATTCTCGGACCTGTGCAACTGGCTTCGATCTCTTCCTGAAGAACAGCTAAAGGAAGCAATTCGAGCTTATGAAAACGCAGAGAATCAATCGGAAACGCGCGCGGTCGCAGTCTAGTACTCACCAAACCGCAGTGCGAATTTGAGATTTTGGCTTGAAGTGAGCGACTGACGCAATGTTTGCTAGCATCATCATCCCAACCAAGAACGAAGAAGCCAACATCGGCCGTTGCTTGGAAGCGGTCTTTGGTCAATCAACGAGTTTTCCGTTTGAAGTGTTGGTGGTTGACTCGGGATCGCAGGATCGGACGCTAGAGGTCGCGCGGAGGTATCCTGCGCACATACTGGAAATTGCGCCGTCCGAGTTTCATCATGCCCGCACGCGAAATCTTGGCGGAACCGCCAGTTCTGGTGAACACCTTGTGTTTCTCTCTGGCGATGCTATCCCAGCGAACGATCGCTGGTTAAGTGCGCTTCTAAAGAACTTTGAGGACGCGGCGATTGCTGCTGTGTACGGGCGACAAATACCAAAGCCCGACGCGACGCCGGAACGCGTCTTCTTCGTACACCACAGGTACGGCACCGAACGGGTCGTGAGAAATGCAAGCAGCAACGGCGTTGGGAAGCATGTACTTCACCAGTTCTCCAACGTTAACTCGGCGGTTCGCCGGACGGTTTGGAAACAATTGCCTTTTCCGGAAGATGTTAACGCGTATGAAGATTTTTCTTTCGCGATTCAACTTGCGCAACACGGACACTCGATCGCGTATGAACCTGAAGCCGCGGTGCTCCATTCCCACAACTATACTTTGGTGCGGTCGTTTCAGCAGTACTTTGACAGCGGTGTTCTATACAGCAGGAGACAGTTGTGGGACGGGCAGCAAAGAGATCAAATTCGCGCCGATGGTTTGCGCTACCTTCGGAACGAGATCCGATACCTGCGGCGATGTCGGGCAGGTTACCGTATACCCTACGTATTGTGTTATGAAGCTGCGCGATACTTTGGTTTGATTTTAGGAAGCCACGAGAGGCTGTTACCCACTGCCCTAAAGAGGATGGTCACTTCGCATCGACTTTTCGGTTAGTCAGCCTTGGTTTCAGGATTCAGCAGTGTGGTGTGGAGCGCTTACTATGGAGTATCTAGAACGCGCAAGATCGAGGGACGATTGAATGATCAGTTCTGAGCACGAATTGGTGGTGCACGAGAGCTCCGCTGCCAGCGGACGTGTGAGCTGCACGGCAAGGTCCACCAGCGACCGAGGTTTCGAGCGCTTCGCCAAAGTTTGCATCGATTTCATCGGAGCCACAACCTTGATTCTCCTCCTGCTGCCTGTGTTCTTGATCGTGGCCGCCCTGGTTCTCTTGGAGAGTGGCTGGCCCGTCATTTATCGCCGGCGCGTGGTAGGGATGAAGGGTGATTTCGATGCCTTGAAGTTCCGCACCATGAAGCCGGGAGCCGACGCAATACTCGACGCCAACCCGCTTCTGAGGGCCGAATTTGAGCAGAACTTCAAGCTGAAAGACGATCCGCGCCTGACGCGGCTGGGTCCTTTCCTACGAAAGTCCAGCCTGGATGAGTTGCCGCAATTGTTCAACGTACTGATGGGACAAATGAGTTTGGTTGGGCCAAGGATGAAGTCGCCTCCGGAGATGGCAAAATATGGCGGCTACAAAGAACTCCTCCTCATGGTAAAACCGGGTATTACTGGATATTGGCAGGTACACGGAAGGCAGAGTGTTCCTTACGAGGAACGTATCAAGATGGACATCTATTACATTCAGAACTGGAGTTTGGCAATGGACTTTAAGATTATGTTGCAAACCCCGCTGAGAGTGCTTCGCAAGGAGGGTGCATACTGATGGCTGGTATTTTGGTCACCGGCGGAGCCGGATACGTGGGGTCTGCCTGCTGTGCGGCACTGCTGTCTCAAGGCCATTCGGTTGAGGTCGTGGATGACCTTTCCACTGGCTTTGCCGACGCGGTTCCAGCGGGTGCGGCCCTTCACCGATTCGCGATAGGCGACGCAGGATCGCTGTCGAGACTCTTGGCGGCCAACAGAATTGACGTCGTATTTCATTTCGCGGCGAAAGCCTCAGTACCCCAATCGGTGATCAACCCGGGTCCTTTTTTTGATGTTAACGTTGCTGAAGGGATCTCCCTGGTTGAAACGCTCCGGAAGCACGGAATTCGTAACTTTGTGTTTTCCTCCAGTGCGGCCGTGTACGGCACGCCACAGCTAGTCCCCACGGCCGAGGAGCATCCCAAGGAGCCCGTGAATCCGTATGGGGAAAGTAAGTTGATGTTCGAGCAAATCCTCAAGCGGTACGCGTGCGCGTACGATTGGAGCGTCGTCGCCTTTCGCTACTTCAACGCTTGTGGCGGGGGACGAGGTTGGGGCGAGCGTCACAACCCAGAGACTCATATCATTCCCTTGTTACTGCAAGCCGCTTCCGGGAGGCGGCCATTCTTTGAGGTGTTCGGAACCGACTATTCGACTCCTGACGGGACGTGCCTGCGCGACTATGTACACGTTCACGACATTGCTGACGCACATTTGCTCGCTATGGAGAAAATTGACGAACCGGGATTTCGTACCTACAATGTCGGGACGGGCAATGGCCATTCAGTCAAAGAGATTTGCAGCGCAGTTGAGAAACTCACCGCGACAAGAATCGCAATAAGAACATGCCCTCGACGTCCAGGCGATCCACCTGTGCTCTGCGCCAGCCCGCAGAAGCTTATGGACGAGTTCGGCTGGACCCCCCGACACTCCCGTCTGGACAACATATTGGCGGGAGCGTGGGAATGGGAGCAGCATCAGTGCAAATACATGTTCTCCGGAGTTTGACTCCGACGAAGTCAGAAGGTGAATCCTGATGCAGGTCCGAAAAGAGTCCACCCATCTGGGAGAAATAGTCATTATTGCTCCGGAGGTATTCGAGGACGAACGGGGCTTCTTTATGGAGACGTTCCGCGTAGACCAGTTTGAGACTTTAGGGTTGCCGTCCAAGTTTGTCCAAGATAATCACTCACGCTCGAAACACGGGGTACTGCGCGGATTGCACTTTCAGTATGACCCACCCATGGGCAAGCTGATGCGAGTGACTTACGGACGGGCATTCCTGGTGGCTGTGGATCTTCGAAAAGGATCTCCGACATTTGCCAAGTGGTGGGGCACGGAACTTTCCGCCGAGAACAAGAAGCAGATGTGGGCTCCTGCCAGCTTTGCGCGGGGCTTTTGTGTTCTCTCAGATTGGGCAGAAATCCAGTACAAGGTGACTGGAGTCTACAATGGGAAGACTGACGTCGCGCTCCGGTTTGATGATCCGGACATTGCTATTGAATGGCCGACCTCCAATCCTCAAATATCGGAGCGTGACCGCAACGCCATGCCTTTGTCCCGGTGGCTGAAAACGCCGGAGTCAGACACGTTCCGCTATTAGGCTTCACAGTTCAGGGCCCTAAGAATTGCAACACGCAAGAAATCCCAAAGGAGATAAAAACGAATGGGTGGTGATAAATCTCAAGCTGTCGTGCTGGTGACCGGCGGCGCTGGTTACGTGGGCTGTCACTTGGTACCGGTCCTTCTCGACGCGGGACACCGCGTTCGGGTTTTCGACGTGATGTTCTACGGGGATGCTGGGCTGGACAGTGTGCGCGACCGTATTGAGGTGGTTGAGGGTGACCTTCGTCACATCCAACAGGAACTGCTGGATGGGGTCTACGCCATCATAAATCTAGCAGGGCTCTCCACCGAGCCCGCGGCGGAATATCGACCGGAAGCCAATCACGACATAAATTTCAAGGCCGCAGTAGAACTGGCGAGAATGGCGAAGCAGAAGCGAGTTGCCCGTTTCGTGCAAGCTTCCTCCGGCTCTATCTATGACGTGGGCGCCGGCCATCCGGAAAAAGATATCATGCACACCGAGGACTCGCCGGTTCAGCCGTTTCGAGTCTATTCCATTAGCAAACGCGAAGCTGAGAAAGAAATTCTGGCGCTGGCGGACGACAAGTTTACTCCAGTCGTCATCCGCAAGGGCTCGATTTATGGGTACTCTCCCAGAATGCGCTTCGATCTCGTGGTGAACGCCTTTGTTCTCAACGCACTCCAAGTTGGGCGGCTGGTTCTTCATAATGGTGGGGAAATGTGGAGGCCGTTACTGAGCCTGCAAGACGCAGCAGCGGCTTACAAGCTCATGCTCGAGGCGCCTGCCGATAAGATCAGCGGCGAGATCTTCAATATTACGAATGGCAACTACCGGATCTCCGAACTTGCCCTTCGGGTGCAAAAGAAACTTGCCGACATTGGCATCAGTTGCGAAATAGAGCCGGATTACAATTATCGCAATCTTCGCAGTTGCCAGGCATCCGGAGAGAAGATTTTTCAGCGGCTAGGCTTTAAACCGAAGGTGACGGTGGAAGATACGGTCGTCGATCTAGTGAACAAGATCCAGGGCGGAGCTTTCCACGACGTGAGCGATCCTTCCTTCCACAACATTCGATGGTTGGATTTGCTAGAGGAGGTCAGAGCGAAACTGTCCTATCCGGATTCGGTGCTCAACCTTAATCCTGAGCAACTCAGAGAATTGCGCGATGCCGTTTCGAAGCAAAGGAGCGTGGTTCGGTGCGCGTAATTGTGATTGGTGCCGGGGGACAGCTCGGTTCAGATCTCGTGGAGTTGTTGCGAGAGGGGAAAGAAGAGGTGATTCCTCTTACTCGAGCCGATTTGGATGTGACCGATTCTTGGGCCGGGAAAGAACAATTTGCTCGCCACGCCCCCGATGTGATCATTAACTGTTCTGTCTACCATCCAGTGGATGAATGCGAGAGCCACCCCGATCGCAGCTTTGCTGTGAACGCGACGGCGCTTCGTGAAATTGGACTGGCTGCGAAACAGGTAAACGCGGCGCTTGTCCACTTCAGCTCCGACTATGTTTTTGATGGCGGGCTCGGGCGTCCTTACACAGAAGACGATGCCCCGACCCCGGTGAGCGTTTTCGGCGTGTCCAAAGTGGCCGGGGAACAATTCCTGCGCGCGGTCCTGCCGTGTCACTTTATCATTCGTACATCTGGCTTGTACGGATTGGCGGGAAGCCGTGTCAAGCGCGGTAACTTCGTCGAAACGATGCTGCGTCTCGGTGGTCAGAACGGACGGGTTCGAGTGGTCAACGATCTTCGCATGGCGCAGACCAGTACTCGCAACCTGGCGAAACAGGTGCTTACCCTCATTCGCACAGACGGTTACGGTACCTATCACGCAAGCGATCACGGCGACTATTCGTGGTATGAGTTCGCGCTGAAGATTTTTGAGTGTTCTGGCATGGAAGTTGAGGTTACCCCTGTTTCGTGGCGCGACATGCCTTCCGTGGCACCACGGCCGAAGTATTCCGTGCTGGAAAACAGGAGGCTTATGTCCTCCGGTTTGGACCAGATGGAACCTATCGACATTGCGTTGCAAACCTATTTGCGATCGAGAGAATCGATTGCAGCATAGTAGGACTTCGTTGCTTCAGTTCTCCATGCACAACTTCGGACTGTATAGAAAGCATAGCGGCCAGTTCCGGTCTCTTCTGTGCGCGCGATTCAGTGAAAAACACTTCGTCGTGGTAGGGTGAGTTGAATTGGCAGTTTCCTCCCGCCTGAGGAATCGCGGAGGAAGGGTCAGAAAAAGTTCATCAGGAGTTAGCGAGACGATGGAAATATACGACGCGAGCTCATATTTCGGCTGCCTTTCGCGCACCATCGAGGGGCTTTCTTTCGAAGGAATCGAACAAATTGCCGAGACTCTGCTCCACGCTTATGAGAGTGGTCGGATGGTTTATTTGTTCGGGAATGGGGGAAGTGCAGCATTAGCGTCGCATTTTGCTTGCGATTTGGGCAAAGGAACGGCGAACGGAAGCGGGAAAAGGTTTCGGGTAATGGCCTTGACTGACAACGTGCCCCTAATGACCGCATGGTCAAATGACTCGAAATATGAGGACGTCTTCGCCGAACAACTACGCAATTTCGTGCAGCGGAATGATATTGCCTTTGCAATCAGCGGCAGCGGAAACTCGCCCAATGTCCTTCGCGCCCTGAAGTTCGCGCGCAAGGCCGGGGCGATCACGGTGGGACTGACGGGGTATCAAGGCGGTAAGATGAAAGAGTTGTGTGATCAGTGTATGATTGTTCCTTCCGACAACATGCAGATTATTGAGGACTTACATCTTTGTGTTGCGCACGCTCTGTTTACTGCCGTGAGAAAGAGAATTTTTGAGCGATCTGAGGCGGCTGCGGCGAGTTGAGCTCAGGTTAGGACGATCGGCTTGACCTTATGAAACCAAACAGCGTGACTCGCTGGATTTTGATCGCCGACTTGACATGGTCGATCTCGGCATTTCTTGGTGCGGAAGGTCTTCGCTACGGCGTCTACTGGACGTCCACGGAGCGAAGCGCAGTTTTCGCTTTCGTGCCTTTTCTATCGGTCAGCATTGTCTTTTGGATTCTCCTGTCGGTTTGGACGAGCCTCGATTGCTTTCGCGGTGGTTGGCACTTCCCCTCTGTCGTGTCTCGTTTGTTCCTCGCCGTTTTCTGTTTAATGGGCCTTCTGTTTTCTGCCGGGTATCTAGAGCGGGAGTACGTTTCGCGTTTGGCTTTGGGTTATTTTGGACTCTTGCTGTTCATCGGCTTTGTCGCCATCCGCTACGGTGTTCGGCTTTTGCTTCTTGCGCGTTATCGGGCCGGCAAGGTTCGCCGAGTAGTGATTGCCGGTTCCGACCGCGTCGCGCGCGAACTTGCCGGCAAGATCAAACGACATCCGGAAATGGTAAGCAAGGTCGTCGGTTTTCTGTGTCCAGAAAATGAAGGAAACCTGAATTCGGAGGGTTCCCTGGTCGCCTCCAGTGTGCCCACGCTAGGGGTGGTGAATTTCTTGGCGGACCATCAGATCGATGATCTGATCGTGGCTCTCCCCAAGCCAGCCGTCCCCGAGATTTTGAACTTAGCCGGACGTTGCAGAGAACGGGGGATTAACGTCAGCTTTGTTCCCCAACCTTACGAATTATATCTTTCGCGTCCGGCGCTTCTTGATCTCGATGGCATTCCCGTGTTGGAACTGAGAGAAATAAGCCCTTCTGACTTGTATTTTCGCTGTAAGCGGATTTGTGACGCGGCTCTAGGATCATTACTTACGATTGTCGCTTTTCCCATACTGCTGCCCGCAGTGATCGGACTGCAGCGGAGCAAAGGGAAGGCATTTTGTTGGGAAGCCCGTTGCGGCCGACATGGCAGGCCCTTTTCCATGTTGCGGCTCAATGTGGAACGATCGCTCGCCGCTTCATCGCGGTTTGAGCGTTTGCTGGCGAGCTTGAGTCTCACCGAATTGCCCCAACTCTGGAATGTGCTGAAGGGCGAAATGAGTCTGGTGGGACCACGCCCGGAATCTCTTGATCGGGTGCAACGTTATTCCGAGTGGCAGCAACAACGGCTGAGTGTCAAACCGGGAATAACCGGACTAGCCCAGGTGCACGGTTTGCGCGATCAAAATTCCTCGGAAGAGAAAGCCCGCTTCGATTTGCAGTATATTCTGAACCCCTCGCCGCTCGCCGATGTCTCCATCCTGCTGCAAACCTTCTGGACGTTAGCAGTGAGATTGTTCGAATATCCGGCATTGGCAACTAGTTCCGATGTGGTGTCGACACGTTTCCTTGACAGAGTCACGCCTCACTTCCTGAAAGACGGTCTACCAGATGCTCATCGTTCGCAGTCCAGTGCGGATTAGCTTTGCTGGCGGCGGCACCGACCTGCCCGCTTACTACGAGCAGTTCGGCGGTGCGGTCCTTAGCACTGCGATAAATAAGTATTTCTATACCATCCTTGGGAAACGAGCCGACGACCGTGTCCAGGTCATCTCGTCGGATTTGCGCATTTTTGAGACTTGGCATGATATTGCGGCGATGAGCAGCAAGGGCAGCGGACTCGAGATTCCGCTGGCCGTGCTCAAGGAACTGGGACGCGATGTGGCCGTTGACATGTTCTTGGCTTCTGAGATCCCGCCGGGAACTGGATTGGGTTCATCGGCGAGTGTATGCGTAAATATCCTCAAGGCCCTAACGGCTTATCTGCATATTCCAATCTCGAAGTACGAACTTGCGGAACGTTCTTACTACATCGCCCGAAACGTATTGGGTCGGCACATCGGCAAGCAGGATGAATTCGCTGCTGCTTTTGGTGGCTTGAATTTCATCATGTTTAACCGAGACGGTAGCTCTCAGGTAGAACCGCTGGAACTTGACGCCGAAGTAATGAGTGAACTGCAATCCAACCTTCTGTTGTACTTCACCGGCTCGGCTCACCATTCCTGGACGATCTTGGAAGAGCAGGAAAAATCGACCAGTGATCACAAAGGCCCCGCCGTGGACGCGCTGAACGAGGTGCGGGAACTGGCATACCGCATGCGGAAGTCACTCCAGGGCGGTGACCTTGGTTCATTCGGAGCGATGTTGGATGAAGCTTGGCAGGCCAAGAAGCGCGTATCAAGTCGCATCTCAACCTCTCGCATTGACCAACTTTACCGGTTAGCTCGCGAAAATGGCGCTTTGGGAGGTAAGATCACAGGCGCCGGTGGAGGCGGGTTTCTTCTCCTGTATTGCGAAAAGGTTCGACAGGAATCTTTGAGAAATGCGATGTCTACCGCCGGAGTGAATGAGATGGCGTTCGCTTTTGATGCGCAAGGAGCACAGGTGATCGTAAACGATCCTTTCATCGATGGCGACGAGCGGGGCGGCTCCCGCTGGACTTTCTTGCCTGTGGCTGCGGTCGGCGAGTAGCGGCAGTGCTTCAATCACGAGGACAGTCTTGAAGGCGTTTCTGTTGGCTGCGGGTCACGGCACCCGCTTGCAGCCCCTAACCGACACGGTGCCAAAGTGCCTGTTGCCAATTCGCGGCACTCCTCTGCTGGAAATCTGGCTGGAAACCTGCCGCCGTTTCGGGATTGCTGAAGTGCTTATTAATATTTACAGTCATGCGGATGCCGTAGAAACGTTTCTGATCGAGCGGCAGTCAGCAACCCCTAAGGTGAAGATCATCAGAGAATCGGAGTTGCTGGGGAGCGCGGGAACGCTGGAGGTTAACCGCGCTTGGGTTGACTGTGAAGAGTGTTTTTGGGTTTTCTATGCCGACGTGCTAAATCGAGTAGATCTGAACGCGATGTTGCAACTTCACAAGTCTCGAAACCCGGCGGCAACGCTCGGAGTTTATGCAGTGTCCGACCCGGAACGTTGCGGGATTGTCGAAACGCTGGAGGATGGCACCGTTTTAAAATTTGTCGAAAAACCCAAGCAGCCACGCAGCAATCTTGCTTTTTCTGGGCTTTTGATCGGAACCTACAGCCTGCTCGACGCCATTCCTTCGAGAAAGCCCGCTGATATTGGTTTCGATGTTCTCCCAAAGTTGGCGGGCAAGATGCTTGCCTACCCCATTAACGACTATCTGATCGACATTGGTACCATGCACAATTATCAGGAAGCACAGGCCACTTGGCCGGGCTTCGAAGGAGAGTTTTCGCATTCCCATGCTACGTGGAATCGTGTTTGACATGGATGGCGTTGTTATCGACAGCCATCCGGCGCATCGGCAAGCCTGGCAAGAATTCCTATGCATGTTTGGAAAGCAGGTTTCTGATCCCGATCTCGATTTCATTCTTGAGGGCAGGAAGAGGCAAGACATACTCCGCCATTTCCTCGGGGATGTCTCGGAGCGCGATCTTCAAGAATACGGCAAGAAGAAAGACGAATTGTTCCAGAGAATCGCCGAGGAGGTGCTGCCCGTTGCAGGGGTGGTCGAATTCCTCCAAGAATTGGAGCAGCTGAGAATACCGGCTGCCATGGCGACGTCGGCAAGTGAGCGCCGAACGCGCCTCATGTTGAATCGGCTTGATCTCGCCCGCTATTTTAGAGCTGTGGTCAACGGGGACGACGTGGCCGAAGGTAAACCAAATCCAGCCATCTACAAATTGGCAGCGCAGCGTCTGCAACTGCCTGCCGAAGATCTGCTGGCCCTGGAAGACGCTCCAAGAGGCGTGGAAGCGGCAATCTCTGCTGGCATGCGCTGCGTCGGTATCGCAAGTGGCGCAAAAGCAGACTCGCTTCGGCAGGCCGGGGCCGAACACGTCATCCCACACTTCGCCGGAGTTTCCCTCGACCTCTTACAGAATCTTCTCAATACCCACGTTGTCTTGCCCAGCAATGGGCGGCTTCATCACAATCCTTTGTCCTAGTAAGACCCTTGTTCGGTCAGTGTCTGTTTCCCACCCACTCGACCAAGCCCTCGCGTGTCCCCTTCGATTGCGCAGCCATGTAGGAAAAGCTAATAGTTGGATTGTGTTGACAGCCTCGTCTTCACTTGATTCGCCTCAGCAATGGCCGCCATGCATTTCTCATTTTTGCCACGTCACCCCGGGATACAAACTTGGGATGCGGTTGGCTCGATAGGCGTCCTCTCCCGTAAGATTCAACTGCCACGCTACCTGAGGATTGTCAGTCTGTGTGACTTCAACGACTTGCGAGCCAGGGTAGCTAAACACAGCATTCGCATCGAATTCGACATTCCCGTTGGCCAAGCCCGCGATGCTGCCTCCCCAAGGGGAAAAGAAGCCTGGCATGTCCTGCCAGAACACGCTGGCCACTTTTGTGGATTCGTCGATCTGAAAAATTGTGGCGCGGCTGTAACAGCCAGTCATGGTTCCACATTGGGGGTCGTCAGTACGGAGATTCCCATTGTCCCAGATTGTAAGTTTGGACTGTGAACCGTCGGTTGTCAGGACTCGCGAATTGTGTTGGCTATAAAACCACAGGCTGGGGTCACCTTCGGCGAGTGTGAAGTCTCCGCCGTAGCCCAAACGCCAAAATATATCTCCTGCACCAGCACCATTCGCGTAGTCGATCTTGATCACCCAGTCCTGAGCACGCATCGAGAATAAAAGATTGCCGTCTGAGGTATAGTCAAGCGCATTGCCGTGTGTCCAATCTCCCGCTCCAGCATTGGGCGGTAGAGCCGGGAGAAAACCCCATGGGTGGCGATTGATGTCCAAATGATCAAACGCCGACCATGCCCACACCACATTGCCGGTGAGATCAATGTCGAGCAAAGCATCCCCTACAACGTTCAGCACGCCGGGATAGCCGGGCAAGTTCGTGAACTCCTTGAGGGTATTGGCTAAGGCGATCCAATGGCCATCCGGTAAGGTAAGCTGATCGTGGTGGAAGTCGGTTATCGAAAAGGTATATCCTCCCGCTTGAAGTGACTGATTCACTTGAGCAACAGTGACATCGCGGATCGTGCTACCCGTCAAGTCGATTTCTCGCAAGTCGGTACCGTTGTTTGTAATGTAGTGTCCATTTTGCATCGGTTTGATTGGCGCGCCACCGATGCAGTACCAGATGATGTTACCTTGCAGATCAACGGCGAAGTCCCCTATTAGGGTGTTGACAAAGGGGATGGCACTGATCAACTCCACGCCAGCTTGCGGTGTGAGATTGGAATTTGGCCGGGTCACAGTGATCCCGGGTAGCTGCAAATTACTAGGGATCGCGCCGGTGGTGAAGGTGTGATCCTGATCCATCCAGGAGCCTCCATTCTGCCAGTCCACGTGGGCCCGCATGTGATAGGTCGTTTTCGGCTTCATTCCCGCCACCAGAACATTGACGGTCTGGCCGAACGAGGTCGTCGGAGCCGTTGCCGACGTCTGCCTTCCATACGTGGTGTCGGTTCCGAACTCAACCCACGCGCCAGCGTTTCTTTGAGAAATTGTCACCTGGTATTGAGCCACCAGTGGATTTTGTGTGGTGCTTATCGAGGTAGCAGGATCTGGGTAGTTGAGGCCGCCGCCGCAGCCGAGTGTCGCGACTGCAAAAAGAACTGCACAAGAGACAAGAGAGAGCCCCTGCAGGCATCGGATCGTCATGGTTCGTTATTCACCCCTACGGTTCCCGCCACACCTCGTCGTTCACATTGCCAGAAACGTTGTGTGGTCGTTGATCGTCAATATTATACGCAACTCACAAAGTGTCAAGTGGGTACTGCGAATAGCAGAGCCTACTCACATCGTATCCCCCTAGCGAGGTTGAAATGTTTGAGTGAGAAACGCAGCCGGGAACTGGCCGTACGGCTCCCGGAAAGCCGGGAGTCCAGCCAGCAGGGTCACAATTCCGGTCGCGTCCGCTCCCGATTTCGTCCTGGTTCATGAACTGAACGACGCCAACAGTGATCTGCGGTTGGTCCATTCGCCCAGGCAGTGGGGCATCAATGCCACGGCCTAGCCCTTGCAGACCACCGTGACTAGGGTGCGCAAATGGCGGATGCCGCTAAGTAGCAGCGCGGTCCTCGGGCCTGCGCGAGCACTCCCGCGTCCCGTCATCAGCCGCAAGACCTCGATGGAGATCGAACAGCGGGTGCTCGCACTTCGCCAAACCCTGCCCACTTTTAGTCCCCAACGCCTGATCCGCAGGTTTTGTCTCCAGCCCTAGGGTTTTCCAGAGCCTTCTAGTTCGGTTTGATCGTCCATCCGGTAGAATCCGTCTTCCATTGTCATTTGTCATTGGGGAGTGCGTCAGAGCAGAGCTTGATACAATCAGCAACGAGCGGTGTCTGGTTACGAGGGCAGTTACCACGTAACGGTGAGCATAATAAAAACCATGGAAATACGGATTGAATCCCGGCAGTTAGGGGATGTCTGTGTCGTCGTCCCGCAGGTTTTCCAGGACGACCGCGGGTTCTTTACGGAAGTCTTTCGGGCGGACCAGTTCAAGGCCCTGGGATTGCCTACTGAGTTCGTCCAGGACAACCATTCCGGTTCGGTGCGAGGAGTCCTCCGCGGCCTGCATTTTCAGTGGGATCCCCCCATGGGAAAGCTCATGCGGGTGACGCGGGGAACAGCCTTCCTTGTGGCCGTGGACATACGCAAGGGGTCTCCCACGTTGGGGAAATGGTTCGGCACAGAGGTTTCAGCCGAGAGCCGCAAGCAGATTTGGGCGCCTGCTGGCTTTGCACGCGGATTTTGCACGCTCTCGGACTTCGCCGAGATTCAGTACAAGTGCACGGGCATTTACAACAGCAAGGGCGAGTCGGGCATCCTGTGGAATGATCCGGAAATTGGCATCCGCTGGCCGATTACCGATGTCCAGCTGTCGGAGAAAGATCGCAAAGCGCAAACTTTAAAGCAGTGGTTGTCTTCGTCAGAGTCGGAAAACTTCCGGTATTCAGAAAACCACAGCGTGGTCGGGAGGTAGAGTTTCATGAAAATATTGATTGCAGGTGGCGCAGGGTATCTCGGTTCAGCCTTGGTTCCGAAGCTGCTCGACCGGGGCTACCAGGTGGATGTAGTCGACCTGTTCTGGTTTGGCAACCACCTCCCTTCGGAAGCCGGAATCATCCGAAAGGACATCTTCGACATCAACGTCCAGGACATGGAACCCTACCAACAGGTGGTGTTCCTGGCGGGGTTGTCCAACGATCCCATGGCCGAATATTCGCCCAGCCAGAACTTCATTTTCAATGCAGCGGCTCCAGCTTATCTGGCCTACATTGCCAAGAAAGCCAACGTGAAGCGCTACATTTACGCCTGCTCCTGCTCAGTTTACGGTTATACGGACAACGAGTTGTTCGATGAAGCGCGGCCTGTCTCATCGTCCTACCCTTACGGGATTTCCAAACTGCAAGGCGAGCAGGCGGTCATGAATCTGCTGGGTGACGACTTCTCCGTCATCTCGCTGCGCAAGGGGACGGTTTGCGGATACAGCCCGCGGATGCGACTGGACCTGATCGTTAACACCATGTTCAAGAATGGCGTGCGCAACCGGGAAATCACGGTGAACAACCCTTCCATCTGGCGCCCCATCCTCAGTGTCGAGGACGCGACCAACGCCTACATTCGTGCCATTGAAGCCAGCGAGAGGATTTCCGGTATTTTCAATATCGCCTCGGGAAACTACACCGTCGGTGAAGTGGGGGACTTGGTGAAAATGGCGATCGAAGAACAACTCGGGATCCGAGTGCATCTCACCATCAACCACAAAAAGGATTTTCGGAATTACAAAGTGAGCATCCAGAAGGCGGAAAACGTACTCAGTTTCCATCCTAATCATGACGTCAAATCGATCGTCAAGAATCTGATTGAACACATGGAAAAGTTTCAAGACTGGGACAACCCGCAGTACTACAATATTGAGACCCTAAAGTTGATGGCCGTGAAAGGGCTGCGCACGACCGCGGAGGTTGCTTGATGAAGGTGCTTCTCATTGGCGCCAACGGGCAATTGGGAAGCGATCTGCTGCGGGTTTTTCAGGCCGCCGGGGACACGGTAGTCCCGGTCACTCACGCCCAACTCGACGTTCGTTCCGAAGAACGAGTGTCCGAAGTCATGGCCGACGCCAAGCCCGATGTTGTGCTAAACACGGCCGCTTTCCATAAGGTGGAGGAATGCGAGAAGAACCCTGCGTTAGCCTTTGCAGTCAATGGCACGGCTGCCATGAACCTGGCGCTGGCCTGCCACCGTGCCGGTGCGGTTCTGGTGCACTTCAGCACGGACTATGTTTTCGACGGGCAGAAGAATGCTCCTTACGAGGAAGCGGATCTACCCTCACCACTGAATGTTTACGGAGTTTCCAAGGTTGCTGGGGAACACCTGATTGCCTGCAATACCGATCGATATTTTGTGATCCGGACCTGCGGCCTCTACGGTGTTGCAGGCAGCAGCGGCAAGGGCGGCAACTTCGTCGAGAATATGCTGCGGAAAGCGATGGTTGGGGATGCGATCCGCGTGGTGCAGGATCAGATTCTCACGCCCACCTACACAGTAGATCTCGCGGACGCGACCCGCAAGATAATCTTGACCGAAAGTTTTGGACTGTACCATCTCAGCTCCGAGGGTCAGTGCTCCTGGTATGAATTTGCCCGGCATATCTTCGACTGCGCCGGCGTTGGCGCACAGCTTGCCGCTGTGAAGACCAGCGATTTCCCGAGTCCGGTGAAGCGCCCCCGCTACTCAGTGCTTTCGAAGGCGAAACTTCGGGCTTTGGGTTTGTCGATTCCGTCCTGGAAGGACGCTCTGCGCAGATATCTCCACGAGAGATCAACGAAAATTCCGGCTGCGCCCACATCCCCAGTTCATGCCAGCGTTTGAAATGCGCTCCTGTATCCTCGATGACTTTCATCAATTTGGTCGTACTGGCCAAACTGCGGCGCGTGCTCTAAGCTCGCACGATGCAGGGGCTGTTACTCGTGCATCACAGGATAATGTTTGCCGCTTCACGACCGCAGTCGTATGCTGTTAGTGCTATCCCCTTGAAGAGGTCTTCGCCAGGGTCCGGAGTGCGCACAGAAATCGGATCCAAGAAACAGATGACCAAGCTACCGGCATATTTGAAGTTTCTGCTTCTTTGCGCAGCTTCGCTCGTGATCGGATGGCGGCCTTTACTGGATACCTTTTCCCTCGCACTGCGCGACGATCAGTACACGCACATACTTCTCATCATTCCCGTGAGCGCCACGCTCATCTTTCTAGAGCGCGAGTTTCTTGCCCAGGTTGCTGAACCGAGCATCGCTCTTGGTTTGATTTTAGTGGTAGTGGCTGCTCTGATCGCTGTTTCTGCCCGTTGGAAAGCGGCGGGGCTGCCGCAGGACGTCCAGGTTTCGGTGAACATGCTGGCGCTGGTGACGTGGTGGGTTGCCGCCTTTGCACTTTGTTTTGGCGCACGCGCCTTCCGGCATTTTCTCTTTGCTCTCTGTTTTTTGTTTTGGTTGGTTCCTATGCCGGAGTTCGTATTAAACAGGATCGTGAGCCTGCTGCAACAAGGCTCGGCTGTGGCAGCGCATTGGCTCTTTACAGCGGCGGGTGTTCCGGTGGCGCAAGATGGCATTGTGTTGTCCATCCCCGGGTTGACAGTCGAAGTGGCCAAGGAGTGCAGCAGCATTCGCTCCAGCCTGATGTTGCTGGTAACCAGCATGGTGCTGGCACACCTGTTTCTGCGCTCGATTTGGCGGAAAACCGTCGTGATGCTGGCTGCGATCCCTCTCTCTGTTGCCAAGAATGGGCTGCGGATTTTCATTCTCTCCATGCTCGGAACTCGCGTAGATCCCGGGTTCCTGCACGGAAACTTGCATCACCACGGTGGAATCGTTTTCTTCGCGGCGGCGTTGCTGGCGCAGTTGCTGCTGCTGTGGCTTTTGAGCCGAAGCGATAGCCAGTTGGCGGGGGAAATGTCGTAAAGAGTGTCAAAATCCGGAATTTCTCTCTGGGGTAAATGATGGCGACTCGAGTGATGCGGTTGCGGAGATTTGTCCAGCTGTGGGCGATCGCGGTTGTAGCGATTGCCGCCTTCGCGCTGCTGAACGTGAACGGCTGGAGGACGCGGGTTATGGGGCGAGTCCTGCGCATCGACAACGGGCCAGTAGTTGTCGCTCCGCCAGCCGGTTTTCAACCGCATGTTCCGCTTGGATTCAAAGTGTCGGTCTTTGCCAAGGGGTTCAGCGAGCCCCGGTGGTTGGCCGCCGCCCCCAACGGCGATGTTTTTGCGGCAGAGTCCGCCGAGGGCCAAGTGGTCGTCTTGCGCGGAGCCCAGGGGCCAAACCGAGCCGACACGCGTGAGATATTTGCCGATCATTTGAACCTGCCCTTTGGGATCGCCTTCCACGACGACTACGTTTACGTTGCCAACACGAATCAAGTTCTTCGCTTTCGCTACGACCCGAAAACGTCGAAGCGGCTGGGCAGGGCGGAACATATCCTGGAGCTTCCGGGAATGGGCTATAACCAGCATTGGACGCGGTCGCTGGCATTTACTCCGGACGGCAAGAGAATGTTTGTTTCCGTCGGGTCGGCAAGCAACGTCTCGATTGAGCGTGATCCCCGCCGTGCCGCAATTCTAGTGGCGGACCCCGACGGCAAGAACATGCGCATCTATGCCAGCGGGTTGCGTAACGCTGTGGGAATCGCCGTCAATCCAGAATCTGGCGATCTGTGGGCCAGCGTGAATGAGCGGGATGACCTTGGCGAGGACGTCCCGTCCGATTACTTTACCCACGTCGCCGAGGGCGGGTTTTATGGATGGCCCTACGCTTATCTTGGCGCACACGTGGACAATCGGGTGGCGCCGAGGCCGGACCTCGTAGCCAAGACAATTGTTCCGGACATTCTGCTTGGAGCACACGTCGCGCCACTGCAGTTTGCTTTCTACGAGGCCCAGCAGTTTCCCCCCAGCTACTGGCACGGCGCGTTCATCGCTGAACATGGTTCCTGGAACCGGCGCGTCAGGAGCGGGTATCAAGTCGTTTTCGTCCCATTTCGTAACGGCTCTCCTGCAGGTGAACCGGTGCCGTTCTTTACCGGGTTTGTGCCTGAGCCCAAGGGCAGGGAAGTCTATGGGCGCATGGTGGGCGTGAGCGTTGCCGCGGACGGCTCTCTGCTGATCTCGGATGATGGCGGGAGAATCATCTGGCAGGTGACGTATGAGCCCTCGGCGCCACCGGTAAAGTAACCGCGAACCGTGAAGGGCCTTCTGAGCTTTCACCAACTGGACGCTGTCTGGTTCTGGGAGCCGTTACGGAACGGAGGAACTGCATGCGGGCGGACACGCTTCGTGAGGCTGTGGTGCAAGTGATTACTCAACACTCAGGGAATCACAGCCGGCGCCTCGTTCGAGTATGAGCTTTCCGTCCCCACTGAATCGACGGCCGTGGTCACATAGTAGTAGGTCTGTCCGGACTGAACCGCGCTGTCCGTGTAGGCCGTGTTCCCGTCAAGGGCGGAGTTGATCTTCGAGTAAGGTCCGCCGGACTTAGCGCCGCGATAGACGTTGTACCCCGCCACCTGGGAGGTACTGGGGTTCCATGAAAGCGCCACTGTGTGACCGCCCGACTGTGTGCCCGTCCCCGTCAGGTTTTCCGTAGTGGTTGAGTTGGCGGCGTTACTGTCAAATGTGATGCTGCCACCGGAATTTCCCGAGGCTTGCGGCGTGAAGGTTACGGTAAAAGGAACGCTTTGCCCGGTGGGGACTGTAACCGGGAAGGTGATCCCGCTCACGGAGTAGCCCTGTCCGTTCCACGCGGCGGAGGAGACGGCAATATCGGCGGTGGTCGCGGTCAGGTTTCCGCCCAGGGACTTGTTGTGGCCAACAGCCACATTGCCAAAACTCATGGTGGCAGGAGATACGGCAAGTTGACCTGCACCCGTGCCGTTCCCCGAGCTTTGCTGAGAGTTAGATGAAACACCGGCGCAACCAATAAGAATGATGGAAGCAAGCACGGCAGCCATGCAGCCTGAATAGCGCAGACGGAATGAGAATCTTCCCCGCATGCGTTGATTATCAGAGCAGAGCCGGGGGTCGTCCAGAGGCCGGAAAGGCATGGCCGGGGAGCAAATTCCATCACGCACTTTGGTAACTACTGCCATAAAGATCGCAGCGGGCTTGCAACCGAGTTGGATACGGCTGCGCCCTCTATTTAGCGTGGATTTCCCGAACCGCAGCGGCGTTCACGGGATTGTGGCCTGAGTCTCATTCGAGTAGACACTCTCTTCATTATCCGAATTGACGGCGGTAGCCACGTAATAGTAGGTGTTTCCGCTGGAAACAGAAGTATCGGTATAGTTGAGGCTGGGGTCCAGCATGGAGTTGATCTGGTTGTAGGGACCGCCGGAAACATTGCTGCGATAAACATTGTAGCCCACTACGTCTTGAGAAGTGCTGGCATTCCAGGAGAGACCCACGGTGTGCGGTAGGGGGGTGGCTGAAACGGTTTCCACCACCAGAGGGTTCGAGGCGTCGCTGAGGAAGGTAAGATTCGCGGACGCGGACCCGCTGCTCTGCGGCGTAAACGTTACGTTGAACGATGCGTTCTGGCCGGCTGGAATCGTTATCGGCAGCGACAGTCCGCTCACGGTGAATTCTGGATTACTGCTGGTTGCAGAAGAGACCGTCACCGCCGAACCGGTAGCGCTGAGCATTCCGCTTTGAACCGCATACGATCCCAACTGCACGTTGCCGAAGTTCATCGTTGCAGGTGTAACTATCAAGATGGCGGCGTCGCTCCCGCTGCCTGTCAAAGGAATACTCAGAACCGCATTCGACGCCGTCGAAACGAGGTAAAGGGTTCCGTTCACAGCACCCTTCGATCCTGGAGTGAAAGTCGCGCGAAATGCAAACCTTTCACCGCTTGACAGGGTTAGAGGGAGATTCAGCCCGTTCACACTGAATCCCGTACCGACGACGGTGGCCTGAAAAATGGTGATGCTCGGACTGCCGGCGTTGGTTATCGTGACGGCGCTGGTTTTCGTCTGACCAACCGCGACTTTGCCGAACCGCAGACTGATGGGGGCGCTGGTTACCTGCCCTGCGTTTGTAGCCCTTGCTGCCGCTCGGTCCGCGGCGAGGAGAATTGTGCTGGTGATGGCAAGAGCAGACAGAGATCGACTGAGGGAAAGGGGGAGTCGCATAACGCCATCAATTGTGGAAGTTCTTGGGTGAAGATAGAAGGTGCCGTTGGTACATCCCAAGCCGGGGTCCAGCAGACGATTCCACTCTCGTTTTCTCGTTCTTGAGACAGGCCAAGTGGACATCGGAAACCAGGAGAGTTGCGGTGCCCTGATTTCTCAAGAGGCGCCGGCGAGCTTGAGGGTACGGGGCAACCCCGCCTCCGACGGGACACCACGACAGAAACCGATTGCGGCAGGGGCAGGGAATTCGGCAGTGAACAGCGACCGTAGGTCTACGGAATCACGGCCTCGGCTTGGTTGGAGTAGGTGCTTTCCTCGTTATTCGAATTCACCGCCGTCGTCACGTAGTAGTAAGTCTGTCCATTGGCGACAGTACTGTCGGTGTAGTTTGTGCTCGCATTCAGGGAGGAATTGATTTTCCCGTAGGGGCCACCCGAAATCGTGCTCCGATAAATGTTGTAGCCCACGACGTTCTGCGAGGTGCTGGCGGTCCAGGAGAGGCTAACAGTATGCGACGCCACAATGCCCGTACCCGTGAGCGATGCGACCGTGGGTGAATTTCCAGCATTGCTGGTGAAAGTAACGCTACCTGAGACCTGTCCGCTGGCTTGCGGTGTGAACGTCATTGTGAAGGGCGCGTTCTGACCGGCCGGAATCGTGACCGGGAACTGCAATCCGCTCAGGGAAAACACCGAATTATTCACCGTGCCGGAGGCGACAGTTACGTCGGCATTGGTAGCGTTGAGCGATCCTGTCAGCGTTGCATAGGATCCTACCGTCACCTTGCCGAAGGCAAAAGTCGTGGGAGTCACGCTCAACTGGCCCACGGGGACGCTGGTTCCTGCGCCCGCCAGCGGTATGGTCAAGTTGGGATTTGAGGCGTCTGATGTGACACTGACAACGCCATTGTCGTTCCCGGTGGACGGCGGGGTAAAGGTTACGCTGAAGGTATAGTGTTGCCCGGGCGTCAGGACCTCCGGAGGGTTCAAGCCATTCATGGTGAAGCCGGACCCTGCGACAGTAGCCTGGGAAATGGTCACGCTGGCGGTTCCGCTGGAATTGGTCAAAGTTTCGTAGATCGTCTGATAATTGCCAACCTGAACATTGCCAAAGTTGAGGCTCGATGGGTTGGCCGTAAGCGCGCCGGCTGCAAGCCCATTTCCCGTGAGAGGGACATTGAGTGTGGGATTGGAAGCGCTGCTGACGACGGCTAGGTTTCCGTTGCTGTTGCCGGCGGACTGCGGAGTGAACGTAACGGTGAAGGGCTGGTTCTGACCTGCGTCAAGGGTCAACGGCAAGTTCAGGCCGCTTATGCTGTAACCCGTCCCGGAGGCAGTTGCCTGCGTCACCGTGATGCTGGAACCGCCAGTGTTGGTCAGAGTTTCCGAAAGCGGCTGATTGTTGCCGACCTGCACACTGCCAAAGTTGAGATTCGAAGGATTTGCCGATAGAACACCGGGCATGAGTCCGTTCCCCGAGAGAGGGACATTGACGGGCAGGGTGGAAGCAGTGTTGACGATCGCCAAGTTCCCGCTGGCGCCGCCGGCCGACTTCGGTGTAAACACGACGCTGAAGGGCTGCTCTTGACCTGCGGCCAGAGTCAGGGGCAAGCTCAATCCGCTGATAGTAAACGCTGTCCCAGTGACAGTCACCTGAGTCACGTTGACACTGGAGCCACCGGAGTTGGTCATCGTTATCGGCTGAGTCTGATAGTTTCCCACTTGCACTTTGCCGAACGTGACGCTGGCCGGTGTTACCGTGATTTGGCCCGCTTGGCTTTGTTGATTGGATGAATTGCTGGTGCTGATGCCCTGACATCCCAGCAATGTTCCCAGGGCCAGGAGAACAATAACAGCGTTCCAACGACCGCCAATAATTTTCATATAAGACCGGTGATGTGCTTGCATCCCCTATCTGGGGCTACGAGACCAGTCTGCACTCAGGTGCGGCCAGCGGGTAGGTCGCGGAAGGACGTGCTGGGAGCAGGCGGAAGGCCCAGGCTTGGATGGCGAGATTCACACCAGGCTCCGCGGAATCGAGCTAACGCTATAACCGGAATGGTCCTCTTGGACAGGGCCTTTCGAGGGGCGCGGATCAGGGATATCTCCGCACCTTATGGAGGGTATCTAAAAGCAAAGGTCGAAACTATTCCGTCCCCGGAGGGTTCGACCTTGGCGCCGTGGACATGTGCTCAACTGACTTAGCGACGAAAAGCGGAATCAGTGTGCATGGCCGTGTATTGCGCATCCGGTTTGACGGAGAGCACGTGAATCCTGTTCTTGTCAGGATCAACGTAGCACTTAATTGTAACCAGGCGCCCTTCGCGGCCCTTCAGGGCATCGGCGTTGTTGATGGCCCATTCGGTATCGATGTCGGTGATGAAGCGTTTGCCATCGTCGCTGACTTTGCCCGAGACGGTGAGGGCTTTGGTGGACGCCGCCCAACTCTGACGATGGTCTTGGCTGGTGCTGTTGGGTTTGCCTTGTTCCTGAGCCAGAGCGACGCCCAACATCAGCGCAACAATAACCATAGAAGTAGCGATCGGCCTCGTCATTGAAATCTCCTTAGGCAGAAAAACGATGCAAGCATCTTGATGGAAAACATACGCCCAGATCAAATTCAAAATTTTTATGGAAGGTATTCAAAACAGTGAATGACCGTTGATTCGCAGGACTTGCTCGAAAGGCTCTGAGGTCACGTGCTCCATGCCTAAGGGGCGATCAAGCACATCAGGAGGTGGCTCAGTTTAAATTGTCATCCCAAGCAATGAACGATCCTCAACATCTTGTCGTTAGGTCAGGAACGCTGAAAACCTCCCGGTCCAAAGGACTGGGTTTTTGCGAATGCTCATTGACTTTCCGCACTCGCCGCGAGGATACTTGGAGCCGCCCGCCTTGAAGGAGGAATCATGCCACGTCCCCGGACACCCTCTCGAATTTCCGAATCTCTGCATCAGCGGCTCAATGCATACGCCCTGGCGGCGAGTGCGGCAGGAGTTGGTGTAATGGCATTGTCACAGCCAATCGAGGCCAAGATCGTCTACACCCCCGCCCATGTTCAAATTCCCGTCAATGGTGGCCTGGTGGAATTGGACCTCAATCACGATGGCATCAACGACTTTGCTTTTCGACAGACCTACAAGACTCGTTATAACAAGGGATATCACTTCCACTACTCGAAGTTGGAAATGTACCAAGCGCAAAGCTTTAATCGTGTGGTCAAGTATGGAAAGGGACAACTGATATGGGCGGCGGCGCTGCCTAAGGGAGCACGAATTGACCAGCAACAGCCGGTGGCGGCATCGGAATATAGGGTCTTCATGGCCAGGGCCACTTATGACGGGTCCGTGAACGGAATTTTTGGTCCTTGGCTCAACAAGCACGACGACTACCTGGGCCTGGCCTTTTTGATTGAGGGGAAACTTCACTTCGGTTGGGCACGCTTCGATGTCAAGGCGCACAAGGGAAGTTGCCCTGGAATCTGCGCGACGCTAACGGGGTATGCATACGAGACGGTCCCCGCCAAGCCTATCGTTGCAGGTAAGACAGAAGGGAAGGACGAGTTCCAAGAGGAGTCCGAGGGTCTAAATCCAAATGCTGCCGCTTCCAATATTCCGACACTTGGCCGGCTGGCTCAGGGGGCCAGTGGAGTTCCGGCATGGCGCGGCAAGGCTCCGCAATAGTTAGTTGGCATGCTTGATATTGTTTTGGCGTAAAGGAGGCGATTTATGACGAACCCGGCACCCTCGCAGCGCAGCGGAGGGAGACGAGAGCGAAGTCTTTTGTCGGCAGCGATGGAGAGCAGACTGCTTTCCTACACAGCGGCTGCAGCCGCGGCGGGAGTTGGAGTGTTGGCCCTGACTCAGCCAGCTGAGGCGCGCGTTGTGTACACACCTGTGGAAATACAACTCTCAAACAGCTGCTACTACCTGCTCTTGAACAACGAAGGTATCCCCAACTTCATCCTTAGCAACCGATTTTATTTCACCACCGGTGGGGAGAGTACTCTGAGGGTAAAGGCGATTGGTAACAATAGCTTCATCGAAACATCAACGACGTACTTCCGTTGGCTTAATGCGGCAGCGGCTCTGCCCGCCGGCGCGATAATTCCCGGCCCACGGAGCTCGAAGAGCAATGGACTGTTGGCTGCCTTTGTGCTGCAGGGCCATGGCGGGTATTGGTACGAAGGAAAATGGGTGAAACAGAAGGATCGTTACCTGGGGCTAAAGTTCCAAGTAAACGGCGAGATCCACTATGGCTGGGCGAGGCTGAGCGTGAGTAGTCCCGCCTCGGGCATCCTCACCGGCTACGCCTACGAAACGATTCCGAACAAGCCCATCATCGCGGGCAAGACTAAGGGACGGGATGTCATCACGGTTGAACCCGCGAGCCTCGGTCACTTGGCGCGAGGAGCGTCCGGTCTTTCGGTTTGGCGCGGAGCAAACTCGGCAAGATAAATCGCTCCAGCATCGCGTATAAACGACGTTTGGGGCTCGGATGACCTCCCGAGCCTCACCGTTCTTGGGGAGCGAAAGCAGCGAAGCAGGCTTCTCGACCTGTTGTTCGGGCGGACACTTCTTCAGCAGATCTGTGTAGGGCTTCTTCCCGCTTTGGTCTTCCAGTCGATGTCCGGCTCCGGCTGGTCAAAACGGCCAGTCATCCGGCTCGCGCCCAAGAAGCACCGAACCTGCGGTCGCCTTGTCAGAACCGGTGCCCGTGAATCCGAGGACGGTTGTGGTTCCAAAAATCTTGTAACTGATCTTGCAGCCCGGTCCGTTCGAGGTCTTCGCCGGGCTCAACTTCTGCGGAGAGGGCTTGAATACAGTGGGATGCTTCAGCACCGCGTTCGTCCAACTGCCCGCTTTCAGAAAGGTCGTGTCGGTTACCTGCAAACCGGACGGCCCCGACACCTGCAGAGTCATCGTATCCGCATTGCTGAGCAGATTGATGATCATCTTCGACGGCGTATTGGTGGTGAAATGATTGCTCCCCGCCGTAACTTTGATGGCGCCCGCAGGCAGACGATAAGTAGCGGAAGTCGTTGTGTGTTTTATGGGTGACAGCGACTCGCTGGCCATGATGGTAACCGTCCCGCTCTGCCCATCGAGGCCCAAAGGATCCGAACCGGAAAGGATCGGTCCAATCTTACCCTTGAGTGTGATGGTCAGCGTATTGGAAGCCGGAACAACAGCCATGTTCTCGGTAGTGACGTCAATCGATTGCGCCCAGATCGCCGAACTGAGGCCAACAACCGCGACGAGTAGCAAGGCCGATGTGTGAACTCTGGATAACATTGGAACACCAATCCCCTTCTTGAATTCAAGAGCGGCGACCAGTTTACACAGGGTCGTCAGCATTTGCCAGTGTTCTTACGCTGTGTCGCCTTCTTTCCTGCGAAAAAGAAGGGATTTGTTTTGTTAAGCTCGGGCGTTAAGTGATTGATTCTTCAAGCAGTCGCTTGGGGCATGCCTTTTGGGCGGTCCGTCCGGCGACGAACGGCATAGTGTTATCCTAGTCGGGACGACGTTACAGTGAGGCCGTAACTCTTCCATGTCCAATCCAATCGTGTCCAATTCAGCCAGTCCAGAGTCCCAACCTATTGAAGAACCGAACGAGTCGTTCCAGGAGATGCTCTCCCAGTTCGAGCAGGGCAAATCACGGAAGCCTGCGGAAGCCGGAAAAGGCCGCGAGGGCACGGTGATTGCCGTGACGGCAGATTCGGTCCTCGTCGACATCGGTTTCAAAACCGAAGGGATCTTGCCGCTGACAGCGTTCCAAAGTGCAGGCAAAACAGTGAAGGCCGGCGACAAGCTAGTGGTCTCGATTAAAGGGCGTGACCCGGAAGGCTACTATGATCTCACTCTGGGCAAGAGCGATCGGCCAAAGGATTGGGCGTCACTAGTCAAGGCGTTTGCCGAGAAAACGACGATCGTGGGCACAGTGACGGCCGTGGTCAAAGGCGGCCTGAGCGTGGACGTAGGAGTGCGGGCGTTCATGCCGGCTTCGCGTAGCGGAGCACGCGACGCAGCCGAGATGGAGAAGTTGGTAGAACAGGAGATCCGCTGCCGGATTACCAAACTCGACGAAGCGGAGGAAGACGTGGTGGTGGATCGCCGCGTCGTTGCCGAAGAGGAAGAGCGCGCGATCAAGGAGCGCCGGTATTCCGAGGTCAAGGAAGGCGCCACGGTGCACGGCACTGTCCGCAGCCTGACGGATTACGGTGCTTTCATCGACATTGGTGAAGTGGACGCCCTGCTGCATGTCAGTGACATTTCGAGAAGCCGCATCAATAAGCCGACGGACGTGCTCTCGGTGGGGCAAGAGATCGAAGTCAAGGTCCTAAAGATTGATCCCGAGAAGCGGCGCATTTCTGTCGGGATGAAGCAGCTTGAGCCGGATCCATGGGATTCGGTGGCGGCAAAATACAAACCGGGTGAGCGGGCTCGCGGCACGGTGACGCGGGTACTGGATTTCGGGGCGTTTGTGGAACTCGAGCCGGGCATCGAAGGCTTGATTCACATCTCGGAGATGTCATGGGTAAAGAAGGTGAAGACGCCCAGCGACGTGGTTAAGCCGGGCGAGACCGTGGAAGCCGTGATTCTGGGCGTGAGCCCGGGCGAGCGCCGTATTTCTCTGGGACTGAAGCAGGCGCTGGGCGATCCATGGGCAGACGCGGCGCAGAGGTTCCCGGTGGGCGCGTTGATCGAGGGCCCGGTCACCAGCCTGACCAATTTTGGTGCCTTCGTGCAGCTTTCCGAAGGCGTCGAGGGCATGATTCACGTCAGCGACATGAGCGCCGAGAAGCGCATCAATCACCCGCAGGACATGCTGAAAGTTGGGCAATCGGTGAAGGCCCAGGTGCTCGAGGTCGATGCCGAGAAGCGGCGACTGAAACTGGGAATGAAGCAACTGATTCCGACCAGCATCGAGGAGTACATCGCAGAACACCAGGAAGGCAATGTGGTTTCCGGTCGCGTGATGGAGGTTTCGGGTGAACAAGCACGCGTGGAACTGGGCGAAGGCATCCAGGGCGCGTGTCGAATGGTTGCGGAAGGACTAGCGAAGGAAAAGGCGCCGGTCGAATCGAAGGCGGATTTAGCATCGCTAAGTTCCATGCTGAAGGCGCACTGGAAGGGCGGTGCGGGCGCTGGTGGATCCAAGCCAGAAGCCGTCCGTGTAGGGCAGATTCGCAGCTTTAAGATTACGAAGCTGGATCCAGCCGCGAAGAAGATTGAATTGCAATTGGCTTAAGGCGGCAACCCGCCCGATCCCGGAGGCCGGCGTATTCCATCTTGCGCTCCGCTGAATATCCAGATATTTGTTCTGTCGAAGGGATCTGCTTGGTGAATGATACGCCGAGATGCTTCGGGAATGGCGGGCCAACGGCACGATGCACTGGGAAGCAATGTTCCGGATTGACTCCGGCCGGACGCGGAGTTATATTGCTCGGCAAGAGCTGTTGACACGACTTAGCCGTCTGAGTGGGGTCAGCGACGGCTGCAGTCTTTGACGTCCGTCTCACATCTTAGAGTTGTTGGGTCCGCTGACTTTCAAGGTTGGCTGTTCGGGTACGTTTTGCCAATTTGCCGGAGGTCGCAAGGATGGAGCTTTCCCGCCGGACTTTCCTTAAGAGCACAATCGCTGGAGGTGTAGGTCTATCCGCTTTAGGATTTGATCTGACTCCGGTCTATGCCCAAACCCAGAGCCTGAAAATTTCGCGAGCCAGCGAAACCCGCAGCACCTGTCCGTATTGCTCGGTGAGTTGCGGCGTCATTATTTACACGCTCGGGGACAAGGCGAAGAATGCGATTCCGCAGGTGGTGCATGTCGAGGGCGATCCCGATCATCCCATCAATCGCGGCACGCTGTGCCCGAAGGGCTCGTCGCTCGAGCAGGACATTTTGAACGATCGCCGCCTGCTCAAGCCGCAAGTGCGGCGGCCCGGGGCGACCGATTGGGAAGACATTTCCTGGGAGCAGGCTTACAGCGAGATTGCGCAGCGTGTGAAGAAGACCCGCGACGACACCTTCGTGGAGAAAGACGCGCAGGGACACACCGTGAACCGCTGCGAAGGTATGGCCTTTACTGGCGGCTGTACTGACACCAACGAGTTCAATTATCTGGTCGTCAAGAGCATGCGCAGCCTGGGGGTCTGCTACCTGGAAAACCAGGCCCGGGTTTGACACGGCCCTACGGTCTCCAGTTTGGGGCCCACCTTCGGACGCGGCGCAATGACCAATGGCTGGATCGACATCAAGAACACCGACATGATGTTGATCATGGGCGGGAATCCAGCCGAAAACCACCCGTGTGGCTTCAAGTGGGCGATTGAAGCCAAGATCCACCGCAATGCCAAGACCATCGTGGTCGATCCGCGCCTCACGCGGACCGCGGCGACGGCTGATCTTTACCTGCAAATTCGCGCGGGTGCAGATATCGCCTTCCTAGGCGGACTGATCAACTACGCCATCGCGAATAACCGCATCGCGCACGATTACCTGGTCAACTACACCAACGCCGCGTTCATCATCAAAGAGGGATTTAAGCTGCCCGAGGACGGCTTGTACTCCGGCTTCGATCCCGAGAAGCAGGTCTACGACAAAGCCACGTGGAATTACGAGGAAGGCGGAGATTTGACCGGTAAACCCGTGGCCGCCGCCGGAGATTCTCCGCCGGCCAAGAAGGCTGCCGCTCCAGACACAACGCCTCCGCCGCCGATGCTGCCGCCGAAGACCGCGTACGATCTCTCGTTGCAGCATCCGCGCTGCGTGTTCCAGCTTCTGAAGAAGCAGTACTCGCGCTACACGCCGGAGATGGTGGAGCGCATCAGCGGCATTCCGCAAGATCAGTTCCTGAAAGCTGCCGACCTGTTTACGTCCGTCCGCAAAGATGGCGACATGAAGAAGGTTGCGACCATTATTTATGCGGTCGGCTGGACGCAACACAGCTTCGGAACGCAAATCATTCGCGCCGCGGCGATGCTGCAGTTGCTGATGGGCAATATTGGCCGGGCCGGTGGAGGCGTGAACGCGCTGCGCGGACACTCGAATATTCAGGGCGCGACCGACATGGCAGGCATCTTTGACATTCTGCCGGGTTATTTGAAAATGCCAAGTCCCGCCGACACCGACTTCGCCACTTACCTGAAACGAATCACGCCCACTGCTGCCAAGCCGGATCCCTGGGATTCGTTCAACTACTGGTCGAATACTCCCAAGTTCGCGGTCTCGTTTCTCAAAGCAATGTATGGGCCCGCCGCGACCAAAGAAAACGACTGGGCCTTTCACTACCTGCCGAAGATCGACCGCAACTATTCCTGGGTCAACATCTGGAACGACATGTACGAAGGCAAGGTGAAAGGAATTTTCGCCTTCGGCATGAACGGCGTAATGATTGGCCCCGATTCGGCGAAGAACATCGAAGCCCTTAAGAAGGCTGACTGGCTCGTGGTCTGCGAGATCTACCCGGATGAGACCAGCGAATTCTGGCGCGCACCGGGCATCTCGGCCGAGGATCAGAAAAAAATCAATACCACGGTGTACCGGCTGCCGGGTGCGGGTTTCGCGGAAAAAGATGGGACGTTCGTGAACTCCGCGCGCTGGCTGCAATGGAAGAACGTTGCTCTGCCGCCACCGGGAGAAGCCCGACTTGACCAGGAAATCCTGGCGACAATCTTCTTGAAGGTGCGCGAGCTTTATCAGAAGGAGGGCGGAAAGTTCCCTGACCCAGTTCTGAATGCATCGTTTGCCTACACCACTCCCTACAGCCCATCGTTGGCGGAAGTTGCGAAGGAGATCAACGGCAAAGCGCTTGCCGATATCACCGACCCGAAGACTAACACCACGATCAAAGCGGGTCAGCAGTTGCCGGGGTTTGCTTGGCTTAAAGACGACGGCACGACCCTGGCGGGAAACTGGCTATACTACCGGCTCCTGGACCGAGGCCGGCGCCATGATCCAGCGCCGCGGGACTGAAGATCCATCGGGACTCGGGATTTATCCCAACTGGGCGTGGTCGTGGCCTGCGAATCGTCGTGTCCTCTACAACCGCGCCTCCTGTGACGCGAATGGCAAACCGTGGGATCCCTCGCGCCGGCAAGTGTGGTGGGATGAGAGTAAGCAGGTGTGGGTGGGGAACGATGTCCCGGACTTCAAACCGGACTCTGCCCCGAAGGATCACATGGGTCCGTTCATCATGAATCCCGAGGGCGTCGGACGATTGTTCGTCCCGTTGGGTGCGATGGCCGATGGACCCTTCCCCGAATATTACGAGCCTATCGAGAGCCCGATCGCGAACCTGCTGCACCCCAACCAGTCGAGCAATCCAGTCGTGAAAAAGTACAAAACCGACATGGACAAATACGGCACAGTGGATCAAGGGTTCAACGTGATCTGCACTACGTATCGGCTCACCGAGCACTACCACTACTGGACCAAGAACAATCCGATGAATGTGCAGCTCGTGCCGGAGCCTTTTGTGGAAGTGCCGTACGAACTAGCCGAGCGCATGCAATTGCAAGGTGGGGAAAAAGTCAGAGTCACCAGCGCGCGCAGCCAGTACATCGCGAAGGCCATGGTCACGCGGCGCATTCGGCCGATGCAGATTGATGGCAAGGAAATGTTTCAGATCGGCATTCCGATTCATTGGGGATTCCGCGGAATCGCCGAAGACGAGGGCAAAACGGCCAAGACGCTGGCCAACCAGTTGACTCCGACGGTGATCGACCCGAATGCGTTCACCCCGGAGTTCAAGGGGTTTCTGGTGAAGATTGAGAAAGTGTAGTAAGAGCTATCGGCCTTCAGCCGTCAGCTTTCAGCGGCGGCCGAACAACTGATGGCTGACAGCTGAAAGCTGATGGCTATATGAGCGACCGCAAGACACTTCAGATCAAGCAAATCTCGGGTCACTCCGGCGAGGCGCCCGGCTTCGAGGCGCAGCGGGACTACGAAGTCTGCAAGCTGGTCGACACCACCACTTGCATCGGCTGCAAAGCCTGCGAAGTGGCGTGCGTCGAGTGGAACGACATGCCGTTCGCCGCGACCACTTTCGACAACACCTACCAGACCATGCCCGAGACCCGCTGGAATTTCTGGAATCTGATCAAGTTCAACGAGCACCAGAAAGAAGACGGCACCATCCAGTGGCTCATGCGCAAAGACCAGTGCATGCACTGCGCCGATCCGGGCTGCCTGCGCGCCTGCCCCGCCGATGGCGCCATCGTGCAATACACCAACGGCATCGTCGACTTCCAGCAGGAAAACTGCATTGGCTGCGAGTTCTGCGTCTCGGGATGCCCCTACAATATTCCCAAGTTCAATCCCGCAACCAAGAAGGTTTACAAGTGTACGCTTTGCTCTGACCGCGTTGGGCAAGGTCTGGAGCCAGCCTGCATCAAGGCTTGTCCGACCGGCTGCCTGAAGTTCGGAAGCAAAGACGACATGAAGTTCATCGCCGAAGAGCGGTCGAAGCAGCTTCGCGAAAACTTTGGATTCGAGAAGGCCGGCGTTTACGACCCGCAATCGATCGGCGGTACCCATGTGATTTATGTTCTGCACGATGCCACGGACCCGGAACGCTATGGCGGGCTGCCGAAGGATCCGCAGATTCCGTGGGCCTACACAGTTTGGAAATGGCTCTTCAAGCCGGTGCTGGGAACCTTCGCGCTGTTCGGGCTTCTGGGAGTGTGCCTGCATTATGTGACGATCGGTCCACGCCGGCCGCAGCCGGAGCCACCTCAGAAGGAGAGTGCCAATGGCAACCGCGGTTGAGCGTTTCGACGAGAAGGCCCGCCGCGCCTTCGATCGCTTCGGGCGCACCGAGGTTTACGTAGGCGAGTTGCTGCGCCATCCGGTCTACACGCGTTTCCTCCATTGGATGGTTGCGCTCTTCTTTTTCCTCGCTTTGTTCTCCGGATTCGGCATCTACCTTCCCTGGCTCTTTCGCTGGTTTACCCCGATCTTTGGCGGAGGACCGCTGGCCCGCGCCATGCATCCCTGGTTCGGTCTGGGATTCGTCGTCTTTTTCGGCCTGCAGATGTTGAACTGGCTGAGGCCCATGGCTTGGACGAAAGCCGATACCCACTGGATGCGAAACATCAAGGGAGTTGTGTCGGGAGAAGAAAAACTCGAACCGCCTGACACAGGCTTCTTCAATGCCGGGCAGAAACTACAGTTCTGGGAGATCGTCGCCGGCTGCGCCGTCTACCTGGTCTCTGGCACAATTCTCTGGGCAGGAGCCCCGACTTTCGGACGCTGGCCGGTGGCACTCAGCTATGTTCTGCACGACATCTCTGCATTGATCATGCTGGGCGGAATCTTCATCCACATTTATCTCAGCACGATCGGCGAGCGGGGCACTTTCCAAGCGATGACCCGTGGCTCGGTGAGTGAAGCCTGGGCTTGGACTTTCCATCCCGCCTGGTTTAAGCAAGCTACGGGCCGCGATCCTCGGCAGGCGTACGAGGCAGCGCGGCAAGCCGAAAAGAAATAGGCACACCGCACTCATACCCAGTGCGGTGTTGGTAGACGAGAGTGTGCCGCTTTGTCGGCGTTGCCTCCGCCCTCGGCTCGCTCGATAATCAACGGATGAAAGTTTCTCCCTGGCAGCAGCGGATCCAGCGAGCGGAGCATTTGGCGAAGCAGTATTCGTTTGCGGCGGAAATTCTTGGTTTTTACGCGAAGATCGCCCGCTTCCAGGAAGACTTCTACGGTCGGCTGGAAGCCGCGGCGGAGGGGCTTTCTAAAGTCTCGTCTCGAGAACAGAGCTTCGGTCCACCGGAGTCGCCGGAACTCCTCGCCAGCTTCAGACCCTTTCTGTCGCTGGTCGAAAAGCTAGGTCCGGCGCGACTTGCAGCATTGGCGCGAGACCTGCAACAGTCGTCGCCCGAGTCATGGTCCGAGCTGCTGGATACCAGTTGGAGCGCGACCGAATCCGCCTCTGATGAACCACCGGAAGAATTTCTGGCCCGTGCGTTTCTTCAGCCCTATGCCGAATTCATACGGTCCCGTCTCGCCATAAAATCGGACGGGTATACCCATTCACTTTGCCCGTTTTGCAATCGCAAGCCCGGACTGGCCGTACTCCGCCAGCAGGGGGATGGAGCGCGGCGGTCGCTGATGTGTTCATTTTGCCTGGCGGAGTGGGAGTTTCGGCGGATTGTTTGTCCCGGTTGCGGGGAGGAGAACAACGCGAAGCTGCCAGTGTACACGGCGAGTGCTTTCGATTACATCCGTGTGGAATGTTGCGACACTTGCCATGCGTATCTGAAAGCGGTTGATCTCACCAGGAACGGCTTGGCCGAGCCGATGGTGGATGAAATGGCCGCCGCACCGCTCGATCTGTGGGCGCAGGAACATGGGTATTTGAAATTGCAGCAAAATCTGATGGGGATGTGATTCGAGCCGAGAAATCGGTTCATGTGGAACTGCGGCCCCTAACCGCCGGCAATGGCTCCCAGGACAATAAATGGCTCCGCACCTGAGGCTACTGAGTCGGGCAGTGGGGCGTCGGGCGGTTCGTGGGACAGGTCCTGCTCACAGGCGAAGAATCGCAAGAATGCCCGGCGCTGCTGGGTGTCGTGGTCGCGGATGGTTCCGCGCAGCATGGGATAGCGGGCCTCGAGCGCGTCGAGGACCGAACGCTGCGTGACCGGGCCGACGACTTCAAGCGTCACCTCGCTGCCGACGTGCGCCAGGGTTCGCAGGTGTGGTGGGAGGATGAGGCGGATCGTCATTGTTGCTGGTTTCCTTCCGGCTCAGATGCTGTCAGAAAGTCCAGCGATGCGTTTGGCATGGCTCCGTTCCTGCTCTAAGTCTAACTCGGAAATTCGCCAAACTTCCGATGCGCTCATGGAGTCCATGAGGGAAGGGACGCTGGAAAAAAAGCCAGCCGCAACAGTTCTCGCGTGACGCGCGCCTCCGGCCACTCGGGATGCTCGCGCCGGATGCCCTCCCTGGCGAGTTCCCGAGCAAATAAGCTCATCTCAAAGGCCAGCAGGATGTGCTGTTCTCCCGACATTGCCCGCAGAATTTCGAGCTGGACGGCCTGCGCCGCGGGACTGGTGTCGGTGTGGGGCATGGGTGAATGTTAGCATGGGGTTCCCGCTGATTGGGGGACGACTCGAATCATTGAACCAATCCTGCGGACCCTGAGGCAAGACGGCGATTTTCAAGTGCAGACCGTACCGTGGCCTCTGTGGGACCAGCTATCCATACTTGGGCCCACGTGGCCATTGTGGCATTAACTTGAGCGGGTGTCACGAGCCACGGCTTTGAAACCTCATCGAAAGGGATTCCGAATCGTCAGTTGCCGATTGATGATCTGCCCATCCTGCAAATCTTCGGAATACAGAGTCTTACATCCCGCCTCCAGCGCGGCGGAGGCTACCAGCGCATCGTAGATGCTATATCCATACCTTTCTGCAATGGCCAGTCCCACTTTGTGCGTATCGAGCGAAATTGGAACTGGGTCGGGGCACAAAATGCAAATGAGATCCAAAAACTCATTCACTTGTTTCCAGGACATACCCAGCTTGCGACGCGCCACCGAGGCAAACTCGTTCAAGGATTGAATACTTACCATGCTGCCGCTGGCCAGCAGGGCCTCGGCTTTGGAGGCGCGAGGATCGTTCTTCGCCACCGCGTAGATCAATACGTTGGTGTCGAGGAAATGCTTAGCGGGCATTCGCCTCCGCCCGGTCGAATACAAACCCCGCCGGCAAAGGACGACGCAGCCGGCGTAAGCGTTGGAGAGCCCGCTGCCGGGCAGGATCGCGGCGCACTTCAAATTCCCGCGTGTCGGCGATCCTGATTTCGATCTGGTCGCCCTCTTTCAAATGGAGAGCTTCCACAACTTCAGACGGCAGCCGCACCGCGAGACTGTTACCCCATTTGGAAACCTGCATAGTGCCTCCGATCCGAAATGATCTACATTTCTATTGTATATCTTTCGCTGAGGAGGAGGCAATACTTCAGTTTGGCGCCATCTCACTCCAGGGTTTGCACCTCGACCGACAGCACCGCCGGAAGATCCCGCACAATCGGATTCCAGCTATCTCCGGCGTCGGCGGAGGCGTACACCTGTCCGCCGCTGGTGCCGAAATAGATGCCGCATTTGTCGAGCGTGTCGACGGCCATGGCATCGCGCAATACGTTGACGTAGCAATTGCTCTGCGGCAGGCCTTTGGTGAGCGCCTCCCACTCGTTTCCGCCGGTGCGGCTGCGATACACGCGCAGCTTGCCATCGGGCACGAAATGTTCTCCGTCGCTCTTGATGGGGACGACGTAAATGGTTTCCGGCTCGTGGGCGTGAACGTCGATCACGAAGCCGAAGTCGGTCGGCAGGTTTCCGCTGACCTCTGTCCATAAGTCGCCGGCGTTGTCGCTGCGCATGACGTCCCAGTGCTTCTGCATGAACAAGACGCCCGGCCGTGACGGATGCATGGCGACGTGGTGAACGCAGTGGCCAATCTCGGCATTCGGGTCGGGTATATATTGCGAGCGCAGTCCGCGGTTGATCGGCTTCCACGTCTTGCCGCCGTCGTCGGTACGAAACGCGCCCGCAGCGGAGATGGCAATCCACATACGCTGCGGATTGCTCGGATCAAGAATGATGGTGTGCAGGCACATGCCGCCTGCGCCCGGCTGCCACTTGGGACCGGTGCCGTGGCCGCGCAGTCCGGGGAGTTCTTTCCAATTCTCGCCACCGTCGGTCGAGCGGAAGATGGCAGCGTCTTCAACCCCGGCGTACACGGTATCCGGATCGGTCAGCGATGGCTCCAGGTGCCAGACTCGCTTGAACTCCCACGGATGCTGCGTTCCGTCGTACCACTGATGCGTAGTCAGCGGTTTGCCGGTTTCCGGAGACGCGTCGTATGCAAACTTGTTGCTCGCGGCCTTCGAGGGACCTGCAGCTGGCAGTTCTACCGGGGTCCCCGGCTGATGCCAGGTTTTGCCCCCGTCATTGGAGCGCTGCATGATCTGCCCGAACCAGCCACTCGTTTGCGACGCATAGATTCGGTTCGGATCCGCGGGCGATCCTTTGAGATGGTAAATCTCCCAGCCCGCGAAATGGGGGCCGCTGACATCCCAGTTTTCGCGCTTGCCGTCCGAAGTCAGGACGAACGCGCCCTTGCGGGTGCCGACCAGAACGCGGACTTTGCTCATAGGTGCTCCCTTTCTCCGATTTGCAATGGTGTGTTTTCTGCGGAAATCTTCCCTAAGATCCCTGGACCGCCTGCTCGACGTTCACCATCCACGGCGTGCCAAAACGATCTACGAACATACCAAATCCCGGCGACCAGAAGGTTGAGCCGAAAGGCATGATGATGGTGCCGCTCTCCGATAGCGCTTCGAAGATTCTGCTGCCCTCGGCCACGTTTTTCACGTTGATATTTACGTGGAAGCCTTGGGGCTTTTGGAAGCTCTCCGGAGGAGCGTCCATGCCCATCAATACCTGGTCGCCAATCGTCATATGAGCGTGCATGATCTTGTTGCGCCAGTCCGGAGGCACGTTCTGCGCCTCCCCTCCCGGTGCGCCTTCGTAACGAAACAAGCCGTCAATCTTACCACCGAGGCACTTTTCGTAGAACTTAAAGGCCTCCTCGCACTGCCCACTGAAATGAAGATGAGAATTCAATTGCATCGCATCACTCCTTTTTACCGAGAATCGCCGAGTACCCCACCCCTCGGAGTCTTGAAGGGTGGGGCCTTGCTCGGATGAATTAAGCGGCCTTTGCCATCTGACTGCGCATCTGTTTCATGAAATCGCGCATTTTGGCGATGTGACCCGGGGAGCGTTTTTCCATCCAGTCCTCAAAGCGCTGCGCGGCTTTTTCCAGATTGGCGAGGAACTGCTTGTTGGCCCATTGTTCTCGCCCTTCGGCGATGGTTGGCTTGATCCGCTCCCAGACGCCAAAGAATTCGCCGCTGGTTTCGAAGAACAGATCATCGTGCAGCAGGCCATAGTTCAGCAAAGCGCAGGCTTGCTCCCAATAGCTGACCACCATCATGAAGTTGGTGCCTCCCTCTGTTCCGGGCGCAGCCACTCGCATGGCTTCGTTCCAGTTGTCGGCGAAGTAGTTCTTGAAGAACCAATCGCGCGCCTGGCGAAGCCGGGCTTCGCGTCGCTGTTCAAAAACCTGCAGGTGGAGTTGTGCTTGTTCGTGCGTGGGTTTCGTTTCCATGGTCCTTGTCTCCTTATCTTTTTCTGGTTTTTATGAATCGATTACTTTGGGGCTCGCGCGCCAAATTCCTCTTCCACTATTATCCTCGGTCATACGCCTGCTGCAAGCGTGCTATGTCAATTTTGCCCATTTGCAGCATTGCCTGCATGACCCTTTTTGCTTTCTCAGCATCTTTGGCTTGCAACATCTTGCCTAAGACGGATGGGATGATCTGCCAGGACAGCCCATATTTGTCCTTTAACCAGCCGCACCTTGACTTTTCCCCACCTTCCGAAAGCCTCCCCCACAGTTCGTCTACTTCCTCCTGGGTTTCACAGTTCACGAAGAACGATATGGCTTCCGTGAACTTGAACAGCGGGCCACCGTTGAGCGCGAAAAAGTCTTGCCCATCAAGTTGGAAGGTGGCGGACATTACCGTCCCCTTCGGCCCTGGCCCTGCTTCTCCGTAGCGTGTGACCGTGCCGACCTTTGAGTTCTTGAAGATGGAAACATAGAAATTCATCGCCTCTTCAGCTTGGTCGTCGAACCAGAGAAATGGCGTGATTTTCTGCATATGACCTCCCTATAGATTAGGATGAGCTTGCCACCGTCGCACTGATTTCGATCTTGATCTTGCCATTCAAGCAAGCAGATTTTCTTCGCGCCTGTGCGGACCTTTGCGTCCTTTGCGATCAAAGGCTATCAGCGGCAAAGCACGCGAAGACTACATGACCGGAGCAGCCGTTCCATCCGACCACATGCCAGTGCCCATAAAGAACACATTGATGGGCTCCGGATTGCCTCTGAACTGTGGACTCAGCAAGAGTGGAGAGCCCGGGAACGGTACCGACACTCCATTTAAGGAGTCCAGCAGGTTTGCGCCCCACACCGCACCATCCATGAGCGGCGTGTAAAACATAAGATGGGCCATGTTGTGCCCACCAGCATCGGTTAGATACGCGTCCTTCGACATCATGTAGCACATCGCGCCAACCTCGAGGGCTGGCAGTTCCTTTTTCTCAAACGCGGCCCGGATACTCTCCTTGACTTCATCTTTCGATTTTCCAGCCGATAGCAATTTTGTCCTCATCAAAGTGATCGGCAGCACCGTCCGAGCGGCGGGCGGATTGAAGCAAATCGGACTGCGATTCTTGGGGTTCCAAAACTCGGGACTGTCGAAGGGGTTCATCCACGCCCGTTCCACGACGCAAACGAACCCGTTTTTGCCTTCGACGGCGGTTTCGTAGCCCTGGGGCCCAAGAACCACAACCGTGGCATCACGGGATATCGATTCTGGAGCGGCGCTGCGTGCCAGCGCTATCTCCGCGTTGCGATCCGCCATAAGGTATTGATCAAGCGGAGCCATGTTCGGGTACGGCGCTTTGTTGTCCTGCGCCCGTGCGGGTAGGGCAACTCCGAGAGCAAAAACCACCACGAAAATTAGGGCGGCAACTACAATGAATTTTGGGCCGTTCATCACTTCCTCCTTGGTTGCCATCACCGTGACGGTCGCATTCGTTAGGGTGCACCCTCAATTGAGCGGCGCCGGCGTTCCATCCGACCACGAGCCAGTCAGGACCATGAACACATTGATCGGTTCCGGGTCGCCCTTGTGCCGAGGGTCGATAACAACGGGAGACTTGTCCATGTTCGCGCCCCATTCCGCAGGGTTGATCAGCGGGGTAAAAAACATCAGATGGGCCTCGTTGTGTGCCCCGTCTGCGGTCAGACCATTGTCGGTGAGATATCCCCCCTTCCCCATCATGAAACACATGGCACCGGGCTCGACCGGGGGAATTTCTTTCCTGTCAACGGCAGCTTTGGCACGTTCGCGGATTTGTTCTTTCGACAAACCCTCTAATACCAGCTTGGTCCGCATGTAAGTGATCGGCAGGATGGTTCGCGCCGCCGGCGGGTTGTAGCAAATCGGGCTGCGATTCTTAGGGTTCCAATACTCCAGACTGGCGAATGGGCTCGTCCACGCCCGTTCCACGATGCAAACAAACCCATTTTTGCCTTCGACGGCGGTCTCGTAGCCATGGGGTCCGAGAACCATAACCGTGGCATCACGGGATATCGATTCTGGAGCCGCGCTGCGTGCCAGCGCTGTCTCGGCGTTGCGATCCGCCATAAGGTATTGATCAAGCGGAGCCATGCTGGGGTACGGCGCTTTGGCCTCCTGTGCTTGCGCTTGCCAACCTGCGGTCAGCACGAAAACCAGCGCGAAAATTCCCGACGCGATTGTTCCTCTTTCACTTTTCATGATTCCTCCTGAACATCTCCTCCGGATTTTTCTGACCCGCAACTCACTTGGGGATCCTCTCCTACCGTTTCTTTGCTGCGGACGGAAGCGCCTCACGGCGTTGCCGTTGCAGACTCTAGGCAGTCGGCAGGTTCGGAATCTCCACCACTGGCCGGATCTCTACCGTGCCCTTGCGCGCTGCCGGAATCCGTCCGGCAATGTCAATTGCCTGGTCAAGATTCTTGGCTTCGACCATGAAGTAACCACCGAGTTGTTCACGAGTTTCGGCGAATGGCCCGTCGGTCACCAATCGTTTTCCGTTACGCACCTGGACGCTGGTGGCCGTCGACACCGATTGCAATGGCGAGGTGGACACGAACTGCCCGTTCGATTTGAGTTGATGTGCAAGTTGCGTCGACTCCACGTAGCACGCCTGCCGCTCCGCGTCGGTCCAAGTTTGCTCGTCGGCATAAATCAGCAGCATGTATTTCATTTGTCTGTCTCCATCAGTAAGTCGAACGGCGAACCTCGAAATCGACAACCCCACGAGAAAAAATTCAACAAGGCATGTTGGGCCCTGCATCTATTTCTTCCCAGCCACCTGCGCGTGCAAACCTTGCTCTTGCTTCCGGAGTTCGGGTGTAACGTTGCAGCCAACATCCTCCGGCTCGAAAACCTGGCGAATCTCGACCTCGGTTCCTCCGTCGAATGGAGCCCGCTTGAGCCACTCGATCGCCTCTTCCTTTGACTTCACTCTCCACAGCCAGAAGCCGGCGATCAACTCCTTTGTCTCGGCGAAGGGCCCGTCGATCACCATCCGCTTGTTTCCTGAGAACCGGACGCGCGCTCCCTTGGAACTCGCCTGGAGCCCCTCGGCTGCGAGCATTACGCCGGCTTTCACCAACTCTTCGTTGAACTTCCCCATCTTGCTAAGGAGTTCCTTGCTGGGCAGAATGCCCGCCTCCGAGTCCTTATTGGCCTTGACTATCACCATAAATCGCATTGTTATGTCTCCTATGACTTGAAGCACGTCTTTTGGATAGCTCTGTCTTTAAATCGAACGGCGCGCGCCCAAATCGACGCCCGATCCGAGAATATTTACAATTCAATCATGTCGCCCGACGCCGCCAGCGCTGTCGAAACAGTCTATCGCTCCGATTGGGGCCGGATTGTCGCCGCTCTGATTGGGCTCGTCGGCGACTTCGACCTTGCCGAAGAGTGCGCGCAGGAAGCCTTTGCAGCCGCAGTGGATCAATGGCGAGTTTCTGGCGTCCCAGAGTTCCCGCGCGCATGGATTATCCAGACGGCCCGGCACAAGGCCATCGACCGCATCCGGCGGAAAGCTAACTTTGACGAAAAGCTTGAATCCTACGCCAAGTCAGGCTTGGTCGGTGAGGTTGAAGAGCCGGATTACGACTCAAGCGAAATTCCCGACGATCGCCTGCGGTTGATCTTCACCTGCTGCCACCCCGCGCTGGCACCGGAAGCGCAAGTGGCGCTCACTCTTCGCACCCTGTGCGGCCTCGAGACGGACGAGATTGCGCGGGCGTTCCTCGTGCCGCCGGTGACAATGGCACAGCGGTTGGTGCGCGCGAAGCGCAAGATTCGCGACGCCGGAATCCCGTATGTCGTGCCCGAGACGAAGGATATGGCGACCAGGCTCGACGCGGTGCTGACCGTGATCTATCTTGTCTTCAACGAAGGCTACGCGGCCACTCGAGGTGGGCCGCTGGTGAGGACCGACCTTTGCGCCGAGGCCATTCGTCTGGGACGCCTTGTGAGGTCGTTGATGGCACCGCGGCCTCCGGCGGAAGCGACGGCTCTCGTTGCCCTCATGCTGCTCCACGACGCGCGGCGACATGCCCGCATCGACAAGGCCGGCGATCTTGTCGTTCTCGAAGAACAGGATCGTAGCCGCTGGGATCAACGGCAAATCGCCGAAGCGCTACCGCTGGTCGAGGATGCTTTTCGCGGCGGACCCGGTCCGTTCGCAGTACAGGCGGCGATTGTGGCTGTACACTGTCGGGCGGCGCGCGCCGAAGATACGGACTGGCCTCAGATCGTCCGTCTCTACGACCTTCTCGAGCGCTTGCAACCGTCTCCCATCGTATCGCTGAATCGTGCGGTGGCCGTGGCGATGGTAGATGGCCCTCCCGCCGCGCTCGCAATCATTGATGCGCTGGCCGAAACCAGCGATCTCGACAACTATCACCTGCTGCATGCCGCCCGCGCCGATTTGTTACGTCGCATCGGTTCCTCGGAGGAAGCTGCAGAGAGTTACAAGCGAGCCTTGGCTCTGGTCACCAATGACAGCGAGCGCAGGTTTCTGGAGCGGCGACTGGAGGAGGTGCAGTCGTCGACCGCGTGACCTGCATCGGTTGACGGATCTTTCCGCAAGAGGGTCCAGAGGCCTTTCGCGGCACAAACGGCGACGGGTTATGCTTATGAAGGCGGCATCGCCACCATGACCGACAACCATAACCAGGAAGCTGCCCGCACCTACCACGACGCAACTAAGCATTCCTACCAGAGCATCCGCAGTGGCGCACATTTCCTGGATTGGGCGAACCGGCCCTTGCCCTTCAAGGTTTATCCCACGCTGGAACCCCTCTCCTTGCCCCGGGAGGTCCGTCAAACCGGTGTGGCCGCGCTCTCTGCAATCGGCGAGACCATCCTTACCAGGACCGACGTCGTTCCAGATCTCGAGGCGCTGGCCCAGCTTCTCTATCTCTCTGCAGGTATCACGAGGCAGAGAAAATATCCTGGCGGCGAGATCTACTTTCGCGCCGCTGCCTGCACCGGAGCCCTCTATGAGGTCGAGCTCTACGTTGTGTGCGGCGATCTGGCCCACCTGGAGGCCGGTGTATACCACTTTGCTCCGGCTAAGTTTGGGCTGCAGAAACTGCGCGCTGGAGATTATCGCCAGGCTCTGGTCGAAGCCACTGGCGCCGGGTCCGCAATTTCTCACGCGCCCCTGGCCATCATCTGCACCTGCACCTATTGGCGCAACGCCTGGAAATATCAGGCCCGCACCTACCGCCATTTTGGCTGGGATAACGGGACCATGCTAGCCAATCTATTGGCCATTGCCACGGCCTCGGGGCTTCCCGCCAAGGTCGTGTGCGGTTTCGTGGACGCGAAAGTTAACCATCTGCTGGATGTCGATTCCGAGCGCGAGGTGGCGTTCTCCCTTGTCACCCTCGGTCACGTCTCGGCTCTTCCGCCTCAATCTCTTTTGAAAACCTCTCCTCTCGGCCTGGACACCGTTCCGCTCTCCCGGCGCGAGGTTGACTACCCAATCATGCGCGAAATGCACGCTGCCTCTTCGCTGGGCTCGGCCGAGGAAGTTGAAAGATGGCGGGGACACACTCCGCAGAGCAGCTCTCCGCCGCCGGTCGGTCCAGTCGTTCAGCTCCAACCCTTCTCTGACGAGGAGATTCCCCGCGACCCGGTCGAGCAGGTTATTCTCCGGCGCGGTTCCAGCCGCAAGTTTGCCCGAATGCCGATCACTCTGGCACAGCTCTCTACCATACTCGACCGGGCAACTCGGGTCGTGCCCGCGGACTTCCTCGATCCTCTGGGGTCTCAGCTCAACCAGCTTTATTTGATCGCGCACGCGGTCGAGGGTCTCGATCCCGGAGCGTATTTCTTTCATCGAGACCGCAAAATGCTGGAGCTTCTGAAGGCGGGAGATTTCCGCGATCAGGCCGGTTACCTCGGATTGGAGCAGGCGTTAGCCGCCGACGCCGCGGTGGACATTTTCTTCCTGGCTGACTTGCGGTCCATTTTGCAGCGCTTTGGCAATCGCGGCTATCGCGCCGTACAACTCGAAGCCGGCATCCTCGGCGGCAAAGTTTATCTCGGGGCGTATGCCCAGCGCCTGGGAGCGACCGGGCTCACCTTTTACGATGACGAAGTGGTCCGCTTCTTCTCCCCGCACGCCGAAGGCAAGAGCGCGATTTTCCTGGTCGCTGTGGGCAAGAGCGCCAAGGACAAAGACAACGCGTAATTCGGCCTGAATACGGCAATGTTCCTCGCTGTGGGAAGCTGGATGCGCACACCACAACGACGATTGCGAAACCTGCATCTCCGCCAGAATGCTCACACACGCGGCGCGATGAAGGTATGCTAATAAGGGCAATAATATAGTTGACAAAATGGCGCAACCCGTTTATTCTTGAAGCATGAAAGACGCCGCTCACGAACCGAAAACTCTACAAGAAGCGATTGTATTTTTTTCTGATCCAGTCAACTGTCGAGAATATCTCGTAGTGCGTCGCTGGCCCGATGGTGTGATTTGTTCCCGCTGTCAGAGCAAGGACGTGCTTTTCTTGGAGAAATACAATCGCTGGCACTGTAGAGCGAAGCACGATGCTCCGCAGTTTACCCTTAAAACTGGCACTATCATGGAAGATTCTCCGGTGAGCCTCGACAAGTGGCTCACAGCAATGTGGCAGATCGTGAACTGCAAAAATGGGATCAGCTCATACGAGGTTCATCGCGCCATCGGGGTGACGCAAAAGACGGCGTGGTTCATGGATCACCGCATTCGATTCGCCTTGAGCACCGGAACGATTAACAAGTTGTCCGGCGAAGTGGAAGCTGATGAGACGTTCATTGGGGGCAAGGCTCGCAACATGCACATCGCTAAACGTAAGCGCCGCATTACTGGAACGGGCACGAAGGATAAGACTGCAGTCATGGGTATCTTGGAGCGCGGCGGCAAGGTGCGCACGATGGTCGTTCCGAATCGCAAACGCCACGCCCTGCAGACTGAGGTCAAGGAGCACGTCGAAGCTGGGGCAGCTTTGTACACGGACGCGTTGCTTTCCTACAATGGTCTTGAGAGTGAATACGCGCATCAAGTTGTTGACCATGCCGTGCAATACGTTGATGGCAAGGTTCACACGAACGGTCTTGAGAATTTCTGGTCGCTTCTCAAGCGCGGCATTTCGGGAACCTACGTTTCGGTTGAGCCATTCCATTTATTCCGTTACCTGGATGAGCAGACGTTCAGGTACAATCACCGCGAAGGGATGGCTGACGCAGATCGGTTTGATGTTGCGGTACGTCAGATCGTTGGCAAACGTCTAACGTTCGATCAGTTGACTGGCAAGGTAGGAGAACAGTTCTGAGCAGAGGCGACAGGGCCGTGGCAAACGAAAAGTCTCATCCCCAAGCGCAGGCAACGGAGCGCGACAAACTTTCGTCATACGGACTGGACGAAATCAGGTATTGGATTTACACGAGCCGTGAGAAGTTTGACGTAGCCAAGTTCCGTGCGGCAGTCGGGGCAAAGGACGAGGATAATTATTCGTGCGTAATCACGCCGCATGATCCGGCGATCGGCTATGAAGCCCGGATGGCCCTGTGGGTTGAGGAACCAGAAATAACTGTCCAACTGATTTACTCAACGGGGGCACCATCTAAGGGGAAGCGAAAGGTTAAACAGCCCGGCCCATACGCGGAGGAGTTCGGGGAGTGGTTGGGGCAGTTTTTCAAATACGAGACTACGCAAAGCCATATGCATGGTCATTTTTCGTACCCATTAGCGACGAGGGCAAGCAAGTTTCCTTTGCCTCTGAAGACGAACATAGAGGATGCAGAGATAGATGGCGTTTCGCTGAGGCTTCCGAGCGAACCGGAGGGTGTTAGCCGCGTGAGGCTTACTCAAGGAGACAAGGAGTGGTACGTCGAGGCCGTAGCGGATAGGAGAATAACATTCAAGGGTTTTATCCCGCATGTGGATGTGCGGGTACTGGCATCCGTTATTAACACGCTTTTGGAGGAGCGCAAGCCGTGATTTGCACCGCTAAAACGAGTCATATGCGATGGGGCTACGTGTCCCGAACCGGTCATTCGCGCGCGAGACACGAGGCGATGTGGCCCTTTAGTGATAATCACAAGGACGAGTGTACCAACCGGGGCAAGGACTTCAGTGTGCCGTATAGCACGGTGCTTAGAAAGGCGACGCATGAATGTCCTTCGATTGTGATGGATGCCAACGTGCTTTGCGGTAGCCCGCGCATTGTGGGCACTAGGATTCCCGTGTACATGATCCTTGATGCTGTCCAGTTTCACGGCAATATCGAAGCTGTGCGTGAATCGTACCCAGAAGTAACGACAGATCAGGTAAAGGACGCTTTGTCGTTCGCAGGCGCTGTGCTGGAGCAGCCCATTGAGCACGAACCTTAGGTTATTGCTGGATGAAGCTGTGACTGACGTACTAGCTAAACTCATCAGCCAATCATCGGCAGCGATAAATGTCGAGTATGTCCGGCAGCTACCTATCCGGGGAGCCGAAGACGAAGTTGTCATGAAATACGCACGTCAGGAATCGCGTATTGTCGTAACCACCGAAACAGGGATGAATCACAAGACATTCCCAGTGTGCACACATCCTGGGATTATCGTGCTGTCAGGTAAACGACGGCACGAATCCATCCACGCGGGCATGTTCCATCGTTTCTGCTCTCAGGTCATCGAGCGGAAGCGCAGGATGCTGTGACATTCTTAACGGAAAATGAAATGCGAGTAAAGAGTCACTCTGGCGAAGTAAGTTTTCCGCTCGATTGAGGATTTTACAGCATGAAGCCATTGCCAGCGCCAGACGTTCCCGGAAACACAGAGGCCGAGAGATTCGACAATGCTGTCCGCAAGATATTCTCTGTATCAAAACAGCAATTGCTAAAAGCAGAGGCGAAATGGAAAAGCCGGGGAAAGAAAAGGGCGAAGATTAAGAAATCACATCGCTGATATCCTGTCACGGCAGGAATTGAGCCTACCGACCGCCGTTTATTTTGTCAACTATATTACTACCCTAATAAGCAGCCGCTTGACTCGAGAGCCTGATAATCAATCCTAACTCAACACACTCCCAGGGCCAGCTGGTAGGCAGGTAGAGTATGTCGTCTGCTTGTACAGCTGCTATACTGCCGAGTCCCCGAAGGAAGACAATCGAGCGCATGAAGAACCGCAAAAGATCCGCCCATCTGATCCTGCTGAGTGCGACGTGCATTCTTATCTTCGTCTTTGCAGCTTCCGCAGTCGCGCAGGAGCCAGAGGAGTCCCAGGAATTCTCGCCCAGCCTGTTCGAGGCGATGCAGTGGCGCCTGATCGGCCCGTTTCGCGGTGGTCGAGTCACTGCGGTGACTGGAGTGCCCAGCCAGCCGTCCACCTATTACATCGGGACACCCGGCGGAGGCGTCTGGAAGACCGAGGATGGAGGCCGTGTCTGGAAGCCGATATTCGATCAGGAGCATATCGCTTCGATCGGCGCAGTGGCTGTCGCGCTGTCGGATCCCAACTTGGTTTATGTCGGTACCGGTGAGCAGACGCAGGGCAATGGCGTTTACAAGTCGACGGATGCCGGTTCGACCTGGACCAATATCGGTCTGCGCGAGACCCACCTCATTACCGGCATCATTGTCGATCCGCGCAATCCCGAGGTGGTTCTGGTGGCAGCATCGGGTGACCGCAAGCCCAGCGCCGAGCGCGGAATTTACAAAACCACAGACGGCGGTAAGAACTGGCAGAAAGTGCTCTTCAAAGACAACCAGACAGGGGTCGCCGATCTGGAGGCCGATCCTGACAATCCCAATGTTCTCTACGCTGCGCTCTGGTTTCGCCCCACCGACCCAACGGACCCAATCGACAGTGAGCAGAAGCCGAAAGGGGAGAATGCTGCGATCTATAGATCTTCTGACGAAGGTTCCACCTGGACAGCGATCGAGGGCAAAGGCCTTCCCACCGATCCCATGGGACGAGTCGGGGTTGCCGTAGCCCCCGGTACTCGCGGGATGCGAGTGTATGCCATCGCCGGCCAGGGATTGTTCCGCTCAGACGACGGCGGCGCCACCTGGGAACGTAGCACAACGGACCCGCGCATTTTGGGTAGTGGATATTTCAGCCGGCTGTTTATCGATCCCAAGAACGCCGGCATCGTTTATGTCGCGCAAACCTCCATGTATCGCTCCACCGACGCGGGGCGCACCTTCGAAGCCTGGGTGGGGGCGCCGAGTGGAGACGATTTTCACGTTATGTGGATCAATCCCGCTAGCCCTCAGAACATGATCCTGGGGGTCGACCAGGGGGCGATCATCAGCGTGAACGGCGGCCAAACCTGGTCATCCTGGTACAACCAGCCGACCGGCCAGTTTTACCACGTCAGCACGGACCAGAAATTTCCCTATAACGTTTACGCCGCACAACAGGATTCGGGCACCGCCGCTGTCTCCAGCCGCAGCGATAACGGCGAGATCACTTACAGGGATTGGGCGCCCGTGGGAGGCTTCGAGTTTTCCTATATCGTGCCCGATCCGATCAATCCGAATTATGGTTACGTTGGAAATTGGTATGGAAGCGTAGTGCGCTACGACAAAACGACCGGGCAAATCACGCACCTGTTCATTCGCGGTTCGAAGTACCGCACCGCCGGTATGCCGCCCATCGCGTTTTCACCCCAGGACCCGCACACGCTGTATATCGGCGCACAGTACGTTTTGAAAACTAAGGACGGAGGATTCTCCTGGCAGGAGATTAGTCCCGACCTTACGCAAAAAACGGAAATCACCAAAAAACCGAATCCCCGCAGGGATGTAATCACGACCATGTCGCTTTCGCCTTTGAAAGCTGGCCAGATCTGGGTGGGTACTGGCAACGGCATGATTCAAGTCACGAAAGATGGCAAGAATTGGCAGAATGTGACCATTCCGGGCTTGCCCGACCGCAGTACGGTGGCTTCGGTCGAAGCTTCCCGTCACGACGCGGCAACCGCCTACGCGACGATCAATGCAATGGGTGATTTACGTCCTTTGATCTACCGTACACGCGACTATGGACAAAACTGGAAGCTGGTGACGACCGGGCTGCCGGATTCAGGGAATGCGCGGGCGGTCCGGGACGATCCGCTGCGCGCAAGATTGCTCTATGCGGGTACGGCGAATGGTGTCTATATTTCGTGGGACGATGGCGATCACTGGTATAGCCTGCAGTTCAATCTGCCCACCGCCACGGTAACTGACTTGGACGTTCACGGTGATGATCTTGTGGCCTCCACCTACGGACGCTCCTTGTGGATTCTCGATGACATCACGCCACTGCGGCAACTGGAGCCAGGAGCGATGCCGCCGGACGTGTATCTGCTTCATCCCGAGAATGCCGTCCGTACTCGGTGGGATTCGTATCAGGATACTCCCCTGCCACCGGAGACGCCGGCGGGCAAGAATCCGCCCGATGGCGCGATCGTCGATTACTTCCTGAATTCGGTTCCCGCAGGCGACATCAAGCTGTCAATCTATGATTCGAAAAACAATCTGGTGCGGGAATACTCCAGCGTGGTGCCCACGATTGATCCGACACCGGCCAACGTTCCCAGCTACTGGTTCGCGCCTCCCGCGGCACTTCCGAAGCGAGCGGGGCTTAACCGCTTCGTATGGGACCTTCGCTATCCTGCGCCGAAGACAATGCGGTACGGTTATTACGGTGGTCGTCTTGATTACATCGAGTACACGCTCGCTGACCACGCCATTCCCGGCGAGTTTCCCCGCGAGCAGCCGATGGGTCCTTATGTCGTCCCGGGCACGTATTTGCTGGCTTTGACAGTAAATGGCCAAACCTATCGTGAGACGCTTACCGTAACACTGGATCCGCGGGTGCCGGTGTCGCAAGCCGACCTGACGCTGCAACTTGACACGGAGCGAAACGTCTCGGCCCAGATGGCCGCGAGCTTTGAAGGATACGACCAGGTGGCCGCGCTGCGCTCAGCACTTGCCGACCGGCAGAAGTCTCTCAACCCAAACCCTGCCATGAAGGATGCCACTGACGCAGTGAAATCGCTCGATGACCTGGCGGCGGATATCGCGGACGGGAAGCCCCTGGAATTGGGCTTGGGTCCTTTGAACCGGGAACTGGCGCGCCTGGCCACCATGATTCAGAGCAGTGATGAGCGGCCTGCCGCCTTGCTGCAAGCCAGCGTCGACCAGTCCTGCCAGGACGCGACCAGGAGACTGTCGCAATGGCGCGAGCTGAATGCACAAAAAGTTCAGCCGGTGAACCTCCTTTTGCAGAAATATGGCCTGGCGCCGCTGCCGGTTGCGGCCAACATCCCCGCCGCGCCAAGCTGCAAGAAGTGATTCGAAGCTGGGTGGCGCGGGAGAGCGATGTGTCCCCTCCTAAAGTGAATGCGGATTGCAGGAATGTTCCACGTGGAACATTTAGGGAAATGCGCGGAGTGTTCCACGTGGAACATCCCAAACTGGGAATGCGTTGATTGGATGCGGGTTAGCGGGGCGTGCAGGCCTTGATGCGGCAAATTGCAACACCTACGAAAGTAGACTTGACAACGCTGGGTGCTTCTAGGTTGGCGCCCCCCACTCAAGCCAAAACCGGGCTTGAATGGGCCACCCGTCCAGTACACGACGGCATTATGGAGTGATTCTGAACACCACTCCGCAGCCTCGATTGGTGCCGGACTTGCATCTGAGGTCGCCTCCCGACACCGCTGCTCCATACAGGTTACCAGCCGAGTCCATGGCTAACCCTGCAACGGGAGACGCACCGTCTCGGCTGCCCGTAAAATTATGAAGCACTGTCTCGTTGCCAGCCGTGTCCAGCTTAAATGCCACGCCACAGCCCTGTCCGTTGCAGTTGCGGTAGGCTCCGCCGGTTTCGGTCGTGCCATAGAGGTTCCCGTTGGCGTCTCTCACGAGCGGTCCGTTGCCGGGCACAAAGCCGTCCGCGCAGTCCGAGAGCGAGCAGAAACTGTAGAGCACGGTTTCCGACCAGCTTCCATTTTGTGGCGAGAGTTCGAAGACTGTGCCGCATCCTCCCTGACAAACTTGGCTGCTGCCGCCGTTCTCGGTTGTCCCGTAAAGGTTTCCCTCTGAGTCAAAAAGCAGTACCGAGTCGGGATACGCCCCATCTGAACCGCCAAAAGTGTGCAACACCGTTTCGTTGCCAGCATTGTCTATCTCGAACACGACCCCGTAGCCACTATTACAGAAGCCAGCACCCCCCATAAGGGTCACGCCATACAGATCGCCTAGCGAATCCAACGTCACGCCCGCGCTCGGGAAGCAACCGTCCGCACCGCCGCCAAAGCCGTAAAACGTGGACTCCCGTCTGGTCTCCGTGATCCTGAATATCGCTCCCGATCCATTCGCGCCACCGGAGGCAGGGCCATACAGGTCGCCCCCTGCACCGTCGGCCAACAGTGAAAATGGAAAATAACCATCGGGAATCCCAGTGAATTTGTGCAGCAGAGCTTCTTTGTTTCCTGTTTTGTCCAGTTTAAATGCAACACCACATCCCATGGAGCAGATGTCGTTGTTGATTGTGCCACCTGACACCGTAGTTCCATAGAGATTTCCCGCCGAGTCGCGGAGCAGACCGCCGCCGGGGTTTTGTCCGTTTGGGCCATGAAAGCTATGCGTCCATACGATTGTGCCCGACTTGTTCATCTTGAACGCGGTTCCGCAACCAAGCTCACACTTGCCCAGTCCACCGGTGCCTGTGGTTCCATAAAAATTGCCCGCCTTATCCAGAACCAACTGTCCAACAGGCCGTGCGCCGTCTTTCCCATGAAACCTATGCAGCACCTTAAACTTCTGTGCCTGCGCCGGTTGGGCGGCCAGCGTTGACACCACCAAGAAACCTACGAACACCACGAAAATTGCCTTTGCTGGGGAGCAGAACTTCTTGGATTGCATACTCGTTACCTCGCTTCAAGCGGTGGGCCGGGGAGGAAGGGAAAAGCTGGGCCCGAATCCTGCGGGCAGTATAACACGGGGCTATGGCCCTCCAAGCCGCCTTTCACGGCCGCAGGGCGCGGAGCGAGGGATCGGTAGCGGCCCGCTCCGGCTTCATCGTCACCCTAAGTTGGAAGCGGCGGCGGCAGGAGATTCCCGCCTCCCACCCTTTCGCACAGAACGCGAAAGAGTGGGGCACCCATCATTTTATTCGTGATCAGGGCTACTTATAAAGGGTGGGCCACCCGCCAGCAGTTAAGGAGCAATCTTAAACAGGGTGCCGCAGCCGCCGTACTTGGGCTGGCACTTCAGGTCGCCACCGCTGGTGGTGGTTCCAAACAGGTTCCCGGCGTGGTCTAGGATGACGCCGGTAATTGGGTAAGCGCCGTCAGACGCCCCAGTGAAGCTGTGAAGTACGATCTCCTTCCCAGTGGTGTCCAGCTTGAACACGACGCCGCAGCCGCCGGGTCTGCAGCCGCCGCCCGCGCCCCCATAGAGCGTCGTGCCGTATAGGCTCCCAGCTGCGTCGATTGCCAAGGGTAAGGACGCTGGCGCCTCCCCGTCTGCGCAGCCTGACAAGGAGCAGAAGGCGTACAGCACTGACTCGGACCATCCCCCACCGGACTGCGGCGAGAGCTCAAACACCGCGCCGCAGCCCGTTCCGCCGCAGGCCCCACTACCGCCATTCGCCGTTGTTCCGAATAGGTTACCCTTTGAATCAAAGATTAGCGAATCTGGGTTAGCCCCGTCGCTTCCGCTGGCAAATGTATGCAGCACGCTGAAGGTACCACCTGTGTCCAACTCGAAAACGACGCCGTATCCGGAGTTTCCGAAAGCGCTGCCTCCTTGCGACGTTGCTCCGTACAGATTGCCGGAGGCATCGAGAATTACACCGTTGGGATCACAGCCGTCAGAGTAGCAGGTGAAGCTGTATAACACTTTTTCTGTTCCCGCCTTGTCGATCTTGAAGATGGCCCCAAATCCGTACTGCCCGCCCAAGTAGGTAGTTCCATAAAGGCTGCGCGACGCATCCTCGACCAAGGGCTCCTCCTCCCCTGGGAACATGCCGTCAGGGTTTCCGGTGAACTTGTGCAGCACCGTTTCTTTTCCGTTCGCGTCCAGCTTGAATACAGTCCCGCAGCCAGCGGAGTAACAAGATGTATCACCGCCCGCTTCCGTGGTCCCGTATAGCCTTCCCGAGGCGTCGCGCAGCAGGCCTGTCTCAGGGGACCAACCCTTGGGGAAAGTAAAACTGTGCAACCAAATCTTCTTGCCCGACTTATTGAACTTGAAGGCGGTTCCACAACCACCGTAGTTCGTGCAGAATCCCCGACCACTCCCTCCGGAGGTTGTCGTCCCATAAAAGTCCCCAGCCCTATCCCGAACCAACACTCCCCAAGGCGCGGCACCGTCGTTCGGGGCACCGTGAAACGTGTGCAGCACCTTGAACGCCTGCGCTTGCGCGGGCTGGGCCGCCAGCGTTAATGCCAGCAAGCACGCTACGAACACCGCGAAAATTGCCTTTGCTGGGGAGCAGAGCTTCTTGGATTGCATACTCGTTACCTCGCTTCAAGCGTTGGGCCAGGGAGGAAGGGGAAAGCTGGGCCCGAATCCTGCGGGCAGTATAACACGGGGCTATGGCCCTCCAAGCCGCCTTTCACGGCCGCAGGGCGCGGAGCGAGGGATCGGTAGCGGCCCGCTCCGGCTTCATCGTCACCCTAAGTTGGAAGCGGCGGCGTCAGGAGATTCCCGCCTCCCACCCTTTCGCAAAGAACGCGAAAGGATGGGAGGCGAGAATGCCACGAGGCACAGCTACAAGTACTTACCCACCAGCGAGGCGCAACTCTCCACAAACTGGCGCTCCGTTGGATCGAATGTATCCTTGAAATAACTATTGATATCGAGCTCACCCGCCACGCGATTCAGGACCAGCGGACTCTGAACCAGGAGGTTCTGCGCCCAAGGGTTCTGAACGAACACTGGCGCAATGATCTCTGATTTGGTGTGCTCGGATCCCATGAGATATCGCGGATCGGTAGACACGTCGTTCACGACGATGGTCTTGCCGGTGGTGGCGGCTGCGCCGCACAATCCCTGGCTCAGAGAAATCCGAGTGTGCGGGGCAAAGGCGCCAGAATAGGGGCCGAGCACAAGAACATTTGGATCTTTCTTGTCGATCAGGTAAAACCCCACCCAGTTGTAGCGCACCAACTGCTCGTGCAAACGGTCAGAGATGTGTTGCATCAGGGCCGCCGCTGTGGCCCCGGAGCGGGCAAAGGCTTCGAAATCTGCCAGCAGTTGCCCGCGCTGATTCAGGTTCGCGCTGGATGGCACGGGCTTGGGCATGTACGCGTTAAGAATAAAGTCTCGAACCGTGCGGCGTATTGATGCCGTTGGTTCAGTGGCTAGTGGGCGGCGGGCGGTTGCTCGAAGCCAGCCCCGACGGTATCCATCACCGGCGGGCCAGCGTGCTTCACGTCACACTGGGAGACCCACTATTGACTGGTCGCGTTCTTCGAAGCGACCAACAATTTCTTACGAGCCGCCACAAGCTCGGGACGCTCGTCACCCACAGCGCTGTCGGTTAGTTGTTGAAAGTAGCGGCTGGCGGCGGTTGCATTCCCTGAGGCTTCGGCAGCGCTGGCGGCGCCATATAAAGCGTTAAAGCGATTGGGAGCGATCTTGAGAACAGCTTCATACTCCACGAGCGCTTCCTGCGGTCGATCCTGCTTGCGCAGCAACTCCGCGAGCATCTCTCGCGCGGGAATTACGGCCCCGGGCGTGACCGCGTTCTTATCCATGCTTTCTTCCAAATCCGCGGCTGAGCGCATGGTGGCAACGGCGTCGGTAGTTTTGCCAGCCTGGTCCGCGATCCAAGCCGCAACTTCGCGTCGCTGCACCTCTACCTGATTCGACCAATATGAGTTGTCCTGTTTCGCAATGGCATCGCGAAGGGAGGCCAGCGTCTGTTCAGCCTGGGCCGCGCGATCCAGATTCCCCGAGCGCGCGCTGCCAATGCCGATGGCCATCCAGGTGATGGCCTGCGCCCACGCCACTCCTTCCCGTCTCACTTGCAGTTCGCTGGCCTCCTGCCAGTGGCCGAGCTCGAGGCCGTAACGCGCCGGGATGGCCGCCGCCGCGTAGGCATTGGTAAGGGTGACCCCGGCAACAGGGGGCAGGGAACTGACCTCATCGAGCACAGCCTTGGCCTGCTTCACCCGTCCGCTCTGCAGGCAGGCGTATTCCAGATAATCCAGCGCGTGGAGGCGCTGGTCGCGCGCTTCGCCATTCTGGGAAGTGCTCTCCGCTTGAGCAGCCAATTGCGCGGACTTCACGTTGGAAGCGATTGATTCATCCCACGATCCCACGCGGGTGAAGATGTGCGAAGGCATGTGATTGGCGTGGGCCGAGGCGGGCGCAATTTTCGCATAGGCGCGGGCTGCGTTCACACCTTGCGGGGCCAGTAGCGGGTTGTCGTAACAATGAATGAGGTAGTGAGCGACGCCGGGATGGTGAGGCTGCTGGGCGAAAAGTGGTTCGAGAATCTCGCCACACTTGCGCTGGTTGGCGTACGTCTTGTCAGTTTTCGGAGCGGTAATGGCCAAAGTGAGGGCGTGAAAAATAGCGGCCTCGCTGTCATCCGGGTAAGCAGCCTGCAGCGCAGCCATCTTCTGCTCGAAAGCTCCGGCGTGCGCGTATTTGTCCTTCCCGTCGTCGCGATAGATTTCTGCCAGCGCTTCGATGTAGGCCTTTTCGCGGGGGGTGGTTTTGGAATTCGAGGCAGCCAGGGCTTGCGCGTTGCGCATAGCCGCGCGACCGGCAGCCATGTCGCCGTTGTCCCAGAGTCCGTGATAGTGAGACATCGCGATTCCCCACTCGGCCATAGCACAATCTGAATCCTGGCTGAGGATATCCGAAAAGGTCTGGCGGGTCTGTTCGTACTGGAAGGAATGCAACAGCGCGATCGCACGATTAAAGTTGGCTGCGACCGCCGGTGCGCAGGAAGTAACAAAGTGAACGGATCCAACCTCCTGTTCCGTCAAATCGTGATGATGTCCTTCATCACCCCAGGCGGGAGTCAGTAGGATCGCCGCCAGGAAAGTCACAATCATCGGGAGACGCATACGGCACCTCTGCAAATATCGTGGAATTGTACCGCAGTTTGAACTGTGTACGGGCGCGCCGCTTGGACAGGCAAGTCGCCCATACCCACGAGAGCAGGGCAAGAAAAAGCCGCGATCGGGAATCGCGGCCTTTTTCTTGCTGGCGATCGGCGTTCTAGACTTATGCAGCTTCCTTGGAAGCCAGCGAGTGCGAATACTGACGCACTCGCGAAGGTGAGTCGATGATTCTCATCTCCTGCCAGTCGTAAGGCAGTTCCGTACCACAATCCAGACACACGACATAGGTTCCGGTGAGGGAAGCCGCCTTGGCACGGCGGGAACCGGCGCGAACGGTGATCGGAAAGCTGTAATGGTTGTGCCAACAACCGAAAAAAGTGTCAAACAATTTCCCTAACATCTTTCGACCTCCCCAGAAACCCGGTCCATCAAGTTGATCTCACTTTTCCCAACCTCAGTACCAATCGCACCGGTTAGTTAGATTCAGCTCTGACGCAAAAGGTTCCTCAACTCTCCATAGTGACAAACCCGGCACAAGTGTTACAGTTTCGGCTCTCTGCGGAAGATACTAAGGAATAAGGGATTACGGGCGGAAGCGGAATAAGATCAGAGAAGCGGGCACTCTGGCTAAGCCCGCTCCGGACCGGCCTTTTTTCGCGACTGGCACTTGGACACGATGGCGGAACGAAGGCGGCTACGAAGGTCTTCTGGCAGCTCGTAAAGCCGCGAGTCGCGATAAATCTCAATGGTCTTCTTGGTGGTATCGCAGACCACGTAGCAATTGTGGCACCAGGCGAGATGATCTTCCAGTTCAGCCTTTGTGCGGTCGTCAATGACCCCGTCGAGATAATTGGTTAGCTCTTGCAGAAATTCAGAGCACTTCACTGGTTGCCATCTCCGCTCTCATGTTTCAGTTTCCCATCCGTGCTTTCGCGCCGCTGAAAGTAGCGGCTGAGCCGTTCTCGCAATTGAAGCCGGGCACGCAACAAACGTGACTTGACTGCCGGAATGCTGAGATCCAGCGCCTCGGCTGTTTCTTCCGTTGACAGACCTTCTACGTCACGCAAGACAAATACAGTCCGGAAACTCGCGGGCAGACCCTGTATGGTACGAGTCAAAATGTCCCGCAACTCCGCCTGGCTGTACTGCTGCTCGGGGTTCGGGCTCCAATCCGCGACTTCGCGCGGAAGCGAGTCTTCCTCGGTCTTGACCTCTTCGTCCAGCGAAACGGTGCGCTCGGGCCGGCGCCGGCGCAACTTCATCAGCGCTTCGTTGACCGCGATCCGCACCAGCCAGGTATAAAATTTCGACTGGCCCTGAAACTGATTTAGATTTCCATAAGCCTTGAGGAACGCTTCCTGCACCACGTCTTCCGCGTCTTCGCGATTTTGCGTGATGTGTTGCGCGATGCGGAAGACGTTGCGGTCGTAACGCCGGACCAATTCCTCAAAGGCTTCAACGTCGCCGCCTTTGGCCGCCTGAACCAGCGCCAGTTCATCACTGACCGGTTCACTTACTCTTGGTTGGATGGTGCTCATTGTTCATCCGATGCAACAATTTTCACGTTAAGCGGCGCCGACCGACGGGATAATTCCTTTCGTAACCTCGCAGATCGTATAGGGATTCTACCAGTTTTGCCGGGAAAGGGTTCTACCGCGCGGCGCAATGCCGCCGGAAGCAGCCACCGCAGGGCAGTTCGGTGAAATGGTAAGGCGGAGAGCGGCCGCCCCGAGTCGCAGCGCGAATGGGGCGGCCTGAAAATCAGCTGTCTTAGGGCGTGTACTCATACACGGTACCGCAACCGTATGAGCATAGGCTGTCATCGCCGCCTTGAACGGTCACGCCATAGATATTGCCGGCCTGGTCGAAGGTCAACCCAGACAGGGGAAGTCCGCCGTCCGTTCCTCCCGTAAAGGCGTAAAGGACGGTTTGCTTCCACCCGCTCTTTGTGGGCGTGAGCTCGAAAAGAACGCCATTCTTGGAAGCACCAGCTTGATCGGTGGCGCCATAGAGAATGCGACCCTTGCCGAAGATCACGTTCACGTAAGGATTCGCCCCATCGTCGCCGCCGGTGAACGTGTAGAGAACCTTCTCTTTCCAGGTTCCTTTCGAGTGGATCAATTCAAAAACCACCCCATCACCGTTTGCGTTGCCGCCGGCGAAGGTGGTGCCATAGAGGTTTCCTGCTTTGTCGAGAATCACGCTCTCATAGGGCTGTCCACCGTCCTTGCCTCCAGTGAAAGCGTACAAAACCTTCTCCTTCCATCCGGCCTTGGCGGGCGTGAGTGCGAAAACAGTTCCGCAGCCATTCCCCCCACAGCCGGTCCCGCCTCCTTCATACGATGCGCCGTAGAGGTTCCCGGCCTTGTCGAAGACCAGACTTTCGTTGGCCCAATTCGCGTCTTTTCCGCCAGCGAAGTCGTAGAGCGTTTTCTCTTTCCAGCCGCTCTTGGTGTAAGTGAGCTTGAAAACCGTGCCGGCATTGTGCGGACCACCGGCCTTCGTGGTGCCATACAGGTTTCCGGCTTTGTCAAACGTCAGGTGGCCCAGGTATGGATACATGCCGTCGGTGGCGCCGGTGAAGCTGTAGATGATTTGTTCGGTCCAGCCGCCGCCTGAGGGGATGAGTTCAAAGACAGTGCCATCGTTCGATGCGCCACCACCGACCGTAGTTCCATAGAGATTGCCTGCTTTGTCGATGACCAGGCCGGCCTCTGGCTGGGTTCCATCGCCGGTCCCGCCAAAGGAATGAATCATGGTTTCGGTCCAGCCGCCACTTGAGGGCGTCAACTGGTACACGCTGCCGGCCCAGTAAGTAGTGCCACCGGCGAGAGTAGTGCCATAAAGATTACCGGCCTTATCGAAAATTGGCCGGCCGAAGGGGTTGGCTCCATCATTCGGACCGCCCTGAAACGCATATAGGGCTTGTTCGCTCTGCGCCCATACAGCCGTCGCAAGGGTTAGGGTCACAAGAATCGCTGGGAAGATTAGAAAGACCATCCAAAATCCACGGCATTTCATGCCTTTGCCTCCAGGTGAATTATTTGTTTCTGCAAGCACAGAATCGGTTCGAGCATTGGGTTTGCGTAAATGGCAACGCGTACTCTAGCTGATCTCAGACCGGACGTCTGTGATAACGGAGCTATGCATAGACATGCATGATTGGGCTAAGTCTTTGCAGCCCCTTGGGACTCGCGTAACTCTTCTGACATATCCGACTGCGCTGGATTTGGGGTAAATTCCAAGGTTAGGCATGGACCTCGGTAGAACAGGTACTTCGGTCACACGAGAACCCGGCCCAATGGCCCTATAATCAGAAATTTGGAGGGGTAAACTGGGGAAAAGCCGCGTCCAGCGGCCAAGCAAGCGGACAACAATGGCGGAAAGAACCGGAATCGAACAGATCGTCGAAAGAGCGGTCACCAACGTACTCGACAGCCAGCTTCCGCAATTGCGAGAGGCTTTGGTACAGCGGGTTCTGCAGGAAATTCAACCGCAACTGGGAACGTCCGGCAGTTCCGGAGAAAGCGGCGCCCCCGATCTGCTGACCGCAATCTCCGCCATCCATGCCGGGTCGACGCAAAAGGAAGTCTTGCGCGCGTTGCTGGACTGCATGGTTCGCTATAGCGGGCGGGCCGCGCTGTTCGTGATGAAATCGGGCGCGGCCACGGGATGGCAGGGTCGCGGCTTCGTCGATGATGCCGAGGTCAAGGATTTCCCGCTGGACGTAAGCAGTGGGGTGACAATCCGAGTGTTGGAATCGCGCACCGCGGTGTCCGCGGGCGCGTCGGAGATGGACGCGAAGTTCGTTTCCCAGTTTGGCGCGCCGGCCAAGGATCGTGTATTACTGCTGCCGCTTCACTTGAAGGATAAAGTTGCCGCTCTGGTTTATGCCGACGCAGGGACAGAAGCGGGCGGAAAAATGGACGCGGCCGCGCTGGAATTGCTGGTAGCGGTCACCAGCGCATGGCTCGAAGTGGCTTCGCTGCGAAAGCAAGCGTTGAAGGAAGGCACGGTCGAGGCGAGCGGCGAAAGGTTCGAAGCCCCCCCCGTGCAGACGGTCACGTCATTTTCCGATCCATTCGCCGGGCATGCGCCGATCCACGCCGGAGCTCCCGCCGCAGTCCAGGAACCGGTGGCCGCCGCCGAGGTTGTGGTCGCACCTGCTGCCATGGCTGCCGCCGCTCCCGCTCCTGCTACTGATGCTTTCGCCCAGATGTCGGTGGAAGACGCGGATGTTCACCGCAAAGCGCAACGCTTTGCCCGGTTGCTGATGGACGAGATCAAGCTATACAACCAGGCCAAGGTCGCCGAGGGCCGCAAGAAGAAAGATCTGTACGACCGATTGAAGGAAGATATCGATAAGAGCCGGGCGACTTATCAGAAACGGTACGGCAACACAGTTGCGGCCAGTGCAGATTACTTTGGCAACGAACTCATCCGCAGCCTGGCCGAAGATGACATCTCGCTCCTGGGTGAAAATTTCCGCCGGTAAGAAAAAAAGAAGATAATTGAAGAGAGTGGTAGTGCATCGCCATGCGGTTCTCGTTCTGCAAGTTTTCCTTCTGACCTTGGCATTCTTGTGCGGCGACATTAGTGGGGCCGTTCCTCCTGCGGCTGCCCAATCCTCAAGCCAGAAAACCGCCACGCACAGGAAGAGCAGTTCAGCCAGTAAGAAGCGCAAGCCGCCCTCTCCGCGCCTGCGGCGCATGCGCCAAGCCTTTGTGGCGTCTGCCAGTTTGAAGCCCATGGCGCGGCAGTTGCTGCAGGATCGCACCCCGGCCGCGTATGCGGGAGTGGAGGCCTACGCACGCCGTCATGGTAAGGAAGATGCGGGGGCACTGGCTTGGCTGGTCGTCGGGTATGCGCACATCGTCGATCACGACTACGCGAAAGCCATTGATCCTCTGAACCGGGCCAAGCCGCGGGCGGGCGATCTGGGCGATTACGCCAACTATTACCTGGGCACCGCCTATTATCAAACCGGACGGCTGGCCGAGGCGGTTGCCGCGCTTAGCGTGTTCGATAAGAGCTTTCCCGAGTCGCTGCTGACTCGCGATGTGCATGTGCTGTACGCCAACGCCCTGGTAGCGGATGGGCGAGCGCCGGAAGCCGTCGAAGTGCTGGAGGGCGATCGGGACCCGGTGCGGGCCGATCTCGAACTCGCGTTGGGACGGGCGTATGTGGCTGCCGAGCAACCGGCAAAGGCGTTGACCATCTTCCGCAACATGTACTTCACTATGCCGCTCAGCTGGGAAGCAGGCCAGGCTGACGTTGAGCTGAGAAAATTGCCCGTAACCCCGCAGACACAGCCACCCAGTCTCGCCGAACGCCGGACGCGGGCCGATCTTCTGGCCAAAGGGAAACAGTTCAGCGAGGCTGCGGATGAGTATCGCGAGCTGCTGAATCAAGTGAGCCCGGGCGAGCGTCCAGTGATCCAGATGGCGATGGCGGAGGCGCTGCGCCACGATGGCCGAAACAAGGAAGCCAAAAAAGCTCTGGAATCGATTCCCACCCCAACCCCTGATCTCAGCGCCGAGCGCCTGTTCAACCTGGGAGAGATCGCCCGAGCCTCGGATGATGACGATGGCTTCCTGCGAATCCTCGAAGAGTTGCGGCAATCGGCTCCCACCAGCCCTTGGCTGGAGCAAGCGCTGCTTTCGGCGGGGAACATCTATCTGCTGCGGCGCGACTATGATCGGGCCATCGATTCATATCGCGAGCTGCAAGAGCGTTTCCCCAACGGCGGGCGCGCCTCCTATGCGCACTGGAAAGCGGCGTGGCTGAGCCTGCGCCAGGGCCGGAACGCTGAGGCCAAGAAGGAATTTGAAGATCAGATTGGATTGTACCCGGCATCGCCGGAGGTCCCGGCAGCACTCTACTGGCGAGCCCGGCTGGCTGAGGAAGACGGGGAGCCGGCCAAGGCGCGGGCCTATTATCAGAAGCTTTCGGAGCGATTCCGCAACTACTATTATGGCGATTTGGCCCGGCAGCAGCTTAAGAAACTGAAGAGCGAGAGCGATCCGGTGCACTACGCTTTGCTGGATCGCGTGCCAGCGATCGACACGGCTGTGAAAGTAACTGCGGACACGGTTCCTGCCGACAACTTGCGGGTGCAGAAGGCGCGGCTGCTGGAAAATGGCGCGCTCCTGGATTTTGCGGTCCGCGAACTGCGGGCGGCAGCGGAAGAGGACAAGGGAAACTGGCTGGCGCCAGAAACTGCACGGCTCTACCAGGATGCGGGCCGCTACGACGCCGCGATTGAAGTCCTGAAGCGAGCTGCTCCAAATTATTTTGCGGTCGATTTGTCCAGCCTGCCCCGCTCCTATTGGGAAGCGCTTTTTCCCAAGCCTTATTGGCTTGATCTGAAAAGATTCTCGTCCAGCAACGCGCTGGACCCGTACTTGGTCGCATCCCTGATCCGGCAGGAGTCGGAGTTCAATCCCAACGCGGTTTCGCGCAAGAATGCAGTCGGGCTCATGCAATTACTGCCCAAAGTTGGCAAGACCGTCGCCAAGCAACAAAAGCTGAAGCGCTTTTCGACTACGCAACTGTTTACGCCGGGAATCAATCTGCAGCTCGGTACGCGCTACTTCCGCACCATGGTCGATAAGTTCGGGGCCTTCGAGTACGCGCTGGCCGCCTACAACGCCGGCTCCGACCGAGTGCAGGACTGGCTGGGACAGGGCAAGTACCGTGATCCGCAGGAATTCGTGGAATCCATCCCATTCACCGAAACCCGCGAATACGTGCAGGCAATTCTGCGCAATACCGACGTGTACCGGCAGTTGTACGGCGTACCTTAGGCTGCCTTCAAGGGAGGGACCTGTGCCCAGCGCAAAATCCACCTTCTTTCTCATCTTTTTACAACTTTTCATAATCTCCCGGTTCCTGCGCGCGTAGAATGAACCGGTTCGTCTCTTTTGGACAGAATCTGCTCTGGCCAGTAATCACAAAACTAAGGAGCTATGTATGAAGAAAGCTAGTCAACCAGTTCCGCCGGGATTTCACACCGTAACTGCCTCGCTGATCGTTCGAAATGGCGCTGAAGCCATCGAATTCTATAAGAAGGCGTTGGGCGCCGAAGAAATCATGCGCATGGCCGGCCCCGACGGGAAGATCGGCCACGCCGAGTTGAAGATCGGCGATTCCATTGTTTTTGTGACTGATGAGAATCCCGGCATGGGTTGCAAGTCCCCGCAGACGTTGGGCGGCACCGCCAACAGCCTCTATCTCTACGTCGAGGATGTAGACACCGCCTTCCAACGAGCCATTGACGCCGGCGGCAAGGCGACCATGCCGGTAACCGACATGTTCTGGGGCGACCGGTTCGGAAACTTTGTCGATCCCTATGGCCACAACTGGGGCCTGAGCACGCATACCCAGGACTTGACCGAGGAGGAAATCGAAGAGGGAGCGAAGGCGTTCTACGCTCAAATGGCGCAGCGAAAATCGGCGTAGTTCTTAGTTCAGCGTCAACCACAAAGCCGCGAAGACCACGAATCGTCGTCCGTCTTTGCGGCTTTAACATTCTTAACCACAGCGGACGCAGAGACCACGAAGGAATTCCTCAGTGCTCTCTGTTGTCCTCTGTGGCTAGTTTGAAGCGGACTTTTCGTGTGCGGGCGCTTTGGCAAACAGGATTTCAATCACTAGCAAGCCTGCTCCACAAACAATTGCGCTGTCTGCAACGTTGAATGCCGGCCATTGATATTGCCCGATATAGAACAGCAGGAAGTCCACGACCTTTCCGTTGAGCAAGCGGTCCCAGAGATTGCCCAGCGCGCCTCCAAGAATCAGTGCCAGGCCGATTCCGGTGGTCGTCATGGCATGGCTATTTCGCCACAGCAGAGCCGAGACCACGACCAATGCCACAATTGAAAACAGGACCAGCATGGCGATCTTCCATTGCGCCGGCGAATCGGCGAATAGGCCGAACGCGGCGCCGCGATTCTCCACGTGGGTGAGGCGGAAGAAACCCGGAATGATCTGGATGCCATCGTGCAGCGAGATGTCTTTAGCAACCAGCCACTTCGTTGTCCGGTCGAGCAGCACGACCAGGAAGGCGATCAGGAAGTGGAACCGGCGCATGATGTGAGGTTCGTTCATTTCAACAAATCTGTTCGTGTCATATTTCTGGACTGTCATCCTGACCGGTCTTTCAGGCCGGGAAGGATCTATGTATTTAATTTGTAATGCATAGATCCTTCGCTTCGCTCAGGATGACACCTCCGAACTTATGCCGCGAAATTGCGGGACACCACGCTAACACTGATGCCTTCCCACGGGGTTCCCTCGACTCCGCATCATGATTCGCTTCGCGAATCCAATGCTCCGCTCGTGATGACAACTTTCTTCTTAGATTACCGTGCGGCTGCCGTAGCTTCGATCTCTTTCAGCACCGCGCTGCAGCGCTCACACACCGTGGGATAAGCCGGGTCCTCTCCTACGTGGGTCGAGTAATTCCAACAACGCTCACACTTTTGACCCTCGGCTTTGCTCACCCGCACGGTAACACTGCTGCTGCCATTTCCCGAAGCTCCCTGCTCCAGCTTGACTGCAGACACGATGAACAGATAGCGCAGCTGGTCGTGATAGCGCGCCAACACGGAATGGACGGGGTCGGCGGCCGTGACCACGACTTGAGCTTCGAGACTCCCTCCAATCTGTTTGGAGTTGCGCGCTTCTTCCAAAGCCTTCAAGACTTGGTCGCGCACCGTGCGCAACGTCATCCAGTCTTCGCTCTGCTTCGGATCGTCCGCGGGAGCATTGTCGCCAAGGATATCCGCCCTCCCGGGAAACGTCGCGATGTGGACAGTCTGCGGCCGATCTGGCAATTTCGGCAGATGCTGCCAAATCTCGTCGGAAGTGAAGCTCATGACTGGCGCCAGCAGGCGGACCAGGGCTTCGCCAATGTGCCAGATCGTTGTTTGCGCAGCGCGCCTGCCTAAGGAGTGCGGCGCGTAGGTATAGAGGCGGTCCTTAAGCACGTCGAAGTAGAACGCACTCAGCTCCACCACACAAAAATTGAGCACGCGCTGATAAATCTTGTGGAACGCAAAGTCGTCATACCAGCGCGTTACATCCGCAGCCATCGCCACCGTCTGGCGCAGCATGTACTGGTCGAGTGCTTGCATCTTCTCGAACGGCACAGCATCGCGTTGCGGTTCGAAATCATGCAAGTTGCCCAGGATGTAGCGGAACGTGTTCCTGATCTTGCGGTAGTTCTCCGCGATGCGTTGCATCAGCAGTTCAGAGCCGATCACGTCTTCGCGGAAATCGACGGAAGCGACCCACAAACGCACGATCTCTCCACCGAGCCGTCCCGCGATATCCACCGGGTCCACATCGTTTCCCCGCGACTTGGACATCGCCTGTCCCTTTTCGTCGAGAGTCCATCCCACGGTCCCAGCGGCTTTGTATGGTGCATGCCCCTGCGCACCAATCGAGCAGAGCAAGGAAGACTGGAACCAGCCGCGATGCTGGTCGCCGCCTTCGAGATATAGATCCGCGGACGGAGGATAACCCGGTTCGGCCGCCCGCAAGGCTAGGTAGCTGCATCCCGACTCGAACCACACGTCGAGGATGTCCATCTCCTTCTTGAACTTCGCGCCGGCGCACTTCTGGCATTTTGTTTCAGGGGGAACCAGGCCATCTGATTCCGAGGTGTACCATGCGTCCGCCCCCGCCTTGGCAAACAAGTCGATCACCTTGCAGTCGATTGCGGGGTCGTTGAGCGGCTTGCCACATCCTTCACAGAGAAACACGGCGATGGGCACGCCCCAGATGCGCTGGCGCGAGATGCACCAATCCGGCCGCGTAGCAATCATGTTCGAGATGCGGTCTTCACCCCACGCAGGGTCCCACTTTACTTTCTTGATCTCGTCCAAGGCCCGGCTTCGCAGTGTGTCGCCGTCCTGCATCGGAGTTTCCATCGAGATGAACCACTGCTCCGTCGCCCGGAAGATGATCGGGTTATGGCAGCGCCAGCAGTGCGGATAGGAGTGCTCGATCTTCTCTTCGCGCATGAGCGCGCCACGCTTTTTCAGCAGTTCGATGATCGGAGCATTCGCCTTAAACACTTGCAGGCCGTCGTATTCGGGCAGCCCGTTGTGCATGACGCCGGCTTCATCCACGTTGGTCGTAAGGTCGAGCTTGTACTTCACGCCAGTGGCAAAGTCGTCGGCGCCGTGCGAAGGAGCCGTATGAACTACGCCGGTACCGGTGTCCATGACGACATAGTCGGCGAGCACGCCGACGATGTTGCGATCGAGGAATGGGTGGGCGAAGTTCTTGTTTTCAAGCTTTTCGCCGGGGAAGCGGGCCAGTTCGCGCCTGGCGGCTAAGCCGACCTTACTGGCGAATTCTTCCGCCAGTTTGGCGGCGACCAAGTAGACCTCGTTTGCGGATTCGACGGCGACGTATTCTTCATGCGGATGGAAAGCGACGGCCATGGACGCGGGCAGGGTCCACGGGGTCGTGGTCCAGATCACCGTGAACACATTCTTGCCTTTGAGAGCCGGATCGAGGGTCGCCGGGTCGTCCTTCAGCCGGTACTTCACCCAGATGGCAGGGCTGGCGCGGTTCTCGTATTCGACTTCGGCTTCGGCCAGCGCGGTTTTGTCGTAAATGCACCAGTAAACCGAGCGCAGTCCCTTGTACACAAACCCCTTCTCCAGGAAGGCATAGAGGGTGGCCAGCACGACCGACTCGTATTGCGGATCCATGGTGGCATAAGGGCGCTCCCAGCGTCCGAGCACGCCGATGCGCTTGAATTGCGCCCGCTGCAGGTCGAGAAACTTCTGCGCGTATTTTCGGCATTCCAAGCGGACGTCCGAGGGCTTCATCTGCAGCTTCTTGCCGCCCAATTGCTGGTCAACCTTGATCTCGATGGGCAGGCCGTGGCAGTCAAATCCTGGGACGTAGGGGGCGTTAAATCCGGCCATGTTCTTGGATTTCACGATGAAATCCTTCAGGCACTTGTTCAGGGCGGTACCGAGGTGGATGGGGCCGCTGGTGTAGGGTGGACCATCGTGCAGGGCATAGATCGAAGCCCCCGCACGCGCCTCACGAATGCGCTGGTAGATCCCCATCTGCTCCCAGCGGGCCAGTGTCTTGGGCTCGTTCTGCGGCAAATTGGCCTTCATCGGAAAGTCAGTTTTAGGCAGATTGATAGTGGATTTGAGCTCGAGGGGCACCGGGTAACTTTCTCCCAAATGGTTGATTTTTTTCATTATAGGGGCCTGGGAAAGGAACGTCCAACTACCCCGCCCCGCGCACGAAGGTTCTTATCTGAAAGGTACGAAAAGCGCTGTGGAAAAGAATAGAAATAAGTGTACAATTTTGTTACATGCTGTTTGCCGAGTCCAAGCATCTAAGTGGATGTTATTAAAGAAAGCTCAATTCCCCGGCGCGACTGGAGGGGATTTGAGCGGAATCGGATGAGTCACTGGCACCCAGCATACAACTTGGTACGCTATGTGCTCATCAAGCTTAGAGGATGGCGGGCTTGAGGCCTGAGCCGCAAACAGAGAAATTGTAGTTGACTATGGCGACACCCGAAATCACACCCCGCGCCGAAAGCGAACCGGAACTGAATCTGCTGCTGGCCAGGACCGCTTTGGACCAGCCGCTGTGGAAGTCCCTGTTTCAGAACCTGGATGATTACTTTTTCCCCAAGAAGCAGCCCCCGCTGGTCCTGACCTCCAAGCCGGTTCCGGTCAAGGACATCTGGGGTTTTTACGATTACAAGAGAAACGGCGCGCTGGGCTCGACCGTGGTACACATTCTGGCGGTCGCGGTGATCATCGGCGGAACCATCCTGGGCCGGCGGGTGGTGCAGCAGATCGAGAAGCCCCACGAGACGGTGACCCTGCTGGCGCCCGATGACATTCCTGCATTGCCGCCTTCGAAGACCCAGGTAGGCGGCGGAGGTGGTGGCGGCGACCGCGACAAATTCCAGGCTCCAAAAGGAAAGCTGCCAAAGCTGGCCATGGAGCAGATCACGCCCCCCATGGTGGTGGTGCGAAACCAAATCCCAAGCTTGCTGTCGAACCTACTGTAGTGGTTCCACCGCAGATTCACTTGGCAATGAACAATCTGCCGAATCTGGGTGATCCCATGTCGCATCTGCCCGTCCGGACCCCCTTCGAACGGCACTGGGGCAGGCGGTGGTATTGGCTCTGGCTACGGCGGAGGCGTGGGCTCGGGTGAAGGACCGGGCGTGGGCCCAGGCCGTGGCGGCGGCATTGGCGGTGGCGTGTTCCGGGTGGGTGGCGGCGTATCGGCGCCCAAGGCAGTTTATGCCCCTGATCCGGAATATTCGGAAGAGGCGCGCAAAGCCAAATATCAGGGAACCTGCGTGTTGTGGCTAGTGGTGGGACCGGATGGGCGTCCACGCGACATCAAGGTAGCTCGCACTCTGGGCTTAGGTTTGGATGAAAAGGCCATTGAAGCAGTCAAAACCTGGAAGTTCGAACCCGCCATGAAGGACGGCAAGCCGGTGGCGGTGCAGATCAATGTGGAAGTGAGTTTCCGGTTGTACTGATTGATCCTCCTGGTGAAGAGCGGCCGCGAATTTCGCGGCCGCTTTTGTTTTGTGGCCAAAGTTGATGATATACCGGGGGTTCGCCTGTCATTTGCGTGGTATACTTCGCCGCAATGAGGACTCCCGCCTCGCATTTCGCTGTGCGAGGCTCCTCGACGTGGAGTCGTGCCGATGCGTATGAAACGGCCTTCCTTCGCTCTGATTCTTGCTTTGGCCGCGACGGCAATTGCTCTCTCATCTTTGCCCGGTGCTTGGGCCAAGCCAAAGTTTAAGGTGCTTGCCGGCGTCTCGGGAGGCATGTTTAGCAGCCTGACCCTGGACTCAAGCGGGAACCTGTACGGAGTGACCAACGCAGGCGGCACATACAACGATGGTGTGATCTTCGAACTCAAGCACCTTTCGAACGGCAACTGGGGCGAGGTCGTGGTGCACAGCTTCAATGGCGATGATGGATTGTTCCCCAACGGCGGGATGATTTTCGACCGGGCGGGAAACCTTTATGGCACAACAAAGGAAGGCGGAGCAACAAACGCTGGCACCGTATTTGAACTGACGCCCGGCCGCGACTCTCCTGGCTGGACCTATAGCATTCTTTACAGTTTCTGCCCGGAAGGATGGTTTTCGGGCTGTCCTGAGGGGGATCCGCCCGACGCCGGCGTGGTCATGGACCACTCCGGCAACCTCTATGGGACTACTGGAGGTGGTGGGTCCAACGGCGGGGGGGTGGCCTTCGAGCTGACACCAGACTCCAGCGGCTGGAGTTACAACGTGCTGCACGATTTCGCCGGCGAGAACGAAGGCAAGGACGGCTGGACGCCTTATGCTCGGCTTTTGCTCGGCAAGAACGGGAACCTCTACGGCACTACAGCAGGGGGCGGGGCCTACACCTTAGGGGCCGTTTTCCGATTGAGGTACGTCTCTGGCGGCTGGGATGAGAGTCTGTTATACAGCTTCTGCCCAGGAGGATTTCCCTGCAAAGATGGTGCTGGACCGGGATACGGGTTGATTTTTGACAACTCTGGAAATCTCTATGGAACAACCCCGGGTGGCGGCGCTAACAATTGTGGCGAAGCCAACTGCGGTACGGTCTTCAAGCTGACAGCAGACGGAAACGGCGGGTGGAAGGAGAAGGTGCTGTATAGCTTTAGGACGGGGGGGACGGATTCCGCCCCGATAGCCCTGTGATGTTTGACAGATCTGGCAATCTTTATGGGACGACCGGGCTTGGCGGGGCCAATGGATGCGGAGGCTACGGGTGTGGCGTAGTGTACAAGTTGACCCCTGGCGCTGGTGGCAAGTGGAAATACACGGTGCTGCACAAGTTCGATGGCGCAGACGGTGCAAATCCCGCTGGCGGGCTGACTCTCGACAGCAAGGGAAATTTGTACGGTACTGCATTCAGCATCGTTTATGAGATCACGCCGTAGCGCCGCGCCCTAATTGTCAGACTTCTGCAAAATGACGTATTGCGAGAGCAGCCGCTTGCGGAATCCTAAGCGCTCGTACAGAGCAATCGCCCGCTGATTGTCGGCTCGAACATGCAGAAAGGCTTGCTCCCCGCGCTTGCAGATCCGTTCCATAAGCTTAGCCATCAAACCCGCGGCATATCCGTGACCCAGGTGATCGGGATGGGTGCAGACGGCGCTGATCTCGGTGTATCCGGGCAGGCGAAGGCGTTCGCCAGCCATGGCGATCAGTGTTCCCGCTTGCCGGAGGCCGAAATAATCGCCTAGCTCGTAAGTGCGGGCGCCGAAGGGGCCAGGCTTGGTCAGCCTGGTGAGAGTAAGCATTTCGGGGACTTCGGCGTCAGTTAACCGGACAAATTCAGGCGCGCCGGACGCCGCCTTTGGCGGGGGCAAGATGCCCTTCTCGCAAACCATCTGGAGCAACGGAATGGAGTGGGTGACAGTCCACGCCGCCGAGTCTGGAGGGGCGTGCAGGAACAGGCCTACGCGCTCTCCGGGATCGAGGAGAGAAGCGAGCGAATCATAGGCTTCTTCCGTTGGCTCCGAGAAAGCTCCGAGCACGCTGACTTCCTTGGGGAACTTTCGAGCGAGGCTATGGCCCTGAGCAAACCGTGCTTGCGTTGTGGTCAGCGCCTGCCAGATCGGATTGTCGAGCGGGTGCATGGGCCAAGAGGCAGACTAATTCCGTACAGGCGGCAAAGTCTATCCGAGTCTTGCGCCTGAATTGTTAGCGGGACGGGCGAGGCGCCCGTCCCCACAACAGCCTTACTCCTTGAGGTCAACGTGTTGTACATCCTCAACTGGACGACCCAGAAACTGCGCTCCCAGGCGGCGAAATTTCTCTGCCGAATCGGTGGCGAAGAATGTGAGGCGAGGCAACTTGCGCCGCTCCTTCTGCGCTACGGAGGCCAAAGGAGTACGACGCAGCAGCCTGCCGACAGCGTCGGCGGTGGAATCAGCGGAGTCCACGATGGTGACATGCCCCGGAGCGGCCTTGCGCAACACTGGTTTGATCAGCGGATAATGGGTGCAGCCGAGGACCAGCACGTCCGCAGAGCGGAACTCACCAGCGAAGGCTTCCTTGAGATAGATGCGAGCCACCTGCTCGGTCACGGGATGCTTGATCCAACCCTCTTCCACCAGCGGCACAAGCAAGGGGCAGGCCTTTTCCCTTGCCTGTACCCCTCGGGCTTCCAAAGCTTTCAAATAGGCGTGACTGCTGACTGTGGCCTCGGTTCCAATGACCACTACTTTCTTGTTCTTGCTTTCACCTGAGGCGCGCTCGGCGCCGGGTTCGACTACGCCCACCACCGGGACGCTTGCGGCCTGCGTAATTTTATCTAACGCCAAAGCCGTGGCTGTGTTGCAGGCGATTACCAGCATCTGGGCGTTGTGGTCTTCCAGATAGTGGGCAGCGCCCACGGCGTATTTGGCCACGGTCTCCACGGATTTCGAGCCGTAGGGAAGCCGGGCAGTATCGCCGAAGTAGAGGTAATCGGCATTGGGGAGAAGCTTCAGCAGGGCTTTAAGTACGGTCAGCCCGCCGAAGCCGGAATCGAAGACGCCGATGCAGGTGCGGCGCGTGGTCATGGACGTCAGGCTGACCTTTGGTCTGACTTCGCAGTGGAAATAGCAGCGGCGAATTCAGCCGTTCTGCTGCAGCATGGTCCCGGTGGAATCAGCGCGCCATGCGGGCAGGTTCGCGGATGTCCAAGAAAGGCACAAATCTTGTCGGTGGCTTCGGGCGAAAGAATGTGTTCGAACTTGCAGGCTTGCTGTTCGATTTCGGTCTCGCTGTCGAGGGCGAGGCTGTCGGTAAATAAACGCTCAGCCAGGCGATGGCGGCGAATGATGTCGGCGGCGCGCTGGCGGCCGCGGGAGGTGAGGTCCACGATCATGGTGCCGTCCCCGATCGAGACTCCATCCGGCTTCAGCGCGTCATGGCAGGGGTTCACAAACGGCTTGTGATCGTGCGGGTGCGGCGGATGGGGCCTAGACGTGACCAGTTCCAATTCGATCATCTTCTCGACCGCGATGCTAACTGGCAGCGCACCGTGCACTTCCATGCGTCCGATCTCGGCGATCTCGCCGTGCTCCGCCAGCACCCAGAGTTCTTCCAGAACTTCGTCGAATTGCTCCTCGTCTGCCATGGCAAAAACTTCCTGAGCCGCGATCTTTCCGTGATGCAGTTCGATGCGGCGGTCCGCCAAGCGCGCCACCACCGGGTCATGCGTAACCATGACAATGGTTCGTCCTTGCTGATGCAGTTCGCGGAGCAGGCGCAGGACGATTTCTTCATTCACTGCGTCGAGATTGCCGGTGGGCTCGTCGGCGAGCACGATCTTGGGATCATTGATCAGGGCGCGGGCGATGCACACCCGCTGCTGTTCGCCGCCGGAAAGCTGCGAGGGAACGTGGTCGGCGCGCTCCTTCAATCCCACTCGTTGCAGCGCTTCGAGGGCTTCTTGTTCATCTGTCATGCTATGGAAATACTGCGCCAGCATGACGTTTTCGAGAGCGGTGAGATAGGGAATCAGGTGGAACTGCTGAAACACAAAGCCGATCTTTTCCGCGCGCACGCGGTTCAATTCTCCAGCTGAAATATTCGCGACGTTCTCGCCATCGAGCCAAATCTCGCCCGAGGTGGGGCGATCGAGGCATCCGACCAGGTTTACCAGCGTGGACTTCCCAGAACCCGATGGGCCCATGATCGCAATCCATGCGCCGGGTTCGACGTTCAGAGAGAAATTATCGAGCGCGCGGATGACGCCGCCGTTGGCCTCGGCCTTCGCGGGATACAGCCGGCTGACATCTTTGAGTTTGATCATCTCACTCCCCCCTCAGGATCATAGCGGGTTCGACGCGCCGCAACAGGAAAATCGGAAGCACCGCCGAGATCAGAGCCACGGCCACGCTACCAGCCAGGACCATGGGCAAGACGCTGAAACGCGGAACGACGGGCGCGTGAAAGTTTACTCGGCCAATCCAGGCCGCAACGCCGATTCCGAAGCCGAATCCTACCACCGCCCCAACCGCTCCCAAGGCCGCAGCTTCGGCCGCAAAGAATCCACCGATCAGACGCTCGGATGCGCCCAGAGCCTTCATGATGGCAAAGTCGCGGCGCCGATCGAAGACCCAGCCGATCAGAGTGGAAAGCACGCACAGAGCCGCAGTCAGAATAATCAAAACGGCCGCAGCGAACAGAGTAGCGCGAGTCTTGCCTAGCACACGCGCTTCGCCTTCCATGATCTGGCGGACGGGGTGGACTGCGGCGTCGGGTATGGCTTGCGCCAGCTTCTGAATCAGTGCGTTTACTTCTTCCGGTGAGCCGGAGGCGGCAATCTCGATGGTCGAAGGCTGCACTCCGGTCCAACCTTCAAAATCCTGGAGCGACAGATAAACTCGACTATCTTCGGATGCGCCGGTGCGCAGTGTTCCCACGGGGTTGAGGTGAATCGTGCGTCCCTGGAAGCTGAGTTCGAATGGCTTGCCCTGCGCGCTTACCAACGCCGCCGCGCGCGCACCGACCAGCGCATCTTGCGGAGCCGTTGGCCAAGCTGTTACCGACCACCAGCTGTCCAGCTTGCGTACCTGATCGAGATCGGTTCCGGAAACAACTACGGATTGTCCATCGGAAGTGCGAGCCACAACGTACGCGAAGGGTACCGCCAGGCCGTGTCCGCCGAGCGTGGATTGAACTCTATCGAGAGCATCGACGGAAAGCGCTTCGCCGTCTTTCGCCACTACCACGAGGTTGGCGCCGTAGTTGCGGAACTCCTTGCGCAGCTTGGCTTGCACGTCTACGTAAAGGTTCAGCATCGCCGTGGCCACAGCAGCGGCAACCACCATGGCGAACAGGGCAGAGGCAGCGCGTCCGCGGCGAAGTACGGCGGCCCGCAACAGCATGCGCAGAAACATGGAGGTATGAGGCGAAGCGGTACGGCGGCTGGCCACGGCGGACAGAGTGGGTGCGCTCATGCATCACCCCGCAGCGCGTACACGGGATCAAACTTCACGGCGCGACGAATCGCCAGGCCGCTGCCCGCGAAAGTCACAATCACAGCAATGGCCAGAATTACAGGGAAGAGTACAGGCTCGATCACAATCTGCGAATCGAAAATCGAGCGGCCGATCTGGCGCGCCAGCAGGGCTCCGCCGGCAAAGCCCACGACGCCACCAAGCAACGCCAGCAGGGTAGCCTCCGCGAAGAACAGCGCCGCCACGGAAACATCAGCGGCACCCAGAGCCTTCATCAGGCCGACTTCGGTACGGCGCTCGAATATGGCGGTGGCCATGGCGGCCGACACGGCGAGCGACGAGGCGAATAGTGCCGCCAGGGTCACCAATAGCATGAGCCCTTTAATCCTGGAGAGCACCGTGCCTTCGTTCTGAGCTACTTGGCGAATCTGCTCGGCGTGAGAGTGTGGTATCGCTTCCTGCAACTGGTAAGCGATGGACGTTACGTACGGCGAGCAATACCAGCGGTCGAACAACTCGGGGTTCATCGTTTTGGGATCGCGACGGGCGAGCGCATCTTCCGGCTTGGTCAGCGCACTTACATAAAGACGGCGGACTGCGCCGGGCTTGCCCAGAATCTGTTGAGCGAGAACGAGAGGGGCGACAATCTGATTGTCCTCGGCCGCGCCCGTGGAAAGGATTCCGGCTACACGATGAATTTGACCGGAAATTGCAACCTGATCTCCGGTCTTGAGATCGAGCTTTGTCGCGAGATTCTCGCCTAGCAAGACGTCCTGCGAATTGTCGTCCGGCCATGCGCCTTGCACTTTCCACCAGGGATGAGTAATGCGCACTCCTGTGATGAAGTCCTCTTTGCCGAAGCGGAGCGGCTTGGAAAAGTAGGTCCCGAGCAGGGTGACGTTCTTCGCGCTACCTGCCGCATCCAAGCTGACATTCACGGGCAACATGGGAGCAAAGCCCACAATATTGTGATGCCAGAACGTACCGCGAATCTTAGGTAAGTCCGCTTCGTCGAGGTAGGCGCCGTCGCTGGGCGGCTTCAAATCCACGCCGCCGATTTGAACATCCAAAGTATCTTCCTGCGGAGTGACCACCAGGTTTGCGCCATAGCTGCGCAGCTCGCGGCTGATCTTGTCACCGATATCGGTGGCGACTGCGATCATGGCGGTCGCCACGCCCACGCCAAGGGTAATCGCAGCTCCGGCCAGAAGCTTGCGGCGCTTCTGCCGGCGAAACGATTCGTAAACGAGGCGCACGAACATGGGGCTATTGCTGGAACATGCGGCTCCGGGCCGCGATGTCCGCCTCCCGAATGATGATGGCGTCTGAGGTCTGTTCGGCTCTTAGGGGAATGGGATTGCATCCGCCGGGCATTCCGACGGACTGCGGATTGATGGGCGCAGCGCAGTTCTTGCAAACCACGCCGTTCGGTCCTTTGTAAAAGCCCACCGCGCCGCAGATTTCGCAGGCATCCAGCACGGTGGCGATCTTGCCATCCGGCTTCTGATAGAGCCAGAAGCGAACCGTGACGCCATTTTCCCGGGCGGAGAAGCGGTGCAGATCGCCGTCCTGAACCTGGGTTAGCGGAATACCGACCTGGCCGTTCACAAACGCAACCTCCGTGGCAGGCGACAAGGCACTCACGCTTTTGGCATAGATGAACTCCGCAGTCACCAAAATAATAAACACGAAGGAACTGGCATACACAGAGGCCATCCACAAGCGCTCACGGCGGGCACTCCAAGCCGCTTTCCTGCGTTCAGCGGGGGATGCCGGCTGCGGCCCCGGTTCGCGCCGCTTGACCTCGAACAGCACCATGAGCGCCGCTAGAGCGAAGATTGTGATGAAGAAAAACAGATCATTGCGCACGATCGGCCCAATGATCGCCATTTCCGCTTTCGAGGAGGGAAGCACTCCATTTTCAGAGAGCTCGTGCAAACCGGAGATGACCAGTTGCGCCGCCACGAAGAATAGAATCACCGTGGTGACGCGGAAAAACTTTTGCAGATTAATCCGCACGCTGCCTTTGACAAACACCACGCCGAACAGAATGGCGGCAATCACGCCCAACAGCGTGCCCAGAAAACTGAGCAGTTCGGTGGAGTTCAACGACACGGCGGAGAGGATCAGGACGGTCTCGACACCCTCGCGCAGCACCATCAGGAAAACGAACAGGAACAGGCCAAACCATGCATCTTCACCCGCCAGCAGCCCGACCTTGCCTTCGATCTGGCCCTTGAGCTTGCGCCCCGTCTTCATCATGAAGATGATCATGGTGACGACGAAGAAAGCCGCCGCCAGCATGACCCAGCCTTCAAAGATGTCCTGATTCCAGCGGGTACGGGAAAGCAGGCCGGCGACGCCCAGGCTGCCCACGAAGGCAGAGACCAGTGCCGCGTAGACGGATTTGCGCAGTTCCGGGCGGCCGATCTTGGCCAGATAAACGAGCGTGATGCCCACGATGAGGGCCGCTTCGACGCCCTCCCGCAAGGTTACGATGAATGCTTCCAACATCTAGAAAAAGTCCTCATTTCTGGGGCGATGTGATTTTGAAAATGAATTTCAATTTCAACTTTATAGGATAGTCTTCCCGCCGAGCCAGCGTCAACGCGCCGAATCACGAGAGGTTGTGATTTGGATCACAGGGCGAAAGGCAGCATTTAGCCGTTAGCGGCTCGAGTAATTACTGGGACGTTTGGCAGTTCCTAGTTTGCTCTCCGCCGGGTTTCTTGGCGCACTCTGCGACTTTCTCCGCGGTCTCAGCGTTTTAGGATTTTGGTGAGGCTCGGCAGAAAAAATCCTAAATCGCTGAGGCCGCGGAGAACCACCGCAGAGTGCGCGGAGGAGTAGATCGCTGCCGACGATTCTTCGGGTTTGAAATTGAGACACTACCAGGCCTTTCCCAGGCGAGTTCATAATTGCTTCAGAAATTGCCTGGCCCGATTGAGCTGTGGGAACAGCTTTTCCTCCGCCTGAAACTCCGCCGAATGCACGCAGCGGCGGCTGCCGCGCAACCGTACCGGGTGCTTCAGGTGCAGCATTTCGTGGTAGACGATGTACTCCACAGCATAGTGGGGGACGCGCGGATGATCGAAAACACGGCTCACCACGATCGCGTTGTGCGCGGGATCGTAATGGCCGAGGTGATTTCGCGCGTGATCGCGGCTCCAGGTCATCTGCGGCCGGGCCAGCAGGCCGAAGAAAAATCGCGTGTTCAGAGCATCAAAGATGGCTTCCAGATCATACACACGCCCTTGAGCACTTTCGATCCGCTTCCGCCCTCGCATTTGCCGCACAAGGTGGGCTTTCCTCGTAATGTCATGACTGGAAACATGCCGGCGATAGCGCGTGGCATGTTCCCGCCCGATGGGTTTGCGGTACATCTTGGCCAGAAGGATATGAGCGATCGCCCTGAGTACCACTTCCGGCGCGCCTTCCAGAAGGTCCGAGAGCCGCACCAATAATTTGCCCTCGCGCAGCCGGATGGTGTTGTTGATGTTGGCGAAGGCGAAAAACTCAACCGCCAGCTCGGGCATGGGAGCGCGCGGGCGCAGTTCGCGATAGGTTTCCTGGAAGATGTGGAGAAGGCTTTCCTTCACGCTGCGGCTAGCTTAGCACGGAAAATCTTAAAGTAAGAGGGTGCGAAGGATTCGGTAGTGCAGTTTGATGGAAGCGAGCCAAACGCGCGATTATTCTGTCGCGCAGAGCGCGACAGTTCGCGCGGCTCGCCCAGATCCTTCGCTGCGCAAAAGCGGCTTGCTCAGGATGACAAATCAAACTGCACCACTACCTAAGGACTCGCGGAGGACGCAGAAAAAGCAAGGTTCTCAAATGCTCGCTGGCAGATCCGATGTAGCCCTGCTGATTCCCTCAGCGAACCTCTGCGTTTCTCGGCGGTTTCAGTTTTTATTTTTTCTTCCGCTTGGCCGCTTCTTCCTGCTCACTCAGCAGTTGCCGGTGGTCCTGGACGCTGCTGTCGACGGCATCCAGCGCATTGCTCAGCAAGAAGTCATATTGCTTGGTCTCTTCTTTGCTGCTCTCAACGGACGCCTTCAACGCGCGGAGTTTGGCTTGGAACTCGGTGTCCGCCTCGATGACTCCCTTCAAAGCTTTGCGCAGATCAGCTTTGAGATCGACAAAGGCATCGACGTTGTCGTTTAGCTCATCGTAGACATCCATAAAATCCTGCAGCCGGTCATGAGTTTGCTGGGCGCGGTCGGTCACCTTAGGGTCAGCACGCATTTGTTCGATTGCGGCCAGGCGGGCGCGGGCAAACTCGATGAACAGCTTGAGGCGCTGATCAGGGTCCTGTGCGGCATCGCGCAGTTGATCGATTTCCCGTGAATTGAGCGGGTCCCGGCGATTTTGAGCCGGGGCCATCGAGAGCAGCAACAATGGCAAAAGGAAGCTGGCGAGCTTGCGCATAGAAGGAATCATTTACCCTTGCCGAACATGCGTGACAGCAGGTCAGTGCGCAAGTTCTCCAGACGATCCGCGGCGGCCTGCACCGGGGGCTGATCTTCAAAGTTCAGCCCGCGTTTGATATCACGTAATCTGCCAGCCATTTTGCGGAAGGCGATCTCCACGTTCTTCAACTTCTTTCCGGACTGGGTCGCTGCGTCGTGCGCCTTTTCTGAGTAAGTCACGACATCATTCACGGCAGTCCGGGCATAGTCGACTTTGCCCGCTGTGTAGAACTCGTCGGCGGACTTGAGTTGCCGCTCAGCAATTTCGATGTACAAGCCCGGACGGTCGTCCACACGCGCCGATTCCGCTCGAGCAATCAGATCCTGCAGAGTTTCCGGCTTGGAAGCGAACGCCGCCAACGAGCTAGCCAGCAGAACCGCGGTCATTGCGATCTGAAAACGCATAGTGCTTACTTTTTCGGCTCGATCGCGATCAGACGATGGCGAGCCTGCCATTCCTGATCGGGATACTGACCGTTCGCCAATTCAAGGAACTTGTGGTAATTCTCTGATGCTTGCTTGTAGGCGCGCAAGTGATCGTAAGCGCTGGCGCGGAGAAAGTAGCTGACCGGAATCTCGGGCAGAAATCGGGCGCGGGCATCGGCAGCCTTGATGGCAAGCTGGTAATTTTTGTTTTCGCTGGCAGCCACGGCCAGATCCCCATAGGCAGCGCCGAAGTCTGGTTTGAGTTTGACCGCGATCAGCAGCTCCTGTTGCGCTTCGGGAAATTTCCGCTGGTTCAGAAAGGCCACTCCCAAACCATGATGCAATTCCGCGTCGTTCGCGTTGGCCGCCAGCAGAGAACGGTATTGCGCTTCCGCCAGATCGTATTTCTTGCCGGCGACATAAAGCTCGGCCAGATCCCGCTGTACGCCGGGATCCGCCGGGGCCAGCTTGGCAGCGGCTTGCAATTCGCCGATCGCGTCATCGTTCTTCCCGATAGCCGCTAGCGTGCGCCCAAGCTGCATGTGGGCGTTGGAATCATTCGGATGCAAGGCGACCAGTTGGCGTAGGATTCCTTCCGCATCGGCCAGGCGATGACCGCGCATGTAAATATTGGCCAGGCCGGTGAGAGCATCACTGGAAGCGGGATCAATTGCCAATGCCTCCTTGTACTCCTGCTCGGCATCGGCGAAACGATTCTCCTTTTCGAGCAGCGGTCCGGCTGAGAGATGAGGCTCCGGATCTTTGGGATCGAGTGTGGCGGCCTGTTTGTAGGCTTCGATCGCCTCCTCTGGCTTGCTGCTTTCCACCACATGGGCGAGAGACACCCAGGCCCGCGTGCGGCCCTCGTCCTGATTGGCGGTAGGTTTCAGCTCGGTGGCGGCGCGCAGAAATTGTTCCGCGTCCGGCTGACCGGTCTTGGCCAGCATGAGCCCCAGATTCAGATTGGATTCGAAGACGTCCGGCTTGGCCGCCACCGACTTGCGATATGCGGCAATGGACTCCTGAGTGTTCCCAAGGCCGTTGTACACAAATCCCAGGTCAAACCAGGCTTGGTAATTCACGGGATCCGCCGCAACCACCTTTTTCAATAGCGGCTCGGCAGTCGCGTAGTCTTTCTTCTCGATAGCAGCCTCGGCCTGAGTGAGTTCGGGAGGAACGGAATCTTGTTCGGCGACTTTGTAGTGCCGCACGGTTTTGCCTGTGGTCTGCGCAAGCGATGCGCCTGCCAAGCAAAGCCCGACGATTAGCAGTGCGCCTCGTATTCTCCTACTTGCTCCCATTGCGCGAAGATCCGTTTCCATTCAAGATGCGTGCCAGAAACCTTCCGGTATAGGACTTCGGCAGTTTGGCGATGGTCTCTGGCGGGCCCGAGCCAACGACGTAGCCACCGCGTTCGCCGCCTTCAGGACCCAGATCGATGACCCAGTCCGCCGTCTTAATCACTTCCAGATTATGCTCGATCACCAGGATTGAGCCCCCTGCTTCAATTAGACGGCGGAAAGCGGAAAGCAGTTTACTGATATCGTCGAAATGAAGGCCCGTCGTGGGCTCGTCAAAAATATACAGGACGTGAGGCCGCCGCTTGCTTTCCCCGGAACTGGCGCGCCGGCCGATCTCCCGCGCCGCAGGCTGCAAGTGGGCGGCCAGTTTCATACGTTGCGCTTCGCCACCGGAAAGGGTTGTGGCCGATTGGCCCAGCCGCAGATATCCCAGGCCAACCTCTTCCAACACGCGCAGCTTCTCCACAATCTTAGGCACGCCAGCGAAAAACTGAAGCGCTTCCTTCACCGTAAGTTGCAAGACTTCATGAATATTCCTGCCGCGATAACGCACCTCCAGCACCTGTGGCTTGTAGCGAGCGCCCTTGCACTCTTCGCAAATCAACTCCACGTCGGCAAGGAATTGCATCTCCACCGTGACCGTGCCGTCTCCCTGGCAGGTATCGCAGCGGCCTCCGGGGATATTGAATGAGAAATGGCCGGCGGAGAATCCGCGCTTCTTCGCTTCCGGCAGGGAAGCGAACAGATCGCGGATGCCATCGAAAGCCTTGATGTAGGTCACCGGATTGGAGCGCGGCGTGCGGCCGATGGGAGATTGATCGACGAGCACAACCTCATCGATGAACTCCGCTCCCTGCACGCGGTCCCAGGCAGGAGCAGAAGGAGTAGCGCCATCGGGTTGCCTCTTCGCCGCGGCCAAGGCCTGATAGAGCACGTCGTGGAGCAGCGTGGATTTTCCTGAGCCGGAGACGCCAGTAATGGCCACCAGCATACGCAGCGGGACTGTCAGATCGATGCGTTTCAGATTGTGTGCCCTTGCCCCACAAATCGTGATCTGCTGCGGTCCGGGCCTGCGCCGGACGTTCGGTATCGGAATGCACAGCTCTGCGGAAAGATAACGGCCGGTGAGGGAAGCCGGCATTCCTTGAATCTCATCGTAGGTGCCGGCCGCGATGATTTGGCCGCCATTCTCCCCAGCGCCCGGTCCCAAGTCGAGAATGGTGTCGGAAGCGCGCATCACATCGGGATCGTGCTCGACGACCAGGATCGTGTTTCCCAGGTTGCGCAGGTCGTGCAGAATTTTGATCAGGCGATGGGTGTCGCGGCTGTGCAGCCCGATGGAGGGCTCGTCCAGCACATAAAGCGTTCCCACCAGTCGCGACCCCAGCGAGGTAGCAAGCTGAATACGCTGCGCTTCGCCGCCCGACAGCGTGGAAGCGAGCCGGTCGAGCGTCAGATATTCCAGCCCCACTTCATTCAGAAACTGCAGCCGCTCGCGAATCTCCTGCAGAAGCTTGTCGGCGATCCCTGCCTCCTGTTCGGTCAGCTGAACCGCTTCAAAGAACTTCAAGGCCTCTTCCACGGTCATGCCACAAACGCCACAGATGTTCTTGCCGTCGATTTTTACTTGTCGTGCCTCGGTGCGGAGGCGGGCTCCATTGCAGGTGGAACAGATCGAGTATCCGCGGTAGCGGCTGAGGAAGACGCGCACATGCAGCTTGTATTTCTTGCGTTCCAGATGATTGAAGAAACCGCGTACGCCCCAAAACCGTCCCTCGCCTTCAATGACCAGCCTCTGATGCTCGGGTTCCAAATCGGCCCAGGGCACATCGAGTGGAATCTCCATCTGGCGGGCAAAACGCTTCAAGTCGCCAAGAAAAGAGCGGTACTTGGGCTTTGTCCAAGGGTCGATTGCGCCTTCGTTGAGGCTTTTCGATTTGTCGGGGATTACAAGGTCGAGATCGAAATCAATCGTGTTCCCGAATCCCTGGCAGCGCGGGCAGGCGCCATAAGGGTTGTTGAACGAGAACAGGCGTGGCTCGGGTTCCTCGTAACGAATATTGCAGTGCTTGCATTCGAAGCGCTGGGAGAAGCGCAGCCGCTCTCCGGGCTGCCCTTCTCGCGGGGCGGTCTCGAAGATCACTTCGCCGGACTCGCGGTAGCTGATCTCGGTGCCGTCTACGATTCGCGCCCGCACATCAGGCGAGACCACAAGACGATCCACCAGCATAAAGACAGGTTTCGCGAAATCAATGTCCAGCAGGGACTCGGGAGTGGAGAACTCGAAGATCTGTCCGTTCTGGTAAAGCCGGTTGAAACCCCGGGTGCGGAGATCAAGGAGGCGGGTCTTGAGTTGATCGGAGAGTGTAACGCCGGCATCTCGCTTGCTGTCTCGTGAACGTCCCGCGCGTGGAGTCGAAGCGGTGCTACTTTTCTTTCGCGTAGTCTCGTTTCGGGTAGCCTCGGCCGGAGCTGCAACCGGAGTCTGCAATGGAAACAGCACATGGAGCCGCGTGCCCTCGTGCAGCGATAACACCGCATCGGCCACTTCGTCGACCGTGTCCTTCTTGACCTCCAGGCCGCATTGCAGGCAGTAGGTTCTGCCGACCCGGGCGAACAGCAAGCGCAAGTAATCGTAGATCTCGGTGGCCGTGCCCACGGTGGAGCGCGGATTCCGGGTGGTGTTTTTCTGCCGGATGGCCACGGCAGGGGCAATGCCGTCGATCAGGTCGACGTCTGGCTTCTCAATTCGCTCCAGGAATTGGCGGGCGTAGGCGGAAAGCGATTCCACGTAGCGGCGCTGGCCCTCAGCGTAGATTGTGTCGAAGGCGAGGGAAGACTTGCCCGATCCGGAGACGCCAGTGACGACCGTCAGCGAGTTGTGGGGAATTTCAAAATCAATGTTCTTGAGGTTGTGGACTCGCGCCCCGCGAACAACAATGGTTTCCGTGGACATCAGTAAGGGGCCGCTAACCCACTCTCATGGCGGCACGGTCCTCAGGTGGCGTCAGAAGCGGGTGCGGAATCTTTCTATTATAAGGCAACGCGGCGGTGCGAAGCAGGATGGACAGCGAGGAGCGAACGCCTGCTTTCAGCGATGGTTCCGCTGGGCCGCAAGGAGCAGACGGTGCGGGATCTTGTGTTTCCAACGGTCATCGACACATTCCACACAGGCTGGCCGGAATTGCAGAGTCACGAAATGCCCGAACAATCTCCCCAACGAGAGCAGGTGAACACGATTGTCTGGGCTATCCGACCGACTGGGTTAAGGCGTCAACTTAAACACGGTTCCGCAGCCGGCACCCATGGAGCCGCAATCTTGAACACCGCCTCCAGTTCCGAACGTGCCGTAGAAATCGCCGTTCGGAGCGATTATCGCGCCACTTATGCCTGTTCCGTCGGAGGGGTCTGAAAAAGTGTAAAGGACGGTGTATTTCCCTGTGGTGTCCAATTCGAATAGAAATCCGCTTTCAGAAAAAGGCTCTGCTTCGTTAGTGCCATAAATGTTCCCCTTCGAGTCCAGAAACAGATTGTTGTACATTGGGTTTGTGACTGGATTCGGACGGAATGTGTGGAGCACGCTGAACTTTCCCGCGGTGTCGATCTTGAAAATGGTTCCGCACCCGAAGATGAGGACTGTGTCACACGGAAGTGCTCCTCCACTGTCTGTTACCCCGTAGAGGTTGCCGGCGGGATCGAGAACTACACTCACGGGGTTTCCCCCAGCTGCGTTTCCGTGAAAGCGGTAAAGCACGCGGAACTCGCCATTCGGGGTGATCTTAAAGATAGTTCCGCAGCCATTCTCGAAAACGCTGTTGTAGTCGGTATAGCAGGAACGTTTTTTTAAGTCATCGCCGCCGTTGACTGTGGCGCCATACAGGTTACCGCTCGCGTCGATGACCAACCCTCCATAGGGCAGTGCGCCGTCAGCGATGTTGGTGAACGTGTGGACTACGCTGAACTTGCCATGCACATCGATTTTGTAGACGACACCGTTCTCATCGATGCCAAAAGGCGAAGTGCCATAGAGGTTGCTGGCAGCATCCAGGACCAGCGGTGCGTCGGCACAACAGCCTTCCTTTCTGTTGTTCTTAAAGATGAAAAGCACGGTTTCATGTCCATTTGTATCTACCTTGAACACCGTGGACACGGCGCCAACGACGCCTTGGCCTTGTGTTGTGCCATACAGGTTGCCGGCAGCATCGCGCGCCAGGCCTGCCCTGGGAGCCGCACCATCGTTGCCGCCTTGGAATCTGTAGAGCACTGTATATTGGCCATTCTTGTCGATCTTGTACACCGTTCCGCAGCCCGCGGCCTGGCCGAAGGCCACGCAATGTACTCCGCCCAATGCTGTGGTGCCATAGAGGTTGCCTTCCGCGTCTTGGATGACGCCTCCCTGCGGGTAGTTCCCGTCCGTGCCCCCGGCAAAGTTGTGAAGCACGTCGAGGGTGAATTGCGCGCTCGCGGGCAGCGGGGCAATTGCTAAAGCCGCGAATGCGAGTATCGTGACGGCCAGTATTTGTGGTTTTCTCATGAGTTTCGCCTCAGGCGACTGCGGCCACGCAAAAAGGATCGCCGTGGCCTATTCGCGACGCTGACAATAACGCCGCGGCGCCGGGAGTTTGTCATGGAATTGTAAAATGTTAAGCGGTGAGGCGCGGGCTAGAACTTTCTTTAGTTCGTCGAGGGAAGGACTGTTTCTGCTCCCAAGACCCTGCTAGTTGAGGTAACCAGACCATAGCACAAGTTGGCGCTCTCTGTTCGCCCCCAAACCACTTCCCGGCAGGATTTGGACATTGGCCTTGACATCAGCCTTCGTACTGCACAATTCGCTGCACAAACCTTCCCACTTGAGAGAAAAACGGCCCGCTTGGACCGCCAGCGGGCCGCGCTATCCGCTTGAAAATTCGTGTTCCGCTTTCAGCGCTACATTCCGTGGACATCAGTCAAGGGGCACCGCTAACCCACTCTCATGGCGGCGTCAGGCCCTCTGGAGCCGTCAGAAGCGGGTGCGGAACTTTTTATTAAAAAGCAGAGCGGTAACCAGATGGGTGACCCACTGGATCGTTCGACGCCCACTTCATGGCGGAAAAAGAGATAATATCTTAGCTTTCCAGCGAATAGCTGTACGTCGATTCAGGCAGCCTGTAAATGGCCATGTCTTTGACCACCGCGCTCGCTCGCGCAACTTCACGCGTCTGGTGGCCGCGGAGCATTGTTTGTCTACAGTCGTTGCTGGTTTTCCTGGTGCAGTATTCGGGTCAGTATTCAGATAAGAAGAGCAACATTTACAACATTCTGTGGGTGCTGGTCTTCGGTTTTGCAACCCTGAACATCCTGGGTCTCATCGCCAGGCGGTTCGAACCTCGCAGAACGGGCCTGAGTTTTGGTGAAATCCTCGCCATTACGGTGGTGATCGTATCCGTCTTTCTTCTGGCGTGGGAGATGCTTTACCTCTTCCACGTCCTTCCCGTCAAACTGGAATCCCACTGAGCGACCCTTTTGCGGTATGATTTCGGGCATGGCGGACAATGCTGCAGCTTTCGATATAACCTGTCCGTGTTGCAGCGCGGTGCTGAAGGTGGATTTTGCCACTAAGGCGGTGATCGCCCACACTGCCGCGGTCAAGCCCAGAACCTTTAACGACATGGAGGAGGCGGCCCGCGCCATGAAGGAGCAGGACAGCCGCCGTGAATCCATCTTCCGGCAATCCGTCGAGGCCCAAAAGCACGCTTCCGACCTGCTGGAGAAGAAGTTCCAGGAAGCCGTCAAGAAGGCCAAAGAGTCCCCAGATACAGGTAAGCCCATTCGCGATTTCGACTTGGACTAGCCCTCCGAACGCAAGCGAGACAAGTCCAGCAACGAAGCTTCCGCTGGTATGCAAAGTTTTCGCCTGTCTTGTAAATTCCTTGCACAGCCTGTGGATTTTTCAGCCATTCTAAAGACTGGACATCAGGCGTACAATCAGCACTCGATGTCCGATTCGCCACTCCTCCTCGGTCATCGCGGTGCCCGTGCGTCTGCTTCCGTTCGGGAAAACACCCTTGCCTCCTTTGACCTTGCCCTGAAGCACGGCTGTGACGGTTTCGAATTCGACGTGCGCTTAACCGATTGCGGTCGTTCTCTGATTTGCCACGACCCTAAGGTCGAAGGAATTGTCGTCTCCGAGGCGACTTGCAAGCAGTTGATTCATCTTCCGCGTCTGGAAGATGTTCTGCAGGGCTACGCTCGCCGGGCTTTTCTCGATATCGAACTCAAGGTGCCCGGTCTTGAATCGAAGGTGCTCCTTGCCTTGCAGGAATGCGAGCCCGAACACGGTTACGTGGTGTCGTCTTTTCTGCCTGAAGTCCTATTGGAGCTGAGAACCCGGAGTGCCACCGTTCCTCTGGGCCTCATCTGCGATAGGCAAGAGCAGCTCAAGCGCTGGCGCGAATTGCCCGTCGAGTACGTGATTCCTCACCATACCCTGATCAGCGAGGAACTGGTAAGGGAAGTGCGCAAAGCGGGCAAAAAACTGTTTACCTGGACAGTAAACGATAAAGCGTCGATGTTGCGTCTGGCAGGATGGGGAGTTGATGCGATTGTGTCCGATGAGACGGAATTGCTGGTGCGAATCCTGAGGTGAAGCGAGCCAAGGAGCGCCAGTCTGCCGGGAATGATCGTGAGAACGAACGGTTGCATCAGTCCACTGCCGCCTCGACAGCAGTGCTGATGCTACTTGGCTTCTGCAGAAAAGCTTCTCGCTCAGCTTCGAAAGCCTCCAACTCGGATGCGATTCGTTGCTGATTCCATCCCAGGGGCGACGCAATGCGTCTTGCAGCCTCCTGGGTGCATTCCGACGACCAGCAGGCGCCCAACGCCACCGGCACCCGGCGCAGCAGGACATCGGCCAGCGAAACCGCGCATTCATTGGCGAGTGCATTCACCGCTTCCGCTACGATGTGCTCACTATGCCGGCACAACGGCGCGCGCAACGCCGCATTGTTGGCTGCGCTGCGAGCGATTGCCAGGGAATATTTGCCGTGCCATTCCAGAATGCCGCGTGCCGCCGCGTGGCTGATTCCGCCCGCCTCCGCCGTCCCGGTTACCAGCCGATCCATTAAACGATCAACGCCCTCTTCGCACGCAACGGCGAGCGCAGGGATCGTGGGTCGCAGGCCAATTTGTGCGGCGCATTCGCGGGCCAGGCTCCCCGCGGTGGTCAACTTTCCGCCAATCACGGAAAGCATCTGTGCAGCGCCGTCCGGCGTGTGATCGCGCAAATAGTGTTTCCGGCTAATGGCAGAAGGTTTTTTGTCGGGCGAGAAGGGAAGCGGCCGCACGCCGGCAAACGCATAATGGATGTCCTCCCCCGATACTCGGATCCGGGGAAACAGGCGGAGCAGCGAGCGCAACAGATATTCGATCTCGTCAGCGGACGGCTGCACCCGGCCCGGATCGCCGCGATCCTCAACTTCGGTGGTGCCCACCAGAACCTGCTCGTTCCAAGGGATTACGAAGATCGGCCGTCCATCCACTGCCTCGGTGTAAACCGCTGCGTCCGGGGCGCCGGCAAATTTGGAGAGCACGATGTGCGAGCCGCGAACCCCGCCTACCATTGGATTGCTGGTGTGAATGCCGGAACCCTGGCAGATGCTGTCCGCCCACGGTCCCGTGGCATTGATGATCCAGTTGGCCTCGACGCGCTCCTCTTTGCCGCTCCGCCCGTCCCGCAGAATCACGCCGGTGGCGCGCCCGTTTCGAGTCTCCACCGCCAGAACCTGCGCGTGATTGCGGGCCACAGCGCCGGCCTCGATCGCCTCCACCAGCCACTCCGCCACCAACCGCTCAGGAAATTCGCACTGCGCATCTTCGAAGCTGAAGATAGAAAAACGCCGCCCGGCATCCAGCAGGCGCTCCAGGCGATCTTGCCCGGCTCGGCCGGCATCCGCTGCTTCGCGCAGTGTTTCTTTCGAAAAGCGCCTGTACAGCCACAATCCGGCGCGGATGGCGAGCGCGCTGCGGCGGCTGTTCTGATCAAGCGCCAGCAGGAACTGCAACGGGTTGACCAGATGCGGATATTGGCGCAGCAACCACTGCCGCTCCCGCAACGACTCCCGCACCTGTCCGACGTCACCCCGTTCGAGGTAGCGCAAGCCGCCGTGAATCATTCGCGTCGAGCGGCTGGTCGTACCTGAGGCAAAATCGTGCTGCTCGACTAGAAGAGTGCGCCGTCCTGCCTTCGCGCATTCCCGGGCGATGGCGACTCCGTTGATGCCGCCGCCGATCACGATGATGTGGAAGTGTTCACTCTCCAGTGGTAGTCGCGGTTCCATCGTCCTGTTTAGATGCGAATTCATGCCCTGCTTGCGAAGCCCAACAATTTTCAGCTTAAGTGTCGCTTAACTTGCACCTTTGTGAAAAGTAACGTTAGTGTCGCTCAAAGCCCACCGGCATATTGGTGTACTTGTTCTCATTGCCCCCGCCCACGCGCCTCATTTACAGTGATTGCTTTCATGCCAACTACCGGAGATCGTTTCGCGCGCGCGGTTTCGATCATGGCGCGCCTGCGGGGACCCGGAGGCTGCCCATGGGACCGCGAGCAGACCTTCGACTCCATCAAGCCTTATACGCTTGAGGAGACCTACGAAGTACTGGAAGCCATCGATAATCGGGACTGGCACGAACTGACCGGGGAGCTCGGCGACCTGCTGCTGCAAGTTCTGTTCTACGCGCAGATGGCCAAGGAGCAAGGCACATTTTCTATCGATGAAGTCCTCGACCGGCTTTCAAATAAACTCGTGGATCGCCATCCCCATGTTTTCGGCGATGTGAAGGCGGAGACATCTTCCGACGTTTTGCGCAACTGGGAGGCGCTTAAAGCCGAGGAAAAAAAGAAGCGGCTGGCGGCGGGTGGGGGCAAGACTGCCATGAGTCAGGACAACCCCGAATCCGTATTAGCCGGCGTTTCCGCAACCATGCCGGCTCTGCTGGAAGCTCACAAACTCAGTTCGCGCGCCGCTCACGTGGGTTTTGACTGGCCCAACATTGAGGGATTGTTCGAGAAACTTGGCGAGGAAACTTCCGAGTTGCAGGAGCAGCTCAAGGATTTCCCCGCACCCGGCCCGCAGCCCCATGGGCGAGGCGTCGCTGGAGCCGGACGGCAGCCCATCGGCGACAATCTGCGCCAGCGGCTGGAAGACGAAGTCGGCGATCTTTTCTTCACGGTCGTCAACATTGCGCGGTATCTTTCGCTCGATCCCGAGTCGGCGCTGAAGAAGACCAACCGCAAATTCAAGCGCCGCTTTCAATGGATGGAGGAACAGTTGCAGAAAACGGGACGCACTCCACAGCAGACTTCGATGGAAGAATTGGAATCGTTATGGCAGCAAGCCAAGCGACAGGAGCGGGACGAAGGGTGAAAGCCGATTCGATTCTGATCCGCAACGTCCATGATCTCGACGAAATGCGTGCCTGTGTGGCCCTGCAACAGGAAGTCTGGAATTTTTCCGACGCCGAACTGGTCCCGCTACGGATGTTCGTGGTGGCTGAGAAGATCGGCGGACAGGTGATCGGAGCTTTTGAATCCCGCGAAATCATGGGATTTGCCCTGGCCATTCCAGGGGTTCGCGGCGGGCATTCCTATTTGCATTCACATATGCTGGCGGTGCGAAAGCAGTATCAGAATGCCGGGTTGGGCCGCCGCATCAAGTTCTTTCAGCGCGAAGACGCGCTGGCCCGCGGCTTTGAGCTGATTGAGTGGACCTTCGATCCGCTGGAGATCAAGAATGCCTTTCTCAACATCGAGAAACTGGGCGCCATCGCGCGCCGGTATAACGTGAATCAATACGGAATCACTTCATCGCCTTTGCAAGGCGGCCTGCCCAGCGACCGGCTGGTGGCGGAGTGGTGGCTGAAATCGAAGCGAGTGGATACTTTGCTCCGAACCGGAGCCAAGCCCCGGTTCGAAACGCTCAGAATGATTCCCGTCCCGTCGCAGATTTACGAGTGGAAAGCCTCGCCGGCAACTCGGGATCAGGCGAAGAAGATTCAGGACCGCAATCGAGAAGAATTTCTGAGCGCCTTCGCCGAAGGCTTGGCGGTGCTCGGATACGAGCGCGATGCGCAGGGAAATGGCAAGTTTCTGCTGGGACGCCTGGAAGAGAACGTGCAGACTTGGATTCATCCCTGAAAGTTGTCAGTTTCCTTTTGTTTTCTCCGTGTGCTCTGTGCCTCTGTGGTGATCGGTTTTTATGAAAATTGAAGCCATCACGCTGCGAGAGATTCAGATGCCGCTCGTTCACTTTTTCGAGACGAGCTTCAAGCGTATTATCAGCCGCCGAATCATCCTGCTGACCGTCCATGGCGACGGCATCGACGGTTGGGGGGAGTGCGTTGCCGGCGAAGACCCCTTCTACAGCAGTGAATGGACCGAGAGCGCATGGCCCACTCTAAAGAACTATCTGGCGCCCGCCGTGTTGGGGCGCACTCTGGCTGCGGCTCGAGAGAGCGTGCCGCTGATGGCGCGCATCCGAGGACACCGCATGGCAAAAGCCGCCGTGGAGAACGCGCTCTGGGACGCGGAGGCCAAAGAGAAGCAGCAGCCTTTGTGGAAGCTGCTGGGCGGCACGTTGCCGGAAATCTCATGCGGCGTTTCCATCGGTATCCAGGATTCAGTCGGGCAGTTGCTGGAAAAGATTCAAACCGAGTTGGCCGCCGGATACCGCCGCATCAAGGTAAAGGTGAAGCCGGGCTGGGACATCAACGTGCTGGAACGCATTCGCGCTCGCTGGCCCGACATCCTGCTCAGTTGTGATGCCAACTCCGCCTACACCTTGGACGAACTCGAACACCTCCGCAAATTCGACCAGTTCAATCTGCTGATGATCGAGCAGCCACTGTGGGATGACGACATCTACTATCATTGCCGCCTGCAAAAGGAGTTGCGCACCGCGATTTGCCTTGACGAATCCATCCATCACGCCCGCGACGCAGCCCACGCACTCGACGCCGGCGCTTGCCGCATCATCAACATTAAAGTCGGCCGCGTGGGCGGCTTTACTGAGGCCAAGAGAGTTCATGACGTTTGTGCCTCGCGAAACATTCCCGTATGGTGCGGCGGGATGCTCGAGTCGGGCGTGGGGCGCGCCCACAACATCGCGCTCTCCACGCTGGAGAACTTTCGTCTGCCGGGAGATGTCTCCGCTTCCAGGCGGTACTGGAAAGAAGATATCGTGGAACCGGAGGTCGAGGTCACGCCCCAAGGGACGATCGTCATCCGCGATGAACCCGGCACCGGATACCGGGTGCGTGAAGACTTGATCGAGAAGCTCACCGTGCGCAAGGAAACAATCCGGGCGGGTGGGTAGAAGCCTTACTGCCAATTCTGAACCCTGGGACCTTGTTGGAAAGTCCTAATGTTTTGTCATTCCGAGTGCAGCGAGGGATCTGCAGTTCTTCACAGTCCAAGAGAAACTGCAGATTCCTCGTCGCTCTCGCTCCTCGGAATGACAAGACTTTAGGTTTTCAACAGGCTCCCAGACCCAGCGGCGTGGGCCGCTGACCCTATTTCGGGTTCACAGTCGCGGGCTGTCCCCGGTTATCCGCCAATTCGGCTTCCTGTTTCTTCAGCAGTTCCAAGCCCTGCGCGAGAGTCAGCTTCGTAGGAGCGGGGCGGAAGTCAGAGAAAACTTCCTCCGACTTGATATTGATGCCCTTGAACAGAAGCTCTCTGCCAGTAAACGCGAGGTCCATGCGGGTGATTTCCCAGTCGTCCTTGCCAATTTCCCCCTGCTCCACCAGGAAATGCCCCCCCCTGTCGAGGTGGCCCAGAATGCCCCAACCGAAGCCCACTTCCCGGATCAGCGTGCCATCGATCTTGGCAATCCGGTATTTGTCTGCATCGATCAAAATAACACCCTGCATCCCGGCGAGCACCTGTTCGACGTGGGTGGGCGGACTGTACCGCGGATTGGGACGAAATTTCAGCCGAACCAACGCGTCGCCAGCTTTCCCGACACCCTGACTTCCCCCCTCGGTGCCATCCGGTTCGTACAGGAATGCATCCGGGAGTGCCTTCATAATTCGAGTGACGTGCTCGGCATCTTCCTTTTCAGACTTCCGCTTTTTCTGTAACTCCTCTGGATTCTTTAGCAACTCCTCTAACCGAGCCTCTTCTGCCTGCCGCTGCTCCGGAGTGACAGGCTTGTCGTTTAGAGCAATCAGCATTCCCAGCGTGACATCGCTAGTCTCTACCACCAGCTTTGTCTGAGAACCACGCGCGTTCTGTTTTCGATCCAGAAAAATGAAGTTTGTTCCGTTATTGCTGGACTTGACCTCGTTTTGCACGGTCCGGCGCACCAGTTCGACCGGAATCGGAGAGGGCGCCTGCTCCGCGAACGCCATACTTCCGCTTGCGATCCCGATAGCCCCGGCTAGCGTGGCGATGAGGTTGGCCCGAATGTGTCCAGGATTCATGCCGATCCCATAACTCAGATGAACTTCCGGCTAGCGCTGTTGTACAGCCAACCTCAGGCAAAAGCAAACAAGGTACTTCGCAGAGCAGATGCCTAGAGTAACAAGGCGCAGTTTCTCTTCCTTTTCTTTGCTCGATTGTCCCCGGCAAAGTTCCAAATGATTTAGAATCCAGTGTTCCGGCTCGCGCTCCGCGGCAAATGCATCCTAAGGAGGCAGTAGTTATGGATACGCCAAAGACGGTGGAATTTGCGCACATCGGCAAATCCGTCGTCATTAAGGGAGAACTTTCAGGAAGTGAGGACTTATACGTCGATGGCACCGTAGAGGGGACCATCGAACTGCAGGAGAATAGCCTGGTGATCGGGCCCAACGGCAAGGTGCGCGCCAATGTCAACGCCAAAGCGGTGAGTGTTCAGGGCAAGCTGGAAGGCAATATCCGCGCCAGTGACCGGGCGGAGCTGCGCAAGACGGCGGTGGCGGTCGGCGACATTGTGACGCAGCGTATTGCGATCGAGGACGGCGCTTATTTCAAAGGCAAGGTGGACATCCAGAAGGAAACTGCCAGACCAAACTTGTCGGCAACCAAGCCTGAAAGCCAGGCTGCGGGAAGGGTCACGGCGGTGGCTGCGAGCGGGACCGGCGGCGCGCCGGCTTCGGGCGCTGCAGGGTCGAGTCCGGCGACAGCTAGCACGGCAGTAACCAAGCACTAGAATTTTGACCGGTTCTGGCTCCGGGCGCCGCGATATATTTGCAGTTCGGAACCCCGTTGAACCGGACGCCAGCAAGTGCCATGGCATCCGTTACACATAGCTTCATGAAACTTTTTCGAGGTTCATCGGCCGACTCCAGCCAGGCTCACAAACACGCTGGCGCGGCCCCGCGGCTCACACGCCGTTCCAGCGGACTGGCGGAAGTTTCGCGCTCCTTGAAATCGCAGGAGCCACTCTGCGTTCTGGACATTGGTTCCACCTCGGCCACCAATATCCGCTATCTCACTGCGCTCGGTCATAAAATCTATAGCGAGGACCTGCTCGAAGGCTCAACCGATCCGTCCTTGGTCGGGAAGGACGAGCAAGGGCACCCGGCTCTGGATAGCCGACGTTTTCTTGATGACAATTTAGTCTACCCGCCGGCCCAGTTCGACATCGTTTTTTGCTGGAATCTGGCCGATTACCTCGACGAGAGTCTGGTGAGGCCGGTGGTGGGACGGCTTTGGTCCTCCATCAAACCGGGAGGCATGTTGCTGGCTTTCTTTCACACCCGCGAAGCCGGACCGGACGCGCCCTGTTACCGCTACCACATGGTGGGCAATGACACGCTGGAGATGCAGCATATCGAGGCGCGCAGGGATCTGCGTAAGGGTCCCACCGGCGCGCTCCATACGGCCATCGAGAAGAGTTTCCGGCTCCAGCGGGTGTTCAACAACCGGCATATCGAAACTCTCTTCCGCGATTTTGGCTCCATCAAGTTCTTTCTGACTCGCGACAACATTCGCGAAGTCCTGGTCGTGCGCTAGCCTCGCCGAACAAGGTTTCCTACCGGGTCTTACTCACCAGATAGCGCGTGATCGCCGGAGTCCTCTCCAGCAAGGAGAGCATCGGCATCCTCAGCGCCCGCGGCAAAAGCAGCATTCGCCGAAGTTTTGACGATGTTCGAAACACAGGCGCGAGATGCCGTTCGTATTCCCGCCGGTAAAGCCGTACAGCATCCGCAATAGAAGCCTCGCTCCGAAGGAATGGCATCAGGCATTGAGCCGCCATCGAGCCGCTGCGCAGGGCAAGAGAAATACCATCACCCACAAAGGGATCCACAAAACCTGCGGCATCGCCCGCCATCAGCACGCCATCGCGCTCCGGTTCCGGAGTGCGGAACAACAAGGGCGAAGTGCTCACCGGGTCACTGAGTGGCTGCCATTGGCGACTGCGTTCCTGCAAAGCCGGATGCAGCGCGAAAACTTGGGAGACCGTGCTGGCCACATCCGCGCGCACCATGGCGCAGGCATTGATGCGCGCAAACTTCGAGCCTCCGTTCCGGATTTCTACCGGCTGTACCCCGCAGTAGCCGCCTTCGAAGAAATAGAGGTCGACCGAAGCAGAGGTGGAAGACTCGGCGAAGTGCCCTTTGAGACCCAGCCATTTCATGCGCGATTCTTGCCCTATGGGGGCGCGGATCAGGTTAGACCAGCGTCCCGAGGCATTAATCACGGCCCGAGATTCAAAATTCCCGGCTGACGTTCTGACGACAAACGGACCGCCTCCGGAAATGCCTTGCGCGGCTATCTGCTGGTGTGTTTCTACGCCGCAATGTGCTGCCGACTCCCAGAGCGCGACATCCAGGTCCAGCCGCGCGATGCTGGCCGCTGCAGGATCGACTGGAGTTTGCAGCATGCGGCCGTCGAGAAATATGCGCGCCTGGGGAATGCTGGTTGCTTCAGAGATCAACCTTGAATGTGACCGGTAGAGCAGTTGGTGCAGAAGATCGAGAGATTCCGCCGAAACGAATTCGCCACAGACTTTGTGGCGCGGAAAACGCCCGCGTTCCAGCATTAGAACCCGCGCGCCACTGCGGGAAGCCGTGATTGCCGCCGACGCTCCCGCTGGCCCACCGCCAATCACAATTAAATCGTACATGGCTGGATCTCGTTATCCTGCCCTTCACGCCACGAAGGACCTGCAGCTGGTTTCAAAAACGGTCTTGTGGAAGGGCACGGCTTCAGCCGTGCAGCTCAGCGCTCAATAAAACTGGGCTTTAGCCCCTGAGGGCGCATTTCATGAAACCACGTGTATGCATTTATGTTTTCCATGCAATCACCCCCATCCGAAACACAGGGTGACGGCGAATTTCCAATCGGGCGGCCCGGGTCGGTTGCAACATCTCACGCATCTCCTCCAGCGTGTAGGCTCGCCGCACCGAGGCGGGCGCGTCGTGATGTGTGATGCGGCTGCGATAAAGCGGCAGGCTGGCGTACGCCATGGCGAGGTGAACAGGATGACGCACGAGGTCGTTGATGAGCACCGCGACTCGGCATACCCGCAACCCTTCGTTGACGAACTGCTCCACCTCCTGCGGCTCCAGATGATGCACGAAGAGGCAGCACCCAACCACATCAAAACTCTCGTTCGCAAAGGGCAGGGCGAGCGCATCCCCGGCCACGGCGCGCGTCCCATTTCCAGAGCTGTTCCGCAGATGCGAGTGGGCACGGTCCAGCAGGGTAATCTGAAGCTGGATTCCTTGGCTTTGCATGCGGGTTCTGGCAGCGTGCGGCACGGATCCGGCCCCAGCGGCGACTTCCAACAGCGACAATGACCGGGCACCAACGTCGCGGGCGACCTGAGCGACCATCGCGTGCGTTGTCGAGATTCCTCCGAACCACCGATTGATGCGGTGCAAGTCGGACAATGCAGCCACAATCTCAGCCGCCGTGCCGGAGTCGGTGTCGAGCAGTTCGGGAATAACGATTCTTTTCATTCTCGAAACACCGTTCACCACAGAGGACACATGGGGCGCGGAGGCGATCAACATTGGCACATTCCTCCTCTGTGTACTCTGTGCCTCTGTGATTAAAGAGTTTTACACTTCCGCCAGCTCTTCTTCCAACAATTGTTTGTTATACAGGTCGGTGTAATAGCCGTTCCGGGCCAACAATTCGTCATGAGTGCCGAGTTCCACGATGCGGCCAGCGTGCAGGACGGCGATCCGATCGGCGTTGCGCACGGTGGAAACCCGGTGGGAGATGAAAATCGTAGTCCGGCCCTGCATGACTTGGCGGAGGTGATTGAGGATCCTGTCCTCTGTATGCGTATCCACGCTCGAGAGCGCGTCATCGAGAATGAGAATATGCGGGTTGCGGACAATGGCGCGAGCAATCGCCGTGCGCTGCTTCTGGCCGCCCGAGAGAGTAATACCGCGCTCCCCCACAAGAGTTCGATACTTCTCCGGAAAGCCCTCAATGTCCTCGGCAATGTTGGCTGCCTCCGCCGCGGCACGGACCTCTTCGTCCCCGGCATCTTCTTTTCCGAAAGCAATATTGCCGCGCACGCTTTCGCTGAACAGGAAGGTTTCCTGGGGTACGAAGCCGATATTCTGACGCAGAAACGCAATCGGATATTCGCGAAGCGGCTTGCCGTCGATTAACACGGTCCCCGGCGCGGCATCGTGAATGCGCGGGATCAAACTGACAAGCGTAGTCTTTCCCGAACCGGTGGGACCGACAATCGCCAGGCTGCTGCCCGCGGGAATGCGCAAATTGATGTCATGAAGAACGGGTGTGCCGTTGTAGGCGAAGCTCAGATCACGGAATTCAATCTCGCCGATCACCTGTGCGGTGCGGACACTCCTGTCCCCGGCCTTTGCTTCTTCGCTATCCGCGATGTCGGGTTTCTCGGTGAGAATCTCGTTGATCCGCCCCATCGATGCGGTGCCGCGCTGGAAAATATTGATGACCCAGCCCAGCGCGATCACCGGCCAGGTGAGCTGCACCATGTAAGTATTGAAAGCCACAAAATCCCCGACCGTGATGCGGCCCTGCAGCACTTCGCGTCCACCCAGCCACAGCACCAGCACGATGGCAAACCCGAGCATGGTTTCCAGTGTCGGCCACAGCATGCCCATCAGACGAACCAGTTTCAGGCTGCGTGCGATGTATTCCTGATTGGAGGCTTCGAAAGCAGAGATTTCGGCCTCTTCCTGCACATACGCTCGAATCACGCGCGCCCCGGAGAAATTTTCCTGGGCGCGGGCCGAGATCTCAGAAAACATCGCCTGGATGCGCTCGAAACGGTCGTGAATCTGCCGTCCGAAATACTGAATGGTAATGCTCACTACCGGCAGGGGCAAGAATGCATAGAAGGTCAGCCTGGGGCTGATCGAGAGCATGAAGGCCAGCGCGCCCGCGGTGAACACGATGGTGTTGGCCGAGTACATGATCGCCGGCCCCAACAGCATGCGCACGGCATTCAGATCGTTGGTCGCCCTCGCCATAATATCGCCGGTGCGCGTCCGCTGGTAATAGGAATAGGGGAGGCTTTCCAGGTGCTTGAAGAGGTCGTTGCGCAGGTCGAATTCGATCTCGCGCGAGACTCCGATCACGATCCAGCGGGTCAGAAACTGGAAGATGCCCTTGGTCACGGCCACGGCCAGCAAGAGCAAAGCGTAGGTGAGCAGCTTGTGCCGCGTCACGCCCAGATGGAGGTCATCCACCGCCCGCCGGATTACCTGGGGGAAAAGAATCCAGATTCCGTTGTTCAAGAACACGCACAGCGTGCCCACCACATAGCTGCGGCGGTATTTCTTGAAGTAGGGAAGCAGGGAACGCAGGCTTTTGGGCAGCATGTGCTTCTAGTAGATGTGATTCTACCAGCACCGGCTTCAGTTTCGCCGCCCGACGCGGCCTAAAGCTCTTTACCCGTCGTGGCGGAACGCGACCACGTAGGCGGTCAACAGCAGAACTACCCAGCTCCCGAGGAACAGCCATGTGGAGTCGATCAACCAGGCATACACCACGTCGATGTTCATAGCGCTTCCGTAGACCAAGCCGGTGGGTGAACCCTTCGGCACACCAGTTCTTCTTTGCCTGTCAGGTTTTTGTACCGGTCTACGATTTCCCGCACGGCGTTCATGCGGCCCAGCGTCGTGAGCCGTGGGTCGGTGAGCGCCTGCTCGACCTGGGACATCCAGCAGTCGACGGCTCTTTCAACTCCGCAAGCCATCTCGCAGGCGATTGCATCTACGACCTCTCTCGGAATTGCTACAGTGGCCAAGATTCTACCCGCCTTTCTTTGTCATTTCGAGCGACCACCCACCGGGGGAGGGAGCCTCTCAGCCCCCCCAATCCCTCCCCCTTCGCCAGCCAATTCAATTATTGGTTCGGCTCCGAGTCCGCCCCATGTTCCTTCATGTGCTCCGCGAACCGCTGCTGGCGTTTGGCCATGAACTGGGCCAGCTTGGTCTTCTGCTCCGCTGTGAGCACCTGATAAGCCTGCGAAGCGGTGCGAGCATGTTCTACCATCAACTGGGTCTGGACCTGCGCCGCCTGCTGCGCGATCGTCTGCGCCTTGGCCTCATCAAAGTTGCCGCTCATGATCAGTTGCTTCATGGCCTCGTGGCTTTGCCGCTCCTGCTGCCACAAGGGCTGAATGGTGGGCTTCTCTTTGGCCATGATCTGCTTGATCTGCGCCTGCTGCGCGCTGCTCAGATCCAGATAGTCCGCGAAGAAACCCAGCATGGGCCCGCCGAACATTCCGTCTTCATGCATGTGGCCAGGCCGCATTCCTTGAGCGACTGCAAGCGCTCCCACGAGCACCACAGCCAAAAGTGTTGCCAGAATCTTGCTATTCGATTTCATGACTTCTCCCTGAACCTGCGTTCCCTCGATGGAAGCGCAGAATTGGTCAATTGGTTTCTAGTCATAAGAACACTTTTCGCGGCCTTAGGTGGTAAAGAGTCGGTCAAGCGGAGTAAAGTTTTGTAAAAGCTGATAAGCGCTCTTGTGACAATTCTTTACGTCCTGCGAGAGCCTTCTGGTATAGAACTAAAATGAGGAAAGTGGATCGCATACTGGTCATCGACGATGATGTAGAGTTGTGCAGCCTGGTCGGTGAGTATCTCGAACCGGAAGGCTTTCAGATCGACGCGGTTCACGACGGCGAGCAAGGTCTGGAACGCGCCCTGAGCGGCGATCACTCGCTGGTGGTGCTCGATGTGATGCTGCCCGGCATGAACGGTTTCGACCTGCTGCGCCGCATTCGTAACACATCGAAGATCCCGGTTCTGCTGCTGACGGCGCGCGGTGAAGACGTGGATCGCATCGTGGGTTTGGAGATCGGTGCGGATGATTATCTTCCCAAGCCCTTCAACCCGCGCGAACTGGTGGCGCGCATTCGCGCCGTTTTACGTCGAACCCAGACCGCCGAGAAGGCTGGCGAGGAGCAACTCCCGGATGTCCTGCGCGTCGGCGATATTGAGCTCGATCCGGCTACTCGGATAGTGCGGCAAAATGGCAAGCCTGTGGAATTAACTTCGGTCGAGTTCAATTTGCTGCACGTCTTGTTGGGGGAGGCCGGGCGCGTCGTTACCCGTGAACGTCTTACGGACGCCGTGCTGGGCCGCAAGTTTTCTCCCTTCGACCGCAGTATTGACATGCACGTCAGTAAAATTCGCAGGAAACTCGGCGATTCCGATAATAGCGCCGACCACATCAAGACGGTGCGCGGCGTGGGGTACATTTTGACTCATCCCCGGGACCGGGTCGGGGGCGGAGAATGAGAAGCCTGTTCGTCAAAATCTTCCTCTCCTACTGGGTCGCGCAGGCTTTGTTTTTTGTGTTGGCAATTGTAGTCGCGTCAGCCTTGAGACCTTCCCAGGAAATCTCCAACCTGCAGCAACAGCAATCCAAATTCCTTGGCGAAGCCCTGCAGGCCTACCAAACCGGGGGCGACACGGCCGCCTGGCGATATTTGCGAGGGGTCCACGATACTCAACACGTGCGGCTCTATATTTTCGACCAGAACGGCAATGACTTGCTGGGGCGCAGACCGCCGGAGTGGGTGGAGCGTGCTCAGCGCGGCCAGATGAGTCCTGCCGACACTTTCTGGGGAAGGTTCCGGCCCATGCAGTTCCTGCGGTCCTCAATCACGACGGTGGATGGACACCACTACACTTTGGTGACCGAACTCCCTCCTGAGCCGCACCTCGCGTTCGGCCTTCGCGGTGTGCCGGGTTTGGGCATATTCATCGGAATTATTTCCTCTGGGTTGGTCTGCTACATCCTGGCGCGCTATTTGACCTCGCCGATCGTAAGGTTGCGGGCAGCGACCCAGAAACTGGCCTCGGGCAACCTCAGCGCCCGTGCCGGCGTTCCCCACTCCCGGCGCCACGACGAAATGGCGGAATTGATGCGTGACTTCGACCGCATGGCCGAGCGTCTGGAAAACCTGGTGAAGGCCCAGACCCGGTTGCTGACCGATATTTCCCACGAGTTGCGCTCTCCGCTGGCACGGCTGAACGTGGCGCTGGAGTTGGCACGCCAGCGTAGCGGCCCCGAAGCCCGGAGCGCGCTGGAGCGCATGGATCGGGAAGCCAGCCGCCTCAACGAAATGATCCAGAGGCTGCTCATGATTGCACGCCTCGAAACTGGGGACGACTCCATCGAAAAATCGCCTGTCCATCTTGATCAGCTGATCCGGGAAGTCGCGAAAGATGCCGCCTTTGAGGCGCAGAATCGCGGTTGCCAGGTCGAACTCGCGGTCCTGGATGATTGCGTCGTCAGCGGAAACTCGAGCTTGTTGCACAGCGCTATCGAAAATGTCGCGCGCAATGCCATTCGCTACACGCAAGAAGGAACGAACGTGCAGATCCGCCTGGAGCAGGGGCAGGGAGTTAGCGGCCCGGAGGCGGTAGTGCGAGTAACCGACTCCGGCCCAGGTGTGCCGGACGAGGCCCTGGACAAGTTGTTCCTGCCGTTTTACCGCATCGACGATGCCCGTGAGCGCCAGACCGGCGGCGTCGGACTGGGGCTCGCAATCACGGATCGCGCCGTTCGCCTGCATGGAGGCACGGTCCGGGCCGCCAACCGGCCCCAGGGCGGCTTGATGGTCGAAATCCGCCTGCCCGCGTCATCTGTAGATTCGGATGAAGCCCCCATGGCGCAAACGACCACGTCAGTCTCCGGTGCCGACCGGGGCTAGCACCGTTCCGTTTTACGGAAACAAGTCTGAAGCCGTCCACCCCTGGGAAAGTGAAGGATCTGAAATCGCATTTTCGTGGTAAATTAGCGCTGTGCTAGGCGGATTTGGCAGTAACTCCCTCCCTTTTGCCTGGCAACGTCCCTGAAGTGAGGTAGCGACCATGCGATGGAAATCCTGCTCGAAACCGATGACAGTTCTTGCGATTCTGACAATGGCTCTGACGCTGGTGCCCAGCGGTTCGGCTGGAAGCAAGTACAAGGTGCTTTACAACTTCCAGGGGGGCAAGGACGGAATTCATCCAAGCGCCGCCCTCATCTCTGATACTGCTGGAAACCTCTACGGCGTTACTGCCGGGGGCGGTTTGGGGGGAAACGGCGGCTGCGGCACGGTCTTCGAGTTGAAGCGTGTCAAGAACGCGTGGGTGCACGAGATTCTCTACCGTTTTCCCGGTAACGGAAATGACGGTTGCTACCCCGAACAGAGCCTCACATTCGACGCAAATCACAACCTGTACGGTACAACTGATGGCGGTCAGAAAGGGGGATTCGGCACCGTCTTCGAACTCACGTCAGTGGGAGGCAAATGGAAGGCAAGCATCGTTTATCGATTCGCAGGCGGCAGCGATGGGAAGTACCCGAGCTCGGCGGTGGTTCTTGATGGGGCGGGAAATCTTTACGGGACAGCGGGGGGCGGCGCTTCGTGCTGCGGTATGGTGTACGAATTAACGCCCACGGCAACCGACTGGAATGAGCAGATACTGCACAGTTTTTCCGGCACAGACGGCGCAAATCCCTTCGGCTTGGTTTTCGACGCTACGGGAAACCTCTACGGCACAACATCGACTGGTGGGTCTTATGAAGAGGGGGTAGCGTTCGAGCTCTCCCCGAACTCCGGAGGCGGATGGAACGAGAGCACTATCTATAATTTTGGGGGTTTTCAGGATGGCGCTGGTCCCGGCCCATTGGCTTTCAACGGACCCAACCTCTACGGCGCGACCGACGTTGGAGGGAGCGGGGACTACGGAACGATCTTCGAGTTAAAGCCGGGGACCAACGGCTGGAGTCACAGCGTGCTTTACAGTTTTACCGGCGGCAAGGATGGCCGTTATCCGAACAGCCCATTCGTCTTCGGCAAGCGCGGGAATCTCTACGGTAGCTCAGGAGGCGATGTGGGTTGTCTTCACGGCTCCCATTGGCACTGTGGCAACGTCTTCGAGCTAAAGAAGCAATCGGGAAAGCAGTGGGCGCTTCAGGTGTTGCATACCTTCACTGGCGGTGCGCACGCAGAGGGGCCTAGCATTCCGATCTTCGACGGTGACGGTAACCTCTTCGGGGTTACCTACCTGGGGGGCAACTGTACGAAGGGGTACGGTGAATATTGCGGCTTAGCCTTCGAGGTGACACCGTAAATTCAGGAGGTCCAGGCTCTCCTCGCCTCCCTTCCGTACGCGGCCCCTGCGCGAACGACTCGTCGGCTGTAGCGTGCGATCCAGCGAAAGTCAGGTGCCGGGAGGAAATGGATCTCACGAGCCCCTTGTCCCAGTTCGGGAATCTGATTTATAGCTGCAAGATAAAGTCCGACACAGGGGGCCCGTGGCGAGCTCCCGGATACTGGGTTGACCCAAACCTCATCCGAGCACCCAGTTGTCGCTCTACGGGTCTCCTAGCGCCATTAAATGGCATTCTACGCGAGGGTCAGACTGCCGTTTTCCCTCTCCGCCGCACCCTGAACGAAGAATCAACAACTTAGCTCCAAGTGAATCACATTGAGACTGCTCGCGTGGGGACAGCCGCCTAAGCCGGCCCTGAGCGCAGTCGAAGGGGCTGTCCGGCGCAGCGAAGAATCCGCAGCGAAGACGGAAGGTTCTCCGGAGTCGTCCGCCTGACAATCTCAAGAAGGCCGGTTTCCCAAAGGTTCGTCACGGTCGACGGCAGCGGACAGGAGTGTCCGCTCTACCCATTCGGAAGAGATCACGACCCTGAAACGCGGAGACCACTGACGAAGACGCAGCTTAGGAAATCCCCCGCCTCGGGCAACTTTCACCATCGGCGGCGGTTCCAACCGGGTGGAGCAGTTTGCTCTTCCCTTGTATTCCTGATACACAAATGGGGGTAACTCTGGATTTCCGCTCAGCGCAGCGAAGGTGGGTGGCTCACCCATTCCGCGGTTTGCGAATGAGCGGGTCCGGGAGACTGGGATCCGGAACAGAAACATCAGGGAGAAAGAATGGGAATGAAGTTCCGTTCTGTGTTGGCAGCGCTCGTGGTTTCGCTTCTTATTTTGACCGCTTGTTCCAGCAACAACTCAGTACCAGCGACATCGGGCACCGGGATTCTCTACCTTGCCGCGCAAGGCAATACCACGATTTCAGCTTTCTCAGTGGCTCTCAACGGCGGGGGACTCACACAAGTCGGGACCAGCCTCGGAACCGGCGCCGCTCCGTTCGCGCTCGCCATCACCCCTGCCATAAACGCCCTGTTCGTTACCAACAACGGAGCCAATAATCTTTCCAGCTACACCATCAATTCGGACGGATCGCTTACCGGCGTCACTGGAAACACCGCAACGGGAGCCAATCCCATGGGTGCGGCCATTGATCCTGCAGGGAAATTCCTGTTCGTGGCCAATCAGGGGACGTTTCACGATCCCAAATCGGGGACCATCTCGGTGTTCACGATTCAGGGGACAACCTTAACCCAGGTCACAGGATCGCCCTTCGCCACCGAGATGCCAGGAGAACTGACCGGCAGCGGTCCAGTTTCTGTAGCGGTCAGTGCCACGGGAAATTATGTGTACGCCGCCAACCAGTTTGATGACACGGTTGCCGCTTTTTCGGTCAACACCTCATCCGGCGTGCTCAAAGCGCTTGGGGCATCGCCTTACAATGTTGGAACTTCGCCCTCGGGACTTGGTATCTCTCCAAACGGCGGCTTTCTTTACGTAGCCAATACCGGTTCCGATAATGTCTCCGCGTTTGCCATTTGTGACGCGATCGTTACCAGTTGCAGCAACGTGAACGCCCCGGACGGCAGCCTTACTCCGGTGAGTGGCTCCCCGTTCCCGGCTGGAGGCGGCCCGGTCGCGATTGCGTTCGACCCTGCGTTTACCTTCGTCTATGTGGTGGATAAACAGTCCTACCAGGTATCGCAATACTCCTATGGCACTGGCTCCGGTGTGTTGAGTCCGCTGTCCCCGCCAGCCATTTCTACTGGAACAACTCCGGTATCAATTGCCGTTCGTTCCGGCGCGACTGGAACAAACATTGGAAACACATTGACCAACCCCACCGACTATGTGTTTGTTGCCAATAACGGCGCCAGCACAATCTCCGCTTACACGCTCACCACCACCACCGGCCTTCTTAACGTGGCTGGCACACCGTTCACTACGTTCAGCAATCCTTCGGCGGTGGCGGTGAAGTGACGGCGACGTGCAGGTGGGTGAGCCACAGGCTCAATCTTGGATTTTTTCAGCCCGGTTAAGTAGACACAGAGAGTGAGCTGTGGCCGACCGCTCTCGCTACGTGGGCACCTTCAGAATCAAATACCCGCCCAGCAACGCGAAAATCAAATCCGGAGACCAGGCCGCCAGCACCGGCGGCAACTGGCTGATGTTTCCCATCGCTTCGAATAAGCCGGAAATCGTCCAGTACACCACCGCGATTCCCACTGCCGTGGCCACGCCCGTGATTGCGCCACGGCGTCCCGCCGAAAGCGAGAAGGGAATCGCCAGCACTGCCATAACCAGCGTGATCACCGGAAACGCAAGCTTCTTGGCCAGTTGCACCCTCAGCCGCACCACCTCGAAGCCGCTCTGCTGCAGGTCGCGGATGTAGCGCCGCAGTTCCTGATAATTCATCTCCGAGGATTGCTTTACTTCTTTCTTGAAATATGTAGGCGGCTCGCTCAGTGCCGCAAACGTGGATACATCAAAAGTGCGGTAGTTTTCGATGGCAGGGCCGCGGAGGTCACGCTCCCATCCCTGAGTGCAAACCCAGCGCTGCAAGCTATCTTCCCAGTGTGCCCGCTCCGCATAAATGCGTTCGGTCAATTGGAAAGTGACGGGGTCGAACTGGAAAGCCGAGAGTCTGCCGAACTGGTTACGCTCGGAGTCAAACAGCTGGTAATAGTAAATGTTCGAATGCTGCCCGAAAATCCATTTCCGGTCGGGGTTCAAATAGGTCTGCGCCGGCTTGCCTTTGATCAGGTTGCGTAGCGCGTCCTGCCGCTTGTTGGCATAGGGCAAATAGAATTGATCGGAGAAGAACAGGCCTGTGGCGACTATCGCTGCGGCCACCAAGACAGGCACCACAATGCGGTAGATGCTGATTCCTGTCGCCTTGATCGCAGTGATCTCATTCGAGCGCTGCATCACGCCCAGGGTGATGAGAACCGCCAGCAGGATGCTCAATGGCGCAATGTTGTAAAGAAAATAAGGCGAAACCGTGACTAAGTACTCTCCCACCACCAGCGGCGAGACCTGGTTGCGGAGAATGTCTCCCAGCAACTCGAATAGCGTGAATACCAGCAGCAGCATGAGGAACGTGGCCAGCACCATGGCCAGGTTCACGCCAAAGTCGCCGAGCACGTAGTCATCCAGGATCATGGGGAAACGCGCGCTGAACACGCGGCGCCGAGTGGATGCCCGCTCGAAGACATCTTCACCCCGGGTCGTGCGGAGCATCCCTCCCTTTTCCTTCCAGCCCGCCTTGAACGGGTTCCACAGGCTCCAGAAGGACGAAAGCTCAAACGGGCGGCGCTCCGCGCGCCACAATAAGAACGCCCCGCCCAGGAAGAAAACGAGGTCCGCCAGCCAGACTCCGAACGGGGGCGATAGCTTTCCTTGGCGGGCCAAAGAGACTCCCACCAGCGACAGCGAATAGTAAGCAAACACCAGCAGGATGGTTAGAACAAAACCTGTAGACTTGCCACCTTTCTTGGACGACAAGCCCAGAGGAATTCCTACCAGCGCTAATACCAGACACGATGTGGGTAGAGCAAAACGCCGGTGGAACTCGATAAGGTACAAGCGGGCCATGGCCTGGTTTTTCTTTGCGCTCGCTTGCCGCCACAGTTCCCACGTGCCCAGCTGCGACACCGGCGCCAGTTCCTCCTCCTTCGCGCTTTCCGACTGCGGGACCGGAATCGGGATGTCCGTTTGTTCGAAAGTAGAAATCTGATAGTGGCTGGGATCCTTCGGATCGATCTCGTGGGTGGAACCGCTGGTCAAGTGGAGATGCAGCGTCTCTGGTCCCTCACTCACCAAAATCCCACGCTGGGCCAGGGTAATTCGGGGAGAAGAAGGCGTGCTGGTGTCGGCAATGAAGACACCTTTCCAGATCGCCGCCCCCTGGGCCGCTTTCACATCCTGGATGTAAAGCACGAGTTGCGGAAAGCCTTCGTAGAACACGCGAGGCTGAACTTCGAAAGACGCTTGCGAGGACTTCATCCGGTCCTGCAGACGGGCCATGGCCGCCTGAGACCGGGGCGCCAGATAGACTCCGTTGGCCAGAGCCAGCAGCCAGGCGACGAAAGCAAAAATGGAGATGATCCGCAGGAAAGTCCACACGCCCAGTCCACTGGCTCGCATGGCGGTGATTTCACTATCGGCAGCCAACCGGCTCAACCCAATCAGAATGCCCACCAACACCCCGGCGGGAATGCTGATGTTAAGCGCGACGGGAACGATGAAGAAGAAGACTTCCGCCACGCTGGGCAGGGGAGCACTGTTGCGGACCACCAGTTCGAGAATCTGTCCCAGATCGCGGGTGAACAGGACGAAAGTGAAGACCAACACCCCGATCAGGGCATGAGCCGTGACTTCGCGCAGGATATACCGGGTGAGAATGCGCATGAGTCGCCGATTAAGGGAAGTCTAGCACGCGCCTCTGTTGGTTCGAGGACGGGGTGACTGAAATCGCGAACCAGCATCCAGGTCATCGCTGCCAACAGCGGCGTTGGAAATCCTGAGAATGGTTTGGCATTGAAGGTGCAAACAACCTGCGAAGTGCCTCGTTCTACCCCCCAGGCGAGGCGACTGGAAAGGGCGGAAACCCTCCCCTATGAAATGCCCGACCGTGTTGTGCGTGGATGACGATGCCGCAATCCGTGCGTTGTATGAGGCGCTGTTGAGCCGGTACGGATACGAAGTTCTAGCTGCCCACAGTGGTCACCACGCACTCCACGTGTTTCACTCCAAGGAAAACGAAATTGATGCCGTCATTTTGGACTACGAGATGCCTGAAATGAACGGTTTGGAGCTGGCCACACGCCTCAAGCGGCATGACCCGACTCTTCCCGTAATCATGGTCTCGGGCTCGGGTCCCGTACTGGAAGACATGGTTCCCTTCGTGGATGCGGCCATGACCAAGGGAGTCCCTATCCGCCACATTGTGGATCGGCTGGAACTCCTGCTGGCGAGCTGAAGAAAAAGCGTGATCGCGATTCCACCGGCACGTCTTCGTGCTACCGCGCTGGAATCCATCATGCCGATGGTTCGGCAGGACTGCCGACTATTCGTCTTGGTACAAGACTACTGTTGCCCGGAACCTGACACAATCGTGCCCGTGTCAGTTTCCAGCAAAAGCATGCTCTTCCCCCCATTGACCACCGCAAGACTGGCGTGCTGCGCCTGCTGACCTGAAATCTGGAAGGTCATCGTGCCCGTGCAATTCGACTTGACCTGGTATGTTCCAGAGACCGCCTGCTGGGAGAAGATCTGACCGTCTACACTGCCCGACTCAGTTCCACTCAGGTTGCCCGAACCGTCGAGAGCCAGCAGTCCGTTGAAGGCGACCGGCCCGATGGTAAGGAAAGTCCCTGTCGCCTGAACTCCGAAGGCGCCTTTGACTCCCGCATTGCTGCAAGTCGCGCTGCCCTGCGCGTCTGCGTAGCTGATCCCGATGATTCCAGAATCGGTTGTAATCGTCTGGATGCGTTTTCCCCCGGAGAGAACCGTCAGATCATAGTGCCCCGCATTCTTGCCTTTCCGAGTAATCGTGCCCGAGCCGGTGCAGTCCGCGTTGACCGTATAGGTTCCGGTGACAGAGCTTGTGGAAATGCTCCCCGCGATGCTCTGGGTTTGGGTGCCCGTAAAGGTACCTTTGCCATTGGCGGTGATGTGACCAATCGAGGCCTGGAGATCACCGCTGGTATCGGTATCCGTGCCGGCGTAGCCGTAATTGCCTTTTATATTGGCGTTCGAGCAGCTCCCCCACGCGGCGAGGCTGAGCGCAAAGACGGCAACTAGAATCAGAGAAGCTGTGTGCAAGGTTTTGCAGATCGTTCTTTTGCAGATCATGGTTTTGCAGATCATTGAAGTCTCCTTGTGCTTGCGGGCGATCGGGGGGAGTATCGCGGCTTGGGGCGCAAGCGGCCTGAAATGGTAGCGTGCCCCGCTCTGAGAGTCAAGAAGATCGGGGGGTAGGTAACGGCTGAATGTGAATTGCGAATTTCTTAACAGACATAATAACCAAAAGGCAAGAAGGCGCTTGACATACGCTGCCAAGCGTACTAGCATGACGCTTGGCAGCATAATGATCGTGATAAAGATACCCTACAAAGACGGTCACATAGAATGCACCACTAGCGAGGAAGCTATCGCGGTTATACAACATCTCGCGGAAGAGGAAGCCAAGAGAAAGCAAATCACATCCGTCAGGCTGGATTCATGGCCGAAGGAGGCCGTTGATGAAATTCTGCGGGAACGTGATGCCTTTTACGAAATTACAGAAATCAGCGCGTGGACGCGTGAATCCTTTTGGAAGTTCATTGATGGTATTGGTGATTCCCAAAAACGGTTGCTTACTTTGCTGGTGCACAATTACAGGCAATCTGATGACGTGCTTCGCAAGGCCCTCAAAATAGATAGCAATCAAGCTCTCGCAGGCGTTCTCTCAGGCATTAGCAAACAAGCCGGCATACTCAACATTTCGGCCCGCGCCGTTTACACCATTGAGGACGAACGCAGAGCCGGGAAACTGCATAAGACCTATGCCGCGGCAGATGACTTTTTGCGGATTTGTAGGGAAATGAACTGGCCAGAAGAATGGCCGGATCGAATGCAGAACGATGCGGCGCCGTGAGTAAAGAACGCACAAAACAGCAGAACCCGTTAGGAGTGCGACCTTCTAACGGGCCTTAAGACCGACGTTCCGGCAAGCCAGAATGCCGGTCAGCCACTACCGGGGTGGGAGGCTCGCTCTGACCTATGTTTCTCAGCTGTGGGAAGGCTAGCTGATGAGCAAATGGAAAAGTACGCGCCGCGATCCGGGCCGAACATATCAGGACGAGGATGAGATAAAGCAGTTGCGCAGAGATGTTGCTCGGGTGCGCGAACTGGTTGAAATCGGCCTTGAAGCGGAACCCGAATATGTCGAGGTCATCAACAGATTGGAACCAGGGATGACGAAAGAGAGAAGGAAAGAGCTGATTATGCAGTTTCGCGACGCCGTTTATGAGCGGCAACAGCGCGATCTACCACGTCGTTGATTTCTTTGCGCGTTCTACGTAACTCTGCCGGTGTCATTTTCTCAGCCGCTGAATCGACAAGCTCATCCATGCTGTCGAGAAGAGTGTCGATAGCTTTTTTGGGCTTAACAGGTGAAGTGGCCATTCGGCATCCCTTCTTTTGATTCGTACTTGCCATTACAGTGTACCCTACGCGGGAAAGCGGTGATGTGACCACATCACCGAAGTCACTGCTCTGTTAGATTACCGGATGGTTTAAAGCGTTTCCGCACGAGCCTTTCCAAGGTTCAAGCATGATCCCTTACAGCAACCGCGCCTATTCAGATTTCAGGAACAATGCCGCCAACGGCGGCAGGATCAGGCTAAGGGAATAAGGGCGTCCATGTGCGGGCTGCTCTTCAGCTTGCACGCCGCCCGCGTTTCCCATGCCGCTGCCGGCATAATCCTTGGCATCGCTGTTCAGGAGTTCCCGCCAGTATCCTCCCGAAGGAACGCCCAGGCGATAGGCCATCCGGGGTACGGGCGTGAAATTGCACACCACGACGATACTTCCTTTCGACGACCTTCCCTTGCGCAGCATGGAGAGTGTGCTGGACAGGCTGTCATTGCAATCGATCCACTCGAAGCCGGCGGGATCGTTATCCAGTTCGTGCAGGGCGGGCTCATTGCGATAAACCCGGTTCAACTGCTCAACCCAGTTTTGCAGTCCGCTATGCACCGGGTACTGCAAGACGTGCCATTCCAGGCTGGTGTCATGGCCCCACTCCCGCACTTGTCCGAACTCATCCCCCATGAACAGCAGCTTCTTGCCCGGCTGCGCATACATGTAGCCGAACAGTAATCGCAGATTGGCGAAGCGTTGCCACTCGTCTCCGGGCATTTTACCGATGAGCGAACCTTTGCCATGCACGACTTCATCATGCGAGAGCGGCAGCACAAAATTTTCGGTGAAACCGTACAACATGCGAAAGGTGAGCTCATTGTGATGAAACTGGCGATGGATGGGGTCGAGAGAGAAGTATTTCAGCGAATCGTGCATCCAGCCCATATCCCACTTAAAGCCGAAGCCCAAGCCTCCGAGATGAGTGGGGCGCGACACCATGGGCCATGCCGTCGATTCCTCGGCGAAGGTCTGAATATCGGGATGTTCACGATACGCTTCCTGGTTGAATTGGCGCAGGAAGTCGATGGCTTCCAGATTCTCGCGCCCGCCGTACTGGTTGGGAAGCCAATCGCCCTCGTTGCGCGAGTAATCGAGATACAGCATGGACGCGACCGCATCCACGCGCAGACCGTCCGCGTGATACTTGTCCAGCCAGAACATCGCGCTGGAGAGCAGAAAGCTGCGGACTTCCGTCCGCCCATAGTTGAAAATGTGCGTCTTCCAGTCCGGATGGAATCCTTTGCGGGAATCGGCGTGTTCGAACAAATGCGTGCCGTCGAAGTAGGCCAGCCCGTGCCCATCCGAAGGAAAGTGTGAAGGCACCCAATCCAGAATTACGCCAATGCCATGCTGATGCAGATAGTCCACGAAATACATGAAATCCTGCGGAGTTCCGTAGCGCGCGGTTGGGGCAAAGTATCCCGTAGTCTGGTATCCCCAGGATCCATAGAACGGGTGCTCCATCACCGGCAGCAGTTCGACATGGGTGAAGTACATACGCTGGGCGTAATCGGCCAGCCGCGGCGCCAGTTCGCGATAGGTGAGCGGACGGTTGTGTTCTTCCGGAACCCGCATCCAGGAGCCGAGATGCACTTCGTAGATGGACAGGGGAGCGTGCAGGGAATTTTTTCCCCTTCGGTTGTGCATCCAGTCGCCATCCGACCATTGGTACTCCAGGTCCCACACCACGGACGCGGTTCGCGGCGGCTTCTCGTGCAGTATCCCGAAGGGATCGGCCTTGTCCACCACGTGTCCGTGATGACGCGAGGCGATATGAAACTTGTAGAGCGAGCCCTTGTCCACTCCGGGAATGAACCCTTCCCAGATGCCCGAACTTCCGCGCGGATGCAGCGCATGCGCATGTGGGTCCCAGCGATTGAAGCTGCCAATCACGCTAACCTCGCGCGCGTTCGGTGCCCACACGCTGAAGCAGGTACCTGGCTCGTTTTCTGCCGTGGTCAGGTGAGCGCCCAGTCTGTCGTAGGCGCGGTAGTGGCGGCCTTCGTTAAACAAGTAAAGGTCCTGCGGAGTCAGCAGGCTGACATCGGCGCGTGAGCCGGGCACCAGGGTGTTGGCCGTTTTTTCCATAGGATCAGTACGCTTCTAGTGTACCGGAAGCGAAATCGCCGTGCGGGTCGACGCCGCGCGGTAGTGGGCGACTTTGTCTGGCTCCGGTAGTGGGCTGTTTCAAAACCGCCACGTCCGCGGCAGTTCAGCCTCGATCGGGCCGATAATTCACTGGATGATTCCATATGAGGAAATTTGGTCCCCAAGTCGGCAAATGTCTCTCAGGCGCAATCCCGCACGTGCTAAACTGACCTTTTACTTTCATAAAGCTGCGTCGAAATGCCCGTTCTACGCGTCATCGTTTTGTGGCACCAGCATCAGCCTTTCTATAAAGACCTGGTCACTGGCGAGTACCGTCTTCCCTGGGTTCGGCTGCACGCCCTCAAAGATTATTACGGCATGGTCAAGCTGCTGGGCGAGTTTCCCCAGGTCCATCAGACTTTTAACCTCGTACCCTCGCTGATCACCCAAATCCAGGATTACGTGGCCGGAACCGCGCACGATCCTTTCCTGCAGGTTGCGGCCAAACCCGCGCGAGATCTTACTCCGGACGAACGCCGCTTCGCCCTGCAGTACCTGTTTCAGGCGAATCCGGTTCACATGATTGGCCGCTATCCGCGCTACCGCGAACTGTGGGAACGCTTCCGCGGCGCGGGCGATGCGCCCGAACGCGCTGACAAATACTTTCAGCCTCAAGATTTCACCGATTTGCAAGTGCTTTCCCAGATCGCCTGGTTTGACGAATTCTTTCTCCAGGATGCAGACATTGCAGCGTTGGTCAAGAAGGGCCACGGATATTCGCTCGAGGATCAGCGCCTGGTGATCGAGCGTGAGCGCGAACTCATTGGCGAGGTGCTGCCGGCGCACGCTGCTGCCGCGCGGCGGGGAGGAATCGAAATCTCCACCTCGCCGTTTTATCACCCCATTCTGCCGTTGGTTTGCGATACCAACGTAGGCGCGGTTTCCACGCCGGGGCTGCCTTTGCCGCAAAACCGTTTCCGTCATCCCGAGGACGCGCGCGAGCAACTGCAGCGCGGGCTGGATTTGCACCAGAAGGTCTTTGGGGTCCGGCCGGTGGGCGTATGGCCTTCGGAAGGCAGTGTTTCCGAGGAAGTTTTGGCCATCGCGCAGAGCCTGGGCGTAAACTGGATGGCCACCGACGAAGGCGTGCTGGGGCGAAGTCTCGGCATTAACTTTGCCCGCGACGGGGAAGGCCGTCTGCCGGCGCAGAGCGCCGAGAAGCTCTATAGCATCCATCGCTTTGAAAGCGGCCAAACGGAAATGCACCTGATTTTCCGCGACCACACCATTTCTGATCTGATTGGATTCGTGTACTCAGGAATGCCCGCCGCAGAAGCCGCCACGCATCTTCTGCGCAACATCAAGCAAGCCGCGCAGCCTGTTCTCGACCAGGGACGAGACGCGGTCATGCCGATTATTCTGGACGGCGAAAACGCCTGGGAATATTACCCACAATCGGGCCGCGAATTCCTCCGCCGCTTTTGTGATGCCCTGCAGCGCGAGCCCGGGGTGGAGGCGGTTACCGTATCAGAAGCCATCGCCCGGCACAAGAACTTCGGCAAACTCACATCTTTAGTTCCGGGCTCGTGGATCAACGCCAATTTCAACGTCTGGATTGGTGCGCCGGAAGACAATAAATCGTGGGATTATCTCTATCACGCGCGCAACTTTTATGCCCAAGCCGGGTCTCGCGCCAGCGAAGCCCAATGCAAGCTGGCTTTTGAAGAACTTCTGATCGCCGAAGGCAGCGACTGGAACTGGTGGTATGGGCCGGAGCATCATTCGGCGAACGACCGCGAATTTGACCAACTCTACCGTAAGCATCTCTCCAATGTGTACCAGGCTCTGGGTGCGACTCCGCCCGATTATCTGGCGCAGCCCATCGCGGCTGGCGCAGGGCGGCCCGCATTTCTGCCGCAGACGTCGTACATTCACCCCAAGGTAACAGGGGATATGGTGCGCTATTTCGAGTGGATGGGCGCCGCCGTGTACACCGCCGACCAGCGCGCCGGAGCAATGCACGGCAAGCAGTTTCTGGTAAGTGCGGTTTATGCTGGAATCGACGAGACGAGCGTTTATGGCCGCCTCGATTTCGCTGACCAGGTTCCGGAAATGGACTTCGAGTTAGTCGTCAACCTGGAATCGTGGGCAGCGGAGGGGCAGCGGCCTCGCCGCGCTTTGCGGTTGAACGCGCAAGTAGAGGCGGGGCGGATTCGGTCCTGGCAAGTCAGCGTCCCCGGCGAGGAGAAGCCGATTGCGACCGCAGGCCATCCTTCCGGCGAGCTGAAGATCGCTCTGGTGCGAACCTTTGAATTCAAACTACCGCTGGCCTGGTTGCTGGCGGCTCCGGTTGTTCCCGCGAAAGGCAGCGGCCAAACTGCTGGGCCGGCCGCCACGCGGCTGCGCCTGCGCTTCAGTGTCTGGCAGAACCGCCTCCCCGTGGACGCGCTCCCGGTCGACGGCTGGATCGAGTTGCACCTTCTGAGCGAAGAAAATCTGATGGCGCTCGCCTTCTAGCTTTAGCCGGTGAATCTTCCGGCCAGTATGTGCTTGCCACGATCAACTGGCAACTTATTTGAAGTCTGTGATTTACATCACATAACTTCAAGCAAAAGTACTACCACCAAAGGGCTGGCGTCGGGCACCAATGAGCTCTTCCTTTTTCCGGCACACAGGTTGACCATAGAGGAAGGTTCTTTGGAAAGGGGGATACAGCCATGTCTGATCTGCATCCTCGGGAAGCGCACACCGGCACGGTGCCGCCGGAACGGAGGAAATATCCCCGCAGCCAAGCAGCGGTGCAAATCGAACTCCGGCCCGAAGGGGCGGCAGATCCTACTCACACCCACACCACCGATCTCAGCGTGGGTGGCTGCTATGTCGAGATGAATTTCACCCTGCAGGTCGGAACCAGGCTGGACTTGGTTCTGTGGCTGGCGGACGAAAAATTCACGACGAAAGCGATTGTCGTCACCCACCACCCCTATTTCGGGAACGGGATTCAGTTCGTAGATATGTCCCAGGCGGACCAGAGCAAGCTAAAGCGCTTCCTCAACTCGCTGGCACATGCGGACAAGCCGGAAGCGAAGTTTCCGACCCACTGAGAGCGTCAGTCCGAGAACAAAGAACTGAGAGCTAGTTTCTACTGCCCTGCCGCCGCCGTCTTCATCTCCATGGGGCGGCTTAACTCCATCACCAGCTCCGTGCCCGCAGGCAACACGGCGGAGTTCCTCTTGCTGAGCCAGTGTGTGACGGTGGCCGTGGCGCCGACCATGCCGCCAATCAGAACGCCTTTGCCTCCACCGATCAGCCCGCCCACCAGCATGCCGCCGCCGGTGCCCATGCCAATCTCGGTCATGTCTTTGCCGTCGTGTCCTTTGCCCTTGAACTGGCCTTCATCGTTGACATCGGTGCCGTGGTGCACGCTGGTATCCACCAGCGTGGCGTTGAGCATGTAGCGCTCGCCGTTGGGCAGGACTACGGTCTCGGGGAAGATGCCAATTGTGGGCTTGCCCGCAATCCGACGCGGCTCGGCCACGCGAGTCACTCGTCCCTGGACAGTCGCGCCGACTGGGATCACCTCTTTCCCGTCAAGCATCACCGCTTCCGTGACTCGACCGCTGAAAGCATCTCCGGTTTTGCTGGAAAAGGTCGCAAGCGTGTTTTCGAGCTTCACCTTCACGGCAGTTCCGGCGGGTAGCGAGACGTTGTTCTGCGCCACCGCTGTCGTGGCCAGCCATATCACGGCAAGCAACACAAGTTTCTTCATTTCGCCTCCTGAATCGATCACAAATTGTTGCTCGATCTTGTTCTTGAGTGTCGGCGCTGCTGAGTACTCCTGTTGCGACTCTAGAGCACGAAGATGGACGGGGCAACCTCAGAAACAGCCATCAGAATCAACCAAGGTACTGGCAGACACTCTCCCAATGCTTATGATCTGGGCAAACTTGAGATTACGTTTCTACGGGAGAGCAAATCGGCAACATGATGCCCAGCGCGCTAGGACGACGGAGTTCCTGGGCATCCAGTTTTGTCACTAGCCTGGTGGGTTGGATCAGCTTCTCTATTATCGTCCCACTCGCCGTCGGCTATTCTGGCCCGCCTTGGCCATTGCTGCTGATCGCGATCGTGATGGCTATCCTGCAGGTATTGGTTTTGAGGTCTGCTTTCTTTTTTCTACGCATGGATCGCGGATTGCGGGTCGGCGCCCTGTGGGGCGGTTTAACGGGTGCCCTGCTGATCTGGGTCGGAGAGCGATTCTTTCCTTTGCTCCGCGAGCGGCCCTTCCTGTGGCTGGGCAACGGGGTCTATATCGGATTGGCCGTCGGAGCTTTCCTCTCTTACTTTTATGGCGACGATCGCGAGATCGAAGTGAGCGCTCAGCAGCGGGGACGGAGCCCACAGTATGGTCGCGACGCGCACTGGCTGGAACCGTTTGCCTTTGGAGCACTGGCTTATCTGATCGCCTTTTTGCCCCGATCGCCGGGACTTGCGGTTTATGTTTTCGTGGTTGGCGCGTTCAGTGGAGTCTTTGCCGCCGGCTCCAGCCACTTCTCTCCCGATCGCTGGAAAAACTCGACGCTGATGCTGCCGCTGATCCTTGCCGTGGGCTCGCTGCTGGGTGTTGTGAGCAGCCTGCTGTTTCGTCAGTTCGCCGGCGAATTTCGCGGGCATTTTTTACTGCTGGGATCCATCGCAGGTTTCCTTACGTACTTGAGTACGTTCTTACGGGGACGAAGCCTCGCCAAGCGAGAGGCTCGGACTTAGCCAACTCCTGCAAGTGCCATGAATCTCTTACTCATCAATCGCGTCCTACACATCGCGGCCACCTGCACGTCTTTGGGGGGCTTGTTCTATGCTCGCATGGTGCTCCTGCCTTCCTTGCAGGTGCTGGCTGAGCCCGAGCGTGGCGTTTTTCTCGGTCAAGTGATCCGAAGATTTGCCTACATCAAATGGACTGGCGTCACGGTTGTCGCGGTGACCGGGGTCATCCAGTGGTTGCATACGTATCCCTATGTCAGCCATCAGCAACTCTATCTCTTCTACTTCACGATTAAAATGACGGGCGCCGTCGGCTTGTTTTCCATAACTTTCCTGCTCGCTCTGCCGGCTGACTCCCTTCGGGGTATGCAGGCCAAGCGTGCCTTCTGGTCGGCGGTAAACATTATTTGCGGGCTCACCATCCTGATTGGCGCTGCTCTCATGCGCACCGCCCACTGAAGCCTTATCCACAGGCTGACCCACCGCGGCCGTCACCGCCTGAGGTCCGGCAGTGATTTATAATCGCGACTTTCGATCGACCACATAGAGGACGCATTCATGCCAGTCACGAATATTGTGAATATCCACGCCCGTGAAGTGCTCGATTCACGCGGCAATCCGACGGTAGAAGCGGAAGTCATTCTGGGCGACGGCTCACACGGACGCGCGATTGTGCCTAGCGGCGCCTCGACCGGCGAACACGAAGCGGTCGAACTGCGCGATGGCGACAAGAAGCGCTATTTGGGCAAGGGTGTGCTCAAAGCGGTCGCCAACGTGAACGGAGAAATCGCCGAGGCCTTGGCCGATTTTGACGCTGCCGATCAGAGAAGCCTGGATCAGAAGATGATCGAACTCGACGGCACGCCCAATAAGAGCCGCCTCGGAGCCAATGCGATTCTGGCCGTCTCCATGGCTGCGGCACGCGCCGCCGCGTCGTTTTTTGCCTTGCCGCTTTACCGCTACCTGGGCGGGCCCGCCAACACCCTCCCGGTCCCGATGATGAACATTTTGAACGGCGGCGCCCATGCCGACAACAACGTCGACTTCCAGGAATTCATGGTGATGCCGGTGGGAGCAAAGTCATTTTCCGAAGCTTTGCGCTGGGGCGTCGAGGTCTTCCACACGCTAAAAGGTGTGCTCAAGAAGCGCGGCTACAACACTGCGGTCGGCGATGAAGGCGGCTTCGCGCCGTCGCTGAAGTCGAACGTCGAGGCGATTGAAGTAGTGCTTGAAGCCATTCAGCAAGCTGGCTACAAACCCGGTTCACAGATTGCCATCGCCCTCGATCCCGCGGCCAGCGAGCTTTATAAGGACGGCAAGTACATTTTCAAGAAATCGGACAAGTCGGCCAAGAGTTCCAAAGAGATGGTGCATTATTGGATGAAATGGGCGACCGACTATCCCATCGTGTCACTGGAGGATGGTCTCGCCGAGGACGACTGGGACGGCTGGCAGATGCTGACCAAAGAACTCGGGGGCAAAATCCAGCTTGTGGGCGATGACATTTTCGTCACCAACATTGAGTTTCTGCAAAAGGGAATTGATAAGAACGTCGCCAACTCGATCCTGATCAAAGTCAACCAGATCGGCACGGTCAGCGAAACACTCGATGCGATCGACCTGGCGCGGCGGAATGGCTACACCTCAGTGATCTCGCACCGCTCGGGCGAGACGGAAGATACGTTCATTGCTGACTTGGCGGTCGCTACAGGAGCGGGGCAGATCAAGACTGGCTCCGCCTCCCGCACGGATCGCATCGCAAAGTACAACCAGTTGTTAAGGATTGAAGAAGAGTTGGGCGGGGCGGCAAGGTTTCTGGGATTGAAGGCGCTGAACTACAAAAGCTGATGAGCTTTGCGATTCGGCTGATGTCGAGATTTAGATCGGGGGTCGATAGCCCCATATTTTGCCAAAGTCTTTTCTACATTCTTCCAGGCGTTCGCTCGACCCGCTTGAAGGCGCGCATTTCAGGCGCAAGTACAGCGCGTTCAGAATCAAGACGTGCGATAGTCGCAACGCGAATATTACTTCGTGATCCTGAGGCTTTGCGCTGGTTTCAATGACACCACCCGGCCGCACTTGAGATAGGTGGCGAAGCATGAACACTGCGCTCGGGTGGACGTATGCGGACGTATAGTTGAATGCAAGAGCGTGGAACTGGCTCGGGATACCCACATCCTCGGCCATTTTCAGAGTTTCCTTATCGCTCCATTTCAACTTTATGCGCTTTCCTGCAGCATATTCGGGAACCTCCTCGAGAATTACGCGATGCACTTCCGGCATGCCCTTCTCTGCATCCGGTATGTTGCGTAAGAACATTGCCCATTGTGAATGAAACGCAGCATAGGCTTTTGTCTCACGCTCGTTGGCATGGTCGATAGCATTGACTTAGTCCATGACTTAGCTATAATAACCTCATGGAAGTCAATATCCACGAGGCCAAGACCCACCTGTCGCGCCTGCTCGAACGTGTAGCTTTGGGCGAGGAAGTCATTATTGCCAAGTCGGGCAAACCGGTCGCCAAGCTCGTGCCGGTTTCATCCGCGCGGAGCAAATTCAAGTTCGGTTCGGCCAAGGGAAAGTTCGTCGTCCCCGATGATTTCAATGATCCCTTGCCCAAGGAAATAGAGGACCTCTTCTGGTGAGAGTCCTGCTCGATACCCACACTTTTCTTTGGGCAATTACCGATGCGTCTCGATTGTCGGTCAAGGCTCGAGCCTTGATGACTTCTGCCGAATCCTGGTTCAGCGTGGCGAGCATTTGGGAGGTAATCGTAAAGGTTCAGTCGGGGAAATTATCTCTGCCACGGCCTACGGGCCCATTCCTCACCTCGGAGTTGGCTTCGAGTGGAGTCCAGATATTGCCGGTCACCCTGAACCATGTGCTTCGTGTCGAGAGCCTCGAACCCCATCACCGCGACCCCTTCGACCGCGTCCTGGTTGCCCAGAGTATCGAGGAGAACCTGCCCATACTCACCGCCGACCGGGTCTTTGACAAGTATCCCGTGAAGGTTATCTGGTAAGCGCCACGGATCAAAATCCCATCGTGTCATCCGCCGAAGGTCCGTACGTCGCCGGTAGCGGCTTATCATTCAGCCGCAGATACACACCCAGCTGGGCGCGGTGATGCACCAGATGATTCAGGAACATTTGCCGGTAAGCCAGAAATCGCGACCCGCTGAAAATGGGCTTGCCCTGAAAGCTCAGCTTCCAGGGTTGCAACCAGGCGTCATCCTTCGTGTTCTGCAGTGCGGCCCGGGCCGTGGAAACATTTTCATCAAAGGCCTTCAGCAGGCCGGCCAGTTCAAAGGGCGGACGCGGGCGGCCTCCGGCGGTAGAAAAATCCAGCTCCGGAGTGGTCAGCACGGTAGCGCCGAAACCGGCCAGTTCGGCCACGTGCGGCGCCAACTTGTCCAGCGGCATGGACTTGGGATGCGGCGCAAAGCCTTTCTTATCGAATGGCACCCGCTCCAACGTGATGCGCGTGGTTTTCATTTCGTGATCAAATTCCAGTAGTAGAAGTTCGCTGATAGACATGAGTTCCTCCGCCGTCAGTATAAATGCGAGCTCGCGCCCGGCAGAGAAACCTTTTCCACCACAGAGTCACGGAGGCACAGAGAGAATTAAGACAAGAAATCTATTGCATGGCATATTGGGAGCGATCCATCAATTTGCGCTCGACTTCCAATCCCGATTTGAAACTCTCCAGCCCCTCCTATAGATTCTTTTCTTGGTGTTTTCACTATGCCTCTGTGACTCTGTGGTGAACTGGCTGTGCCGCGAAAATCCGTGGCCATTGTTTTTGCTGAAAGCTGATAGCTGAAAGCCGAAAGCCATGACTCGTCCCAAACCTCTTGTCCTCATCATCCTCGACGGCTGGGGATACCGCGCCGAAACCAAGGCCAACGCCATTGCCCTCGCCCGCAAGCCCAATTACGATCGGCTGCTGCGCGAGTATCCCAACACGCTCATCCAAACCAGCGGCAAGTATGTCGGCTTGCCGGACGGGCAGATGGGGAACAGCGAAGTCGGACATCTCAATATCGGCGCCGGTCGCATTGTGCACATGGACAGCACACGCATCGAGTTGATGATCCAGAACGGCGAGTTCTTCGCCCATCCCGTGCTGCTCGCCGCCATGAAAAATGCGCGAACTGGCGGTCGCCGCCTGCATCTTTTCGGCCTGCTCTCCGATGGCGGCGTGCACTCCTACCAGACTCATCTTTACGCGCTGCTCAAAATGGCCAAGCAGCAAGGTGTTGACCGCGTCTTCGTCCACGCTTTCATGGACGGGCGCGACACCCTGCCCACGAACGGCGCCGGCTATCTCGAACAACTTCAGCAGAAGATGCGCGAGTACAACACGGGCAAGATCGCAACCGTTAATGGCCGCTATTACGCCATGGATCGCGACCGCCGCTGGGAGCGCATCGCCAAGGCTTTCAACGCCATGGTGTATGGCGACGGCGAAGGCGGCAAGTACGTCGACCCGGTGCAGGGCATGAAGGACTCCTACAACAAAGGTGTGACCGACGAATTCATCGTGCCCTTCGTCTGCGTGGACAACCGTGGTGAGCCGCTAGGCACGATCCGCGACGAAGATTCCTGCTTCTGCTTCAACTTCCGCGCCGACCGCGTGCGCCAGATCACCCGCGCCCTCACACGCAATAGCGGGCTCAACGACAAAGGCGGTCGCGATCTCCCCGGAGCGGAGGATCTCGACGCCACCATTCCACGCGACCGCGTGCCTAAGAACCTGCATTACGTTTGTATGACCCAATATGACAAGAATTTCAGCCTGCCGGTCGTGATTCCGCCGGAATCCCTCAATAACATTCTGGCCAACGTGATGGCGCAGATGAATCTCCGCAATCTGCGAGTAGCGGAAACCGAAAAATATGCCCATGTCACATATTTCTTCAACGGCGGTGTGGAGCAGCCATTTCCCGGTGAGGACCGCATCCTCGTTCCTTCGCCCAAGGTTGCCACTTACGACCTCAAACCGGAAATGTCTGCCGCCGGAATCGCGGATACGGTAGTCAAAGCCGTCAACGACGGCACCTTCGACGTGATTATCGTGAATTTCGCCAATGCTGACATGGTCGGGCACTCGGGAAAGATTGAACCCACGATCAAAGCGGTCGAAACTGTGGATGCATGCCTGGGACGCATTGAGCCGGCCGTCCGCGCAAAGGGCGGCGCCATGCTGATTACCGCCGACCATGGCAATGCCGAGATGATGATCGATCCCGCAAGCGGCGGCCCGCATACCGCACATACAACGAACCCCGTACCTTTCATCGTGATCGCCGAAAACAGCAAACAGTTCACCTTGAAACCCGACGGCTCGCTACGCGATATTTCGCCGACGATTCTGGGAATGCTCGGCATCCCCGAACCAAAAGAAATGACCGGGCATGATTTGCGCATGATCGTGCAGAAGACATGACCACCGAGGACACAAAGGACGCAGAGGGCTGGAAGGGCCGATTACTGAAGTGTTTTGCCCGCTAATTGACCAACTGCTTGTAACGTGCTCGATGACAGCCCCTTCCAACTTTCACTAAAGGACACGGACCACCGTTTTCCGTTCGTTGGCGCCAGCCGAATTGCCTCACGGTATGATTACGCCAGCTCTTGGGGCGGGTTTTATGAGACCGGCTTTAGCCACGATCGGGCCGCTGTTAATGAGCGCTCTGGCGTTCAGCCAAGCCGGCCAGCCAACGACTGCCTCACAGCCGGCTGCGCCACAACCATCGAGCCAGCAATCGACAACTCAGCAACCAGCCAAAGAGCCGCCGGCAAAACCCCGGTCGGTGGCCGATGCCGCCCGTGCTTCGAAACAAGCACACGAGTCCGCGCCGCCGCAGAAGGTTTACCGAAACAAAGATTTGGCCGATAGCACAGGCCCCGACAATGCTCAGAGCAGCAGCGCCGGTACCACAGCTACTCCGCCCGCCAAATCTACGCCATCTCAACCTGCTTCCCGCCCTGCCAAGACCGCCGACGAGATCGTTATGGAAAAAGAGAAGAGCTTCGAGGCGCAAGGGAACGTTTTCAAGAGGCAGATCCTGGTGCAGAAGGGCAAGATCATCGATATTCAGAATCAAAGTCAAAATCTGTATGCACAGTTGAATGCATGGAGCGTGGAGCACCACTACGACGCCAATCCTGCGATGTGTTGGACATCGGACTACAACAACCCTTACTTCAAAGACTGGTGTGCGATAGGGAGAGGTCTGCAAGCCGCCTACGATGCGTCGGAGCGTCAACTTGCGCAGGAAAAGGCACGGCTCGAGCAGATGCAGGAAGACATCCGCCGCAAGGGATACGGTAACGCCATCTACGATGCAGACTGACGGGATTATCAGGCAGGGTTGTCTGCTCCTCATTGATGTTTGGCGGAGTGATGGTTGGGTGCTCAGAATCAGGCGACTTTCTCGCCGCTAGTTCCTTCACTGATTCCAAATCGACTTCCAGAAATTAGCGCGCACTCTTGTGGCGTTCGCCGCGACGCTCCGCGACACGATTACTCGCGTCACTGCGTTATGCGACGAACCTGTTCCCTTTTTTCGTTACACTGGTTGCAGGCGGCGATCTGCCGCGACGCAGGGATTGAAAGTTGACCTCGTGAAACGGCAACTCATGTTCTTTGGATTTCAAGCGCTCGCTTTGGCCTGGGCCATCGTTGTTCTGCTCCGCACCGTGGACTTGGGCTGGGGCACATTCACCGGAATTGGCCTGGGGATGCTGGGCGCCCTTCCCATCTCTTTTCTTGGAATCAGAATCCATTCCAGGCAGGGGAGGAAGTAGAAGTTGGCATTCGCGACCGGACGACGCTGAAGCGGTTTTCCAAGGCACTAGCCGCCCGCATTTGCTTGAATCGAACCGTCCGGCACTTCGAGGTATGAATCGGAAAGGGAAGTCTGTCGTGGCGCGTCTCTTCTATGGCACTGTTGTTTTGTGGTTGCTGGCGTCTTCGGCTGCACTGCTGATACAGACGAGTCGGACCGCCGATCCCAGCCGAACCGCCGCCGGCCCCACTTTCTACAGGGACGTTCTACCCATCTTGCAGCAGCACTGTCAGAGCTGTCACCGGCCGGGAGAGATCGCTCCCATGCCCTTCGTGACCTATGCGCAGACGCGTCTTTGGGCAGGCGCCATTCGTGAAGCTGTGCGTGCCAGGAAGATGCCCCCCTGGTTTGTGGACCCGTGCTGCGGTCACTTCGCCGGCGATCCCTCACTGACTCCGCAGCAGATTTTGACCCTATCGTCCTGGGCCGGGGCCAAAACGCCTGCCGGCGACCCGAATGATGCGCCACCATCCCCGAAGTGGGTCGAGGGCTGGAACATCCCACAGCCCGATGTCGTGGTGCAGATGCCTCAGCCGGTCACGATTGCCGCTCAGGGCGATGTGCCGTACACCTATGAGGTCGTGCCCACAGGTTTTGCCGAGGGCAAGTGGGTGCAGATGTCGGAAGTGCGTCCCTCCAGCCGGGACCACGTGCATCATGCGGTCGTCTACATTCGCCCGCCAGATTCCAAATGGCTGCAGGGTGCCCCGGTTGGGGTGCCGTTTACCGCGGCCAGTCTGGCTGCTGACAAGCTTCGTCACGATGCGCGGGCCACCATCAGCGACCTACTTCTGGTGTATGCACCGGGAAGTTCACCAGACCACTGGCCCGATGGCATGGCGAAGTTTATTCCCGCCCACTCCGACCTGGTCTTCCAGATGCACTACACCACCAACGGCCACGCCGGCGCCGATCAGAGCAGCATTGCGATCGTGTTCGCCAAGCAGCCCCCGAAACAGCGTGTGATTACTCTTCAGCTGGCCAACGATCACGACACCATTCCTATCCCGGCAGGCGCTCAGAATTATCGCGTGGAAGTCCACGGCACGCTGCCCAACGACGCCACGCTGCTCGGCTTCTTTCCGCATATGCACTTGCGGGGGAAACGATTCGAGTACAACATCGTTCGTCCCGATAAGAGCGTGGAGACATTGCTGCGGGTGAATTACGATTTCTACTGGCAGTTGAGCTACCGGCTGGCGGAGCCGCGTTTGTTGAAGGCAGGCACCGATCTGCAGGCTGTCGCCTGGTATGACAACTCACGCCACAACCATCACAACCCTGATCCTAACAGCGCTGTAACCTGGGGTGATCAGACCTACAACGAAATGATGGTAGGGTTTTTCGACGTAGCGGTGCCGGCAGACGTGGACAAAGGGCAGTTTTTTGTCCGTCACTCCAACTAACGGGTTAATGCCAGGGACTCACCGTTGCCACTTTTGTTCCCAGCAAAAATGGTGCACCAGACTTTACGGGACCGACGAGACGGCGACGGGAAACTTGAACCTGTTAATTCCCGCTTGGCAACTAAGTAATTAGCTGTAGCCACCTTGCAGGTGATGGTCCTATGCCTCGCCTGCAGCGCTGGAGTTGGGTGGCCGGCGCCAGCCCTCCCCGGTCTCGGGTTTGCCTGGGTCAAGGCGGCCTACCAATCTGCCCTCCCTGAAGGTGCAAAACATTTCATCTTGACCGCGGGTGCCAGCGGGACGATAATTGCCACCCGCGGCTAACCATGCGGTTTCTCGCGGCGGTCGCGCTGAGTAAGAGGGCCTTAATCATCAGCTCGCGGATGAAATTGGCCTTCGAGAGACTTCGTCTGATTGCATTGTTTTAGCTTTTGCTTTCTGCGCATTTTTTTGAATGGGCGCCCGGTGAAGTCGGAAGCGATGCACCGGCGCAAGAGTAACCCTTCGCACTTAATTTCCTGTCACTAGCTGCTTAGGCTTGCGACGGGAAAGGGAACAACAATTTTCTCTAGGAGGAGAAAACCGATGAAAAACAGCAAGTACATTCTAGGCCTGTTGGTGCTAGTTCTGGTCTACGCTTCGGTGGGTATCGCGGCCGCACCGTCGTTAACCTACACGTTCAAAGACGTAAAAGCGAAAGGAGCGACTGAAACGGATACCTACGCGGTCAACAACGCCGGGATAATTGCCGGCGACTTTGTTGACAGCGCTGGCGCTCAGCACGCAATGATCCTCAAGGGCACCACGCCGAAGAAGATCGACGATAAAACCTGTGGAACGGGTGCCGGGGCGGCTGGTATCTCGTTTTATGGCATCAATTCCGCCGGAAACGCCGTCGGCTGGTGCACATCGACCACAAGCTCGGAACCGATCGGTCTGATGTACATCAAAGGAAAACTCTCGGAATTCACCGTTCCGAAAGCGCTGTCAACCGAAGCTAACGGAATCAATGACAAGGGAGACGTGGTCGGCACATTCATCGATTCCAATGGCGCCCAGCATGGCTTCCTGTTACACGCCAAGAAATACACGCAAATCGACGCGCCGAGCCCGGACGCCACTTCCGCCGCCTGGTCCATCAACAACAAGGGTCAGATCGCCGTATACGCGGTCAACACCGCCGGTGGTTATGATGCTTTCATTCTGACCGGCAAGAAGTTCAAGAAGATCACGGATCCGAATGTAGGCGCCTCAGGAAACGTTGCTCACGCTATAAACAACTTAGGTGACCTCGATGGAACCTATTACGATTCCAGCGGCGTCACGCACGGTTACCTCTTTCACGGCGGTAAGTACTACTCAATCGACGATCCAGGCGGGTACACCCGGGCTGACGGTCTGAACGATAAGCTCGTCATCGTGGGCCGCTATTCATCCGGCACGCCTGTTGGCTTTGAAGCAACTCCGAAAAAGTAACCTCTGCTTCGAGTCACTTCAATGTCCAGCCCCACTCTCTCGCGAGAGTGGGGCTTTTTTAGGAGGCGCGCGTCAGTGTTCTACACTCGGAGCGGTGGTCAACGAGTCCGAGGTCGAACGCAGCAGCAGCCGGTCGCCTTCGGAGTCGTAGTTGAAGATCTCGCCGTAGCGTCCCCAATGTAGCGCAGTGTCGATTTGCGCCTGAATCTCGTTCGCCGGGAAGTATTTTTCGAGAATGTCGCGGAAGAACTCAAGCGGCATGGCGCCATCGGACTTGCTCTCCAGCGTGTGGCGAATCTGCTGTAGCAGGGTAACGTGGGAAAGCGCCGCCTCGCGAAACAACATCTTGCGGGTGGCAATATCAGCTTCCGCAAAGGCTTTTCCCGCAGCAGTAAGTTCCACGTCTCCGCGATGCGATCTGGCGAAAGCAAGCAGGGTGGCCGCTTCGACGATGGGCAACAGATCATCGACTTCCATCAGCAGATCTTCAGCTACGCGGTAGAGGTCATCGGCGCCTCCGCGGTCGTTCAACAGTTCGAGCAGTCCCGCAATGCTGCCGGGACGCGCATGCGGCAACATCGGATAGGGTGATTTCGGGAGACGCCCGGCGGCCGCGGGCGGGGCAAGCTGTAGCTCCGGCTGCGTCATCACTTTGTAAATGTAATCGACGTAAAGCAGGAACTCCGCGGCGTTGCGCTCTCTCGGATGGCCGAGCGCAACCCGAAAGTCGGCTCGAATTCTTGCCGGGTTGCGGCCCAATACGATAATCCGGTCCGCCAACAGCACCGCTTCCTCAATGTTGTGTGTAACCAGAAAAATGCTGCGGGTGGGTATCTTTTTTCCCAGCCACAATTCCAGGAGTTCACCCCGCAGATTCTCTGCGGTAAGGACATCGAGCGCAGAAAAGGGCTCGTCCATGAACAGGACTTCCGGCTCAACCGCCAGGGCGCGCGCGAATCCCACCCGCTGTTTCATGCCGCCGGAAAGTTCCTTAGGGACACTCTGAATAAGCGCCCCTGCTAAGTCGACTAATAACAGTGCTCAGGAAACCGCGCTACCGGTTCGGTCTCGGATGCCGGAGCTGGTCAGCACCGCCGTTGCAACTGCGCGAAGGAGCGAAGCCGGACGAGCCTACGCTGCGGCGAGCAGTTTTCTGCGACTCACAAACAGATTCACCAGCGCACAGGTCACGAACAGCCGGTGCGCGTTCTTCTTCAGCCCGCGATAGCGCACTTTCACGAAGCCGAACTTCAGCTTCATCACTTGAAACACATGCTCCACCCTCGCCCGCACCTTCGACTTCGTCCGGTTCTTCGCCCACGCCACTTCATCCACGATCTGGCCCTTGTAGCGGCAGCGCCGCTGAGTGAAATCCCGCGCTCGTGGCGCGCACTCGCGGATCACCCCGGTTTGCCCCTGATACGCTCCATCGCCCCACACCCGCGTTTCTTCGCCATGCAGCAGCTCCGGCAACATCGCCACATCAGACACATTGGCTGCCGTCGCCACCGCCGTGTGGATGATCTTGCTCTTGCTGTCCACGCCCACGTGCGCTTTCATCCCGAAGTACCAGTTCTTCCCCTTCTTCGCCTGGTGCATCTCTGGGTCCCGGCTCTGCTCGCGGTTCTTGGTCGAGGAAGGCGCGTGAATGATAGTCGCGTCCACAATCGTACCCCTCGTGATCCGCACGCCTTTGGCTTGCAAATACAGGTTCACCGTGCCCAGAATCTCTTCTCCCAGATTGTGCTCTTCCAGCAGGTGCCGGAACTTGCACACCGTGGTCTCATCCGGCACCGGCTCCGCCCCCAGGTCAATCCCGACGAACTGGCGCAGGGTCGCCGAGTCATACAGCGCCTCTTCCACCGCCGGATCTGCCAGGTTGAACCACTGCTGCAGAAAATAAATCCGCAGCATCTGTTCCAGCTCTTTCGGCCGTCGTCCGTTGCCCGGCTTGGGATAGTGCGGTTCGATCAGCCCACACAACTTCGCCCACGGCACCACCTGCTCCATCTCTTCTAGAAAGATCGCCCGCCGCGTTTTCTTCGTATACCGCTCGAATCCCGTCATCATCGCCAGTGTCCTCTGTTTGCTGAGAGAGTTCATGCTGGCTCGACTTTATCTATCCTCGCTGTGGAAAGGGAGGGCTTAATCAGAGTCTCCTTAGGATAAGCGGTTTCGAAGCCCTTCAATCCGACGGAATCGAGAGCCTTCAACGCCCGTTGATGCCGCTCAGGGTGCGGCACGCCACGGGCAAGCAGGGGGGCCTCCACGTTGTCCAGAACGGTGAGCCAGGGGAACAAGGCGAAGCTCTGAAAAACTATCGCCACGTTCTGATGGCTCTGGCCCAGGGGTTTACCGTGCCATAAAACTCTGCCCGCCGTCGGAGCGGTGAGCCCGGCCAGAATCCGCAGCAGAGTGGATTTCCCCGAGCCGGAGGCTCCCAAAAGGGCAATAATCGTGTCGGCTTCGAGCGATAAGTCAGTGGGAGCGATGACCTGGACGTTTCTGCCGTCCGGCTGCTGAAAACTTTTCTCAACTCCTCTAATTTCCAGGATTGGCTCCGCCGCCGCAATGGGGTATGGGATTGCGGCGACGGCAACCTTCGGCGAGACCGGTGCCTTGGCAGAGACCCCGGCAATCTTGCTGCCCGCGAGTTCGTCCATCAGACCCTGCCAGACCTCCTCCGGCAGTTCGTCGAGGAATCGCATGCGGTCGGCAGGTTCCACCTTGTCGAGGATCGCGCGGACTTCCTGGATCGGGCGGGAGTGCAATAGAACGTACGAGTGATAATAAGGAAAATGGGCGACTAGCGTGGCGGCAAAATCGACCGGCGCCTCCCGGAAGAGGATCTGCTGTTGTTCAAAGGGCAGGCTGATAAAGAGGTCGGCCGCGGCTGCAGAGCCCAGCGGCCGCAGCAAAGCCACCGCTTCGAGCGGCCGGCCCTGAGACAGTATGCTTCGCAGTTGTTCGGCGGTTTGCGGATTCATAAAGTGGTCATCGAGCTTGTCTGACTTCACGGACCGCGGCGTAGTCTCGAGGTAATCCATCCACTCCGCAGGCAGGAATACTATAATCGTGCTGAACGCCGCGGTCGAACGCATCCGATCGAACGAGACCGCAGAGGCAAGTTTCCTATGCAATCAGAAAGCGAACCTGGGTCCAAACCAAATCCGGAACACCCGCCCGCGGTGGAACACGTTTCGGGCGCTCACGAACTGCTAATGTCACTTCGTAAAAGGATCGGAGAACACCCGGAACTGCAGGAGGCCATCACAAAACTGGAGATGGCCTTGAGCATCCTGACGGTGAAAACAGGAGGGATGTTCTAGCCGAGGATTCGGCAGGCAGTGGCGTATCCCAGCCAGCCAAGGCGCGGCTGCGCTCAGCGCGGCTGATTCTGCAAACCAGCGATTTCTTTGCGCACCGCATCTGCGCGTGGTCCAGACGGTTCTTCCTGAAGAAAAGTCTGCAACTCGGACAGGGCCTCCGCGGGACGGTTTTCATGTTCCCAGGCACGCGCCGCGATGTAGTGCGCCAAGGCATGGGGATCTTGCGGCATGGAGTGCGCCTTGCGGCAATTGGCAATGGCCTCGTCGTAATGCTGGTCGAGCAGTTGCACATTCGCCAGCAGGACCAGCGTCAGCGGGTTGTTCGGGTCGGAGGCAGTAGCCTTGCCCAGCATAGTCTCGGCTTCGGGGAAGTTGTGGTCCACGATATCCATACGGGCCAAGTTCACGTAAGCTGGGGCAAAGTGATCGTTGATGCTGATCGCCTTTTGCAGCGCCTGGCGCTCTAACACGCGGTCCTTCAGTCGGCTGTAGACCACTCCCAGGTTGTTATAGGCGGCGGCAAATTTCGGATAGATTTCCAGCGCCTTGGTGAGCCGCTCGATCGCCTTTTTCCAATTCTCTTTATTCATGAACTCGTTGGCTTTATCGAACTCATTACGGGCACTGGCCGGAATACTCAGATCCACGGCCGCCACGGTGGGGTCGGTGTGCTGTTTCGACTCGGTTGAGTTCGCTTCCCCGGCGCGCTTCACTATTACATACTGATACTGGCTGACTTTGCGGGGATCAACTTCAAAAACTCCGCTGTCGGTTTCCTCGATTCCTTCCCCGGAAACGAGCAGGTGGTAGTTGCCGATCCTGATATTGGGGAATTCAAGCATTCCCGATGTGTTTGTATAACCCTCGACCACCGGCGTGGTGCTGGAACTTTCCATCAACTGCACGTGCAGCTGGAGGTTGCAGGCACGTCCATCGTTGAACGTTACCCGCACGTTCACGTTGCCGGTCGTTTCCATGTCGGATCCAAACTGGGCGAGCGCGCAAGGCACAAGCAGCAGGGTGAGGGGAAGGAGCAGGCCGCGAGCCTTCATGATTTGCCTCTCCGAGGCGCATCATACGGTGCAGTTAGTTCCAGAATGACAGCGCCCCACAGGGTGTCCGAGACACCGCATGACTTTGGCTGTCATTGTACACCCACTTGTAAAGGTTGCCAGGAAATTAGTTGGCCCGCTAAGCAGCGAACCAAGAAGAAACGGCCGCGAGCCGAAAGATATATATGACGCGAGCAGGATCAGGGCCTCCTCACGGGATCAGCCCGGATCATCATCCGCGGGCAGTGACGAAAGTGATCGGGAGGTCAGCCTGATCGCCACAAAGAAACCTGCCCAGTCCGGTATAATCCGAACTTTTATGCAGATACGACCGGGAATTCAACTGGCCAGCCTGAGCGACGTGGGCTGCCAGCGAGAGAACAACGAAGACCGCTATTTGTACTGGGAGCCAGACAGCGACGAGCAGTTCGAGCGCAAGGGCCGGCTAGCTATGGTGGCCGACGGCATGGGCGGCCACGAGGGCGGCCAGGAGGCTAGCCGCATTGCGGTCGAAACCGTCGAGGAGACCTACGCTCAAGCTGAGGATGGAGATCCCCAGACGCTCCTATTGGCCAGTTTCAGTGCGGCGCACGAACGCATCCTGGAGTACGCCAGCCAGCACCCCGCTCTGCACGGGATGGGGACGACCGCTACCGCCATTGCCCTGGTGCGCGATCAGCTCTACTACGCTCACGTCGGCGATAGCCGCCTGTACTTGCTGCACGGCGACGTCATCTCGCGCCTCACCCACGACCACTCCTACGTGGGCCGCCTGGTGGAAAACGGAATTCTCAGCTTGCAGGAAGCCGAGGGGCATCCCCAACGGCACATTCTCACCGCGGCTCTGGGCGCGGGTCCGGAAATTGCGCCCGACGTGCCCGAACATCCCATCTCCCTCGAAAGCGGCGACGTAATCCTTCTGTGCACCGATGGGTTGTGGGGCTTGTTGAGTGAGAGCGAACTGCAGGAGGCGGTAGCAGCCCCTGAGGTATCCGCCGCCTGCCGGGCTCTAGTCGAAATGGCCAAGGAGCGCGGCGGGCCTGATAACATCACACTGCAGATCATCCGATGGGGCTGATTCCTCGAGCTTGGTTTTTCAGGCGATGGTTTCGCCCATTTACGGCCCTGGCCAAATTGGTCCGGGTTTGAAGTCTCTCCCGAAATGAGACCGGTCCGGGCGTAAGTAACCCTCCTTCGCTTCGAGTCCTAGCATTCGGTTCCGCTGAAAGTGCAAGGTTAGATTCTCCAGCAGAATTGTGATTCTGGTGATAAATCCGTGGAGACCGAATCGTGAGTGACAAAGTTCTATTCGTCGACGATGAGCCCGCCGTGCTTGCCGGTTATGAGCGATTGCTTCGCGGGGAGTTCGTCGTTGAAACTGCGGTTAGCGGTGAGGCAGGCTTGTCCACGATCCGCGATCGCGGGCCCTTTGGCGTGGTCGTCTCCGATATTGCCATGCCCCAGATGGACGGAATCCAATTTCTGGCCGGCGTGCGCCAAGCATCTCCCAACACAATAAGGCTGGTACTTACCGGACACGCCGAGTTCAGCATCGCCATGGACGCCATCAACCAAGGCCACATCTTTGGTTTTCTTACCAAGCCCTGCCAAAAACCTGAATTGGTGAAGGCAATCACTACTGCCCTGGCGGAGCACAACAAGCGGAGAGAAGAGCGAGTCAAAATCCAACTCCCCGTACAGCTATGCCGGTCCGTCGCCGAGGAGAAGTGCCAGCTCGTCCATACGATGGATATTTCCAACTCGGGAGCACGCTTGGCCGGCCTCAAAGAACAGCTGAAACCGGGTGAAGTCATCGAGATCCATTGTGGGGCGCGCAAGGCACCCTTCCGGGTAGTCTGGGTGGGCTGGCCAGGTACGGCGACCGGGGATCAGGCCGGTGTTCAGTGTCTGGCGCCGGAAGGAAACATCTGGCAATTAGATCTTCTCCGGCCAACCGGCCAGGATCCGCTACTGCAGGAAATGGCAGTCGCCCGCACCGTCCAGGGCAGGCTCTTTCCGCAGGAGAGGCCTCCGCTCCAGACTCTTGACTACTGCGGAGATTGTGTTCAGGCTCGCATCGTGGGCGGCGACTATTATGATTTCCTCGATATGGGTCCGGGCGAGGTTGGATTCGTGCTGGCAGACGTTGCCGGCAAGGGCGTAGCCGCCGCCCTGCTCATGGCCAACCTGCAGGGCAGCATCCGTAGCTACCAGAGCATAGGTTCGACGGACCTTCCCCGGTGGCTGGCTGCAGTAAATCGCCACTTTTACAAGCATACCGAGAGGCACCTATACGCAACTCTGTTCTTTGGCTGTTACAGCGATACCACGCAAAAGCTGCGCTATGTCAATTGCGGGCACAACCCACCCCTTCTGCTGCGCCGAGGAGGCGCGGAGGAAAGGCTGGGCGCGACCGCCACCGTGCTCGGACTGTTTCGTGACTGGGAGTGCTCGGTCGCGGAAACTCAACTGGAGGCAGGGGACGTCTTGTGTCTCTATACCGATGGGATTACCGAGGCCATCAGCCAGAACGGCGAACAATTCGGCGAGTCTCGCCTTCTGGAGACTCTGCGCCAGTACCGGGAGCTTGATGCGTCAGCGATGTTGCAGAATGTGGAGCGGGCTGTGCAAGAATTCACCGCGGGGGGGCAGGAAGATGACTTAACCCTTTTCATGGGCCGTGCCCGCTAACAAACGCATTTGGCCTGCTGCAATGGATTCCTCTGGGAAAGAGCGTGCACCTCATGTGCAATGAGATGCGCATTGGGTTGAAGACCTTTATTAGACAAGTTACCGTAAGCAGTTGATGGGGCAAGGTTTATGTTGCTATCGCGACAGGCGGCTGCATGGAACCACAATTGCTAATGTCTGTCATGTCAATAAACTCTATTACAACCATAGGGTTTATGGCATACTGACAGCCATGAAAATCTCGCAGAAGGGTCTCTACGCTCTACAAGCCATGATGATGCTGGCTCGCCGCTACAGGCAGGGCGCCATCCGCATCCGCGATATCGCCTATGAAGAGGCGCTGCCGGAAAAGTTCCTGGAACTGATCCTGTTAGAGCTGAAGAACGCGCGCATGGTGGAGAGTGTGCGCGGCGCCAAAGGCGGCTACCAGTTGCGCCGGCCGCCCTCCGAGATCCACCTCAGCGAAATCATCCGCCTGATTGATGGTCCGCTCGCACCCTTTGGGGACGCGGAACAGCTGCGCAGTCTGATCGATAGCGATCTCGCGCATCGCGCCCTGTACAGAGTGTTCCTCGATGTGCGCGATGCCGCCGCTCGCATTCTGGAGCACACCACCCTGGCCGACATCTTGGATGGCAAGGGTGTGGACCCGGCGAAATCCGGCAAACGGCGCAAGAAGAAGGGTGGGGAATCGAGCGTGTTGCCGATGGTGGTCCATGGGAATCCAAACCGGGGCAAAGATGAATAAGCGATTCATTTTTGTCATGAACCTTTTTGTCGTGAGTCTGGTCATCCTTTTCCTCTGCGTGACGGGATTTGGCCAGACTGTCATCCACGTTGGGGCATTCCCCAACATCACCCACGCGCAAGCCATGGTAGGGAAGGCCAATGGGTGGTTCGAAAAAGCTGTGGGCCCAAATGCCAGGATTCAATGGACAAGTTTCAACGCCGGCCCCTCGGCGATCGAAGCGCTATTCTCCGGCGCGATTGATATGACCTACATCGGGCCAAATCCCACGATCGCCGGTTATGTGCGGTCCAATGGGGAAGCTCTGCGCGTGGTCGCCGGGGCAGCCAGCGGGGGCGTTGCCTTGGTCGTGCGAAACGATTCGGGAATCCAGAAGCCGGAAGACTTTCACGGCAAGAGAGTGGCGTCACCGCAGTTGGGCAATACGCAGGACGTGGCCCTACGCGCCTGGCTCAAAGCCCATGGGATGAAGTCCACCGATAAGGGTGGCGACGTGCAAGTGATTCCGCTGGCCAATCCTGATCAGCTCACTTTGTTCCTGCAGAAACAACTCGATGCCTCCTGGGCTCCGGAGCCTTGGGCCACGCGCTTAATTCACGAGGGCAATGCTCACCTGTTCCTCGATGAACGCGATCTGTGGCCCCAAGGGCAGTTTGTGATCACGAACCTGATTGTCAGCACAAAGTTCTTACGCGAGCATCCTGACTTGGTGAAAAGCTGGATCGCGGCTCAGGTCGAGCTTACCGAGTGGATTAACGGTCACTTGCCCGAAGCCAAAAAGATTCTGAACCAGCAGATTCAAAAAGAGACCGGCAAGGCACTTCCCGCAGCCGTTCTGGACGAGGCTTTCGGACGGCTGCTGGTGACTTACGATCCGCTCCGGAACTCGCTGCTGACCTCAGCCCACTCTGCCTTCGAGGCCGGATTTCTGGGAAGGCAGCTGCCAGACTTATCGGGAATTTATGACCTCTCGATTTTGAACCAGGTTCTGACGGACAAAGGAAAGAAGGCAATTCAATGACCCCGAATTCAGCCGTTCAACCTTCTTTTGCAGGTGAACATCGCAGCCCAGTTCGTGGCGGCGTCAGCCGCTGGAAACCGGACGCGGGTCCCGTCATTATTCCGCGCCTACATGCTGATGCCAACGGAACTCCCAAGGTCTCGCTGAAAGCGATCTCGCTCAGTTACAAGACAAACGACGGTTCCCTGTTGCTGGCCTTGGATGACATCAATTTGAAGGTGAACCACGGCGAATTCCTTTGCATTGTCGGCCCATCCGGTTGCGGAAAATCCACTCTGCTGCACCTGATCGCCGGACTTCATCCGGCGACTTCAGGCAAGGTGCTGGTGGATGACAAGAGTGTCGAAGGTCCGGGCACGGATCGCATTCTCATCTTCCAGGAACTCGGCCTGTTCCCCTGGCTCACCGTCGGGGAAAACGTCGAGTTTGGCATGAAGATGAAAGGCTTGGCCAAGGCGGCGCGGCGGGACAAAGTGAACCATTACCTGCGGCTGGTGCATCTCGCGCAGTTCAAAGACAGCTACACCCATCAACTTTCCGGCGGAATGCGGCAACGCGTGGCGCTGGCCCGGGCCTTGGCTTCCGAGCCCGACGTTCTACTGATGGATGAACCTTTCGCCGCGCTGGACGCGCAAACCCGCGACCTGCTGCACGACGAACTGGAGCGCATCTGGGCCGAGACGGGCCGCACTATTATTTTCGTCACCCACAATGTGCGCGAGGCTGTGCGGCTGGGAGATCGCGTCGTCCTGATGACCTTCCGTCCGGGTCGCGTGAAGCAGGAATATTCCGTTGACCTGCCCCGGCCGCGCCATCTTGAAGACGTGACCGTGGCGAAGAGTGCGCGCGAAATCCTCGACGATTTGCGTGAGGAGATCAACAAGTCCCTGGAGGCTGAGTATCGGATGGAACGGAAACTGTCACTCAGTTTCCGATAACAGGATTTGAGGAGGAGTTTATATGCATCACCTTAAGAATCTCATTGCAGTGGTATTTTGGCTTGTGGCGCTTGGAGCAGTTGCTCAGCAGACACCAACTCAGCCGACGTCGAACGACAACACCACTGGACCCGCCCAGGGTGCGGTCACAGTTCGCGGTTGTCTTGAGGGTTCGCGTGGAAACTACATGCTGGTGGAGGAGGGGACGAGCCTGGTGTATGTGCTGAAGGGAGTTGGCAACAAACTCGACAATCAACTGCACCATGAAGTCGAAGTCAAGGGTCGACTGCTGCCGGGTACGATCAAGACCGGCGTAAGGCCCGAGAAAACAGGCAGCAATCCGAGCGATACCGTACACGGTGTTGATGGTGTACCGTTGCAGGTCGCGGATCTAAAAGCCGATGTGCGAGCGATCTCGAAGCACTGCAAGGCCGCAGACCAGCAATGACCAGCCTTGTCAGTTGAGGTTCACAATTGAGCATGAAACGCCTTGTTAAGCACGTCATCTTTTATACCGTCCTGGTCGGAGTGTGGGTTGTCCTGGCCAGGCTGAAGATTTGGCCACCGTATGTTTTTCCCACGCCGCAGGGTGTGCTCGACTCATTGCGCGCCGGCTTCGCCGATCACAGTTTCTGGATTGCGATCGCGGTCAGCATGAAGCGCATGGTGCTGGGCTACAGCCTGTCGGTCGTGTTGGGGATGATCCTGGGCCTGGGCGTAGCCAGCAACAAGTTTCTCGAAGAGACCATGGGCGGTCTGCTGGTCAGCCTGCAAAGTTTGCCCAGTATTTGCTGGCTGCCGCTGGCGGTGCTGTGGTTCGGCCTGACGGAAAAAGCCATTCTGTTCGTGGTCGTCATGGGCTCGCTGCTCTCGGTCACCATCGCCATGGAAACCGGCCGCCAGCAGATGCCAAAGATCTACAGCATGGCCGGGCGCAATCTGGGCGCGCGCGGATTCCGGCTGTTCTGGTACGTGCTGCTGCCGGCCAGCTTGCCGTACATCGTTTCCGGGCTCAAGCAGGGATGGGCCTTCGCCTGGCGGTCGCTGATTTCCGGTGAAATGATTTTCGTGAGTCTGGGGCTAGGCCAGTTGCTGATGATGGGCCGTGACCTGAATGACATGAGCCAGGTGATTGCCGTTATGATTCTGATCATCGCAATCGGATATATCGTCGATGGGCTGGTTTTCAAGACCATCGAGCGCCGGCTGCAGTATAAGTGGGGGTTGACGCCGGCGACGTAGACCGAAACACAAACCCCCTAAATCTGTAACTCCAAGGTGCCAAAACTGTTCGTCCCCCAAGGATCTTGGCGCGTTAGCAATACAAGTTAGTCTATCGAGATACTAGATTAGCATTGCAAAAACACTAAGGAGCATGACATGTCAGGGAATGCAAGATGGCTTACCTCCGCGGCTTTAGTATTCGGCTGGGCCGCGGCTCTTTTCGCCCAATCGTCTTCGCCTTCTGCAACAAAAAAGAAGGCGGCGACCAACCCTGCGGCGGCGGTTACGGCTCAGGAAGTTCAGGAACTAAGGAACGCCGTGACAGCGCAGCAGCAGCAGATCCGGCAGCAAAACCAATTGGTGGATCAACTCAGGTCCCAGGTGCAGCAACTGTTGGACGCAACCCAACAGGCCAACGCCGCCGCGCAAAAGGCGCAGAGTAGCCTGGATCAGGCGCAAACTACTGCCACGCAAGCGCAGCAATCGGCAGCGGAAGCGCAACGATTAGCTGATCAGGCCTCCTCCAATGCGGTTGAGGCCAAGACTGCCGTTTCCCTGGTTAGCACGAAGACCGAGGATAACCAGAGACAACTGGGCGCCCTGGAGGCTCTCGTAGGCCGCTTCCGCTTCAGCGGCGATGTTCGGGTCCGCGGCGAGAGTTTCTTCCAGCAGAGCGCCCAGAACCGCAACCGTGCTCGCATTCGCGTGCGATTCGGGCTGGAGGGGAAATTGAACGAGGATTTCATCGGCGGTTTTGCGCTGGCGACTGGCTCGCTTGGCGACCCCACGTCGACCAACGAGACCCTCACTAACGTGTTCGACCGCAAGACCATCGCCCTGGATCGAGGCTACGTTACCTATAATCCCGTGGCCCACAGTTGGCTCTCGCTGACCGGCGGCAAGTTCGCCTATACCTGGCAACGCACTTCGGTCACCTTCGATCCTGACGTGAACCCGGAGGGTTTCAACGAGAAATTCTCTTTCGACTTTTCAGGTCCGGTACAAAACTTCACGGTGCAAGGGATTGAGCTGCTGTACAACGAAAGCGCGGCTGGACAAGATTCGTACGCGCTCGGTGCGCAAGCATCCGGCAGGCTTAAATTCGGGCCTTGGACAACCACCCCCTCGTTCCTCAGCCTGAAGTGGAACCGTCCGGACGCCATCCTGCAGGAGAGCGCCTTCGCAGTCGCAGCCCAGACCACCGGCGCTGCCGCTACTTCGACCACGCCGGCTCAAGGGCCATTCCCGATCACTGGCGAGGGCTCACCGAGCGGCGGTTGCGCCAAGGGGCTAAACTTCCCCGCTTTCGCTCCTTGCGTGTTTTCGCCCAATGGTTTGACCAACGCAACCTACGTCGACGCCAAGGGAAACGCTCACTTCTATTCCGGCTTCAATTACGCGGACTTCATCGTGACTAACCAGATTCAGGATGGAATCGCCCGTCTACCCGTCAACCTGCTGCTCGAATTCCTGGACAACCTGGATGCGGAGCCGCACCCACTGAACACCAAGGGCAGTGTCCTCAAGAATCTTGGCTCGCAGAACAAGGAGTACGGATTCGACTTCAGCTTGGGCCAGACCAAGAACAAGAACGACGTTCAATTCGGCTACGCCTGGTACCGGGAGGAGCAGGATGCGGCCATCGCTTCGTTCGTAGAGAGCGATCAACGAGCTCCGACCAACATCCTGCAGAATCGCGTGTACGGACTCTGGAAGCTGCGCGCCAACACTCTGGGCAGCTTCACCTGGTGGCGTGGACGGGTATTGAACACCAATCTGGAGAACAATGCTGCTCTGTTCAATACCTGGGGCGGTGCAGCCAAGACCATCACAGCGGCGGGTCAGGAGGAAGGGTATCTCAACCGTTTTCAGTTTGACTTGATCTACTCGTTCTAAAGCCAGCGTTTGAACCGAGTGTCAGTGTTCCTCCGTGGTTGAGACCGCCGGCTAGCCCAGCAGAATAAGCCTTGGCCAGCCGGTGGCCTTGACCTTTCGCCGAGAGCGCGACCCCAGGGCCTTTTTACCCTAATTGTTAGACTCGTTTGGCTCCCCACTCTGTTGAGCCCTGGTTAGCAGCGCTGGAGTTAGGGATCCGGTCGGGAAGCCGGTACGCCAAGCCACCCGCCCGCAAAACCACGAACATTGAGCTGCGCCACCCGTCCTCTTTAGTTTGCTGTTTCCTTTTATTGAAAAGAAGCGTTGAATACTATTGTCTGGCTTATTGACCATCGGCGCGGGGGATGAGAGACTGTCACCCACGTTTGTATCGGATCCCCAGGGGCGTGTACACATGAATTCCCGATTCTTTTCCACTGCAGTGGTGTCGATTCTGTTTGTGTTTTTCGCTACGGGTGCTTTCGCGCAGGCACGCGGCGGACCCGATCCCAGTCCGCCGCCAACGGGAGGGCCTCCACAGGTTACCTTCAATCCCGGGCAGCCTGGGGGTATCTCGATTTACGGCCACGAAGGCTCCGCCCTCGTGCTGACCGTGCGCGGCGACAGGAAAGAGCTGCTTGATCGCCAGGCAGTGGTGAAGCTCACGAACAAGTCCAACCCCAATGTGCTGTGGCAGACGACAGAGGACGGATCCGTGGCTGTCTTCACGGAATTGAGGGTTGGGTTGTACGACGTCGAAGTAAGCGCGGTGGGATACCTGATGGCGCACGAGGGGCTGACGGTTCAGGGCATCAACACCACACATCAGATGGAGGTAGTTCTCGAGAAAGATCCGTCGGCAGTGGATCTGAGCATACAAAAGGGACTGGAAATCCCGTCGAAAGCGCGCAAGAACCTGGTGCGCGGAGCAGACGCCCTGAAATCCGGAAAACTGCAGGACGCCCAAAAGCACCTCGATGCAGCCTATTCCTCATTCCCCTACAGCTCAGAGGCAAGTTTCCTGTTGGGGTACCTGTATTTCTTGAAAAGCGGTTCGAAGCAAGGACAAGCATACCTGAGCGACATCCTGCAAGCTAAGACCTACCTGGCCAAGGCTGTGACCCTGGACCCTCATAATGTCCAGGCGCTCAGTTTACTGGGACGACTGTACATACAAGAGTCAGATTACACTGCCGCCAGAACAACCCTGGAACAGGCGGTCGCCGCCGATCCCGACTACTGGACGGCGCATCATCTGCTTGGCAATGTCTACCTGCGGCAGAATGAATTCGAAAAGGCGCGAGCGCAGGCTGAACTTGCTATCGAACGAGGGAAGGGTGGAGGCAGCGCTGCTGAGCTGGTTCTGGGTGAGGCGCTGGCAAACCTTGGGCGGGACCAGGAGGCCATTCAGGCGCTGCAGCGTTTTGTGCAGGGCACTCCCGCAAGCACAACCGCGCCTCAAGTTCGCGAATTGATCAGCGATCTGCAGCGGCGTGATTCTAATCCGGCGAGCAAATCGCAGACTGCAATCAACAGTTCTTCCATAGCGGGCCCGGATGCGATGCTTGCGGCTGCCCCAGCGGGGCTGTCGATCAATACCTGGCAACCCGCAGGGATCGATGACGTGAAACCGGCGGTCGCTGCCGACGCCAGCTGCCCGTTCGAGAAGGTGATCGATGGAGCGGGGCAGCGGGTGAAGGAATTCGTAGATAGCTTGGCGCAATTCGATGCCATCGAAGACCTGACACACGAAGAGCTGGACCCACTCGGCAATCCTAAGAAAAGTGTCAGCCTCAAGTTCGACTACGTGGCCTCCATTTCCGAGAGCCAGCCCGGCAGATTCATCGTGGATGAGTTTCGCAGCGGACGTTCCGGCACGGAAGACTTCCCGGATCAGATCGCCACTCGGGGCTTGCCCACACTGGCGCTCATCTTTCATCCCGACATGCGCGACAATTTTGACATGACCTGCGAAGGTCTGGGCACCTGGAACGGGAAAGCGACCTGGCTGGTTCATTTCCGGCAGCGCGAAGATCACCCCCATCGCATTCAAGACTACATCGTCGCCAACCGTGTTTACCCGGTGAGCATGAAGGGACGGGCGTGGATCGCCGCCGACTCGTTCCAGATTGTGCGTCTCGAATCCGAAATGGTCAGCCCCATACCGGAAATCCAGCTGGTCAGTCAGCATCAGATTGTCGAGTACGCTTCCGTCCCGTTTCCGAAGAAGAACGTGGAACTTTGGTTGCCCAAGAACGCCGATCTCTATTTCGATTTTCGCCGCCACCACTATTTCCGCCGGCACAGTTTCGATCACTTCATGCTGTTCTCGGTGGACATGGAGGAGAAGCGGAAAGAGCCCAAACAAAAGGCAGAGTCGGATGGGCCATCCTCAACATTCTTCCAGAAGCGCCTGAAGCATCACAAAGCGCGAGGCTAAACCGCGGAGTGGAAAGGGCGGAAAAGATACGGCCCCGTGGCTCAGTGCCCGGGGCCGTGGTCATGTCCGGGAACCCAAAACTCTCCCAGTTTGTTATCGACCCGGCTTTTTCCTTTCGGGAGGACAAAGGACTCCGGTATTCTTGTTCCTTTCAGGCAGATCATGACAAAGAAGTGTCTGTGACCAGAAGCAACTTTTGGCTCTTTGCTGCTGAAATGCGATCAGTCCGGCTCGATGGGTTTTGTAGGACTCATCGAGGTGTCCAATAGCTCGAGCGCAGTGCCCGTAAATCGACGGACACATTGATGGCCGCCAACCAGAATCAACTCGCGATTCGAGTAACCCGGGAGGCGCGAGGCCGCGTCCCAGGGGACGGTGTTCAACTCGCCTTCGGATTCTGGCCGGGCCGCGGGGCACCGGTCGTCGCTCTGCACGGGCTGACCGCCTCATACCTTAACTTCGTCGGAATCGCCGAACGATTAAGCGCGAGACGCCCACTCTTCGCGCTGGACCTGAGAGGCCGGGGAGATTCCGACAAACCGAATGGCCCTTACGGAATGGCGCAACATGCCCGCGACGTGGCCGCGGCTATGGGCGCGATGGGCTTCGGTGCCAGCGTCATTGTTGGACACTCGATGGGCGCCTTCGTCGCGACCGCTCTCGCCGCTCAGGAGCCGGAACTCGTAGCCGGTCTCATCCTGATCGATGGCGGCCATGTTCCCGCAATTACGGGCGGACCGAATTCTCAGCAAGCGCTCGATTCACTGCTTAGCCTTCGAATCATGCAGCTGCGCCAAACTTATCCCTCGCGGGAAGCCTACCGTGCTTTCTGGCGCAGCCAGCCGCACTTTCCGGCGGAGGATTGGGGACCTTGGATGGAGGCATTTCTGGACTATGAGGTTGGCGGAGAGCCGCCACAACTGCGGCCCAAGGCGTCGGAGGAGGCGGTGCGCGCGGACTTGGCGGAGGGTTTCGAGCGCGACGCTATTACGAGCCGGCTGCAGGCAATCCGGGTTCCGGTGTTGATGCTCCGTGCAGAGAGCGGTTTTGCGCCGGGCCATCCCCCACTTTTTCCCGACCCGCTGGTGGATCAGATGCGCGCCTTCTTGCCAGGCATGGAGGAGCAGACGATTTCAGGCACGACTCACTACACCATCGTGCTGGGTCGCGGGGCCTCCAGAACCGCGGATCTGATCGACGACTTCGCCCGGCGCTGCGAAATCAAATCAGCTGCATCCACCAGCAGCTCGGGTCGGAGGTGAATTCTTCTGTGCCTGGTTTTATGCAGGATAAGAGACCTACCACTCAAGACAGTCCAATGGGCACGTGGATAACAGGGATCGCGCAGAATTCGTTTAGCTCCCGCCACTACAAGCTGTGGATTCCGCCCACTTGCGGCAATCATAAACCGTCCGCATTGGTAATGATGTTGCACGGCTGCACGCAAACCGCGGAGGATTTTGCAGCGCTTTCGGGAATGAATAGGATCGCGGACCGGGACAGCTTTCTTGTGGTCTATCCGGAACAGGCGCGCCGGGCCAATTTCCTTAAATGCTGGAACTGGTTTGACCCAAAACATCAAGTGCGCGATGCGGGAGAGCCCGCGATTCTCGCCGACATCGTCGCCCAGATCCAATCATCCCACAATATCGACTCGCAGCGTGTTTACGTGGTCGGCGTTTCGGCAGGCGGAGCCATGGCGGTGGTGCTCGCTGCCACTTACCCTGACCTGTTCATGGCCCTGGGAGTGAGCGCCGGGGTGGAGTTCAAAGGTGCGACCAGCCGAAGCTCCGGTCTGGCTTTGATGAGACACGGTGGGCCTGACCCGAACCGCCAGGGGCTTCTTGCGTTTCAAGCGATGGCTGCGGGCCTGAAAAAGAAACCCCGCCTCCGGATTCCCGTGATTGTCTTTCAGGGAAGTGAGGACGGTCACCTCCACCCTGTAAACGCCGATCTGTTAATCGCCCAATGGACGAAGACAAACCAGTGCCTCGCGGAAGGCCAGCGTGCAAATGGTCTGGGCAAGCTGGCGGAAGCAGCCTCTGAAGAACAGATGCCGGGCGGGCGCAGCTTCACCAAGCACCGTTACAGAGACGGCGTCGGTCTGCTTATGGAGAAGTGGATTATTCACGGCATGGGTCATGCCTGGTCAGGCGCCCCGGCGGGAGTCCGTCATGGGGATGCGAAGGGTCCTGACACGAGCGAGGAGATGTGGAGATTTTTCCGCGAGACGAGTCTGGCTCCGGCAGATGCCCGCAACTCCGTGTCGGTCGCGGCGCCGCGTTCCAGACCGGTGAAGGCGACATGAACCTGGGATCCCTGTTAACCCGGAATTCCCGCTATCGTCCCGACCACGCCGCGGTGGTGTTCGAACCGTACCGCCTGAACTTTCTCGATCTCAACCGGCGCGTCAACCGTCTGGCAAATGCGCTTTTGAACCTGGGTGTTGGCAAGGGAGACAAGATCGCCACGGTTTTGCCGAACTGCCTGGAATTGCTTGAAGTCTACTGGGCCGTCGCCAAAATCAGCGCCGTGGTCGTACCGCTGAGCCCTCTGCTGCGGGGAAGAGCACTTTCAAACTTGGTCGCGGATTCCGAAGCCACAACAGTGATCGCAAGCTCTGGTTTTGTTGAGGTGCTGGACGCGATCAAACCCGACCTGCGAGGCATAGCTGCGGATGGCTATATTCTCACGGAAGAAACGACCATTCCCGGCTACCGGAATTACGCGGCACTTACGGCGGCCGCCAGCGACGAAGAGCCACCGGAGATCGCAATCGCCGGCAACGATCCCTACAATATTATCTACAGCAGCGGCACCACAGGAGCGCCGAAGGGAATCGTGCATACGCACTTCATTCGCGCCATGTACGGTATGCTCTTCGCTTCGACTTTCCGCATGCGGCCGGAAAGCATCGTGCTGCACGCTGGGTCCATTGTGTTCAACGGGGCCTTCGTGACCCTGATGCCCGCCATGTATCTGGGTGCGGCCTATATCCTCCATCGGCAATTCGATCCCAGGAGTTTTATCGAAACGGTTGAACGGGAACGTGTCACCCACGTGATGATGGTGCCGTCGCAGATCATCGCCGTTTTGCACTCGCCACAGTTTTCATCGGAAGCCCTGCAATCCCTGGAAATGATCGGTAGTGTCGGTGCGCCCCTCCACCGCGAACACAAAGAGGAACTGAACCGGAGATTGCCGGGTCGTTTCTATGAGCTCTACGGCTTGACCGAAGGCTTCGTAACTGTGCTCGACAAGAACGACTACCTGGCGAAGCCGAACTCGGTGGGAACGCCGCTACCGTTTTTTGAGATGCGGATCGTGAACGCCGACGGGGAAGAGGCGGCGGTGGGAGAGGTCGGAGAGATTGTCGGGCGCGGTCCCATCCTCATGCCGGGCTATTACAAGCGGCCCGACCTGACGGCTGAGGCCATCGTTGACGGCTGGCTGCATACTGGCGATCTCGGTTACGTCGACCGGGATGGTTTCCTGTTTCTAGTAGACCGCATGAAGGACATGATCATCTCCGGCGGCACGAACGTGTTCCCCAAGGATATTGAAGAGATCATTGTGCAACATCCGGCAGTACGCGAGACTGCGGTGTTCGGCGTCCCCAGCGAGAAATGGGGGGAGAGCCCGCTGGCCGCGGTCATTCTGCGTCATCCCGGCACAGTCACTCCGGAACAGTTGCGTGACTGGATCAATGAGCGCGTGGATGCCAAACATCAGCGCGTCCACGCGGTGGTAATTCTGGAAGATTTTCCGCGCAGTACCGCAGGAAAAACGCTCAAGCGTCTGCTCCGGGAACCGTATTGGGCGGGACGGGATACGAAGATCTAGTCGCCGTCGAGTCCTCTTCTGCAGTGCGTGGCGAAGGCCGGGCACGTCAATAACATAACAATTGAGCAGTCGAGATGACCGTCGCCTCGCCTGTGACAAAAAGGGCTTGACATCTCGTATATAATCGCGGGGCGCCATTGAATCGACCCGCCTTTTCCCACCTGTATTGGTGGGCGTTTCGATCCCCCAATGGCGGGTGGGTTGCTCGGTGTGGGGTCGGCTCACAAAGCCCACCTAAGTGTTCGAATCCCTATGCGTTGGTGATCAAATTTCAGGAGGGAAATGTATGCGCGTCAAAGCGCTCACGATTGTTGCAGTGACTCTAATCTTGGCGACCGGTGCCTGGGCCGCCACTTCGGAGAGTGTGCTCTACAGCTTTCTCACCCAGAGTGGCGACGGCTATTACCCCTACGCCAGCCTGATTTCTGACAAATCGGGTAATCTCTATGGCACCACCTACTACGGCGGCGCTAACGCCTACTACGGCGCCGTTTTCGAGTTGTCGCCTTCCGGCAGCGGTTGGACCGAAACGGTGCTTTACAGTTTTACCGGCAAGCCGGACGGGCAGGCCCCCTATGGCTCCTTGGTCTTCGACAAAGCAGGTAATCTTTATGGCACGACGTACTACGGCGGCGTCAGCAATTACGGCACGGTCTTTGAGCTGAAACATTCCGGCAGCAGTTGGAAGGAAAGCGTGCTCCATAGTTTCACCGGTACCAATGGCGATGGGGCCTATCCTCTAGCCGGATTGGTCTTCGACGCCAAGGGCAATCTCTACGGAACCACCTACGCTGGCGGAAAAGGCTATGGCACTGCTTTCGAGTTGAAGTCGTCTAAGAGTGGCAAGTGGACGGTGGCGACCTCTTATAGCTTTCTCGCAGGCACCGACGGCGCTTATCCCCAGTACGGTGCGCTGATCGCTGGCAAAGGAGGCTATTTCTACGGCACCACCCTGTCCGGCGGCGGAACTTACAACGTGGGTACGGTGTACGAGCTGTTTCTTGCGAGAGGCGTCTTGGTGGAGAAGCCAATTTTCAGTTTCAGCGGAGGCAATGCAGGGACCTACCCGTATGCCGGCGTGGCCGCGGATGCGGCTGGCAATCTCTACGGCACAACCTACCAGGGTGGTGCCAGCAACGCTGGGATCGCTTACCGGCTGAATAAGAGCAAGAAATGGAGTGAAAGTGTTCTCCACGGCTTCACAGGCGGCACCGACGGGGCTTACCTCTACAGTGCCGTCGCCCTCGACGCGAAAAATAATGTCTATGGCACGACTTACCAGGGCGGAACGAGTAGCGTAGGCACGGTTTTCAAACTGACGCTTACCAAGGGCAAGTACAAGGAGAGTGTGCTGTATTCTTTCAAGAACAGCGGCGGCGACGGACTCTATCCCCGCGCTGGAGTCATTCTCGACAGCAAAGGGAATCTCTATGGTACGACCTTGTACGGCGGTATGAAAAACGGCGGTAGCGTGTTTGAGGTCACACCATAGTTTTGTTTCTCGGGCCCGTTCCGTTTCGCCAGAAACGGAGCGGGACCGGGGTGCTTTTGTGCCTGTCGGAGCCTTGGAGACGTTTTGACGGCTAGCGCTTTGTCTGCAGAATCTTTGGTCCAGGCCGAAGGAATCAGCTTGCTTCTGGGATTGTGGTAGGCCGGCCGAGGTTCTCGATCAGGGATTCAGCCCCAGACCTTTTCTTTCGTGGCAGCCTGCAGACCGACTTGATATTCACGGGCGCCTTCCAGCAATTTCGTCCACACGATCCGGAATTCCGCCTTGTGCTGCCGATACTGGACGGTCAACCTGTCTTGTGCCTTCAGTTCATGATGGATCGAACCGAGCCGGGCGCCGGTCGGCGTGATGTCGAGAGTGTGCGCCGTTTGCTGAAAGGAATTGCCGGAGGCATCAGTGCCCCATACTCGGACAGGCAACACCGCCTTGATACGATCCTGCCCACGCCGGTTGATCTCTACGCTGGTTGATTGCATTGGTTGCTCAAGCCCAGTGTGCACCGACAACTAGGAGTTGGGAATAGCTCCGATGTGTGAGGCACAAGGGTAACCACTCGGAACAAACAAGCTGCGCAACTTCTGGGAATCGCGGTCCGACACCCAAACTGACCAAATGATGAGCTGCCGGCAGAGGTCCCGACAATGCTCAGCGATTCGCCTCTTATATGTATTGCGCAGCCGGCCAAGTCATTTGATCTTGCTTCGCGCGTTCTCTCTCGCTCCGTCTGAACCGCGTTTCCCTCGGAGCGCTGGAGGGGCGGGACAATCTGTCTACATTTAAAGGCCCCAATCTAAGTGGTTGTGCGCTAGGCGCATACCCTCCAAACACTAGTTTTTCGGGACAATCTGTCCCGTCCGACGTACCGGCGAGAGTCCTATTAAGTCTGGCGTTATCAATAGGTTGAACGGATCATGGATTTGGAGGTCGCCTTGCAGCCAATAGCTCTGAAGGAGAGAAGGCTATGTCTTGGAAATCTGTAAATGCGATTCTGCGGCGAAGCCTCTTATTTGCCCTGGTCGCTGGCACGGTATTCGAAGTTAGCCGAATGATTCCCCCTCACAGTGTAGCTAAGGCTGTTTCGCTATTGGCCTCAGCAGTATGGGGCTCATGAAAGGCAACCAAGGGACAACCATGAAAGCAAAACTCAAAGACGGAGCGGGAACCGCACGAACCCACCGAATGCGGTGGCGGATTTCCTTGCTGCTGATTCTGTTTGCAGCAAGCGTCATCCCGAGCTTAGCGGCGCCCCGGATTGCGAGCGACGGACCCATGAAGCCAGCGCACGTCAAGCTGGCCAAGGATTTGAAGTTCAGCAACCCGAATCAGCTGATGGACGTGATCGTTCAATTTAACGTGACACCGCGCGCCGAGCATTACAGCAGGATGGCGTCGCGTGGTGCATTCGTAAAGACCAAGCTGCACAGCATCCACGCGGCAGCGTTCCGGCTTCCAGCCTCTGCCATCGCCAAGCTGGAAAAAGATCCGGATATCGTTTATGTCAGCCCCGACCGCACGGTGAAGCTCAGCAGCACGCCGAGCTACGAAAGCGCGGTGCAGGCCGATGTTGCGGTTGCGGCCTACAACGTTGACGGCACTGGGATCGGGGTAGCGGTGATTGACAGTGGCGTCTCTGACCATAAAGACTTCCACACCGCATCTGGAAACCGGATCGTGTACAGCCAGAGCTTCGTTGCCGGTGACACTTCGACGCTGGATGGCTACGGGCACGGCACTCACGTAGCGGGCATCATTGCCGGAAACGGGTCGGCATCGGGAGCGGGTACCGGGTACTCGACCAAGTATGCCGGTATGGCTTCTGGCGCTAACATCATCAACTTGCGCGTTCTCGATAAAACCGGATCGGGCACTGACAGCCAGGTGATCGCGGCCATTCAGCGAGCCATCGCGCTGCAGAGTCAATACAACATCCGTGTGATCAACCTCTCGCTCGGGCGCCCCGTGTTCGAAAGCTATACGCTCGATCCGCTCTGCCAGGCAGTCGAACAAGCTTGGAAGGCGGGAATCGTGGTGGTAGTGGCCGCAGGTAACGACGGGCGCGACAACAGCTACGGAACTCATGGCTTCGCCACCATCGGCGTGCCGGGCAACGATCCGGCAGTGATCACGGTGGGCGCCACCCGGTTGGGAAGTTCCATCCGAGTGGATGACACGATCGCCAGCTATAGCTCGAAGGGTCCAACGCTGATTGATCACATTGTCAAGCCGGATATTGTGGCTCCCGGCAATCGCATCATCTCATTGATCGACAAGGGCAGCACCCTTGATGTAGACGATCCCACTCTCGAGCAGTCGCCCGACAATGCCTCTCTCTGCACGGGAACCTGCCCCACGAGCTATTTCCGCTTGAGTGGCACCAGCATGTCGACGCCGGTGGTAAGCGGCTCGGTCGCGCTGATGCTGCAAAAGGATCCGACGCTTACGCCGGATACGGTGAAAGCTCGCTTACTGAAGACAGCATGGAAGGCGTTCTCGCAGTTCAGCTCTTCCTATGATGTCGTCAACAACCGCTACGACAACGAATATGACCTGTTTACCTATGGTTCTGGCTACCTCGACGTCGATGCCGCATTGGGCAGCACCGACGTGGCCAACGGATTAGCGCTGTCTCCCACGGCCGTATTCAACGCGGCCAACGGAACGGTTTCAATCGTCAACACGACGCTCGGAACCTCGTCTGTGCTCTATGGCACCTCGGTGGTTTGGGGTAACTCGGTGCTCTGGGGCACCTCGGTGGTTTGGGGCAACTCCACATTGCTGGCAAACTCGGTGGTCTGGGGGAACTCGGTGGTTTGGGGCAACACAGTTGACTCAGGCTTCAGCGTAGTCTGGGGCAGCAGCGTCATCTGGGGCAGCTCGACTACAACTTCGGCCTTCAGCGATGGCCAGGATGGAGAGAACTAACATGACAACTCTATCCATTAAAGCCAAGCTTCTAATCGCCGTCGTCGTACTCAGCAGCCTCGCAGTCCTCGGGAAGGCGCTGTCAGACTGGGGTCAAGTGCACGACTACACCCGCTTCGCGGCCTACCTTCTGGTGGCCATGATAGCGGCTCGCTTCAGAGTTTCGTTGCCGAAGATGACGGGTTCGATGGCCGTGAACCTGCCCTTCATCCTGGTGGCTCTGATCGAGCTTAGCCTGGTGGAAGCATTGATCGTCGCAGCCGCCTCCACCTTCGTGCAGTGCTTCTGGCCGGAAAGCAAGAAGCGGAACATGGTTCACGTGGTCTTCAATGTTGCGGTGCTGACCATTGCAGCCCAGTTGACGTGGTGGGCCATGCGAACCGAGGCACAGAATGCTGTCCTGGCAATTGTTCTGGGTGCGCTCACGGTGTTGATTGCGAACACCATGCCCGTGGCGGCGATCATTGCCGTCACCGAAAAGGGCCAAGCGGCGCGCATCTGGATGCAAATCCTGCGGCTCACATTCCCGTACTACTTGCTGGCTGCGGGGATCGCGGGCCTGGTGAAACTGGCGAACCACGCGGTTGGCTGGCAGGTGCCGCTGTTCATCCTGCCGGCGATGCTGCTGGTTTACCACTCATACACAACCTACTTTCATCAACTGAGCGATTTCGCGACCATGTCCGGCTCCGGTACGATGGCCGCCAAGGCAGGCTCCCACTGATGGGACGTGCCTAGCACCTCGGTTTAGAAGTAGACACCAAGTCGCCCTACGTTTGCCGCCAGGCAGCGTAGGGCGATTTGCTTTTGGCCCGCGGGGAAACCATCGATTCTGCGGGCGCGGGACAAGTATCACTCACGGTGCAGCGGGCGAGACAGCTCGGATGCGGCAAGAATGCGGGGTTACGTTTTCGTAGTCCGAACGACGGAGTTAGCCAGATGGTTGGCTTCCGTGTTGTGCTCGCGGCGGACATGAGAAATGGAAAAATCGAAGGAATGCGCCAGCTTGCGACAGATCCAATGAAGGGAATAGAGACGGGCGCTGCGGCATCGGTACTCGCCGCGCATCTGCTTCACCACGACTTCCGAATCCGAATAGACGTGGAGCGCTCGGGCTCTTAAGCCTAGAGCGCACTGCAGAGCCTCCAGCAAGGCAACGTACTCCGCCACGTTGTTATCCTGACAGCCGATGCGCTTGGCGATTCTGATCCTGCCACCCTCGGCGCCTTCGATCACAATCCCAATGCCCGAGGGCCCCGGATTTCCCAGGGAGCCGCCGTCCACGTAGGCTACGAGATTTGACATGCAGCGCTGTCAACACCATGCGGCAACAGGGCCTCGCACGTCAAGATGCTGGCATGGTTCCCTTGCGCAATCAGATTGTGATTTGCGCCACTGTGCAAGATGTTGTGGAAAAGTAGGACTTGACTTTTTCATTGTCAGTAAGCGCCAAGTGTTCAACGGATTGCAGCAGTCCCAGTGGGCCCACAAAATTTTCCAGTTTGCACCGAAAAGCGGCATTGACAATTACCGATGAAGCATTTAAGGTTCGCGCGTCGACGGTTGAAAGGGTTGGCTCAAATTAAACTTTAGCCAGTCCGAAGTAAGCCGGGTGATCAGCCGGACGGGGCAACCTGAACGGCAACCAAACCCGAAAAAACCAACTGCTCTGCGAGGAACAGCTGGGGTTTGGAATCGCGAAAGCGGTGATCGCATCAAGGGCCGTGATGGTGCATGCGTCCACGCTGTTGGCTCCCTCGCAGGAGCTGGCGGCTAGAGCATAACCAATGTCACGGCCTTTTCCATTTTTCTTGCTCTCTCTTCTGCCTTCCCTCACCTTTCTCAACCGAGCTCTGTGAATTCTTAGCAGAGGAAATTCGCTCCGACGGATTCGTTTTGGCATTCCTTATTTAAGCGTGTGGACTCGCTCATAGCCGCGTAGTGAAATCCCGGTTTCAGAATCAGCGCCTGAAGGCCATTCTCTTAGGGAGCCCTTACGGCACGTTCCTTGATACGAGTCGCGCGTGTATCGCGGGCTGGTAGCCCATCCGTGCCTGTAATTAACACCAAAAGGCCATTTACCAAGTCCCGTGGGGAATGTACGTTAACGGCGAACAGTTTTGGGGAAGATGGTTCGACGCCGCGCGATTCCAGAATTCCGGGGCGTCCTCGCAAGCCCGATCTTTGCCGTCTGAACAACACGCCGTGGGGTGCGATATGACAGACAAATCTGACTCTTCATTCGCGGTCATTCGATTTAACGAGCGAACCTACCAGTCGGCCGGAGTTGTGGCCGTCATCAAGGGAATTGAGACCGCACAAAGAACTCTCAATGATTTCGATTGGTGCCAGAGCCCGGAAGAACGAAGGGCGGGTTGGCGCTATTTCCTGGAGGAAACCGATCTGCGGCCTGGAATGGACCCGGAGAGGGCGACCAAGCTTCGCCAACTGCGACTCGATCTTCAGGAATCTCAAGCGTAGATCTGCTGAAAGGGCTCGAGTGCGCCCCGGGGTATCCGATGAAAAGGTGCCACCGAGCCGGTAATTCGTTCGCGAAACTCCCAACATCAAGGCGGGGCGCGGGTTTCCTCATCACTCGCGCCGCCGATCTCGTTCCTGAATCATCCCACTTCCACGAGTCGCACCGGAGGTCCCAGCCCGGCGCAATTCGGCCTGCGACAACGACGCCCCCTCTCTTCGCCGAGACCCCGTCACAGGGACTAGTGACCCGCGTCACAGCCCGATAGCGAGCCGAAGGCTATCATTTGTCCCATGCCGACAGTCGAACGAACGTTCGAACAATGCCAGGATCTGATCACGGACCTCAGTTTCGAGCGCGTCCACCGCTGGAAAGATCAGCACCCCGGGGCCCGGGTGATTGGCTACTTCCCCGTCTACGCGCCGGTGGAAATCATTCATGCCGCGGGTATGCTGCCGGTCGGGTTGAACGGAGGCGGCGATCGCCTCGACATCCAACACGCCGACGCCCGCTTCGGCTCTTTCATTTGCTCCATCGTGAAGACCACGCTCGAGATGGGGATGCGGGATCATCTCAAGGCGTTCGATGGCATCCTGTTCAGTTCCATCTGCGATTCCGCGCGCAACCTGTGCTTCGTGATGAAGCGGAACTTTCCTGATCTGTATGTGGACTTCCTCCACCTGCCGCACAACCCGAGTTCCCCGGCGTGCGTTGATTTCCTGACTTGCGAATATGGCCGGCTCATCCGGGAACTGGAGCGCATCGGCGGCAAGCCGATCACCGAGGTGGCTCTACAACACGCCATCTCTCTGTACAACCATAACCGTCAGCTCATCCGCAACCTCTACGCCTTCCGCGCTCAGAAATCGCATTTGCTGCGAGCGTGGGAGTCGTACGTGCTGGTTCGAGCCGGAAACTTCATGCCCGTGGAGGAGCACAACTTACTTCTGGAAGAATCGCTGGAGCAACTCTCACAGCGGTCGGGCAAACCGAGAGATTCGATCCGAGTGGCGGTGGAAGGGGCGTTCTGCGAACAGCCTCCCCTCGATCTGATCAAGCTGGTGGAAGACGCAGGTTGCTATTTGGTGGATGACGATTTTGTCATCGGGCAGAGCTGGTTTGTGGAAGATGTCGGGGTGACAGGAGATCCTGTACATGCGCTAGCGGAGAGCTATGTCAATGGCGCCGTTTATTCTTCGGTGCGCCACGATTTTCGTGCGCCCCGCTGGGACGGCCTGGCGGACAAGGTGAAACGCTCAAGGGCCGACGCCGTTCTTTTCCTGATCGCCAAGTTCTGCGAGCCGGCCTACTTCGACTACGTGCTATTCAAGAAAAAGCTCGAGGAACTCAGCGTCCCGCATCTCCTTCTGGAATTCGAGGAAAAGCAGTTCACATTTGATCGCGTACGCACCGAAGTAGAAACCTTCGTGGAGTCGCTGGTCTTTGACTAAACGCAGTGTGCCTCGGTTGAGGGGAACCGCAAAAGAGGATGGTGACGAATGGGTGAAGCAAAACACACCGAGTACCGCGGCAGCATTCATCAGCGCCAAAAAGAACTGATGCTGAAGTGGTACGAGCGCTTGAATGAGGCTGCCGAGACCGGCACGCCACCCACGGCCTCGCTGATGATTTCAGGGAACTGCGTGGAGTTGCTGGAGGCGTTCGGCGCTGTTCCGATCTATCCCGAAGTGAACGCACTGCAACTGGCGATTCGTCATCAGTCGCTGGAGCCGATTTTGGCGGCGGAAGAACTTGGCTACGCTCCCGACAATTGCGCTTATGTCAAGGCCGACATTGGTTGCTACATAAAAGGCATCACGCCTACCGGCGGGAAGCTGCCCAAGCCGGATCTGGTGCTATGCAATTTCGTGGGCTGCAACACCTACGTGAAGTGGTTCGAGCACACTGCCGTCCTGACTGGCTCCAAGCTCTACGTGCTGGATGTTCCCTTCCTGCGTGAAGACGAGCCGAGTCCGGCCGACATCGACTACGTGGTTCGACAACTGAAGGAGTTGGTCACGCTGCTGGAGGGCATCACGGGCAGGAAGTTCGACTATGACCGCTTTGTCGAAGCCGTGCGTTGTTCGGCGCAAGTGGAAGATCTGTGGTCGCAGATCAAGCATCTGGCCCGCCGTTCTCCTTCGCCGTTCGACGCCTACTTCGATGCGATCACGCTGATGGGACCTCTATACGTGTACCGGGGAACGCCGGAAGGTGTGGAGTTCTTTCGCGCCGCGCTGGAAGAGATGCAGGCAAGGGTTGCCGCCGGCCAGGGCGTGTATGAGCAGGAGAAGTTTCGCCTGGTGATCGAAGGGCCTCCGCCGTATCCCTATTTCCGCACCTTTCGCGACATGTTTGCCAAATGGAAGGCGTGCACAGTCGCTTCCACTTATTCAACCGTGGGCGGACTGTGGGAGTTTGGGGCGCGTCACGATCCAGCGCATCCCTTCGAGTCCGTCGCGCTGCACATGCTGGCGCAGAACGTGACCAACCGGAATTACCTGCAACGCTATGAGCAGATCCGCCGATACCTCGAAGAGTGGAACGCGGACGGGCTCATTATTCATTTTGTGAAAAGTTGCCGTCTGTTCTCGGCCGGACAGGGCGACATGCGTGATTACGTGACCAAGAAGCTGGGAATTCCGACGCTTTACATTGAATCGGATTTGGAAGACCCGCGCTACTTCGCCGAGGCACAGACCAGGAATCGGATCGATGCGTTTTTTGAGGCGCTGGAACATTCCAAGCTGACTGCAGGCGCGGTTTAGCCAATCGGGGAGTTATCCATGAGAGTTGCCGCCGGAGTTGATGTCGGGTCCACCCAGACCAAGGCAGTGGTCATGGCTGAAAATGGAGGCCGGAGCATTCTAGCCCGGGCACTGGTCGACACCGGAGCGAACGTCAGGAAAGCAGCGGAGAATGCGTTTCTGACGGCCTGCCGCAACGCCGAGATTCCACCGACTGAAGTGGGGTTCGTGGTGGGCACGGGTTACGGACGCTACAACATTTCGTTCGGCAATGCGCAGTTAACTGAGATCAGTTGCCATGCACGCGGGGCGCACTTCGTTTGTCCCAGCACGCGGACAGTGATCGACATGGGAGGCCAGGATGCCAAGGCCATCAGTGTGGGCAGCGACGGCCAAGTCCTCGACTTCGTCATGAACGACAAGTGTGCTGCCGGCACGGGACGCTTTCTGGCCAACGCGGCCGATGTGATGGGAATCGGACTGGAGGAAGTAGGACCTCTATCATTGCGGGCGACGCGCGCCATAAAAATCGCGACAGTATGTACCGTGTTTGTCGAGTCCGATATTCTTTCTTACCTCGCGCAGGGGAAGAAGGCGGAAGACATCCTGGGAGGCGTGCATCTGGCGATTGCCAAAAGAACGCTGTCGCTGGCGCGTCGCGTCCCAATCGAGCCGGACGTCACCATGACTGGCGGCGTGGCGCGCAATGTCGGCATGGTGCGGGCGCTGGAAGAAGTCCTGGGATCGAAGATGCAGGTCAGCCCCGACGCGCACTTTATGGGAGCAATCGGCGCGGCGGTGTTCGCGCTCGAAAAGATGGACCAGAGTTTTGAATCTTCAATGTGGAGGCCCGAACATGCGAGTGGTAGCGGGCATTGATTGCGGAAGCGGCTTTACCAAAGCGGTGCTGGTGGCGCAGAACGGCTCTCCCACCTCTTCCATTCTCGGTAAGGGGAGGGCGAAGAGCGGCATCAACATGGAAGAAGCTGCACAAAGCGCGCTACAGTCAGCCCTGGAGAATGCAGGTCTTGGCAGATCGCAAGTTGACTACGTGGCCACCACGGGGTTTGGCCGGTACGGTGTGGGGTTTCGCGATATTCAAGTCACGGAGATCACCAGCGGGGCACGTGGCGCCCACTATCTCTTTCCCGGTTCGCGTTGCGTGTTGGACATCGGTGGCCAGTCGACGCGGGCGATGACCATGAGCGAATCGGGCAAGGTGCGCACCTTTAAGACCAACGACAAGTGCGCGGCAGGTTCTGGAATGTTCATTGCGCGCGCCGCCAAGTATCTGGAGATTTCGATTGAAGATGTCGGAACGCTGTCTCTGCAGGCCACCAATCCTCAGCCCATCAGCAGCGTGTGCGCGGTGCTGGCGGAGAGCGAAATCATCAATCACGTGAGCGCAGGTGTGAGCGTCGAGAACATTCTACGCGGGATTCATGATTCGCTGGCTGATCGTGCACTTGCCATGCTCAAGCGCGTCGGCATGGAAGGCGAGGTGACCTTCATCGGCGGAGTGGCGCTGCAAGCCGGGATTGTGAAAGCGCTGCAAGAAAAGCTGGGCGCCAAGGTCAATGTCCCGCCTGATTGCGACTACGTGTGCGCGCTGGGAGCAGCCCTGCTGGGACACAAGCGGCTGGCTTTGAAAGAAAACTCGGCCAGCATACAAGAGGTTTCATGAGGCCTTATGTCTTCTGTAATTGATACGACGGTTACCCGCAGCGATGAAAAATCCTCCGGCGTGATCCACGGAGCCTACGGATTTCGCCTGACGGGGGTTGGGCAACGTCTCCTGCGGCAGGAACTTCCTGCGCTGGAGCCAGGGCCGGATCAGGTCGTGGTCAAGGTGGCGGGATGCGGTGTATGTCACACCGACATCGGCTACGCATTCGACGGCGTACCCACGCGGCATCCTCTTCCGCTGGTGCTCGGACACGAAATCACCGGTCGGGTGGTCGCGGCGGGGGAGCGTGTCGTCCAGTGGCTGGGGCAGACCGTGATCGTCCCCGCGGTGATTCCGTGTGGCGAGTGCGCGGCCTGCAAAGCGGGACGCGCAACGATCTGTCGAAAACAATTCATGCCCGGCAACGACGGCGATGGTGGTTTTGCCACACACGTGGTGGTCCCCGCCCGCGGGCTTTGCCCCGTGCCGGACAAGCTGCCAGACGGGATTACGCTGGCGACGCTCTCTGTTGTTGCGGATGCGGTGACAACTCCGTTTGAGGCCATCCGTCGGGCACAACTCAGCTCTAATGATATTGCCGTATTCACGGGCGTGGGCGGCATCGGAGGATTTGGAGTACAGATCGCAGCTGCATTCGGAGCGGCAGTGGTGGCCATTGATATTGATCGCGAGCGGCTTGGGCTCGCCGCCAGGCACGGAGCTTCTCTCACGCTTGATGCCAGCCACATGAGCGAGAAGGACCTGAAATCGGTGGTGAGGGCATTTGTGAAGCAGAGCGGGCGGGGCGGGATTGGCCTCAAGATTTTCGAAACCAGCGGAACTACAGCGGGACAAGCCACTGCGTTCGGGCTGCTCGATCATGGAGGCTATCTGGCCGTGGTTGGCTATACGCCCAAGCCGGTGGAGATCAGGCTTTCCAACCTGATGGCCTTTGATGCGACCGCCCGGGGCAATTGGGGATGCCCGGCAGAACAGTATCCGGCGGCGCTGTCTTTGGTGTTAGAAGGCAAGGTCGCTCTGGAACCTTATGTTGAAGAGCACTCGCTGGATGAAGCTCCGGAAGTGGTGAAAGCAGTACATGAGCGCACAATCCGCCGCCGGGCTATCCTGGTACCACCGCACAGCTGAGGAGAGTCATGAAGAACCACAATCTGGTCGAGAACTTCAATCCGCAAGAAATCATCGTAGAGCACCGCCCGGTCCGGGATCAGGCGGGCAAGCCGGTCGAGGAACTGCACAACGTCTGGATCACGCTGAACAATCCCGACGAACTGAACGCCTACACCACTACGATGATCAAGGAAATCATCCTTGCTCTGCGCGAGGCCAGCAACGACCGCGCGGCAGTGACGGTCGTTCTCACCGGCGCGGGCATGCGTGCATTCTGCGCTGGCGGCAGCACGCGGGAGTATGCGGAGGTTTATGCCGGGGCTCCCGGGGAATACCGGCAATACATGCGCCTTTTCAACGATATGGTCACGGCGGTGTTGCAGTGTGACAAGCCGGTGGTGTGCCGCGTAAATGGAATGAGAGTGGGCGGCGGCCAGGAGATTGGGATGGCGTGCGATTTCTCGATAGCGAGTGATCTTGCCATTTTCAGCCAGGCTGGTCCGAAGCACGGCTCCGTGCCAGATGGGGGCAGCACTGATTTTCTTCCGCTCTTCGTAGGCATTGAACGCGCGATGCATAGCGGCACACTTTGTCAACCTTGGAGCGCACATCGTTTCTACTGGCTGGGCGGTCTCACGGAGATCGTCCCGGTGCTCAAACTGGACGGAAAGTGGATTCCCAATCCTTTGGTAGTGACTGATCGCCTGCTCGACGAATACGGGAGACTCGTGCTGGGCGAATGGAAGACAGGCGGAGCGCAGCTGGAGGGAAAAGCCGTGATCGCGAAGGCCACGACCGATCTCACTCTTCTCGACGACGCGGTAGAGAAGCTGTGCACGCGAATCCTCTACACCATGCCCGACTGCTTGACCAAGACCCTTGAAAGCCTGCGCAAGCACAAGCTCGAGCACTGGGACCGGAATCGCGAGTCGAACCGCGCATGGCTGGCGCTGAACATGATGACCGAGGCCAACGCCGGCTTCCGCGCCTTCCATTACGGCACGAAAAACGAACGGGAGGCAAACTTCATCCTGCTGCGGCAGCGTTTGGCGGAAGGTGCAAGGTGGGATGAGGATCTGATTCGCGAAATTGCTCCCTGGGTCGATCAGGAAACGTCTATCAGGAAATGAAAGTAGGGAAGTGACGCAAAGCAAAGCCATCCTTGGACGCGCTCATGAAGGCCATGTCGCCGTAGTGACGGGCGGGTCCGGAGGCATCGGGACCGCGATCATCCAAGCGCTTCACGACGCCGGTGCACACGCCATATCCCTCGATGTTTCCCCGCCTTCGAACAAAGAAATACCTTGGATCAAGTGCAACCTCTGCGACGATGCGTCGGTCGCTGCAGCGATTGCCGAAGTCGCTCGGGGACATCAGCGCATTGACCTGGTGATCCACGCCGCCGGAGTCTCACGCGAGGGTGTGATCTGGAAGCTCACGGTAGAAGATTGGGATCTCATTCACACCGTCAATCTTCGCGGAGCTTTTCTGCTGCTGCGCCACACCATTCCCGTGATGCGGCAAAGGGGCGGGCGAATCGTGCTGATTGGTTCGATCAACGGATCGCGTGGAAAATTTGGCACTTCAGCGTATGCGGCTAGCAAGGCCGGCCTTCTGGGTCTGGCAAAGAGCGTAGCGCGCGAGACTGGCCGCTTTGGAGTGCTGGTGAACGTGGTCGAGCCGGGCTGGGTTCGCACTCCGCTCACAGATGCTTTACCAGACAAGGCTCGGGAGAATGCCGTCGCCGAAAGCCCGCTCGGCCAGTTACTCGAACCGTCGGACGTTGCCGCGGCGGTGCTCTTTCTGTGCGGGCCGGGAGCGAGTCACATCACGGGACAGATACTGCGGGTGGATGGCGGACAGTATCTGGGAGCCTATTGAAATGTTGCCGCCATCCGGAGGATAGATCTATGACCGAAAAAGCGAAACTGTCAGATCAACGATGCACCAGGTGCGGGCGGGTCGCCGCCGAAACAGATAAGTTCTGCGCCGAGTGCGGGCTCTTCCTGCGCGACGCCCACATCGACCAGCGCCTGTTGCTGGCTCTGGTCCACGAACGCGAAGGCCGCAGCGAGGAAGCTCGTTACGAATTGCAGAGGCTGCTGCAGGCCGAACCCAATCACGTGCTGGCCAATCATCTTCTGGGTACCTTTTACTTTCACCAAGGCACCTTGGATCTGGCGATCCAGCATTATGAGAAGGCATTGCACGCGGCACCGTCGTTCGTGTTGGGTCACTACGATCTCGGCGTGGCCTGGTACCACCGGGGCAACATGCTGGAGGCGGGCCGAGCTTTTCTACGCTGCCTGGAGATCGACCCGGATTACAAGGCCGCGCACTACCGTCTGGCACTTTCGCTTTTTCACTCCGGCCTGCTGGAAGAGGCGCGGGAGCACTTCGAACAGTCTCTGGTTCTTACGCCCGAATACCTCATGGCGCACTACCATCTGGGCGTGATCTACGAACGGCGAGGCGACACGGAAGCCGCAGCCCGTGAATTCGAGCGCAGCACCGAAGAAAGCATTGGAGAGGTCAGCAGCTTATATCACCTGGCGATGATCCGTCGGGCGCAAAACGACGAAGCCGGAGCCGATGAACTGCTTCGTCGCGCCCGCGAATTCGGTCAGGTGCAAAAGGCCGTCAGCTAGCATCGCTGGGAGCAATGTTGCTCACGGGAAGCCCATGAACTCTGTACCAGAGAGCGACCTGATCTTCGACTGGGCTGCCAGAGGCCCGAGGCGAGCGCAGTGGCCGAACCATGTGATGATCGATGACGAAACCCTGCGCGATGGCTTGCAGAGCCCGTCGGTCAACGATCCGTCGTTGGAAACCAAGATCGCGCTCCTCCACCTCATGGAAGGCATGGGAATCGAAACCGCTGATGTCGGTCTGCCGGGTGCCGGGCCGCGACAGCGGGAGGCGGTCACCGCGCTGTGCCGCGAGATCGACCGCGAACGGATGCAGATCCGCCCCAATTGCGCCGCGCGCACGATGATGGTCGATATCCAGCCCATCGCAGAGATTGCCCAAGAGACCGGCGTCCCAATTGCTGCGTGCGTGTTCATCGGCAGCAGCCCGATTCGGCAGTACGCCGAGGAATGGTCTCTCGAAGACATTTTGCGCCACACGCGCGAAGCCATCCGATTTGCTGTCAGGGAAGGGCTGGAGGTGATGTATGTCACCGAAGACACCGTACGCTCCTCTCCCGATCACCTCAAGATCCTGTTTACGGCCGCAATTGAGGCAGGAGCCAAGAGACTCTGCCTTTGTGACACCTGTGGTTCCGCAATTCCTGATGGTGTCTGGAATCTGGTTTCGTGGGTCAAGTCCGTGATCAAGGAATTGGGGGTAGAGGTTGAGATCGACTGGCATGGCCATCGCGATCGGGGGCTGGACATGGGCAACACGCTGGCAGCAATTGAAGCGGGCGCGAGCCGTGTGCACGGCACGGCGTTGGGGATCGGCGAACGCGTTGGCAATACTCCCATTGAGCAACTGCTGGTCAACCTGAAATTGCTTGGGCTGCGCAACAGCGACCTGAGTCACTTGCCGGAGTATGTGGAGTTAGTGTCGCAGGCTACGGGCGTGCCAGTGCCGGTGAACACTCCCATCGTGGGCCGGGATGCGTTTCGCACCGCCACCGGCGTCCATGCCGCCGCCGTTATCAAAGCACAAACCAAAGGAGACCGTTGGCTCGCCGACCGCGTGTACTCAGGAGTCCCTGCCGGTTGGCTGGGGCGAAGGCAGGAAATTGAAATCGGGCCGATGTCAGGAGTTTCCAACGTTGTGTTCTACCTGACCGCACGGCGGCTACCCAGGACTCCGGAGGTTATTCAGGCCGTGATGCAGGCGGCGAAGAGTTCCACTCAGATCCTGGCTGAACAAGAAATCCGTGACGTGGTTCGCCGCATTGCGGGGCCGAATGGCGCGATTGGAGCACGCAATGCTGGAACGCGCCAGCCAAAGTCGGTCCTGCCATAAGATCAGCCCAGGGTTTCAGTAGTGGTGCAGTTTGATTTGTCATCCCGAGCAAGCCGTCCTTGCGCAGCGAAGAGCCTGTCCCGAGCGAAGTCGAGGGAATCTGGGCGAGTCGCGCGAACTGTCGCGCTCTGCGCGACAGAATAATCGCGGGTTTCGATCTCCTCGTTTGCAGCAGATCGCGAGCGCCTGCGGACGCAGCTTGCGCCTCACGTTGAAACCGGGCCAGAGCCTGAGAGTCTCGGGCGACCTCGTCGGGAAGGAATTTGAGTGCGACAAAGCGGTGCAGGCGCGTGTCTTCGGCCTTGTAAACCACTCCCATTCCGCCGCTGCCCAGCTTCTCGATCACATGGTAGTGTGAAAAGGTTTGGCCGATCATTTGCACGAAATGCTATGGCCGACCAGCAGGTATGTCAACACTGGCGAGTTGATGCGGAATCTTTTTCCCGATGCCAGGTGGACGGGTCTGGTGCCTGGTTACAGCCCAGTGTGATCTATGTACTTGATTTTTATTCCCTGGCAATGATGAACTCCGAGGTTGCGCGTAAGTGTTTAAAGACGGGTGCCAGTTCAAGTATGATGCGCAAGGCCGAGAGAATGGCGGTTTGAAATTGCCAGAGTGTGATGCGGGCCGGACTAGGGGATCAACACGATGACCGAAATCGCAACCAAGGTTCTTCCAGAAAACGCGTATCAGGAGTTAAAGTCCGGCGAAACCTATTTACCCCTCGTACCACCCGAGGCGAACCTGCCCGAGGCTACGACGCGAGCGATCGTGTGGGGCGTCGTGTTCTGTGTGATATTCACGGTCGCATCGGCTTATTCCGCGCTCAAAGTCGGGCAGGGAATGGAGGCGGCGATTCCCATCTCCATCCTCGCCATCGGCTTGGCGCGCCTCTACCAGAGGCGCTCCACCGTCCTGGAGAACATGATCGTCACCGGCATCGGCGGCGCTTCCGGCAGCGTGGTGGCCGGCGCTGTTTTCACCGTGCCGGCGCTTTATATTCTGCACCTCGACCCGCATCCGGTGCAGACCATCTTCATCTGCCTCGCCGGCGGCTGCCTTGGCATCCTTTTTCTCATTCCTCTGCGGCGCTACTTTGTGCGGGAAATGCACGGCAAGCTGCCCTTTCCGGAGGCCACGGCCATCACCGAAGTCCTGGTTACCGGTGAAAAGGGCGGCTCGCAAGCCAAGCTTCTGCTTCAGGCCACCGTGATCGCGGCGATTTACGACTTCTTTGTCACCACGTTCCACGTCTGGAAGGAGTACCTCAATTTTCAGTTTGTGTCAGTAGTGCGGAACCTGGCGGATCGCGGGCGCATGGTCTTCAATTTCGATGCGGTCAGCTTTATTCTCGGCCTGGGCTATGTGATGGGCTTGCGCATTGCCATGATCTTTTGCTCCGGCGGCATTCTGGTGAACTTCGTGCTGGTTCCGCTGATCTGGTTCATCGGGAGCCACATGGGCGACGTCACGGTGTATCCCGCTACCATCCCCATTTCGCACATGGCGGCTGCGGACATTTACCGCAATTATGTGCGCTTCATCGGTGTGGGCGCGATCGCGACGGCCGGACTCGTCGGCATCCTCAAGTCCCTGCGCGTGGTTGCCGGATCGTTTGGCATCGCGCTGCACGCCTTCCGCCACGGCGAAGCGCCGCACATGGAACGCACCGACCGTGACATCCCCATCATCACTATCCTCCTCGGTGTTGTGCTGGGCGCGATCGCAGTCGCCGTTTTCTTTGGACAGCTTCATGTTTCGTGGACCGTGGTCGGATTGGGACTGGCGCTAACGTTGCTCTTCTCTTTCTTTTTCACCACGGTGGCTGCCAATGCCATTGCCACCACGGCCAACAATCCCGCCAGCGGCATGACGTTACTCACGGTCATCGTCTCGGCCGTAGTGCTGCTGAAGTTCGGGCTCTCAGGAACCACCGGCATGTTCTTCGTGATGGCGCTGGCCGGTATGGTGTGCGTGGCGCTATGTGCCTCGGGACAGTTCATTACCGACCTGAAAGCAGGCTACTGGCTCGGCTCCACGCCTTCGGCGCAGGAGAAGGTGAAGTTTATCGGCGTGGTGGCGTCGGCAATCACCGCAGGCTTAACCATTATCCTGCTGGCCAAGGCCTTCCAGTTTGGAGAGGCCGTGCCCGGCAACCCGCGGCAAGTCCTGGTGGCGCCTCAGGCCGCTGCGCTGAAAGCCGTGGTGGAGGGATTCATGAGTGGCCAACCGGTCGCGTATATGTTGTTCGGGATCGGCGCCATGATCACCGTGGTGCTGGAGATGCTCAAACTCTCTTCCATGGTCTTCGCGCTGGGAATCTATTTGCCCCTGCAGCTGACCACGCCGATCCTGGCCGGCGGATTCCTCTCGCACCTGGTGAATAAGCGCGCGGAAAAGATCGGTGGCCAGCACGGCAAAACCATTCGCGAGCGCGGTATCATCATTGCCGGCGGCTTGATGGCTGGCGGCGCGCTCGGCGGAGTGATTGGGGCGGCGCTGCGCGTGCTGCCGAGCTTCAAGGAAGAGTGGATTCAGACGCCCTTCTATGAGAATATGCCGGTCTCTCAGTCCATTTCCGCATTGGCTTTTGTTGCTCTCTGCGTGTATGTCTGGTTCGGTTCGCTGAAAAAAGAAAAGGAGATGTGATGGATCCAGCAGGAAAGTTTGTAGCGGACGCTGTTCTTGGAATTGACACAATTTGGGGCGGCGATGTGATGTGTCCCTCGGGCACGGGAAGGTTCATCGCGGACTCATGGTTCTCCGATGAACCGCTGCCCGTCGCATATACCAACCCGGCAGCGAAGCGAGTGCGCGAAAGCGGCGGGGTCGCGGACAAAAAACTTGACCGCCCAGCGGTCGAAGACTACCTGCGTCAGATCAATCTGCCCGAGGCGATCGCGGGCGTCCGCAGCGAAGCTGGAAAGCTTGCCGGACTGCGTGGCGCATATCTCGCGGGATTGGCAACGTCATTGGAAGTCATGTGGGATCTCGCCATGGAGATCCTCGGCAAAGGCCCCGCCGTGCCCTATGCTCGCTGCGTAGAAGCTTCCACCGGAAGGCCTCCGGAACCCTCCAAGCCCGAAGCCAAGCGGGCTCGACTCGCTGATCTGCTGGGGAAGGCTGGTCACTCGCCTTCAGGCTCCGGTGGAATTCTGGGTGCCGTCGATGCGTGGCGGCGCGATCGGGTGGTTCCAATGGCTTCTGTTCGTGCCTTAGGGGCTGCTGTCATCGCGCACTTCGACCATCTTAGCGCTGTTAATCTGCTGCCATATCTTCCGAAGGAACTTTTTGGCGTCCCTCGGGCGAACATCGAATTTCTTCCTATCAAAGATGCCTGGTTCTCGGGCTCGATGAACTACCTTGGGCGAGCGCGGAAGCCGGACGGCAGCCCGAAATACGAAGCCACCTATGAGATCAATGCGTCGCTGCAAATCTCCGTGCCGGAATTCGAGCAACTGGTCAGCCACGAAGTCGTCCCCGGACACGTCACCACGTTCGCTTACCTGCAAAACCTCTACGTCCGTCGCGAAGTGGGCTTTGAAACCACGGTGCTCACCATGAACACACGCGCGGCGACGTTGTTCGAAGGCCTCGCCAACAACGCGATCCTGATGGCGCACGGCGTCACAGAGATCGACCAACTGCCAGATGAGGATTTGCAGATCGGCGTCTTGCTCGCGCTGTTACAGGACGACGCCAAGAATCAATCGTCCTACCTGACCTGGGGCGAGGGAAAGAAGCGCGAAGAAGTTGCAGTCATTTTGCGGCGCGATTTTCTGGTCAGCGAAGAGCGCGCCGACAAACTGTCCGGTGCCTGGGGCCGGCATCCGCTGCTGGGACGAATGTACCTCCCGGCATACCGCTCAGGCACGGAAAAGGTGGCGCAGTTGCGGCGGACCTATCCGGCAGATCGTATTTTGCCGGTGCTTTACGGGTGTTCTGGATTGGTCGATATCCAGACGATCGACGATGCGTTGAAAAGCCACGCCCAATCGGCGAGACGTTGATTAGGTTCGGGGAGCGGCTGAGAGACCGCTAGGCATCGCATAAATGTCCGCCTAAGACGCCACTGGGGAAATGGCGATTTTCGAATCGCCCGGCAGGATGTTGTCTCTCATGGACTAGTTAAGGCTTGAAAGACCTGCTGTACGGCTTCTCGCTTTTCCGTTGCCACCCAAGGAGCGATAAGGGCGGGACAGTTCGCGAATTTTCCGCACGCATTCAAAGCGTTCGGCGATTCATGTTGAAACAGATTAGAGGTGTTTAGCTGTTGCGGCGAATCCCAGATGATGATATCGAATGATGAGTTCTGTGCCACCAATGCGACGAACCTGTCTTCGGCAGGGTAAGCTTCAACAACTGCGATTCTGCGACCGGACGAAGTTCGCGGTTCAGTCACAGCAAATTCCACGAGCTTGTGCACTACGGGTTGAAATGCTGCCCCATGTGGATGTAAAGCGACCCTTACCGTGAGGGCATCCTCTTGCTTGTTACACGCTCCGACTAGAGATAGCTGTAGCAGAACCGCTGTCGCCAATAGACGCTTCACGCCAGTAGTTTACGCCGACAAAGTTCCAGAATGCTGAGGCAGTTGTTGATACCAGGCGATAGCGCGTATTGGCCAACGGTCAATTTGTGATATCGCGACGAACGGTCCATTTATGAAGATGGCTTCTAGGCGTGAAGCGGCTTGCTTTTGTAGACCTTATAGCCCATGGGCGTGAGTCGCACTTCGCCCCGTGTTTGCTCTTCGACGTAGCCTTCATTCCTTAACTCGGCAAGCGCGACGCGGGCCGAAGAGGAGTCCACGGTTTGCTTGGGCAACCGCAGGAAGTGGTTGGGATCTTGTTCGTAGAAGTGGGCCAGGGTAACAAGCAATTCGTTTTGGATCGATCCCCAAAGCATACACACCTCTCGCTCAGATAATGCAATGTTAGGCGGCGCAAAAATAGCTGGGAATGGCCCCCGCGTGCCATCGCCTGGCACGTTAGTCACTTTTCCCTCTCATCGCGCAATGCCTTCTATGACTTGAGTCACCAGGGGCAGGTTACGCTCGTGAGCCGCATCCCCGTAACGGGCCATTGTTGGATCGCAGGGGAGGGTGCAATCTAGTAGCAGTCACCCACAAGTTCTGAAGGGTTGGAGGCTCAAAATCATGACTGGTTTACTTCGCAAACTTTGGTCGCAGGAAGAAGGCCAAGATATAGCCGAATACGCGGTGATGCTGGCGGTCATTTTGGTGATCGTCATGGGCACAATTCGGTTAATCGGGAGCAACTCGAATACCGTCTTCTCCAGTGTGGCCAGTTCGATCGGTTGATCGGTAGCAACAGGTAGGAAGCGGGTGAGTTGCTCTGAGTCAACAGACGCTAGTGCTCGGGCCAAAACGAATTTCATCAGGGTGAAAATATGACGGAATGGTCACGAAAAGAAGCAACTAAAGTACAAGACATCGCGGAGCGGGCGCTGGTCTCATTGGGTCTCGTCGTCGTAACCGTGATCAGCACACTTCGATTGATCGGAATCGTGCAGTAATCCACCAGACGCCGGCCAGACGCTCAGGTCGCCGAGTCCTCAACCCCTCGTTGCCGCACGCCTCTTAGCCTTACCTTGATGTATGATTTCGGTTCGTGAACATTCTGCTGAGTGACGTTGAAGCCCGGGTGCTGGGCGCGCTGGTCGAAAAGGAAATCACCACTCCGGACTACTATCCGCTTTCGTTGAATGCACTCATCAATGCGTGCAATCAGAAATCGAATCGCGATCCAGTGATGAATCTGAACGAAGAGGCCGTGAGACAGGCGCTCGACGCTCTCCACGAAAAAGGATTGGCAGGACCCGTCAGCGGCGCAGATAGCCGCGTGACCAAGTACGAGCATCGGCTGCAGGAAGTCTTCAACTTTACCCGTGGCGAGATCGCCATCTTGTGTGTGTTATTCCTGCGAGGTCCGCAGACGCCGGGCGAACTGCGCGGCCGAACCGAGCGCATGCATCCGTTTGAAGACTTGACGCAGGTACAGTCCACATTGCAACGCCTGATGCAGCGCGAGCCGCCCCTGGTCAAAGTGCTGCCCCGGCAGCCTGGCACGAAGGAAGCGCGCTATGCGCATTTGCTGTCAGGAGACGTAGACGGATGGGAAGCGCAGCCAGCCAGTGCAGCCGCGGTCGCCGGTTCGGTCGACGGCGATCGGATCACACACCTTGAGGCTGAGATCGGTGGTCTGCGGAAAGAGGTTGCCGACCTGAAACTGCAGTTCGCAGATTTCCGTAAGCAGTTTGAATAGAACTGGCTTCAAGAATACTTCTTTGCGGGCGCCACAGAACTTTACAGTCGTATGACGATTCTTTACGTCGTCGCCACGGCTGATTGTGGTGGAATATTCTGTTGTTGAATCCCACACGAGCGTAAAGATCCGAATTCGTCTGTCTCAAAGTCTTCTTAAGCCGCTCGTCGGCTGCTCGCGGGACACATACAATGAATCTTGCGGTCGTTGAATCACAGTTCGGGATTAGGAGCCGGAACTTGAAGAGGGTAAGGGCACAAGCCATGGGTTCGATGCGAGCAACGACGTTAATACTATTAGGCTCCATGGCAATTGGTCTCACAGCTTTGAGCCTCGTCGTTCCGGGCAGCGTGCTCGCGAGCCAAGCACCCGGGGCTCAGCAGTCGCCAACGCCTGGCTCGACGGCGAAACCTGTCGGAACCATCAAAGCGATTTCAGGGAATTCCATCAGCCTCGCCACGGATGCAGGGTCAGCGGTTGATGTTCTCGTCCAGGATTCTACGCGCATCGTACGCATCGCTCCCGCACAGAAGGACTTAAAGGATGCCGTTCCCATGCAGTTGCCGGAGTTGCAGATTGGTGACCGGATACTGGTTCGAGGCAAGTTCTCGGAGGATGGCAAGTTGGTCGTAGCTTTGTCCGTCATCGTCATGAAGGCCACAGACGTGGCGGCAAGACAGGGGCGCGACCGCGAAGATTGGCAGAAACGCGGTGTAGGCGGACTGGTGACTGCAGTTGACGCCGGCAACGGAATCATTACTCTTTCGGCCTCCATGGTCGGGGCCAATAGGACGGTTACGATTCACCTATCCAAGAGCACAGTGGTGCGCCGATACTTGCCGGACTCCGTTAAGTTCGACGACGCGAAGCCGGGAGCCCTCGACGAAATCAAGTCGGGTGACCAGTTGCGTGCGCGCGGAACGAAAAGCGCCGACGGCGGCGAGCTTGCTGCGGAAGAGATTGTTTCGGGAACGTTTCAGAATATCGCGGGCCTGGTCGATTCGACCGATCCCGGCAGCAACACAATTAACGTGATGGACTTGGCAACCAAGAAAACCGTGACTCTGAAGATCAACGCAGACACACAACTCCGTAAGCTCCCTCCCATGGTTGCCCAGCGGATTGCAGCGCGGTTGAAAGGTGAACCGCCCGAAGGCGCTCCGGGCCCGTCGGTTGCTGGTGCGGGAGGTCCATCCGCCAGCGGAAAGCCGGGTTCGCATGCCCAGGCCAGTCCGGGCGGCTCGCGGACAGGTGGAGCGCCGGATTTCCAGCAGATGCTGGCTCGCATGCCCGCGGTGACGCTGGCTGATCTGCAGAAAGGAGACGCGGTAATGATTGTGAGCACGCAAGGAACAGCGAACACTCCGCCCACCGCGATCACCCTATTAAGCGGCGTCGAACCGCTTCTGTCGGCATCACCCGACAGTGGTCGTGCGGCGATGCTGCTGTCGCCCTGGAACCTGGGCGGTTCGGGCGCCGACGCTGCCACCGGTGCAACACCATAGGCTGTCCGGTTGGTGAGGGATGGTAATTTTCAGGAGCATTGATGAAGTCGAAGTCTGGCTGGTCCGGAACTCGTCGGTATAGTCTGATTGCAGCATTTGTGCTGGGCGTTTTGACAACTTATTTGCCCGCGCAGACTCCATCGGGCACTCTGCGTGGGCGGGTTACCGATCCCTCCGGTGCCGTAATCACGAAAGCAACGGTCACGGCCAAAGCCGCCAGTGGGCAAACCGGGACTGCGGTCTCCGACAGCCAGGGAGTCTTCGAAATCAAAGGCTTGGCGCCCGGCAACTACACGATCAGCACCCAAGCCAGAGGATTTGCAGTTGACATTGAGCAGGATGTTGCCATTGCCGCAGGTCAGGTACAGCAATTGGATATCGGCCTCCAGATTGAGGTGAAGCCCGAGAAAGTGCAGGTCGAGGAGCAGCCCACAACGGTGGACACGAGTCCTTCAGCCAATGCCAGTTCTATCGTGATCAAGGGGAAGGATCTCGAAGCCTTGTCGGACGATCCGGACGAGTTGCAGTCTGAGCTCGAGGCGCTTGCCGGTCCTTCCGCCGGACCCAACGGCGGTCAGATTTACATTGACGGATTTACTGCCGGCCAGCTGCCGCCTAAGTCGTCCATCCGCGAAATTCGCATCAATCAGAATCCATTCTCCGCCGAATACGACAAACTAGGCTATGGACGCATCGAGATCTTTACCAAGCCGGGAACCGACCAGTATCACGGCCAATTCCTTTTGGACGGCAACGACTCCGCCTTTGACGCTCTCAGTCCGTTCGTATCCCAACAGCCCCCTTTTTACTCGGAACTGTTTAACGGCAGCGTCGGCGGTCCCATCTCCAAGAAGGCCTCGTTCTTTGTCGATGCTCAGCGGCGTCAGATTAATGACAATAACATCGTAAATGCAACCGTGCTTGATCCGAACAACCCGGCGCAGTTTTCCCAGTTTACCCAGGCAATTCCCAATCCCAGGACGCGCACAAATATTGGCCCTCGCCTCGATTACCAGCTGACCAAGAACAACACCTTGACCGTTCGCTACCAGTTCTTTCAGAACAACGAAAACAATGAAGGAGTCGGACAGTTTTCTCTGCCCTCGCAGGCTTACAATTCGTCGGACACCGAACACACCCTGCAGATCAGCGACACGCAGGTCCTGAGCACGAACGTCATTAATGAGACCCGGTTCCAATACATCCGTGACGAAAGCGATCAGACGGTGCAGAACTTTCAGCCAACGGTATCGGTGCTGGGAGCGTTTATCGGTGGTGGAAACCAGATCGGCAACCAGTCGGACACCCAAAACCACTACGAACTACAGAATTACACTTCCATCGTTCATGGCAACCATCTCATAAAATTTGGCGGCCGCCTGCGTGCGATTACAGATGCCAACTCTTCGAATGCAGGTTTCAACGGTACGTTCACGTTCCCGTCCCTCACCGCCTACCAAAATACGGTGAATGGAATTGTCTGTACATCCGGTCCGAGCTGCGGGCCGAGCCAGTTCTCAATCATCACAGGGCAGGCACTCGCTCAAGTCAATGTGATCGACGCAGGCCTCTACGGCCAGGATGACTGGCGGATTCGTCCCAACATGACGCTGAGCTATGGCCTGCGTTTTGAAACCCAGAATGACATTCACGATCATGGCGACCTGGCTCCGCGCTTAAGTTTTGCGTGGGGCCTGGGCGGCAGCAAGAAAATGGCGCCGAAAACTGTGTTGCGAGCCGGTTTCGGAATGTTCTATGACCGCTTTACTTCCAGCCTCGTGCTCCAGGCGGAGCGATTGAATGCCAATGGCCTCGGTCAGCGGCAATACATTGTCCCCGATCCGCCCTTCTATCCGAATCTGACTCCGAGCGAGATCGCGAGTCTTATCGCGTTGTCTACCACATCTCCCACTTATTACCAGGTTGCGTCCAACTTGCGCGCGCCGTCCACGCTGCAGACCGCGGTCAGCGTGGAACGACAAGTCACCAAGCGCGCCACGATCGCCGTTACCTATATCAATTCGTACGGGGAGCATCAGCTTTTCATTCGCAACGCCAACGCGCCGGATCCCATCACCGGTGTGCGGCCATTCGGGGGCACCACAAACATCTATCAATACGATTCTGAGGGCATATTTCGGCAGAACCAGGTGATTGCGAACGGCAGAGTCAGCGCCGGAGCGAAGTTGTCACTTTTCGGCTTTTACACATTGAATTACTCCAATAGCGACCTCGGCGCAGGTGGAAGTGGTCCCAACTTTCTTACTCACCAGTATGACCCCATGGCAGATTATGGCCGGGCATCATTCGACGTCCGTCATCGGTTTGTCCTTGGCGGCACAGTTTCGATGCCGTATGCATTTCGGCTGAGCCCGTTCATCTTGTTAAGTTCCGGCCAGCCCTTTAACATCACCGTTGGGCAAGACCTTAACGGGGATTCGATTTTCAACGATCGACCTGCGCTGGCCTCGAACGCTACGTGTCGCGTGGTGACGTTGAACCAGGGCATCGCATGTACGCCGCTGGGCACTTTCAACACGTTGCCCGCCCCAAGTGAGCCGGTCCTTCCGATTAATTTCGGTACCGGCCCAACTTTGTTCACCATGAATTTGCGCCTGAGCAAAAGCTTTGGTTTTGGGAAAGAAACTGCTGGAGGAACAAGCGGAGGGCCTGGCGGATACGGCGGAGGCGGCCACCGGGGCGGTCCTCCAGGAGGCGGGTTAGGGGGCCGCGGGTTGAGCGGAGGCGGTGGCCCGGGCGGTCCTTTTAGCATGGGAGCCGCCACCAGCCGCCGCTACAATCTGACGTTCAGCGTCTCGGCGCGGAATGTTCTGAATCGCGTGAACCTTGCCCCGCCTATTGGTAATCTCAGTTCGCCCTTGTTTGATCAGTCGAACGCTCTTGCCGGTGGAGCTTACTCCTTCGGCTCCGCAAGCCGTAGAATTGATTTGCAAGCGCTGTTTTCCTTCTAGTGAGTTGCGGTTTCGAAAGCACATTTCTAGAATCCTGTGAGGAGAGATCGTTGGGAAAATTCAGACCTATTCCGTACCTTGCCTTGGGGATCGTGGTGGGCACTTTTTTTCTACTGGGTTGCTCCTCCAGCCCTACCGTCACAGTCACGCTATCGCCCTCTTCCGGGCAGACGCTCAATCCCGGGCAGGCCGTCACGATCACGGCCACAGTCGCGAATGACACTAACAATGATGGGGTGAACTGGAGCCTCTCGGGTGTGGGCGGGTTGACCGGTAATACTACGACCTCGGTTACGTATAATGCCCCACCCCCGGGCATCCTGTTGACCAGTTCAACCGCGACGGTCACAGCCACTTCGATTGCCAACTCCACTGCCACCGCAACCTTCACGATCACAGTCAACTCAGTCCTCGCGATCATTACTACTTCGCTTCCGGCGGGAAACATAGGCTCCCCTTATGACGCATTTGTCAACGCCGGGGGAGCGACCGGACCGTTCACCTGGAACCTGACCTCAGGCAGTCTGCCTGCAGGCCTGGCATTGCAACCAAGCACCAACAGTTCCGTCGTCATATCCGGCACGCCCACAGCTCTGGGAAAATCCAGTTTCACCATCCAAGTGACCGATGGTGCTGGCAATTCCGTAAGTCAAGCGCTGAGCATCACCATCAACCCACAACCGCCATTGTCTATCACGACCAGATTCCTGACCAATGGCACGGTAAACGCGCCGTACAACCAGACCCTGCAAGCAGCGAATGGAGTTCAGCCATACACCTGGAGCCTCATCTCTGGCAGCCTGCCGCTTAACCTCACCTTGAGCGGCAGTGGTGTGATCTCGGGCACGCCCACCGCGACTGGACTTTCCAGCTTCACGGTACAAGTGACGGACTCGTCGTCACCGAACCAGCAGAGTGCCACTGCGAATCTCAGCATTTCCATCAACCAGGGCTCAAACAACGCGGAACTGAACGGCAACTATGCTTTCCAAGTGAGTGGCTTTGATGCAAGCGGTCTTTTTGTCGCCGCGGGCAGCTTTGTGGCCGATGGTAACGGAAATATCAGTGCGGGCATCCTGGATACGAACGATCCCGCGAATCTGCAACCCGATCAAGCCTTCACCGGCACATACGCCATCGATTCGAACAACCTCGGAACCATGACTTTGACCATCACATCCGGAGGCAGCGGCAGCCGCACATTCGCATTTGCCTTGGCTTCCAGTGTCAACGGCATAAGCGACAATGGCAGCATCATCGAATTCGACGACAATACGGGCAACGGAACCGGCACGCGCGATTCCGGAGTACTTCTGAAACAGGACAGCAGCGCATTCTCGACTGCTCAGATTAATGGATATTACGCGTTTGGCCTGCTTGGGGCGGACTCGCACGCCAACCGCTATGCCATGGCCGGCGAATTCCAGGCTGACGGGAACATGAACCTCAACAGCGGCTTGCTGGATTCCGATGACAGCAGTTCTGGCGTATCCTCAAGCGTCGCATGGAGCGGAACCTACTCGGTTGCCTCGACCGGACGCGGGACAGCCACGATCACAACGACGCAAGGCACCACCAATTACGCTTTCTACGTGGTCTCCAAAACGCAGTTGCTCATGATCGAAACCGACTCGGTTGCAGCCGGCAACCCGCTGGTCGGCGGCTCGATTCTCGCACAACCCGACAACGGACAGTTTAACGATGGTTCGCTCAACGCGACCAGCGTTTTCCAAACGACGGCTTTGCAGACATCAAGCATCGCCCAGACTCAAATTGGACTTTATGTTACGAATGGCAGCGGAGGCTCGAGCCTTAGTTCCGATCTCAACACGGGCGGACAATTAACCTCTGCATCGAGCCAGTGCACCCAATCGGACCCATGCACCTACACCGTAGCAACCAACGGACGAGTGACCCTGTCCAACTCTGGATTTCAAAACTCGCAACCTGTGCTTTACCTGGTCGTTCCGAACGAAGCTTTCATTATCGGCACCGACACGAATGTCACATTCGGGTTTATGGAGGTCCAATCCGTGCCGCAACAGGGGTACTTCTCGAACACGTCCCTCTCGGGGACCTACGCCGGCGGCTCGATTGCTCCAGCGGAGGCGATCATCAACAACGAGGTGAGTGCAGCCGCAGCGGACGGAGCCGGCAATCTGACTTTCACGACCGATATCAGCAGTGTTACCGGATTGAGCCAGAACCAGCCTTCCGCGGGCACTTATTCTGTGGCCACGAATGGCAGGACGGTACTGACCGAAAGCGGAAACACTGCGGGGATCCTATACCTGGTCTCTGGTACCCAGTTTTTCGCTCTCTCTACTGGGACGGATCAGAAGGTGGACGTCTTCCAGCACTAGGGAAAGTTGTCACTTACGACGCAGCGATCATCTGCTGCAATTTCGCGCGGTACCCGCGTGAGCAGGATAACTCCTTGCCATCCTTCAAAACGACCATGTATTCGCCGCTGTTGCAGGGTTGCAGCTCCTTAATCCTGCGCACGTTCACAATCAGCGACCGGTGGATGCGGACAAACTGGCGTTCATCCAGCCTTTGCGAAATCCGGCCAATCCCCTCCCGCAACACGTAAGACTCGCTTCCAACTTTCAACTTGACATAGTTTTTCGCGGCTTCGATCCAGTCAATTTCGTCCATTTCCAGGATCACCATGCGACCATCGACCTTCACGAGCAGGCGCCGGTCAAATTGCGTTTCGGGCCTGGCTCCCGCCAGCAAATTGAGGATACGGTGCGTCAAATGCCGGTCGTTTCTCTTGAGCATCTCCGCCCGTGTTCTTTCGATGGCGGCGTGAAACCGTTCCGGGTCAAAGGGTTTCAGCAGGTAATCCAGTGCCCGCACTTCGAAGGCCTTGATCGCATGTTGATCATCGGTGCTGGTGAAAATCACAATCGGCGCGTCTTCTGTGGGGATGCAGTTCAATGCCTGAAAACCATTCGCGTCCTGCATCTGCATATCGAGCACGAGCAAATCCGGCCTGTGGGTAGGTATCGAAACGATAGTTTGGGCGACATCACTGCATTCCGCGACGACCTCAATCCCGGCTTCTGAGGAAAGCAGGAATCGCAGGTGGTCGCGTGCTGAGAGTTCACGGTCGGCAATGATTGTACGAATTTCAGGAAGCATCATCCCAATGCCATGGAGACGGCTGTCGATCTGTGAAGTCCACCCCATATATATCTATTGACGCTTTGCAATACGAAATGGTTGGACCCCAGGTTCCGTGGATTAATATTTGTGTTCCCGCCATTCGACCCTGCCTGGGCTGCCGCCAGGAGCGAAACATAACAAGAAAACCATAGCCGCACGTACACAGCGAAGAAACCGAACTGTCTACAACAATTGAAAACAAATCACGATTGTTTTTCGGACACACGCCTGCTCACTGGAGCGGACTTCGCTACGGATTTTTGTATAGCGCATCCGCCGTTTCTTCTGAATTTCTGTAGGTGATTCGTCGAGCATCGCGTGGAGTTCGGCCAGACACTTGTAGTCCAGGTCATTCATCCTGATTCGTCCCATCTTCGTCACCTAAACCTAACGATCCGTCCCCACCCACTGCGGGATGCATTTTCTGGCGGACGGCGTGCAATTCCGACAGCAGATTGCTTTACCCAACACTGAGCAATTCAATCCCGTCGGAACACAATCCGACAGACAGAAGTGGAGATGAAAACAATGCGATCTAGACTGCTGATCAAACTATTCGCCTTGCTAGCCGCGTGGGCACTGTTCGTACCGACGGTGCTGCCGGCACAAAACACCGTGACCGGCGCCGTGGCTGGTACGGTCACCGATCCCACGGGCGCGGTGATCCCCAACGCTAGTGTGACCCTAAAGAACGGCGGCACTGGAGAAACGCAGACCGGCGCGACCAATGCCTCTGGCGCCTACACGTTTCCGTTGCTGAAACCGGGTACTTACTCCGTGAATGTTTCGCAGACCGGCTTCCGTACTGCCACGCAGGATGTGGAAGTGCTGTTGGGCCAGACCGTCAGTGTGAATGTCAAGCTGGTTGTCGGCAATACAACGGAAACGGTGGAAGTAACCGGGCAGACCCAACTGCTGCAGACCGAAGACGCCAACATCACCACCACCTACGGCACGCAGCAAGTGGCCGAGCTGCCCAACCCAGGTGGCGACATCACCAGCTATGCGCAGACCGCGCCTGGCGTGCAGATGAACACGGGCGGCAGCTTCGGCAACTTCAGCGCTTTCGGATTGCCGTCCACCTCGAACTTGTTTACGGAAAATGGCAACGACGAGAACGACCCGTTCTTGAACCTCAACAACTCTGGCTCCAGCAACCTTCTGCTCGGCCAGAACGAGGTCCAGGAGGTCACGGTGGTCAGCAACGGCTATACCGGCCAGTACGGCCGCCAGGCGGGCGTGCAGGTTGACTATGCTACCAAGTCAGGCAGCAACGCCTGGCACGGCGACAGCGCATATTGGTGGAACGGCCGCGCCGGCAATGCCAACGAATGGTTCCTTAAGCAGAACGAAGTTGCGAACGGATTGCCGAACACCGCTCCGTTCGCCAATGACAACCAGTGGGCAGCTTCCGTGGGAGGCCCGATCAAGAAGGACAGGCTCTTCTTCTTCGTTGATACCGAAGGCCTGCGCTACGTTTTGCCCAGCTCGCAGAGAGTGTATTTTCCCACTCCAGCCTTTGCGCAGAACATCCTGAACAACGTCGCCGCCAACCAACCCGCTGAATTGCCGTTCTACACCAACGAGATCAATCTGTACCGGAACGCACCCAGTTACAACAGCGCACTTCCCCTGGGAGCAGGAAACGGATTTGATCCACAAACCTTCGGTTGCGCTGACTACACGGGCAACGGCTTCGGCACAGCCGCGACCCCGTGTCTGCAGACCTTCCAGGCCAGTGGCAGCAATCTCAACAAAGAGTGGTTGCTGACGACACGACTTGACTACAATATCTCCGCCAATGACCAGCTGTTTGGCCGGTTCAAACTCGACCACGGCCACCAGCCCACCTCGACCGACTTGATCCTGCCATCGGTATTCAGCACCGATAGCAACCAGCCTTCCTATGAAGGCCAGTTGAACGAAACTCACATCTTTGGGCCACGCATGGTCAACAACTTGATCGTCTCTGGCCTGTGGTACACGGCGAGGTTCGAACCCGACAATGGTCAAGCGGCAGTATTGGCAGCCAACGGAGGTTACAGCACGATTTCTTTTGGACCCAACCTCATGTCTACGCTGGGCGGCACTTCTCCAAACGCGCCACTGTGGGATTTCCCACAGGGCCGCAATGTGACCCAGTATCAGGTCATCGATGATCTCTCGATCACTCGCGGGGCCCACACCTTCAAGATGGGAGTGAACTTCCGGCGCAATGACGTTTCCGACATTGATGCCCAGGTTCTGACCGGAGGACTTCTCACCTTCACCAGCATGACTGATTTCGTCAACGGCACGGCCCTGGGTACGAACGGCGACAACCTGTTGCAAAGATTTACCACCAATCCCGATGTGCCACTTGGCCTTTACAGCCTCGGGCTGTACTTCCAGGACGAAGTCCGGGTCACGCCTAACCTGAAACTCACCCTGGCGCTGCGCGGCGACCGCAACTCGAATGCAGTTTGCCAAACGGACTGCTTCTCGAGATTGACGACTCCGTTCACGCAGTTGACTCACGACCCCAATACTCCCTATAACGCGATTATTGACGCCGGTACCAACAGCGCCTTCGCTAACATTGAGAAAGTCGCTCTGCAGCCGCGCTTCGGATTCACGTGGAGCCCGATGGGACATTCCAACACCGTCCTCCGCAGCGGCGTTGGTATATTCTCGGATCTCTATCAGGGAGTCTTGCTGGATAACCTGATCAACAACGCACCTCTGACCAATCTATTCGGCATCGCGCCCGGAGTAGCTACACCAGTTGCGCCGCTGGCCGGTGGCAGCGTCGCGCAACTGGCAGCGAACTCAAATACGTCGTTCGTGAACGCCTTCCACAGCGGCGGAACCTTGAACTCGATCCTGAGCAGCAACCCGTTCTTCACGCCTCCGGGTTACTTTTCCCTGGCGGACCAGATCAATAACCCGAAATATCTGGAGTGGAACTTTGAGATCCAACAAGCAATCGGATCCAAAACCTCTCTCACCGTCAACTATGTCGGCACCCATGGCTACGATCTCCTGATCCAGAACGGGAGTGTGAATGCCACCAATTTCTCCGGTGCCCCCTTCGGGCAGTTGCCTGTAGGTATCGTCACTCCATCCGGCGTCGCACTGGCCGGTACCGATCAGCGCTTTGGAGCAGTCACAGAGCTTTCCAGCTCAGGTCGCTCCAACTACGCTGGTTTAGTGACGACCGTGACGCGCAAATTCACCCACGGGTTCCAGGGCAGCTTGAACTACACCTGGTCCCACGCGTTGGATGATCTGACCAGCACCAGCCCCAATACTCCGTACAACGGCGTACAGAGCCAGGTGTTCCAGATCAATCCCAACAATTTGAGCCAACTGAACTACAGCAACTCGGATTCAGACGCTCGCCACAACTTGACCGCCAACTACGTCTGGAACCTGCCTTATAAATTCCAGAGCCGCCTTGTAGAGGAAGCTCTAGGAGGCTGGGGATTTGCGGGCACCTTCTTCTACCACAGTGCATTTCCGTACTCTGTGATAACCAGTGAACCGGGGATTCAAGACATACCTGGCACGCCTCCGCAACCGCTCTTAGCCAACTTCCTGGGAGGACCGACCAGTAATTGCAGCTCTCCGGGCAGCTTCTTCTCGCCCAATCAGTGCCTGACGGCGTCCCAGTTCTCGCCTTCAGGTGCCGGAGGCCAGCCCGGATTTGGCAATGTTCCGCGTAACTCCTTCCGCGGCCCGGGTTACTTCGACACGGACTTCACAGTGTTGAAGGACTTCTCCCTCACCGAGCGCGTGAAGTTCCAGTTGGGAGCGAACTTCTTCAATGTTCTCAACCACCCTAACTTCAACGCGCCCGTCAATAACGTGGCGGCCGGCAATTTTGGCCAACTCTTCAGCACTGCGGTTCAGCCCACCACGCCGTACGGCTCCTACCAGGGTGCCGGCGTATCTGGCAGGCTGACTCAGATACAGGGAAAGATCATCTTCTAGTAAGAGCTTCCGTGATGTCTTCGGCGGCCTCGGTTGAGGCCGCCTTTTTTGCGCCTCGGCTGGGTAACCGTGCATCAACGACGTACTGAGTCCATCATTCCCCCATGACCTTCACAATCAGCCGCTTATCGCGCTGGCCATCAAATTCGGCGTAGAAGATACGCTGCCAGGTTCCAAGATCCAGCTTCCCCGCGGTGATCGGGACAATGACCTCGTGATGAATCAGAAGCGACTTGAGGTGGGAATCGCCGTTGTCTTCGCCGGTTTGGTGATGCTTGTAGTTCGGGTTAAACGGCGCGAGTCTCTCCAGCCACTGGTCGATGTCCTCGATCAGCCCGGATTCATTATCGTTGACGTAAACTGCGGCGGTGATGTGCATGGCCGAAACCAGGACCATGCCCTCTTGCACTCCACTTCTCTTGACCAGAGCCTCGACCTGCGGAGTGAGATGGACATAAGCACGATGGGTTTTGGTATGAATCTTTATGTACTCCGTGGAAACCTTCATTCGTGATCTCCTGAACTGCGTCACACGAGATTCTACTGGAGGGTCGAGCGCACGTTGGGCCAGTAACCTCCGTTATGTCTTGAACCGGTCAAGATCACAGCAAAAGCCGGAATATCTGCTAGATAATGGAACTTCGGAGGCGTCCTTCAGTCGTGTTGAGGCTTGACTACTTATCCTGTGTGCTAACGGTTTTCTCAACCATTCTGGTCGGAAGGCGATGCTGGGAGGGTTGGGTTCTGGCGGGTATGAACAGCGCAATCATCTGTGTCATCGGTGTGAGGACAGCGCAGTTGGGCTTTGTTCCAGCCAACCTGTTCTGCATCGTGCTCTACGGATTTAACCTCAGGGCCTGGCGCAAGCAGGGGACGCCATAATTCCGAAGGAATTGGCTTGCGGGGGGATGTTGGAGGGATGGCTGGACCTGCTTTACCGTTCTCCGAGTGACTATTCACATGCTCCTTTGAAAATGTTGTGGAACCCGGGTCAGTTTCGCGGATAATGCCCTTGAGCATAACCTCCAATACCTGTGAATCCTTCTCTCGACGATTTGGAAGAGCTTCGGCAAGCGCTCAAGGAGTTGAGCACCCGAGTGCTCAAAATAGAGAGCGCCATCGGCATTGCCGCCGCTTCTTCAGACAAGTCCGCATCGCGGCCTGAGAGTCCCACGGTTACTCCTGCTGTCCTGCCCACTCTCCAAGAATTGCCCGAGGCTGTAGTTGTTCATCGTCCGCCAACTGTTGAGCCGGCGGAACCGGCGACACCAAGAGACTTGGAATCGCTCATCGGATCCCACTGGCTGAATCGCGCGGGCATTGCGGCGGTTCTGATCGGCGTTGCGTACTTTCTGAAGTTCGCATTTGAGAATAACTGGATCGGGCCAGCCGGCAGGATAACGATCGGACTGCTGGCCGGAATTGCGGTCGTGCTGTGGAGTGAGCGCTTCCGCAGCCGCGGTTACAAGGTGTTCTCTTATTCCTTGAAAGCGGTTGGAATCGGTGTGCTCTATCTGTCGTTGTGGGCTGGGTTTCAGGTTTACAGCCTGGTTCCGAGCGGAGTGGCATTTGTTTCCATGCTGGCCGTGACCGCTGCCACGGCGGCTATGGCGCTGGGACAAGACGCCGAAATCCTCGCGGCCTTCGCCTTGGTGGGTGGCTTTGTGACTCCCCTCCTGCTTTCGAGCGGCCAGAATCGCGAAGTCGCGCTGTTCTCGTACGTTGCACTTCTCGACCTGGCGACCTTGGGAATGATGGTGTTCAAACCGTGGCGCCGTCTGCTCGCGATGAGCTTTGCCGGAACCGTGGCTCTGTATGTCGGCTGGTATTTCAGTTTCTACGGAGGTAGTGAACTTCATTGGACGATCGGCTTCGCAACGCTCTTTTTCGCGGTGTTCGCCGTCGCGCCCTTGGTGACGCAGAAATCCAGCCAGGCGGCAGCCTCCGACTGGGTCCTCTTGCCACTCGCGTTCGTGAATGCCGGCTTTTACTTTCTTACCGTCTACGGAATGCTGGTGGACGTAAGCCAGGCCGATGCTGCGTGGTTTGCGCTCGCTTTGGCGCTGGTTTACATTTTCCTGAGCCGTCAAACCCAGGCCCGGTATACAAATGTGGACCTGGCACAGAAGCAGCGTCTGTTGCATCTGGCGTTAGCGATTGGCTTTATTACGATCGCGATTCCCATTCGCTTGGACGCACACTGGATCACGCTAGGTTGGTTCGTCGAAGCGGCTGTATTGCTGTGGGTGGCGGACCGCATTCATTCTGATTTGCTCAACGCGTTCGCGTTAACTGCTCTGGTATTGGGAATCATACGCCTGCTTGCCTTCGATAACTTTTATTCCAGCCGGCTGCTCTTCAACCCCCGCATGGCTACGTATGCCGTGGCAATCGCCGTGCTGGGGGCGGTTTCCTGGTACGGTGCGAAACGCAAAGAGCGCGGTGCGCGGGGTATCGCGGGCGGGGCACTGATTGCCCTGAATCTGCTTGCTCTTACCGCACTAGGCCGGGAAATCTCTGATTACTTCGCGCGGCAGATGGTTTGGGAGAATTTCAGGCGCGTGGAGATCATGCGTGATTTCGCATACTCCGCTCTCTCGATGTTGTACGGCGCTGGGCTGATGGCGGTCGGCTTCTGGCGGAGATCTGGTTTTGTGCGCTGGCAAGCGCTGGTGCTGATTGCGGCTACAACCGCCAAGGTGTTCGTTTACGACACATCGGCGCTCGACCGCGTCTACCGCATTCTGAGTTTCATCGCGCTCGGCGTGCTCCTTTTAGCTGTTTCGTTCGTCTACCAGAGCGACTGGCTTAAGCTTTCCTCGAAAGAACATCGTTCCCTGGATCGTGCCAAAACATGAGGCCGACGGTTGCAATCTATTTCTTGCTCTGCCTGTTCCCAGGGCCCGCTGATTACCAGGCGGCCATATCCTATTTCAGCAACGTGCGGGAAGTGCGGGTATCTTCGCAAGACCAGCAAAACTATGTCGTGGTGGACGGGGATTTGTGGAAGCGGGCCCGTCCCGACCTCGCAGACGTGCGCCTGTACGATGGTCAGACTCAGGTGCAATATGTCCTAAAGGAACGAAGCGGGAGCCTTGCCAGCGAGGAGCAGAAGGCAAAGATGTTGAATCTCGGCAGAGTCGAAGGACACACTGAGTTTGATCTCGATTTGGAGATCGTCCCGGAATACGACCGCCTACGGGTTGGGACAAACGCGCAAAACTTCGTAGTCACGGCGCACATCGAAGGACGGAACAGTTTGAATGATCGTCACGCTGTTCGGCTCGGGTCAGGAACTCTCTACGATTTCACGCGCGAGAATCTGGGATCGAATGAAGTGCTCAAGATTCCAACTTCGAGCTTCCGCTACCTGCATGTCAGTCTGGGCGACGGCCTGCGTCCGGACCAAGTCACGGAGGTTTTTGTTTCCAACTTGCGCGAAGAAAAGGCAGCGTGGACGAATGCCGGCGCTTGTAGAGTGCAGACCCAGGTTGTGCAGAAGAGCACGGTGGCAGAATGCCAGCCGGACGTGGCGGCGCCCCTGGACCGCATTTCGTTTCAGATCGCCCCCGAGTCTGTGAACTTTCGCCGAACGGTCCTTGTGTTTGACTCCACAGGTGCTGAGATCGCACGCGGCACAATCAGCCGCGTAAAGATGAATCGGAATGGCCAGGCAATTCTCTCAGAGAATCTGGCTTTGGATCTTCCGGGAGTGCGATCCAAAGACCTTACAGAGCTCAAGATTACGGTCGAGAATGGCGACAACGCCAGCCTTCCAATCCAGTCCGTACAGCTTCTTTCTATCGAGCGGCGCATTTATTTCGATCCCGGACGGAGATCGGCGCTTAAGCTCTACTGTGGCGATCCGAAACTAGGTCCCGCCGCTTACGACTATGCGACCTTCTTCCATGAGGACGCGGCCTCCCCAGAAGCGCAATTAGGCCCGGATGCACATAACCCGGAGTACGCTGGACGTCCCGACGACCGTCCCTGGTCGGAGCGGCACACGATCGTGCTCTGGACGGCGATGATTCTGGCCGTGGTTACACTTGCCGCGGTGGCACTACGAGGGTTTCGGACGACCTACGAGGTAGATTAGCGCAGCGACTCTTCCACTTCCGAAAGCCAACCTGGGCGCTTCAGCACTTCGCGCGGCTTGGGACCGTCCGCGGCCCCTACAATTCCGTCCCGCTCCATCAAATCGATCAGATGGGCCGCGCGCCCGTAGCCAATTCTCAGGCGCCGCTGCAGCAGGGAAGTGGAAGCCTTGCCGAATTCCACGACCAGCTTTACGGCATCTTCGTAGAGAGGATCGTGCTCCACTTCGCCGTCTTCCCCCTCTTCACCGGGCCCGCCGTTCTCTCGTTCTTCCTTCGGGGCTTCCAGGAATTGCTCCTCGTACTCGGCGAGGGCCTGGGAGCGCCAGAACTCGACCACAGCCGCAATCTCTTTTTCAGTGACAAGCGGAGCGTGCAAGCGGTGCACCCGGGCTGATCCGGAAGGTAGATAGAGCATATCGCCGCGGCCCAGCAGAGCTTCGGCGCCGTTGGCATCGAGAATCGTGCGCGAGTCCACCTTGGTCGCCACCCGAAACGACATGCGCGCCGGGAAATTCGCCTTGATCAAACCTGTGATTACGTCTACGGAAGGCCGTTGTGTCGCCAGAACCAGGTGAATTCCGACTGCACGTGCCATCTGCGCCAGCCGTGTGATGGATTCTTCCACGTTGCCGGAATCGAGCATCATCAGGTCGGCCAATTCGTCAATGATGATGACGATGTAAGGCAGCGGACGCTCTTCAGAATCGTCGCCAAACAAACTCGGCGTGCCGTCTTCCTCGAACAGCTTGTTGTACTGATCAATGTTTCGCACGCCTTTTTCGGCCAGCAGCTTCAGGCGGCGTTCCATCTCGCGCACCGCATTCCGCAGGGCATTCGCCGCTAACTTGGGCTCGGTGATGATCGGCGTGTACAGGTGGGGAACACCTTCATAATTGCCCAACTCCAGCCGTTTCGGATCCACCAGCACAAGCCGAACCTGGTCAGGCGTGGCTTTGTACAGGATGGACATGATCATGGCATTAATCGCTACGCTCTTGCCTGAGCCCGTCGAGCCCGCAATGAGCAGGTGCGGCATCCCGTTCAGATCAGCGGTAACGATGCGCCCGTTAATGTCTTTGCCTAATGCCAGCGTCAGCTTCGATTTCGATCCGATGAATTCCGGGGACTCAATGTTCTCCCGCAGCCAGATGATCTCGCGTTCGCGGTTGGGCACCTGAATGCCAACCGTTGACTTTCCCGCCATCCGCTCGATCAGGATGCTTTCGGCTTTCAGCGCCAGGCAGAGATCGTCCGTCAGATTGGTGATGCGGCTGTACTTGATGCCAGCCTCGGGCTTGAATTCAAAAGTGGTGACCACCGGGCCGGGGTTGATCTGGGTAATTTGTCCGTGTACTTCGAACTCTGCGTACTTCTGTGTGAGCACCTGGGCCAGCAATTTCAATTCGTCGGCATCGACGGCTTGCTGCTCGTCGGGACGATGCAGCAGGGAGCTCGGCGGCAGCTTGTAACCGCCGGCGATACGGGGCAAGGTCGTTCTTGGTTTCTGCGCGTTGTCAGCACGCTCCGTGACTTCTGGAGAAACCGTCTGAACTCCTGGCTGATGTTCCGCCGGCTGCTGTTCCGCACGCTGGCTGCTTTCCTGCGCAAATGTCCGCTCAATACCGGTTTGGACTGGCTCGGGAACACGCGCCTGCGGCGGAGGTGGAGAACTCAAAGCCCTGGCCGGAACCATTTGCGTCGTGATCACCGGCTTCGGAGAGGCACGCCGCTTCTCGAGCTCTTTCTGCATCCGCTTCTTGGCTCGTGCCTCCTGCCAATCTTTCCAGCGTTGCCACAGTGCAATCGTGAATGCGAAGCGTGTGGGCGCCCAGACCTGCAGCGCCGAGAACGAGAATGATGTGCATAGATACAACGCTACAGCCAGAACGCTGGTGCAAACGATATATGCACCCGCCACATTAAAGTAATGAATGAGGAAATCCGCGACGATTCGGCCGAGCAGTCCCTCAACCGGAATCGCGTGCATCCAGCGCAGGTGTCCGGGCAAGAGCGCCAGAAGCGCAGGCACGAAGATCACCAGCCAGAGCCCGCCCAAAAACTTGGCAACCGGCGAGGCGATCTTGCGGGAACGAAACCAGCGCGCGCCAAGCATTGCAGAGAACACCGGGAGCAGAAACGCTCCAATTCCGAAACCCTGCAACATCAGGTCGGAAACCGCAGCTCCCGCCACGCCGATCCAGTTGCGGGCGGCTCGCGAAGCGGTCAACACCGAGGCGCTGTTTAACGACGGATCCAGCGGCGAATACGAAGCCAGTGCGAGGAAAAGGAGGAGCGCGGAGATGCACAACAGGAACCCGATCAGCTCATTGAGCCGCCGGTTGCTGGTCGGGGTAAAGATCTGAGAAAAGTACTTCATAGGCGCACTTGGTACCACGCAGAAACCACACTCCCGCCTGCGGTGTAACACCTACGCCAGAGCCTTATGATTATGACAAGAACTGGAGGGTGGTACAACTAAGGACTTCGCGCCCGGTATCCAGAGTGACAAACACAACCTATGTGCCCACGGGTGCGAGCGCACAAGGGCAGGTGGCGGCAACACCCGCGTAGGGGCGGAGCCTTACACGGAAGCACCATTTCCCTACTGCAGGTGCCACATCAACGCCAGACCAATCACAATTACGCCCAGCACGATGCGATAGACAATGAAGGCTTTCAGGCTATTGGATTGAAGATAGCGAATCAGCCAGGCGATCGTGGCATATCCGACGATCGCCGAAACCACCACTCCTACGAGAAACGGCATGTGCATTCCCGCGGGCAAGCCCTCTTTTCTCAGTTCGTGAGCCTTAAGCAGCGCGGCGCCAGCGATGATGGGGGTCGAAAGCAGGAAACTAAAGCGCACGGCGGCTTCCCGCGTCATATTGCGGAACAAGCCCGCGGTGATCGTTGAACCCGAGCGCGACACGCCGGGGATCAGCGCAAAAGCCTGGGCGCAGCCCACGACGAGGGCATCCGCAAAGCTGATGCGGGTAAGCGGCTTCGTAAGCTGGCTGACCTTCTCTCCCCACCACATCAATACCGCTACCGCAATCAAAGCCGCAGAGATCAAATAGATGTGTTCCCGAAAGTAATCCTCGGCCGAGTGTTCCAGTAATTTCCCTGCAATGGCGCCGGGTATCGTCGCGATTGCAAGAAACCAGAGAAGTAAACGCTCTTCTCGCTGCTCATCTGCGGTAAGGTTTTGGTCGGATCCGCTCGCCTCGGAAAAGCGCACTACCTTGCCGCCCAGGGCCGCCCGGATAATCTGAAACCACGTTCGACGAAAATAGAAGAGGACTGAGAGCAGTGTGCCAAAGTGCAGCGCCACATCAAAAGTGAGCTCGTGCGCGGGCGAAAGTTCGTTCCACCCGAGTAATCGGCGCACGATAATCAAATGTCCTGAGCTGGAAACTGGAATAAATTCCGCCAGCCCTTGAATGATGGCTAGAACTACGGCTTGATAAATTGGCAAGTTAGTCTACCCCGTTCCCATAGGTCGGAATGTTCTGCTCGATCATGAACAGGAGCCGCTGAGAGCGCGCTCCCCAATCGCTTTGCGAGGTCTGCGTCGCGGCTTTTTGTGCCAGAGCAATGGCCCTGGCCTTGGCTTCATCCGATTTCTTTGACTGATTTTCGGTCTTGTAAATCTCGATCAGCGCCGACTTTCGCCATGCCGCATCGTAGAGCGCCTCTGCCACCGCCGGTGACTGAGGATGTTCGTTGGCGTATTTCTCGTACATCTCCGCTTCCTTCTCGGGACACTTGGAGGAAGCCTGCCAGTCGCCGCACAGTTTGTTATCAATCAGGTGGAAGGCGGCCAGATCAGCCCATTTTGTTCCCGGAAACTTTTTCATCACTTCCTTCATGTACTGTTCTTCCATGCCCTCGCGGAAGTAGGCTTCCTTCTCTCTGGCGGAAGGGCGCGACATCACGTCCTCCTTCTCGATCTGCCAGCGAATGTCAGCCGAGCGGTACATGGCTTCTCCGGCCAGCAGCGAGTTCGGAAAATATTCGGCGGTGCGGTAATACAGGCGCATCGCATCCTGTGCGGCGCCGCGACGACCGTGCCTTTGACTGGCCTGATCTTCGGAGTCCGCCGCCTCGCCAAACAGAATCTTGTCGCCGTTCACTGTGGAGGCCCGCACTACGCCCTTGTCTTGCATCCAGCCCGTCAAGGTTTTCTCTTCCGAAAGAGCGGCTTCGACGTGAATCCAGTCCCGGCTGGTCTCAAGCACAACCACCTCCCGTCCACGATCGACATCCGCAAGCTTGGTTGAACTGGAATCGGGAGACAAATAGACGGAAGCGGTACGAATTGAAGTGCCGCGTACCACGTCCGCGCACGCTGTCGCAGTTAACAGCAATACGATAGCTGCAATTCTGAATCTCACATTCATAATCTTCAACTCAGGGAAGCCGAGGCTTGCTTGATCTCCTGCAATAGCTGCGGATCAATATTTCCTCCACTGATGACCGCGACATTCACGGTAGTTTTCGGCAACTCGTCCCTGCGGAACATCAACGCGGCCACCGAAACGGCGCCGCTGGGCTCAGCAACGGTTTTCGGATTCGTGGCAAGCCACCGCAGGGCCTGCCTGATTTCGCCCTCGCTCACTGTAATGATATCGTCTACATACTTGCGGATGTGCTCAAAGTTGATCGGGCCGATGCTTTGCGTGCGCAGCCCGTCGGCCATGGTCTGGGTGACTTCCTCGGCAGAGAACTGGACAAGTTTCCCGGATCGCAGGCTGGCCTGCGCATCTGCCGCAAATTCCGGCTCGACACCGATCACTTTCACAGTGGGCTTGCTCAGTTTTATCGCTGTGGCCACCCCGCTGATCATGCCACCGCCGCCAACTGGCACCAACACAGTCTCCACCTGGGGGAGATCTTCTAGAATCTCCAGCCCGATGGTGCCTTGACCGGCGATGATCTTCTCGTCGTTGAATGGAGGCACAATTACATAGCCGTGTTGCGCGGCCAATTCTTCCGCCTTAGCCTGACGCTCCAAGCTGCCCGGCCCGACCAGCACAAGTTCTGCGCCCAAGGCGGCCGTGGCTTCCCGTTTGATGGCCGGCGCGTTCCCCGGCATCACGATCACAGCCTTCGCCCCCAGCGCTCGCGCTGCGTAGGCCACACCTTGACCGTGGTTGCCGCTGGAATAGGTAATGACTCCTCGGTCCCGTTCTTCCTGGGAAAGGGCCGCGATCTTGTTGTAAGCCCCGCGCAGCTTAAAGGCGCCAATGGGCTGCAGATTCTCCGGCTTGAGATAGAGCTTGCGGCCGTCAGGTTTAGAGCCGTTTTCGTGAAGATGGGAGAGGATAAGTTCGGTGCGGACAGCCACGCCGCGGAGGCGGGCCTGGGCGTCGCGGATGTCGCTGAGAGTGACCATAGGTTACTGTTGCCCGGTCTGCCAGCAGCCGAATGGGATGGGTTCCCGCTTGCGTTGAAGATCTATGATACAGCCCACGGCGTTAGCCGGCCAAATCGGCGTTGACATCATGATGCCTATTATATAGCATCATGATGTGAGAACCACTCTTTCCCTGGATGACGACGTTGCCCGTCTCTTGAACAAGGAGAGCCGGCGGTCCGGCGCCTCGTTCAAGCAGGTGGTCAATCACTTTTTGCGCTTGGGATTAATGGCTTCAAAACAACCACCCAGAAAGCCCTTCGTGGTAAAGCCCATAAACCTGGGACTTCCTCCAGGATTGAGCTATGACAATGTTGAGCAGTTGCTCGAATTCCTGGAGGGACCGGAGTATCGGTGATCGTACTCGACGCAAACATTCTTATCTACTCGTACGATAGTGGCTCATCTCAACATACAAAGGCGCGGGCGTGGGTGGAGAAAACCTTCTCGGGTCTCGAATCCGTCGGACTATCGTGGCAAACCGTGGCTGCATTCCTGCGAGTGATGACCAATACTCGATTGCCAGGACCCCGGCTGAGCCTGGAGCAAGCGGCGCGGTTAGTAGATGAGTGGCTGGAGCAGCCCAACGTACGAGTTCTTTCGCCTAGCGATGAACACTGGATTTCATTGCGGCGCATGATTGTCGAGGGGCAGGCTTCAGGTGCCCTGATTAGCGACGCGCAACTGGCCGCATTGACGATGGAATACGGCGGCGTGCTCCACACCACCGACCGCGACTTCGCGCGCTTCCCGGGGCTGCGCTGGATAAACCCGCTGGCGTAGAGCGGCACATTATCGCTGCCCCCAACGCTACGGCAGGACCACCGGGAAGGGCACGACTTTGAGTCGCGCCGCCTAGAGGCTATAAACAACCGGCTTTAGCCGCTGGGGCACAACCTACCTCAGCGGCTTGTCGTGGGGAAAACTCACTTTCGGCACGACTGAAGGTTGTGCCCTTCCTGGTACCGGCTGTGGATGTAAGTTATAAGTTACACTGGACACTATGAAACGCAAGGCGAGCATATCCCACGATGAAGCCACAATTCGTGAGCTTCGCGATAATCCGGAGTTCGCCGCCGAGTACCTTCGCGCTGCATTGGAAGATGACGACGAGCCTAGCGTACTCCTGATCGCCCTGCGCCGCATCGCGGAGGCACGGGGCGGCATTGCCAAGGTAGCCAAAGCCGCCGGCATTGAGCGTGAGAGCTTGTACCGCGCCTTATCGGCGCGCGGAAACCCTCGGCTTTCGACTTTGGTTGCGGTGACCAAAGCGGTCGGGTTAAAGCTCACGGTGGAACCCGCGCAATAGGCTCTGCTTGACACTGCATTCGTCGCCTCTTACCCTTGGACTTATGGAAGTGCGATTGACTCCCGATCAGGAAGCATTTATCCGTCAAGCGATTGAGACAGGACGCTTTCATCGTCCCGAGGATGCGGTGGAAGAAGCCTTGTCGCTGTGGGAAGAGAAGGAGCGCACCCGTGCTGAGATTCTTGCCGCTGTTGATACGGCAGAGGCGTCGCTCGCCCGCGGTGGAGGACGCGCCATCACAACGGAATCGATGCAACAGCTGGCCGATGAAGTGAAACAGCGCGGCCGCGCCCGCCTCGCCGCCGAGCCATCTTCTCACCGCTGATGGCGCATCGCGTCGCACCCCAAGCCGAAGCCGAACTTGATGGGCTTTGGTACTACGTCGCAAGAGAAAGCGGCAGCATCGAGATTGCCGACCGGCTCATCGATTCCATCACTGAGCGCTTTCTCCTTCTTGCCCGCAACCCGCGCCTCGGACGCCGCCGCGACGACGAGTTGCGTCCTGGGATCCGTAGTTTTCCCGTGGGCGAGTACATCATTCTGTACCGCATCGAAGCTGAGGACGTTCTGATTCTTCATGTGTTTCGGGGCAGCCGGAACATCGAGGCGCTACTGGGCTAGTCGAGCGACGTCTGGCGCGTGCACGGGGAGAATTCCCTGTAACGCCTCCGGTTTGGCCGGCCTTGGTAGAGATCCTTCGACTTCGTAGCCGACCAGTGAAGCGGGTCAGCTACTCCGCTCAGGATCATAGTGGGTATTCATATCTCCAAGATCACCGGCATGATCAGCGGCCGCTTCTGTGTCTGTTTCGAAATGTAGCGCTTCAAATCCGCCCGGATTTTCTCTTTGATCACGCCGTAGTCGGCCTTCTCTTCCTCGCTGGACGCCTCCAGCGTCTGCATCACCAGTTGCCGCGCGCCATCCACAAAGCCGTCTTCTCCCGGCGCAAACCCCCGGGTCACGATCTCAGGCGGAGTTTCCACCCGGCCCGACAATTTATTGATCGCGATGATGGGCAGCACGATGCCGTCTTCGCTCAAGTGCCGGCGATCCTTGATGATCAGATCTTCGACTACGTCGGTTCGCGAGCCGGAATCAATGCATACGCGGCCCACGTTGACACGTCCCGCTTTGCGCGCGCCCAGTTCGTCAAATTCGAGAATGTCGCCACTCTCCATCAGCATCACATTCCCCACGGAACCATGCATGGACGCTGCCAATTCGGCGTGCAACTTTAACTGCCGGTATTCGCCGTGAATGGGAATGAAATACTTGGGCTTAACCAGATTGATGATGAGCTTAAGCTCCTCCTGGCTGGCGTGCCCGCTGACGTGCACTGGCGGCGACGATCCGTCTTCGTAGATTACGTGAGCCTGGCGGCGAAACAGGTGGTCAATCATGCGGTAGATCGCCTTTTCGTTCCCCGGGATGATGCGCGACGACAATACCACCGTGTCGCCCTTCTCGATCTTGGCATGCTTGTGATTGTCCACCGCTGCCCGCGAGAGCGCCGACATGGGCTCGCCCTGGGTGCCACTGATGAGCACGCAAACTTTCTCCGGCGCGAAATTCTTCATCTCTCCGGGATGGATCAGCAGCCCTTCAGGAATTTCCACGTAACCGAGATCCTCGGCAATTTCCGCCGAGCTGTTCATCGAACGTCCGATGAATGCCACCTTGCGCCCATGTTCCCAGGCCAGCTCCACCGTCAGCTTGATGCGATGAATGGAGGAAGAAAAACAGGAAATAAATAGCCGCCGCTCGGTGCGCGCGAACACCTCATCGAACTTTCGTCGCACCGCCCGCTCACTCGGCGTGTATCCTTTGCGCTCGACGTTGGTCGAATCCTGAAACAGCGCCAGCACGCCCTCTTTGCCGTACTCGGCGAACGCATGCAGGTCGAACAGCTTGTTGTCCGTGGGAGTGGGGTCCACCTTGAAGTCGCCGGTGTGAATGATCACGCCCACCGGGGTGTGGATGGCCAGGGCTACGCAATCCACCAGACTATGCGTGACCTGAATCGGATGGATGGTGAACGCTCCGACTTTAAAGCGCTCTCCGGACCTGATCTCGCGCAGATCAGCGTTGTCAAGGAGTCCGTGCTCATCCAGTTTGTCTTCCACGTACGCGAGAGTGAACTCCGTACCCCACACCGGCACGTTGAGTTCAGAAAGAATCCAGGGCAAAGCGCCGATGTGGTCTTCATGCCCGTGGGTCAGGATGATGGCGCGCACCCGCTGCCGGTTTTCGATCAGATAAGAAATGTCGGGAACAACAATATCCACGCCCAAAAGCTCGGACTCGGGGAACATGAGGCCGGCGTCGATGACAACAATGTCTTCGCCCCAGCGCACAGCCATGCAGTTCATGCCGAACTCGCCCAAGCCGCCGAGGGGTACGATGTGCAGTTTTCCAGTTGGCATCAGGAGTCAATTGATCCTAGCATACGACCCGCAGGTCAGGCCTGCATGGCGGATAGGCAGAACCGACCTCTGAGAACCAAGTCCGGAGAACCGGAAACTGGTTTTTCTTCCTCTCCATGGGTTACCTTCTAAGAGATGGCTCGGCAACATCGCAAATCGTGGCTGATGCACCCGTTCGAAAACGCTCTGCGTCGCGCCTTCCAGCATGCCTACGAGACGGTCAAAGTCGACCCAGCGAAATTCCTCCTGCAGCTGCGCGTCGCTTACGGTCTGCCGATCACCAGTTTTCAGGGCATTTACTCCGTAGAATTGACCGTTCTTGATGATCTTGCAAACCGTGTCATCCACGGCGGGATGAAGCTGGCCGCAGCTGAAGGCGCCGGACTCGGCCTGGGCGGAGTCATGACCATGCTGCCCGATCTCAGCATTCTGGCCGGCATCACGCTGCGAACCATCCAAAAGCTCAGCCTGGTCTACGGTTTCGAATACAACACCGACGAAGAAACCGCGGAGCTTTGGATCGCTGCGGCCAGCGCCGCAGGAGTCGACATCAGCCGCGAGGTGCTGGAAAAAGAGGTGGTCAATCGCTTCGTTCCCAAAGTCATCCAACGCATTGCCGTGCAGGCCAGTAAGGAAGCGGTGGAGAAGTGGTCCGGACGCCTGATTCCAATTGCCAGTTCGGTGATTGGCGCGGGATTGAATTACTATTTCGTGCGCGCCTGGGGCGAACGGGCCCAGGCGCATTTTCGCCAGAGGCACATGGAAGTGCGCAACCGGATGAACAGTGGACAATCAGTGGTTTCGGCGGCGGCAAAACCTGTGAGACTCTTGTCCCGATAGATGGACTCAACTGTTACAGGTCAGACTTGACCTTGCACGCCTTGCGGTCGGATCAAGTCAGGAGTGTCAGGGCTGCTCCGGATGAAAATTATTTCACACTGTCGCGAACAGGCGGGATAGGTGTAAGATCGCCACGGTGTTTGAGGGCTAAAAACAAGATTCGTGCTAAGTCGAGGAGGTTACCCGGGTGAGCCAAAAGTTCACACTCAATGTAAGTTCGGCCCTGGTCGCGCTAGCCGTCTTTCTCACCTTTGCGGGCAATGTCACTGCTGAGAGCTGGAAAGAAGAGGTCATCCACGGCTTCCAAGGCCAGCCCTCTGCATTTCCTGCCGCCGGGTTAGTAACGGATGGCTCAGGCAACCTATATGGCACAAGTAGTGGTTACGATAGCCAATCCGGTACTGTCTTTCGGCTAGACGTTCCAAGGCGGAAAGGTGGACATTGGGTCATTGACACCCTTCACAGTTTTGAAGGGAACGATCGGATCGACGGAAAGGGCCCCGAAGGTGGGGTGGTCTTCGATAAGGAAGGAAATGTTTACGGCACGACCTTTTATGGCGTCGGGGCAAACGGCGGCGGCACGATCTTCAGGCTGAAGCCTCCTGCCAAGAAGGGCGGGAGATGGACTGAGACAATCCTGCATGCCTTCGATGGTTGTACTGACGGCTGCGGTCCGGGCGGACTGATCTTCGGCAAGGAGGGTGCGCTTTACGGCACCACCCTATCCGGTGGGGCGTTCAAGGATGGCACAGTCTATGAGCTCCTGCGGCAGGGCGCAGAAGATCACTGGACATTCAAGGTGCTCCACAACTTCGCTGGCCCGGACGGCAGTGAACCGCTTTACAGCGGTGGCAACCTAGCCATCGACAAACAGGGCAGCCTTTACGGCGTGACCGCGTTCGGCGGCGCATATGATGCGGGAGTCGTTTTCCGACTGGCGCCGTCCTCAAATGGCGATGGTTGGACAGAAAGTGTTCTCTACACCTTTACCGGTGGAAACGATGGAGGTGGGCCGAACGGTGGCTTGATCTTTGATGACGCGGGAAAATTGTACGGGACGACCAGAGCTGGAGGCCCGTCCTCTGGTGGTACAGTTTTCGAATTGACCCCTTCAAAGGAAGGCTCTTGGACCGAGACCGTATTGAATAGCTTTAGCGGGAACGGTGGTGACGGGCCTTGGGGCCGTCTGATTTTCGACAAAGATGGTAATCTCTATGGTACAACTCTTAGGGAAGGGCCGAACCTTGGAGGTACAGTTTTCCGCCTGAAGCCACCAAAACGGCGGCGAGGTTCTTGGACCGGGACTACGCTACACAAGTTTTCCGGCCTCCATGACGGCGGGCTGCCTCTCGCAGGACTGACCTTTGACAAGCATGGCGCGCTCTACGGGACGACATATTCTGGCGGGGACCTTAAAACGTGCAGTGCAGTCCGCGGCTGCGGCACAATTTTCAAGATTTACCGCACGAAATAGTTTAAAAAGGAGAAACTGCCTCGGACTGTTACAAGTCAACGCAGCCAGTCTTCCAGCTCAATTCCGCGATCCGTCTTCGCGTCCCGATACTTCACAATCACCGGCGTATACAGCGACAAGTTCCACTCCACACCGGAGCCTTTTTTCACAGCTCTCGATCCGGGCACGACCACGGCGTTCTCCGGTACTTCGAGCGGCGAGTCCGGGCTGGCTTTGTAGATGTGCCCGCGAACGAGATCATAGAGGGGAGTGGAACGCGTCAGGATCGTGCCCGCTCCCAGCACCGCTCCAGCCCGCACCAGCGTGCCTTCATACACACCGCAGTTGCCACCCACCAGCACATCGTCTTCGATGATGACAGGAGCGGCATTGATCGGCTCCAGCACTCCGCCGATCTGCGCCGCTGCGCTCAAATGCACGCGTTTGCCGATCTGGGCGCAGGACCCAACCAGCGCGTGCGAGTCCACCATCGTGCCTTCATCCACATAGGCGCCGACATTAATAAACATGGGGGGCATACAAATCACACCCGGCGCCACATAGGCCCCCATTCGCACAGACGACCCTCCGGGCACCACGCGCACGCGATCTGCGACTGTAAACTTCCGGGCAGGGAAGGTGTCTTTGTCGACAAAGGCAAGGCAGGCGTCATCGCCCATCTGGCTGAGTTCGCCGAGACGGAAACCGAGCAGAATGCCCTGCTTCACCCAGACATTGACCACCCATCGCCCGTCAACTCTTTCCGCGGCGCGAATCTTGCCTTCCGTCAGTTGCTCGCGGAAATCGAGAAAGGTCTGGCGCGCCTCGGGATCGCGTTCCACTTCCCCAAGAGACGCCAGACGTTCGATGGCTGACTTGAGTGATGGCATGAGAGGGAAAGTATAAAGGAAAGGTGGATGGCAGGAGGAGGAACCCGCTCAGATTGAGCAATCTTGGCTCGGACGCATAATGTCAAAGGGCCGCATCATCTCGTTGTCGCCGTGCTCGAGAATGTGGCAATGCCAAACGTAGCGTCCGGGGAACCCCTCGAAGCGAACAATGATGCGGGTCACCATGGCAGGATCAGCTCGTACCGTGTCTTTCCACCCCATTTCGCCGGGATCGGGCGCGACAGGGGGACCGGTAAACCTGATCTCACGTGTCCGCAGGTAGTGAGCAACGTAGAAAGATCGCCGATCGAGAATCTGGAAGCGTACAAGATGAAGATGAATAGGGTGAGCGTCGTCCGTGCCATTAATCAGGCTCCAGATTTCCGTGGAGCCGAGGGCAGGATTCTCGGTGACTGGGGCCTTCCAGCGCGTCCGGTTCAGCAGCATGATGGTCGGGTTGTCCGCGGGATCGTCGGTTTCCTCCAGCGACAACGCGCGGGTCTTTGAAGCTTCGCTTTCCGCCGTTCGCACAACGGGGCGTAAGGTTTTTGGAATTGCGGCGACAGCAGGGGAAACGTTCCGCGAAACCCGAAATTGCATCGTAGTCAGGATGTCGTTTTTCAGGACGATGCTTTGGCCGGCGTTCCTGGAGAAATCCACGATCAAATCTGCGCGCTCGCCCGGCCCGGCCACCAGGCGCTTCTGCGGAACGGGAGCTGGCAGCAGTCCCTGATCCGAACCAATCTGTTGGAATTCCAGCTGATTCGCAAAAGACAGATGCAAGAAGCGCCCGTTGGAAGCGTTTAGGACACGGAAACGGTAAGGACGCGGTTCAACCTCGAGATAGGGCAATATCTTTCCGTTCACCAGGAGCGCGTCGCCGAAGACTTCCGGAACCCACGGGGCTTTGGGTTTGGGCGATACTGGATAGAAGAGCTGACCGTCCTGGTCGAGCTGGCGATCGCAAAGAACCAGGGGGATCTCATACTTGCCGGCAGGAAGTCCCAGCCCGTCCTCGAAGGCATCGCGAATGAGGAAAAAACCGAATAGGCCGGCATAGATATTAAGCCGGTTGATCCCCATGGCGTGATCGTGGTACCAGAGCGTGGCCGCGTCCTGGTTGTTCGGGTAGAAACAGACGCTCGATTTTCCGGGAACGAACCAATCTTCGGGATAGCCGTCGCTTTCCGGCGGGACTCGGCCACCGTGCAGGTGGACCACGGCGCGGACTTCGGGATTGCCGGCTCCCGCACCCTCCAGATTGTGGTCCACAGGCAAGAGATGGGAAGTGGGAAGTTCGTTCGTCCATTGAACCAGGATTCCCTGTCCATTGCGGGCTTCCAGCGTCGGACCGGGCCAAGTCGAATTGAAGCCCCAAAAGCGGGTTGGTCTGAGATCGCGATGAAGCTTCGCTTCCGCTTGGCGCATGTGGAGATGGTAATAAGGAATTCTCACCGAGGAATCGAGCGGGCTGGGGCGCAGATCCTCAGGCTGGAGGATGGCGGGGATGGGGAGTGGATCGACGAACTGCGCCAGCCTGTCAACGTCGAGCGGGCGGCGCGCCGCGGGCGTCCCTTGCGCGAGAAGGCTTGGACAACTGGAAAAGGCGGCCGCGAACACGCCACTCTTGTAGAGGAACTCGCGCCGGCTGATAAGGCGATCTCGGATCTCTTTCATAGGGTACCGCGAAGCACCTTAACACAACCCAAAAGTCCAAACCGGGCACGAGACAATTCTGCTTTCGTGCCCGGTGGGTGTGTAGGAATCCCGACTCAGGCTATTCTCTCTTGCCTGTACTCGGATTCAACAACAGAATGCCGTTGCTTCGGACCTTCTTGAAGTTGAACATTTGGGTAATTGAGTTGGCAATACCATCGAATGAACCGTTGCCGATCCGCTGCCCGCCCAGCCAGTTGTCTTCGATGAAACGAATCACCGAAGTCTGATCGGTGACCGTGTTATCCACGAAGTTTTGCTTTGCCCAAGCAGACACGACGACCAAGGGTAGTCTCGGACCGTAGCCGCAACGGCCCAGAGCATGCGGGTTCCCAGTGGGGTTAAGGCCGGGCAGGGAGTTCGCTGCCGTGCCGCAAGCGCCTGGTCCGGTAAGAGCGTCTGCCGGCCCGGTCGAGGTGTTGAGAATGGGACCCATCTGGTGGTCGTACCAGCCGTCGGAATCGTCCCACACAATCACCACGGCGGTGCTGCTCCAGGAGGGAAGCGCTTCCAGGAAGTTAACGGTGTTCACGATCCAAGTCTGCTCATCCAGGGGGTCGGAATATCCAGCGTGGCCGTCCTGATAGGCTGGCGCCTTCAGGAAGCTGACCGCGGGGAAGTAGCCGTCCGCGACCGCCGCGAAGAAGTCCTGGGTGTCGTATTGATGGTTCGCCGGACCAGCATTGCCAATCTCTGAGAGTGAAGCGGGCCGGGTGTGTTGCGGATTGCCGGTGGAAACGTAGTAGTTGAAAAATGAGTGGTGCGGAATGTAGTCCAGAGTCGTTCCCGCCAGACCGGTCGAGCTTCGATTGCAGCCCGTGGTATTGTTCGGGTTCACAATCGACAGGTTGAATCCGCCCATGAAACCTCCCCAGCTGATGCCCGCCGCGTTGAGCAGATCGCCGATGTTCTGTCCGCCCATTTGCACCTGGTTACGGGTGGAGCTCGAACAAACATCGCCGATGGGGTCGGCATCGCCAATCACGGTCAGCGAGCCGTCGGGGCCGCCGTTCACCTCGTCGCCGGTTCCGTTCGCGGTCTGGGAGACACCGTTGGTCTGTCCAGAAACCAGGTTCAAAACGCCGGGAGTGGAGGGGCCGAAAGTCGTGCCGTAGGAGTTGTCGCTCATGGCAAAATACTGGGCGTAATTCCACAAGGCGGTGACGGTGTTGCCGTCGAAATAGCCCATCACCTGGCTGCTGCCATAACCCGTGTGAGCTGGAAAGAGATCCAGCAGGCCCGCGTCGAATGCAGATTGTTCATCGGTGTAGTTGTGGTCCTGATCGCCGGTTACCGCCTGCGAACGATCCAGGCGAAACGGATTGGAGGCAGAGCTGCCATTCGCCGGATTCAGGTTGGGATTGAAGGTCAGCAACGCGTTGGTCAGGCCGTTCACGTTGGGCGTGTTGGCGGCCGCAGTAAATTTCGGCTCACCCTTGGGATTCGCTGCCACCGGGTAGGTTCCAAAGTAGTGGTCGAACGAAATATTCTCGTCGAAGATCACCACCAGATGCTGAATGGGAGTCGCGGTCGGAAAGGCAAAGCCTGCGTGCTTTCCGCGCGCTGCGGCGAAGGCGGGGGTTGAACTTGATCCCAAGACCATTACCGCCGCTGTGAACACGGCGACGGCTTTCTTGGGGACGAATGCGGCTCGAAACTCCTGCAGCATGGTATTTCCTCCGTCTCTTGAAATTTCAACTCGGCAAAAACCTGACTCAGTCCTCACCGAACAGTTGTTGCTACGAAAAGCGAACTCAGATTAGTCGAGACTGCAAGGCAGGATTGCTGCGCCTTTGTTAAAAGACAATTAAATGTTCTCCCGGGAGAGCGAGCGTCTGTGCAAATTTCGGTCTCTTGTCACACCGCGTTCACATTCCGGAATACAAGCCGACAAGCGAATCCTTCGGATGAATGTATTGATAGCATTTTCCGTATCGCGATAGACTTCCTTGCCCCTCACGCAGAAATCCCACCGGCGCTTATCAACTTCTGGTCTCGGCGTGTGGGGGAGTTCTATTTTGCAGCAGAGATGCGTGACAGCGACACAGGTCGATTCATCACAATCTCCATCTCAGTGAATTTGGGGAGAATCACATCTCGCCCGTGACGCGTGAGCATGAAGACCACTGATGCGCCGGTGGCGACGATTTTGGCCACGCCAGCAGTCGATGCATCAGTCGCTGTGGACACGAGCGCCTCGACTGCGAGTTGCGTCGCATCATCTGCTTCTTTCGCAATTCCTGCGGTCACTCCAACGTTTAGCAACATCCATGCTTTGCCGGGACGATCAGCTCTCATGGTCCCTTCAGGATCAATGGCGGTATGGGATCTTTCATCCAAGTTCGCTCCGCTCACCGAAGCCGCTATAGGGCTTGCCTTCCCACCGGGGAGGCTGAGGGTTGTGAATTTCAACATAATCGACCCGGACCGGCTTAAGGTTCGTGGGGGCTGGCTTTTCACCACTTCTCCCTTGAAAAGGCTGCCCTCGGGAATTGCCACGGTCGAACCCACCCGCACCGGATCCACCACACGGGCCTGCACCGAGTCTCCGGCGCGGTTCTTGGAAGCGCTGACATCTCCCAGAAGAATGATCCGAATGGGTGTTCCGGCGGCCACCGTCACCGGCGCTGAAGGGGAAGCGGAGTCCTCCCCGACGGCTGCTTGGGGCCCGGTTCTGGTCGCTTCCAGGGTGAGCACCTGACCTAAGTTTTTCCTTGCGGAGTATGTCGGTCGCACGGACCTGGGAGGCAAGGCGCCGTTCGGCAATCGCCGAGTCGGATTCGGTCGCGTCGGGATCCGCCGATTTTTTCTTGGCCGTATGTACTTCGACTTGGTTGCCGATGGAGATCAGCGAGACGCGAAGCGGAATCTCTCGCTTGTCGGATAGAAGGATGCTGGCAGAGTCGAATAGCGGGTAGTTCTCGTGTCGAGGCGTGAACGCCTTCACTACCCAGGGCCAATAATTACTCAGCGTCCGGCGGCGACGCCCCAGCTTGTCAACAGTAAGCCGAATCCGGCTGCCGGAGGGGAAAATCTCATCCGCTCCGGAGTACACGTCATCGCATAGTTTTCCCTCGACGACATCTCCTGGCTTGAGCTTCGAAACCTTCACTCCGGCGTCCGGCTGGAGTCTGACATAAAGGCTCGGAGCAGGTTGCTCCCAACTTATTTGATCAGGCAGGTTGTTCCCAGGGACTATAGACGGGGTGGTCGAAGCCGGAACCAAGGCTCGACTCTCATCTGTAGCTGAGTGACTGGCCGCCTGTATTGCCACGACTTCGTCGGCCGCACGTGACACAGAAGTCGCGACAGGTAACAGAAGCAGACAGATAACTACTCGGGCCGGCACACATAAGGTCCCCCTACGTTGGTAATTGTAATTTTTCTCATGGAGAGCTCCGGCCCGTGGTCTTGAGAATCGTTTTGACATGGTCGGAACTGGGCGCGGGATTCGCGCCCAGTTCCTGACATTCACCGAGAGCAGACTTAATCGCCGTCGTGGTCCCGCGGCGTCACCGAGTAACGAGGCGCCGGGGGTTCGGAGTTTGCACCCTTCACAGATTTCCAGATGAGTTCGTTCAGCCGCTCCGCCGGAGCGCTGTCCGGGTGGTTGAAATCCATGCTGTTCGCCTCCAGTATCACTTTGCGCATGGGATCGGAAGCACTCAGTGACTCCAACTCCCGGGGTCTTGTCGCAAATGATGTTCTGTTCCGGAAGCTGCTGCGGTATACGGATCGCTGTTGCTAGGTTTGTCATCCCAATCGAGAATCGGGTTGGCCACCGCGTCATAGGACGTCAGCGGGGGCAAGTCCCAGCAACATTTCCATGGTCTTGATCATGCCCGTGGTGTTGTGGAACTGATGGTCAATCGAGTTCTGTTTAATCCACGGGCTGATGACAAAGGCGGTTTGGCGATGGGCATCCACGTGGTCGGGGCCGTCTTGCGAGTCATCCTCGACCACGAAGATCGCCGTGCTCTTCCAGATTGGGCTATGACTGATCGCATCTACGAGTTGTGCCACGCCGTAGTCGTTGTCGGCGACTTCAGCGCGTGGCGTAAACTTGCCGGACGTCGGGCCTTGCGTATGGTCGTGCATCAGTCTTACGGTCATGAACGCCGGCACGGACTTGCTCTGGAGCATCTCATTGAATTCACGAGCCCACTCTGTATAGCGGCTCGCCGCGTTGTGCTTGCCGTATCCCGTCTCCGCGTACAGACACGCGTAGTGAGATGGAGCCTCACTGTCGGGATAGTCGGCATCAAAACGGCGGAAATCCCAATCTGTGACACCGGCGAGGTCGTGTCCCGGTGGTTGATTGCCGACCGCATCCGGATAGTTATCCGGCATGATCACGTTGCCATTGTTGTCGGTCACGCCGAACGACAGGAAGAAGCCGTAGTTGCGATAGGTCAGCTTGGCTGCTTGTACGGATTCCCAGATGTGACCTCCGGCTGATTGCGTGATGTCCGGAATGGCGGGAGCGCCATTGGGGAAGTAGTCGGGAGAGATTTGGTGCCCGTCGGGATCGTACGCCGGGAACCCTCCCACGTCATACCCGTTATTTTGACCTTCCGTATCATACTGTCGGCCACGGCCACTGTAATTGTAGGGAGCGCTCTTGATGGTGTCTTCATCAGCTATCGCTTGCGTAGACCACGACCAACCGTCATAGCTGACTTCGCTGTCGACGTAGGTGTTGTCCAGGAGAACAAAACGCTGGGCCAACGCGTGCATGTTTGGAGTGACATCCTTGCCGAAGAGCGCCAGGGATGAATCGCCATTTCCCCCCGGCACATCCCCGAGCACCTGATCATAAGTACGGTTTTCCTTGACGATGTAGATCACGTGCTGGATCTTGCCCTTCAAGAAGTCGAGGCGATGATCCTCTACGAAGGCATTGTTATCCAGTACGTTGCGCGTCCACTGCGCCAACTTTGCTTCGTCCAATCCTTTGACCAAAGAAACTTGGCCCTGGATCAGATGCATGTCATAGTCGGGGCTGGAGTTGAAGTACCACTGAATATAGCCAGGATTGGCATACTGCGCGGTCGTTCCCTTTGCATCGGCAAACAGAATACTATTATTGGTTGGGGCGACGACCGAACTGGGATACCAGCCTCCGGGGATGTAGCCCTTCAGGGCCACATTTTCTCCGTTGACCGCAAGAACGGCGACCGCGTTCAGGTCGCCCAAGCTGACGTACAGCGTGCGACCGTCCGGGGAAAGCCCGAGACCGGTTGGGGTGGAACTTCCCGCTACATTCTTCAATGCACCGGGGCGAAGCAGGATGCTGTTTACCACTGTATCGTCGGCGGTGCGAATGACAGAAACCGTGTCGCTGCCAGCGTTCGCCACGTAAAGGAAGGTTTGTGCCTTGTTCAGAACCAGTCCGTCCGGATTGGCTCCGGTTGTGATCATCGCGCCTAACGTTGGTTTGGTGGGATCTGATGTGTTCAGGTCGTAGACGGCGCCGTCACGTTCACTGGAAATGTATGTCTTGGATCCGTCCGACAAAACGGCAACCGCGAGCGGGAAATTCGGAGTTCCGTACCAGCTACCGGTGAACGTGTAGCGGCCAACTTCCTTCTGCGTGGCCTGCGAATAGATGGCTACGCTGCTGGGGACAAAGAAGTTTGCGGGATCGTTATTGGCAACGTAAAGAAAGCCGCGTGTGTCGGTCGCGAGGCCGGAAGGAAAATCCGTGGATAGGGTGGCGGTAAAACTGCCCATATCGGCCAGAACCCCGTCCGGGGACAAGTTCAATACGTCGACGGTATTGTTGCCGCCTTGCGCGGCATACACCGTGATCCCGTTACCGTTACTGCCTCCAAAAGCAAGGCCATAATAAAGACCGTTGGTATTTTGGAAATTGCAGTAGTTGCAGTTAGCGTAGTCGACGGCAGAAGCGACGTCAGCGCTCCTGGTGTCAATGGCAGTCAGCGCCTGATCGAATCCCATGTCGCTGACCAGCGCGTACTTCCTATCCGGCGAAAGAACTATGTTCATGGGCAGACTGCCCACATTCTGCCGGATCCCCAGCGGCGGCCACAGAATGCTTTTGCCTGTGATTAGACGGCGGGATTGCGCCATGCTGGTCGCGGATACGAACAAAACCAACAGGAGCGGGAGGGGTTTGAGCTTGTAAATGTGCTTGGCTGCTCGATACAGACGTGCAAACCGCATGAAGCACCTCCGGATGGGAAATTTATTCCAGCTTTTCCCAACACAGCATCAGGGTGGCGCATTCCGGTAACATTACGATGACCTGCAGATAAATATTCGTTGAAAAATTCGCTACCGGGGCAGCAACATCGTCAATGCATCATTCAGCAAGACGACCTGAGCACGGATATCAAGAATGTCTAACCTGCAATGGAGCCGAAACGCGTCCCTGAGGCGCCAATGTTTTCGTCCGAGTTCTAACTGCCCTTATGCAGTCCTGATGCAGTCCTATGTCTGCAACACCTCAACCCCTACTCGCACTGATCCTTTTCGCCCGAATCAATGACCTGGCAGGCACGTGGTCAACGTCCGCCTCATGCCATCCGGGCTGCCACCGTCTTGGGTGGCTCAGACGCATCACCGTCTGAGCGCGAAACCATGGGCGTCCGGATGTGGGTTAACGTTGCGCGAACAGCAAAAGCGGCAATTACCGCTGATTGTTCTCAGTCCGCTGCTAAACGATCAGGTGGGAGGATTCGCCGCAGTTCTCTCTGCGAAGCCTGCGATGCAGCGGTTATCGCGAAACATGACAGCGGAGAAGCGCATATTGAAGCTTCGGGGTTGAGCTGCTCTGGCGCCTCGTCGCAAAACCCGAACCGGCGCCTCCTACTTTTTCTGTGACACATTGATCACTGTCACATCCCGAATGTCGCGGGGTTGCAAATTGTCGTCGATCGAGCCGATAAAGGGCCGCTGAACCTGCGCCCAACTCTTGGACGTCGCCAGGTCCTTCGCCGCGTCGAAGATGAAATAGGTCTGCTTCAACTCCTGACCGCTGGGTAGCTTGCGGCCTTTGGGCATGCCGGGCATGGTGTATTCTCTGGCAAAGCCTTTGTAGAACGCCGCCACCTTTTCAAAGGAATCGTTGGTGAGATAGACGGTAGCTTCGGTGCCCGGTGGCAGGGCCTTCATCGCTTCGCGCGTCTCTTTCGTATCTGGCGGCGTGTATTTGGACGCGCCGGGATAAATCTTGAACCCTTGGCCGGCCACCACCGTTGTTACAGCTAAAACTGCAATTGCAACGCCGGTTCGTCTGATTTTCTGCATCGTCTGCCTCCTGACAACCACCTGACGCTTCTTCACCTTCCTGCCGGCAGATTGCGGTTGAATGGCCAAACGAAGACATCGAATTCAAATGCATTTGCACTCACTCCGGATCAGCACGCCCGGCATGTTGTGCGAAACATCCCGCGCTTCCGAAAGTGTGGCGTAAGGTCCGTGCCAGCGCGCATGGTTGGCATCATGGCCCGAGGGACGTCCCTTGCCGTGATTACACTGCCCGCAAGTCGACCGGTGCAGGACAATCTTGTGCGGTCCAGCCAGCCAGTTTTCGTAGATGTAGAAATTAGCGGACTCGGCCGCTGGAGTGGCAGGCCTGGCGATTACTCCGGCTTCGGTTGCGATCTTCTGCAATTTGGAGCGCGTCTCGCGCCGCATGGGCAGCAGTGGCAGCCGGTACACTTCTTCGATCTTGCCTAGCATCGCTAGCACAGCCTTTACCGGTAGCGGATTCGATTCGATAAAGTTGGCCTGCATCAGCGCCAGGTACTTGCGCTGCAGCCGCCGCGCCGTTGTCCAGTCATTATTCAGTGCAGCCCGCGTCATCTCCGCCATCTCATGCGGGATTTCGTTGGAGGCCACAGAGATGATTCCCACCCCGCCGAGCGCGATGACCGGCAACGTGATTGCGTCGTCTCCGGAGAAGACGAGAAAATGTTCCGGCACCGCCGCGCAGACCTCCGCGATCTGGCTCATGTTGCCGCTGGCCTCTTTCACACCGGCGATGTTCGGAACTTCCGCCAACCGGGCTAGTGTTCCAGGCTCGATGTTTGTGCCCGTACGCCCCGGGACGTTGTAAAGAATGATCGGCTTGTCCACGGCTTCGGCAATCGCCTTAAAATGCCGATATTGGCCTTCCTGAGTCGGCTTATTGTAATAAGGCGAAGCTGTCAGGATCGCGTTCACACCCGGCCGCGCAGCGACTTCTTTAGCTTTCTCCACCGCATCGTGAGTCGAGTTGGAAGTGGCGCCGGCCACAATGGGCACGCGTCCCGCCGCGACTTCGATAGTCGTGTCGATGACCTGCAGCCACTCGTCATGAGAAAGCGTGGGAGTTTCACCGGTGGTGCCGCAGGGAACCAGAAAATCAATTCCCGACTCAATTTGCCACGCCACCAGGCTGCGCAGGGCTGGCTCGTCGAGCGAGCCGTCCTGACGGAAAGGCGTTACTAAGGCTGTCCCGCATCCACGAAGTTGCATAGAACTAAGATAGCGCGAATTGGCGATGCTGCAAAATGGGTCTAGCGAGTTGCTGGGTCTGGAGGCCGGGGGTGGTTACAACTCTCGCCAAATATCCTTGAAGTCAAAAAATCCATTCTTGCCTGCCAGCCACTCCGCCGCGCGCACCGCGCCTTCGGCGAACCCGCGGCGGGACTTGGCGTCGTGGCAAACATAAATTGTGTCGGCAGGGGAATCGAGCATCAGTTCGTGCATTCCGACCACGTCCCCCTCGCGAAAGGAAATGATCTCAAGCTCGCTGCCCGAGGCATCGTGGATAATCCGCTGCAATGCCAGCGCCGTGCCCGACGGTGCATCTTTCTTGTGCACATGATGGCGCTCGAAGATCTGTCCGAGATAGCGATGACGCAAGGCGGCCGCCGCGGTCCGCGCGACTTCAAAAAAAAGATTTACGCCGATGGAAAAATTTGCTGCATACAGGAATCCCGTCCCGCTCTCTTCCACCGTCTGCCGGATTTTTGCCAGCTCCTCGTACCAGCCGGTGGTGCCGACAACCATGTTTTTTCTGGCGCGAACACAAGCTGCAATATTCTCCAGGGCCGCCCGGGGCGTGGTGAAATCGATGACCGCGTCAAACGGGGCAAGTCTCGAGGCCGTCAGCGCCGAGGCATGCGGATTGTCCGCAGCACAAAGCACCTCCACCTGATGGCCGCGCTGGCGCGCCACCTCCGCCACCAGCGACCCGGTCTTGCCACGGCCTAAGAGAAGAAGGTGCATAAGAAATGTTTTCCGCAGACTGCGCTCTACGACCTTGTTGAACAACCCTCGGTATTGTCATTCCGAAAAGCGGAGCGACGAGGAATCTGCAGTCTTGCTCAGATCATGAGGAACTGCAGATCCCTCGCTTCGCTCGGGATGACAGCAAGAGAGTATTTTTCTCTACGCAAACACCTCGGGATCCAGATCCGAAAAGAAAGTTGCATGCAGCCGCCGAATCACCTGCGGCACTTCGTCCTCTTCGATCACGAAGGTCAGATTAATCTCCGACGCACCCTGTGAAATCATCCGAATCTTCACATCCGATAGTTCGCCAAACACCCGCGCCGCAATTCCCGGCGTCTCCCTCAGATTTTCTCCCACCACGCACACGATGGCCTTGCGTCCTTCATACTTCACATCCGCCAGCTTGGCCAGATCCGCCGCCAGCGCGGGAATCGATTCATTGGAGTCTACGGTCAGCGAGACGCTTACTTCCGAGGTGGAAACTACATCTACCGGCACGCGGTGCCGGTCAAACGCTTCGAAAATCGCGCGCAGAAAGCCATGGGCCAGCAGCATACGCGGCGCCGCGACATCGATGATCGTAATCCGCTTCTTGGCGGCAATGGCCTTGAAAAAATTGCGGCTGTGAGGCACGCGAGCCGCGATTCGCGTCCCTTCGCAGTCCGGATTGCGTGAGTTCAATATGTAAACCGGAATGTTCTTTTGAACCGCAGGTAGAACAGTCGCGGGATGCAGAACTTTGGCTCCGAAGTAGGCCAACTCAGCCGCCTCGTCAAAACTGATGACCTTGATGCGCCGCGCCTCGGGGCACAGGTTCGGGTCGGTGGTCATCATTCCGTCCACATCGGTCCAGATTTCGATCCGCTCGGCACCCAAGCCCGCGCCCACGATCGCCGCGGAAAAATCGGACCCGCCGCGCCCGATCGTGGTTGTGATTCCGGCCTTGGTCGCGCCAATGAAGCCTCCCATGACTGGAACGCGGCCCGCCTCCAGCAAAGGCTGCACTTTGGACTGCAACCGCTCGTTGGTTTCATCCATCAGAGGAGCGGCCCGCATATGCGTGCCGTCGGTTACGATGCACTCTCGCGAATCGACCACGGTCGCATCGAGCCCGAGCCCGGAAAACGCTGCCGTGACCATGGTGCTGGACAGAATCTCCCCGAATGCGGCCACATGGTCGGTCGTGCGAGGGGTCAGTTCGCCCACCGCCACGATGCCGCGCAGTAGTTCATCTAACGCTTCAAAATAGGCTCCCAAGTCACTGTGAAATTGAGTGAAAAGAGCTGTGCCAAGCAGTTCGCCTGCAGTGTTGTAGTGACGTTCGCGGAGAGCCCGAGAGAGCTTCAGAGCGGTCTTGCGATCACCCGACCCGGCGGCCCGGGCCGTAGCCAAGAGCTGATCGGTGACCTTAGCCATGGCGCTGACCACGACCACCGGCTTTTGCGCCAGCCGTCCCCTTACGATGGCTGCGGCCTGCTGGATAGCCTTGGCATCCTGCACTGAAGTGCCGCCAAATTTCATGACGATCATGGCAGGCACCCTCGCCGCAGATTAACGCAAGTCAACGCAGAGCATGTCTGGTGTAGCTGCTGTCGGGTGGTTCTCGCGCTATGCCGGGCGGAGTTCAATCCAGATATCCCCGGACTTTGAGCAACTCGGCGTTCAACAGGGCAGCGCCGGCCGCGCCGCGAATGGTGTTGTGAGAGAGAACGGTGAACTTCCAGTCCAGCACGCCGCACGGGCGCAGGCGGCCGACCGTGGCCGCCATCCCTTTGCCTGCATCCACATCGAACCGGGGCTGTGGCCGGTCTGCCAGCTCCACATACCGAACCGGCTGTTGTGGAGCGCTCGGTAACTGCAATTCCTGGGGCACACTGCGAAATTCATTCCAGGTTTTGATGATCTCTTCCGGCCGGGCCTTCTTTTTCAGCTTCACGGAGACCGACTCGGTATGCCCATCTTCCACCGAGACACGATTGCACTGCGCGCTCATGGCGAATGCCGCCGGGACAACTCTGGACCCGTTCAGCCGTCCCAGAAGCTTGAGTGTCTCCTCCTCCATCTTTTCTTCTTCCTTGGCAATATAGGGAATCACGTTGCCCAGGATATCGAGCGATGCCACTCCGGGATATCCAGCACCACTGACTGCCTGCATGGTGACGGCCATCACCGTCTCAATCCCAAATTGCTGTTCCAATGGCGCCAGAGCCATGACCAGACCGATTGCCGAGCAGTTTGGATTGGTAACGACAAAGCCGCCAGATTTCTTGCGCCAGGCCTGGCACTCCACCAGTTTGATGTGGTCGGAGTTGACCTCCGGGATCACCAGCGGAACGTCACTTTGCATTCGTAAGGCGCTGGAGTTGGAGATTACCGCACATCCAGCCGCGGCGAAACGCGGTTCAAGGTCTGCCGCGATGGCCGCATCGAGGGCGGCAAAAATGACTCTGGGAGCGCCGTCCGGATTGGCAGGAGACACGCGCATTTCGGCTACACCTGCGGGGATGGGCGTTTTCATGCGCCAACGCGCCGCCTCACTGTACGCACGGCCCTCGGAACGGTCGGAAGCCGCCAGCCAGGCGACTTCAAACCACGGATGCGGTTCCAGCATTTGCACAAAGCGCTGCCCTACAATGCCGGTAGCGCCCAGGATTCCCACGGGGATCTTCGTCTGCATAGTTGTTGCGATTTTACAACAGTGGCGGATTGCATACTCGCCCGCACCTTGGCGGCTTCGCTGCGACTTCCCCAGGAACGGCCCCTGAGATGTCAAGAAACTGTGCTTTTCGACCGGTTTTCGGGACAGGTAAGGAATTTAAGAGCTTCTGCCGATATAAGGAATCTGAGGAGTTAACATGCCTGAGCTACGTCAGAATTTCTTCACCAAGGAATGGGTCATCATTGCCACCGAACGAGCCAAGCGCCCGGAAGAACTGGTGGCGCATCGCCCGGCCAAGACGGTTTCCTCATTTGTGGAAACCTGCCCGTTTTGTCCGGGCAACGAAGGCAAAACCCCGCCGGAAGTCTTGCGGGTGCCGGCCAACGGGAGCGGGTCCTGGCAGGTGCGCGTGATCCCCAACAAATTCGCGGCTCTGTCGCGGGACGTCCAGCCGACGCGCACCATCCATCGCACCCGGCGCAGCATTGAAGGCTTTGGCGTGCATGACGTGATTGTGGAGACCCCGGACCACGCCCACGTGACGGCGCTGATGCCTGATGCGCATGTGGCCAACGTACTGCGCGCCTATAAATCCCGCTATGACGCCCTCAGCCACGACCCGCGCATCGCCCACATCACCATCTTCAAGAACCACGGCTTGGACGCCGGCACCAGTCTGGAACATCCGCACTCACAGTTGATCGCCACTCCCGTGATCTCCAGCCAGGTGCGCGGACGGTTCCAGTTGGCGCTGCAGCACTATGACGAATTTGGCCAGTGCGTATTTTGCCAGATGATGGAAGAGGAAATCGAGGAACAGCACCGCATCATCCTCGCCACCGAACACTTCGTGGCCATGGCGCCATTCGCGTCCTCCACGCCATTCGCGACCCATATCTTTCCGCGCCGCCATATGGCCAGCTTCGGCGACATCAGCACAACCGAGATCACAGATCTGGCGCGCACCCTGCGCACCATCCTGGCCAAGCTGTATCACGGCCTGGGGAATCCTGACTTCAACTACACCTTGCGCAGCGCCCCCGCCGAAGTGGCAGGAGCGAAGTACTTCCACTGGTACGTGAGCATCATTCCGCGCCTCACCCGCGTGGCCGGTTTCGAACTCGGCTCCGGGATGTTCATCAACAGCATGCCTCCGGAAGCGGCGGCGGAATTCTTGCGCAGCGTCAAGCCCGAATCTGCGGCTGCGGTTGGAGGGGCAGGGAACTGAGACCGGAGACAGTCGCAATCGGCGGCAACACCGGGAAGCCTGAATCTTGGAATTCGTATCATCGCTCACTTCATTAGGTGATCGCGGTCACTGCGATCTGCTTCGGGAGACTGTAAGAAGAAGCGAGAGTCCTTATCGAGCCTGGGCCCCCAGCATTTAATTGAACAATGTTGAGAATGTCGACGCAACCAATCACGAGCAAGCGATTTTGGCTCATCCTGGCGGCCCTGCTGCTGGCAGGCCCCACGTGGGCAGCCACAAAGTACACGGTGCTGTACAACTTCCAGGGCGGAAACGACGCGGGAGGCCCGCTATACGGGGCTTTGGCCTTGGATAAGAACGGCAACCTGTTCGGCACGGCCGGGGGCGGTGGGCAAAACTATAAGTGTGGCGGAAACTGCGGCACCGTGTTCGAGCTGACGCCTCAGGCCAACGGCAAGTGGACCGAAACCGTTATCTTCCGCTTCCAGCCCTCGGGCACTGGCTTCTGGCCGTCTGGCGGCGTGATCGTGGACCAGCACGAGAACGTTTACGGCACTACGCTTCTAGGCGGAGCCCAGAACGAGGGCACCATCTTTTCGCTGACCTCTGGCACCTCGGGGTGGGCGGAATCAATCCTTTACAGCTTTGGCAGTCACAAGAACGATGCGGCCGGCCCACAGTCCAGCTTGGTTGCCGACGCGTCGGGCAACTTCTATGGAACAGCGCTCTATCCGTACCAGCTCTCCCCCGATGCCGGCGGCGGGACCGAGCACGTGCTCTACCATTTTCGTCCCCAGCAGGGAAAAGACGGAACCGACGGAGACGGTTCAGACGTCCCACTGGTTCTCGACGAAGTTGGCAACCTTTATGGCACTACGAGTGGTGGCGGCAATTACACCAACTGCTCGGTGTTCTCGGGCGGGTGCGGCACCGCCTTCGAGCTCGTGCCGAAAGGCAATGGCAAGTGGAAGGAGCACGTGCTGCACCGATTCGCCCAGTCTAGCGGCGATGGTGAGCGTCCCCTGGCCGGAGTGGTGATGGGTGCGCACGGCAACCTGTACGGTACCACCTCCCAGGGCGGCAACTACCAGAACGGCACGATCTACGAGCTAAGACGCGACAAGGCGGGTCACTGGAAGGAGAGGATTCTATACGCATTCCGCGACATTGGCGACGGAGGCATGCCGGGGCCGGTGATCGTGGACAGCCTAGGCAACCTTTATGGAACTGCTGGAGGCGGCGGCGGTACCTGTAGCTGTGGCGTTGTGTTCGAGTTGGCTCCCCGCGCCAACGGTAAGTGGAAATATACGGTTCTCCATCACTTTAAGGGGACCGACGGGGGCCAACCTTTGGCGGGGCTAACCTTCGGTACCAAGGGCGAGATTTACGGGACAACATCCTGGGGTGGTACGTATCTCTATGGGGTTGTGTTTGAGATAACCCAGTAAACGGCAGCGGTGTCTGCCACAACAGCAGACCTGCCCTTTCGGGGTCCGACTTCTTCGACGGTCCAACCAGCGGTCTTGGGTCCTACGCAGTGATAGGATTGACTCATGCCAAGAACACTGATGCAGTCGGTAGTCAGCCAACTCCAGAGGGAACGCTCGCGACTCGAAAATGAACTGCTCCGCGTAACCGCCGCCCTGACCGCTTTCGGAAAGGTATACCTGGAGGGCAGCAAACCGAAAGCCGCTGTGGGCACGCGCAAAAAGCGAAGGATTTCGGCTGCCGGACGCAAGAAAATAGCCGCCGCCCAGAGAGCGCGATGGGCAAAGATCAGGGCTCGGAAAAAATGAAAGCCCGGGCATCGGCCTACGATTCGGAAAATTTGCTGCGCCCGTAACACGACCGACCCGTTTCGTCCAACGGAGGATTTCTCTCGAAGGGCAAGTCTACTGCCTTGGCGTGATTTCCGTGCCGAACGAATACTCGTTCAGCGGACCGAAACGCCTTTTTTCCGCGTACAAGCGCCAGCGCCGCCACACGATGCGCAGGCTGGCCATCACCGGGATGGAAAGATACACGCCCAGCACTCCAGCAATTTCTCCGCCCGCCAGCACGCCAAAGATAGCCGCCAGGGGATGCAGTTCCATGCTCCTGCCCATGATGCGGGGCGAGACCACATAATCCTGAATCATCCGCCAGGCGGCGAGAAAAATCAGCAGCACCAGCCAGTGCGGATAACTCATCAGCAACGCGACCCCGAGAATCATGACTGCCGCTACCAGCGGTCCGACCACGGGAATGAATTCCATGATGCCCCCCGCCGTGCCCAGCACCAGCGCATAGGGAACCCGCATGGCCGACATGAAAGCGATGTAAACCACCAGGGAAAACGCGGCCAGTGTCAGTTGCGCGCGGATGAATTGTGCCAGCATTTGGTTCAAATCACCCAGCACACCTTCCAAAAACTCACGCTGTGGCCGCGCATGCACAAAGGAAAGCAAGACTTCGGTGAAGCCCCGCCCATCCTTCAGAAAAAATATCGCCAGGATGGGCACCACAATCAGCAGCCAGGCTTGCTGTGCGACCTCGGCCACACGGATCCCGACTCTCTGCGCAATCTCCGCAAGTTCGCCCTTGTGATTTCTCAGAAAGTCCCTCAAATGCTGAATGGTGAAGCTGCTCCAACCATGCTCCTGCCCGAGTTGTTCGGCAATTTGTCCGGAGCCGACGTTCTCCAGCAGTTTCGGCAGCGATTCGCTCAAGCGTTGGGCCTGGTGTCCAATCTGCGGCCCGACGAAGAAGAAAAACGTAATTAGGAGGATTACCAGTAATAAGTAGATGACGGCCACGGCGCGTCCCCGGCCGCGTACCCATTTTTCCACCCGTGACACCGCGGGATCCACCAGGTAGGCGAAGAAGATGGCGAAGAGGAATGCGATCAGCGAGCGTCGTGCGACGTAGAGGAAGCCCAATCCCAGAGCGAACAGCAGCACTGTGAACAGCACCCGTGTCGTGCGTGTGTCAATTAAGGACAGCATGGAACTTGTACCACCCCCGCTATCCGATGTAGGCGCAGGCGTCCCCGCCGGTGCGACAATCGGCGCGATATCCCTCAGTGTCTAGCGCCCCGTCATCCCTGAGCGAAGTAGTCGTGCGCAAAGCGCGTGACAACGCAGTCGAAGGATCCCGCAAACGCTTCTAGGGCGTCTCTCGCATCAGGGAATTCTCCCGATCACTTCATCGTGAGAACACCTTGCCACGTCCGTCTTCGCCCAAACTCTCTCGGGGTCCTTCGAATCCGCAGCAGCTTCGCCCCGCGAAGCTACCGCTCCGCTCAGGATGACAGGTGTAACTGTGCGATGTCCTAGTCGCGCACCACTTCGGTGTTGTCGCCCGGGATCAAAATTCGTTGCAGCTTAAACTGGTCGTCCAACCAAAGCGTCCAGTCACCGGAGTCACTCTTCAGATCCAGGCGGTTGAGCTCGCGTTCCGCTCCGCGAATCGAGACTTTCTCCCGGCCCGCGAACTCCACGCTGACCGGCATGGAGGCCCGCGCATGTGGATTCAAGGTTCCGAATTGCGTGCGCTCTTTGACCGGGCATTTCAGCTCGCCCTTTTCCTGCTTGCAGCTGGTGGCCAGAAATTTCCAGGCCAGAACCTCGCGCTGAATGAAGAAGTAATCGTCCAGAATGCTGGTGGAAGCTGGCATCAGGAACGGTTGTTCGTGCGGTTTCTCCTGCGGACTGTTCGTGAAGCGCTCCGTCAGAAAGTTTTCATTGGGAACGACCACGGCTTGCGATTGTCCCGGGCTGACTTCCTTCCATTCGTACTTCTTCAACTCTCCGGCGTTATTGAGCTCTAACTCAGAGCTCTGCGCCGCCTTATCCGCCCCGACCTCGGACTTGAACTCGGAAGTGATCGAACTCCCACCGGCGCTTTGATGGATGGAGAAGGTCTCGGTGGCGATCCGGTGTCCATTCATGAACACGCCGAATGATCCGGAGTCCACCATTTGGTCAGAGGAATCCTTGCTGAACGCGGCCCGCGCTGGAATCAGCAGCAAACACAACACTCCCAACGCCAGCCATATCTTGCCTTCACCCTTTTCCGATATCCGCTTCTTCACCGGTCTACCAGACTGCATGCCACCTCCGCCGCAACCATATCCACGTCTTTGCCATTCGTCTCGATGCGCAACTTAGCCTTCATATAAGACGCTCGCCGCTGCTCGTAAAGTTCACGAAACTGCTTTGCGTTCTGCCGCAACGGACGTTCCCGCTGCTCCCGTTCACAACGCCGGAACAATTCTTCTGCGGGAGCATCCAGAAAAACCGAATGCACTTGCGCTTTTTCGATCAGCGCAGAATTCTCAGCTTGCACAAACGCTCCGCCTCCCAAAGCCACCACGCGCGGCGATAATCTCAACTCGCCCAGCAACTCGCGCAAGGCCGCGCTTTCCGCGCGCCGGAATTCCGCCTCTCCAGAATCCCGGAAAATCTCCGCGATGGGCCGTCCTTCCCGGGCCACAATTCGATCATCGAGATCCTCGAAGGGCCAACCTAAGCGCCCGCTCAAAACGCGACCAACGCTGGTTTTTCCGGCGCCCATGAAACCCACGAGGAAGATCGCCCGGATCTCAGGTACACTTTCCCCCGCAACCGGATTGACCACGGGGCGCGCACCGGGTCTGCTTCTCATGGATGCCATTACCGGGCCAGCCTTAAGCTCGCCCGGTCAGATTGTTCAGCGTTTCTTGAGGTGGATTTTACCACTGAAGGAGAGCAGCTTCACCAGGGATGCGGCCTTGCCCATCGTACCTGCAAAGGCACTCCCCGCTCCGGGGATGAAAGAGTGGCGTTCGGGTTGAAGTAAGAAATCGTTCTCCACTTTGCCCTGAATCGAGTGCGCCACGACCTCAATAGACGCATAGGCGGGAGCCCGAGCCTCAATATCACCGCTGTGACTGGTGAGCAAGTATTCTCCCCCGCCGCTGAAGTCGCCATCGTAGCTGATTTTGCCGCTGCTCGAGTTCACCTGCACCAGCGGGCCATTCACTGAGATCAGCGCAATGTCGCCACTCACCGAGGTGATTTCCACGTGTCCATCGTTGATGTTGGTGAGGGTTACGGGTCCGTCCAGGGTCTTGACGTGAACATGCCCATCGCTCAAGTCGCGCGCATCCACCGTGGCGGTGTTGCCCTCCAGAATTACATCTCCCCGGAGTTTTTCGGCGCGGAGAGGGCCGGTAGCAGAATGCAAGGTCACGCTGGCATTCGCCGGTACCAGAACATCGTAGTCCACCCGTCCGCTGTCGGCATCTGCCCCCGGAAGCAGATGCGAAGACACGGATACGCGATTTCCGTTCTGGTTCTGATCAACTTCTACCTTGTCGGAATGTAATATTGCGGTTACGACTACCTGTTTGCCGGCGACGGGTTTCACCGAGATCGGCCCATACTGATTGACAATGGAAACGCTGGCGTGGTGACCAACCTTGAAATGGAATTCCTTCCGGGTCTCGGCGGCGGCAAGGGCTGCCCCGACGAGCATCATCACTAGAACCAATCTTGCCCCGTACTGCCTGCGATGCATAATCACATCTCCCCAATGGCACGCCGCTTGAAGCCTGCCGCCCCGACGTTACTTATTATGGCAGAGAACGGTCCAAAGCCATCTCATAAACCATGGACCGCTGCTCATAAGCACTCATTAAGTACTCTTGCGCTACCTCATCGTTCGGGTTGCTGCGCGCCGATTGCTCGGCATCCCGAACGTAGTCATTCACACTTCTCAGATCGGCCTCAAGCGCAGCCCGCATAGCGGGTGTGCGTTGCGCGACCAGCCTAAGCAATTGCGCATCGTCATTGGCAAGGGCTGCGACCGGAGATTGAAACCCAGTTGGCTGTTGCGCAACCTCCGGCGGACGCCCTCCACGCTCGTGTAACAGCACCCCGAAGGCGACCAGAAATGCCGCCGCCAGCGGGACCAGCCACCCTAGCCTGGGGCGCGGCGAGACTACAGGCAGCGCCCAACGCGCAGGTTCGGGCGAACGGATCAGCCCCTCCTGCCGCAACGCAAGTTCAATAGAATTCCATACCCGCGGGTTCGGCTCCTCCGATCCCTGCAGAAGCCGCGCCTGTTGTGAAACGGCGTTCAGATCCGCTACCAGATCCGAACAGGCAGAGCAGGATGCCAGATGCGCTTCCAGCTCCATCGTGTAGCCGCCCTCAAGCTGTGGCAGGACCCGTTCAAACTCTTTACAGGTCATACTACCTCTCTCCCCGATTCCTCTGTTCTGAAGCTTCTCACGGCTTACCGGCTTTTTCAGCTCTGCTCGTTTTGAGAAGCTCCCGCAACTTCAACCGTGCTTTGTGTAATTGTGACTTGCTGTTGCCGATGGAACAACCCACCATACCGGCAATCTCGTTATGCTCGTAACCCTCCACGTCATGCAGCACGAAGATCGTGCGATATCCCGGCGGCAGAGCCGCAATCGACTCTTCCAATTGTAAGCGGTCGATCGACCGCGTCAGTCTGGCATCTTCGGCGCCAGGTTCCTTCTTCGGTGCTTCTTCTTCGGTCTCCATGGTCTCCTCGAGCGGGACCAGCGGAAGACCCTTCTTGCGCAACTGCATCAGGACGACGTTCACCGCCATGCGGTGCAACCACGTAGAAAATGCCGACTCGCCGCGAAAAGTTCCGATTTTGCGGAACAACTGAAGAAAGGCTTCTTGCGTCAGGTCTTCGGCCGCAGCCGTGTTGGCCGTCATACGCAGGCATAAAGAATACACACGCCGCTTATGAAGGTGATACAGCGCCTCGAAGGCTTCTGCATCCCCTTGCTTGGCTCGCTCAATGATCCTTGCTTCAGAAAGCCTGTCGCCCTGTGGTTTTCTTGCGTCCGTCAAGTCGCCTTTTCCGGCCGCACTCAGTCTGATGCGGCGTAAATGCCTTTTCGTTGTACTGCTTGCGGGTATTTGGAGAAGCTATCGAGCGCCGTAAGAGGTTGCATTCTCTGGACCTTGTGGGATTTCATTTTCCCCGTGACTTTGGTGACCGGCTTACCCTAACGCTGGGGCAACGCTGCCAACGTACCCGCCCTACGCTTCGCCTGCTTCTTATAGATTACAGCCATTCAGCCCAGGACCCAGAGAAAGCGTCTTCCAGGGCAAAATCGCGTCAAGAGCCAGCTCCAGAAGCCCGGTTCCCGAGCAGAACGCGTCACAGAGAGCCGCGCCAGGCTGGTCCCGCCCGAGTGGATCTGCTTAATTTCCCCTCCTAAGCTGCTGCCGAAGCCGTAGTTATGGTTTCTAACCCGTGACCATGGGGTCCCGTTTCCCTCTCGTGCAGCAGGAAGGCAAAAAACACTCCCAGGAAACCCAAAATTGAGAAAATCCACATTCCAAGATGGTACCCGCCCGGATTCTGGGCGCTGGCATGGCTGATGTCGTTCGCCCAGCCGATGAGCAGGTTGAAGCCAAATAGTCCAATGTTCTGAATCATCGTCATCAACCCGTAGGCCGTACCGAGCTTTGCCTGATCGACAATGTAGGCGACGGAAGGCCACATCACGGCTGGAATCAGCGAGAAGGCGACCCCCATCATCGCCATTGGAACGTACAGATTTACGTGGGTATAGGCCATCATCAGATAGACCGGAATCAGCAGCAAGGAACCGAGCATCATCAGAAGCGCCCTCTTGCCGACCCGGTCTGCCAGCAGGCCAAACAAGGGCGTAGCCACCATGGCGAATAGGGTCAGCATGCTCGACAGGAATCCGCCAAACTCGCGCGAAACGCCATGGGCCTCGATGAAGAACTTTACCGCGAACGTCTGGAAAGGGAAGATCGCCGAATAGAAAGTGATGCACAGGGCGACAATAAGCCAGTAGCTCACGGAAAACTTGAACAGGTCAGCGAAAACAACTTTGTCGGTGGAGACTTCGCCCAGGTGGTAGTTCTTCTCGGCGTGCACTTCCATGGCCCAATAAACAATAACGCCCAAAATACAGAACACAGAGATGCCAAAAGCGATCAGAAACGGCCAGCGCCAGTACGCGTAGGCAGCGTGCGCCCAGGTGGGAGAGTTCAACGCGAAAAACGTGCCCAACCGGCATATGGTCAGGTTTAGGCCAAACGCGAAACTTAGCTCCTTGCCTTTGAACCACTTCGCCAACGCCGCAGTCACGGCCACGTTGAGCGATTCTGCACCCATGCCGAAGATCAGTCGTCCCGCAGCCATCAGCCAAAGCTGACCTGACATCGCTGTAATCCCAGGTCCAATCACGCAAAGAATGCCGAAGATCATCAACGACCTTCGCAAACCAATCCGGTCAATAATGAGTCCGCCGATTAAGACCGTAAAAATGTTCGGGAAACTGTAAATGGCTTGCAGCAGGCCGATGTTGGAGTCAGAAAACCCAAGCTGCTGCTTAAGCACGTCGGCCAGCGGACTGAGCGCGTCATAAGCGTAGTAGCTGCCGAACATCGCTATGCTTAAGAAAATGAGCACCATCCAGCGATAAAATCGCGAAGGCTCAGGTCGCACAGGTTCGGCCATCAACTCTCCTCATCCAGATAGTTTTCTATTCGACGGGATGCAAACCCAAGAAGATATCAGATGAGAGCTGAGTTGGCACGAACCGATTCGCGGACGGAGAAACAATTTGGGGAGTCAACTCGGCCCGCACTTCCGCTTCCAGTTTCCTTCAGCAGTCCGGGGGAGGGCCGCTTAAGGGGAAGTTACGTTGACGCCAATCCTGACACAAGAACGCAGGGGTTTTCAGTCGTGGCCCATTTGTTACGAATTCCGAACAGGGTTGAGTCCGGGGCTGGCCGGCGAGACCAACAGCCCTCCCAGCGCGCCGGGACTGACCTTGGTCCATGGTACTGTCTGACTGATTTCAGACAGCACCTGGTCCATGCCGCTTTTCCTCGACTGCCCCTGCCGTGATAAAGTGTTGCAACCCGCCACTGGTGGGGGTGCGGGAAGCCCCGAATCCAAGCACCAGCAGCCGATCTAAAGGAGCCGTGTTATGGCGCTGATCTACGATCTCGTGAAGGACCGCCGGGTTTATTCCATTGACGCCGACCGCACCGTGCTGGAGGCTGCCCGCTTTATGATGGAGCACAGTATCGGCGCTCTGCCCGTGCTGCGCGATGGAGAACTGGTCGGCATTTTTTCTGAGCGCGATGTGATGAACCGCGTAGTGGCCCTCGGACGCATGCCAGGTACCACCAAGGTCTCCGAGGTAATGACGGCCAATCCCAGGTCGGTCAATGTGAACGAAACCGTGGAGAACGGTCTCTTCCTGATGCGCGAGTTCGGCTTCCGCCATTTGCCGATTACCGACGGCAAACAGATCAAAGGCCTGGTGTCTTTGCGCGATCTTCTGCTGCGCTACGTTGCGCAGAAAGAAGCGGAGGGTCGCCGCGCTGCCAGCTGACCGGACCGCTCAGAATGCTGGTCTTTCCAGTTTTGTGTTAATGCGCAGAATCCCGGCACAGACTCGCCCTTGCGAACCGCATTCGCTGTCACCGACCCCATAGGCCGGCGCGAATCTCCGCTTGCCAAAGCCAGGTTTCTTCCTCTCATCACATGGCAAGGTGATGACTGTCGCTGACAGGTGCAGCCACGCCGGACTAGCGTTGGTTTGAGCTTCCGAGTCCTTGTCTATTCGCAAGCGGGCCCCGGTTCGGTCCAAATCAAGGCAACTCGGAAATGTCGGGTTTCCCGACCCGAGTCCTGCACTCGTCATCGCTCTCCGGGCCGCCGATAAACCCAAACAACGCCGGACCCTCCCGAGCCGCATCACGTGGCCGGAGGCGAACATAGAGAATTGATTCTCAACTTGGTCTTGATCCAACTCCTCTGAAAGGAGGGAAATGCTATGACAAGTAATAAATTCTGGGCCGCCGCAAGCAGGGTTTTGGCAGCCACGACAGTAATGATCATCGTAACGTTGACGCTTGCGCCCGGCGCCTGGGCAGCTAGCAAGTACAAGGTTATCTATAAGTTCACCGGCGGCGCAGATGGCGGCTCGCCGATGTGGGGCGTCACCGTCGACAGCGCCGGGAATCTTTACGGCATGACCGACCAGGGCGGCGCATATGGAAATGGCACTGTGTTCAAGCTGGCGAAGAACTCCGATGGAACCTGGACCGAGAGCGTGCTCTATAGCTTCACCGGCGGTAGCGACGGAGGCACTCCCTTTGCCGGGGTCAGGTTCGACACCAGTGGCAACCTGTATGGCACCACCCAGGATGGTGGCGATTTTTCGGCAGGTATCGTCTTCCAGCTAGTCCCCAACTCTGGCGGAACTTGGACCGAAAACGTGCTTTACAGTTTTGCCGACGGTAGTGGCGGACCATATTTCACGTCTGGGGTGATCGTCGACGCTGCAGGCGCTCTTTATGGCACAACCTCGGCAGGTGGTACTCAGGGCCTGGGTGTCGTCTACAAACTGACACCGAACTCCGATGGAACCTGGACCTATGGCGTGCTCCATAATTTCATGGGCGGCAAAGACGGGAGCTATCCGCTGTACGGGGATCTTACCTTCGACACGGCCGGCAATCTGTATGGCACAACGGGAGGCGGTGGCTCAAACTGCAATGGCCCCGATGGAGCGGGCTGCGGCGTAATCTTTGAGTTGGTATCCAACGGGGATGGAAGCTGGAAGGAGAAAGTACTCTTCCGCTTTAACAATGGACAGTACCAGCCGATGGGCCCCCTGGTAGTCGATCCGGCCGGCCATCTTTTCGGCACCTTAATTGGCTGGAACGGAAACTATGGCAACGTCTTCAAGCTGACGCACAGCCCGAAAGGCACATGGACTGAGCGCGTGCTTTACACCTTTGTGGGCAACCAGGATGGAGCCTATCCTGGCGCCGGCGTCGTCCTCAACAAGTCCGGAAGTCTTTTCGGCACAACGTTTTATGGCCAGGATCTCGATTGGCATGTTTGCTGTCCCGGCCAAGTGTTTGAACTGGTCCGGAACCCATACGGCTGGGCTAAGGGGGCGGTCCATCGGTTCCAGGGCGGCACCGGTGATGGGCTTAATAGCCGTGCCGGGCTGGTGTTCGACGCTAAAGGGAACCTCTACGGCACGACCTGTGATGGCGGTGTTGGCACGGAAACCGGTTGCGAGGCCAGTAACCCCGCTGGCGCTGGCGTGGTGTTCGAGATCAGTCCATAACTCAATTCTCCGGCCACTCGATTCTTAATACCGAAAACCGAGTGGCCGGAGGGACGTGCCCCGGCTTTTACTAGATGCACTACTTCAAAACTCACGAGCCCTGTCTTATTGTCATCCCGAGCAGAGCGAGGGATCTGCAGTTCCTTACAACCCAAGGAAAACTGCAGATTCCTCGTCGCTCCCGCTCCTCGGAATGACAAGACCTTAGAGGGCCTCGCACGGGCGGGAGCCTGCCCTGTTTTGCCGGAGCCCCGAGCGCAGTCGAGGAGGAAGTCGGGACGCCCGCGCCTACATCGCTATTCAGAATCCCTAAACCGCTTTAGTTTTCCGGGCGCCGCCGCAAAATCAAATCGCCGCGGCTGGGGGGCAAGGCAAACGGGAACTCGACCACACGCTTTTCAACCGGAACGCGCAGCACAAATTCCTCTTGTTGTTTCCAGTCACCGATCCATTTACTGCTGGCGCTGAAAAACACCCAGCCACTGGCCTCCGGTTTTTCCGGGACAAGTTTGGTTGGGCGCAGACTGCGTGTGCTCAGAAACTCAACCATCTCGGCGAGATCCTTGGCGCGCGCCTGCAGCATGGCTTCGGTCCCGGCCTTTTTCTCCGGATGTTTGCGGATCGCGCGCTCCGTTTCCTCGCCCAGCGCGTCGGTATCGTCTTGCAGTCTGGCCGCCAGATCGTCGGGGTCGAGTGCGCTGTGTACGTCATGATAGTGGCTGACGAATTCCAGGCTGACTCCGCCGGGGTCCACGTCGAGCGGGTCTTTTCCCCGATCACGCACAGTCAGCAGTACAGCGAATACCGGCTCCACGCGGCGGCGAGCCTTTTCCAACTCCTGAAAATCGACGGCGAGAGTAATCCCGAAATCCTCGGTCCACAGGCCATAACGATACTTGCCGTCGTCATCTGCGCTGAAGGTGCAACCGCTTTGGCCTTCTGTCCAGCGCAATGTGGAGAGAGCCGGGGCTTTGTCTTTGGCAGGAGGATTCGCCCAGGACACGGAGGCCAGCACCACTGCAAGCAGCAAGCTGCCCAACGCTCTTCGAACAGAATGGCGAACCGCAGGCATCGTGGTCTGCTCTCAGACTACTCCTTCCGAGCGGAGTCAGAATCCTAACAAGAAAAACCGGCCGCATTTCGCGGCCGGCTGAGTGGGATATGTCTAGTCGATCCCTACTGGACAGTCAGAGTAAGCGGGTTCGCATTCGTGTTGACGCTGCCCCCGGTCCCATTGACCGTGACGGTGTAAGTGCCAGCGGGAGTACCACCGGTGCCCCCTCCTCCGCCACTGCCGCCGCAGGCGGCCATGAACATCAGTCCGGACAGCACCAGACAAATGAGCAGCAAGCCTAGCAGCTTCTTTTTGCGAGATCCCGCGGAAGACAATCCCGCCCCTAAGAACGCCATTGCACCAATCGGAAGCAGCAAGGCGTAGAACGGTCCTGAGCGGCGCATCGAAGGCGGCGTCAGCTGCCCCGAAGTCCCAGTAGTACTGACCGTCAGGGTCGAAGTGCCGACTCCGTTACCCAACGTGATGCCGCCAAAGGAGCAAACAGGCCCCAAAGACACCACGGGAGTAATGCTGCTGCAAGAGAGAGCAACATTCTGCGGGTTGAGACCACCTGTTGGAGTAATAGTGATGGTAGAAGTGGCCGACCCGCCGGGTGAAACCGACGCGGGTGAAAGTGCAGAAGCCGCGAGGGTGAAGCTCGCGTTGCCGTTGAAGGTCGCGGTCACGAGCTGGTTCGAATTCAGAGTCAGGGTGCATGTTGACGTGCCTGTGCAAGCCCCGCTCCAGCCGCCAAAGGTCGAGCCCGTGGCCGGAGTCGCCGTCAGTTTCACCTGTGTGCCGTTCGTAAAGCTGGAGAAGCAAGTGCCCGGGCAGTTGATACCGCTCGGGGCGCTCTTCACGGTACCCGCACCTGCACCCGCCACGGTTACTGAAATCTGTGACAGGTTCGCTGCGTTCCCCGAGTATCTGACCACAAAAGCGTCCGGGCAAGTTACGCCTATGTTATTGATCGTGCAGCTCGGCGGAGGCGAAACACCTGCATTCAGGCTCTTATCGAACGCAGATGGAGTTGTAGGGAAGTTAGAAGAATTCGTGTCGCCGGTGACGTCGATGTTGCCCGAGCCGTCCAGCGCCAGAGCCCCTCCGATCACGTCCTCGTCGCCCGAGCCTCCCAGGAAGGTGGAGAAGGGAAGGCTAAGCGCCGAGCCGGTCCAGTTGAGCTGGCTCACGAATGCATCGGTGTCAAACTGGCTGGAATTCCCACCGCCAAAGCGCTGCGTGGCATCCACTTGCGGGAAATTCGCCGAGGTGGTTGCGCCCGTGATGTAAGCGTTGTCGCTGGAATCGAGCGCGATGGAGGCAGCGAAGTCGGAGCCGCTACCGCCAAGGTAGGTGGAATAGACTAGCGCCGTTCCCAAGGGATTCAGCTTGGTGACAAAGGCATTCGCCGTGCCGCCGAGGGTGGCCTGGTAAGCGCTCTGAAGCGGAAACAGGGTGGAGGAGGTCTGACCGGTAACATAGGCGTTCCCAGCAGAGTCCGCCGTGATCGCCGAGGCGAGGTCGGATAGCTCGCCGCCGAGGTAGGTCAGGTAGACGTAATTCCCCGTGTTGGTTGGAGTAAACGAGCCCACAAAGGCATCATCGAAATAACTGGACCCGTTAAAGTTGCAATTGCCGTCGGTGCCGCACTTAGTCTGAAACGCGCCCGAAGTAAAGGGAAGATCGATGGAGATGGTTTCACCGCTCACATACACGGTGCCGCCGCCAACCGACTGCCACGCGACTCCAGTCGCGAGGTCGCCGTTGCTTCCCCCTAGGTAGCTCATGATCAGGTATGCGCTGCCGGCGGAGTTCAGTTCGGCGATGAACCCGTCATCTGCGCCGTTGGCGCCTTGACCGAGGTTCAAAGCTGAGCCGCCAGGCAAGAAGTTTATAACCGGGAGGCCAGCGTCAAAAGTCTCACCGACCACGTACACGTCTAGACTGGAATCCACCGCCAAAGCAAGGCCAGTCGTGCTGTCGGTGCCGGCGCCACAATTCGCATCGGTAATAAAGGTCGCCCAGGTGATACCGGAGCCGGTGGGCGTAAGCTTGGCGGCGAAACCGTCATTGCTGCCGTTACTCCCACCACCACAAAAAGTGGTTTGCGCCGCGCCGTTCGTCACAGGGAAATCGGTGGAATCGGTGATCCCGGCGACGTAGATGCCGGTGCTGTCCACGGCGACCGCCGTCCCATCGTCACCGTTCGTGCCACCGAAGGTTGTGGTGAATCCTAACGTCCCCGAGGAAGTGATCTGGGTCAGAAAAACGTCATAGCTGCCGCCGTTCGTGCCCGAGCTGTCGGGAAAGTCCTGTGAGCCGGTCTGTCCAGTCACATAGATGTTCCCGCCGGCATCCACGGCAAGGCCTTGGCCTTCATCTTCCCCGCTTCCGCCGAGGTAGGTGGAAAATGTAATCGCAGGATCGATCACCAGTTGCCGCGTCCGGTCGTAAGGGCCGAGAGCAAGACTGACTTTGTTCTTACCGTTCACTACAAACCGCGCGTTCACGGGCTGGCGGGCACCGTTCTTTTCCTGGAAGGCGACCGGGTGGATCACACGGAGTTCGCCAGCCGCTGAACTGAGTACGAGGTCGCCAGATTCTTCCGTTCGCATTCGCTTGGCACCGCTGAAACCAAGCTGGATCGGGTCAGGGTTCGCTCCCGTGTTCACCACAAAGTCGAATTCCAACTGGCGCGCGCCATGGAAGACCATATCCACGCCCGGATACATGTCTCGATAAAGGACTTGCGAGTACAGCGGTATGTCTGTATGCCAATTCTTCGGATCCCGACCGATCAGGTAGTTCTTTTTCCCTGGCTGCGGGTCCTCTGCTGTTACCATCGGCTGGGGATTCGCGCCCAGCATCCGCATGCGGAGACTTGCTACAGAATTCCGGTGCGACTCCCGCCTCTGCTGCTGCTGGCGGATCGCTTTCATGATCTTGGAAGGGCCCATGCGTTTGTGCATCAAAGCCTCCGCGAGCGACGAACCCTTGTGCTTCGGCGTCATGCTGAACACCGCTTCACCCGAGGTCAGAAACAACGTGTACCCCTGGCCGCGGGCTAAATATTTCACCCGCGCGTCGGTCTGGCCCTGATTGGCTTCGAAGGCCATGGGCTGATTTCCGTAGGCCGCCAGCACGCGCTGCTCGGCCGATTTCGTCAGCGAAGATTCTGGAATGGGTTTTCCGCTTACCAGTTGAAGGGATTGTGGAGGAGCAGAACTCCGTCCGGCTGCGGCGCTCATCAAATGGCGGTCATGAAGGGTCGCCGTGCACACCGCCAGAACCGCGCTGGCAATCAGGGAACATAACAGAACTAAGACTAAACCCGGCCTTCCGGTGGGCTGCTTCGCTTTCATATCTCCTCCGAGGAGTCAATTTGGTGAGATTGTCTGGTCCAGTGTGGCCGGTGATGCACCGGCACAGCGGTCTTCCGACCCTGGTTGAAACCCGCCTCAGCGCTGGAAGTTGTTAACCGGAGTATGGCCCGGAAAAATAAGCTTGTCAACGCAACGGCACGGCGTTGGCAGTAACCTACTCGGCTCCTGCTGAACTGGGATGGCGCTGCCAGACTTGCGTTGTGACGCCGGGCAAATCGCAACACGAACGGCCTGACTTTCGTAACTCTTCGTCCATTTCTCCGCAGATTAAAATTCGTGAAGTGGCCTCAGCCGAGTCAAACCGCATGAATCAGCAGGCGTTCCAGGAAGTGAATCAGAACAGCCCCGAGGCGATTCCTGCCCCGATGCGCCACCACATCGAAGGCCAGGAATGGTGGCTATGGGGGTTAGCCGTTGCGGTCACGCTGGCCTTGACCGTTGGGATCATCTCCTTCACTTTCCCTTGGTATACCCGGGAGACGGATGCCGCGTATTGGTTTGATCTAAGGGAATGGGTACGCGGGCTGGCCGCTCTGGTATTGCTCTTTGATTTTTACGCGATTTATCAGCACCTGCAACTCCATCGCATTCGACGCCAACTAGCCGAGCGCGACCAGCTTTTTCAACTCATCAGTGAAAATGCCGCCGATATGATCGCGCTTGTCGATAGCGACGGCCGCCGCTTGTACAACAGTCCCGCATATCAAAAGGTTCTGGGTTATTCCGCCGAGGATTTGAAGACCGCTTCGTTCGAGCAAATTCACCCCGACGATCTGCCGCGCGTATTGAAAGCCGCGGAAAAAGCCCGGCTCACCGGCCGCGGGGAACAGTTGGAGTACCGGATACGTCATAAAGACGGGTCCTGGCGAACCCTGGAATCGACCGCGAGCGCGATCCGCAATGCAAAAGGGCAGACCGACAAACTGGTCATCGTGAACCGCGACATCACCGAGCGCAAGCGGGCGGAGGAACTGCTCGCCCACAACGCATTCCACGACGGGCTTACCAGCCTGCCCAACCGCGCTCTCTTTCTGGACCGGCTGCAGCATGCTCTTACCCTCTCCAAAAGACACTCGAACTACAAATTCGCGGTGTTGCTCATCGATGTCGACGAATTCAAAGTCATCAATGACAGCCTGGGACACACGGCTGGGGATGAGCTCCTGATTCAAGTCGGGCAAAGATTGAAGGAAGCAGTGCGGCGAGCCGATACCGTCTCGCGCCCGCGCAATGGCGGCGTACCTGACAAGCCCACCAATGACGACACCCTGGCCAGACTCGGCGGCGATGAATTCGCGATCCTTCTAGACGATATCCGCGATCCCATTGAAGCCGTCCGCGTTGCCGAACGTATGCAAGCGGAACTGGCGACGCCCTTTGTGGTCAACCAGCAGGAAATCGTAATTTCGGCGAGCATCGGCATCGCTTCCAGCACCACTCCTCACACCCAGGCGGAGGATCTGGTGCGCGACGCGGAGATCGCCATGTACCGCGCCAAGCGGGCAGGGAAGGCCCGTTGTGAAGTGTCTGACACCGCCATGCATGCCAATGCGGTGAAGCGGTTGCGGCTGGAGACCGACCTGCGCAAGGCTCTTGACCAGGGAGAATTCCGCGTTTTCTACCAGCCCATCGTGTCCTTGCGGAATGGCCAGATCACGGGCTTCGAGGCCCTGACGCGGTGGCAACGTCCGCAGGGCATACTTTCACCCATTGAGTTCATCGCAGTTGCGGAGGAGACCGGGCTTATCGTTCCCATGAATCGGCAACTGCTGCGCGAGGCCTGCCAACATCTCCGATCCTGGCAGTCTGAATTTCCTTCAAGCCCGCCCCTGACCATGAGCGTGAACATCACCCCCAGGGAGTTCGCTCAACCCGATTTAGCCAGCGAGATCGGCAAAATATTGGAGCAGACTGGTGTTGATCCGAGCTGCTTGCAACTGGAAATCATAGAAACGATCGCCATGGGCGATGCGGAAAAATCTGGTCACGTGCTGGCGCAATTGAAGGCACTCGGCGTTCGCTTGAGCATCGATGATTTTGGCACCGGATATTCCTCACTCAGCCGCTTGCGCCGGATGCCGGTGGACACTTTGAAAATCGATCGTGCCTTCATTATGCATATGGACAGCGACCCGGAGAGCCGCGAGATCGTGCGGGTCATCATTATGCTTGCCCACAATCTCGGTTTGAAGGTCGTCGCCGAAGGAACGGAGAGCAAAGAGCACATCAACCTGCTCAAGCAACTCAGCTGCGAGATGGCACAGGGATACTTTTTCTCCCGGCCCGCCCCCGACCAGGATATGGTCAAACTGCTTGCCAGCAACCGCAGTGCTGAAGCCGTGTCCGCCGGACGTTAGAAAATCGTCCGCTTCTTGTTCAAGTACGTCGCCGCGCTGTTGAATTTCGTATTGGGTAGTTCTAGTGCAGCGATACTTTGCTTGCCGTGCTGGTGGAAATAGTGAACTTCACCCACACGATCTTTGGGGTTGAGTCGTAGTACCAACCTTCCTGGGCGTTCTGGAAATCTGTCCATGAGAAGTATTCGGTTTCTCTCGTTCCATCGCGGGTCACGCTGGTCGGACGCACTTTTTGCAGGTTAAGCTTAAGAATGTATTCCCGAGACGTGAGCTGACCCTGATAGCTCCCAACCGCAGCAGCAATGGCCAGCGATTCATGCCCGCCGGCATTATTGGAAATAAACTGCGTCTTGGAGAAAGCGCCCGCAGCATACTGGTCGGTAACGCCGTCATCTTCGTACAACGTGTAGCTGGTCCTGCCAGCAGGGTAGATGTCGAGCGTCAACGGTGTGGCGGGCACTTGATCGACCCATTGCATCGCTGGTCCCATTGGAATGATCGATCCCGCCTTGATGAATATCGGCTCCTCGTCGATCGGCGACGGCACGACGGGAGAACTGCCGCCCTTGTAGACTTTACCCGTCCAATAGTCGACCCAATTCGATCCCGAGGGAAGGCGTACGGCGACCTTGGTCGTGCCCGACGAAGTGACCGGCTGCACCAGCATCTCACTAGACCCGGTTCCGTTCACGAGTTGGGTCGAACCAATCCACCAGACGGGATATTTGACCGGTTTCTCCTGGTACGCTCTTTGGGCGTTGGAATACCGGAAGGGCAAAAGTCGGTAGCGCAGTTGTGTATAGCTCGTAAAAATCTGTTGCGCTTGAGTTCCATAATCCCAGGGGAATCGCGTCTTCTTCGAGGTCGTTTTGGAGCCGAAGAATTCCTGGCAAGGAGTGAAACTCGTGTACTCCAGCCAGCGGATGTAGAGCTCGTCGGTGGGATCGTTGTGATATCCGCCGGTATCGCCGCACCAGTAGGCGGCGGTGGACGTCGTGTTCAGCTTGGAGGCAATCCGCATTTCCACCTGCAGTCCCGGCCAGGATGCGGTTGAATCTCCCGTCCACATTCCTGGTGTCTGGTCGTTACCGGGAGAGCCCTGGGTGTGAGTGAGAATGAAGCCGCGGCCTCCGTTGGCGCTCGCCGACATATTCCAGGCTGTGCCGTGGTACAAGCTCCGATAGTGGCCCTGATCATTGTCCCCATCATCGAGCACGCCGGCGCGAGGATAGCCGCCGCCGGTATCCAGCTTGAAGAAGCTCAGTCCCATGTCAACTAAAGGCTGATTCAGGCTCTGCCACCAAGAAACGGTCCCTGGATTGGTATAGTCGAACGCGCCGGTAAACTTGTTCCCGTGCCAGCCTCCGGCGTTCACTACTTGACCATTGGTATTGTCCACGAAGAGCTGGTTACTGACTCCGTAGTTGAAATAGGAGCAGCCCTGGTCCATCCAGGGCCACTCCCAGACGCCGAACCCGAAGTGGTTCTGGCGCAGTGTGCTGATCATTGTCGCCGGATCGGAAAACTGCGAGGGATCGAACTGGAAGCAGATGTAGTTTTGTGGCTGCCCGCGGTAGCTGGCGCTTAGCCAACTGGAGTCGATCCAGTAGAGATCGCCGCTGTAATTGGCTCGAAGCTGATTCATGTCGCTCAGCACTCCGGCCTGATCGTGATAGCTGCCGAAAAGCACGCCCAACGCCCACTTGGGAGGCAGTTTGGGATTGCCGTTGAAGCTGCCGCGACGGTCGCCGCTCGAGTCGGCGCTGGCAGTCTGCCCGAAGCTGATCGCCGAGCTCAGCAGGCACAACAGCAAGAGATAGGAGGCGGTTCGATGCATTTTTCGACTACCCGTAAGGCTGCCAGTACTGGGCCCGCGCCATGCCTTGCCGCAATGGGTTCGGCCCGATTTCGCCGGCCAGAAGGAGAGCGGAGACATTATCGACGCAATCGCGCGGCGAATCAAGAGTCAGATTGCCGGGGAAACAGTTCTGTTTTTTCGGCTAACCATTCCAATCGCCTAATTTCGACCAGGGCGCAAGAATGGAAGTGGGGACGGAACTCGAAACATAGAGCACTCGCCAGGATCGGTCACCGCCGATTCCGAAACGCGCGCTGCAAATCTCCACCAGGACCGGCGGCAGAGTGGAAAGATTTGAGCAAAGCCCTTGGGGAAAACGCGGGCCGCCCAATGTGCATCCCTTTGCATGTTTTGCGAACAATCTTGCAAGAATTCGCCGCCGGGCATCGAAATGGACCCGTCGGTCTTAATTCAGGAGCACGTACGGCAAGATACGAATCTCAACGACGGCGTATTATGAACCGTGCTTTTTCAGGCCTGGCGAGGTAGAATACTGTCCCATCGCGCCTGGTTCTGCGCCTATGTCCTCTGTTTACTCGATTCGTTTCCCTTCCGCAGCTATCTTGGCCGCGGTCTTGCTGTCCCTGTTCCCCGTCATCAGCGCGCAAGGAGCCACACCTTCCTCGCCGCAGGACGTTTTGACCTACCACGGCGACAATCTGCGCACCGGATGGTTTTCTCACGAAACCCAGTTGACCGCGAGCAATGTGAACTCGCAGTCTTTCGGGTTGCTTCAAGTCGTTCCCCTGGACGGGCGCGTGGACGCCGAACCTCTCGTAGTGATGCAACAAGCGATTGCGGGCAGTGGCGTTCACAACGCCGTCTACGTCGCGACCGAAAACGATAGGGTTTATGCCATCGATGCCGATGATGGCTCGATTCTTTGGCAGCGGAGCTTCGGACACCCAGTCCCGTACGAATACAAGAACTACGACGACAACATCTTCCCGGTGATGGGTATTCTCGGGACTCCGGTAATCGATCGTAGTGCCGGTGCGATTTACTTCGTCGCCGACTCCTTCAACGGTCATGCGGACACCTTTTACCTCCATGCCGTCTCGCTGAGCGACGGCAGCGACCTCATCAAGGCCGTACCTATTAGCTTCACCGACCTTGTGCGCGGCGGGAAAAAGTGGACGTTTAATGCGAAGTACCAGCTACAGCGCGCCGGCTTGCTGAAAGTCAACGGCAGCATTTATGTAGCATTCGGCAGCAACGGTGATATTGACTCGGAGGCGGCGCGCGGCACTCTCTTGCGCTACGATGCGGCGACTCTGAAGCAGCTCAGCGGCCAGATTATCAACAAGCGTTACCAGCCTGTTGTCCCTTACTATCTCTCCTCCATCTGGCAATCCGGTTATGCTCCGGCTGCTGACGCGAATGGTGACATTTATTTCTCCACTGGCAATAGCGACCCCAGCAAGCCCAGTTATTCCGCCCTCAACCGGCCGGACAGCGCCATTCATCTGTCTGGCGATCTGAGCACTCTGCTCGATAGTTTTACCACCTACAATTACTTCCATCTCGATCAAGGCGACGTCGACGTGGGCTCAGGCGGAATGCTTCTGCTGCCCGATCAGCAGGGGTCTATCCCGCATTTCGCGGTGGCGGGGGGCAAGGACGGACGCGCCTTTCTTCTGAACCGCGATAACCTTGGCGGCTACACCGCGGGAGGCCCCGACAATGTCTTGCAGACGTTCTCGATGGGTTCTTGCTGGTGCGGTCCGGCGTATTTCGTTGGCTCCGACGGCCTGCCCTACGTTCTGACTGGCGGCGCCAACGGCGTAATCAGCTGGCAACTCCAAACCACGCCCTCGGTTAAGTTGGTACAGGAAACCTCAACCGGCGGCAGGGCTGTGCGGGGCCTGCCCGACAATGGCGGAGTTCTCCCGGTGGTGTCCTCGAATGGAACGACGACGGGTTCCGGCGTCCTGTGGTTCGTGCAAAGACCCGTGACCTCGTCGGATAAAGATCCGGGCACGCCGGTCACGCTTTGGGCCTACGCCGCCTCGGATTTCACGCAGTCGCTGGTGTCTGTAGCTGCGGGCACTTGGACGCACGCGGTCGGCAGCAACGCCAACCTCGTCCCCACCGTTGCCAACGGCAAAGTCTACGTGGCCAGCAACAAGCAACTGCAGATCTTCGGGCTGCTGCAGGCAAACTCGCGCCGGGCGGTCGTTCCCAAGCCCCTGACGCCATCCGCGCCTGCTGTAATCGCATGTACGCCGGAGTTGGTTCCGCTCGATGCCTTTGGCCGCGGAACCGCTGTGATACATGAGTTCTACGGAACTATCTGCCGGGTGGATGGCGCGGAATTGCATTTGTCGCTGCGCCGCGGCCGCTCCCTGGTTGTGGACACGAGCGAAGCCTTTGCAGAGCATCGGGAGATTCTGCTGACTCCGGGCAGGCCGGTGCACGTGCGTGCGACGATTGATGGCAAGGGCGTCGCCCACGCCCAGCAGATTTCTCGCTCGCACATCTTTTCCCCCCACACTCCGCCCGACCGCTGAGGTTACCAGAGTGGTAGCACAGAGAGACCGCCCTGGGCTGAGTCAGCGGAAGCCCGGTTACCGGGTGGACTCGGGTAGCCGCAACGATCCGCCCGCGCTTGACGGAGCCGGCGATTTTCGCGTAATCTGGCGATAGAGTGATGGCGTCTCACGCGGCTAAGTGTTTGATAAATAGTGGTTTGACATATGTATCGCAACTAACGAGGCCGCCGCGGGTTTCTAAATCTGACGCAAGAAAAAATCCCCAACGAGGTAAATGAGAAATGACAAGCAGAATCACCAAGGCGCTCCTAGTTCTGGCGGTGGCAGGTCTGATACTTGCGGGCATGGCTGTCGCCCAGAATACGACGACTTCGACAACGACGACTTCCACTACCCAGACCCCTCCGCAGTCTGCACCACCCGCCAACGTGGGTCCCGGCAGCCGTGAACAGGGTCATGGTTGGGAGAATCACGTCAACCAGCGGGAACAGAACCAGCAGAACCGCATTGGTAACGGAATTAAGAATGGCCAGTTGAATGCTGGCCAGGCAGCTCACCTGGAAAACCGTGAAAATGCGATCCAGAATCGCGAGGCGGCGGATGAAGCCGAGCACGGCGGGCACTTGACCAAACAGGAGAAAGCCCACTTCAAGCGAGCGCAGAACAACGTTAGCAAGCAAATCCACAACGACAAGCACCCCAAATAGGCTGCGAGGCCGTCCAGGGTGCCACCTTTTCTGGCTAAGCCGCGGTTCACCTGCGGCTTTTGCTTTTTTGTGTTAGAGGAGGATTTCTTCAGGGAGGGGTTTGACCCTCCGCCGTTAACTATGCAGGTACAATTTTTCATTGAAAAATAACCTTGACTGCCTACCCACTGTGGCAGACTGTGGGTCAAAGGCTAAACGACAATTTGTCACGCCACCGATGCTTGCAAGCCAAACTTCTCTGTGCCGAGATCAGGCAGTATGGGGAGCCAAAAGCTGATGGGAGTTGTGGCCTTCTACGTCCGGCGGAAGGCCAGGCATTGTAGGTCCGGCGAAACCTCATTTAGCAACCTTGGGCCATTCACTACCTACGAAGAAGCCTTGGCAAAGCAGCGGGAAGATGAAGAGGCACGCGGCGAACTTGAATATGAGTACCACTACCGCATTGAGTGTGTTTCGACTGCGTCGCCATCACGCTAGCCCACTGTCTGATTACGGCCTCCGCACGCAGCGATTAAGCCCGGCAAATCCCACTCCTAATAACTTGACAGCCAATACGGCGAGCACCGCTAGGGCGTAACCAGATTCCCGCCGGGCGTCCCCTCGACTTCACTCGGAGGCCGGTTGCGCCCGGGGAAGCAGCCGATATGCTAGATTGATCAGAGGGTGGGCGCGTAGCTCAGTTGGTAGAGCAATGCCCTTTTAAGGCATGGGTCGCAGGTTCGAATCCTGCCGCGCTCACCAGATTTTTGCTGCATCTTCTGGAAATCTTTCGGCGAGGGCCGCCGGGTACTCTACCTGATCCTCTACAAAATTAAAGCTGCTAGGATGAACCTGCGAGGGGGTGCAACCGGCCTATGAAGAAAATGCTGATTTTCGTGCTGATTTACGTTGTGGGCGGTATTTCGGGCATGGTGGTGCAATACCGAACTTCCGGGGCGACCGATCGGGCCCGGATCGCTGCACTCGAAGATGATCTGAAATCGAGAAACGACAAGCTCGACAGGTGTACCGACGCGCTAATCAACGGCTTGCACGTGAACGTTCCTCAGACCGCGGTTCCGTCGACGACAACCGCTCCCAGGTGAATCCTCGAGCGGGATCGGCTCAGAATTCAGCGCCGCGAACCGAGCGAACAATCACGGTTCACATTCTGAATATAGATGTCATTGTTTCCGGTACGGTCGTCTTCCCAAGCTACAGCTGCCAAGCCGGAAGGGACGAGGTCCGAGGACAATCTGATTTTGTCCGCAGGCAGCGAGGACACCGGAAACTGTGCGCACACCACCTTGCCCTTTCCGTCAAGACGAGTCGCTTGAATCGTTGCTGATCCGTAAGTCTGCTCATCCTCCCAGAACGTAAGCGCACCACTGCCGATCTGGAGGTTCTGTACCCAAACCTGCTGATCCGCTCCTAGCCCCACCACCACCAGCCCGGTCTGACCCCATTGGCGTCCGCCCTTGGCGTCAAACTTCTGCGCGTAAACCCCGCTGTAGGTCTGCGTGGAGTCTTGCTCCGTCCAGAAGAGAAACACTTCGTCTGTCGCTGCACGATAGGAAGCTGCGGGCGAGACCCGCACGCGGCTTGTGTCAGTCGAGGCCGCCGAACCATTATGAGGGAAAGCCTCGCTGCCATCAGCGCGAATATGCTGGGCAAAACATTGCAGAGACGGACTGTTGGTGTACCAGGAGAAGACCGCTCCCCCCTTTCCGTCGAGGGTGAAATACGGAAATTCGCCAAATTGAAGGGAACCACTATCGAATACCTTCACATGCGTCTTGCCCCACAGCAGGCTTCCTTTCGCCGAGAGCTTGTTCGCGTAGATGTACTGATTGCTCCCGTAGCCCTGGCCCCGCACCCAGGAAACAATCACCGATCCGTTGTCCGCGGCATGCAAGTCCGACAGCAAATAGTCATAACCAGATTCGCTGAGCACAACTCCCTTGCCCCATAGCGGTTTGCCGGCGGCGTTGAGTTTCTGGAGCACAACATTAGCGTTACTCGTCCAGGCCACGACGATGTCGCCATCCGAAGTGCCGGCGATCTTAGGAGCCGCATGGAGCTTGCCGTCGTGGGTAAGCTGCACTCCGCGTCTACCCCAGAGAGCCTTGCCGGAAGGGCTCACCCTGGCGGCGGTAATCTGCTGGTCCGATCCCTCACGGGTGTCGAGAAAGGTGAGCAAAGCGTTGCCCTTGGTGTCGACGTCGAGCCCGTAGTCTTCGGTGGAGCTGTTGCTCAGGTCGGCGATCTTAATGCCGTCGTGACGGAACTGCTCCACACCGCCGGGGTTGAGGCGCTGCAGATAGACGTCATAGCCAATCGGCGGCGGGCTGTTCGGATCGCTATCGAACCAGCTCACATACCAACCATTGTTAGGTAGCGGACGCACTTTCGGCTGAACCTGGTCGTTGCTACCCTTGTCCGCTAGAGCAAGGTTCTTCGAGGGATCGGACGACCACTGGGCCTGTGCGCTCGAGCCCAGCGCGAGCCCCAAGGCTAGGATCAAGACGGAATGAAGAATGTATTTCATGAATCCTCCTGCTCGACCTTTGTCGGGCGCTGGTCCGAAAGACCACACCGGACTCTACTACTGGAGGGCTGGGTGGTCAACTCCCAAAACCCGCCGCCAGAGCCCTGTTCGCGCGCATGCCCTGGTTGCTCACGATAGCGTCCAGTCTTGCCAGGCGGACTTCCCGAGTCTGCGTGTTCCGCTTCCGCTGGAAATGGAGAAGCGTTCCCCCGTTAAGATAATGGAGTGAACGTATGAAGAAGCGCCGGCAGAAGGAGTTCCGCCTGACGGATGAAGTGGATTACTTTCGGACCGCCGACGGCCCGGAAGTATTATGGGTCAAGGAGTAGGGAGCCGTGACCAAGCCTCAACCCAAGATTCGTCAATCCCAGGTTCGTCAATCCCAGGTTCACACTCAACTCGGCCGAGCCGCAGTCCAGATCTTTGCCGCCAACGATCGCATGAACCAGATTCTTATCGAACATCTTGACCCTGCCGCATGGAGGACCAGACCGACGACAGCCAAACCGCCCGGCAACGTCCGCGCCATTGCAGCGATCTTCACGCACATGCACAATGTCCGCTGCAAGTGGGTCAGGCTTACAGCTCCGCACCTGAAGGTTCCACGCCAGCTCAACCGCGCGCACTGCACGCCGCAGCAGGCCGGCGCGGGATTGGCCGAGAGCGCGGCTCGCTGCGAGGAGATGCTCGCGGAAGCGCTCGGCGGTGGTGGGGGCCGCGTCGAGAAGTTTCGCAGAGACGGCTGGGCCCGGCCTTGGCCGGTTGGCCTGGAAATGCTGTGCTACATGCTTTCTCACGAAGCCCACCATCGCGGGCAGGTGTGTATGCTCGCGCATCAACTCGGAGCCCCGTTGCCGACTAAGGTGACGTCCGGGATCTGGAATTGGGAAAAACTGTGGAAAGAGTGCGGGTCTTCTGCCGGCCCCGGCTGCGATTCTTAAGGAATTTTGGATCGCCTGCACCACCCCAACGGAGGGGTGCCCCACCTTTACGCGTTCTTTAAGCAAAGGTGGGAGGCAAATCGGCGGACAGCGAGTAACGCCCGGCCTGTGCCCGGGTATATCCTCAGGGCTGCTAACTGTTTTCGAAAAGGAATAACAATGCAAAAGCGCAAGCTTGGAAAAAGCAATTTGGAAGTATCAGCCATTGGGCTGGGCTGCATGGGAATGAGCTTCGGTTATGGTCCTGCTGCGGACAAAAATGAGATGATCTCTCTGATTCGGTCTGCCGTCGAACGCGGCGTAACGTTCTTCGACACCGCCGAAGTTTACGGTCCTTTCATCAACGAAGAACTCGTGGGTGAAGCGCTCGCTCCACTTCGGGACCAGGCGGTGATCGCCACTAAATTCGGGTTCATACCTGATCCCAACGGTGGAACGCGTTGGAGCGGACTGGACAGTCGTCCGGAACACATCAAGGAGGTCGCCGAGGCCTCGCTCAAGCGCCTCAAAACCGATGTAATCGACTTGTTCTATCAGCACCGCGTCGATCCAAATGTGCCGATCGAAGACGTTGCTGGTGCCGTAAGGGACCTGATTCGGCAAGGCAAGGTCAAGCACTTCGGCCTTTCTGAGGCAGGAGTGGGAACAATCCGTCGCGCCCATAAAGTCCAGCCCGTCGCGGCACTCCAGAGCGAATACTCACTTTGGTGGAGAGAACCTGAGGCCGAAGTCATACCGACACTCGAGGAACTCGGCATCGGGTTCGTTCCGTTCAGCCCGTTGGGCAAGGGCTTCCTCACCGGCAAGATCAGCCAAGACACGCAGTTCGACAAGACGGACTTCCGCAACATCGTTCCTCGCTTTACACTCGAGAACCGTAAAACGAATCAGGCGTTGGTTGATCTGATTGGCAAGTTCGCGCAACAGAAGAAGGCGACGCCTGCTCAGATCGCGCTGGCCTGGCTGCTTGCACAAAAGCCGTGGATCGTTCCGATCCCGGGTACGACGAAGCTGCATCGGCTCCAAGAGAACATCGGAGCCGCTACCGTCGAACTTACGCGCGAAGATCTTCGGCAGCTGGAAACCGCAGCGTCAAAGATCTCGGTGCAAGGTGCCCGTTACCCCGAAGAACTGCAGAAGTTGGTGGGCCGCTGAGCTACAACGGATAACGAAAGCCGAGGTGGCTGGCCCGCCTTTATGTTTTCTTGTAAGGGTGGGGTCGGCGAGGTCGGCGGTCACAGCTTTTCTTCGCTGGCACGAGTAGCTCACCGCATCCCGACCCAGGCCCTTCTAGTCCAGGAAATAGTCCTATGTGAACTCGAAGTAGACTGGGAAGCAAGAAAACGAAGTATCCAGCGTCGAGTTTGGCAAGTAGGAACTCTTTCTAAAGCCCGCGTGCGCCATGCCATCGTCCCGCTCCAATCCGGTCATCCTGTATGACGGGGTCTGCGGACTCTGCAACCGCCTGGTCCAGTTTGTGTTGAAGCGTAACTCGCAGGACCGCTTCCGTTTTGCCTCCTTACAGAGCGACTTCTCTGCCAGAGCGCTCCGGAAGCATGGTGCCGATCCCGGCGACCTCGACACCATGTACGTCGTATTAGATTACGCACTGCCGGAGGAGCGCCTTGCGTCCCGCTCGGACGCCGCAATTGTCGTGTTGAGGGAGATCGGGGGAGTTTGGGGTGCTCTGGGCCAGCTCCTGCGGTTGCTGCCGAAGTCGCTGCGAAACTGGGGTTATAACTTAGTTGCGCGCCATCGCTATCGCGTCTTCGGAAAGTACGAATCCTGCCCGCTTCCCGAAGAGAAACAGCGAGGGAAATTCCTTGACCTGTAGATGTCGCAAACGGGGTGCATTTCTTCTTACTTTTCTGGGCAGTGGCTCAGTTTGATATGGAGGCGAGCCAAAACGCGCGATTATTGCGTCGCAAAGAACGCGACGCTTCCGCGCGGCTCGCCCAGGTCCCTCGCTGCGCAACGAACGCTTGCTCGGGATGACAAATCAAACTGAGCCACTACCCTTTTCTGGAATGGCGCAGTTCAGAATCTCGCTTCGTTGTAAAATAAAAGTTTTATCCAGTACGGGATCTTGCTCGCTATGCCGCCGGAGGAAACCACATCCGTCACGCGCGACCATCGCGCTGCCAATCGCAATGACGACCGCTACGATGCGCACCGCATCGAGAACAAGTGGTTCGAGCGCTGGCAGCAGGATGCGTTTCTCTATGCTGCCGAGCGCAACTCCACCAAGCCGAAGTATTACGTGCTCGAAATGCTGCCCTATCCTTCGGGCGTGCTGCACATGGGACACGTACGTAACTATGCGATTGGCGACGCGCTTGCCCGCTACATGTGGATGAACGGCTACAACGTGCTGCATCCCATGGGCTGGGATTCGTTTGGGCTTCCCGCGGAAAATGCCGCCATCCAGAACAACACGCCGCCGCGCGAATGGACCCTGCACAACATCGCCAACATGAAGGCGCAGATGAAGCGGCTGGGGTTTGCCTACGATTGGTCGCGCGAAGTCACCACCTGTCTGCCGGAATATTACCGGTGGAATCAGTGGTTTTTTCTGAAGCTCTACGAGAAAGGCCTGGCATATCGGAAGAAGAGCAAAGTCAACTGGTGCCCCAAATGCGCCACCGTGCTGGCCAATGAGCAAGTGGTGAACGGCTGCTGCTGGCGGCACGAAGACACGCTCGTCGAGCAGCGCGAGCTCGAGCAATGGTTCCTGCGCATCACGAATTATACGGAGGAGTTGCTGCGCGACCTGGACAAGCTCGGCGCCTGGCCTGAGAAGGTGCGCACCATGCAGCGCAACTGGATCGGCCGCAGCGAAGGCACGCTGGTCGATTTCAAGCTTTCCGGAGCGACGGACGTCGCGAACTCCACCATTACGGTGTTCACAACCCGTGTGGACACGATCTACGGGGCGACCTCCGTCCAGCTTGCGCCTGAGCATCCGCTGGTAGCGAACTTGACTGCGAACAACCCGGAGCTGCGGGCCAAGATAGACGAGTTGATCGCCGAGCAGCGCAAGGCAAAAGAAATTGGTGACATCGCCGAAATTCAAAAACACGGCGTCAAAACCGGGCGCTTCGCCGTGAATCCCTACAACGGCGAGAGGCTGCCCATCTGGGTGGCGAATTACATTGTGATGGACTACGGCACGGGCGCGATCATGAGCGTGCCCGCGCACGACGAGCGCGACTACGAATTCGCCCGGAAATACGGTTTGCAGATCCGTTTAGTGATTGTTCCGCGCGGCCGTGATCCAGAAGAAACGGTCGCCGAGCCACCACTCCCGTTCACCGCGCTGCAGGGGACGCTGGTGAACTCCGGGCCGTTCAGCGGCCTCGATTGCGAAGCAGCGATCCGGAAGATGTCTGCCCACGCCGAGACCAATGGTTTCGGCAAAGCCACGGTCACCTATCGCCTCAAGGACTGGGGAATTTCGCGGCAGCGCTACTGGGGCACGCCCATCCCCATGCTTTATTGCGTGAAAGATGGGATCGTGCCGGTGCCGGAAAAGGATTTGCCGGTGATTTTGCCGGAGAATGTGGACATCAGCTTGACCGGCGGTTCACCTCTGGGCCGAGTGCCCGAGTTTGTCAACGCGACATGTCCGAAGTGCGGCGGTCCGGCCCGCCGCGAGACCGACACCATGGACACTTTTGTGGATTCGTCCTGGTATTTCTACCGTTACACCGACGCGCGCAACGACCAAGCGCCCTTTAACAGCAAGGAAGTAGGCTACTGGTTCGGGACTCGCGGCATTGACCAATACATCGGCGGCGTGGAGCATGCCATTCTCCATCTCATCTACTCGCGCTTCTGGACCAAATTCATGCGTGATATGGGATTGGTCAAGAACGACGAACCCGCCGAGCGCTTGTTCACCCAGGGCATGATTATTAAGGGTGGAGCGAAGATGTCCAAGAGCCTGGGCAACGTCGTTTCACCGGACGAGATGGTGGCCCGCTACGGCGCCGACAGCACTCGCATGTACACATTGTTTGCCACTGCTCCCGACCGCGAACTGGACTGGCAGGATGAGGGAGTAGAAGGCATCCAACGCTTTCTGGGGCGCGTGTACCGCTTTGTGGCACGCAATGCGCAGCCGGATCACGCCGACTCGAGAAAGTCGGTGCCGGCTGAATTGTCGCCGCAGGGGCGAGCAGTTCAACGCAAACTCCACCAGACAATCAGGCGCGTAAGCGACGATTTCCAAGGACGCTGGCACTTTAATACCTCGATCGCCGCCATCATGGAACTGCTGAACGAACTGTATGCCTCCGAGGAGTCCATCTCCAAGGGTGAAATTTCCGCTTCTTTGTTGGCGGAAATTCAGCGCGCCCTCGTGCTCTTGCTCGCGCCCTTTGCGCCTTACCTAGCTCACGAGTTGTGGGAGATGTTAGGCGAGAAGGGAAGTCTGCTCCGTGCGCCTTGGCCGAAGTACGATCCGGCACTGGCGAAAGAAGAAGAAATCGAAATCCCGGTGCAAGTCAACGGCAAGTTGCGCGCGGTCGTGGTGGTGCCGGCGGGCTCTTCAGAAGATACGATCCGCGAAGCTGCGACTGCGGACGAGAAGATCAAGGCCGGTGTTGCCGGAAAGCAGATCGTGAAAGTGATTGTCGTGCCAGGCAAGCTCGTCAACATCGTCGTACGATAGAGTTGGCTTGCGGAGCATTGTCATCCTGAGCGAAGTTGTCGTGCGCGAAGCGCACGACAACCGAGTCGAAGGATCTCTGCACTCTCAACGCTGCGAATGTTGCATCAGGGAATCCTCACCGCGCACCTTCACGAGGATGCCTTGCAGCCCACGAAACGAACCCTGCGTTGCAGGGGTTCTTCGACTTCGTGTGATGTTCGCTATCGCGAACATCACACTGCGCTCAGAAGGACAACCATAAAGTTAAGGTATTCTAACGACAAATGAAGTCTCGCTCGCCCACTCTTGAAGGCTTCCGCGCCATTCTCCACCGGCCTTCTTTCGGCCTGGCGGAAATCGCTTGGCGGTGGAGTTTTGGCGCCGCCACCACACTGCTGCTTGCGTTTTCTTTCCTCGAATACCTGGACACATTGCCCGTCACTCAAGGCGATTTGGTGCTGCTGGGGACTCGACAGCCCTTGCTGGTTTCCCAGGCAATGCTGCACATTTTCCGGGGCAGCACTTTTCGTGCGATCGAGGCCGTCATTGTACTTGCTCTCACCCTAGGGATCGCATGGATTGGAATCGCTTCCCTGGGGCGAGCGGCAACGCTCAAGGCCCTGCTGGCTTACTTCCGCGACGCCCACGATTTAGGCCGTTCGGAGGGTCAGTCGAATCTCGGCCCGACACAAGCGAAGCACGGGTCGCTGCGTTCGCTTTTCGGTCTGAACTTCTTACGGGTGGGAGCGGCGCTCGCGGCTGCGATCGGTTGCCTGGCCGCATTCCTCCTCGGTGGGGCTGCAACCTCCGCCAGCGATCTCGCGCCCGGCAGCGCTATGCTCATCATCCTGACGGTTGTCATGCTGGTGTGGGTGGCGTGGTCCGTTGTGAGTTGGGTTCTTTCGTTCGCCGCAATATTTGCGGTGGCTGACGGTCAAGACGCGTTCGGCGGGATTGCCGCAGCGGTCAATCTGTGCCGGACCCGCGCGGGATCCGTCGTTGCGGCCGGGACGTGGTTTGGCCTGGGTCACGTCGCCGCGTTCGTGGTCGCTACCTCTGTCGTCGCTTTTCCCCTGGGTTTTGCCGGAGTGCTCCCCGCCGGCATGGTCCTGGGCGGCGTCCTGCTGGTGACCCTTCTCTATTTTGCCGTGGTGGATTTCTTATATATGGGGCGGTTGGCGGCATATGTGGCCATTCTGGAGTTTCCAGACCCGCGAACGGTGCCGGCGATCGCGTTGCCGCCCCACAGCACTCAGCCTTCAGCGCTCATTCCGGCACGCGAAGGAGTTGATCCAGCGGAATTAATCTTGAGCGATGTTCCCCTGGCAACCGGCAACTGACCACTCAGAACCGAGAACTGACCACTCAGAACTGACACTGACCACTGAGAACCGACTACTGACTACTGACTACAGACTACTGACTACAGACTACTGACTACAGACTACTGACTACTGACTACTGTTCTCCCTCTTTACACTTACCTTCCGATTTGAGACACTCGTCCGTGGAAACCCAATCCATCGTTGTCCTCGACTTTGGAGCGCAGTACTCCCAACTCATTGCGCGCCGCATCCGCGAACAGAATGTCTTCTCGGTAGTGCTTCCTTGCACGGCCAGTCTCGACGAAATCCGCGCCTATTCGCCCGTCGGAATCGTTCTCTCCGGCGGTCCTTGCTCGGTTTACGACCGGGATGCCCCATTCGCCGACCCTCGCGTATTCAGCCTCGGCGTGCCCATGCTCGGGATCTGCTACGGGCTGCAGTTGATGGTGCACACGCTTGGCGGCAAAGTCCGCGCCGCCGATAAGCGCGAGTACGGCCATGCTCGGGTCGAAATCAAGGAAGATTCACTCCTGTTTCGCGATATTCCCAGGAATCTTTCGGTCTGGATGTCGCACGGCGATGAGGCGGTGGAGTTGCCGCCCGGTTTTCGTCTGACGGCCAGTTCGCCCAACGCGCTCGCGGCCATTGAGAATCCCGAGAAAAAGATGTGGGCTGTGCAGTTCCATCCCGAGGTCCTCCACACCCAGCACGGAACCGACATCCTGCGCAACTTCGCTCTGGTTATCTGCGGCGCGCAGCCCACGTGGACCCCGCAGCATTTCATCGAAGCAACGATCGCAAATGTGCGCCAGAGCGTGGGCAGCGGTCGCGCCATCTGTGCGCTTTCGGGAGGCGTCGATTCCGCCGTCGCCGCCACCCTGGTGGATCGTGCTCTACGCGACCAAGACGGTTCTTCGCGGCTGACGTCCATCTTTGTGAACAACGGTGTGCTGCGCAAGGACGAATTCGAAAAGGTGCAACAGAACTTGCGCGACAAGCTGGGCCTGCACGTGGTCGCGGTTGATGCCAGCGAGCGCTTCTTGCGCCGGCTGTCTGGTATTACCGATCCGGAGGCGAAACGCAAGATTATCGGCAACGAATTTATCGCCGTGTTCGAACAAGAGGCGCGCAAGATCCTGGAGTCGGCAGGCGCTGGCCCTGCAGCGGCAGAACGTGACAGTTCCGCCGCTTTCGAAAAAGTCTGGCTGGTCCAGGGCACGCTTTATCCCGACGTCATCGAATCGCGCTCGGTGCGCGGGCCGTCGCAAGTCATCAAGTCGCATCACAACGTCGGTGGCCTGCCGGAAAAAATGAGCCTCAAGCTCATCGAGCCGCTGAAGGAATTATTCAAAGACGAAGTCCGCAAGATCGGCCGCGACCTGGGCGTGTCGGAAGACATCCTGCAACGGCAGCCGTTCCCCGGCCCGGGGCTGGCCGTGCGCATCGTCGGCGAGGTCACGCCGGAACGGTTGGCCATCCTGCGCGAGTGCGACGACGTCGTCGTGGGCGAAATCAAGAAAGCCGGCCTCTACTCGAAAGTCTGGCAGTCCTTCGCGGTGTTGCTGCCGGTGATGTCAGTGGGAGTCATGGGCGACCAGCGGACCTACGCTTACACGTGCGCGGTTCGCGCCGTGCACTCCGAAGATGGCATGACTGCAGACTGGGTTCCGCTGCCGCAGGAAGTTCTCAAGACAATCTCAAACCGCATCGTAAATGAAGTCAAAGGCGTGAACCGCGTGGTTTACGACATCACGTCGAAGCCGCCGGGCACGATTGAGTGGGAATGAGGAAACAGTCGTTGGCCGTTCGTCGTTGGCAATAACCACGTGCGGACAGCCGCTCTCATGCATGGACCACCCTCAACCCCAGCTCTTTCTCGAAGGCATCAAAGTCGCGGTCCCGATGCAGCAGTTCATGCCCCGCTTCCAGGCAAAAAGTCGCGATCAAACAATCGATGGTTTTGCGCACGGTGTGCCCATGCTGTCGCAGGATCTGGTAGTTTTGGGCTGCGGCGATTGCCAACTTGCTGCCTCCGGTTTCAAAGATGGAGAAGCGCTGCAAGAGTTCATCTCGAATCTGCGAGAAGGCGGTGGGCTGGCGAATACCCTGAAGTACTTCGCACAAAATCAGGTCGGTAAGCCCGATGCGTCGGCTGGACATCTGGCGGTTCAACCAATCGGTTTGAGGATTCTCAAGGCCGCGCAGATAATCGATCCACACGGTCGTATCTACGATGACCATGAGTTTCAGTCAGGGACGCGACTGAGGCGAGATTGTTCAAGATCGCCCTCCCACTGTACCTTCCCGCGAAACTTGCGAAAGGCTCCTTGGCCATGGGTCTCTGCAAGCAACCTTAACGCGGTCTCCACGGTCGCCTTCTTGGTTCGTGCGCCACAGCTCTTCATGGCCTTGCGCATCAACCGATCATCAATCTCAATATTGGTTCGCATAATTCACGCAACCTCTTGATGTGTAAGTATCTCACATTTATGTGTATACAGCAACAGGGGTTAACAAACCGAGAAAACCATTGTTTGCGCCTCGAATAGCGGGTGTGTGCCCAGGACGATGTCGGTCAATCTTACTCGATGAGTAACCGCCCGGTCCCTCCGGCGCGCGGCTAACTATTTCCACTTGCAGTCGTCCGACTATCTTGCGCGCGACCTGTTCGGAGCCTGTGCCTTGAGCTTTCCCTCAATCGCTCGGTCTTGTCTTTCCCATTTGATGCTCGTTGCCTGGTTGCTGTCTGGGGCCGCTGGACAGTGTAACCCTGCGAACTCTCCTGCCCTCGAACACGAGATCGACCGGTTTCAGAATCAACTTAAAGGCAACCCAAACGATCCCGTTCTTCTCTACAACCTTGCAGCTGACTATGCGGCGAAGTGTGATGGCGCTGCCACCCTGACGCTTCTGCACAGAATCGTAAACCTCCCTGGTGGCCTTGATCCGGAAGCGTATCGGGGATTCGCCTTTATCAGAGACTCGGAGGAATTCAAAGCGATCGTGACACAGATCCGTGCCAAGAATCCGCCACGTATACAAAGCCAGCCGGCGTTCGTGATCAAAGAACCCGACCTCTTCCCGGAGGGTATGGCCTATGCTCGATTCAGCCAGCGCATCTATGCCGGGAGTGTCAAAAGGAAGATCGTATGGACCGACAAAACCGGCGAGATACACGATCTGGTCCGGCCGGGCGAGGATGGTTTGGCATACGTGCTCGGCCTGCACATTGATGAAACTCGCAAACAGCTGTGGGCGGTCAGCTCATTCTTCGGCGACGCGCCCCAGGCTGCGGACATGGTCTCCGGGTTGTTCCAATACGATCTGGTCACCGGCAAGCGCTTGAACACTTACGTTCCACCTGATCGAACTGGAGGATTCAACGACGTAACCGTTGTGCCCTCGACAGGAGAGGCCTATACCACCAACACCGGCAACGGCGCGGTCTACGTCGCTAAGACTGGATCTCGCGATCTCCAGGTTTACTTGCCAGAAGGAACCGTGCCGGGCGCGAATGGAATCGCCCTGAGCGCCGACGAGAAGACTCTCTTTGTGGCTGGCGACTTCGGGATTACCCGCGTTGATCTAGAGACAAAATCTGCGGCCTTGCTTCCAACGCCGGCGGAGGTCATCGATGCCAGCATCGATGGCCTGTACTTCTACCGGCAATCGCTAGTGGGCATTCAGAACGGCATCCATCCCGGGAGAGTCGTCCGCTTCTATCTCGATTCCACGCTGACGAAAATCACGCGCGGAGAAATCCTGGAAACTTACAATCCCGCGTTCGAAAATCCCACCACCGGCTGCCTGGATGGCGACTCGCTCCTGTTCATGGCCAATACGCAACTTCATCGATGGACACCGGGCAAGCCCACGCCGCCAGTGCGTGAGTTGCATGACATTCAGATTCTCCGCATTGCCCTGGCCAAGGACTGATTTGTGGGGCATGAAATTCGGCTTACCGAAACCAGCGCCGCACCGTGGCTTGGTCAGGGTAGCGCTAGCGCCTGCATAGAAAAAGGCGTGCCGCGGCATCCAGCACGCCTGGAATATTCTTCCTAAACTTACACGTGCGCCATGGCGGGCTGAACGTCGTAGATCGCATGCCACGAAGTCGCAGCCTTCAGCCGCTCATTCACATTATTGATGTTCTTCACGCCTTCCGTGTGCAGCCACTTGCGGAAAGCTTCCGCGCCATGCTTCGCGTAGATCGGAATGCCGTCTTTCCAGGTCGCGCGGCCACAAAGCACGCCGTTGAACTTCACGCCGGATTCGCCCGCCAGTTCCAAAGCCTCGGTAAACTCGGCATTGCTCACGCCCGCTGACAGATAAATAAAAGGCTTGGTCGCCACCTTCGCCGCCTTTAGAAAAAGATCCGCAGCTTCCTTCCTGCTGTACGCTTTCTGCCCAGCGTACGCCTTGGCGCCCTCGACGAACTTCATATTCACCGGCACTTCCACCTTCAACACATCCACGCCATAGCGGTCCTTGGTGAACTCGCGCATACTTTCGATGACGATCTCCGGCTTCTTCTTGGCATACTCGAAGCCCTTCTCATCAGCCCCTTCTTCGTAACCCACGAACTCCAGAAAGTATGGAATGTCGTTGGCCCGGCATTCATCGCCGATGCGCTCCACCCAGGCATGCTTCTTGTCGTTCACATCTTTGGGATCGAACGGCGTGTAATAAAGCAGGATCTTGACGCAATCCGCGCCCGCTTCTTTCAAGCGACGTGCCGACCAGTGATCGAGCAGATCGCCCAGGCGGCCGGGGCCGGTCTTGTCGTACCCGGTTTTTTCATAGGCCAGCAGCAGGCCCGCGTTTTTGGCGCGGCGTTTGGAGGCCGGGAGCCCCCACTCGGGGTCGAGCAGGATCGCGCTCGCGTGCGGCGTCAAAACTTCGGCAACCAGCGACTTGAACTCTTCCATCATGGCATCGCCGACTTCGCTGCCTTTTTCCTTCGCCAGCGATTTTTGCAGGGAACCGCGCTGGTCCATGGCGGCGGCGGCGATCACGCCACGGTCGTTGGACACTCGTTTCAGGCCAGCCAGCTTTCCAGGTGTAAGTTTCATAGATGTCTCCTATCAGTGCGTTTTGAATTCCACCGAGGTGACGCTTCGAATCAAAGCGGCCCATATTGTAATACTTTTCGACGATTGGCGGCAGTGCCGGGCAACCACGAGTCGGCCGAGGTTTCAGCGGGAAGGTGCGCTCTCGAATCGGTAGGTCAGCGTTCCTTTGGTGTCTTCCCCGAGCGCGAACTGCCAAAAGGATTCTCAATGCGCACACCAGCAATCATCTGTCCCTGGTTGAAATCCTCCGAAATGATTCGAGCCGCACCGCCCTTGAGAGCCGACGCCACGATCAGAGCGTCCCAAAAACCGATCCTTGCTTCATCCTCGATTCTGAACGCGGCCGAAATTTCAGCGGGTGTGGTTTCGACGCACCAGCTGGTGTATTGGCTGACGATGTTACGCGCCGAGGCCCTGGGCACAGGCGACGCAATCTTGCGCGTGACATTCACATAGAATTCCTGAAGCACCTGCATGCTCAGGAATCCGCCCTGTCCTTCCCAAAGATCATGAAGCAACTGGCGTGCGATCTGGCGTTTTGCGCCGGCGTCGATGTCGTGCGCATAAATCAAAACATTCGTATCCACGAAGGCCCTAGCGTTCATGCAGTTCATCCCGGCTGGCGCGGATCACTCCACCCAAATGAAACCCTCGGTCGAGCAGCCCAATCGCTTCTCGTTTCGCGCGCTCGTAGGCTTCGTCTTCGCCGACCAGATGTTCGATCTGCTCCGCCAGCAGGCCGCTGATGGATGTAGATCGCCGCGCCGCGAGGACCTTCGCCTTTTGAAGGGTTTGCCGGCTGAGGCTTATTGTGACGTTCTGCTTCTTGATGCTCTGTGAAGTCTGCATAATTTGTGAGTATCACGTAATACACGTGTAGCACGTGTAGCACGTGTTGTCAAGGCAATATTGCGACAGCCGCCGCCCGACCCGGCTTTGTGTTTACGAATCTTAGCTGGGGGGCGCGGAGAGTGAATGCATTGGAAACTCCTCGTTGTAAACACAAAACAAAGGAACTTGACGCATCGTTCTCGGCGGTGAAGAGCTCACTGCCTCAACGTCAGCGTCCCCAGAATCGCCTGCTGCTTGGCGATCAGCGCCTGCACTCCTTGCCCTGCCAGGGCCATCATCTTTCCCAGTTGCGGTTCGTCAAAGACTTGGTGCTCGGCTGTGGCCTGCACGTCAACGAACTTGCGGCCTGCGGTCATCACGAAATTCATGTCCACATCCGCGCGCGAGTCTTCTTCGTAGGCCAGATCGAGCAGGATTTCGCCGTCCACAATCCCGACGCTCACCGCCGCAACGAAATCCCGCAGGGGGACCGAGGTCAGAGTCCCGGCCTCAACCAGCTTCTCCAGCGCCAGCCCGAGCGCGACGAAAGCGCCAGTGATGGATGCCGTGCGTGTGCCGCCGTCCGCCTGGATGACGTCGCAGTCGATCCAAATCGTACGCTCGCCGAGCCGTTCCAGATCGGTGACCGCCCGCAGCGAGCGCCCGATCAGCCGCTGAATCTCATGCGTGCGCCCGCCCGGCCGGCCTTTGGTCACTTCCCGTGGCGTGCGCGTCAAGGTGGCGCGCGGAATCATGCTGTACTCCGCCGTGACCCAGCCCTTCCCGCTGTTCCGCATAAACTGCGGGACGGTTTCCTCGATGGAAGCGGTGCAAATCACGCGGGTGTTGCCGACTTCGATCAGCACCGACCCCTCCGCCGTGCTGATGTAATCGGGCAGGATGTTCACCGGGCGCATCTGGTCGGGCGTGCGGTTGTCCGAACGATAAACCATAGGCCGCGATTGTAAATGACCGGAGCCGTGAAGGTGTAGCGCGGACATTCCTGTCCGCCGCTTCTCAAGTCTTCCTGGCCCGTGACAACACGAACCACTGTCGGCAACGCAACTTCAAAGCGGCGGACAAGAGTGTCCGCCCCACACATCGTCCCTACTGCGCCATCTGCACGACCATCTGATTCACCTGCGCCACATCGTAGAAATTCGACAAATCCGCGTGCCCCGCGAGCGTTTCCCGCTCCTTGCCGTCCACCAGGATCTTCACGCGGGCAATGCCAGGAATGTTCGCCGCCAGCGTCTGCACCAGCGAAGCCACTGTGAGTTCTTCGACCAGAACACCGGAGCGGTGGCCGTCGGCGAAGGCGGCGTTAAGATCAATCACCGCCAGTCCGGGGTCCACAAGATACACGGCACGAATCTCGGATCCCAGGCCCAGCGGGTGCGGCGAAGGCTTGTCGAGGTACAGTCCGAGCAAAGCCCGCAGCAACTCCTCCGCGTGCTCTTGTCGTCCCGCCGGCAGTGGAATCCGGGCTGACGTGGCGCGCAACACGCCAGTACCGTCGTAGGCCACGTACAGCATCACCTGCTCGGTCGGACCAGAGACCGGCGGGGCCACCGGCCGGGTATTCGCAGACGCAGATTCGGCCCGCTCCACTCCGCGCATGCGCCAGACATAGAAGCTCATCCCCAGCGCGACGGCCAGCATGACGGCGACCCCAATCATGAGGTGACGAGGAATCACGGCTCCGCCTCCAATTTGTCACGGACGGCAGCCAGGCCGGCCGCCACCGATCCAGCGATCAATTGCTGATAGGCGGGAGAGTCCAGTTGCGAAATGTCGTCGGCTGGAGGGTTGACCTCCATCGCCACGGCGGCGGCGGTGATGTTATTCAACGGCCGCAAGGGCGCCAGCAAAGCGCGGACCGGCACTCGCCGGTTCTGCAGTTCGGTCATCAGGGCCGTCTCCACAGTTTGACTGCCCGGCCGGAATGAAGTTTGGGCTGTATCCCAATCAAGAAACGGGCCGCGATTCTCAGCCCCCGCAGGCACTAACGCGGTATACAGGCGAACACCGTTGCCCTGGGAAGCAGCATGCAGGCACAGATAGATCGCCGGATGAGCGCCATTGGTCATACTCGCGCGCTGATCCAGGCTGAGCGTGGTGTCCGCATCGCGCAGCAACAGGGCGGTAATTCCCCGCGCCCCGAGTTCTAGGCGCAGGCGGCGGGCGAGGGCCAGCGTGACGTCTTTTTCCGCCAGTTGATCGGTCAAAGCTGCGCCGCGCTCGCTGCCTCCGTGGCTCGGATCGATCACGACAACATAGCGGCGAGCCGCGGGTGGACCCGTAGTCGCCAAAATTTGAGGCGCGGCGGGCGGACTTGGCGCAGGCTGGTTGGCCGGTGTTTGTGCCGCTGCACTCTGCACCGGTCCAACAATGATGGTGCGTCCGTCGTTGCTGAAGCTCGCCAGCAGCGGAACGCTGCCCGTCACCACCACCTCGGCCGCGCCGTCATTCTCCTGGTAACTCGCGGACGGGATGATATTGCTGTCAAAAGTAAGAGACTGGGACCCCGGCGCCAGCAGCGGTTCATGCGTGAACACCATGCGCAACTTCCCAGGTTCGGTGGCAATTGTCGGATTTACCGGCGAAGTAAAATTCATCGCCAGTTGGGGTGGATTCGTTTTGCTCACCTGCGCTGTGAAATGAACCGCAACATTGCCGATGAACAGACGGCGCGCGCTTTCGTGGAATGTGACCGGGCCGCCGAGAATGCGCGGCAGCAGTATGCCCAGGCAAGCCACGGGCACCAGTCCGCGGCCATTTTCCAGCAGGAAGTTCGCCGGCAGATCCAGATCGCTGCCGCGAACCCGGGCCCGTGTCTTTCCCGCCGTGAAGTCGCTTTCCACTTCGTAATAACGGAATTTCCAACGCGGACCATTAGCCTTGGCGCTGACCGTTCCCAACGGTTCGAAAACTTCGAGCAGGCCAACGTAGTCCATGCCATTGCGCTCGACCACCGGGAGGGAGTAATTGGCAGCGTTGGAGTAAATAGAAATGTGGCGCTCATCGGGAGAGCCAGAAAGCAAAAGCGCTGATCCGACCACCGCCAGGGCGATGAGGCCAAGCAGGAGACGGATGCAGATGCGGCCACGCGAAACAATTCTCGTATTTCTACTCCAGCGCATAGATGGTCAAGCCACTGAGCAACTTAGGGTAGAAGTCCGTCGACTTCTGCGGCAGGACTTCCCCTGCGAAGGCAATGTCTCGCACCTGCTGCATGCGGACCGGGTTCATCAGAAAGGCTACATTCGCCGCGCCCTCACGCACCCGGGCCAGCGCCTCGCCCGCATCGCGAATGTAGCGGATGTTCTGCTGGTTGCGGATGGCTTCCTCGGAGATTCCCAGCACGCTCTCCAGCAGGCACTTGTGCAACTGGATGACATCGAGGGACTGCTGCCGCAGGGAAAGGCCGCTGAAAAGATTCGAGCCCATGGCTTTAGGCGTATCGAAGAGAAATGCCCGATCAGCCGTGACTCCCAGCAGAGCAGTCCCGGCATATCCAGCCTCGCGCAGAATTCCCATGGCGCGGACCGCATCGATGGATGCATCGACTTCCTCAACGCTGAAGTAGTCGCGCGCCTGGTCACGAAGCCGCTCCGCCGAAAACGACGCCAGCCCATGCACTACGCGATGAGTCGGCAGGATCACCAGGCCGGGGCTATCCATGTTCACAAACGTCATCATCGCCAACTCGTAAGGCGCGATTTCGGCCGAGCCCTCTCGCGCGAGGGCACCGTCCCGCGCACGCTCGCGGGGAACACCGGTCGCAGAGGCAGATGTAGCCATGGCGCGGCGCTCGTTTCGGTAGTTCAAAGCGGTCTCATAGCGGTGGTGACCGTCTGCGATAATCAGCTTCTTGTCACGCATCTTACCCCGGACAAGTTCAATGAATCCGGGATCGGAGACCTTCCGCACCTGATGCAAAACTTCATATTCGTCACGGATTTCCATACTGATTTTCATATCGCCGGCCGAGCGGTTCGATAGCAACCCCTCAATTTCTCCCGCCGGATCGCTATACAGCATGAAAAGTTGCCCGAAGTGAGCGCGAGTGGTCCGTAACAGCTCCAAACGATCAGCCTTGGGTTTGGCTAAGGTTTGCTCGTGGCGGAAGATGACTTTGGCGGAGTACTCTTCAATTTTGCCCAGAGCAATGAAGCCCCGTCGCTCCAGTTCCACCGCGTTCCCGGGCGCCCTGAAACGCTGCACATAATGGTAAAGGGATTGCTCAAGATCCTGCTGGAAGATACCCTGCCGCCGCCAGCCCTGAAAGGAAGCGGCGGCCCGTGTGTAAACATTTTCCCCTAATTGGTCTGTGGCTTGCGCTTTTCCGAGGATGATGCGCACCAGGTTGTAAGGACTGGCAGCGTGGTAACGGTCCTGCATCTCGGGCGTGATTTTGTCATAAGGCTGGGTAACTACCTGCGAAAGATCGACCTGGGTCGGGTCATAACGCAGGGCGCGGAAGGGTGCGACGTATGCCATGGTCGGAAACCGGAATTGTACAAGAGAGGACCGGATCTTGCGTGCAGATTGGCGTCTTGTAGCGCCGCCGTCCCGGCGGCTGTCTTGGGGGCGCCGCCGCCCCCACTGGCGAGGGCAAGATGCCCCCGCGACAGCCGGCAAAATACCGGCGCTACAGGGACGTCGACTCACCCGGTCGAATGCGGTGGATTTGACACGGATTTGACAAGCCGCAAGGGCTGAGGTGGATTAAACTCGAGTCACCATGTGCTGTGTTACTGAAGCGCGAGGAAACTCTTGCACAGGCTGGAACATCGGAGCAGAGTGAAAAAAATGCTGGCGCCATGGCCTGCAGGCTGTGATACGATCAGCTCAATTGAGGTATCTATGGCCCGCGATTGTGGGAGCGGGTCATCAAGGCCCCCCACATTAGACCGGATCCTCGACTCGGCTCCTCCCCGGACCCTGAGAGGTGTTATGTTGTGTTCTAGCAAGCGGGCCCCGTTCCTGCCGGTTATTTCAACCCTGATCACCGCGATGCTTTTCTGTGTGCTTCTGTCCGCCGCATGGGCTCAGGTGCCCGTCGAAGATGTCCATGTGATACCCAGGATTGAGCCTCCCAAGTCCAGTCCGCTGGATGCCATCGATCCATCCCTGAGGACGCATACCAAGCCGATGAAAGTGGATGTGAGCCTGGTACTTATTCCGGTCACCATTACCGATCCCATGAACCGTCTGGTCACCGGCCTTGACAAGGAGAATTTCCAGGTCTTTGAAGGCAAGGAGCAGGAGGAGATTCGGCATTTTTCCAGCGAGGACGCTCCCGTTTCGCTGGGCGTGATCTTCGACATGAGCGGCAGCATGAGCAGTAAGATCGACCGCGCCCGCGAGGCGGTCATCGAGTTCTTCAAGACTGCCAACCCCCAGGACGAGTTCTTTATGATCACCTTCGCCGATAAACCGGAGGAAGTCTCCGATTTCACGTCTTCGGTGGAGGACATACGGGGCAAGCTGGTCTATACCATCCCTAAGGGAAGAACTGCTCTGCTCGATGCCATCTACCTGGGTATCAGCAAGATGCGGCAGGCAAAGTACCCGAAGAAGGCGTTGCTGATCATTTCCGATGGCGGCGACAATCACAGCCGCTACACCGAGGGCGAGATCAAGTCGATGGTCAAGGAAGCGGACACGCTGATCTACGCTATCGGCATCTATGACCATTACTTCCCAACCGAAGAGGAGCGCCTCGGGCCAGCCCTGTTGAGCGATGTGGCAGAACTGACCGGAGGCCGTGCATTTACCATCGATAATCCCAACGACTTGGCCGATGTAGCGACAAAAATTGGAATCGAGCTGCGCAACCAATATGTGCTCGGTTACCGTCCAAAGAACCCGGAGCATGACGGCAAATGGCATAAAATAAAAGTGAAGCTCATTCCGCCCAAAGGATTGCCGCCGCTCCGGGTGTACGCCAAGACGGGATACTATGCCCCTACGGAATAGTCGTTTCCTGGTTCTGCTGATTACCTTTCTTTTGATTGTCATCGCAGACGCCCAGCAGAACCCACCTGCGCCCAGCCCCAGCACAAACAGTCCTGCGCCGAACAGTGCAGCCCCAACGACAGCAGGCCCTACTCAAGTCAATCCAGCTTCCCGGGATCCTGCGCAACCAGCGCCCGGTGCCAGCCAATCAGGTGCCGGCCAGCCTGGCCTCGTCCAACCCAGCCCCGTCCAACCCAGCCTCGTCCAACCCAGCCCCGGTGCGGCGAACCCGCCGGGACCACCGACTCAAGCTCAGCCTCAACAGCTGCAGGGTGCAGCCTCTGAACCCCAAAGCCAAAGCCCGGCCAACGCCCAGGCGCCGGCGAATGACAACGGGGTTTTCGTCTTCCGGAAGGAAGTCGAAGAAGTGGTGTTGCACGCCACGGTGGTGGACGACAAGAATCGCCTGGTCACCAACCTCGACAGAAGCGTTTTCACCGTACTCGAGAACAACCAGCCCCAGAAGCTCACTTCTTTTCGCCGCGAGGATGTTCCCGTGGCCATGGGCATCGTGATCGACAACTCCGGCTCGATGCGGGAAAAGCGCGAAAAGGTCAACAAGGCGGCTCTGAACCTGGTACGGTCGAGCAATCCTCAGGATCAGGTCTTCGTGGTGAATTTCAATGACGAGTACTACCTCGACCAGGGTTTTACCAGTGACATTAACAAGTTGCGCGAGGCGCTGGAGAAGGTCGAAGCCCGCGGAGGCACCGCGCTCTATGACGCCATCGTGGCCTCAGCCGATTACGAGAAGAAACAAGCCAGACTCCAGAAGAAAGTTCTTTTTGTGGTGACCGACGGGGAAGACAACGCCAGCCGCGAATCGCTCGAGGAAGCAGTGCGGCGGCTGCAGGAAGAAAACGGGCCCACGGTCTACGCCATCGGATTGCTGGGAGAAGAGAAAGCCCGCCGGGCTCGCCGCGCGCTCGAGACCGTCTCGCAACGGACCGGCGGGATCTGCTTTCTGCCCAAGACTCTCGACGAAGTGGACGAGATCAGCCGCACCGTGGCCCACGACATCCGCAACCAGTACACCCTCGGTTACAAGCCCACCACCCCAAAGAGCGTCGGTGGATACCGCACCATCCATGTCGACGCGCGCGCCAAGGGATACAACAAACTTACCGTCCGGACCCGCAGCGGTTACTTCCCCGGCCAGGAACAGGGGAACCAGTAGTCACGCACGCTCACGCCGGGCTGCGACTTCCGACGCGCCGCCGGGGGCAACCGCGGACGGATGCTGGTGTTTCGTTATTGTATGGTCGTTATTGTAAGTACAATGAAAAACATGTAGCCAACCCGAGGGGATTCATAGTTCCAATTCGGGAATCTCATATAGCGCAAGGATATTTCGCCGTAGCGAGTCGAGCATGCCGGGGACGACCCTAAGGTCGTCCAAGCACCCGAACGTCGCTGTACGGGCCACCAAATGCAGTTAAATAGCATTCTGCGCGCTGGTCAGACCGCCATTTTGCGCCTCAGATTTAACCCCAACGAAGATTCAACAACTTAGCTCACAGTGAATCAGGTTGAGACGCGAAGCGCGTGGGAAGCGCTCCACGCGTGGTGCGGGGCGCTCCGCTTTTTGAAGCAGCCGGGGGGATGTTCATCGGAATCCTCGATTAGTGAGTGCCGCCGCCCGCAGATTCCTTCCGCCAGGCCGAAAGCCGGGACGCACCTTGGGCCAGATGACCAAGGCTGGCGGGTTCAAGGGTGATGACATCCCGTCCCCTCGTCTTGCCCGCAATGATCGGCTTGTTCGGAATGGTTTCGTAGGCGTAGCCGGTCAGCGTGGCATCGACAAGATAGTTACCGGGAAGGTGAACGTTCAGGCGCGTCCATCCGTAGTGGGTTTTGCGGCCAATTTTGAACTTCAATCCCAGGTAGCGGTTTGTAACATTGATCCACTTACCCTGCTGTCCCGACGAGTAGTCGTCGTGGAAGCTTCGGACCATTATTGAGCATTGCATAATATAGTTACAGCGGAAACAGTTCCGCCTGCCGCCAGAAGGCGATGACCAACGTGGGTCGCTTGCGCATGCGGCGCAGAGCCTTGCGTGCATAATGGCTTAACTGGCCAAAGTTCTGCGGGCAGAAGTTGGGCAGTTCGTGTTGCTTCCAGTGCGACCACAGGTACTCGACCGGATTCAGTTCCGGCGCATAGCCGGGAAGAAACTCCACCCACAAGCGCCCGCGCTGCTGGCGGATGAACTCCCAGGTCATGCGGCTGCGATGGCCAGTTAATCCGTCCCAGACGACCAGCAGCTTGCCCGGAAGGTGGCGCAGCAAGTGCTCCAGGAACTCAATGACCTGCGGGCTGCGAATGGTCCCGGGAAAGAGTCGGAAGTAGAAGTTCCACCACGTCACCCCCGCCATGGCCGACAGCGTCTTCCAGTTGAAGTGATATTGCAGCACCGGCGTCTGTCCCTTCGGCGCCCAGGTGCGACAGCGGTGCGGGCGTTCGCTCAGTCCGCTTTCGTCGATGAAGACGATGGTGCGGCCCTCTTTTTGGGCTTTTTTTTAATCTCCGGCCAGCGCTCCCGTTTCCAGCGCCGGATTTTATCTTCGTCGCGCTCCAGCGCACGTCCTACCGGACGCTGGCAACTCCAGCCCAGTTGCCGCAGAATCCGCCAAGCTTGCGATGGGTGATATTTCACCCCGCATTCCTGCTCGATCAAATGAGCCACGCGCCACGAAGTCCACAGGCTGGTTTCGTACCCTAAGGCCTGCGGCCCGCGCTTCAGTCCCTTCTCGATGCGCCGCAGATCCTCGGGCCGTAAGCGGGCTCTGCGCCCAGCGTGTCCCGCCTTCTTCAGCGCTCGCACTCCACCTTGCTTCAGCTGTGCCGCCCACCGACTCACCGACTGCCGATGCACTCCCACCTGCCGCGCTACCTCTGCCGGATGTACTCCTTGCCGCAACAGTCGAGCCCCCAACAGCCGCCGCTCCTCCAACTTCTCAAAGTCTCGCCGTACTCCCGCCGGGTTTCCCATGACCGCAGAGTAGCATAGGATCTCCAGAATGTCACTATATTATTCAATTATCAATAGTACGGAACCGTTGCTACCGCTGCCAAAGATTGCACCGGGACCGATCTTGGCCCCGCGCTTTAGGGCTGAAGCGGAACCACTTGCGCCTTCGACGAAGTTGCCAGTCGCCACGCGGACCCGAAGCATGCCGGTACATAGCATTCCGCTGAAGCACTGCCCCCCACTACTCTGCCCCGTCTCAACGATCATGAAGTCCGTGATTCTATCGTCGTTCAGGTCGAGGTTGTAGGAGCCGTGAGTCCCGATTACGTGATGGGTCTTTGTGTAAACGATCTTCGCCTCGGCAGGCTGGGCCAACGCCAGAAGACTCACCCCAGCAGCACTCGCCGCCAGCGCATACGGGTTGAGCCTGTGTTCCAATGACGAAGATAAGGTCCCACGCTTGCGTTTCATTTGTTGGCTCCTGCTGTGCGCCAAGCCGAAAGTCCGGACGGGCCTCGCGCCAGGTGACCTAGTGCGGCTGGGAGCGTGATGGCATCCGGCCCGCTGGTCTTGCCTGCGATGATAGCAAGAACATACGAGCAATCGCACTAACCGCTGCTTACTTCCGGCAGCCGCTCAGGGCACGTATTCCCACACGGTGCCGAAGCCGTAGTCTCCCCCCAAGAAGGTGGTGCCATAGAGATGGCCGTTACCATCTACAAGAACTTGGCCTTCTGGGCACGCGCCATCGAAGGAGTGAATGAAGCTATGGAGCACGGTGTATCTGCCATTCCCGCGGAGCTCGAATACAACGCCCCAGTCAGCCGTGCCGCCAAAAGCCGTAGTTCCATAGATGTTGCCCTTTGCGTCGAAAGCGACACCAGTATCCGGATATTTCCCGTCGCCGGTCCTGTCGGGGAAGTTACGCAAAATAGTCTCCTTGCCTTCCGGCGTCGCCTTCCACAGGGTGCCGTAGCGATGCGCGCCGCAACCAACGGTAGTCCCATATATGTTCTTCTTCTTGTCGAAGACCGGCGTCCCTTGGGGGCCGCATCCATCCGTCTTTCCTCCGGCAAAGCTGTGTAACACATCAACTTTGCCGTCCTCGGTCATCTTATAGAGTGTTCCATTGTTCGAAACTCCCCCCGTCGCCGTGACGCTGTAGAACGTACCGTCTCTCTTGTCCACGAGGAGACCTGTGTAACCTGGGGATGCACCATCAAAACTGCCTCCCGCAAAACTATGCAGCAGGGTTTCCTTCCCCGTCTTGGTCACCTTGAAGATGGCGCCTTTGCTATACGCACCGCAGTTAGAGGCAGCACCGTATAAGGCGCCTTTATACTCAACGAGTCCTCCAGCGGGAATGCAGCCGTCAGTGGTGCTCCAGGAAAAGCTGTGCAGCACGGTTTCCGTCCCGCTGCTACTGATCTCGTACACGGCGCCGACGCTGTAAGCCCCTCCTTCTTCTGTGGTGCCATACAGGTTCCCTTCGCTGTCTCGAATTACGGGTGAAAAGGGATATGCCCCATCCGACCCAATAAAGCTGTGGATTACCCTCTCACTGCCACTCTTGCTGTCCATCTCGAACACCACTCCGGGTTGGCCGAGTCCGTACTCCTCAGTAGTGCCATACAACTTCCCGTTCGCCTCGATTACGCCAGCCCAGGGGTATTCGCCGTATTGTTCGGCGGGAAAGCCGTAAAGTGTCCTGAACTTCGGAGTCTGCGCTGATAACGCGATTGGAAGCACGACCGTAGCCGCTATTACCAAGTGTCTCAGTCTCATTGCAATAAACCCCTCTTCATGTTGAAGTCTGCTACGCCCTTCCCAGCGCCCAGCCTGCCTAGCGTGGCTGGTTGCACCGTGATTGCGTCAGTGTCGATGTTGAAGACGGTGCCAATAGTTTCCTCCTATTGTTCCTTCTGTCGCCAAGCTTTCATCGCGGACGCGCCTCGCGCAAGATGGCCGAGACTGGCGGGTTCGAGGGTGATGACATCGGGACCTCTGGTTTTGCCGGTGATAATGGACTTGTTGGCGACAGTCTCATAGGCGTAGCCGGTCAGAAGTGCGGTCAGGATCAAGTGATCGCGTCCGGGCTTAGACTTCAAACTGAGCCTTGCCCAGCCGTAGTGAGCCTGACCCTGAATTGTGAATCTGAGACCGAGATAGCGGTTCTTTCCATTGAGCCACGGCCCGCCAGCGTGGGAACCGTTCTCCAAACGATAGCCCGCGACGGCCATGTTGCCCCCGGGACTGCGCGAACCCCGCATCGAATAGAAAGGATCACCGGAGCCGACCCTCGACCCTGCGGGTAGGGCGGAGGCGATATGACCGCTGAAGCTGCCTACAAAGCTATTGCCCGCGGGTGGATTCACGTAAACCCTGTCGTACGAGCCGTAGCTTGTCGAATGCGACTTATTGCCAATGACAAAATCAACCGTACCGTCGTGGTTGAGGTCGAGATCGAAGCTGGTGTTTGGCGAGAGTACTTTATGCGCTTTGGTGTAAATCACCTTGGCGTCGGCAGGTTTTGCCAGAGCCAGCAAGCTGACTCCGGCCGCGGCTGCAGCCGCCACGTACGCCAGCAGGTGTTTCTCGAGCCTCAAGTTCAGCCGAGCAACGTCTTGATTTCCGACCTCATCGATGCGTGAGGAATTCGAGCTCATCATTTTTGTATCTCCATCTGCGTGTCTTAAGGACTTACCGAGCTGCCTAGCGTGCAAGAGACTCCTGGTAGTTCTAGCGCCTGTGACTGTTCAAATAGACCGTGGCGCCCTCCAGGCTATTGCCGGCCAAATCAGGGCCGCCGTTCTTGTTGAAATCGCCTACGACCATTGGGATGGGCGGATTCACGGCATAAGTGGTGCGCAGTTCGAAAGTGCCGTCGCCTTTGCCGTGCAGCACTTCCAACATGCCGAGCTGCGGGTAGGGAAGGCTGTAGTCTCCTACCGCCAGGTCCAACTTGCCATCGTGGTTGAAGTCTGCGGCGACCAGCGACGCCGGCGCAGGTCCCACAACAAAGTTCTTTGTCTTATCAAATTTCCCGTTACCGTCCCCTAGCAGCACGTACCCCACGTACTTGTCGTTGGTGGTGCCGTTATCCACAACTGCCAAATCGAGGTTGCCGTCGGAATTGAAGTCACCGACCGCGATCGCCGTCGGGTTGTTGTTGTCGTTGTAGACGGTGGGCGAGCCGAACGTACCATCACCCTTTCCGAAAAGAAACGCCACCGAATCGCAAGAATGATCGGAGCAGGAACTTGTCGCTGCTATATCCAGTTTGCCATCGTTGTTAAAGTCTCCAACCACGAGAGCCCACGACGTAGCTACGGCGTCAATGACGTACTTCTTGGGTGATTTGAATTCGCCATTGCCTTTTCCCAGCAGGACGCACACGCCATTTCCACAGGCAGCGGCCAAGTCCGGCTTGCCGTCGTGATTGAAGTCTCCAACCACAATCGGGCCAAAAACCGTAGTGTTGAGTGGATAAGCCGGGCCCACACGAAAGCTCCCATCTCCTTTCCCCAGAAGAATCCTGACCTCGCCCTGCGGGTGCAAGTAGTCTGTCGTTACCGTGATCGCCGCATCCAGCTTGCCGTCTCCATTGAAATCCCCAGTGGCTGTAAAAATAGGCAGCTGCCTAACTCCTCGAACCGGAACCCGGGTAATGACTGGCGAACCAAACTTGCCGCTCCCGTTGCCCGGCAATACGGCCACTTTGATATCGGAGGAATTGATGTTGAAGGGATCGTGGGTTACGAAAAGATCTTCGGCCCCATCGCCGTTAAAGTCTCCGATGGCAAGCTGAGCATAGAAGCCGGGAGCCGACGGGTATGCCACCGGAGCTCTGAAAGTGCCGTCGGCGTTGTTGAGAACCACAGACAACCTTTCGGGGGAATCCGACGTAGTTAGCAACTGCTGACGGCGTTCGCCTGTGAGCCGGCCTGCGACCAGATATGCTGCGCAGCAAATGGCATAGTGCGTGGGTCGCTGAAACCCGCCTTTGCGATCGCCAAGCAGGACGAAAAATCCATTGAGATCGGATAGCGCTATGCTCAAGCGGCCATCGCCATTAAAGTCTGCTGCCACAAACCCCGACGGATAGGAGGTAGAATGGGTCTGATCGGCGTGAAAGTTCCGCCCTTTACCCATTGTTCCGTCGCCTTTACCTAAGAAAATCTCCACGCTGGCGCCCTCATAGTCGGCTCCCTCGTTCAAAAGAGCGACGTCAGCCTTGCCGTCGCGGTTGAAATCTGCAACTGCAACCAGCGCCGGCATTCCGACCGCAGGGTAATTCACGGGCGCCATGAAGGTGCCGTCTCCCTTGCCGATCAGAATGCTGAGTTGATTTGCCCCCTGGCTGTAATAGGCGCCGTTCGCCATCGCGAGGTCGGGCTTGCCATCGTGATTGAAATCCCCAACCGCAAATGCGGCGTTACAACTGCCCGACTGCGAATCAATCCCTGACTGGAAGGTACCGTCTCCGTTCCCCAATAGCACCGTCACCGTGCTATCGCACTGATCAAAGAGAAATACTGCCAAGTCGAGCTTGCCGTCCCCATTAAAGTCAGCGACGACGATGTTCGACCAATCGCCGGAAACCAGCGATCCTTCCTTGAAAGTGCCGTCGCCATTGTTGAGCAGAATTTGGATTCCGCCCTCCTCCATTACCGCCAAGTCGGGATAGCCATCATTGTTGAAATCTCCAGCGACGATGGCGCCTCGTGGGGATGTGACTGGGTACGTGGCGGGCGGGCGAAAGCTACCGTCGCCATTCCCTAAGAGGATACCCACAGAGTTGCCGCTGGCATATCCCGAGGTATTACTCACAGCCGCGTCGAGTTTGCCGTCACGATTGAAGTCGGCCACCGCAATACCTTGCGAGTATGTGCCTCCGGTTGAGAATGTGCGCGGGGCGATGAAATCGAAGAAGTCGCTGGCTAACGCGCAACTTCCGCAAATAGCCACAGCAAAAGAAACCAGGAGAACGCTACGGACCAAAGATTGGCGCGGACGCATCGGGAGACCTCCTCAACTTATCGGAGACGGAACTATTCAGAGAGCGCACTGCTTTTCAGCGTGAGGGAAGAACAGCTTGGGCCGAGAGTCTGACAAAACCCAGGGCCAATGTCAAGGGTCTAGTGCTCTTTCCTACGCCAAGCTGGAATCGTAGCCGCCCCTCGCGCCAGATGACCGAGTGTGGGTGGTTCAACCGTGATGACATCCTTCCCGTGGGTCTTGCCGGCAACGATTGCTTTGTTCGGGATGGTTTCATAGGCGTAGCCGGTCACAGTAGCATCGTATGGAGCACTACTCACGCTTAACCGGGCCCACCCGAAGTGCTTGTTGCCTTTGATCACGAATTGGAGCCCCAGATACCGATTCTTGACACCCGGCCATGAGCCGAAGGAACCCTCAGAAATCTTCTGGGCCATGCAATAAAGTGAGGCGTAAAACACTTGGCCCGTTCCAATCAGCGCACCTCTCTGCAAAGCCGCCACGGCAACGGAGGGATTGCAATCCGTCTTCGCTTCAGCCAAAGCGTTCCCAGTCTGGAGTGGGTGAATCTCCAAAAAAGCGGAAGATCCGGAAGCGATGTCGTCCAGTTCGAAATCCTTAATCCCATCGTGATTAAGATCAAGACGAAACTTGTGGTGCGGGGTGATCTTAACGTGTGCTGGGGTATAAACAATCTTCGCCTCGGCTGGTTGCGCCAGGGCCAGAAAGCTGACCCCCGCCGCACTCGCCGCCAGGGCATACGAATTGAGCCTGTGTTCCAATGACGAAGATAAGGTCCCACGCTTGCGTTTCATTTGTTAGCGCCTGCTGTGCGCCACGTGGAAATCGCGGGCGCACCTGCCGCCAGATGGCCGAGACTGGCGGGTTCGAGGGTGATGACATCGGGACCTCTGGTTTTGCCGGTGATAATGGACCTGTTGGCGACGGTCTCGTAAGCGTATCCGGTCAGCACGGCGTCAACTTTGTACAGGTCGCAGGCGACGTTCAGGCGCGCCCATCCAAAGTGCGTGTTTCCTCCGATGACGAATTTCAGGCCGAGATAGCGCTTCTTCGCGCCGTTCCACTTGCCCACGCAGTAATAGGAGCCAACGTCATCCCTCCCGTACGCCATAGAGCGGGAGCCGGCGGAAAACGCGCCTGACGGTCCCACCCGAATCCCGGCCTGAAGGGCAGAAGCATAGTGCAAGCCACGGCTGGTCTTGTGTCCCCAGATCTGGTTCGATCCCTGGGGAAAGATGGACAGCCGGTCCGAGCGAAAGGAGCCAACCGTAGTGGTCGAAAGCACATTTTTGAAGCGGAAGTCCGTTGTGCCGTCGCGATTGAGGTCCAGAAGGACGGTGTGATTCGGGAAAATTCTTGTGTGAGCCGGCGTGTAGACAATCCTGGCTTGGGCGGGATGTGCTAGTGCGAGTATCCCCACTCCCGCTGCACTGGCCGCGAGTGCGTAGGCATTCAGCCGCTGATGCAGTGGCTCCGAAAGTTGCTGAGCCTTTCTCTGGTTAGAGCCCGCTTGTTGGTTCATGGGATCCTCCGTTAATGAGTAACGTCTGCCGACTCGTTCCGCCAAGCCGAAAGCCCGGACGACCCCTGAGCCAGGTGCCCGAGACTGGCGTCCTGAAGCGTGATGACATCCGGTCCCTTGGTCTTACCTGTAACGATGGATTTGCCGGGGACGGTTTCGTAAGCGTAGCCGGTCAATGTGCCCGAAACTACGAGGTTGGCGCAGGAGACGTTCAGTCGCGCCCAGCCGTAATGCGTTTTCCCTTTGATCATGAATTTCAGACCGAGGTAGCGGTTGGTTACGTCCTTCCAGGAACCGTAGCAGGAGTTCAACGTGTTCTTTCGGATGCCGCCGTTCGACGACGACGATCGAGCTATGATCTTCTGGCCAGGATAAAACCGACCTTTCGACCCGACCTGAACTCCTGCGGCAAGGGCGGAGGCCCATCCACGAATGTGCTGCGAGGTCACGTGCCCCCAAATCTGGTTCGCTGACTTATTGGGGAAAAAGGTCAAGATGCCCCACCCGCCCCCGCTATAGGTGGTGCCATGCGTGTCGTTGAAAGTAAAATCCGTTTTGCCATCGTGGTTCAGGTCGAGGGGCAAAATATGGTTGAGCGGAAGCCGGCGGTGCGCGTGGGTGTAGACAATTTTCGCCTCGCCTGGGACGGCCAAAGCGAAAATCTCGACGCTGGCCGCTGCGGCCGCGGCGGCATAAGCCAGCAGGGTCTTGTCCAGTTCCGCACCGAGCGGTACGGCGCGTTTGGTTCCCGTTGTGTGTTTTCGCAATTCCGGTTTTGTCATGATGCACGCTCCCTTAGTTGGGTGGTGGCTCAGTTTGGTATGGAAGCGAGCCAAACGCGCGATTGTTGCGTCGCAAAGAACGCGACGCTTCCGCGCGGCTCGCCCAGATCCCTCACGGCGCAAAGAACGCTTGCACGGGATGACAAATGAAACTGAGCCACTCCCCTTACTGACCTCGGCTTGCCTGAGTTGCCGTAGTCGCGAACAAAATGAAACTCCGGTCAGGGCGCAACGCGGAAGACCGTCCCACAGCCGATGTCACCATCTCCCTGGTTGCATTTCTCGTTGCCGCCCCACATCGTGGTTCCGTACAGTAAACCGCTGCTGCCGAAGATCAAGCCGCTCCAGGGTCCGAACCCGTCATGGCCGCCCGCGAACTGATGGAGCACGGTCTCGGTCCACTTGCCGTCCTTGCCAGGCGCCAGGCGGAACGCAACGCCGTATCCGAGCGAATTGCCGCCGCTGGCAGCCGTGCCGTACAGATTGCCGGCGTTGTCGACAATTACGCCGACGGGCCAGAATCCGTCCTGGCTTCCCTGGTTGAAGTCATGCAGATCGGTGTACTGCCAGACACCGTCTTTGTGCTTCAACTGATAGACAGATGTGAAAAGGGTGCCGTAGATTGTGCCGTGCTTGTCGAGAACCACACCGGATACACTCCCCTCGTTCCAAACAGGAAATCGATAGACAATGGTTTCATGCCAGCTTGCTCCCTTCTTCGTGGGTGGCTTCAGCTCGAACACCGCGCCGTTGCAGCCTGCCGAGCAATTTCCGCCACCGTTAGTGCCGCCATAGAGAATGCCTCCCGGGCCAAAGACCAAACTTACCGGTTGCGCGCCGTCTCCGATTTTCTTGTTTCCGGGAACGCCCTTAAAGAAGTAGAGGGTTGTCCTTTTCCAAGCTCCCTTTCCATTTGGCGGCCGCGCCAGTTGGTAGACCATTCCGCAGCCAAATCCCTGGCAATATCTCCCACCATCCAGAGTGGTGCCATAGAAATTACCCGACGGGTCCAAGACTAGGCCCTCCGGCCGCAATCCATTCCAGCCGCTGAAGGTGTAAATGTCAGTTTCCGTCCACGCGCCACCACGCGTCTGGGGCGGTTGTAGTTGAAACACTGTACCATCTTGAAGCGCACCGCCGTCTGCCGTTATGCCATAGAGATTGCCTGCCTGATCAAAGATCAAAGAACCGGCTCCGGCGCTGTGCAGGAGACTGGAACCGTTCGGAAAACTGTAGAGCATGGCCGCGTCCCAGTCGCCATTCTTACCCGGTGTCAGCTCAAACACGGTGCCGAAGCCATACGTGCCACCGCCAAAGGTCGTGCCATAGAGATTGCCAGAATTGTCGGCAATGAGGTCGAGGGGCCGGTGGCCGACATTTCCGCCCTGATGGAAGCGGTGGATCACCTGATACTTCGACCCGGCAAAGGCGTGGCCCGCGGACATCGCAATGAAGATGAAAAGCACTAGCCATCGGCTGGATACCACTGAAACATTCCCGCCCATCGCTGGCGTGGACCGGGTGAGCCGTTGATGCAGTGACGCTGAGAGGTTAAGGGAGGTCTTGGGAGGCCGGGGAGAACGTCTCATAAGGCTACTCCGGTGCCGGGCGGCCATTATCCTGTGGTTACCCGTCACCTGTCAATGACGACGTGCGAAAGATTGGATCCGCCCCTTGGGCGCGGAACGGGCGGGGATGGCAGCGTCCACATTGGAAGAATAATCAGAGATCCCGAGTGTCTTTGCGGTTGAATGCGGGGGCGCGTCCAGCCCTTACTTTGGTACGATTGACGCCCTCGCTCCGCATTCCGTACCCTGTAGAGTGCAGAAGACGACGATCGAGAGCACCCGCCTCCGCGTCAGCGACGACATCACTCAGCTCGTTGGCGAAACTCCCATGCTCAATCTCAAGCGCATTGTGCCCTCTGGATCGGCGGAGATTTACGCCAAGCTGGAGTATCTGAATCCCGGTGGCAGCGTGAAAGACCGCGCAGCAATTGGGATTATCCAACGAGCCGAAGAGCAGGGCCAACTCAAGCCCGGGGGCACGATCATTGAAGCCACGGCCGGGAATACCGGCATCGGGCTGGCGCTGATCGGAGTGAATCGCGGTTACAAGGTGGCGCTGTTTGTGCCGGAGCGTTTTTCAGAGGAAAAAGTCATGATCATGCGGGCCCTCGGCGCCGAGGTCACGCGCACTCCGGACGCCGAGGGCATGCAGGGAGCCATTGACCGGGCCAAAGCCCTGGCCGCCCGCGATCCTAACGCATTCATGGCAGCGCAATTCGAGAACCCCGCCAATCCCGATTATCACTACCAGACAACGGCCTGCGAAATCTTCGAACAAATGGAAGGGCGTCTTGACGCCGTCGTGATCGGCGCCGGAACCGCCGGCACGTTTACCGGGATAGCACGTTATCTGAAGGAGCGTCTGCCCAAAGTGCTGGCTTACGCGGTTGAGACTCAGGGCTCGGTGCTGGGCGGAGGCAAGCCCGGCACCCATAAAGTGGAAGGCATTGGAGCCAGTTTCATACCCAAGAATTTTGATCGCTCGGTGTGCGATGAAGTCCTTATGGTGAGCGACCCGGACGCCTTCGGGACAGTAAAAGAACTGGCGGCACGAGAGGGAGTGCTGGCCGGATCCAGCGGCGGCGCCAACGTATACGCATCGTTGCAGGTAGCGCGGCGTTTGGGCTCGGGCAAGCGCGTGGTCACGATGATTCCGGATTCGGCGGAGCGATATTTGTCGAAGAAGATTTTTGAGGGCGGAATCTAAAAGCAGCAGTCAGCATTTAGCACTTAGCTGTGGGGCAGTGCGCAGGACTCTGAATGACTGAATGCTGAGTGCTTGTGATTGATCAAACACATGTCAACAAAAAACCTCCCCGGCTTTGCCACTCGCGCCATACACGTCGGCCAAGAGCCCGACCACGAAACCGGCGCCGTCGCGCCACCCATCTTTCCGACCTCCACCTACGTGCAACAGGAAATCGGCAAGAATAAAGGATACGAGTACGCTCGCGTTTCGAATCCCACGCGCGACCGCCTGGAAAAGAATCTGGCGGCGCTGGAGGGGGGAATCGCCTCCCGTGTTTTTGCCAGCGGAATGGCCGCGATCAACGCCCTGTGCACCATGTACAAGTCGGGCGATCACCTGGTCTGCGGCAACAATCTCTATGGCGGTGTGCCCCGCCTGTTCAACCAGGTGCTGGTCGGCTACGGAATGGAATTTACCTACGTGGATACCTCCGACGCCAGAAACGTGGAACGCGCCATCCGCAAGAAGACCCGCATGGTGTACGTGGAAACGCCGACCAATCCGCTGATGGCACTCAGCGATCTCGGGGCAATCAGCAGGCTGTGCCGGCAGAAAAAGGTCGATCTGGTGGTGGACAATACTTTCATGTCGCCATATTTTCAGCAGCCCATTGCTTTGGGAGCCGACATGGTGGTGCACTCGACCACCAAGTTTCTCAACGGACACAGCGACGGCCTCGGCGGCGTGGTGGTCTGCACCAAGCCCGAGCAGGCTGAGCAATTGGGATTTGTGCAGAAGGCAGCGGGCGCGATTCTCTCGCCGTTCGAGTGCTGGCTGGTGCTGCGCGGAGTCAAGACCCTTGCTGTGCGCATGGAACAGCATGATCGCAGCGGCAGACTGGTCGCTGATTTCCTCTCCCAGCATAAGAAGGTGAAGAAGGTCTTCTATCCCGGGCTGCCGGATCATCCGCAATACGAACTTGCCCGGCGGCAGATGACGGGTTTCGGCGCGATGATCAGCTTCGAAACCGGCTCGCTCTCGAATGCCAACAAGATGCTGAGAAAAGTCCGCGTGTGCTCGTTAGGTGAGTCACTGGGCGGAGTGGAGACGCTGATTTCGCACCCCGCGACCATGACCCACTCAGCCCTGGGCGAAAAGGGAAGAAAAGAGATCGGCATCACCGACGGCATGGTGCGGATTTCGGTGGGGATTGAGAACGTGGAAGACATCATCGCCGATCTCGATCAGGCGCTGGCCGCGATCTGAAAAATCCGCCACGGATTGGCACGGATCGCACTGCGACTCGCACAATATTGTGACACTCACTCAAATTGTCATTCCGAGCACAGCGACGAATCTGCAGTTGCTTGGAGTCGCCAAAATGCAGATTCCTCGCGCCAAAAGCGGGCGCTCGGAATGACAACGTTCTAACTGAATCTCGTCACATAATATGCAAGTCTCAGTAAGTACAAGATGGAATACCATGGCCTCTAGTCAGTAAGATATTCCTCTGCGCGGGTGACGCTTGCCTGATAAGGATCCGAACCCTGTTCGTGAATGGGACGCCAGTGCCTATCATCGCCTTTCCGGGCCGCAGGTCAGTTGGGGCAAGAAGGTTCTCTCAGGACTGAAACTGCGGGGCGACGAACTGCTGATGGACGCAGGGTGCGGGACTGGGCGGCTGACTGCGGAACTGCTGCAGCACTTGCCGGAGGGGCGGGTGGTGGGCGTCGATCTATCCCAAAACATGCTGGCAACGGCCCACCATAACCTGGGCGCGCAATTTGGTTCACGAGTCCAATTTGTTGCAGCCGATTTGCAGGCTCTCCCTTTTGAGCACGCGTTCGAAGGAATCTTCAGCACTGCCGCGTTTCACTGGGTTCCAGATCACCGGCGGCTGTTTCGTAGCCTGTTTCGCGCAATTCGTCCGGGAGGCTGGTTGCGAGCGCAGTGTGGAGGAGGCCCGAATCTGGCGCGCTTGCGAAAGCGGATGGATGCGCTCATTACTGCGCCGAGATATGCGCCATTGTTCGCCACCTTTCGCGACCCTTGGGTCTACAACGATGCTGAGACGGCAGCCGATCTCCTGCGACAGGCTGGATTTGCGGAAGTGGAAACCAGCGTGGAACCGGCGTTGACCGTACTGGAGGATCGCCAGGGTTACTCTGAATTCGTGCGTACCGCGATTCTTCGCCTGCACCTCGAACAAATTCCGGATGCCGCGCTGCGCAACGAGTTCGTCGCCGAACTCGCCAGCCAGGCCGCCGCCGACACGCCGCCGTTTTCGCTGGACTATTGGCGGCTGAATCTCAAGGGAAAAGTGCCCGAGTAACGCGGAAGCTATTAAAGTGATCCGTTTGATCGTCAATCTCCTTCATTCTCTCCGCACTAAGGGGGCGGGAGTCTTCGTTTATCTACGTGCAGCAGATTGCCGTCGGGAATGTCGTTAGTACCACGACCGAGATGACGACAGATGGAATAAGGCTCTTGACGCGATTGCGCTTTATCGCCTGGGCTTTGCCTATGCCAAGCTGAACAAGATTTCGGACGCTCGCGAGGTTCTGACGGAAGCAGTGAAGATTCCCGGGCCGGTGCAGCAACCGGCACAGGAGCTGTTGACCAAGGTGAACGCAGCAAGAGCCAAGGGAAAGTAGGCAAAAAGGAAAGCGGACTTTTCCCTGAGTCACCCGGACCAGATCGGTAGAGCTTGCCTCGTCACGTTGGGGACGGTTGAAAACGGCCCGGGTTTTCGATTGGATCAGGCTACTAGCGTCCCTTCTTCAGTCCAAAGGCGTAAACGTTATGGTTCTCCGAGCCAACATAAACCGCACCGTTCACCACAACGGGCGACTGCACGGCTCCGCCGCCGATGCGGTAGCTCCACAGCTTGTGGCCGGTCTTGGCATTCAGCGCGTACTGCTCGCCGTCTGGCGAGCCGACATAAACTACCCCATTCGCCACCGCGGGCGATGAATCCGCCCAGCCGCCGATGGCATAACTCCAAACCTTGGCGCCGGTGCTGGCGTCCAGTGCGTACACGTTCCCGTCCCGTGAGCCGACGTAAACCACCCCATTTGCCACCGCGGGTGAGGAGTCCACCCGGTCGCCGGTAGTGTAGCTCCATAGCAGGGCGCCGGTGCTGGCATTCAGCGCGTACAGGTTCTTGTCGTCCGAGCCGACATAAACCACACCGTTCGCAACGGCCGGCGAGGAAAGCAAATCGTCCGCGGGGTAGGAATTCCACAGGAGGGCGCCGGTCTTGGCATTCAGGGCGTACACCTTGTCCGAGCCGACATAGACCACCCCATTCGCCACGGCGGGCGAGGAATACAGGCCGCCGTCCCTCCACAGCTTGTGACCGGTCTTAGCATTCAGCGCATACATGTACGCCACGTCAGCGTTGGCGAAACAGTAGCAGGCGCTGACAAACACCATCCCATCGGCAACGGCGAGTGGGGTGTTCACCCAGCCGCCCGTATGGTACCTCCACAGCAGGGTGCCAGTATCGGCGCCCAGTGCATACACGTTGTAGTTATCCGACCCGACATAGACCACCCCGTTCGCCACTGCGGGCGATGATTCTGCAACGTCACCGGTGCTGTAGCTCCACAGCTTGGCGCCGGTGCGGGCGTTCAGCGCGTACAGGTTGGAGTCGGCCGAGGCGACATAAACTACCCCATTCACAACCGCTGGGGAGTCGTAGACTTGGGCGCCCGTGTTGTAGCTCCACAGCAGACGGAGGTGTCCTACATTGTGGACATTCAGCACGTGCTCATACGGGTTCCAGCGCGTCATGTTCGTACGATGGAACTCGGTCCAATCAGCACGGCTGTCGCGCGCTGGCTGCTGACCCAATGACACGGACACGAAGCACGCGCATAGAATCAAAACCAAGATACGAATGTGTTTCATGACTAGCTCCTGAAGATAAATTTGTCGGACGGAAATATGTTTCCGGGAATTCGGGTCATTCGCCTCAGGGGAGCTGGGTCCGATGGTGAGAACCACTCTTCAGGGAAGCGGACGCGATAATAATGCGACTACGAGGGCGTCGTGTCAGTGAGATTGGTCACATGTTGATGTGCGGTGATCACCAAGGTCCACAGCGCAAGGAAAAACACAACTAGGGAAAAGTGCCCGAGTAACGCGGAAGCTATTAAAGTGATCCGTTTGATAAGGCGTTGTCAGCAAGTCGTAACCCAGTTCTGAGTGAGATGGCCTGGTTGCAACATTTGACTCACTCGCGCACAATGCGGACATGAATCGAAGAGTTCACTGGCAGATCGCGATTGCCACACTGACTGGATGCGTGTTCATCGGCTATCTGCTATTCATGGACAAACCGGCCACAAAAAGCTATCAGGCGTATGTCGCTCTAGATAGAAAAGGACCGTGGGGCCTGACTGACCCGCCGTGGGATGGACCAGATGCTGTTGTTCTCTACCGCAGCGGCCGTAATGGCGTTGTTTGCTTTCACGCCTTCCACTCGAAAGAGCTCCACGACCGCTTGTCATCCAAGAATGGCCAGCCTGTCGTGGTCGAATACGACACATTCAGCGACTTTGGGAAAGTGCGCGGATACAACGTGCGTTCGGTCGACGGGATAATGCTGGCCAAGGGATACCACGTCCTGAAGCCCGAATTTGCGGCTTTCGCCGGAGTCGTCGGCAACAGCGATTCGACGGATGATTGTTGGTGAAGAATCGCTGTTTCACCACTAAGCGCTGCACGGCACAGGCTTAGCGACTGGATTCCCCGCGCATCACTCCACCGAATCCTCCAGCCACTTGAGATAAGCCTCGCTGCCATTCTCAATCGCGAACGACATGCACTCCGGCACCTCATAAGAATGCATTTCCGCGATAGCAGCGCACACGCGGTCGAAAGCAGCGGCTGTAGTCTTGATCCAGAGCAGCCACTCCTCGGCTTCCTCTGCCTTGCCTTTCCAGCGGTAAATGGAAACGGCTCCGGGCACGATGTTGACGCAGGCGGCGAGCTTGCGATCGACCAAGGCCTCCGCAATCCGGCGCGCCTCATCTCTAGAACCTGCTGTGGTCAGGACAACTCTCTTGTCGGTCATAGAACTCGCTTTTCAAATCGGTATGATACCTCGCTCTTGCCCGTCGAGCGGGGCCAGTTTGCGTTGCCGTTACCCAGCTTTAGGCGCAGGCACTCGTGCGCTTACGACCGGAACCATCCAAACCGCGTAGCCGTGCGGGTCACGGATATTGGCGATCATCTGATCGAAGTACGCCAGTGCCGACTGGCGGGCGATGGGCGTGAGTTCGCCAATCGGCTCGGCATAACCATCGCGCCAGGCTTCCAGAATGGCCGCGAATGTCGCTCGGGGCACGCGCACCGTATCGACGACGACGTAGTCTACCGCAATCGTTTCGAGGCTCATCGCAGCCAGGATCCCGTAAGCATTGCGACCGATGAACAGATCGGTTCCGGTTGCTGATCCGAAGCTCGCCGGGACGACGTGCCAAAAATCCCGGGGGTCGAGCGGCCCGCGCTGGAAATGAAGCATTCCATAGTCTTCCGGAATGAGGTGCAGATAGCCTCCCGAGCGGGTTACTCTCATCATTTCTGCAATCACGCGGTCAGCGTGCGGAATGGAATGGAGGACGTGGCGGCACACGGTGAGATCGAAACTGCGATCCAGCGCATCGAGCTCGAACACGCTCTGGTGTTCAAACGTCAGCCGGTGCGCTAGTGCTTTATGGCGTGATCGTGCCAGCTCCAGGTGATGGTCGATGATATCGACTCCCAACACGTTGCCCTGGGGAAAGAGGTCAGCGAGCCGAGAGGCGCCTTCGCCGGTGCCGCACCCGGCATCCAGGATGCGGGGCGCAGTGGGAAGCGCATAACGACGAAGCAACTCAGCCTCCTGCGGCCAAATTGCCCGGGCCTGCGCGTCTAAACCTCGCACCATCGACTCGTCGGCCATCTGCTTGGCCTGCGGGTTGAGATCGGTCACGACGCCTCCTGGCACCAGCAAGAACAGCGGCGGTCTACTAAGGTAAAATCAGTCTTCGGTTCAGCTATTTTAGCTCACGGTATCAAAGTGTTGGCGCCGCGGGAGGCTCGAGAAATATCCACGCCGATCAAATTCGGCACTTCAGGCTGGCGGGCAGTGATGGCGGAAGAGTTTACCTTCGCCAACGTGCGGCGCGCGGTGAGCGGAATTGCGCGTTATGTCGTTTCCCAGAAGCCGTCTGGAGCGCGGGTGATTGTAGGACGCGATCCGCGGTTCCTGGGCGAGACTTTCTGCTCGATGGCCGCGGAAATTCTCTCCGCCCATGGCATCACGCCGTTCCTCATCGCCGAAGCCGCTCCCACGCCCGCGATTTCGTACGCTGTCATTCGCGAGCCTGCCGATGGCGCCATCAACTTCACCGCTTCCCACAACCCGCCGGAGTACAACGGCATCAAGTTCTCGACACCCGATGGCGCCCCGGCGCTGCCGGAAGTTACCCAGCGGATCGAAGCAGAACTCGCCGCGTTCGACAGCGAAGTTGACACCGGGGAGACGCAAGCCAGATCGAAGGCCCAATCGCAGCCGCAATCGCAATCCTCAGACCCGCGCGGCATCTACCTGGCGCGGCTACGCGAAATTGTCGACTTCGAAATCATCAGGAAGGGTGCTCTTCGAGTCGTGTTCGATCCTTTTTGGGGAGCGGCTCGCGGCTATCCCGATTGGCTGCTGCGCCACGCGGGCGTCGAAGTCGCTACCGTCCACGATTGTCGTGATGTGCTTTTCGGCGGTCATGCTCCCGAGCCCGACGATCATCTGCTGAATGACGCTAAGGCAAAGATGCGTGAAACCAGGGCTCACATCGGCATCGCTACCGATGGCGATGCCGATCGCTTCGGCATCGTGGACGAAGACGGCACTTTTTTCCAGCCCAACTACATCATTGCGCTACTGTTTGATTATCTGGTGGAGAGCCGCGGCTGGAAAAACGGGGTAGGGAAGTCCGTAGCCACGACCAATCTAATTAACGCCCTCGCTCAACACCACGGAATTCAGCTGCACGAGACCCCGGTCGGATTCAAGTACATCGGCGAACTGATCAAGCAGGACAAGATTGTGATCGGAGGAGAAGAAAGCGCCGGGCTTTCCATCCGTCATCATGTCCCCGAAAAAGACGGCATCCTGGCCGGACTACTGTGCTGCGAGATGGTCGCCCGGAGGGGCAAGTCGCTCGCCGTGCAGTTACGGGAATTATTTGTCAAAGTTGGTTCCTTTTATCCTCAACGTGAGAACTTCCGCTTGACGCCGGATGTGAAAGAGAAGTTCACTGAGAAACTGGAGCAGAATCCTCGCGACTTTTTCGGTCGCAAGGTGAAAGAGATTGTGCGCACGGACGGTCTCAAGCTGATATGCCAGGATGGATCGTGGGTGTGCTACCGGCTTTCCGGTACAGAGCCGGTAGTCCGGGTCTATTCCGAAGCGGCCAGCAGGCCTGAGTTGGAAAAGCTGAGCGCAGCGGCCAAACAATGGATCTTCGAATAGGGCATCTTCCTAAACTCCGGGTTTTGCCGCGGCCCGAAGACGGCTTGCGAACTCTGGTCGAGCGGGCTCCGCAAGCCGAAGCCTGGGCTGACCAGATGAAGGAAAAGCTGCGCCCGACCACGACGATGCTCTACGGCAATCGCCGCCGGATCGCGACGGCCGGAGTGGCTGTGTTCACCCTATGGTTGTTTGTCCATGTCATGTTTGGCGCCAACGGCATGGTCGTCTATCGCCAGAAGAAGACTGAATTCGATATTCTCCAGAAGGAGATTGACGGCTTACAAAGGGCAAACGACGGCTACACGCAGCAGATCAAGTCTTTGCAAACTGATCCCAAGATGATCGAGAAAGAGGCGCGGGAACAGTTGCACTATGCCCGTCCTGGGGAAGTCGTCTATGTGTCGCCCGCGCCCACCCATCCATCGACTGCGGAATCGAGAACCGCGCAAAAGTAAAATCTGCGGAGCCATCTGCTCTTCCAACCACCGCTTGTGGTATATTGGCCAACACCTTTACACAATTGCTTTCTATGCGCAGGTTTCCAACGTGACGCCGCCATTGGGGAATGTTGGGGTGAATTGAGCTTAACCGAGAATCAACATCCGCGGCCTGGCCGCTAAACACAAGGAGTGTGCTATGAAGAAGCTTCTTCTGATTCTGATCGCTGCATCGTTAGTGTTATTCATAGTTGTGCTGGCTTCCGCCGCGGATTCGGCAACCGTGAACGGGTATGTGAGCGATTCCATGTGCGGCGCAAAAGGTGCGAAAGACGGCCACACGGACTGCATGAACAAATGCCTGAGCAAGGGCGCAACCTACGTGATTGTGACCGACGACGACAAGAAAGTGCTGACCGTGGACAATCCCGATGCGCTCAAGGGGCATGAAGGCCACCACGTAGCCGCAACCGGTGAGGTCACGGGAGGTTCCATCCACATTGATAGCATCAAAATGATGTGAGTGTGAAGATGGTGTGACTTCGAAAGACAGGATTCTGCCGGGCGGCTCCAGGCCGCCCGTTTCTTTCTTGACCTTTCCCCAAACATTGTCATCCCGAGCGCATTAGGATCGTTCGCTTGCGAACGATCCTGCGAAGTCGAGGGATTTGCTTTTCCGGTCCTACCGCACCACGCCTTCCAGCGGGGAACTGGCAGTCGCATACAGCTTCTTGGGCATGCGTCCAGCGAGAAAAGCCTGGCGTCCGGCGAGTACGGCGTGCTTCATGGCTTCCGCCATCAGCACCGGGTCCTGTGCCCCCGCGATTCCTGTGTTCATCAGTACCGCATCCGCTCCCAGCTCCATTGCGATCACCGCGTCGGACGCCGTGCCCACGCCCGCATCCAGGATCAGCGGCACGCCGGTAATCATCTCGCGCAGGATACGAATATGGGCGGCGTTCTGTACACCCAGGCCGCTGCCGATGGGCGCACCCAAGGGCATAATTGCGCTGGCGCCCGCGTCCAGCAGGCGCTTGGCAACAACGATGTCGTCCGACGTGTAGGGAAGAACCGTGAAGCCCTCTTTCACCAAAACGCGTGTAGCTTCGAGCGTGGCCTGCACATCGGGATAGAGCGTCGCCTGATCTCCGATCACTTCCAGCTTGACCCAATCCGATAGTCCGACCTCGCGCCCCAGGCGCGCCGCGCGAATCGCCTCGTCGGCGGTGTAGCAGCCCGCTGTGTTAGGCAGCAGGAAATATTTCTTGGGATCAATGTAGTCGAGCAGCGATTCCTTGCTGCGGTCCAGATTCACGCGGCGCACTGCAACCGTGACCATTTCCGCGGCACTGGCCTCGAGCGCACGCGCCGTTTCCTGAAACGACTTGTATTTACCCGTCCCCACGATCAGGCGGGAACGGAACTCGCGGCCAGCAATGATCAATGAGTCCGTCATGCTTCTATTGTAATGTAATGAGAAGCTTACCCGCAGGGATGCACGGCACAACCCGCGTGGTGAGGCGTAAATCAGCGGCGAAGGCGGCCGCTTGGCAATCTGGCTGCCAACAACGAGCGCGACTTATCCACACTTGACGGCGGGCGCGGCTGCGTGTAGCTTGGCCTCCGCCGGGAAATCCGTACAAAATTACTCAAGGAGGCTGCTATGCAGCGGAAAGCCATTTGGACCGTCATTGCGTTTGTGTTGTTGGCAACACTGGCTGTTGCTCAGGCTCAGCAGGATTACCTCGATGTGTACACGGTTCAGGTAAAACCCGAAAAACGGGCGGACTTCGATGCCATCTCGAAAAAAATGGTGGCGGCGAATCGGCAAAACAAGGGCGATACCTGGCTGGCCATGGAGGCCGCTTACGGTCCCGGGGACCGGGTCACCTTTGTCAGCACGCGCCACAGCTATGCAGAAGCCGAAGAAGCCAGCGGCGCTTTTTATCAGGCGCTGCAAAAGGCTTTCGGGAAAGCTGGAAGTGACAAGGCGCTGCAGGATTTCAACCAATGCATCATAAGTTCGCACTCCGAATTCCGTCGCCGCCGCTGGGATCTGGGCAGCAATCCATCCGACAGCCCGGAGGCCATGGCGAAGTTGGTGGGTGAGGCGCGCTGGCTGCGCACCGTCGTGGTGCATGTGAAGCCGGGACAGATAGCCAGTTTCGAGGCGCTGGAGAAAGAACTGAAGACTGCGCGAGAGAAAGCCTCGCCACCCCAAACCGTGCTGATCTCCGAGGCAGTTGCCGGGCAGGAAGGCACGGTCTTTTACGTGACCATGCTGCAAAACTCTCTTGGGGGATTTGACGGGCTCCCATCGTTCAAGCAGATGTTGGGAGACGAAGGCTATGACAGGTTCCTGAAAGCAAATGTTGAGACGATTTCGGGCACAGAGACGGTGATCAACCGCTTCTTGCCTGACCTTAGCAACGCTCCGGAACAGGTAGCCTCGATTGCGCCGGATTATTGGAGACCGAAGGCTGCGGCGGTCAATGCCAAGGCCAGCACCACCAAGAAAGGCGTGGTCAACGCAGGCGACAAGAGCAAGATGGAAGAGAACGCGAAGCAGTAAGGAATACTTCAACGAAAGCAGTTCTTCGGGGGCCCTATTTTTCGCAAAGATCACGAAAAATGGGGCCCCGGCGAATGTTAATCAACCCAGGTCAGCGTCCAAGAAACGGACGCGAACCTGGGGCACCAAGCGACATGACATTCCGCCTCCCACCCTTCCGCAAAAGGCGCGGAAGGATGGGGCACCCCTCAGTCTTGCGCTGTACGATAAAATCTTAGGAAAGGGTGGGCCAGCCCCCAAAGTCTTTAGCCTACTCCGAAGTTGACGGCGGGCCTAATTCAGGGTTTCTCACGGCTTGTAGCACGAAATCAAGCTCGGTACCGTCAACATCTAGTCTTTCTTCCGCATACTGCCCGTAGAGGAAGCGGTAAAGAGCGGCCTTGGCTAGTTTTTCCGTGGCATGGCCGATCTGGCGTATATAGTCGTCACCGAGCATGCCTGCGTCCTCCTATAAGCGGTCGAGTTTAAGCGACCGTGGGCTGCGATTGAACACGCGCGCGCGCGTCCAAATCATACGCCTACCAAAATGAAATTAGGACACGACCCCGCTGCCCGGTAGTGTCTGAGATTCTGCGTTGGTGGAAATCTCTAACCCGTTGCGCCTTCCGCGTATTCAATCTTTACCAGTCCAAGGGCTTTCAGTTGAACCCCGCTGTTTGAAACACGAATGGCAGTACGGTGAACCCTGCACCTCGGCATCATTGTGCCACACCTTCCGAAAGCATGGCCCGAACCTTCTTCCAAGCCGGGACATCGTCAAAGTTCCATCGCTCTATCGAAGTGCACCTTACCTCCGGCAGTGAGAACCAATTCAGAGTTTTCAAGCAGAGCGCGGACACGGTAACGCTCAGGCTCATTGCAAGTTCGATTGTTTTCTCGAATTTCTGGCATAGTGCCCTAATCCTCGCGTCATCTTCGCCTCCTGTGATGTGAATAGTGTAAGCATCCCCTCGCGTCGTCTGATCCCACAGGAATGCGAGCGAGTACGCGGTCGGGTGGCAGAGCCCACACAGCTCATCATATAGGCTGCTAAAGCTCACGCGGTCTTCTGCGGGCAAACCTATCGCATTCCGGTAGTCCTTGGGCTTGAGGGCTGTGTGGCTTGCGGGATTCGTGGCTCCGTCGCCTTTGCCGGTCTTTCTTGCGTATACGAAATGTATGAGGCGCTCCTCCAACTCCTTCGCGATGAACAGCTCCTCTAAGCGTCCTTCTAGAGCAGATTCGATCATCATTCGATTACCAGCAAGCGTAAACGGCACTGGAGCCAAAGAATAATTTGCGTCCAACGCGCCCTCAACCAATCCCCTCAAGTTTGCAGCAAAGCTCAAAAGATTCGCTGGAGCATTGAATGCGGATGCGCATCCGGCTTGCCATCGCTGGTGCCTCATTAGGTTCAGCGCGGCAGCCCAGTACACTCGAAGCAATGTCTCTCTCCAATAGACTTGGTTCATTTTTTCCGAAAGATTCTTGATGCCCTCATACTTGCTGGTGCCCATGAACTCATACTGCTTGCCGATGAAGTCCCTCGAGACATCCGCGTACAACTTCGCAGTGAACACGCCCATCCTCCCGAAAAGTTCCGCATCGAACTGGCGGGCATTTTTCATGCTGCTCACCGTCGAATAAGGCTAGGGCGAGTAAATATCCCCGGCAGAGCCGGGGGGCCTTTCGGTTGCTGGCCTCTCAATATAGGGCGTTGCGAACGATGGTATCACCGGTTTCTTGGGCAGCAACGCAGAATTCAGACACTAACCCGCTGCCCCGGCCAACTGCAATTCGCCCATCCCGTCCCGGAGCCCACGCCCCCGCCGGTCGGTAGTGGCTGAAATTCAGCCACTACCCGCCGGTCCGAGGTGTAGCAAAATCCCCTCAGGTCGTAGTACCCCCTACATGTAGTTGACGGGATAGGAGCTAGAGCCATCCAAAAGTGCACCCCCCCAGGCGGGGGCCGTAAATGTTCGCATAGCTGATCTTATGGCCGAATCGATGGTTGGTGGAACGGCACGTCCACCGAGCGGAAGTGATTCACCGTAAGATTTCCAGAGTCTTGGTCCTCGACCTTTCTGGCAAACAAAGCGGTGCTCACGCACCGCCCAGGAGAGTCTCCGTCCTTGACAACGCCTTCGCTCTTATTGAGGGCCAACCGCCCCGTCCCAGTCAGCTTTCTTGAGAAGATGATCCTAGTAAACGTTTAGCCGAATATCTCACAAATTTGTCATTCGCCTGCAGAAACGGTTCCATTGATCGCTCGTATTGCTGCGAGCCTGTTAGTTTCCGCAGGGCACTACAGCAACTCAAGTAGTCGATACACAAGGTTCGGTCTGTACTTGTCGGACTCACTCCAAGTTTCTTGTACTGCTCATACCTTAGCCGCAACTGCGGTACTGCTTGAAGGTCGCGTAACGTTTCAATTGCTTGATAAAAATTGGAAACCGGCGGGGACTGTTTGGCAATCCTCTCCCTAATAAACAACGACACCTTCGCTCGATCAGTGAGCCTCGCCAAGACAGAGACTATATTCCTCCAGGTGACATCATCACCGTTTCTCATGATAACTTCCAATATTTTTTCATCATCTTCTGAGATTCTTGGTTTTGCGCGATACGCCGCGCACAAATCTAGTTTTTCTTGCGGTGATAGATCTGCCCACGTCTTCTCGAAGTCTTTGGCTTTCAATTCTAGCCCATCTTCGAGGAACTTAGAACTCAGAATCTCAAGACTCGGCTTGCCACGATAAACTCGGAGCCATCTAGATTCCCGCACCAGTGGGTGTGAGTGGCTCCTGTTCACATCCTGTTTCACGCGTTTCTTGTCGGCTTTGCTCATAATGGCCTGGACCGGTCTCCTTTTCCTGTAATTCCACACCTAGTCGGCTTCCGGGTGGATATAAAGGGAGGGGCCACTCAGCTTGTCAAAAGAAGGAGTCAATAAATCCCTCACATCGCCCAAATTGTACGCTCTTTATCACTCGTTTGCTCGGCTCGCATTGATACCAGCAAGTGTGAAAGCCGGTCGCGCGCTCATGGTCCCACTGCAGATAACAAATTTCAAAATTTGGGTCAAGGGCTTCTGCGGCTGTCTCGACCATCTTATGGGCAGCTTGTTGTATCAGATAAACCTGCAAAGCTTCCAGAGCAATGCCACCGGCAAGCACGCAGACTTCGGGATTGGCTAAGCAGCCTGGTGTGGCGAGGGCAATTGTGTCCTGAAACCCATTGCCAATCGGGTTGCACACGCCAAAATCGCACTCTGTGCCTGGAGTCAGACCGAGCAAGCTGCCCAGATCAAGCGGCCCGTACACCACCCGTGGCGGAAGCCCGAAAGTATCCTTTTCCTGCCAAACTCCCAGCGGAGGGCCAGACGGGCCTCCAGGGCTACCACTTCCCGCGCCACCTCCACCTCCGTTCCCACGTCCGCCTCCGCCGCCCCCTTCATCTATGATGGGGAGGTACCAAGAAAAGTCGCCGCAGTTAAACGTTGGATATCCCAAGGGATCATTTGAAACATAGCCTTCATCAACGCCGTCCCCGCTTGGATCCCCGCAAACCATCAGAAATTCCCCGCTCGGATCGACGAAGCTCAGCGGGTTATTGGCGACGTAAGCATAGCGGTTCCAGGTCTGCGGATTGCTCGGGTCCACCGCTGCCAATCCCGCTGGATCAGGCGTAATCCAGCGTCCTTGTGTAGGATGGTACTCGCGGTTTTGCGTGTCAAACAAATCGCCAGCAATGCTCTGCGTCAATCGGGCAAACGGTTCAAACGGTGGACCCGAAACCGCGTATTCTTCTCCGTAGGGTGCCCGTGCCACGTCAGAAAACATTGATCTGTTGATATTGGAATCAAACCGCATCGTTCCCAAAAAGTTCTATCGCGCCGTCTACAAGGGTCGCTGTCTGCTGGTTGGATTCCATCCTTGTCATTCACTTGGAAGCCAGGATCGATATTCGCCAGGTCCCGCCCGCAGAGAAGAACCAGCCTTTACTTGCACGCCTTGACATCCCTATTTGCCTCTAACTTCCGATGACAATTGCGGCATACTGTTCTTTCGAAGAGAGGGTCTAGCTTCTCGGTGACAGGGTGGTCGAGTTCAAAACAGAAAACATCGGTCTCCGGGCAATAGAAGCACCGACTCGCATATTTCGTGGCCTTGCGGCGCATTTCAATGCGCCGTGCCCGCGTGATGGGATTCGGGTTCTTCACGCACTTGTGTCCGGGCTGACATAGAGGCTGTCGAGTTGGTCTATGACACCCGCTTTTGCCAACATGGAAAGTTGATCGAAGTCGCTAATCAACTCGTGGCCGCCCACGGTTTTGTCGCGAAACTGTTCCAGGGTTGATGCGGATTCGTCCCCTCGCAGCACCCGCAAGTAGGTGGCCCGGTGACGGCCTGCAAGTTGGCGTTCGCGAGAACCGCGTGCCATCACATGCAGCGGGCCCCGATCCGTCATTATTTCGACTCGCGCTGAATACGGGTCGCCAGCCTTGACGCGAACACGTTTCCCTGAACGACCCTGAATAAGCGCCGCAGGTAACAACTGGCGGATGGATTTAAGAGTGGTACCTTCAACCCGTGCGGCGTGCGAAAGACTCTTGGATTCTCCCTGTCGAACGCGGTTAATTGCAGCAAGGCCACGCACCCGAGCCTCTTGTTGGCGACGCGTCTGGCGGGCTTTTGGCTCGCGCGCGGTTCCCGGAATGGCCTTGCGACTGCGCATAAAGGACATTTCCTCAGCGAGAGGCTTGCGCTCCGTGCCCGGTTGCGGTTAGTGGTGGATGACCGTCCACCTTCTGCTCATCGCGGGCTGGACGGCGATTCTGCTGTATGAACCGGCGTACTTCTGCTGATTCAATCCGTACCGCCCGTCCACAACGAACGTGTGCCAGTTTCTTCTCGCGCAGCCACCGTCGCAGTGTTGGGACTGCAATGCACAATCTCGCCGCCACGTCCCGCAACGACAAAAGAATGGGCTCCGCTTGCACTTGTACTGGTCGCTTAGCTCGCAACATAAAACCTCCCCACAGGTGCTTTCGAGTGAGTTTCTGCTATCAACGGTAATATACCATGTGTCCGTTTACTACGTTGCACTATTTTGTGCGTTGTGATATCGTATGGTCTGACGTGATCTCTTGTGATCCGAAGGGAGGGGCCATTGCGGGGACCATCACGACCGAGTACCGAAGCACAGATGAAGTTTGACTTGCTGATGGAGATTTATGACAAGGGAAAAAGCACTGACACCAAGGCTCGTGCCGATCTTATTGCTAAGTTTCTGGCGGTTTCTCAGCCGGGCATCGAGGAGAAAATCAGTTGGGGATTCTTGTTTAAGGGACGTGCGACGGGCGAGATGGTAAGCATCGTGCATTGGGGCCTCGACGAGTTACGGGATGGTAGACCGTTTTTGCGTGAGAAACCCCTGAAAATCCTCCCTCCGCCAAAGTTTCAAGAGAGATTCACGGACGGAATTCAGTGGGATCGCGACCGCAGCCGGATCATCCGGGTGGGGTCGGTCAATCTCAGGCAGTTGTTTCTGACACGGATTTTTGAATTACTGACTGAGGTTGCCCCGTGGCTCCGGGTCTGCCAACGGCAAGAGTGCAGGCGGTTATTTCTATATCAGAGACCCAAGCAGATTTATTGCAGCGAAACTTGCGCTCAAAGGGTTCGGATGGAGCGCTTTTTGGCGCAGCGTGCGGTGGTTTCTGAGAAGCATTGAATAAGCCATGTCGTCCACCTCCTATATCATTGATATATAATGGGATACGGGTAGTTCATAAATAAAGCGGGCTGAACGCCTGTTAGAGCAGACGAAACAGCCCTAACCACCATCGGAAGGATACTCCAATGGCAGCTTCGCACACCCTACCGCAGTCGCACGCCATCCGCAAATCAGGCGTTCTCGTTCTGGACGGTTTCGGAATCCGAGTCCAAGTGAGCGCCGGTCACTTGTTCTTGCGCGATGGAATCGGAGACGAGCGCCGGACAATCCGCCTGCCTCGGGTAAATCATGGCCTGAAGAGGCTGGTAATGATCGGGAGCGATGGCTTTATCACCCTGGAGGCTCTCCGCTGGATTTCTGACGTTGGCGCAGCATTCGTGATGCTTGACCGCAGAGGCAAGGTGCTCGCTGTTACTGGGCCTGTCTCTTCGTCGGATGCACGGCTCCGCAGGGCGCAGGCGCTCGCTCTTGGCAATGGGACTGCGCTGAGAATCTCCAAAGAACTCATTTCGCAGAAACTCGCCGGGCAGGAGCTACTCGTTCGCGACATGCTGCATGATTCCGGAGCAGGAGACGCAATTGCTCGATTCAGAGCCGAGCTGCCGAGCACGGAGAATATCGAATCTGTGCGGCTGATTGAGGCCCAGGCAGCGAAGCTATACTGGCAAGCGTGGTCTGACGTGCCGGTTCGCTGGCCACGCAAGGACGAACGGCGCGTACCCGAACACTGGCAGCGCTTCGGCTCTCGCATCTCACCCCTGACCCACAGCCCGCGCCTTGCTGCCAATCCGCCGAACGCCCTGCTCAATTTTCTCTACTCAATTTTGGAGGCGGAAGCCCGCCTTTCTGCGGTCGCAATGGGCCTTGATCCGGGTATCGGATTCCTGCATGTAGATACCCCATTTCGCGACAGCTTAGCCTGCGATCTGATGGAAGTTTGCAGACCTCGGTGTGACGCTTTTGTTCTTGACTGGCTTCAGCGAGAGCCGCTTCGCAAATCGGACTTTTGGGAAGATCGTAATGGGAACTGCCGTCTGGTTTCAGCCTTGGCAATCCGTTTGAGCGAGACTGCGGACACTTGGCGCAAGCTCGTGGCTCCGGTCGCAGAGTACGTCGCACAAGAACTTTGGTCCTCGATTTCCAAACCTACGTCCAGGCTTGGCCAGCAACTCTTGGCCAGCAGGCTTACGCAAGCCCATCGGCGTGCAGTTAAGGGAAGCGGCGTGCCCGCAGTGAATCAGCCGAAACCGGAACACGTGTGCTCCGATTGCGGAATCAAGATTCGGACTGCGAAAAAACTCTGCTCGAAGTGCGCGAAGCGAGCGACCCCTAAGAACTTTCGCGCAGGCCGCAAGATGGCTCAGCGCCCGGAACATCTTGCAAAACGGGCGGAAACTATGCGAACGCACAAGCGAGCGATTCAGGGCTGGAAACCTTCAGCTCTTCCCGCGTGGCTTACCCGCGATACCTATGTAAAGCGTGTTGTGCCTGCACTGGCCAGCGTTGCGAAGTCTCAAATCCGCTCGGTGCTAGGCGTGAGCGAGCCGTACTCATCGGCTATACAGGCAGGTAAGCGCGTCCCGCATCCCCGGCATTGGCAGCTTCTTGCGCAATTGGTTGGCGTTTCGCCGAATGGTAGTAGTTAACGAACCATCATTCGATATACCTTGGCCCGCTATTCCTTTCGTGGCGGTCTGTCAAATCAGATGTCTTCTATAATCATGGACTAGGCCGAGCAGCACAATGCCTCTGACGACCGTCACATATTTCACCTATTCGGAAATTGCGCAAACTGAACGCACAACGCTGAATGAGTTTCGTACGGAGTTAGCAAAGTTCAGTCGAACCGAGGTTGTCTACTCTTGTGGTCTCCTCAACGCTATCCTTTGCAACTGGCAAGGCAAATCCGATAGGAAGACACACGATCTGTTGGTGAGAGATTCGCTCCCGCCCCGAATCGCCAATTTCGTCATTGCTCGGTTCCATGATAGCGACCGGCCCCGCGGCCTCTATCATCGGCAGCAATTGTTGTTCGTCTGCAAAGAGGCAACCCAGGTATGTGGAGATTCGGGCCGAAATCCGCTGGCACTCCCCTATTGGGGTGGTCTCGGCATAGTCCTGATGATGGCGAACGATCTGCTTCCGAAACGCATCACCCATCCGAAGACCAATGTAACTGAGCAAATGCTCAGTGTGATGTCGGAGATGATTCCAGTTGCCGAGGCAAGCGGGTTTTATCGACCAATAAACAAGATTATTCGCAGCTATCTTCTGCTGAACCGCTTTTTGCCCGAGACAACACTGAACGTGGCAGAGACGTTCAGAAAATGCCGTGGGCGTGTCCATCAACAGGTACGAGGCACTATGCTTCGCTGCGCTGACGCGCTACTACGATTTCACATTTGAAAAGTACCGGAATAACCAGCAAGATTTTCTTCTCTCAGCCGACTGGTTTCGCAACATCAAGCTTCCTCAAGATGAGATTTCGAGCTTTCTTGCTGAAATTTCGGCCACAGGGCTGGATCTGAGCATGTGCTTCCAGGCAAGGAACAAAGGTTTTAACGACTTTACGTGCTTTAGGGATAAGCCGGTCTTCCGCCTCCCGGATACGTCATTTCTTATTGACGCGGCTTTTCTGGCAGAAAAGGCTGAAAGTGGGATATTTTGGCGAATCCACAACTCTCTTCCTAAGAAAGAAAGGTTGGAATTTCATCAAATCTGGGGAGCGGCGTTTGAGAAATACATCAACTGGCTCCTTGCAGAATCGGTCGATGGAACAATAAACCGTCTCTATCCGAATCCAAAATTTGCAGGCGGCCAGGAAGAGATTTGTGACGCGATCATCGTTACTGGCAATTGTGCGGTCCTCATAGAGGCAAAGGGCGCTACTTTTACCGCTGAGGGAAAGTACGGTAGCGATGTAAGTAAGCTGAAGGCGGAAATTGACGAAAAACTGGTGGCAACGGCAGAGCAACGCAAGGGAGTCGTGCAACTAGCCGTCAATATCGAACAGCTGTTTGATCGAAAATGTCCGCGAGCTGTGGACAGTATAGACCTTTCACGAATAGAAAAGGTATTCCCCGTGTTGGTTACCAGGGACGATATCGGGGGCTCCTTGGTGATGAACATGTACCTCGCAGAAAGGTTCAGAAACTCATTTCGGCGTAAGAATGTGTCTACCACAGTGACTGCATTGTTTTCGCTGTCTGCCCAGGACTTAGAGTTGATCTGCGGGTATTTGCGGGAAGCCAGCGTCTCCGAGCTCCTGGAAGAACGATACCGCAACGATCCTGTCCTAAAATCTAGCTTCTGGCTTGTGCCCAACCAGATTGTGAAACGAATAGGCGACCGGAGGTGTGAAGCCTTCCGGCAGGCTAATGAAGAGTTCGGCAACATGGTCGAAACAGAACTGTTCGCTGCTAAGGAAGGCTAGAACCGGCAGGGCGAGGCTGTACGGAATTCTCGTCCATGCTGAATAATCCACGATGTCGAAGTGGGACTCTTATCCTTTGTCGGGCAATTTGCCCAATTATAAACTATTTTCGGGGGAATCAGATGTGCGACAGTTCCGAACTCCAAGAATTGTTGGACCAACTGTTTACGGGACCTGCTTGCTCATGGTGCGGAGACCATGGCCGGAAGCTTTACGGCAAGAAAGTTATGCTATGCAGCTCTTGCCGAAATATAAAGGCTCTGGTTCGCAAATGGGCAGAGAACGCGAATGCAAATCCTTTTGGTGCAGACGAGCTAGCAATTGCAAAACGGATGGAAAAAATGGCCAAGGATGAATCCGCCAGATTTGGTCATCTGAACAAACGGCAAATAGATGGGGTTGACCTTGAACACGCGTTCAATGAAGTCGCTCGGATCGCCATTCATCAAGAGCTTCCTTATAACGACGCCAATGTTTTCGAGCAATGTTTCACGCTGGCGCAGAGGAGGTTTCTCTTTTATCTGCTTTCCCGGATAATCCACATTTATGAACGCCGACACAGGAAAATAACCGCCGCTTATGCATCGGACTAACGGGGGCTGAATAGCCTATGAGAGTTCTCATGATGGAGGCTTCCGCACGCCGACTTGTCTCCTACTCGACGACGTGAACCAGGGAGTCTTTGGAGTCAGAAGTCGCTAGGTTGTCATTGCTGAGGAAGATTCTCTTACTGGGCTGGCCATCAAGCGACACCGGGACAAGCCAGTAGTAGTTTTCGGCTTTACCGACCACCTGACGTGTAGCATGCGCCGCAAGCACAACTGTGGCGCTACTATCAAGCTGCATCGAAAACTTGCCATCCGCATCGGACTTCACAGAGACCAGAGGCGAGGGCAGATTCGCGAAGTAGCGCGCACCTGAGTTCTGCGCCCGGACTTGCTCTTCCAGGTCGAGGACCTCGCGCTTGGCAGAGCCAACGCCTTTCTGTGCTCCGGCTTCCCGATCTATTACTGCGGTCGCAGCGTCGTAAGCGGCCTCGTAGTTCTCCCCCTCGATCCGGTTGACAGCGGCCATGGATTCCCGTCCCAACGCCCGATACCGAGCCTCTGCCGACCCCACTGCCTTCCGGGCCGCGTCCAACTTCGGTTGCAAGGCAGCGATCTCCTGGTCCGCTTGTGCCTTAGTTTGCGCTATCGACCGTTTGGTCTCTTCATAGGGAAGGACGCGCACCTCGACTAAACCAAGCTTCACGTTTGCTGCGCCCTCCGTGACGATGAACACATCACCGTCAAGCTTGCCATGCTCCGGCCGATGGCAATCCGTGTCTACCAGTACAGCAGCGACGAGGACAGCTCCAAGCCAGATCCAATTTCTAGACTGCATCGTGGACTTTCCAGTGGCCAACAGAACGCGCACCTCGCTTCCCGCCTGCTGCTCTTCTCCGCTTCCATAACGCTCGCCGTTTCCCTTGAAACAGGCTCCCATCACCTAGCGCGATCTTCTTGACGGGCCACAGCCGGATACCCCTGGAAGTGGAGAAATCGTCGTGAGCACTGAGTCCATGGGTGCCTGATTGTGCTCGAATCTCGGGTTAACTGCGTCCCTGGGGAACGATTCCCAAGCGCTCCTTACCGCGCGACAAAACGGAATCAGGCGGATATGGGTCGGTTCTCCGTTCAGCCCAAATTCCACGGCTGAACCATTGGGGTCATCCGACAGTAACGCTCCAGGCATAATGATGGCCTGGTGAGCAGGTAGGTTGCGGTACCAGTTCTTCAAATCCTTGATCTGCTTCGGTGTCAGACCTGGGACAACAAGGCTTGCTCCGCTTAAGGTGTTCCTCCCCTGGCCGAGCCAATTGCCAAGGGCGTCGATGATGCAAAAGAGCAAGAGAACGGCAGGATAGCCATATACACCGTCGTTCGTCTTGCGTGTGTTGACGCAGTGTTCCGCAATGTCGAGGTATTCGTCGACCGCTTCTACTGCCATGGACCGTACGTCATTGTGAAGCGCCATTAGCTCATTCTACTCCGTGCTCCGCTGGGCCGATGGTACTGCACGCGAAAGTGTGTGGGAGAGTAGGTCGTTTCCACCCCAGCAAGCCAAAAGCAGGCTCGCCGGGGACCCCGGTTGCCCAGCATAAATTACGGCAAAGAAATTTTCGTGCACGACGAAATTGTGCGGTTTTGGTGCATAATTCTTGAGTTATGCACCGGGCAACGATGATGAGTGTGTAGGCAAAGTGGAGTATTAGTATTGACGGGGGGTGTCGTGCAAATTTTTCTTAGCCCGAATGTCAAAGAGAGCACTGAGCTTCGGGATGCATACAATCAGGCACTAAAAGAGGCGGAAGAACTCTACATAGCGTCGGCGTACCTGACCGATTGGGATGTTACTCATAAGCTCGGATCGACCTGCAGGCGCGTGACTTTTCTCGTCGGTACTAACTTCGGACTGACACGGAAGGCAGCCATGCTGAACGTTCTACGTTGGATTCCGAAACGCGGCGTCTCTTTCTCTTTTGGGGCTGTCCCTCAGAACGTGGATTTCCACCCGAAAATAGTGGCATGGAAGGCCCGCTCCGGGAAATACTACTGCATCATCGGATCATCGAACTTATCAAAGGGCGGTTTCTCAATTAACTACGAAGCGAACGTACTCTTGCAGATTGCCTCCTATGAATTTGACCAACTCCGGAAGTGGCTCAATTCGGTCGTCGCAACTTCGGTCAGTGAGGATTGGATTAATAATCACTACAAAGAAAAACCCGTGTCTCGTAGAGGGGAAGGCGCAGATATAAGTGTTTTTAAGATAAAGCCGTCTGATTTGCCTCATGGAGCCGCGTCCGAGGACAGAGTGCGTGAGAAACGCCAACGACAAGCTGCTTTTGGACAAATCGGTGAAAAAATACGTGTGGCAGCACGTCGTTGTTCGCAGAAGAGGATTAGCCGTGATGATTTTTGGCGGGTCTTCTGGCAGCTTTGGGCAGACCACAAATCACGATTCCAGGGCAAGGGCCTTGAGATGACGGGCAAGTCTGCAAAATGGGAAGAGTCTTGTGGCGCCCTTAGCCGGATTCTTGACGAGTGGGGATCGTCTTCATCTATTGCGCAGTTGGATCAGATCGTAAGTGAGGAAATTGACCACCTGGCTAAACTCAAAAACCCAACGCGTGGTGCGTGGTTGAGCGAGATGTTATGTCACTATTTTCCTGAACAGTATCCGATGATGAATAAGCCTGTAAAGAAATGGTTATCGGCGATCAAGCTGCGGTGGCGCCGAGGGGCGACTGAAGGCCAGCGGTATACCGAACTGGCTCAGACGCTGCGGTTTGTTGTTCGGGATCATCATCCAGCCGGTGCGCGCAACCTGGCTGAATTGGATGGCGGTATATTTACGTGGGCTCGTGATCGCGGGCTGCTAAAACGGTGATATGCGGAAGGGGGAACCTGCGATTTTTTCCGTTTTCTGCATCTACTCCTTTTTATGGCTCAAATCTTCATCTCTCACAGTGCCAAGGACAAGCGAATCATCGAGTTCATCAATCGCGCCTTTGCATCAACAAGGGTCGAGGCGAAGTACGAGGAGATCGAAGCGATCCTCGATGGCCGCAGGACGACCCAACCTAGACCGGAACGTGTTCTAACCGGAATTCTACGGTGAACTGCGTATGCACAAATGAATCCGCAGTGGTGTTGCTTATTTTGGGGGGTCGGCGGTTGCTTAATTGATTCGCTCACGCCATTCGCGCGCGCGCAGGTCCCCGCCTCCCGACCCCGGTCCGCCCAGGGGGTGTAGCCGAATTTTTCCCGGAGTGTACTACCCCTACATGTAGTTGACGGGTTAGTGTCTAGCGACGGCAAAAGTGACCCCAGTACCTCGGATGTCACCCGATGTACCGATGAGTTAACGTCGGCGGTCGCTACGATGGTGTTTGGGCGCAAAACGGAGGAGTCTCGCTCGACTTGGGGTTTTCTGTAACTTCTATCTCTCGAAGCAACGGGGGCTGGCCCAACCTGTCCCGAGATTTCAGCGTGCAGCGCGAGACTGAGGGGTGCCCCACTCTTTCGCGTTCTTTGCGAAAGGGTGGGAGGCGGGAATGCTATAACGTCACCACTTGTGATTTAGGATGACGAAAGAGGTCGGTGCCGGACCACGACGGATCCCCAGTTCCGCGCACCCGCCGCAGTGAAAAGCGGCCCGGAGAGCCATAGCCCCGTGTTATACTGCCCGCAGGATTCGGGCCCAGCTTTTCCCTTCCTCCCCGGCCCACCGCTTGAAAAGAGGTTAATGAGTCATGCGATTAGACTTACCCCACCCAACAGCCAAGGCAATTCTCGCGACCCTGCTGACGTTGTTGTTGGCGCTAACGCTGGCGGCCCCGGCGCAGGCGCAGACGTTCAAGGTGCTGCACACGTTTCACGGAAAGGACGGGGCTGCTCCCGTCGGCCAGTTAGTGCGAGACAAGGCTGGCAATTTGTATGGGACTACAGTCCTTGGCGGGGCGGGCAAATGTCAAGGTGGTTGCGGAGCCGCATTCAAGATGAGCAAGTCGGGCAAGATGGCATGGGTGCATAGCTTCAATGGTGCGAACGGAGAGCAACCGGAGGCGGGGCTGCTGAGAGACACGGCAGGGAATTTGTACGGAACTACCATCGACGGCGGCAAGATCAACAATCATATCTGCCCGGACGGGTCGAGGTGTGGTGTCGTATTCAGGTTGAACGAGTCTGGAGAGGAGACTGTGCTGCACAAGTTCACTGGGCCCCCAGACGGTTACTTCCCCGAGTCGCTTTTGGTCGAGGACCCGGCGGGGGACATTTATGGGACCACATACATCGGTGGGACGAATGGGGCGGGAACTGTATTCAAGCTGGACGCGGCTGGCAACTATACGACCCTATACGACTTCACGGGCGGCACAGACGGCTGTGGTCCCGATCCCGGTGTTATCCTCGACTCGGCTGGCAATCTGTACGGTGTCGCAGGCGGGGGCGCTGGCGGCTGCAATGGGTACGGAGTGGTATTCAAGGTGGATGCGAGTGGCAACGAGACTGTGCTGCACACCTTCGAGGGAGCGGACGGATCGGGTCCCGATTCGGTGCTGCTCTTCGATTCACAGGGGAATCTTTATGGAACAACCGCGAATGGTGGTAGCAGCGAAGTCTGTGACGGGGGATGCGGGACGGTGTTTAAGCTTTCGCCACAAAACGGAAATTGGTCGGAAACCGTGCTTTACAACTTCTGTTCACTCTCGGACTGCACCGACGGTTTGTCGCCTGCCCGAGGCCCGCTCGTGAGGGATTCAGCGGGAAATCTCTACGGTACGGCGTACTTCGGAGGGACCTACCGGAACTGCAACGGAGGGGGCTGCGGGGTCGTTTTCAAGCTGGATACGGCGGGAAAAGAAACCGTGCTCCACAACTTTACAGGTGGAGCAGACGGAGCGTTTCCTTGGGGAGGGCTGACAGATGGGCCGGCGGGTATCCTGTACGGTGCGGCCCAACTAGGCGGCGATCTTAAATGTAAGTCTGGCTCGGGCGTCCCTGGCTGTGGGACAGTGTTCAAGATTATCCCATAGTGTCGTCGCGCAGCTCTCTATCTAAAAGCGAAATCGCGTTCCCGTAGAGTTGTCTGTCACGGAGCCTTCCTGTTTTTCGGACATGCGACGCAAAATCCGCTCGTACCTCAGCAGTTATTGACAGGACATCGGTACCGGCTCAATGTCGGAAATGAGGTGCGGTATGAAACATGTTCTGTGCGCTTTCCTGCTATTGGCCCTGCCTGCTTTCGGGACAATATCCCAAAGACAAAGCCCGGTTTCTCAGTGGAACGGCAGCGCGTCATCCTGCTCGGCAATGCTGGGATCAAGTTACACTGCGGGCGATCTGATAGTGGTCTGGACTTATTGGAACACCGGTTCGTCGTCGAACAACCTTACCGCTGTCGTAACGGACCAAAACAACCCCAACAGCAGTTGGGTGAGCGCGGTAGGGCCTACGCTGCAGTCGGCGTCGAACAGCGCTGCCCAGATTTTCTACGCGAAGTATATCCAGGGAAGCGGGACCGACACCGTTACGGTTAAGTACTATCTTAACGGCGTGCAAACAAGCGCGAACGCCTCGGGCTGCGTGTTTGTCGAGTATCAAGGCGCGGACACGCTGTACCCGCTGGACAGCGGGTCGGAGGCCATCAGCAACGGCCAAGGTACCAATATGGACAGCGGTACCGTGGCTCCGGCGAACGCAAATATACTGCTGTTCGGCGGTGGGACCAATGACACTGGAACGGCGTCAGCGGGGACCGGATTCATGAGCATTACTGGGATAAGTAACCAGAGCATTGTCGAGCAGAACACCACTCCCATAACGACCAACAACACTCTTCAAAGGGCGACCGCAGGCCTTTCTGCGAATGGCAATTGGATCATGCAGATGGCGGTCTTCCGGGCTGCGAGTTGGGGATTAAACGGGGCGGGCAGTCCGCTTTTTACCGGTCCGAGTTTCTTTGGAGGAGGAAATAGAACTTTCGCCAATCCCGCTTTTGGCGCAATCGCCTGATTCTGGGTGATTTAGTAATCTTTGTTTTAATTCATTTCTCGCCCGACCCTGTTATTTTTATTTTAAACATTACCCCTTATTTTCAGTGAGTTATAGCTAATTCCAAGGGGGGGCGGCATTTACCATGAGAATTCAAGAGCAACTGGAAGGAGACGAAATCCGCGTCTGCTAAGAAAATGCACGACCCGAAAAGGAAACGGTGGATAAATGGCCTATAAGAACCGGAAACAGACAGCGAGGGGAAAGGATTCCTTTTCGGAAGATAACATCTGGAAGCTAGTTACGGCGTCAGTTCAAAGACAACACCACAGCCTCCGGTGGGGCAATTGCCGTTGCCCCCGCCCTCAGCAACGCCATAGAGATTACCTTCTTTATCCGACATGAGTTCACTCGGAAACGCGCCGGAAGTCCCGCCGGGGAATGTATGCAGAACCCGTAGTTTCCACTGGCCGCCTGATTGGGACATCAACTCGAATATGTTTCCACATCCCCAACGGTTGCCCTTCGTGCAAGTCACATCGCCGCCAGTGCTACCGTACAGATTCCCCGACTTGTCAAAGATGAACGGGCTGAGTGGATCAAAACCATCCTTGCCTCCGGTAAAACTGTACAGAACGCTGTGCGTCCAGTTGCCGTTGGACCCCGGCTTTAGCTCGAAAATCGTGCCATGCCCGTCGCTGCCCCCTAGACCTGTAGCGCCGTAGAGATTCTGTCCTCGAAAGGTCAGCCCGAAACCCGGAAAGGCACCGTCAGCGAAGCCCTCAAAGTCATAGATAGTGCTCTCGTTCCATCCGCCCCCAGAGCTCGGCGCCAGCTCGAAAGCCACACCCTCGTCATAGGTGCCGCCAATGGTGGCTAGGCCATAGAGGTTTCCGGCATTATCGAAAATCACGCCATAGGGACCCGCTCCATCGGTTCCCGAGAAGCTGTAGAGTATTTTCTCCCGCCAACCGCCGCCTGCCAGGGGCGTTAATTCGTAAACCGTGCCGCAACCGCACGATGTGCCACCCCCGTCCTCTGTTGTGCCATAAATGTTTCCCGCCGCGTCAAAGACTACCCCCGAGCTCGGAATCTCCCCATCGTTGCCGCCGGCGAAGCGGTAGAGGACGGTTTCCTTCCATTTGCCCCCTGCACTTGGGCTCAGCTCGAACACTGTGCCGCATTTCTTTCCAAAACAGTTCCCTCGTCCACCCGCATAGGTGGTGCCGTAGAGGTTACCCTTTGTGTCAAACGTCAAGTTGGTATAGGGATTCAACCCGTCTTTCGGATTGGCACGGAAGCGGTAGAGCACTTTTTCCTGCCAGCCGTTCTTGACACGCTTCAACTCAAATACTGTGCCGCATCCTCCGCTTTGAGGGCAGCCCCGGCCCCCAGTCGCAGTTGTGCCATAAAGATTTCCGGCGACATCCGAGATCAACGCGCCGGTCGGACCGGCTCCATCCTTGCCGCCCTTGAAGTTGTAAAGAACGCGGTACTTGGGACTAGCCCAAGCGCCGGGCACTACCGCCAGAGCTGTCATCAGAATCGCGAAAATCGCCGTTGCTTTCGGGCCGGATTTTCGTCGCATGTTCGTTACCTCACTTCGGGGGCATTGCCGGGGCAATGGGTGGGAGGGAGCTACTGCCAAGTCCTCACAGCGGAATGGAGTATACCACGGAACCGGGAGGACTTTGGGTCCCCGCCCCGCCACCCCCGGTCCCCGCGTGCCGCTCGGGTAAGCACGCTCCCGCACGCTAACTCATCAGTATATGAGGCTAACTCGAAAGGTAGCGGTGTAGCACTTTTGCCGTCGCTGTACACCTACCCTACATGTAGTTGACTTCCACCGCGCGCCGCCCTAACATGCCCTGCAACCTCCCTCGCTTACGATGATTGACCAAATCCTCGGGCACTACCAAGTACGGGAAAAAATAGGCTCGGGAGGAATGGGGGAAGTGTACCGTGCCAGCGACGACCGGCTGGGGCGGGACGTTGCCCTCAAGATATTGAGACCCTCCCTGGCCCATGATCAGGACCGCCTGCGGCGCTTCGAGCAGGAGGCCCGCGCGGCGGCTGCCCTCAGCCATCCCAACATCGTTGCCATTTATGACATCGGCATGCACGATGGCGCGCCCTACATTGTCTCGGAGTTGCTGGAGGGGCAAACCTTGCGCCAGCGCCTGCTCGAGGGTCCGCTCACGCCGCGACAGGCAGCCGATTACGCTTGGCAGATTGCGCAGGGGCTCACAGCTGCGCATGAAAAGCGAATCGTGCATCGCGACCTCAAGCCGGAAAACCTTTTCATCACTCGCGATGGCCGGGTCAAGATTCTCGATTTCGGCATCGCGAAGCTGACCAACCCTGAACTCGACAACGGCCGCTCGGCGGCAACAATGACCACCCAGACCAAAGCAGGATCGGTGCTGGGCACAGTCGCTTACATGTCTCCGGAGCAGCTGCGGGGCAGGACGGTGGATCATCGCAGCGACATCTTCAGTTTTGGCGCCATTCTGTATGAAATGCTCACCGGCAAACGCGCCTTCTCGGGCGAGACCCAGGTGGATACCATGACCGCGATCCTCAAAGAGGATCCTCCCGGGATGGTTGAGGCGCGGCAGGGCATCCCGCCAGCGTTCGAACAGATCGTCCGCCACTGCCTGGAGAAAGAACCGGAGAACCGTTTCCAGTCGGCGCGAGATCTGGCGTTCGCCCTCAGCACGTTGTCGAATGTGTCCAGCAGCCGGCAGGTACCGGCATTTCGCCTGGGAAAGTCGCGCCTCAGAAAGTGGCTGCCAATCCTGGCGACGGCGGTGTTGCTGGCGGGGCTGGGGATATTTCTGGGTCGCAGGCTTAAGGCCACGCCGGAACCGGTGTATCGGCGTCTCACGTTTGAGCGCGGCACAGTTTATTCGGGCCGATTCACGGCGGATGGCCGGACCGTGGTGTACGGCGCCGCGTGGAATGGGCGGCCGCTGCAGATTTATTCCACTATCCCCGATTCCTTGCTGGCGCGCCCGCTGGGTCTGACCTCCGCTCACCTGCTGGCGCTTTCGCGCGGCAATGAACTGGCGCTGGCCTTGCGGGCAGTCCATGGTTCGCGCCTTACGTTCGATCATGGAATGCTGGCGCGCGCCCCGATGGTGGGCGGCACTCCCCGCGAGATTCTCCAGGATGTCCGCTGGGCCGACTGGAGTCCTGACGGGGAACTGGCCGTAGTGCACCACGTCAAGACTCGTGACCAGCTCGAGTTTCCCATCGGCAAGGTTTTGTACGCGACCAACGGATGGATCAGCCATCTGCGGTTTTCGCCCCATGGAGACAGAATCGCTTTCATGGATCATCCGGAGCGTTGGAATGATCGCGGTTCGGTCAGCGTGATGGATTTGGCCGGGCACGTCACCGCCCGATCTGGCGACTGGGAATCCGAAGAAGGCCTGGGATGGTCGCCGCAGGGTAATGAAATCTGGTTTGCGGCGGCCGAGGGCGGAGCCACGAATCGTAGCCTGTGGGCCATGAATATTTCAGGACGGCAACGCAAAATCCTGAGCGTTCCCGGCGGTTTCACCATGCAGGACATTGCTCCCGATGGCCGCATCCTGGTCACCCTCGATACCGAGCGGCTGGCGATGGAGTGGACCGGCAAAGATAGCAAAGACGTGCAGGACCTCTCCTGGTATGACTGGAGCGTGGCCAAAGACATTTCGCCCGACGGCCAGTCGGTTCTGTTTGAAGAGGGTGGTGGACCCGTCGGAGAGAGTGGTGGAGGGATGGGGCCGGAGAATCTCATCGCAATTCGCAAGGTGGATGGTTCGCCTCCGATTCATTTGGGCGATGGCACGGTGGATGGCTTGTCGCGGGATGGCAAGTGGGCGATCTCGGTTTCGCAGGGAACACCCGCACACATCACCTTGTTTCCCGTGGGTCCGGGGCCGACTCGCCAGATTCCATTGCCCGAGCTGGAACATCTGCAGACGGGCGCGCACTTCCTGCCGGACGGCAAGCGGCTCGTGGTCAATGGCAATGAAGCGGGACGGCCGGGACGCACTTACCTGGTGGATGTGTCCGGAGGCAAGCCTGAGGCGCTTACGCCCGAAGGTGTGTACGCAACGCTGCCTTCGCCGGATGGAAAGTATGTGGCGGGTGTGAACACGGCAGACCACAAGCAAATGCTGTTTCCGGTGGACGGTGGTCCGGTTCGTCCCGTCCCCGGTATGGACGACAGCTATATCCTGGCGCAGTGGTCCACCGACAGCCAGGGATTGTACGCTTATCGTGCCGGAGAAGTGCCCATGAAGATCGAGCGCGTGGACATCGCCAGCGGGAAGATGAGTTTGGTACGGGAACTGGTTCCTGCGGATCGCGCCGGCGTGGTCTCGATTGCTCCTGTGGTCACCAACGGAGATGCCTCGGAATTCGCCTACAGTTACTACCAGACGCTGTCGGTGCTGTACGTGATTTCGGGGCTGAACTAGCGACCGATGCTGGCGTGCGGGAAGGTACGAATCTCAGGGAATCCGCCTTGGATAACGCGGTCCCTCTCAGCCCAGAATAAGGGAAAACGTAGCGATAAGGCGTTGCATCTTAAAGGTAACTAAGCCTGTACCCTGTCCGACTCATATTCTGCTTACAATCAGATGTTCTTCCTTGTTCCAACCTATTTTGTGGAGAATGGAGGAGGCGACGGGCGATGCGTGACGAACTAGTTGCGCCTCTCGATGCTTTCTGGGTTCTCCTTTCAAGCGAAACCGAAGACGCAGAGTCAAGCTTGCCGCCCACCTCGACAGCAAGATTGGGCCTTAGGAGCGTTCCCGAGAAGAGTTTCCAAGCCAGACGAGAGGTAACCCATGAGAGTGTCGAGCAACCCAGTGCTTCGGCAGCATAAGAGATCTGCATTCGAGCTGTCGTTTCTTTGCCTTGTACTCTTCATCGCGGCCGCATCCGAAGCTCAGGAATCGCGATCGCCCGGTTGGGTGGTAATTCCGGTCGCAGATTACCGAACTCTTCACGCCAAGGCCTATCCGGTCGAGCCTGAACCGGAAGCCTCTCCGGTGCAAGCTACTCTGACGCGCGTCGACTACGATTTGCAGATCCGTGGTGAGCTGGCAAAGGGCCGGGTGAACCTGACGGTCGATGTCCTGAAGGACGGCTGGGTGCGTGTTCCAATTCCCTCGGGACTCCTGGTTCGTGAGGCACAGCTGGACAACAAACCTGTATCCCTAGTGCCGACTGTCACTGGAAAGGGTAACAGTCAGCTCGCTGCTGTTCTTTCTCATGCTGGTCGTTCTGTTCTCTTGCTCGAGATAGCTCTTCCTGTTGCCTCTGGTCCGGGGAACGAAAGCATCGCACTGCCATCCACTGATTCAGGAATTACTCGCGCCTCAGTCCAACTGCTTAGCCAGGGGTTGGACGTTCAAGTTTCCGGTGGCCTTTTGTCGGAGAAGTCGGAGACGGCGGGCGAAAGCAAGTGGGTTGCCTACGGACAGGGGAACACTCCGCTGACTTTTAGCTGGCGAAGGAAGACGGAGGACCATCGGACGACGCAGCCTCTGCGACTGCGCGGATCTCTGACTGAGTTGGTCAGTCTCGGTGAAGACTCGACATCGATCTATGCCGAGGTGAATCTTGAGGTAGTCCAGGGTGGCGCAGCGGAGGTCAGAATCCAGCTTCCTGAAACCGTTACGGTGAATCAGGTGCTGGGCGCGATGGTGGCGGATTGGGAAATGAAGAGTGGCGAACTTGCGGTGAAATTTTTGGAGCCGATCGAACAGAGCGCAAGATTTGTGATCAACGGCGAAACCCGACTTGCCCGCGACGGGGAAATCGAGATGCCTCTGCTGCGTCTTCTCAACACTGAGAGGGACACGGGTGGAGTGGCGGCGGAAGTACTTGGAGCGGGCGAGATCAAAGACTTCAAGCCGCAGGGAATGGAAGAGGCCGATGCCAGCGATTTAGGCGAGACGATCGCCAGCCGCCAGTCGCCGTCGCTTGTAGCATTTCGTTTTCGTTCTGGAGAAGCAGGGGCAACTCGATCGCTTACGGTGAATGTGGCGCGCTACACGCAGCAAGCGGTGCTGATGGCGAACATCGAGGAAGCTCGCTACCAGGTCCTGATGAGCAAGGAAGGGAAGAGTCTGATCCGGGCGCGATATGCCGTGCGAAACAACCAGAGAACCTTCGTGAAGATCACGCTGCCTCCGGGAGCTGTGATTTGGAGCGCCACGTTGGCGGGCAAACCGGTCCGGCCGGGTCAATCGCCAGATGGGAGCTTGTTGTTGCCGCTCGAGAAGGCTCGTGGAGGGGAAGACCCGGCGGCATTCCTTGTGGAGGTTCTGTATCTAAGTCGGGGGGCGCCGTGGGACGAGAAGGGGAAGGTGCGGATTGCCTTGCCGGCTTTGGATCTGCCGATTTCGCGCACTGGGCTGCTCCTCTACTACCCGCCTCTATTCCGCGTGTGGGCGGAGCCGGGCCCGTTCCGAACGGAGTCCTATGCGCAGCCAACATCGGAAGCGTTTAACACGCCGGCTCCACCACCGCCTCCGCCACCGACAGCGTCTCCGCAATCCGTGGAGGCGGATCGCCTCAGACAATTTAGAGATGATGAGGCTACCCAGGCGCTTGTCGACAAATTCCAGGCCAAATCAAAAGAGGGGAAAGTGGCTGGCATTCTTCCTATTGGAATTTCGTTTCCTGCATTTGGGCCTTCCATTTTCCTGATTTCCGAACTCACGAGCGAAAACCAGGCGCCAATCCCTGAACTTACCTACCAGCGTGAGAAGAAGCAGGGTATGCGATGAAGAAAAACCTCCTTGTCGTTGTGTTGATCCTCTTGGCGTCCGCAGCCGCGCAGCAGAAGGGCGGCCTGCCCCTCCCCGATTCGGGCAATGTCACGCTTCCGCTGGACGAATACAACCGGCTGGTCGAGTTGGCAAGTAAGCCCGCAAAAAAACCAGAGACGCCTCCTCTCAGCTATTCGATCAAACGTGCGGAACTGAAGTTGCAAGTGGAAAATGAATCCGTGCTGGGGAGCATTCAGTTGGAGGGTGAAGTATTCAAGAAGGGCGAAGTTAAGGTTCCACTGACGGCCGGCATCACGATCCTGGACGCGCATCAAGAGAACAGAGCATTGCCGCTGCAACAGGAAAACGGGACGCAAACAGCTGTTTTGGCAGGACCGTCTGAGTTTTCCATCACGCTGAATGCAGGGTTGCCGCTGGGCATTGAGGCCGGACGCGCATCGTTCACCTTGCCGGTTCCGGCAGCAGGTAGCGTACAACTCTCGCTCCTGATTCCCGGCGAGAATACATACACGAACATCAATCCTGGTCTGATTACGGATCGGCGCTCAGAGAAAGGACACACGGCGATCGAAGCAACGCTTGTGCCCGGACAACCCACCACCATCTGGTGGGCAAGACGGGAAACCGCAGTGCCGGCTGTGCCGCGAGAAGTGCGATTTCTGTCTGAGGTAAAGACGCTGGTGTCGGTAAGCGAAGCCGAGCTTCGGATTGCGGCACTTGCCGACGTCACCGTCGTGCAGGGTGAACCCTCTCAATTCGAAGTTGAAGTACCAGAGGGATACGAGGTGACGGGCGTCACCGGACCGTCGCTGGAATCGAGCGAGACAAAACCCGGCGTCCTGATCCTGAAGGTCCGCAGGGCCAATCAGCGCGGCCATCAGTTCTTGATTTCGATGGAGCGGCCGCTCAACGGCTCTAAGGCAAGCGTTCCATTTCCAAGCTTCAAGAATGCGCAGCGCGAGACTGGAGAGGTTCTGGTCGAAGGGGCGGGGACGATGGAGCTTACGGCAACCAAAGGCGGAGGTCTCAAGCGGATGGACGTACGAGAGGCCAATCCTTTCTTGCGCTCGCTGGCGCACTATCCGCCGCAAGCAGCATTTCGGTTCCACCGGCAGCCCAACGAGACGCCCAGTTTAGCCCTGGAGTGGACTCGCTTTCCGGACAGCAGCGTGCTTGCGGCAATTGCAGAGAGCGCGGTGGTTACAACACTCGTGACTTCGGAAGGCAGGTCGCTCACCGAAGTAAAACTCACTGTCAAGAACCAGGCTCAACCGTTCATGAAAGTGGCGCTGCCGGCGGGAGCGAACATTTTGTCAGCTGACGTGGGGGGAGAGAAGGTCAAGCCGGTACAAGGACCGGATGGAAGTCGCGTACCATTGTTGCGGCCTGGCTATCGGCCCACGGGCGCCTACGAAGTTTCTTTTGTGTTCATGCATTCCGGGGCGCCCTTTGCTAAAAAAGGCGGCTCTGAGCTTTCTCTGCCCAGCATGGATGTTCCCATCAATCTGCTGCAGTGGGAGGTGTTTCTGCCCGAGCAATATAAGGTGAAGGACTTCGGCGGCGATGTCATGTCGGCGAACTTGGTACCACCCGCTCTGCAGGAAGCTCCGGGCAACATACAGGCTGGAACAATGGGTGGAGTCATGGGAGGTGTGGGCGGGGGTGTATTTGGCGCTCCGAGCGCCAGCGCGCCAGTATTACCCGGACAATTGGGTGGAATTGTCGTGGATCCAACCGGCGCGGTCGTATCGGGTGCCCGCGTCACGGTTACGAACTTGAGCACTGGCTTCACGGCAAGTACGGTTACTAATTCGGCTGGCCGCTGGGTTGTCTCAAATTTTCCTGGCGGCGCCGCAAGACTTACGGCTGAGGCAACAGGCTTCAGGTCTACAGTTGAGGGGATCAATTACGAGACCAGCCGAGCCGCGGAATATCCGCTGACTCTGAATGTGGGCGCCGCAGCAGAATCTATCGAGGTCACCGGTTCCGCTCCGTTGTTTCAAACGGAGAACGCAAACATCAGTTCCAACAATTATTTGCAACTGGCCCAACTCGAAGCGAACGCGAAGAAGCAGCAGCAGAACGCAGCCTCGGCCAATGTGATGAACCTGCAACGAAGAGTGGCGGGCGTGCTGCCAGTGGCAATCGAGGTGCCGCGCACGGGCACTTCTTTCCAATTCGTCAGGCCGCTTGTTCTTGATGAGGAAACCAAGGTGACATTCAGCTACAAGAGCAAGTAGCGGTTTATTGACGCTGATCCGCTTTTTCGCCAGAGACCTGAGCAATCCTGTTTCGCGCGTATGCGGGCCATCCCGCCACGGGTCGAGCCTCGTTTAGGGCACATATATAAGGTCGTAGAGTTGTGACGGCCGCCGCCTCCGGTCCAGAAACCGTCTCGACTCCCTCGGTCCAAACACACTCTGGAGGTGGTTAGCCCAGGGAACGGCTACGTCGCAGGCCTGGACTGTGCAGCGATCGGCAAAGCCTGTGTCGTTCTGGGCGGTGGCCGTGCCCAGAAAGAAGATTCGGTGGATCCAACGGTGGGCCTGGTGTTGCACAAGAAGGTAACCGAGCGAGTTTCACTCGGCGAACCCCTCTGCAGCATTCATTACAATTCGGAGGAGCGAGCGGCTCAGGCGCGGACCTTGATGACTGAGAGCTATCAGATTGGGGACACTCTTGCACGGCGTAAGCGCCCGCTCGTCCATAAAATTATCTCTTCCTCGGGCAGGCACAACTAAATGGGCCGCTTCACCGGGATTCTCGGCGTCCTTACGATGCTGGCGCTGGCGTTCATCGCTTCCACCAACCGGCGCGCCATTCGCATCAAGACAGTGGGCTGGGGATTGGGACTGCAGTTCGCTTTCGCTTTGTTTGTGTTGAAGCTTGACCTGGGTCGCGCCGTTTTTCAGAAAGCCGGGGACGGCGTCAAATGGCTGCTCAGTTTTTCTTTTCCCGGTTCGCAATTTGTTTTTGGCGATCTGGGCAAACAGGGCTCCCCCCTGGGCTTCTACTTCGCCTTCCAAGTCCTGCCGACCATCATCTTCATCGCCGCATTTTTCGCCGTGCTCTACCACTTTGGAATTATGCAGTTCATCATCAAACAGGCGGCGCGGGTCATGACGCGCTTCATGGGCGCGAGCGGCGCCGAGTCGCTCAATGTGGCGGCAAGCATCTTTATGGGACAGACTGAGGCGCCACTCACCATCCGGCCTTTTCTCCCCGACCTGACTCGCTCCGAACTGATGACGGTCATGACCAGCGGCATGGCACATGTTTCCGGCGGGATCATGGCGGCCTATATCGCCTTCGGTATCGAGCCCAAACATCTGCTGAGCGCCGTGATCATGACCGCGCCCGGGACGATTTTGATTTCCAAGATGCTGGTGCCGGAAACCGAAACGCCGAAAACCGCCGGCCGCGTGGTGATGAGCGCAGAGGAAGCGGCCAAGGAAAAGGAGGAGAACCTGCTGGGCGCCGTAGCCCGAGGCACTACCGACGGGTTGTATCTGGCCCTCAACGTCGGGGCGATGTTGATTTCATTCATTGCGCTGATTGCGCTGACCAACGGCATTATGGGCGGCATTCACAGTGGGCTGGCACACCTCGGTTTCTACTGGTTCCCACAGAGTCTGGAAAGGATTTTTGGCGTTCTGTTTTCCCCGGTGGCTTGGATCATTGGCATCCCTTGGAAGGACTGCCCCGCCATCGGCAACCTCCTGGGGACACGCATGGCCCTTAATGAATTGGTTGCCTTTTCCATGCTGGGTCCGCAAAAGGCGGTACTCGATCCGCGGTCTTTTACTATTGCAACGTTTGCGCTATGTGGGTTTGCGAATCTAAGCTCGATCGGGATTCAGATCGGCGGCATTGGCGCCCTGGCGCCCAACAAAAGAAGGGAGCTCGCGCGCCTCGGCTTCCGGGCCATGCTCGCCGGAACCATGGCTAACCTGATGTCAGCGTCGATCGCGGGCATGCTCCTATAGCCGTTCACCCAATTCCCGGACGATCTTCACTCCGCTGCTGGTGCCGATACGGTTGGCCCCGGCTGCGAACATTGCCAGGGCATCGCTGGCGCTGCGAATGCCTCCCGCGGCTTTCACGCCCACGTGTCGCCCCACGGTGCGGCGCATCAGCGCGACATCGGCCACAGTTGCACCCCCACCCAGAAAACCCGTTGAGGTCTTCACGAAATCCGCCTTGGCTTGCACGCTGAGTTCACACGCAATTCGCTTTTCTTCGTCGGTGAGAAGTCCGGTCTCCAGGATGACTTTGAGTATGGCATCGCGGGCATGGGTCTCCTCCGCCACGCTGCGGATGTCCGACAGGGTCAGTTCGCTGTCTCCAGACTTGAGCGCGCCGATATTCAAAACCATGTCGATCTCGCTTGCGCCTAGACGCAGAGCTTCGGCGGCCTCAAATCGCTTAACGCTGGTCAGCGTCGCGCCCAGCGGGAACCCCGCAACTGTCGCCACCTTGACCCCGCTCCCTTGCACTCGCGATGCAGCCAAACTGACATAACATGGATTCACCACGACCGCCGCGAATCCAAACTCCCGCGCTTCACAACACAGCTGGACAATCTGGTCCGCGGTGGCTTCCGGGCGCAGATTCGTGTGATCAATTAGCTTCGCCAAGGCTTGCGGGGTCAGAGTTTGGCTGCGCTCATGACTGGGGGACTCATTAATCGGCATACCGCAGTCGATCTTACTAGATTTTTCCTGGGGCGGTTGACTGGCCTGGTTAATCCAAACTTCCGGCGAAGTTTTCCCGGACGTAGTGGAAGAAGATAGACGTCGAAGTGTGGGCCTCAGGGAGTGGGTCGCGGGAGTGGGGAATCTCGCGCCCGCGATAGAGCAGGGCGTCGCCGATGGCCTGATGGACGGTGACCTTGCCCGACTCGGTATGAAGCTGCAGTGGCCAGGGCGTGACGCTGCGCGGCTCGGGCGCGTAATCCAGGCACAAGGTGATGCTGAACTCGCACTGTTCGCGGTCGGTGTGTTTTTTCAAGATCGCTCCTGGCTGGTACGAAGCCAGGTAGACATAAGACGGCTTCACGGGTTCGCCTGCGATGGCGGCCACGGTTGCGGTCAGCTGCTGGTGAAAAAAGCGGGCGACGCCTTCATTGTGAACGACATAGCGGCGGGAACTCTGGTAGTCTCCGAGACTAATTTTTCCCGTCCTGATCTGGTGGCGATAGTAGCGGCGCAAGGCCGCGAGGTGAAAAGGATGAATCAGCCGGGCTACAGGAACATACCCTCGTGTTTGGAACTGAGGTCTGCAAACGGAAACGATTGCATTCCATTGCTTGCGACGGTCGGAGGCGTAGTTCTCCAGCACCAGAAGATTCGCCATGCACAGAACACTGAGGGCCTCTGGCGAGAGCCCTGACGGTGCGGGATGGCCCGGTTGCGCGCCCGACAGCAAGGCAGCGAACTTCGGGCCGAGCCAGAACGGGCGCACAGCGCCGCTTCCCGGGTCGGTGACCCAAAGTATTTCGTTTGGCGCCGCGAAATTCTCGCGTGGCCAAGAGGGAATGTCGATTTCCTGCGGCGGCTCCCCGTTGCCCGGGAAGCGGCAATGGGGATTTACAAAAAGCGGACGATCAGTCAGGCCCTCCCAGAAGCCTGGCCGGAGGAGAAATCGCTCTGGGACCAGGTGGCCCGGCTGATCGTCCAGGCGGCAATGGAAGAGCGAGCGGGGTAGCTCAGTTCCGGATGCGGAAGGCCCCGGCTCCCCTACCAGTCGCTCAATCCATGCCAGCCAATCTGCGTCGTTTACCGGTGTAGCCATCCGTTGACCGTGAATCGGCTATCGGGGAATGCTTCAGAAGGGCATTCCACCGGGGTGATTTCGTGCGCCAGCGAACTGACGAACAGCACCATCTGGTTCTGCTCGGGCACGATGACGCGATAATTTGCGGTTGGCACGTACTGGTTGTTCTCCCAGCGCGAATCGTAGATGCGCAGTTCTCCGCCGCGAAACTTCTTCGGCTCACGATGGAAGAAGTAGACAAAGGTGATCTCCCGCGAGGCAATCTCTTCCGCTCCGTTGTCGCAATGCCAATGGAAGAAATCGCCGTGGTTGCTGGCGGTAATCTGCGCTTCCACACGGGAGATGGGGAACGTCTGGTGGCCGAGCTTCCGCAGAACCCGCGGCAAGCAGGCCTGAAGACGGTCCACGATGACGGACTGGTGTTTACCGAGATCGACGAGCACGCGCGAGCGGCGGTGTTCATAGTCAACGGCTCCGCCGGCAACGCCCGGCGAAACCACTTCGCTGACTTGGAACTCCATTTCCCGCTGGAGCGTGTCCTGCATCAGCGCGTTCAGTTCGGCTGAAGCCAGGAACTCGTCGAGCACCACGCACTCGGCCGGCATAAACTCCGGCGTTTCAAGCAGGGCGACTCCGCCGGTGGCGCGGCGCGCAGGCTCTGTGGCTGTTCGAGCCGCCAAGCTTGCACCGGTCGGCTGCGTACGTGCCCACACGCCGCCCGGCGGGCTCGGACCGGGCGGCTGCGGACCGCTGCGGTTCGGGTCACCCGGACCTGGGGCGGGGGTCGGCGGAGGTCCGCCGGCATGAATCACCCCCGGGTCTTGCTGGGGACGGCTCGAAGACAACCCCGACTGCTGCTGGAGCAACCGTCGGGCAATGCCTTCTCCTAATACCCCATAGGCTCGTTCTGCGATGACTTCTCCAACTACACGAGTGATCGTTTCGGCCACCGCATTCCCCGAAACACTCACCTGACTTCTTGCGCGCTGTAGTAGCTTCGCAAGCAGTTCCCTCTCTGACACGTTGAGGATGCGCTCGTCGCACAACAGGGTGTCAGAGAGACGGTCGATGCTCTCTCTTGCTGCCATCGGACACCTCCTGAAAAAAGACACACGAACTCAGGAGCCGGGCAGTCCGGTAAGCGAAGGGGATTGAAGCGTAGCAAGAAAAAGCGCGACAGGGAAGCACTAATTCAGTTTCGTGAGAAGAATCTTGTGGAAAAACAGTTTGAACGTGCCGTTACTTTTCCGCCATCGCGCCGACCAGCGACTCAAAGATCTTGAAGCCGTCGGTTCCGCCAAGTTCTGGTTCGCTGGCACGTTCCGGATGCGGCATCATGCCAAGCACGTTCCGGCCCGGATTGCAGATGCCGGCAATATTGTCCAGGGATCCGTTGGGATTAGAGCCTGCGGTGACTTGGCCGTCCGGAGTTGTGTAGCGAAATACAACACTCTTGTCCCTGCGTAGTTCGGCGAGGGTGATTTCATCGCAGAAGTAGTTGCCGGCCATGTGGCCAATGGGAATGGTCAGCACCTCGCCCTGGCGGCAGGCGGCAGTGAATGGGGTGTCGGCGTTCTCCACGCGTACTTGCACGGGCTTACAAACGTACCTCAGCCCTGCATTGCACATCAGCGCTCCCGGCAGCAGCCCGGACTCGCACAGAATCTGGAAACCATTGCAGATGCCCAGCACCAGCCCGCCACCGGCGGCGAAGTTGCGTACCGACTCCATCACTGGGGAAAACTTGGCGATGGCGCCGGTGCGCAGATAGTCGCCGTAAGCGAAGCCCCCGGGAACAATAATGGCGTCGCAGTTCTGCAGGTCGTGGGACTCGTGCCAGAGGAACGTCACCGGCTGCTTCGCGACCTTCTGGACGGTCCAGTAGGCATCGTGATCGCAGTTGGATCCGGGGAAAATGATGACACCGAATTTCATCGAGTTGGCCCCAGTAGCGAGTATGCTGTGAGTCTAACATGAAGGGCGATGTGTCCTAGTATTTCGGAGTACATCATACAGGCATGAATTTGGGCGAACATGCCCGCCTCACGGGCGGCGCGCTGAAGAACTGGTTCATCGCTCAGTGTCAGGACTCGCTTGCGGTTGGGATCTTGTGGCTGGCCGGCCTTTACGTCCTGAAAATTCCGTGGGCTCCGCTGTGGGCGTTGCTGGCTGCGATTTTGCAGTTTGTACCCCACCTGGGCCCGGTGCTGGGGCTGATCGGTCCCGTCCTGGCTGCGACCGTGAAATGGACGGACTGGGAGCATCCGCTTTACGTGCTGATCCTGTACGCCGGGATTGTGGTTCTTGATGGCCTCCTGCTGCAACCGTATCTTATGAAGCGGACGGCGAAGGTACCAATGTGGGCGTCGATTCTGACGCCGATTGTGCTGGGTTTCCTGATTCCGTTCTGGGGAGTGTTGTTGGCGCCACCGTTGCTGGCGGTGGTGTACGCCTATCGCGCTCATGATGCCAAGCAAGCGGACACCTGCTAGTGACACGTTTCGTGGTTCCTTCGTGTGACTTCGTATTCTTCCTGGTTGCTTTGGTCCCAGCTCGGGGCGGCGAAAGCAAGAACCGCGAAGGACACAACTGGGCACGAAGGAAACCCGGCGACGGAACTCCAGGTTAAGGAATTCCCATGTCCCCGTGCTATAATCTCAGTTCGCCTGCATTGGTTTCTAGGCAATCCCGAGGCTGTCCAATGATCTCTTCTACGGGCGAGTCCTGCGGAGTCAGGATCAGCGCATTCAAAGTTCATTAGAATGAGGTATCTCCATGTCTGGCCACTCAAAATGGGCCACAATCAAGCACAAGAAGGGCGCACTCGACGCCAAGCGGGGTAAGATTTTCACCCGTCTGATCAAGGAAATCGGTATTGCGGCCAAGAATGGTGGCGGCGATCCGGACACGAACCCGCGCCTGCGTACTGCCATCCTGGCGGCCAAGGCGGAGAACATGCCGGCCGACAACATCAAGCGGGCCATCCAGCGCGGCACCGGGGAGTTGCCAGGTGCAACCTACGAAGAGTTCCTGCTGGAGGGCTATGGCCCGGGCGGGGTGGCGTTGCTGCTCGAAATCAACACCGACAACCGCAACCGCACGGTCAGCGAGATTCGCCACGTGTTCCAGAAAAATGGCGGTAACATGGCGGAAGCCGGCGCCGTTCACTGGATGTTCCACAAGAAGGGCGACATCGTGATTCCAAAGTCGGCCGCGAAGGAGGACGACCTGATGGCCATCGTCCTCGACGCCGGGGCTGACGACTTGCGCGACGATGGTGAGACTTGGGAAGTGTTGACCGATCCTTCTGCTTATGAAGCTGTGCTCGAGGCGGTAAAGAAGGCTGGCATCGAGCCGGCCTCGGCCAGCGTGGCTATGATTCCGCAGAACTACATCAAGCTGGAAGGAGCAGCCGCGGGCACCATGATTCGCCTGATGGAGGCGCTCGAAGAGCACGATGACGTGCAAGGCGTGCACTCCAATTTCGATATCGATCAAAAGCTGCTCGAAGAAGTGGCGGGATAGAGTTCTGCGATCTCAGAACCGAAGCCGCCCGTTCGCGGGCGGCTTTGCTATTCAGGCTTCCAAGTCGCGTCCTGAATAGTACAAGTTAGCAATTGCCAGACCTCACCATCCCAGACTTTTCAACACTGCCGTGGAAAACCATGTGGAAAAGCGGCAAACTACCTTGGTAAGTGTCTCATCGCGAATCGCTTCAGCATTCTGCACTGGGTTCGTTGCTGGCACTTTGGTGGTGAGGTGGACGGTTCGCGAAGTCGCAGGTGCTTTTCGGAGACCGATTTGAGAGTCAGGCTCGACAAACTGCTTCTCGAACGCGGCCTGACAACGTCGCGGGAACGGGCGCAGGCGCTGATTATTGCCGGCAAAGTTCTGGTCGATGGTCAAAAAATAGAAAAAGCTGGGACGGCGGTAAAAGAGGAGGCGGAGATCCGCCTGCTCGGTGGAGATTTGAAGTACGTCAGCCGCGGCGGACTGAAGCTGGAGAAGGCGCTCGAACACTGGCAGATCGAGGTGGCGGGGAAGGTCTGCCTTGATGTTGGCGCTTCGACCGGCGGCTTCACGGATTGCCTGTTGCAACGGGGCGCAGCACGCGTGATCGCGGTGGATACCGGCCATGGCCAAATTGATTTTCGCCTTCGGCAGGATCCGCGCGTGCGGCTATTGGAGAAAACGAATGCGCGCTACCTCAAGCGAGAACAGGTCGGCGAAACCGCGGATCTCGTTGTAATGGACGTTTCGTTCATTTCGGCGACGCTGGTTCTTCCCGCGGTGATTGCATCGGCGTTTCCAGAGTCTGCCTCCGAACGTCGTGGGCGGCAAGTCGTGGTGCTGGTGAAACCTCAATTCGAAGCCGGCCGCGACCATGTGGGCAAGGGCGGAATTGTGCGTGATGAGGCCGCCCAGGCAGCAGCGGTGGAGAAAGTTCGGCAAGCGCTCGTGGCGCAGGGGTGCACTCGCACCGACGCGATCGAATCTCCGATACTGGGTGCGGAAGGCAATCGGGAATTCTTGCTGCGTGGAATTTACTGAATGCTAAACTGCGGAGGATGTTAAGGCACAGTCAGTAGTCTCCAGGTATGATTGGGCCGGCACGCAACACGCCGTTGGGGAGAATGCCTGGACGCCGCTGTGCAGTACAAGCCTGGTAGGGGTCCCCTCGGCTTCGCTCGGGGCAGGCTCTTCGACTGCAGGACCGCTTCGCGTTGCGAAGCAGTCCCTTCGCTCAGGATGACAAAGGGATACCACCGCCAGCGAACGCTTCAGTTAAAGCTTTTCCTCCAGTTTTCTGTACAATTCAATTTCCGCCATGGATACCAGGAATCCTCCGACCTCGAAAGCCAAAGCCGTAGCCATCGTCTCCAAGGCCGGTAAAGCGGAACTGGCAAGTGTTGTGGCCGAACTTCTCCGGTGGTTTCGCCAGCACCAATACCAGGTAGTTGTGGATCGCGAGACGGCGCCGCATGCCTCGGAGATCGAGGTCCTCAGCCGCGAGGAGATGGCTTCGCGGACCCTCGACTTTGTGGTCGTTCTAGGCGGCGATGGAACGCTGCTTTCTGCCGCTCGCTCCATGGCCAAGACCGGAACTCCGGTGCTCGGCGTGAATCTGGGCTCGCTTGGATTCCTGACGGAGGTGCCGCTGGCGGAGCTTTATCCCACTCTACAGGGCATTGAAGACGGCCGTTGCGACGTGGAAACGCGATCCATGGTGCACTGCGAGGTGCTCCGCAAAGATTCACTGGTGGCCCGCTATGACGCGCTCAACGACATTGTTGTGGGCAAGGGGACCATTTCCCGGCTCAACCACTGCGACGTTTACATTGATGGTCTCTTCGTTTCCAGCTATAAGGCGGACAGCCTGATCGTCTCCACACCCACCGGTTCTACTGCCTACTCCCTCGCGGCGGGAGGGCCAATCCTGATGCCGTCGGTGGACGCGTTCATCGTAACCCCGGTTGCCGCCCACTCGCTGACGCATCGCCCGCTGGTGGTGCCCGGCACGTCACAGATCGAGATCGTGGTCAACACCGGCCAGGACGAGGCCTACTTGAGCGTCGATGGCCAGGTCGGCATGCCGATGTTTGACGGAGACCGCGTGGTTTGCCGCAAGTCCAAACACCAGGTCAAGCTGCTGCGCATCCAGGGGACATTCTTCGATGTGCTGCGTGCCAAGCTGAAGTGGGGCCAGCGGTGACCGCTTGCTGAAGAAGCACTGAACGCAATGAAACTCATACGGCACGCGCTCGCAGTTCGTTTTTGTTGGATCTCAGCGACCTGTTGGGTCTCGATCGGCATGTTCGCGCAATCTAAACCCGCCGCCGACCTGATCATCAACAACGCCAAGGTCTGGACGGTGGAAAAAGACCATCCCACGGCTCAGGCCGTGGCCGTGCTCGGGGACCGTATTGTGGCTGTCGGTTCCAATGCTGATGTCGAAGTGTTGCGCGGTCCCGAAACCAAGGTCATCGATGCCGGCGGCAAGCTGCTGCTGCCCGGCTTCAACGATGCTCATGTGCATTTCGTTGAGGGTGGCAGGGATCTCGATGAGGTCCAGTTGAACGACGCCACTAGCGTCGAAGAATTCGTGCGCCGGGTTGAGGAACAGGCAAAAAAGACGCCGAAGGGCGAATGGATTGAAGGCGGTGGCTGGGACGAAACCAAATGGACGCCAGCCCAGCTGCCCACGAAGGAACTGATTGACCCGTTCACTCCGGACAAGCCGGTTTTTCTCGATCGCTACGACGGCCACATGGCGCTGGCGAATTCCGTCGCCCTGCGCATGGCGGGGGTCAGCGCGCAGACGCCAGATCCGCCGGGAGGCGTGATTGTCCGCGACGCGCAGGGCAATCCTACGGGCGCTCTTAAAGACGCAGCCAAGGATTTCGTCCTCAAAGTGATTCCGCCGTTGTCTCGCGATCAGCGTCTGCGGGCCATTAGGCGCGGCTTGGAGTATGCGGCATCGTTGGGAGTGACCAGTTTTCAGAACATGAATGACGGGGGCACGGACAGTTTCGCTGACATCGAGGCCTATGCGGAATTGTTGCAGCGGGGCGAACTGACGGCGCGCGTCTACGTTGCGCCCGCCATTTCCGACTGGCAGGACCAGGCCAAGGTCGGTGTCCGCCACGCCTTCGGATCGTCGTTTCTTCGCATCGGAGCGCTCAAGGGATTTGCGGATGGCTCATTGGGCTCGCGTACGGCCTATTTCTTCGACCCGTACAGCGACGATCCCAAGAATTTCGGACTACTCGGCAGGCAGATGCAACCGCTTTCGCAGATGCAGGACTGGATGATGGGCGCCGATGCTGCCGGCCTGCAGATCTGTATCCATGCGATCGGTGACCGGGCCATCTCGATCGTGCTCGATCTCTATACTGCGGTGATCAAGGCTCATGGCAAAGCGGATCGCCGTATGCGCATCGAACATGCGCAACACGTGGCGGCGAAGGACTTCGCTCGTTTCGCGCAGTTGGGTGTGATCGCGTCGGTGCAACCGTATCAAGCCATAGATGACGGCCGCTGGGCTGAGGCGCGCATCGGTCATGATCGCGCCAGCCGGACCTACGCTTTTCGCACCTTTCTCAATCACGGCGTGCACCTGGCTTTCGGCACGGATTGGGACGTCGCGCCACTGAATCCGCTGCTAACAGTTTATGCCGCGGTCACGCGTGCCCCGCTGGATGGGAAAAACCTCGCCGGTTGGTTCCCCGAGCAGAAACTCACGGTGGCGGAAGCTGTTGAAGCGTACACCATGGGCTCGGCGTACGCAGAATTTCAGGAGAAGGAAAAGGGTTCGATCACGCCGGGCAAACTGGCGGATATGGTTCTGTTGAGCGATGACATCTTTTCGATTGACCCGGCAAAGATTCGCGAAGCCAGAGTGCTGAAGACGATCGTCGGCGGAAAGCTGGTCTGGGACGCGCAACGAAAAGAGAATTAACCACAGAGGACACGGGGGACACGGAGAATGGAAGGCGGATCAGAGCATCTTGTTTTCCGTCGCCATCCCCGACCTTTATCAGGTTTCTCCGCGAAGTAAGTCGGCAGTGGTTTCGCGCCGCCGAATCACTTTGAATGATTTTCCACTGACCAGCACTTCCGCGGGACGCGGGCGGGTATTGTAGTTGGAGGCCAGAACCATTCCGTAAGCGCCCGCATCCAGAAGAGCCAGCAAATCTCCTTCCTGCGCGACCAGCAATTTGCGATCGCGAGCAAAGAAGTCTCCAGTCTCGCAGACCGGTCCGACCACATCGACGATCTCATGCGCATTCTCTGCAGAGAATCTGACCGGGATGATTTCGTGATACGCATCGTAAAGCGAGGGACGCATCAAATCGTTCATGGCTGCGTCCACCACCAGGAACTTCTTCGAATTATTGGTTTTCTTGTACAGCACGCGCGTAAGCAGCAGGCCCGCCGGGCCAACGATGCAGCGGCCGGGTTCGAGCAAAAGGTGCAACTTCAGCCCCTGCAACGGTTGTAGGATCGCCTCGGCATACTTGGTAACGTATTCAGCAAATCCGGCCGAATCTTCATTCTTGTAATCGATGCCCAAGCCGCCGCCGGCATCCACGTACTCGATAGCGTGGCCGTCGGCTCGCAGCGCCCGAACCAATTCCGCGACCCGCTCCATGGCTGCCGCGAACGGCTTCATGTCGGTGATCTGGGAGCCGATGTGCACGCTCACGCCGGCAATTTTGAGGCAACTCTTTTCCGAAGCTCGGGCGTACAAACTGCGCGCTTCCTCAATCCGAATTCCGAATTTGTGCCGCTGCAAGCCAGTGGAAATATAAGGATGAGTCTCAGCGGAAACATCAGGGTTTACACGCAATGCCATGCGGGCTGTCTTCTTCACCCGGGCTGCGCATTCCGCCAGCGACCACAACTCCGATTCACTTTCCACGTTGAATAGCAGAATGTTGGCCTTGAGTGCTGCCTGCATCTCGTCAGGCGTTTTGCCCACGCCAGAAAAGACCACCCTCCTTCCGGAGGCCCGGTTCACGCGCAACACGCGTTCCAGTTCTCCGCTGGAAACCACGTCGAAACCGCAATCCATTCTCGCCAGCAGCCGGAGAATTCCAAGGTTGGAGTTCGCTTTGATTGAGTAGCAGACGGTGTGCGGAACCTTGCGGAAGGCGTGCCCGAAGGCGCGGACACGCTGCCGGATCATAGCTGTCGAATAAACGTAGAGTGGTGTGCCGAAGCGTTCCGCCAGACGCGCCAGCGGCACTTCGTCACAGTGAAGAATCGAGCCGGGCGAAGAATTCAAAGCCCGTCCGGTTATGATCTGGCGGTAGGAAAAAGCTGGTGGACGGCCTGGAACCCGGCTTCGAATGCGGCTCACTTGCGTTTCCCGGGCGTACCCTTGACTCGAATGGCTAATACAGTCTGATCGTCGAAAGTCTCTTCGCCAGCGGCATGTGCTTTTACCGCCTCAAAAAGTGACTTCACCACACAGTCGGGGGAAGTGTTGGCGCACTTGGCGACAATTTCCTCCGCTTTCTTCCGGCCAAAAAGATCCCCAGCCTTGTTGGTAGCATCGAGAATGCCGTCGCTGAAGAATACGAACATATCACCGGGCTTGGCCTGGAAACTAAACTCGTCGTAGTCAGCGTCTTCGAACAATCCAAGCGGCAATCCGGTGGCTTCGATCACCTCAATCTTTCCCCCGTGACAGTAAATTGGCCGGGGCAGCCCGGAATTGGCCACCTGCAAGGTCCGGCTGGGATCGTCCCATACGGCATAGATCAGCGATACGAACTGGCCCTCAATGCGGCGCTCGCCTAGCGAGAAGTTCACGGCGGAGAGCATTTCGGCGGGTGCGGGCTCAATCGGCGCGTGCGAACGCAGAATTCCGCTGACCAGCGCGGCGTAAATGGCGGCGGGCGCGCCCTTGCCGCTGACATCTCCGACCACAATGGCGGTGCGTCCCAGGGAATAGTTCACAAAATCGTAAAGATCGCCCCCGATCGCGCGTGCCGGCAGGAACTTGGCTGCAATATCCAGGTGCGCGAGTTTCGGTACTGACTGGGGAAGAAGCCGGAACTGCAACTCGCGCGCCAGCGCCAAGTCGCGTTCCAGACGCTTTTCCTGACGCGCGATCTGTTCATAGAGCTGAGCATTCTCGATGGCAATCGCAACTTGCGCCGCCAGGGTGGTTACGGTTCGTTTGTGATCTTCCGTGAAGAAACCGCGGCGGGTGTGCTCCAGGTCCAGCACTCCGATGACTTTGTCCTTGTAAATCAGCGGTACCGCCAACTCCGATCGGGTTTCCGGGTTTAGGCGGATATAACGAGAATCTTTGCTGACATCGGGAACCAGGATGGCTTCCCGGTGTTGCGCCGCGTAACCCACTACCCCTCGACCCAGGGGAATTTCATGTTTGAGCTGGATGTTCTCTTGAAAGCGCAGGGAAAAACGATGCTGGAGTTTTTCGCCCGTCGAATCCAGCAGCAGGATGCTGAACATCTGGTAATCAATGAGCCGGCTCAATAATTCAGCGATACGCTTGAGCAACTCGTCAACATTCAGAATCGACGTGAGCTCGCGGGCGATCTCATTCAGCAGGACGAGAGTCCGCGCCTGGCGCGTGGTACGCGTGTACAAGCGCGCGTTCTCGATCCCGACCGCCATTCGCGAAGCAATCAGCGTCAGCAGCCACTTGTGTTCTTCAGTGAAGTGGTCGGGCTGGGGAGACTCAATGTCAATAACTCCAATCAGGCGGTTTTTCACGATGAGCGGAACCGCTAACTCGGAGCGAACGTTAGGCAGGACAGAAATGTAGCGCGGGTCCTGGGAAACATCCCCGACGAGAACCGGTTCGCGGCGCTGGGCCGCAACCCCGGTGACCCCTTCACCGACTTTGATTCGGGTGTGCTCCGCAACTTCTCGCGTGTACCCCACCTGAAAGCGGAAGTACAGTTCCTGGGTCTTCTCGTTCAGCAGCAGGATGGCAAAGATCTCGTAGTCGATGACCTTGCGCACCAGTTCGGCCACGCGGCGCAACGTGGTGTCCAGGTCGAGCGTGGTGTTGACCACGTCCGCCACTTCAAGCAGGAGGGGATCGACCTTGGATTGAAGGTCGGGTTGAGTAGCGACCATTTCCACACCTCTATGATATCAGCCGCTCTCACATCGTTTGGTATTGAAGCATTGCGCCGTGAAGTTGGACCAGCCTCACTACCCGCGCCTAGTGGCGGACGTGAGCTAGTCACCCCTCCCTAGGTACCACGCAGATGTCTGGCAGATTGCGGTATCTTTCAGCGTAGTCCAGGCCGTAACCCACCACGAATTCATCCGGAATGCTGAATCCCACGTAGTCGGCTTCGATGGGCAGTTTTCTCCTCGACGGCTTGTCCAGAAGCGCGGCAATGCGAAATGATCTCGGCTGGTGTCCCAGTAGAATTTGCTTTAGATAGTTGAGGGTAAGCCCAGTGTCCAAAATATCTTCGACCAGGATCACGTTGCGGTTTTTCATCGACTGATCCACGTCTTTGGTAAGCCGGACTTCGCCTGTAGAATCCCATCCCTTCTGTAATTCCTGAGCAGGGGTTGGGCGATTGCCGTAGCTGGAAACTCCGATAAAGTCGAAGGTGGCGTCGAGTTGCACACACCGCGCCAGATCGCTGAGAAAAATAGCGGCGCCTTTGAGCACCCCCACAAAAATCACTGCTTGCCCGGCAAAGTCGCGGGTGATGTCAGCGCCGAGCGCAGCCACACGATAGGCGATGCGCTCGCGCGAAATTAGAACCCTCAACTCAGACATGGGGGTTCATATTAAACTAAGCACTTAGCATTTAGCACTTGCAATCAGCCATTAGCACTCAGCAGTTGGCATTTAGTCCGTCGAGCGCCTATCGGGGCTGAATGCTGATTGCCGACTGCTGAGTGCCAAGAGCCAGAAGCTAGGAGCTAGCAGCCCATGAATCTGAATGGTATCAAACTCACTTGGTTAGGCCACGCTACTTTTCGTGCCGAGACTCCGGGCGGCAAGACCATCTTGATTGACCCCTGGGTGATGGGCAATCCCATGTGTCCGGAGAAGGAAAAGAACGTCAAGAGGGTCGACGTTATGCTGGTTACTCACGGCCACGGCGATCACATCGGCGATGCCGTGGAAATCGCCAAGAAACACAACCCCAAGGTAGTCGGCATTCCCGAACTTTGCCACTGGTTGCAGAAAAAGGGCGTAAAAGAGACTGCGGAGATGAACAAGGGCGGCACGCAAACGATCGGCGACATCAAAGTCACCATGGTGCATGCCGACCACTCTTGCGGCATTCAAGACGGCGACGAAATGGTGTACGGCGGGGAAGCTTGCGGCTACGTCGTCGAATTTTCGAATGGCGTGAAGATCTACCATGCGGGCGACACCAATGTGTTCGGCGATATGCAGATCATCCGTGAGCTCTACGCGCCGGAGATTGCCATGCTCCCCATCGGCGATCACTACACCATGAGCCCGCGCGAAGCTGCATATGCCTGCAAACTGCTGAAGCCGCAAACTGTCATTCCCATGCATTTCGGGACCTTTCCGGTCTTGACCGGTAAGCCCGCTGACCTGCGGAAACTCGCGCCCGGGGTGGAAGTGAAAGAGTTGAAGCCGGGCGAGACTATCACATAACCCGGTAATGAATGCGTGGGGACAGTCGCCCCCGGCTGTCCGATCGAGCGTAGTTCGACAGCCCACTGGAGAGGAACCAAAGTGCCGAAATCAAAAGTGCCGAAATCAAAGGACACAAAGCCACGCTGGCGCATGCACGGCATTACTGCCGAGCCGGTCGAAGACTATCTCTATTCCATGCTTCCGCCGCGCGATGAAGTTCTTGCGGAGATGGAAGCCGAGGCTGCGAAACGCAAGATTCCCATCGTTGGCCCGGCGGTTGCCCGCATTCTGCATCAGCTGGCGCTCATGACTCGTGCTAAGACCGTCTTTGAAATGGGCTCGGCGATCGGCTACTCGACCATTTGGTGGGCGCGAGCTGTCGGTGAAGGTGGCCTCGTGTTCTATACGGACGGCGACCGCAAGAATGCTGACGAGGCCCGCGGATATTTCGAGAGAGCCGGGGTGGCCTCGCGCATCACGATGAAGATCGGCGACGCGCTGGAGCTGCTGTCTGAACAGAAACAGGAATTCGACATCATCTTCAACGATGTGGACAAAGAGGACTATCCCCGCGTCTTCCGCCTGGCGCTGCCGCGTCTGCGCAAGGGCGGCCTTTTCGTAACGGACAATGTTCTGTGGAGCGGCAAGGTCGCCGATCCGAAAAACAAAGATACCTCGACCAAAGCCATTCTGGAGTTCAACCGGTTGCTGTACGGCTCGCCAGATTTGTTCACAACGATCTTGCCGATACGGGATGGAGTTGCGGTGGCGATCAAGAAGTAGCTTCTGCCCATCTATTGATGGTCTGTTTCCGAATGGCACGCCGTGGTCGAGTCGCACGCACACGCAGCGGTGACTCCGTTTATCCGCGGTCCAGTTGTCGCAGCAACTTGCGACCGCGTGCCTTCATCGCGGCTGTGCCATTCTGCGTGTGTTTTCGCAATAACTGCGCCACCTGATGCACCAGTTCGGCGTCAGTCGATACCAGATCAGCGAGCGCCTGCATGGCACAGGTCCTGACAATCGAGCTTCGATCTTGCAGATACCGCTGGAACGCGAGAAAGGCGCGCAAGCGTTCGCTTTTGGTAAGCGGCAGCCGGGGCACCATTTGTGCTAAATGCCAACGCAACTCTTGCTCGGTGGCCGCTTCCAACAAGCGCAACAGGTCTGTCCTAAAGGGAACCAACAAATCCGGTCTTTCGAGGGAGACTTTCTCCGCCGCATCGGCCGCACGCATCCTCACAAGAGGATCTGGGGCTCCAAGGCCGCGAATCAGTTCTCCGAACAGTGCCGGGCGCTTCAGGACCAGTGTGGCGACTTGGTTCGATTGCCCTATAGAACGGCGGTCACCTCCCGCCAGGCGGCGCAAAATGTTCTTTGAGGAAGCCATTGAATATTCCTGCCGCCGAGCGCTCAGATCGACTTGACCGGAATCAACGTGAGATCTTCCACCAGCCCCACTTCCTTCTGCAGAAATGGTTCTGCGTAGGTCACACCGCCCAGCATGCCGTAGAAACGCGCCATGGCTTCGATGCGGGAACGGATTTCGGCGTGAGCCGGGAAGAGGTCTTTACCCGCCTCCTGATCGCTGAATTGCGACTTGTACGCCATCAGCGATTGGAAGCGGGTTTCAAATTGTTCGGTGATGTCCACGACGAACGTAGGGCGGATATCGTAGTAGAGCGTGGCGTAGATGATTTTGAAAGGGCGGTGGGGTGGCAGCGGGTCGTCCTTCGGGCCTTGGCTGGTCTGCACAACTTTGGCTAATCCAGCCACAAAGCAGGCCTCGTATCCCAGCACCGACGCGGTGTAGTGATCCGGATGGCGGCCTTGCCAGTAGGGAAGTATGACGACTCGCGGTCTTTGCTCCCGAATGACCCGCGCAACCTTCAATCGATTCTCCCACGTGTTTTCGACACGGCCGTCGGGGATGTCCAGCGCCTGCCGCCAGGAAACGCTCAGTATTCGGGCGGCTTCCGCGGCTTCCTGGGCGCGGTCTTCTGCCGTGCCTCGCGTTCCCATTTCGCCCTGCGTGAGGTCGAGAATGCCGGTGCGATGTCCGCGTTGCGCCATCTTGAGCAGCGTGCCACCGCAGGTTTGCTCGACGTCGTCACGGTGAGCGGCGATGGCCAGGATGTCGAGTGGCGGTGTGGACATGTCAGTCCAGATTTCCCTGCTCCAGCACCACATTCTCCCGAACAATCAGCCGGTGGGCCGCCATCTCTTTCAGCGTTGGCAACACTCGGTTCACGTGCTCGTCCGTATCCACGAAGATGATGATCACCGGCAGCTTGCCGCCCGCGTCCACCAGATGACTGGTTTCAACTCGGTGCCGCCCCAGAAATCCGGCCACGGCGTGAATCGCGGTTGCGGCGTAGACGTTTTCTTTCCGCAGGTAGTTGAGGATCTCCACGTGCAGCGGCCGGTGATGCCACTGGTCGGCTTCGTTCAGATAGATCGTGACTTGAACTGCCATGTTCAGGGGCATTCTAATTGCAATCCTGTCTTTTCAGAAATGGAAGCCGGAGCTTGGCTTGTCGAGCTTCGCTCGACCGGGCGGACGAGGGCGTTCGCCCCTACGTGAGCCATGCAGCATTACAGCACCCGGGCCAAAGCCATGCCCGCGAGGGCCCCGCCGAGGCACAGCACATTATTGCTGAGCACGTTCATGAGCATAAGCAGCCACTGTCCTTGTTCGAAGTAAGCCATGGTTTCAAATGCGTAGCTGGAAAAGGTTGTAAACGATCCACAGAAGCCCACTACGATCAGCAGGCGCCAGCGCGGGTCGGCCAGCACGCGTTCCGTCGTCCAGATGACGAAGAAGCCGACCATCAAGCTGCCGACGACATTGATGATCAGCGTGCCGTAAGGGAAGATTGGCCCCAGTTCTTTCGCCGTAAACCGGCTGATCAAGTAACGGGCGTTGGCGCCGACGATGGCACCAACAGAGATGGTCAATAGCTCTTCCACGATGGAGTTCTCCCAACTGATTTGGTAGGAGTCATCAGCCCGATCCTAACACTGCGGACTCAGGCGGTTGTGGCGAACTCCATCGCCGTGACAATTCTTTTTTACCACAGAAAACACGGGGGACACGGAGGAAATAAGACGTTGCAAGCAACTTCTCTACAGCCGCTCAATTATTTCTTCCGTTCCACCAGGAAATGCGCCAGCGATTGCAGCGTGTCCGCCCGCGATCCGAAGCTGTCCAGTGATGTTAGGGCGCTCTCGACCAGGGTGTCGGCTTTCTTCAACGACTCGTCTATGCCGAACAGGGCCGGATACGTTGTTTTCTCGGCTGCCGTATCTTTGCCTGCTGTCTTACCTAATTGTTCTGAAGTCTGAGTGACATCGAGCACGTCGTCCACGATCTGAAAAGCCAGGCCGATGGATTTTCCAAACGCTCTCAGCTTTTCGACCGCATCATCGCTGGCGCCCGCATACAGCCCGCCGCTTACGACGCTGGCTGTGATCAAGGCGGCGGTTTTGGCGTGATGGATAAATTCCAGCACCGTGAGGTCCGGTTTTACATGCTCGGCTTCGAGATCAACCACTTGGCCGCCGATCATGCCGTCTACGGTGCCGGTGCCACGAGCGACCTCTTCGACAATGCGCACCCTCGCGTCGGCCGGACACCGTAGCCGGGCCAGCACCTCATAGGCCCGGGTTTGCAGCGCATCACCTGCCAGGATCGCGATTGCCTCGCCGAAAGCCTTATGGCAAGTTGGGCGGCCGCGGCGCAAGTCATCGTTATCGAGGGCGGGAAGATCATCATGAATCAGGGAGTAGGTGTGCAGCATCTCCAGCGCGGCGCCTAGTTCTTCGATACCAGTGGGAAGGGAACCAGCGATCTCGTTCCCGGCCACCATGCGACCTGACTCCATGCACAGAATGGGCCGCAAGCGCTTGCCTCCGGCAAAAACGCTGTGGCGCATGGCTCGATGAATGGAGGCTGGATGTTGTGTCGCAGGCGGCAGCAGGCGTTCCAACGCCTGGTCGGTGAGCGCCCGGCCTTCGTCCAGAGTCTGCTTGAGCATGACGGTGAGTATAGCAAGTGCGTGGATGGTGGCTCATCACCACCGGTTTCGCGGCGTCCTTCGCCAGATCCTGGCACTCTCGGCGGCCACCGATTCTAGAAAAGATCTTGACCGCAGAGGTCGCGATGCGCGAAGGACGCAGAGAAATGCAAGAAGAAAAGAAGAAGGACGCCTGCAGGCGTCCTCATCTAAGTCACGACAGATTTTATGCGGCTGCGGATTGCGATACGTTGGCGTTCCCTATCGCTGCCCGGAGAATGCCCCGGGTGTCTGACGAAGGGCAGACGTCGCAAGCGCCAGCATTGAGCGCTGCGGTCCACATCTCTTCATCCGCGCAGCGATGCGTACATACGATGCTTGCTCCTGGAAAGTCGCGAGACAGGCGCTCTACATCGGGAATGGAGGCGGTCTCCATGTCCAGAATCGCTATGCCGGCACGCTGTTTGGCGATGCTGGCCCGCAGCTCGCCCAGTGAGCGTACTACTTGAACGGAGCCAAAATTGGTGGATAGTGCGGAGACCAAAGACCGTGCGATCTCCGAATTACTCTGGAGGAGGACTACGTTGCGAGGCTGCATACTTCCCTCTTGCTTCTACCGCTGTCCACGGTGACACTGGCCATGTCAGCTCCCACAGGCGTGAGCGCTAGCACAGACGTTAATACTGATGAGCGGCGAGCGACCGCTCGCGGCGCCTTATTTCCTTACGGCCGCCGTCTCGGCGGCCTTTGCGGCCATCGGCTCAAACGATTCAGCCTGGAGCTTCCCGTTCTGCTTCAGCAGGATTTCCACTTTGCCCTCGGCCTGTTGCAGTTCCTTATGACAGGTAGAGGAAAGCTGCATTCCCTCCTCGAAAAGCGTCAGAGATTTTTCCAGGGGCACTTCTCCCTTTTCCAGTTCCTGCACAATTTTCTCTAGACGCTGAAGGCAATCTTCAAACTCTGCCACAGGGGTTTAGCTCCTGGAATTTATTTTAGTCCTGCTGGGAGTGAAATGTGTCCAGCAAAATTTGCGATTCATGAAGAATTAACAGAAGTTTATACCGAAGCGGGACGGGATGTGCCCAAAGCTTCCAGCACGTCCACCGCCGAGGCATAGCGGCCTAAGGGGGCGCTGATCTGGGCACCCTGCACCATCTCGCGCACGGCGATCAGCATTTCGCGCGCAATAGCGACCCCTTCTTCCCGGGCCGCCTCCGGCGTCTTGGCCCGAGTCATGCGTTCCAGAATGGAATCGGGGACGGAGACTCGCAATTCGTTCTTCATGAACTCGGCATTGCGGACGCTCACCAGGGGCCAGATCCCGGCTACAACCGGAATCCGGCAGTGCTCGACCCGGCGCAGGAATTTCTCCAGCAATCCCAGGTCGAATACCGGTTGGGTGACCGCGTATTCTGCTCCTGCTTCCACCTTGAATTCGAACCGCCGGATCTCCTCGTCCAGATTTGGGACACCGGGATTGGCGCCCACTCCAATCACGAACGCCGTACCCGCGCCGATGGGGTTGCCTCCAAGATCGAGGCCCCGGTTCAGGTTATGAACTATATTCACCAGTCCAATCGCGTCCACGTCAAAAACGGCGGTGGCGTCGGGATAGTTGCCCATTTTGGGCGGGTCGCCGGTGATGCAGATCAGGTTGCGGATTCCGGTCGCGGCCGCTCCCAGCAGGTCCGACTGGATGCCAAGCACATTGCGATCGCGGCAGGTGTAATGCAGGACCGGCTCAATACCAACTTCTTGTTGGATCAGCAAGGAGAGGGCCTGATTGCTCATGCGAGCCGACGCGCGCGGACTGTCTGGCACGTTGATCCCATCCACGCCCACCGACTTGACGAATCGGGCTCCCTCAAGTTCCTTGCGGATATCTGTCCCTTTGGGTGGGACGATTTCAACCATGGTCAGAAACTCCCCGGCAGCCAGTTTGGCGCCGAGTCGGGAACGCTGTTCCAGCGGCACGGCCGGGGCTGCAGTTGGTGCCGCCTGGCCCCTAGCCGGAGCCGAGGCCACCTTGGAGCGCGCGTCGCCCGCTCGCAACGCAGACTTCATTACGCGGATATGGTCCGGAGTGGTACCACAACAGCCGCCGACCAGGCGCACACCCGCAGCCACGAACTTGCGCGCGTAGCTGGCCATATATTCCGGCGAGCAAAGATAAATATTGCGTCCTTCGACCGAACGTGGGATGCCGGCGTTCGGTTGCGCCGACAGAGGCAGGGAGGTGGCGGCCCGGATACGCTCCATGGCATCGAGCATAGCAACCGGACCCACACTGCAATTGCAGCCAATGACATCTGCTCCCCATTCTTCCAGCCGCGGCGTGAAGGTTTCCGGAGTCGAACCGTCGAGACAGTTACCATCCTCATCAATGGTGACTTGGGCCACCACCGGGATCTTCGAGTTCACCTCACGGGCGGCGAGCATCGCCTGATGAAGCTCTTCCAGATAGCCGAAGGTCTCCAGCACGAGTACGTCCACGCCACCTTCAACCAGTGCCGCGATCTGCTCGCGAAAGGCGATGCGGGCTTCCTCGAACGACGTTTTGCCTAGCGGCTCAATGCGCACTCCGAGAGGGCCGACCGAGCCAGCCACCCAAACGTCAAAGCTCTTGGCGGCATCGCGTGCCACTCGGGCCCCGGCAAGGTTAATCTCGTGGACGCGGTCCGCCATGCTGTGCCGCGCCAGCCGGAAGGAATTTCCACCGAAGGTGTTGGTTTCGATGATCTCTGCGCCCGCCTGCAGGTACTCGTGATGGATGCCGCGGATCAACTCCGCCTGCGACACATTCAGCTCGTCGTAGCAGCGGTTGATGAATATCCCCTTGGCGTAGAGCAGCGTTCCCATCGCCCCATCGCACAGAACCGGAGACTTCTGCAGCCGCGCTAGTAAGTCGGTGGCCATGGTATTGAGAATACAGTGTTGACAATATGTCTTGAGAATACAAGATGACTGGTGCTTTTGCATCCGGGCAACGATCCCAGGCCCCCGAGCAACCGGGAGGCAGGCCCGCTTGCCGGCGATCCTTAGGAATTGGCTCTGCTATAATTCCGTTTTCTTGCATCTAAATCTTTGTCCTTCATGCTCTTCGGAGTCCCAGGTTTGAAGCGAACCTTGATCGGTATGGCTGTCCTTGTGGCTGCCAGTGCGGCCATTGTTGCCTGCGGAAGCAGTAATTCTTCCAGTAACAAACAGACCCTCAGTGGGCTTAAATTCCGTGTTTTCGTCTCCAACCCCCTGTTTCCCACCGCGGCGGGCAATCAATCGGTTCTGAACATCGTAGATGCCTCACAGGACGCGCTTTCTATGAGCTACATCAGTTTGCTCCTTACGACGCCGCAGGCGGGGCTGATGGCGGTCTCTCCAAGCCTGAAGTACACGATGGTTTTCAGCCCTTCGGGCAACGCGATCGCACTGATCGACAACACGACCGAGAGTACCGCTTTGCAGAGCGATGGCAGCACCTCGGTCCCGCCGATCACCCTGCCCGGGAACACCGAGAGCATGTTTATTGCGAACGACAATGCCACAGGCTACGCCGCCGTGCCCACCGCGCCCGTCATTGGGCAGCCTCCCGGCGCTGTGGTCGCCATGAGTTTGTTGACCGGGTCGATCGCGGCCACGATTCCGGTGTCAGGTGCGCAGTTCATCGTACCCAGCCCCGATGGCAATTACATCCTGGTGTTCGGGGATAATCCCAACTCGGTGACCGTTATCACTACAATCTTGATTGGCAGCAACCAAGATCCGCGCTCGACCGTGTGCTGCTTCGATCATCCGGTGTGGGGCGTTTTCAATAATGGGGGTCATACGGCGTACATTTTTGATTGCGGCCCGGAACCGGGATGTGGTGGCACCGCAGCGGGAATCACCATCCTGAACATCGGTTCGCCCACGGCCGGGAGCACAGTTCCGGTGAGCGCCGCCACCTACGGTCTGCTCAACGGGAATACGCTCTATGTCGCCGGCACGCCCCCGAACACTCCTTGCGGTTCAGGGACCGCAGCCAAGAGCTGCGGCACGTTGAACATCGTCAATACAAGTTCCATGACGGTGACAAACTCGAGCCCGATCATCATTACCGACGGGTATCATGATCGCATGCAGCTGAGCCAGGACGGGCAGCTCTTTATCGGCGCCCATAGCTGCAGCAATGTTAATTCGGGCACCGAAGTTCGGGGCTGTCTTTCCATCTTCAACACCAATACCTCCGGCGTGGTGGTGCCGCCAAGCGAGGGCGATGTGACAGCGATACAGCCCATCCCCGGTCGCCAAGTGGTGTATGTGATCCAGAACGGCAGTCTTGCTATCTACGACACGACGACCGACAAGCTACAAGTCAGTCCCAACAATGGCTTGAACAATAGCGGCCAAGTGGATATTGTGGGGCAGCCGTTCGACTTGAAACTGGTGGACCCTCCCCAGTAAGCGGAGGCGAGTTGCTGGTGCTCTCGTTTCTCCATGCGTGCTTTGACACACATTGTCGCTGCGGCCACGATTTTTGCAAGCCTGTCGGCGAACCCGCAGAACCCGGTTGGAACTGTGGACGTATTTCGCAGCGATAACAAGCCGGTGACGATTGAGCGATTTGATCCCAAGACCAAAAGTCTGCATCGGGCAGTGATGCTGGTCCACGGTGGGGGTGGGCCGGGTGGGGACTGGCGAAAGAGCGGGATTCTCGAGGCCCTAACCAACACGGGCTATTCGGTTTTTGTGCCGCACTATTTTGATGGCGGCGGCGAGTGGACGCCCTCCTCCAGCAATCCCGCCCAGTTTATTGCCTACATTCGAACCTTGAACGACGCCAGCCGTTACATCGCACAACAATCCGAAATCGATGCGGGCGCAATTGGCCTGGTGGGTTTCTCGCTGGGAGGATACCTGGTGCTCGGCTTTGCTGAGGAAGTGAAGAGCCATCCTCCTCCGCTGCCTGCGCCGGAAATCAAAGCGGTAGTCGAGATGTATGGCGGCATGCCGGATTTCGCCATCGAGCGCATGACCACGATGCCGCCGGTGCTCATTTTGCATGGCGAAGATGATGACGTTGTTCCGGTGAGCCGCGCCCACGATTTGGAGAAGCTGCTCGATAAAAAGTCGATTCCTTATGAGAGCAAGATATACCCTCATCAGGGACATGGCTTCAGCGGCGATGCGCTAACCGATGCCAATAAGCGCGTGATTACGTTCTTGACTGCTCACCTACATTGAAACGAGATTCCGCTGAGGCCAGAAAATCCTTACCTTCCCGGTTCGAGCGCCAGTTGGTGCACCCGCGCTTTCTCCACCGCGGGCTCGGAGAACGGCCAGGGGAAAGTAAAGCCTTTGTACCAGGCATCCCATTGGTCCATGGAATAGGGACTGAGGAAATTTCCAGCCTCTCCGGTCACAAGATTCAGAGTTGATTGATCCAGATTGGCGAGATCAACCGTCATCCGTTCCGACGGACCATGAGTTCGCGACGCGGCCTCGACCGTGAATTCACTTCCGGACTGCTGTTGCAATCCGGGACCGGACCAGTGCCGCAGAAGAGGAATGCGGCCAAAAATCGGATGCTGGATTTCCACCGGGTTGAATTTCCCCCACTTCCAGGAATTCAGATCTTTGGGCGTATGCGGATCATTAACGGCCGCCTCCACGGCAGCGGCCTCGAGTTCGTCATAATTCGCGTAGGTTGCCGGCAGCCAGCGTTGTAGTTGGTGCTGGACGACGTTCTCCAACCAAATTGAGTTCATCATCCAGCTATAGCTTCGCCAGCTAAGAGTCGTTTGCAGCTGCTGCTGGTCGGTGGGTGTGACGCCCAGCTTGGGCTCAAGCAGCAGGCGCGCCAGCTCGGCACGGGCTCGATACTCGATGGTGGGCGCGGCTGAGTCCGCCGTCATCCGTCCGTCCCATTGCCGCATGATTTCGGCTGCCGTTTTCGCCCGGGGTGACGCGTCCTTCGCGTGGTCGACGGCGTACACAAAGCGTTCGGCAAAATAGCGGTCCGGTTCGGAATAGATATCAGTTTCGAGCGCCAGCATGTCCGCCGCAGAAAACTTCTTTCCTGATTCCAGCACCCGGTAGATGCGAGCGGTTCGCCAAGGCGGTTCCCACTCGGTGCTGATGGAATAGGGGTAGCCATCAGGCGTGATGCGGCTGTTTGCGGTCGCAATGATTCCCGAGGGCGGATTGAATATGCTGGGCATTTTCTCGAACGGAATGTAACCGGTCCATTCATGAGCATTGTCACTGCCGTTTTCCGGCAAGCTGCCATCGCCCGACGCGCGGATGGGAATCTTTCCGGCAGCCTGGTAGCCAATGTTGCCGTCCACGTCGGAATACACGATGTTCTGACCGGGCGCATCGAATTCAGAGAGAGCGTGCCGGAATTGTCCCCAGTTCTGAGCCGAGTCCAGGTCAAATAACGGACTGCGGATGCCGTCGTACAAAGTCCACCGTAGCGCCAGTTGACGCGTCTCGCCGGGGACCAACTCGGTGACAATCGGTCCATGGCGTGTGACCGCGACTTCCATCACAACATCTGGCTTGCCCTTGATATGGATTACTTCTCGGCGGCGCTCGGGTTGCTTCCAGCCATCGGGCGTCAGATATTCTCCAGCAGAATTGAAGGTCTCGACGTACGCGTCCTCGACGGTAGGACCAAGATTGGTGAATCCCCAGGCGATGCGTTCATTGTGTCCTACGACCACATAAGGGTAGCCAGGTAAGGTGACGCCGGTGACATTGAAGTTATTGTCACCGGACTTGCAACAGCGAAGATAGGCCTCATACCACAGATTGGGCATCTCGTGGCGCATATGCATGTCGTTCGACAACAAGGGTTTTCCCGAAACCGTGTGCGCGCCTGAGACCACCCAGTTGTTCGAACCGAGCACCCACGGCCGATCATCGAAGACAGACTCCGGAGGAAAAGCTGGATCGGGCGTAAGGCGGGCGACCGAACTATCCGGGCCCGAGTCGTCGTCCTCCTCGTCGTCTTCATCGTCGCCACTGCTGTCTTGTTCCAGATTAGGCCGGGATACAGTAGGCGGCCGGTCGTGCCAGGAAGAGTTTACGTAAAGGTCAGCGGTCAGTTCGGGCCCCAACTTGGCCAGAATTTTCTCGCGGGTCAGGGCGTGCCGGGGGCTGGTGCTGAGGTCTTCCACCATCTGGGTAGCAATCAGTGCCGAATCCGCAGCCGTCCATGGCCGAGGCGAGTACCGCAGAATGCGGAATTCCAGCGGCAGCCGGTCGCGATGAGATTCGATGTAAGCATTGACGCCCCGCGCATAAGCCTCGATATGGGAGCGGACGTCGGCCGACCCGGCCTCTAGCGTTTTCTGCGCGGCGAGCCTCAAGCCCAGGATTCGCTGCTGGCGGTCGTGTTCGAGGAAATCGTCGCCGAACACCTGCGAAAGCTCTCCGGCGGCAAAGCGCCGCATGCCATCCATCTGGAACAGCCGGTCCTGAGCCGTTACGTAACCTTGGGCGAAAAAGAGATCCTGGAAATTGGTGGCTTGGATTACGGGGACGCCATGCGCATCGCGAATTACGGTCACTGGCGCCGAGAGCCCCGCCACCTGAAGCTTGCCGTCCAGCTGGGGCAGGGAAGAGCGAGCGATGGAATACAACCAGCCAGTGGCGCCCGCACACGCCAGTGCGCAGATACCGAGCACAGCGAGGAAAAAATACCAGTAACGCGGACGTGAATGGCGAACTGCAAGGGTGATGGGAGAAATTGCCATGTCCGAGTTTCGATTCTAGGGGCTCCAGGCGCCGAAGACAATCGAGCCGAAGACAGCAATTCCTCCCACGCTCGCGATGCGGGCAGGATCTGGACCTTAGGTCCGACTCAGCCTATCCATCCTATCTAGTTTCCGCTGAGCTTCTGTAGATCCGCGATAGTTGCTTTGTCGTCGTAGATACCAGCTCCCACGACATACGGTGTCCCAGTCGCCTTTAACGCATAACTGACCTTGCGCGAACCGGCGGTTTCGCCGGGCTTCGGCCACCAGTACTCTACCCACAGACCAGAAGTTGCTTTGGTCGCATCGCAGAGTTGGCCGAAGAAGGCGGTGCCTTTGGAGTCCTTCACGGTCATGATGTCTTTGCCCACAAGCTCCGGCTTCATGGGGTGAGCCGCCATGACTCCTTTGGTGCAGTCGAGAACGAAGATGTAAGTATCTTTCCAGACCCACGGAGCTTGCTTCTTGTTGAAATCAGCCAAGGCGGCTTCCCCCGATTTTGACAACTCATTTGCAGCGGCTTGTACGTTTTTGATGATCTCGGGGGCGGTTGTTTTGTCCTGGGCGACCGCGACATCTGTCAGACTAAGGACGAGCACAATCGCTGTGCCGAGTGCGATGAGGATATTGCTGTGTTTCATAGATAGGGCTCCTTTGAAGCTGCAGGATTTCAGTTGCTATGTAATCAGAGCCATTCTAGGGTTATCTACGGCCAAGTGATGAGGTATCTCGCTAGAACAACGAATCCAGAAGCCAATTTGGGAACAGGTGGTCCGCCGTCTGGCATCACTGCGGCTGTGGAAAACCCACAGTTCAGTTTCGTCGCACCTGTTTTATCGGTCCTTGTCCAGATCAAGGGAACGCCGGTTCTGCGCGTGGCTGAGCGGTTCGCGGTGTACGGCGGCAAACCGATTGGCGACGAGTTCAAACCCCGGTATTATTCTGAAGAGTGTGCCAAGGTGGACTGAAGTCACAGCCGGGCAAACCAAGGCCCATTTAGGGCGGGTCATCACAACGGAGACTATGCTGCAAAAGCGCATTGACGATCAGCCCAGCATCTCGCGAGAGATGATGCGCGAGGCTCAACAGATCCTTCACCAGCATCTCAAGCGTGTGGGACTGAAGCATACCGCCCAGCGCGATACCATCTTGCACACTTTCCTGGAAACCCGCGAGCACCTCTCCACCAACGAACTGCACCGGCTGGTGCAGAAAAAAGATGCGCGCATCGGCTTTACCACGGTGTATCGCACCCTGAAACTGCTGGCCGAATGCGGCTTGGCCAGCGAAGTCGCGTTTCACGATGGCATTGCGCGCTATGAACACCAGTACAACCGCCGCAGCCACCATCACATGGTCTGCACCCAATGTGGCAGTTCGGTGGAATTTTTCTCGCCCGAGGTGGACGGCCTGGAGCAGGAGATCGGGCGCAAATACCACTACGCCACCACCCGCCATACATTTCAGATTTACGGCGTGTGTGAAGATTGCCGCAAGAAGAACCACTCGCACCCGGTAATCTAACCAATCATGCCGAAACCCTGCCCGCAATGTGGTTTCCAAATGCCCGATGTAGCTGCTTTTTGCCCCGGTTGCGGTTTGCGCATGATCGTCCCGCGGATGACTGTCCCAAGCATGACCGTTCCGTCGACGGCTCCAGGCACGACGAGTGCAGGGAAAGGCAACATTTTCGGCGCCTTAGCTTATGTCACTTTCATTCCGGCGATCATTTTCCTGCTGGTGGAACGCTTTAAGCAGGACCGTTTCGTTCGTTTTCACTCGTTTCAGTCCATCTTTCTAATGGTGGCCGGTATTGCGATTGGAATCATCATGAGTGTCGTCTTTTCCGTGCTCTCGCTGATTCCCCGGCTCGGCCCTCTGCTTGCTTGGCTGGCCGTGGTCGTGTGTTCCATTGGCTGGGTGATCCTTTGGATGGTGCTGCTGATAAAGGCATTACAGGGCGAGTTTTTCAAGCTGCCATGGATCGGAGGCTGGGCCGAAAGGTCGTAAACACGCGGCGGAACAGGGCCGGTTGCGATTTCGGTTGCCTTGAGAGGGCAATTCTGCTAACGTGCGCCCGTTCACCAGTTTTGCAGTGGCGTCGGTGTGTTGGTTGCAGTCAAATAGAAACGCAAGGGGGGACACTATGGCTTTTTGCAGCGCATGTGGAGCTTCGATACCAGACGGCACAACGGTTTGTGCGGCGTGCAGCCGTTCAGCTGCCCCGACAGGAGGGACTGCGCAAGCGGCCGGCGGCGGGTTGACTGACAACGTGGCTGGCATGCTCGCGTATGTCACCATTGTTCCCGCGATCATCTTTCTAGTGATGGAACCCTATAACAAAAAGAAGTTCGTCCGGTTCCATGCTTTTCAGTCCATCTTCTTTGCCGTAGCTTGGACGGTACTCTGGATTGCGCTTAGCTTCGTGGGCATGATTCCAGTGCTGGGGTGGTTGACTCTGCTGATCTGGCCTCTGCTCGGACTTGGCGGCCTGGTGCTCTGGATCATTCTTCTGCTCAAGGCCAATCAAGGGCAGATGTTCAAGCTGCCCGTGATTGGAGATCTGGCTGAGAAGCAGGCCAACGCCTAAGCAGGTGCACAACGATTTGTTCGCCACCGATCCTGCATAGTGTGCACAGATACTCCCGGTCTCTGCTTTGCCACGCGGAAAGCGGAGACCGCTCTACACCAGTCCGCCTCACACCACCTTCCGCCATATGGTACCCCTATGGGCTTTTGGTTTGCGCCCGTTTCCGGTAGTCTGTTTGGCTTGACCTTAAAGGGGGGATGGCTTGAAGCTTCGGGTGTTCTACCACGACAAATGTTTTGATGGGGCTTCCTCGGCGGCGCTTTTCTCCCGCTTCTACCGCGAGCGGATCCGCGGCGACGTGGAGTTTGTATTCTCCGGCCTGCTGCACCGCGCCGGCGCCCTTTTCAACGAAAGCCATTTTGACGGCGACGAAAACGCCATTGTGGACTTCAAGTATTCCAGTTCCCCCAAGATTACCTGGTGGTTCGATCACCATGAAAGCGCGTTTCTCACGCCCGAGGATGCGGCCCACTTCGAGCAGGATCAGAGCAATCGCAAATTCTATGACCCGGATTTCAAGTCCTGCACCAGCTTCATCGCCGCCGTGGCTGAGCAGCGCTTTGGGTTCGATCCTACGCCGGTGGCTGATTTGGTGCACTGGACCGACATCATTGATGGCGCCCTTTATCCCGATGCCCGTACCGCGGTCGAAATGCAGGCGCCGGCCATGAAGCTGACCATGGCGATCGAGTCGAATCAGACGCACGATTTTGTTCCTCGACTCATCCCTCTGCTAGCCACCAAACCTCTGGCGGAGATCGTCGGACAGCCATTCGTGGCGTCGCTGTTGCCGCCCCTGCTGGAGCGTCACCAGCGCTCTATGGCCATCCTGGGTGAGCGCATCGAGTCGAAGGACGGCACCCTGTTCTTCGATGTTACCGACCACGAACTCGAAGGCTATAACAAATTCATTCCTTACTATCTCCATCCGGAATCGATTTACAGTGTAGGCCTGAGCAAGAGCAGTTTCCGGGTAAAAGTTTCCGTGGGATCCAATCCCTGGGCGCCGTCGGAGCCGGTGGTAAATCTGGCCAGGATTTGCGAACGCTACGGCGGCGGAGGACACGCACGCGTCGGCGCCGTTTCTTTCGATGTCAGCCAGCAGGAAGCGGCACGCAAGGCGGCAGGGGAAATTGTGAATGAGTTGCGGGCCAAGGTGCGCGAGCAGAGGCAGTGATCCTGGCCGCAGCGAAGGAACCGGAACGTAGTCAGGGGCGAGTCGCTTTAGCTCAGCATCTCCTGACCGCTGACACTGATCACTGACCTTACGTGAGCACGCGCCCGACCTCCGATTCCGTCATTTTGCGCAGCGAGCACCTGGGCCGGGTGGTCGCAAACAAAGTTCTCGTCGAAGATGCCAATTTCGAGGTGCAAACCGGTGAGGTGTTGGCTATCGTCGGCCCCAGCGGCTCAGGAAAGAGTTCCTTGCTCAGACTCCTGAACCGCCTCGACGAGCCCACCAGCGGCACGGTTTACTTCCAGGGAAGCGATTACCGGCAGGCCGCTCCCCGCGAGTTGCGCCGGAAGCTGGGCATGGTGACCCAACGGCCTTATCTGTTTCCAGGAACGGTGGAGCAGAACCTGCGCTACGGTCCATTGCAGCGTGGGGAGATTTTGTCACAGGATGCGCTCGAAGAGTTGCTGGTCCGCGTCGGCCTGAAAGGCTATGCCAGCCGTAATGTCGCCAATCTTTCTGGAGGCGAGGCGCAGCGCGTCTCCGTCGCCCGCACACTGGCCAACTCGCCGCTCGTTCTTTTGCTCGATGAACCCACGTCCGCTCTGGACGAGGAGTCCAAGCTCGAGGTCGAATCGCTGATCCAGAGGATCGTACGAGACCAGAAGCTCACCGCCGTGATCGTTACTCACGACACTGCGCAGGCGGCGCGCCTTGCCCAGCGGGCCTTGCTGCTCGCGGCAGGACGCGTTGTCCGCAGCGGTCCCATCAACGAGGTGTTGCATGCTTGAACATTTCTTCCGCAATCAACTGGAGTTAGGCTTGGCTCAGGCCACAATTGCAGCGCTCGCGGCCATGCTCGTTGTCCTGCTCGCCCGCAAACGTGGTATTCATCTCGAAGGTGAAACCCTGGTCGCAATGCTTCGTGGAATCGTGCAGATCGTGGCCGTGGGATCAATCCTGTCGCTCTTGCTGCGCGGGCCACGCTGGACCAGCGGATTTCTGCTGGCGGGAATGATCGTGGCTGCGGGCGCGACTTCGGCGCGTCGGGCAAAAGGGATGCCCGGTGCGTTTCGGGTTTCTACCTGGGCCATCGCATTTGGTGCGGGTTCGGTGATTGCGCTGATGACGTGGCTGGGCGTGATTGATACTGCGATTACGTCGCTGGTTCCGGTGGGCAGCATGTTGATCGCGAATGCCATGAATACGAACGGGCTGGCGCTCAACCGCTTCCGCTCCGATGTCCTGGCCCACGTGGGCGAAATTGAGACCGCCCTGGCCCTTGGAGCGGAGGCCAGTAACAGCGTCTCACCCTATGTGCAAGCATCTTTCGAGGCCAGCCTGATCCCGGCCATCGATTCTCTGCGTTCCCTGGGGATCGTATGGATTCCAGGTTTGATGGCGGGAATGCTGCTTTCCGGAGCGAGGCCGGTATATGCCGCGATCTATCAATTTGTTGTGTTAGCGATGATCTTCGCCGCCTCAGGTCTAACCTCGCTGGTGAGTACGCTGCTGATTCGGGCCCGGATTTTTACATCCGCGGAACAATTGGTTTTGCAGCCCGGGAGATAATATTGTAATGGGTTCAATTGTGGACACCAGAATCGCAGCTGCGCAGCCCGAGCATAACCCTCAACTTGCCATGCTGCGCGCTGTTGCCACTCTGGAATTGACCAAGGGCTTGATTGTTTTGCTGGCCGCCTTCGGAGTCGTTTTGCTGGTTCACAAGGATCCCTGGGACGTTGCTGACGGCTTACTCCGGCTTCTTCATATCAGTCCAGATCACCACTTTGCGCAGGTGTTTCTGGATTGGTCGGACACTTTGACCGCGGCGAAATTGTGGGCCGTCGCAGCGACCGCATTGGCCTACTCGATTCTCCGCTTTGCCGAGGCTTACGGGCTCTGGTACGCGAAAGCCTGGGCGGAGTGGATCGCCCTGGTTTCAGGGGCTTTGTACCTGCCGTTTGAGATCTACAAGCTGGTGCACCGGCTGTCCACCTTCCACATCGCTGTTCTCGCCGTGAACCTCGCCGTTGTGCTCTATATGGCCTATGTGCTCAAGACTGGCGGGAGCCTGCACAACGGGCCCGCGCGCTCCTGAGTAGGGAAATCGACTCTTTTACATGTGAGTCGATTGTTTTACCAGAGTGACGGAGAATGAGCTACGATTCTCGCGGCCTTACCTGAGAAAATGCTCGAGTCATCAGCCCACCGCTGGCTTGGGCCTTTTTGGCTCCTGAAAGAAAAGGGCCTGCCACCAGGATTTTACGCGACAGGCTTTTGTTCTTGATCCAACTTCGACGTAAACTACCCGCATCCTGGTTTCGGAGCTTTATGTCGGCAAAGGTGCGAGTCATCAATCTGGAAGAGGGATTTCCCACTCGCGACCAGGCCTATTTAAAGCTCGAAGCTGCTCTGGTCCGCGCGCGCAAAGACGGCATCCCGGTCTTGAAGGTGATCCATGGATACGGCTCGACGGGCGCAGGTGGGGTGCTGCGCTTCGCGATTCGCAGCTTTTTGCGCCAGCGGAAAGAGCGCGGCGAGATTGCGATGTTCGTCAATGGCGAGAGTTGGTCCAGCTTCGACGAGCGCAGCAAAGCCCTGCTGATGAAGGCTCCGGACTTGCTCCTGGACAAAGATCTGGGTAGGGCCAACAAAGGAATCACCTTGGTTTTGCTCTAGAAGCCTGTTACGAACTTCCTGATTTGTCATCCCGGCGCGGAGGCTGCTGAGTCTCAGCGCAACTCTGTCACCCCGAGCGTAGTCGAGGGGCCTGCTGCTTCTTCGGACTAGCATGAAGGCAGTGCAGGCCCTGCTTCGGGTCAGGCCAAACAGCAGATTCCTCGACACGCTTTCGCCGCGTTCCACGGCTGCAAGCGGCTAGGAATGACAAGGACCTTCGGAGTTTCAATAGGCCTACTCTGCTTTTGCTCTGCTTTGGTCCCTTCTTCACTTCGCCTTTCTCGACCCCCGCCATCGATTGCGCGCCGTGTATGATCACCACGTGAACGATACAACCGCTCCCAGCGTCGCTGCTTTCATTCAGGCGGGTGGCAAGAGCACACGCATGGGCAGCGATAAAGCATTCCTTGAGCTTGGGGGAGAGATTCTCGTCTCCCGGGCGCTGAAGCTGGCCAGTAGTGTCACCCAGGACCTTCGGATTGTGGGAGACGCCAAAAAGTTCGCAGCCTTTGGTCCAGTAGTCGAGGATGTCTATCGCGATCGCGGGCCGATGGGCGGGATTCATGCCGCGCTTCGAGTCTCCATGGCTGAGTTGAACTTAATGCTGGCCGTCGACCTGCCCTTTGTAGAACCGCGGTTCCTGCAATATCTGATCTCGCAAGCGCAGGAATCTGGCGCAGTCGTGACCGTACCACACGCGGGAGGACGTTGGCAGCCCCTTTGTGCTGTTTATCGGAGGGCATTCCTAGAGGTCGTGGAACCCGCGCTGCGTGCGGGGAAAAACAAGATTGATGCACTGTTTCCCAGCGTGGAGACGCGAGTCGTGGACGAGGCGGAACTGATCCGCGTAAGGTTCTCGGCGGAGATGTTCCGAAACCTGAACACACCAGAGGATCTGGAAAGTGCCAAGGGACATTTCATGCCGAACGGGTGATTTGAGCCACGCTTTGGAGCTAGCGAAGCCATTCCGACAACGCCGCCTCACTTTCATCATTTATCATGAGAAGGACTCCTGGCGGTACGTGGAGTCGGGAACGGATAAAAACTCTGTATGGGCAGCACTGAGAAACCTGGGCCTTACATCGACTTCCGGGAAGTCTCCAAGGGGTTTGGCGGGCACCTGGTCCTCGACCATGTCAGCTTTGATGTGGTACCGGGAGAGACCGTATGTATTCTGGGGCGGAGCGGGGTGGGCAAATCGGTGACGCTGCAAAATATCATGGGCTTTCTCAAGCCGGATTCAGGGCGGGTCATCGTGGCTTGGGAAGACATCACTGACTATTCCGACCAGGATCTGGAGCGGATCCGCAAGAAAGTGACCATGGTATTCCAGAATGGCGCATTATTTGATTCCCTCACGGTCCTCGAGAACGTCGCCTTTCCGCTGCGTGAGCGCCGAGACCTGAGCGAGGAGCAGATCTTCCAGATCGTGGACGGGCTCCTGGAGATGGTCGGCGTGAAAGAAATGCGCGACTTGCTGCCCTCTGATTTATCCACTGGAATGAAACGTTCCGTAGCGATTGCGCGGGCGCTGGCGGCGCAACCGGAATGCGTCCTCTATGACGAACCGACGACCATGGTTGACCCGTTGATGGCTCAGTTGCTGGGCGATCTGATCAAAAGGCTCAAAGCTCAGTTGCATCTGACCAGCGTGGTCGTAACGCACGACATGCGCCTGGCGAAGAAACTGGCCGACCACGTGGTTTTCTTGCATGAAGCCAAGGTGCTTTTTTTCGGCACCTATCCCGACATGGAGAAATGCGGTGAACCCATCGTGCAGGAGTTTCTGGAACTCGATGAGTTGAGCTTGGGAGTGTAGTGACCAGGGGCGAGTTCGCCAGCGGATTGCCGACAGGCCGACGATCCATCTCTAGCCACTAACACTGCATTCAAAATCCTTCCCGCACCAGCCTTTCCACCGTGATCGAGCTACCGGTCGACTCTCCCTGCATCATCTTCTCCACGTATTTTGCGATCAGGTCCACTTCCAGGTTTACCGGGTCGCCGGGCTTGAGTGATTTCAGATTGGTCATCTCAACCGTGTGCGGAATGATAGCGACGGTCACTTGCGTTCCCTCGATTTTCGCAACCGTGAGGCTGATGCCTTCAATCGAAAGCGAGCCCTTGAAGATAACGTAACGCGCCACCTCTGGCGGGATTTCGATGCGTAACCAATAGTTATCTGCGTCGGGAATCGGATCGAGGGCGAGAAACTTGCCTGTACCATCCACATGCCCCTGGACAATGTGTCCGTCGAAGCGTCCGTCGGCGCGCATAGGCAGCTCAAGATTCACCAAAGCGCCAGTCTTGATGCGTGAGAAGGAAGTGCGATTCCACGTCTCCTCGGCCAGATCAAAGCCAACCGACTTTGGCGTGATTTCGACCGCGGTGAGGCAGACACCGCTGACCGCAATGCTGCCTCCCTTCTTGAGTTCCTTGATGAGATGAGAAGCGGAAACCGTCAGGCGGCGGTTTTCATTTTCGTTCTTGATGCTGGCGACACGTCCTACTTCTTCGATGATGCCGGTGAACATGAAAAAACCTCCGAGCTATTGGCTCTTGGCTTCTAGCTTCCAGCTATTAGTCCTTGGTCGTTCGTCGTTGGTCGCCGGCAATTAGGACCAAGAGTCACAAGCCAAAAGCTAACGACCAAGGACCAACGACCGAAGGCTTCAGGCCTCGTACGGATCTCTCAAGTATCCCTCGACTGCGAAGTCTTCTCCAAACCGGTGCAGGCGGATGGACTTCACCGCAGCCGCGTCACTGATGCGCGGGAAGCCAGCTCCCGCGGCAAGCGGTACCGAGCCCGTGCCCCCCAGAATCTTGGGCGCATAGTACAGGAAAACTTTATCCACGATGCCGGAGGCAAGCGCCGCCCAGTTGACCATGGCCCCGCCTTCAATCATCACGCTCGTGATCTCCATCTTACCGAGGTGGTGGGCCACCGCCGACAAGTCCGGATGCCCGTCGGAAGTCGGTTTGGGAATCTGTATAACCTGAACGCCGTGCTTTTGCAGTTTCTTCTTCTTTTTTTCTTCCGCAAAGGAACAGAGCACGAGAACATCGTCGTGTGCGGTCTTGACCACACGCGATTCCAGCGGCAAGCGCAGGCGCGAGTCGAGGACCACTCGCAGCAGCGGCCGCCGGCGGGGGCGGCCACTGCGGTCGGTCAGCAGCGGATCGTCCGCAATGACCGTGCCCACGCCTACGAGAATCGCGTCACTCTGGTGGCGCAGTTCCTGGACATGAGCCCGGGCGAGTTCGCCCGTGATCCAGCCTGAGCTTGCCCCAGTCACGCCGAGCGCTGTGGGATTGCGCGACTCGCTTGCAGGCGGCGCGATTTTTCCGTCCAGCGTCATAGCGGCCTTCAACGTGATCAGCGGCGCCCGTTGGCGGATGTATTTGGCGAAGGACTCGTTCAGCGCTTTGGCCTCTTCCTCAAGCATCCCAGAGGTGACCGCGATCCCGGCCTGCTGGAGTTTGGCAAAACCCTGGCCGCTGACCAAAGGATTGGGGTCTTTCATGCAAGCGACTGCGCGGACGATGCCGGCGGCGATCACCGCGTCGGCGCAAGGCCCGGTACGTCCTTGGTGCGAGCAAGGCTCCAGATTGATGTACAGCGTGGCGCCACGGGCTTTTTCCCCAGCCCGTTCGAGAGCGAGAATTTCAGCGTGTTTGATGCCGTCATATGTGTGGAAGCCTTCGCCGACGATTATGCCTGCCGAATCGACGATGACTGCGCCCACGCAGGGATTGGGCGAGGTCAAAGCGATACCTTGGCGCGCCAGATCAAGCGCGCGGCGAAGAAAAAGTTCGTCAGCTTCCCGGGAAGTGCTCACGTGAAATCATTATTTCACTATCGAGACACGGAGGCCCAGAGAAAGGCAACCACCGGGCTGCTCAGTTCGGCGAACATTCGTCGGCAACCGCAAGACAAAGTGATTTGCTATCGGTTGCGAGGGGGGAACGATCGGTAAGAATCCTCCTCAGGCTCCGCTACTGCCGCGCCGCTTCGCCCTTTCGGACCGCGCCGGACTGGAACTAACCGGTCGGCGAAAGGATCCCCGGGCGGTTCGGCCTTGCGGCGGAGACGCTGCAGCAGATCTTTCAATGTCTGTAGAAAACTACTGCGGCTCTTCGGCGTTCCCATAATTCCTCTGTCTGTCTCTGTGACTCCGTGTAAAGGACCTTTACGCGAACAGCGAGTCCACGAAATCTGTCGGCACAAACGGCAACAGATCGCCGGCTTTTTCGCCCACGCCGACATAGCGTACCGGCAATCCCAGTTCTCGACAAATGGCGACCACAACTCCGCCCTTAGCCGTGCCATCGAGCTTGGTGAGCACGATACCAGTCACGCCTGCCGCTTCGGTAAACTGCCGTGCCTGCTGCAAGCCATTCTGGCCGGTGGTGGCGTCCATGACCAGCAGCGTTTCATGCGGCGCGCCCGGGATGATGCGTTGCGCTGTGCGCCGCATCTTCTCCAGTTCGGCCATCAGGTTGGTCTTGGTGTGCAGCCGCCCGGCAGTGTCCACGATCACGTAATCGCTACGGCGCGCCGATGCCGCCTGTAACGCGTCGAACAGCACCGCTGCGGGGTCGCCGCCAGCCTTGGTCCGTATGACTTCCGTTCCCGTGCGCTCTCCCCAGATTTCAAGCTGCTCGATGGCAGCGGCGCGAAACGTGTCGGCCGCGCACAGCAGCACGGTTTTTCCCTGGGAACGGAATACCTGCGCCAGCTTGCCGATGGTGGTCGTCTTTCCGGTTCCGTTGACGCCAACCACGAGGAGAACCTCCGGCGTGCCATCGACTTTCTGCACCGGACGCGAGTTGGCCGCGTTGAGAATCGCGAGCAATTCTTCTTTTAGCAGGCGCTTGAGTTCGTCTACGTTCTTGATTTGCTTGCGGTCGGCCTTGTCGCGCAGTTTGTTCAGGACTTCCCGGGTCGTGGTGCTGCCCAGATCGGCGCCGATAAGGGTAGCTTCCAGATCGTCCAGGGTGGCCCGGTCGATTTCCTTGCCGAAGGAGACAACCTCTTCAATGCGCTCGCTCAGGTTCTCCCGCGTGCGCGTTACCGCTTCCTTCATGCGTTCGAGGAAGCTGGGTTTCTGTTGTTCGTCCAGGCTGCCAAAAAGGGTCTGAATCATAAGGGTGGATCGCGCGCTAATCAGCAATTATAGCGGCAGGACAGGATGCAGACGGGATGCTTAGGACATCTAGAACCGTGTGGCTTCGACCACCGTAACCGTCCCGGCAGGAACTTCCGCGACCATTGGCGCTGCCGTGGCTGCAGGCGGAGCCGGCACCGGGATTGGCGGCGCGGGCATGGATGGCCGCTGGATGCGAATCTCGCCTCGCTGGTAAATTGCGGTCAGAGCGGCCACGGCGGTCGGATCGAGGCGCTTGCCGGAAAGATTGTGGATAATGCGCAACGCTTCCTTGGGGTCATGAGCGTGCTGATAGGGGCGGTTGGTGGTGAGCGCGTCGAATGTGTCGCCCACGGCGATGATTCGCGGCAAGAGGGGAATTTGGTCGCCCTTCAAGCCATGCGGATAGCCTCGCCCGTCGAGCGATTCGTGGTGTAATTCGATGCCCGGAATCATGTCCTTCAATTGCGCCACCGGGCTCAGGATGTTGGCGCCTTTGGTGGTATGCGTCTTCATGATTTCAAATTCTTCCGGCGTGAGTGCGCCCGGCTTCTTGAGGATGCGGTCTTCGATTCCAATCTTGCCCACATCGTGCAGCTGGGCAGAGATGCGAACGATCTCGATGAAATCCTCCGACACGCCCATCTCCCGGGCAATCATCAGGGAATAGCGGGTGACGCGGTCGGAGTGGCCGCGGGTATAGGGATCCTTTTCGTCGACCGCGCCCGCCAGCATCTGAATGGAGCCCATGAACAGCTCGCGGTTCTCAGTGGCGGCGCGTTTGAGGTCGAGCACAAAGTGCTCGAGTTCCTCAGACATGACATTGAATGTGTCCGCCAGTTCGCCGATTTCTGTGCGGCTTTTCACGTGCACGCGCTGCGAAAAGTCGCCGCTTGCAATGGCGCGGCTGAAATGAGTCAGTACTTCCAACGGATTCGTAATCCGCCGCGCAGCGAAGACGCCGATTCCGATGCTGAGGAAGATGGCCATCAAGGCGAGAAGCCGGGCCGTGCGCTGCATCTCGTACACTCCGCGGTAGGCCTCGGCGCGAGGCTTTTGAACCACGACCGCCCAGTCCAGGTTGGTTACGGGACTGTAGGTGCCAAGCATCTTGATGCTGGTCTTACCTTGATTGAGATTGAATTCTCGAGTGGCGGCGACCATTTGCGCTTTGCTGCCTTCCTCGACGAAGTTCTTTACGATCTCCAGGTTAGTCATGTCCTGGCCGGTGGCATAGTCGGGCGTGGCGCCGGCGACCAGGCGTCCCTGACTATCCACTACGTAGGGAGTGAGGCCGCCGCGATTGACTTCCTGCAGCCGGCGAATCAGGAACTGCAAATCCACGACCGAACCGATCATGCCCAGGAAGTGGCCGGCGTACATCACGGGAGTGCTTACTAGCATGACCGTACGAGCGGACTTGCCCGAGCCCACCATCAGTGCTTGCCCGTTATAGACGCGCCCCTCACGGGAGGCAGCATAAGCGCGCTCCAATTCGCGCTGCAGGAAGGCGTCGGGAGCGATTCGGCCGGCCGAAATACCCTTGGCCTCCGAATTTAGCAGAGTGGCGTAGGCCAAATCGTCCGAGGAGGAAACAAAATTCTCCAGCAAGGCGCGCAACTCGGGCGCCTCCACATGTTCGGAAGTGATGTCCCCGCCGCTGGTTACCTGCAAGGCCGAAGACAGATTCGCCTGCATCATGCGCAGGGATTCCTGGTGCTGCGAAATGTCGTCCGCCAGGGAGCGCGTAACCGTGTTTTGTAGCAGCCTTTCGTTGGTGATCAGGCGGTCGCGGTTGATGGATTCCACCTGCGCCGAATAAAAGTACATCGGCACTACGCTGATCAGCACGAGCACACTTAGAATGACGTAGAGAATGGGCAGGTGCGAGGGTTTGGGTAATCTCAGCGACAAAGTGGTCCTAAAGTACCGTTTCTGCAAACGGGGGATTCGTCGAGTACTTGGAAAATTCTACTTGGAATCTGCAGCCGAGAATCCTTACGAAAGTACCCCACAAAGCTGTGCCCTTCGGGTAGTTTGGCAAGGAAATCCGGTAAGTGATTGGCGGGTAGGGTGTAACAAGGCACACTTGGGCTGAGGAGTTGGGAGGCAGGAGCTAGGAGCAAAGATGGCAATCCGTGAACGCGGTCAATGGGGATACCTGATTATCTGGGAGTATCGGGTCCGGGCGGACGTGGAAAAGCGCTTCGAGAGGGTGTACAGGTCTGACGGCGATTGGGCGCGATTGTTAAGCCAGCATGAGTCGTATATAGGCACAGAGTTAATCCATAACTTGAAGTCTGCACGGACCTACGTCACCCTTGATTTCTGGCTGTCCCAAGCCGGATATGACGAATTTCAGGGGCAACATCCCGCTGAGTACAATGCGCTGGATGAGAAGTGCGAGCCAATGACCGAAAGCGAGCGGGAGATAGGAAGGTTCGTGCGGGTTGTCGGATAGCTGCGTGGCAGAAATGAAAAATTCAGCCGGATGCTTGGCGCCTGGTGCCAGGTGCTCCAGGTTTGCGCCCGGGGTTGGGTTTTGGGCGCGAACCTGGGTGAGGAACGCTCTTGTGAATCTGCCCCGGTGCTTCCGAAGATCGGTACCGCTACAGTCCGGTTTCGCTCTTGGCGCTGCGGGTCATCAGGTCATGGATCGCGTCGCGGGGCGATTTGCCGCGATGCAGAATGGCGTCCATCTGCTCGGTGATAGGCATCTCGACCTGGCGGGAGCGGGCGAGTTCAACTGCGGCATGAGTAGTGAAAACTCCTTCTGCGACCATGCCGTGCATGCTGGCGATGATCTCGGGAAGCTTGCGGCCGCGGCCCAGCTCCACTCCCACGCTGCGGTTGCGGGAAAGTCCTCCGGTGCAGGTCAGGACCAGATCTCCCAGGCCCGCCAGCCCGGACATGGTATCTTGGCGGCCACCGCCGGCGACAACCAAACGCGTGATCTCTGCTAATCCGCGGGTGATCAGGGCTGCGATCGAGTTGTGCCCCAGCCCGAGGCCATCGCACACACCCGCGGCGATCGCGATGATGTTCTTCAGAGCTCCGCCAAGTTCAACCCCGGCCACGTCGCTGTTGGTGTAGACGCGAAAGCGCGGGTCGCCGAACTCGCGCTGGACAATTTCCGCCAGCCCGGCGTCCTCGGAGGCGATGGTGATGGCAGTGGGATCCCCGCGGGCCACTTCTTTGGCGAATGTCGGTCCGCTGAGTGCGCCGATGCGCGGTTGAAAGCCTCCGTCTGATCCAACCACCGCGGTGATCACTTGCGTGATGCGCAGAAGGCTTCCTTCTTCCAAACCCTTGGTGGCGCTTACGAACAGCATGCCGGGCTTTAGAAACGGGCGCATGTCCTGAAAGAGGCGGCGGCAGTGCGGCGAAGGCATAACGCTGACCACAATCTCAGCGCCGTGTAAGGCTTCCTCCAAGCTGCCGGTGGCGGAAACGCATTCGGGAATTGGCTGCGCTGGCAAGAAGAGTTCGTTGATTCGGCGCGACGAAATGGATTCACGAACTTCCTTTTCGTGGGCCCATAGCCGTATCTGATGCGCGCCTTTGCGTCCCAAAGCGATGGAAAGGCCCGTTCCCCAGGCGCCGGCGCCGATGATAGCGATTTCACTCATCTACCTCTCCTCTGAAATCGAGGCTCCCTGTGAGCAAGCAGCCGGCGAATGTTTTCGTGATGCTTGGCAATAATAAGAAGAGAGGCCAGCGCCAGGAATACCGACGTCGATACGTTTTCGCACTCGTGCATTGTCCAAGCGAATATGGGAAATGAAGCAACCGCAATGATCGATCCCAGCGAAATGTAGCGAAAGATCAGCACCAGCACAACAAAAACGCTCGCTGCCAGGAGAACTGCCTTTGGCGCAATCAGAAGAAACGATCCCAGTCCGGTAGCGACGCCCTTGCCGCCGCGAAACTTCAGCCATACCGGAAACATGTGGCCGAGAATAGCAAACAGGGCGGCGATCGCAACCCGGGTTTCAACAATCGGCGAGAGCGCAGTGGTCCAAGAATGCTCCGGATACCAGGGAACATGTGCATAGGACCATGGCAGAAACTCTTGGCGGCTGAGAGCCAGCGCAGCTAGAACCGCAGCCGATCCCTTAAGGGCATCGAGCAGGAGCGTGAGCAAGCCCAATGCCGGCGACTTGCGGGAAACATTTGTCGCTCCAATATTTCCACTGCCACTGTTGCGAACATCCTCGCCACGAAAAATGCGCACGAGCAGGTATCCGAACGGAATCGATCCCAGCAAGTAGGCAATAGCGGCGGTGAGGAAGGTTGTCATGGGTGGTTGGTTTGGCGCAGGCGAAATGTCAACCTACTCCAGCGTAAACCGTGCAATCTTGGTATAACGCGATCCTCCTCGCGAGAGCTGACTCTGATACAGAAAAAACTCGCGGGCCGCCATGGTACCAAACTCCGGCGTGGGCATTGTGGACAATTTCTCCTGTAGTCGCTGAAAGTTCTTGTTCGGCGAGTCTCCCTTGCGCCAACTGGGTGCGCCAGAGCGCCCGCCGCCGCGCGCCAATGTGAGGTGTGGGCTGAACGGATGATCCTCTTTCGGGATCCCAAGCGCGAATGTAGCCTCATCCACCGCTTGGGCCAGACTGACCAGTTGCGGGCCAGATTCAATTCCCACCCAGAATACGCGCGCGGCCTTGGCGGTTGGAAAGAAGCCGTATCCGCGAAAGGTGATTTCCATGGGTTCGGCATGTACGAGCGCGAGCGCGCGCTTGATTCCGTCCACCGCCTCGACAGGTTTTTCCCCAATGAATTTGAGCGTCCCATGCAGCGATTCGGGACGGATCCAGCGGGCATCCGGAGCGAAACCGCTCACGCCTTCCATAAAGCGGGCAATGCGTTGGCGGACCGCATCGTCAATGTCGAGAGCGATAAAAATGCGCATAACCGTCGTTCGTCCTTGGTCGTGCGTCGTTGGCGCGAACCCAAAGGCGAACGACCAACGGCGAGCGGCCAACAACGGCTACATAAGTTTCCTTCTCACCATATCCAGCGCCTGCTGAGTGGCGAACCAGCGGATGCGTTTGCGGTCGCCGGCAAACTTGCGCTCCACAACTTCGGTTCCGGTTTCGCTCGTCAGGGCGTGAAACACCAGTCCCACCGGCTTTTCGGCAGTGCCACCGTCCGGGCCCGCAACCCCGGTGATCCCCAATCCCAAGGTTGCCTCGCAGCGTTGGCGGATGCCTTCGGAGAGAGCGGCAGCCACTTCCCGGCTCACGGCGCCGTGCTTTTCGATCAGTTCAGCGGGAACGCCGGCCAAGGCAGTCTTCAATCGGTTCGAATAAACGATAGCCCCGCCGACAAAGTAACGGGAGCTGCCACTGACTGAAGTGATGCGCTCTCCGAGCAATCCTCCCGTACATGATTCCGCGGCCGCCAGCGTGGCGCCACGCATCTGCAAATAATAGCCGACGATCCGCTCCATGGAGTCTCCGTTATCGGAAAAAACCAGGTCGCCGAGCTCTTCTTCGATTTCCGCAACCAGTTCGTCAACTCGCTTCTGGGCGAAGTCGAGAGAGGCGGCCCGCGTCTTGAGGTGCAACTGAATTTCGCCAGCTCCAGCCAGGATGGTAGTCTGCACATCGCTGTAGCGCTGATAAATGGGGGCAACCCGGGCATCACAGGCGGACTCGCCCAGCCCCGTGATTTTCAATTCGCGGGTGGCGATGAACTGCAGCGGCAGCTTGGCGCGCAGGCGATCCATGCATTGCTCTTCGAACAAAGCCTTCAATTCATGTGGCGGGCCGGGAAGCAGGATCACAATCCTTTCCCGGGCTTCATATTTCCCGCTGATCCATTGCCCTGGCGCGCTGCCGTTGGCATTGGGCAACACCGTTGCTCCTGCAATAACGTCCCCCTGCTTGATGTTGTTGGGCGCCATTTTCCAGCCGTGGGCGGCGAACCGGCGCTCCAGGCTGGCCACAATCTCCGGATCGCGTCGCAGTTGCAGACCCAAGGCATCGGCCACGGCTTCGCGCGTCAGGTCATCCTCCGTCGGTCCGAGGCCACCCATAAAGATGACGATATCCGCGCGTGACAGCGCTTGCGATGCCGCCTCGGTTAGATGCTCGCGACGATCACCGACAACGGTCTTGAAAACCACTTCAACGCCAAGCTGGTTGAGCTTCTCGGTGAGATAAAGCGAATTCGTATCCTGGCGGAACGGAGTCAGTAGCTCCGAGCCTATGGCGACGATCTCGGCGTTCACGAGGAAGAGTTTAAATGAAAACCGCGGAGGAAACAGGAGACGCGGAGAAACCCTACGAACAGATCAGCCACGAATGTTACGGACGGGCAGAAAGTCGAATGCTGAATCCTAATTCCTAATTCCTGGCTCCTCGACCAGCGGCAATCCCTGGATATTCCAGGCGAGATGATGCACAGCGTTGTTGGTGGCCAGAACGACCGAGCGGCCCGGTGCGAAGGCCAGACCCACGAGACCAGCGCCCGCGACCTCCAACGACGCCTGGCCGGTCGCGGTAATCTTGACGATGCCGCGTTTGCCGGAAATTGAAGCAGCCACGTAGAGATTGCCTTCCACATCGAAAGCCATCCCCTGGGGGCGTCCAAGGCCACGATAGAAGTTCGAAACGTTACCTTGCGGGTCGATCTTGTACACGGAATCGAAGCTGGAGGTGGTCGGTCCAGTCACGAACAGATCGCCATGGGGACCGAAAGCAAGATGATACGCAGAAACGCTGGGTTCGATCGTGGCGAACACAAAAATCTGACGGTCGTCACCGATCTTAAAAATTGTGCCGCTGCGGTCGCCCACGTAGAGATTCCCGTTGCGGTCGAAAGCGATGCCAGTCGCGATTCCCATGCCCTCGGCATAGGAGGTCATGGTTCCGTTGGGAGCCACACGGTAAACAGTGCCATCGAAACGCGAGGAAACGTACATCTCGCCGCCTCGATCGAAGGCAATCGAAGTAGCGTTCATCAAATCCGCAAGAAACGGTGTGACGGAGTAGTTGGTATCGATCTTGAAGATGGAGACTGGAACCTTCTGCCCGCGAGACCCGGAGAAACTGACGAAAATGTTGCCCTCCGCGTCGAGAGCGGGATTGGTGACCGGGTGCAAATTCTCTGCAATGGTGACGGCAACTTTTATTTGATGGGGGTTGCTGGAATGCCCGTTAGTAGAAACGACAATGGGCCCTGAAGATGCCCCCGACGGCACGCGAGCCACCAGGAATTCGTCAGAACTTATGACCACTGCGCCTTCAACTTCGCCAAACCGAACCCGGGGCCTTCGCAGGTCCGAGGGACGCAAGTCGCGGCCCGAGATGCGAACCTCGCCACCCGGCAATGCAGCACTCGGAACCACAGCTTCGATGTGCGGCTTTCCGTTGACGTTCTTCTTGCCCAGCAAGCGGTCAGAAATTCCCATGGACTTCAACTTTCTCGCGTTTGCTCGAACCTATCGAGGCAAAAATCCGAAATGCAGCAGGACCTGCATGATCAGCAAAGCATAAAGCCCCGCTCCCACGTCATCAATTACGATGCCCGTTCCCTCCGGAAGTTGCTCAAGGAGCCGCACCGGGGGCGGCTTCACGATATCGAATCCCCGGAAAAGTATAAAGCCCAGCAACAGAGATTTCCATGAGACCGGGACGGCGATCAGAGTGATGAGTTGGCCGGCGACTTCGTCAATCACGACGAACTGCGGGTCTTTCAGAGCGGCCGCACGAGCTACTCGGGTGGCCGCAGGAATTCCGACGAGTATCGCCAAAGCCGCCAGCAACACCGCAGTGACAGGCTGCCAACTTGGCGTGATCCACCGGGTCAAAAGCCACCACAGCAGGACCGTAGCCGCCGAACCCCAGCTTCCCGGCCCAGGACGGAGGCGTCCGACGCCGAAAAAAGTGGCCACGATCGTGGCCCACCGCGTGGCGCGAGGGTTCGGCTTTGCCGAGACAGCCGGCGCGACGTCGGCGCTACGGTCGCAAACATGGTCAGAATCAGTCATCGCTCAGTAGCGCCACCGTCCTCAGCAGCTGTCGTGTGAGCCTCCTGCCCACTACGTCTTCTTCTCCGCATCCCCCGGAATCTCCTCGTTGATGGCGTCACTGGTGTCCCTCACAGGAGACGAAATCACATGTCCGCCACTGGCCCATTTGCCCAGATCGATCAGGCGGCAGCGCTCGCTGCAAAAGGGGAATTCCGGATCTTTGCTTTTCACCGGCTTCTTGCAGGTGGGACACCGCAGGTTCAGAGCGCGCTTGCGAGCCATAAGAGCACTGGACGATCTTTACTCTAAAGAATCCGGGCAACCAGGTCGTAATCGTGGGCTTCGGTAATCTGGCAGCGGTAGAACTCGCCGGGTTGCGGCTGCATTCCTTCAGGAATGTCGTTCACAAACACTTTGCCGTCGATCTCTGGGGCGTGCATTGCGGTACGCCCTTCGAGCAGCAGATCGCTTTCTTCGGATGTTCCTTCCAGCAGCAGTTGAACTTCTTGGCCCAGCAGCAACTTCTTTTTCTTCTTGCTGATCCGGCGCTGGATCTGCATCAGGTGCTTGCGGCGATGCTCGATCTGGCGGGCAGGGACTTTCTTCGCCAGGGAGAAAGCGCCTGCGCCCTGCTGATCGGAATAGCCGAACGCGCCCATCCAGTCGAATTCCGACTCACGAACAAACTGGCAAAGTTCTTCGAATTCGGTCTCGGTCTCTCCGGGAAATCCAACGATGAACGATGTTCGCAGGGTCACGCCTGGAATCATTCGACGTATCTTTTCAATCGAGCGCAGGAAAACGTCAGCGCCTCCACCACGTTTCATGCGTTTCAACACTGCTGGCGACGCGTGCTGCAGCGGCACATCCATGTAGGAGCAAATCTTGTCGTGGGCCGCGATGGTTTCGAGTAGACGTCCTGTGATTTTGTTGGGATAGGCGTAAAGGAAACGAATCCACCGCAGATCTTCGATGCCGGCCAGTTTTTCGAGCAGCAGCGCCAGTCCATCTTTCAAGCCGAAATCTTCGCCGTAGCAGGTGGTGTCCTGGCCGATCAGCGTGATCTCACGTACTCCCGCGCGGGCAAGGCGTTCCGCCTCGGCGACAACGGACTCAAATCTCCGGGAGCGAAATTTGCCACGCAACTGCGGAATAATGCAAAAGCTGCAGGGATGGTCGCATCCTTCTGCGATCTTGATGTATGCGGTGTAACGTGGCGTGGCGAGCACCCGAGGCGTCGCCTCGTCGTAGAGATAGTTGGGCAGATCGGCGATAGCGCCATCCCACGACTCGCGGGAAAAACGGCCTTGGGCTCCGCGCGCATCACCCTCGGGCCGCGACGTGAGGATGTGGAACGGCGAATCTTCGGCGGAAGCGGATGCGACTCCGGCTGCTGCCAGAATGTTTTCCAATTCGCCCGTACCTACGACCGCATCAACTTCCGGAATGTTCTTGCGAATTTCGTCACGGAAGCGCTCGACCAGGCAGCCGGCGACCACCAACTTCTGCGCCCGTCCGCGGCTTTTGTGTCGCGCCATCTCCAGGATCGTGTTCACCGATTCCTGCTGGGCGCTGGCGATGAACGAGCAGGTGTTGACCACGATGACGTCGGCGTCTTCAGCGCGCGGGGTCAACTCAGCTCCCGCCTGCGCCAGCATGCCCATCATAACTTCGCTATCAACGAGATTCTTGGGGCATCCAAGGCTAACGAAGCCGACCTTCAGCGCGGAAGCCCGCTGATCGGTGGGACTAGCTTCGTTCTCGATGGTTGCTGTAGCGTTCGGGGCGGGCATGCGATCTTCCTAATTCTAGCATTCAGACGTGGAAGCCCGCGGCCGGCCGCTATAGAAGTCCGCGGCGCTTCGCTCTGCGTGGTCAGCGCGATTGTTTTGCGAACTCTGCGATGGAAGCCCTTAATCGCGGAGCGCGCGCAGCGGACATCTACGCGGAGGTCGCTAAAAAGCTAAACACGCGCATCGACCCTTACCTGCGAATCGCTTCCGAGATTTCTTCGTAGAGTGCCGCCAGGCGGCAGGCATCTTCTGGCGAGTCGCCGAAACGGGCACGCTCGTAAAGCTGGGTAAACTGCGTAACGCGCTGGCGCACCGCTTCATCCGAGATGCGAGTGACAAACTCCTCTGGCGTCTGTGCCGGCAGCTTATGCCAGCCATGCCTCGCGAGCGTACGGGCCATGCGGCCATACCAGATGGTTGCAGCCGCCCGTGGAGACTTTTCTGGATGAGCGGCCAATTGACGCCGCTGCAGCGTCCGCCATAACCGTCTTGCGTTCGCTCCAAGAAGAAGCAGCAAGGTGACGATGGCCCCCGCGACGCTCCAACGGACAGGCGCAGCAGACACGGTCTGTTGCGTCCGCCGAGCGTCCATCACCAATGCCTCGTAGTTCCGGCGTGCCCTGTTGCGCAAGCGCTGCAGCCATTCCAGACTGTTGCGCGTGGCCTCCCGGCTCAGGCTGTACTGATGGCCGGCGTCGTAGTTAACAACCCATTCTCGCCAGAATGATGCCAAGGCATCCACATATAACATTGCGCGGCTCCAGCCGGTGCGAATCTGCGGCGGCGCGGCGGGAGTGGGATCAAAACTGATCCATCCATAGCCCGGGAAATAAGCTTCCACCCAGGAGTGCGCATTGCTGGCCAGAACCAGGTACTGGGACGTGAGATCGTTGAACTCCCCGGTACGAAAGCCATTCACCACGCGCGCAGGAATTTGCAGCGTGCGCAGCATCACCGCCATGGAGGACGCAAAATACTCGCAGTGTCCCTGCTTGCGCTCGAACAGGAAATTAGCCAGCGGATCGCGAGGAATGGTGCGGGGAAGCTGCAGCGTGTATCCGAACTTCGTGCGCAGATAGGCCTCGATGGCCAGCGCCTTGTCGTAATTATTGTGCGCGGAAGCTGTAACTTGCTCCGCCATTGGCTGGATGCGAGGATCCAGCCTTGGCAATTGCAAATAGTTCAACAGGATATCGGCCGGGTAAACATCCGAGGCGGTGCGCAACCCGGCGGCGTTCGGTTGAGCTATGTCGGAGGTCGCCTGGTAGCTCGTGATGGGATGTTCGGGGTCGAGGTCGAAGACGGCGCCACCGCCATCCATGGCCACCGTACTATATTCGCCCTCCAGGGTACTTGGCGTGGGCGCCAGGAAAAACACATTGCTGGACACAGGCTCCATCAGCACCCGATAGTGGACGACTGAACCACTTGACCCGCCCCGGTGCGTTTCCCCGGTTGGATTCGGAGAAGAGAAAACAAGGCCGTCCGGCGAGCGGGGTACAAGTCGCCGTTCGTGCGGGTTGAACCAGGCTCTGCCATCGAAGACGTTGAGTGTGACTCCGCGCCATTTCAAATCGAAAGCGCCGCGTGGATCATCGTCAATGCGGATGTGCATCACTAGCGAGTGAGCCTGCTGGATCTCGCCAATCCGGCCGAGTTGCACCCGGTCACTGAAACCAGTGGCCATTTCGCCGCCGGGGGCATACGCGCTGAGATAACCGCTGGACACGCGGGGAAGCAAGAAGAAAATTAGCGCTGCTCCCAACAAGATGAACAGCGCCAGCGCGGGCGCGGCGCTGGCGAGGGAAATACCCATGCGCCGGTGAGCCTGTTCATCGTTCGAGGGGTTGGATCGAATTGTGGCCTGGGCGGACGCGCGTCGCATTTCCATCAGGATGAACGTGGCCACCGCCATCAGCATGAATCCAGCAAATGCCAGCAGAAACGTGCTGTCCACGGTGAGCACGGAGGCGGCAAGCACCATCAGAAACGCGATCACCGCAAGAAAGTAATAATCGCGGTCACGCCGGGTCGAAAATACTCGCACCACCAGCACAAATAGCACCAGGTGTACGGTGGCATTGAGAAAAGCCCGCGAGATCAGGAGGTAATCGGCAAGATAGAACGCGACGTAAGCGAGTGTAACGATGGTGGTCCAGGTTTCGGGAATGAGCACACTGCGGCGCGTGGCCAGAATGTATCCGCGGAACAGAAGAGCCGCGCCAACGAACACAACTGTGGGCGTGTCCAATCCTCCGGTCGAGGCCAGGGTTCCGAAGCCGGTCAGCACCAGCAAATAGAGCGCGACTTCGAAGTAGCGCTCAACCGCCACCGGTAAGGAAATCGTCTCGGATTGTGGGCGACCGGCAGGGAGCATGGATGCATCTATTGTTGGCTATTCCGGCGCAGAAGGGAAGAGAACTATAGTTAAGTAGTCAGTAGTCAGGAGTCAGTAGTCAGGAGTCAGAAAGTGGGAGTCAGGGACTGGATGAGCAATAATAGGGCGTCGAGGCTCTGAGTTGACTTCTGGCTCCCGACTTCCGACTACTTTCTGCTTGAATGTTAGAATCGAAATGTCAGGCATCGGTCCCGCGCGACGTCTTCCCGCCAACCCCGCCAGGTCCGGAAGGAAGCAACGGTAACGGGCTCTTACGTGTGCAGTGGGTCACCGGTGCCTGGCTTTTGATCTTGAGTTTTCGGATGTTCCATCTGCGCGGTCCCTGCACCGAAGTTCTCCGTGCTCTTTGCGGTGAAGGCTAGCCGCTGATTTCGCTGAAGCCGCAGAAGAGCCCGAGACAGCGCCATAAGAACATCTTCCGGTTGGACATTGACGGTTGTGTGCGTCAAAATAGGCGTTTCATATTCCAACGGGAGAACTCATCGAGTGAGCCAACTTGTGCGCGCTAAAATCAGCGCTCTTGGAACCTATGTCCCGCCCCGGTTGTTGACCAACGCCGACCTGGAAAAAATGGTGGAAACCACCGATCAATGGATACTGGAACGCACCGGGATTCGTGAGCGGCATATCGTTGACAAGGGCCTAGCCACCAGCGATCTTGGCGTGGAAGCGGCCAAGAGGGCGTTGGCTGAGCGCGGTCTGGCGCCGAGCGATATCGAAGCCATCGTGGTAGGTACGGTGACCCCGGATATGTTTTTTCCTTCCACCGCCTGCCTGGTGCAGCACAAGTTGGGAGCGAAGGGCGTTTGGGGGTTCGATGTTTCGGCTGCATGTTCGGCGTTCGTCTATGCGCTCCAGGCCGGGGCACAATTTGTCGCGACTGGCGCTCACAAGAAGGTCCTGGTCATTGGCGCCGATGTCATGTCTTCGATCATTGACTATACCGACCGCGCGACCTGCATCATTTTCGGGGATGGAGCAGGCGCCGTGATTGTGGAACCGGCGGACGATGATTCGCTGGGAATGATCGATTTCCTGCATGAAGTGGATGGCTCTGGAGGATGTTCGCTGTACATGCCCGGTGGGGGCAGCCTCAATCCTGCGAGCCACGAGACGGTGGATCAGAAGATGCACTACGTCCACCAGGACGGCCAGGCGGTATTTAAATATGCCGTGCGCAAGATGGCGGAGGTCTGCGGCAAAATCCTGCAACGAAATGGACTGAAGGGCAGTGACGTTGACGCCTTTATTCCGCACCAAGCCAATAAGCGCATCATCACCGCGACCGGTGACCGGTTAGGACTGCGGCCAGAAAGCGTAATCATCAACATCGAGCGCTATGGAAACACGACCGCCGCCACCATTCCGTTAGCCATGGAAACGGCGCTTCAGGAAGGAAAGTTGAAGAAGGGAAGCCTGGTACTGCTGGCATCGGTGGGCGCAGGATTCACCGTGGGAGCGACTCTGCTGCGTTGGGCGTATTGACTGACCCCTGACCCCTGACCCCTGACCCCTGACCCCTGACCCCTGACCCCTGACCCCTGACCCCTGACCCCTGACCCCTGACCCCTGACCCCTGACCCCTGACCCCTGACCCCTGACCCCCCTACTTGCTCTTCGCCTGCTCAAAGGGTTTCTGCATATACTTGCGAGCTTCCTCCAGTGCGCCTTGGGTATTGTCGTTGGTTTGCAGGGCCTGGCGGTACTCATTGGTGGCGCGCTCGCGTTGTCCGGTGATATCGAAAATCTTGCCTAGCTGAATGTGACTCCAAACCTCGGTCCAGCGTGGATCGCCGTCGCCATTCAGGGCTTCCCGGTAGGCATTCGCCGAAGCCTGATAGTTCTTCTGCAGGAAAAACACCTCAGCAATACGATAATGCGCCAGAGAACTGTTCTTGTTGACTTCAATCGCCTTGTTGAATTCTGCCAGCGCCCCCGCCATGTCGCCCTGCTGCACGAGCGCCTGTCCTCGCTGGATGGAAGCGCGCAACTTTATGTCGGCAGAATTCCTCAGCACGCGGTTGTCGGGATCAATGGAAATCCGGCGCGGCTTGCCGAAGGTTTCTACCGTGAACGGCGACTCCGTACCCACGACTTCAATGCGTTTTTCTTCGGTTTTGCCGTCTGTGTCAATTCTCAGTTCTACCGGCATGCGGAACAAATCAAGATCCTGGGTAATCTGGCCGACCACGCGGAAGCCCTTGTTATTTCCCAGGCGGTAAACCGTGTACTTGGTCTTGAATTCGGGAGCGCCCGTGGAATCGAGCCACTGGGTGAAAAACCATGTGAGCTTATCGCCATAGTCCTGTTCGGCAATCTCGCGAAAATCGTCCAGGGACGCGGACTTCCCTGCATACTTTGCGGCAAACGTCCGCATTGTGTGGTCGAACTTCTGGTCGCCCTCGACCCAGCGCAGCATGTGCAGAATCATCGCACCCTTGTCGGTGGCCAGGGACTGGAATTCGGGCGAGAACATATCCAGCTTGCCGATGGTCGCAAGGGGAACGGTGTCGTAGGCCAGTGCCCCGACTGACATGTCTTTGACAACCTCTTCCAGACCGGCGGTCCCGGCGGCATTCTCCACATAGCGCGCTTCGGAGTAGCGGGCAAAGCCATCGCACAACCACCAGTCATCCAGAGATTCGGGACTGACCGAGGCTCCCCACCACTGGTGGGCGACGGTGTTTGCCAGCAGACGATAATTGACCTTGTCCGTCACAGCGCGGCTCGCGATGGCAGCCACTTCCGGAGCCCACGCCGCAGGTACAGTGTCATCAGGAATCTCGACCACTCGCAGGGTCGTGGACGGCGCTGGACCGTAGAGAGTCACGTAGTAAGTGAATTCTTTGAGCGCGGTTTCGGCGTACATTGCACCCAGGTTCTGATGAACCGGCTTGAAGAAGACGTGCAGATCGACCCCGGCTTCGTCACTCTTGAACTCCTGGAAGGACCCCGCAACGATATTCCCGGGAAAACTCGGCTTGTCCCAAACGAAGGTGTAAGTCTTGGTTGCCAATGCGCCAGCCGGCGCCTTCTTCGAAGGAGGAGTGTCACTGACACTCTCCTTCCCGCTTCCGATGACTACCATGTGTGCGGGCACAGTGACGTTGATGGTCGCTGTGAAGCGGTTAGTGCCGTAGGCATTCACCGGAAACCAGCGCCCCGCGTAGAGCAGGTAGCTGGTATCGTCACCGATCGAAGCTACCTTGAGTCCCTGCACGGGGCTGTTGTCGGCGGAGTCCAGCGTGCCATCGTATTCGAAGGTCAACGTCGCTGAGTTGTCTTTGTTAAGGGTCGCCGGCAGCGCCACGCGCACGGTGGAATCCTGTGTGACGCGCTCGGCTGAGAGGGATTTGCCGGCCTCATCGGTCACCTTGGTCACCCGCAAATCGTTGTGCAATTCGAAAGTGGCGACGTTGACGTTGTCCTCTGCAGTGAACTTTACTTTGGCGCGGGCGGAGATTTTATGGCTGTGCGGAGTGAGTTCCGCGTCAATTTGATAGTCGTCCACCCGCAGCCGTGTCTTTTCGGCTGCCCAGGCAGGTGATAAGGCTGACAAGACCAAGAAGGCGCAAGACGCTGTGAGCGCCCGACGCTGGCGCCGAGGTTGAAAGGACATTAAGGAAAATCTCCTAGAAAATGCTCTGATCTGTACGATGAAGATTGTTACGCAAAAGATGCTGGCAGGACAAGGGTTAGATGGTTTTTTCCTTGAGAACAGCCACTATAGTGACGTAGCTTCCTACGTCTTCCCCATCTCATTACACGGCTGGGGACTTAGCAATCTGCGTCTCTACTACAGCAGCGCCAGGATTGCGTCCGCTGCCCGCTCGGCGGCGTGAAATCCCCCGGGGTTCGAGCCACGGAGGAGGGTTTGCACCTGAGCCAAACCCTCGGCCATCTTGTCGCGGATCGGGCCGTCTGGGATGATTTCGTTCACCCGTGCGACCACATTTTCGGAAGTGAAATCGTTCTGCACCAACTCGGGCACAACCTCTTTGCCTGCGATGAGGTTGACCATGGCAAAATGCGGTACTTTAACGCGAGGCCGTCCCAGAAAGTACGTCAGGGGCGTGACGCGATACACCATCACAAAGGGTGTTCCCATCATCGCTGCCTCCACCGTCGCGGTGCCGCTGGCTATGATTCCGGCTCGAGAGTGCGCCAATGCAGGCAGAGCCTCGCTCACCAGGCGGATCGGATAGCGGTTGCCAATCAGTCTTTCCAGAAAGCTGCGATCGAGTGTGGACGCGACCGGCAGCAGGAATTCGTAGTCCGAGCCCAGCCTCGAAGCCGACTCCAGAATCGTGGGCAGATTCATCCGCACTTCTTTCACGCGGCTGCCGGGCATAAGCGTGATCCAGGTTTTGGCGGCCTCGAGTGCGTGCTGGGCGGCATACTCCGTGCGTTCGATTGCTGGGCTAGGAAGGTCGGCGAGCGGGTGGCCGACGAACGTCGCGTCCACGCCGCGTTCCCGGTAGAACTTCTCTTCGAAGGGGAAAATCACCAGCGCCTTGGTGATGTATTTACGCAGCAGCCGCACCCTTCCTTGCCGCCATGCCCAGAACTGAGGGCAGACGTAGTACATGACCGGAATGCCCCGCTTGTGCATCTGGCGTGCCACACGCCAGTGGAACGCAGGGGAATCTATCACGATGGCGAGGTCGGGACGGCGTCTGTCGGCTTCGGCGATCAGTTTATGAAACAGGCCGTAAATTTTCGGAAGATGGCTGAGAATTTCCGTGATTCCCACTACCGAAAGATCCTTGGCGTCCACGACAGTGTCGCATCCGGCGGCGCGCATGCGGTCGCCGCCCGCGCCGAAGAATTCAAGCGAGGGATCTCGGCGGCGGAGAGCCTCGATCAGCTGCGCACCATACATTTCGCCAGAGGCTTCACCGGCCGAGATCAGGATTCGCACACAGGACATTGTAAGCGTAGGGCACTGAGCACAGGACCCTGCCCAGGACGTGCGCTTAGTCGTCCGCGTTAGCGGTGACCTGCGGGCCCGTCGGAATTTCCTGATCTTTGTATTGCAGTTGATACAACTTGTAGTAAATCCCGCGCTGGGCGAGCAGTTCCTGGTGCGTGCCCATTTCGCGGACCTGTCCTTTATGCATCACAATGATCTTGTCCGCGCGCTGCACGGTCGAAAGCCGGTGCGCGATTACCACCGAGGTGCGGCCTTCGACCATGCGGCTCAAGGCATCGCGCACGCGGAATTCGGTTTCGGTATCCACGCTGGAGGTAGCTTCGTCGAGGACCAGGATTTTGGGTTCGTGCGCCAAGGCGCGGGCAAACGAGATGAGCTGTTTCTGGCCAGTGGAGAGCGTACTGCCGCGCTCGCGGACTTCTTCCTTAAAACCCAGCGGCAAGCTGCGAATGAAGTCCGCAAGGTTCACATCTTCGGCAGCCTTTTGCACGTCCTCATCTTCTATCCAATCAGTTCCCAGGCGGATGTTGCCTTCCACTGTTCCGGTGAAAAGGAACGGATCCTGCAGCACGACCCCGAAGCGGCGGCGAAGGTCGGAGAGGTCCATCTCCTTGACGTCGACTCCGTCGATTTTGATCGCGCCTTTCTGCACATCGTAAAAGCGCATGAGGAGCGAGATAATCGTAGTCTTGCCCGCTCCGGTGTGGCCCACGATAGCCACGGTTTGGCCAGGTTCGATGGCGAAGCTGACATCGCGGAGCACCCAATCTAGCTCGGGCGTCGCCTGCGTGGGAACGGTCGCCCGAGCAAGCCTGCCCTGAGCGAAGTCGAAGGGTCCAGTCCGACTCGAAGAGTCGGCCGCTTCCACCGGAATGCTTCGGTACGCGAACCACACATGCTGGAATTCGATCCGGCCGGGCCCCTCCGGGCTCTTGGTGGCCGCCGGCGATGTAATTTCGACCGGCGTGTCGAGCAGCTTGAAAATACGTTCGCTGGAGGCCATGGCCGACTGCAGAATATTGTATTTTTCGCTCAGGTCCTGAATCGGCCGGAAGAACCGCTGCGCATACTGCATAAACGCGACCAGAACACCGAGCGTGGCTGTGCCGCGTATGACGTCGTTGCCGCCGAACCAGATCACACACGCAATCGCTGTCGCCGAAAGAATTTCCACCACCGGGTAATAAACAGCATGCGCCATGATCGCGTCTTTGAACGCGTCCATGTGGACGGCGTTCACTTCGGAAAACTTGTCAAAAGCTCGTTGCTCCCGATTGAAGAGTTGAAGCACGACCATGCCGCTCACGTGCTCCTGCAGATAAGCGTTGATCCGGGCGATGGCCGTGCGTATGCGGCGATAGGAATCACGCACCTTGTCGCGGAAAATCTTGGTGGCAATACCGATCAGGGGCAACACGGCAAACGTGATCAGGCCAAGTTTCCAGTTCATGCGCAGCATGATGGCTACAATGCCGGCCAGCACGAAGATATCTTCGAAGATAGAAACCACGCCCGAAGTGAACATTTCGTTGACCGCGTCCACATCGGTCGTGACGCGAGTGACCAGGCGGCCCACGGGATTCTTGTCGTAGAAGCCAATATGCATTCGCTGCAGGTGGCGGAAAATCTGGGCGCGCATATCGAACATTGCCTTCTGTCCGGTCCACTGCATGAAGTAAGTCTGCAGGTACTCGAGCAGAAAGCTGAACACCAGCAGCCCAACATAGATCGCCGCGATCTGGGCAATGCCCACCAGAGGCTGGCTGCTGAGGAAGGAATCAAACGGAGAACGCAGCCCCGGAACTCTCACCAAATATCGGTCAATGGCGATCTTTGTGAGGTAGGGTCCGAGCACGTCGGCGCCGGCCTTGAGCACGATCGAGCCGAGGGCTATCGCCACCTGCCACTTATAGGGGCGCAGGTACCTGAGCAGCCGCTTCATCAGCCGGCTGTCGTACGCTTTACCTAAGACTTCTTCTTCCTGGTGGGACGCCATGGACTAACGTCTAAAGATACCCTAAATAGATGGGGCGGGAAGCGGAGAAGATGAAAAAGGTTTTGGGATCCGGGTGTGCGGCTTATGTCGGAAAACCACAAGCATCTGTCATCCCGAGCAGAGCGAGGGATCTAGGTTTTGATCGTGGCCGACGTAACCCAGATTCCTCGTCGCTTCGCTCCTCGGAATGACAAAGAAGGGGTTGGGTCATGCCTATGCGATCTTTCGCAGCACCAGCGCCGAGTTCTTTGACCCAAATCCTACGCAGTTGCAGATGGCATGTTCGATCTGAGCTTGGCGTCCGACGTCGGGAACGTAATCCAGGTCGCACTCGGGATCGGGCTGATCAAGATTGATCGTGGGCGGAATCGTTCCGTGTTCCATCGCGATCAGCGTCGCAGCCAAACCAGCCGAGCCGCAAGCGCCCTGCGCGTGCCCGATCTGCGACTTCAGCCCGGACATTGGAATTCGCTCTGCATGTTTGCCGAGGGCAAGCTTTAGAGCCCGTGTCTCCACCCGGTCGTTCATTTCGGTGGAAGTCCCATGCAGGTTCACGTAGTGGACGTCTTGCGGCCCAATGGCGGACTCTTCCAGCGCCAAAGTAATCGCACGTGCGGGTTCTTCCGGCGAGTCACTCATGCGGACGCGGTGAAATGCCTCGCAGGTGGACGCGTACCCCGCGATTTCAGCGTAGATGCGGACCGCGCGGGTGCGGGCGTGCTCGTAGTTTTCAAGGATAAACATCCAGGAGCCTTCGGCGAGCACAAAACCATCGCGGTCTGCAGAAAATGGGCGCGAGGCGCGCTCGGGTGCATGGTTCCACGATTGAGTGAGCGCGCGCAGCATGGTGTAGCCCTTGATGATACCGGGCGTGATCGGTGCGTCCACGCCGCCCACCAGAAACATCGGCTGCACTCCGGCTTGGATATGTTGGTACGCGTAACCAATCGCATCGGTCGAGGACGTGCAGCCCGCGGTGACCACATGACTGTAGCCGCGAAAGCCGAAACGCATGCTGATTTCGCTGGGAATCGTACCCATGGTGCCGCTGGGAATGCAGAACAGGCTGACTTGCTTCACGTGACCGGAATGCCAGAGCCGGTACTGCTCTTCGGAGAATTCTTGCGCGCCGCCGCCCGTGCCCAGGATCACGCCGATCTCGCGCTTTTCTTGCATGGACAGTGCCGCAGGCTCGAGAGCAGCGTCCCGGATGGCTTCGGTTGAGGCGGCCAGGGCCAACGGCACAACGCGGGAAACGTGCTTGCGCTCGCGAGCGTCCACCCAGGCGAGTTCGTCAAACTCGGGAATTTCGCCGGCAATGTGCACCGGCAGCGCGGATGGATCAAAGCGCGAAATGCGCTTCACCCCGGATTTGCCGGCGAGAACAGCATGGCAGAAGGCCTCTTTGCCGATGCCGTTCGGACTGACTACGCCGATTCCGGTGATGACTACGCGCGGAAGCATATTTTCCTAGCGTCTTTGTCCTGGTCCTACTGAGAATTGCATGATGTTGTCAAGCGATGCAGCAAACACATTGTCATTTCGAGCAACTGCAGATTCCTCGCTGCGCTCGGAATGACAATTTGGTTGAGATGCAAAACCTCCGCAACTCTTAATATCTTTGGATCCAAAGCGCAACCGTTGCTTTCGCTTGCGAAGGCCAGCGGAGCCGAAACAGTCCGTGCAACTCTACAACATCTGCGTTGTACCAGGAAATCCCGCCTCTCGGAATCTAATTCAAATGCCAGATTTACTCACCCTGTTCCCGCAAAGTGGGATAATCGTTGCACAATGCCCCTGGGCTTGTACATCTCGGTGCCGTTCTGCCGTACTAAGTGCAGCTATTGCAATTTTGCGTCGGATGTCTTTTCCCGCGCCGTATTCCAGCGCTACGTGGATCGCGTCTGCGAAGACATCGAGCACGCTTCTGCGACGGCGGAACAAATGGGCGGATGCTTCGAGCGTGCGGTCGATTCGCTTTACCTGGGCGGAGGAACTCCCACCATACTCGATATAACCCAGTTGAAGCGGCTGTTTGTCACCATTTCGCAAAATTTCAATGTGCGCCCAAGCGCTGAAGTCACCGTGGAATGCGCTCCCGGCACGCTGAGCTCGCAAGTCCTTGAGAGCTTGCAAAACTGTGGCGTGAACCGTATCAGCCTGGGAGTGCAGTCGTTCGTGGACCAGGAGGCAGCGTCGGTCGGGCGCCTGCACAATCGGACGACGGTGCTGGATGACATTGCCCGCCTGCGTGTTGCCGGAATTGCGAACATCAATATCGATCTCATCGCCGGGTTGCCGCATCAGACTGCCGAGAGCTGGAAGACTTCGCTGGAACAGATTATTGCCAGCCAGGCACCGCACGCCAGCGTCTACATGCTCGAAGTGGACCAGGATTCCCGCCTCGGCCGCGAACTGATTGCGGGCGGGGCAAGATATCATGCCCATTTTGCTCCCGACGAAGATCTCACGACGGATTTGTACCTCATGGCCTGCGAAATGCTGAATGCGGCGGGAGTTCGACAGTATGAGATCTCGAACTTCGCCCGGAGCGGCTACGAATCGCGCCATAATTTGAAATATTGGATTCGCCAGCCCTATCTGGGCTTCGGCGTGGATGCGCATTCCATGCTGGAGGCGAACCAGAAATGGAACAGCCAGGAGCAAGGCTTTAGCCGCTGTGGCACAGAGGTCGAGGCGGTGCGTTTTTCGACTCCAGATTCGCTCGAAGATTACGTTGCCGGCGGTTCTCTAAAGCGCGCTTCGGTCTCACGTGCGGCGGCATTAGAGGAAAGGTTCTTCCTGGGCCTACGGCTGACGTGCGGCGTGGACTTGCATCAAGTCTCGGCGGAGTTTGGCCCCGACGCGATTCACGGTTTTTCCCAGCCCATTGCTGACTTCCTGAATTCGGGCTTGATGCAGCGGCAAGAAGATGTGATTCGGCTTACAGATCGCGGCCGGCTCCTCTCCAATGAAGTGTTCGAGCGATTTATCTCGGTGGCGGAAGCGACAGTTTAACCCCGAACGCGATGAGTTCACCGTGAGCGGGAACTGCCGGGGCGGCTGTCGCCAGGTGTTTTTCGTCATGGAGCAGCGCCCGCATTCCTTACCAATCCTGCCCATGTGTTCGTAGCGCCGTTGTGGATGGCGCCCAAGATTCTCGGAGCGGGGGATAAGAAATCCGCCTGAAACGACCTCCGCTCGCGACCAATCGGTCGGTTGGTTTCTGGCGCAGGAACGCTCGCAAGGCCAGTAAAAGTGCCCCTTTCCGCGATTTTGTTTTTTCCCACACGCAGTAACTTTCACTCCCTGCTTTGTTGTGCTTTAATCAAATGTTTCGCAGCGGAACTGCGTGCGAATTGGGGCGCGGCGAGACGGCTGCCTGACCGGAGGACACTTGGATTTCCTATTGAACGAAGAACACCTGCATCTGAAGAAGAGTGTGCGCGAGTTTGCCGAGCGCGAGATCGCTGCCAACGTCATGAGATGGGATGAGGCGGGGGAATTTCCCCTGGCCACGATCAAGGAACTGGGCAAGCTGGGCTTGCTCGGCAGCATCTTCCCGCACGAGTACGGCGGGGCGGCAATGGGCTACATCGAGTACGTCACCGCGATCGAAGAACTCTCTCGCGTGGACGGCTCGGTGGGCATCATCGTCGCGGCACACACCTCGCTGTGCACCAACCATATTTTTCTCGCCGGCACCGAAGAGCAGAAGAAGAAATACGTCAGCAAGCTGGCAACTGGCGAGTACATCGGCGCCTGGGGACTAACCGAACCGTCGGCCGGGTCAGACGCGGGCAGCGCGCGTATGACGGCAGTGCGCAAGGGAAACAGTTGGGTGCTGAACGGCACCAAGACATTCTGCACCAACGGGCACTACGCCGATGTGCTGGTGGTGATCGCCGTGACCGACCGCACCGCGCACACGCATGGGCTGTCGGCATTTATCGTGGACAAGGGTGCTAAGGGCTTCCGTCCGGGAAAAAAGGAAAACAAGCTGGGATTGCGGGCAAGTGACACGGCTGAGCTGATCTTCGAAGACTGCGTCATTCCCGCAGAGAATCTCTTGGGTAAGGAAGACGATGGGTTTATCGATGCCATGCACGTGCTCGATGGCGGGCGGATCTCGATTGCGGCGCTATCGTTGGGCATGGCCGAGGGCGCGTACGAAGCGGCGCTCAATTACTCCAAACAGCGCAAGCAGTTCGGCAAAGCCATCAGCGAGTTTCAGGCGATCCAGTGGAAGCTGGCCGACATGGCGACCGAGATCGAGGCCGCCAAGCTGCTGACGTTTCGGGCGGCGTCCATGAAAGACGCGGGACTGAAGACCACGCTCGAGTCCTCCATGGCGAAGTTATACGCCAGCGAAGTGGCGGTTCGCTGCGCTAATGAAGGCGTGCAGATTCACGGCGGCTACGGGTTCATCAAAGACTATCCAGCGGAAAAGTTTTATCGCGATGTGAAGCTGTGCACAATCGGCGAGGGAACGAGTGAGGTTCAGCGGCTGGTGATCGCCCGGCAGTTGCTGAAGGATTAGCTGTCAGCTCTCAGCCGTCAGCTTTCAGATTGCCACAGACTGTGTGGGGACGGGCGCCCTCGCGAGCCTGCCCTGCTTTGCCGTAGCCCCGAGCGAAGTCGAGGGGGAAGTCGAAGGGTCGAGGCCGAGCAAAGCTCGGCACTTTGGCAAAAGCAGCCGACGAGAAACGACTTTCTCGTTTCCACCGCTCCAGCTTTGTGGTAGGTTTCTCCTCTGTATGGGAAACGCTGCACCGCTCAACTCAGTGGAACCCACCCAGGAAGAACGGACGATGGCAATGTTGGCGCACGTCCTCCAGGCTTTTTTTTGGTGGCTCGGCCCGCTGATCATCTTCCTGATTAAACGCGACTCCCGATTTGTGTCTTTCCACGCTTTGCAGGCTCTTTTTCTGCAAATTTCATACTTGATTTTGATGGGAAGTTTGGTGGTTCTGTGGTTTGTCACCATGGTCCTGTTCGTTGCCCATTCGAGTGGCGGCAACAGCGCGGCATCACCTTTGGCAATCTTCCTTATGTTTCCGTTAATCTGGTTCGGTTTCATCGGCATGTTCGTTTTGATGCTTGTGATTGCCATTGTTTACGGAATCAAAGCCAGCCGTGGGGAGTGGGCCGAGTATCCGCTTCTTGGCTCGATTGCGCGTCGCCTCTTGAAGATTGGTCCAGGTGGCGCTCCCCTCCGAGCCTGACGTCCGAGTGACGATGAGTATGCACTACTCTTCCGGGCAGCCCATGGCGATGCGCACTTTGTCGGCGATCTGGCATACGCGTGTGTTGCTCAGAGTGCGAAGCGGGAATTTCGGTTCGACGAGGAACTCCTTTTTCACGACAGTCAGATCTTCACACCGGATACTGGAAGCATGAAGGCCGGTTTCCCCTGGCGAGAGTGGGATGTGGGTCTCGAAATTCTTTTCCACAGAACCGGTCAAGGGCGCGACTAGAACTGTGCTAGCGCCGAGGTGACGGTTCCTGGCGTCTAGAGAAACAATAATCACGGGCCTCGCGGCTTTTTCCGGCGGATCGGTGGGAAGCTTGACATACCAGATTTCCCCACGCAAAGGGGTTCGTTTCATGGCTAGTCCTCGCTGGGAAACTGGGTTGCGGCAAAGTCGCCCCAGGCGCGATCTTCGGCGACCTCTTCGGGACTGAGAGAATCGTAGTAACGGGTCACCGATGCCGAGATGCGCTCCATCTCTTTGCTTTGCTGCTGCTGTCGGATAACATCTTCCAGCACAGAGGACATTGAATCCTTCTTCTTCTCCTTGCGCAGCGACTCGAGGTACCGCACCGTTTCACGAGACAGCGAAAACGTTTTCCGGGCTTTGCTCCGGCTTCGTGTTCTGGGCATGGCTTCTACCTTCGGGAAAATCAATCATACCATATTAAGATGCAAATATGAAGATAGTACGAGTATATTATGATCTTCGTTCGCGGAATCAGGTGCCATGCCTCGTGTCTAGGCGCTTCAATTCATTCACTATTTTCGCGCAACCATTCGTGTTCTACACTAGTCGGTTGAACCACGACTTCCAACAATGGATTGATCGCCTGCGCACCGGCGACACGCGAACTTTGGCGCGGGCCATCAGCACCGTCGAGAACCGCAGCCCAGGATGGTCGGAACTGCTAAAAACGTTATTCCCGCAAACTGGCCGCGCACGGATTCTCGGCCTGACCGGCGCGCCCGGCGCGGGCAAAAGCACGCTGGTCGATCAACTGGCCAAGCACTATCGCCAGCAGAATCGCACAGTCGGAATCATCGCCGTCGATCCCACTAGCCCCTACACGGGCGGTGCGATCCTGGGCGACCGTATCCGCATGCAGGATCATTTTTCCGACCCGGGGATTTACATTCGTAGCATGGCTACACGCGGCTCTCTGGGCGGGCTGGCACGAACCACGGCTGACGTGGCCACGGTGCTCGATGCCTCCGGGCGCGACCTGATCATGATCGAAACCGTCGGCGTGGGCCAGGATGAGGTAGACATCGTGCGCCTGGCGGATATCACGGTCGTGATCCTTGTGCCGGGCATGGGCGACGACGTGCAGAGCATCAAGGCGGGCATCATGGAAATTGCCGACGTTTTTGTGATCAACAAAAGCGACCGCGAAGGCGCCGAACGGGTGGAGCGGGAGATTCGAGCCCTGCAATCGCTGGCCGTGCGCAGCGACAATTGGACACCGCCGATCGTGAAGACGGTAGCCAGCGAGGGCACCGGGATCACGGACTTGGCCGCGGCGATTGCGGAATACGAGGCGTATCTGCACACGGAAAATCTGGTTCTCCAGCACAGTATTGAGAACTGGCGCGAGCGGCTCATCGAGATGCTGCGCGATGCGCTGCTGGATAAAGCGCACGAGCATATGGGAGACGGCAGCATCACGCGCTATGCCGCGGAGGTCGCCGTGCACAAGCGCGACCCGTATACGCTGGTGGAGGAGATTGTCGGCAAGTTGGGAAAGACCACGTAGGAGCGGACGCCGACGTCCGCCTGGCGGCGCGGATCTCCCGGCATTCTTATAGTTGTCATTGCGAGCGGAGTCGAGGAATCTGCTGTGCCGTCCCGAAACAGGTCTGGCAGGCTGGGCTCGGGATCGGTCAAAGCAAATCCCTCGACTACGCAAGACGGTTCGCGAACGAACCGTCCAGCTTCGCTCGGGATGACAAGGAAGAAGGGAAGAGTGCGATGTTCACAATTGATCATCTCGGAATCGCGGTGAAGTCGCTGGCGGCAGCCAAGAGCATCTACCAGAAGCTGGGGCTGAGCGTCTCGCCGGAAGAAGTAGTCGAGGCCGAGCAGGTGCGTCTGGCAATGGTCCCGGTCGGCGAGAGCCGCTTGGAGCTGCTGGAGCCCACGTCGGAGAACTCGGCCATTGCCAAGTTCATTGCCAAACGCGGCGAAGGCTTGCACCATGTGTCGCTGCGAGTCCCGGATTTGACGGCGGTCGTCGAACGTCTGAAAAATGACGGCGTGCGGCTGGTCTCGAACGAAATCAAGCTCGGAGCCGGCGGTCATCGGTACGTGTTTGTGCATCCGTCGAGTACGGGTGGGGTGCTGCTGGAGCTTGTGGAAGCGCATTGAGTCGCCACGGATTTTCACGGATCTACACGGATGGTGTCATTCCGGAAATCTTGAGCGCCGTCATCCCGAGCGATCCTTGACGCACTGGTGCGCCGAGGTGAGTCGAGGGACCTGTTCTTGTCGCAGTACTTCATTATGCTTCTGCTCGCCACCGACACTTCCGGGAAACACGGCAGCATCGCACTCGCGGAGTGTGGCCTGGCGGACGAGTGCAGGATCATCGAGGTCGTCCCCCTCGCGGGCGGAACGTTCTCGGCACAACTGGTGCCGCAGATCGCTGCATTGCTTGCCGCGCACGGATTCAGCAAGCGCGATCTTGCGGCATTCGCCGTGGCTTCCGGCCCCGGGTCATTCACGGGGCTGCGAGTGGGCCTGGCAGCAATCAAGGCTCTGGCGGAAGTCTTGTGCCAGCCTGTCGCGGCAGTCTCACTGCTCCAAGCGGTGGCGGCCGCGCATGGAGAGGCGAAGGTGCTGGCGGCGTTGGATGCGGGACGCGGCGAAATTTATGCCGGTGAGTATGACGCGAGAAAGGGAACAACGGCCTTCGGCGAACGACTGCTGACCCTGGCAGAGTTTCTCGCCGCTGCCGATACCCGCCTCACCCTCACACCTGACCACGCCGTCGCGGAAGCAGCCCGGTCAGCAGGACTGCGAGTGGAGGAGATTGAACGTCCGCGCAGCGACGCTATCGCGCGGCTCGGATGGAAGAAAATCTTATCCGGGCAAACGGTCTTGCCTGAGCAATTGGAAGCGAACTACATCCGGCGCTCGGACGCAGAGATTTTCGCGAAAGGCGGCCGTTAGCCGTTGGCTTTTAGCAGTTAGCTTGACCACGATAAAAGCCGGCGAGACGCCGGCGCGACACTTGAGAATCCGTTCTGCCATGGCCGCTGACATTCCCGCCCTCCTGGCGCTGGAGAAGGATGCTGCCAGCGCCGCGCACTGGTCGCTCGCGCAGTATCAAGCCGCGTTCTCCAGCGAAGGGCCATCCCGTGTGGCGCTGGTTCTGGAGGAAGGAACCAGCGTGCGCGGGTTCGTCATCGCCCGCGTGCTGGATCAGGAATGGGAAATCGAGAACATCGCGGTCACCGGCCCGGCGCGACGCCGCGGACTGGGGACAAGGCTTCTGGGCGAGTTTCTTGAGATGGCGCGCAGTGGAGGTGCAAAGGCCATTTTTCTTGAAGTGCGGGAATCCAATCTGGCAGCACGGGATCTGTACGAGAAATGCGCATTTACGGAGAGCGGGCGTCGCAAGCTCTACTATCGCGAGCCCGACGAAGATGCCATCGGCTATCGAATCGACCTCCCGTGAAATTGCACTGGCGATGGTGCAGATCGCTCCAACCCGCTGAAAATTCAGGAGAAGTTCTATGAAATTTTGCATTGAAGCCGCCCAAGGAGGTGTGGTAACTTTTAACAGTCAAAACCCGGTTAGGAGGTCTGCTGGATGTTAAATTCTAGAGACCAGCTCATCGCCAATCACGACGAGTTCCGCAAGCTGGCGACGGAGCACACGCAATACGAACAACGTCTTGATTCACTTACCCAAAAACGCTATCTGACCGACGACGAAAAATTAGAAGAAGTGCGATTAAAGAAGCTGAAGCTCCGCCTCAAGGATCAGATGGAAGGTATTGAGCGGCACTACCGGCAACAGCTTCAGCACCAGGTAGCCTAAGCAAGCTCCAACCACCTGCGGTTGCACCGTAGAGGGGGTAATGTTCCTCGCACAAGGCGCGTGTAAGCGCCTTTTTTGTTTGCACTTAGGAGATAGTAGCAGGGGTTGGTAGCTGGTCGCTAGGAGCTAGTGGGTAGCGCCCGACTACTATCCCCCAGCTACTCGCTACTTTCTTCAGAGCCCTGCACTATAATCCTCGTAGCCTCCCAAAATGGTTCGTGACGCTTACTATTACGCGTTTCCTCTTCTTGGCGCTGGCGCGTTGATCGCGTGGCTCGCCCGACCGCTTTGGGCCTTCCCCACCCTGATCCTGGCGGCGTTTGTTTTGTGGTTCTTCCGTGATCCAGACCGGGTGATTCCAACCGCGCCTGCAGCGCTTGTGTCTCCGGCCGATGGTAAGGTCACCGACGTCTCCCGGATAATGCTCGAGGAAGTCCCGCATACCCGGATCAGCATATTCTTGAACGTTTTTGATGTGCATGTGAATCGCTCCCCGATTGGTGGGGTAATTCGAGAGGTAAGGTATCGAAGGGGAAAGTTCCTCAACGCGATGAACTGCGCCTCGGCCGAGCAGAATGAGCAGAACGTGGTTACCGTTGTAGGTGAAGGCCAGAGCGTCGTCTTCAAGCAGATCGCGGGGCTTCTAGCGCGCCGCATCGTATTCACCAAGCAGGTGGGTGACCGGGTACAACGCGGAGAGCGCGTAGGCCTGATCAAATTTGGGTCCCGCGTGGATGTTTTTGTTGACAGTTCCGCCAGCCTTCAGGTCAAAGTGGGGGAGCGGGTGAAAGGTGGGTCCAGCGTGCTCGCATTGTTGCAACCCGAACTGGAGTCCCTTGGCGAGAGCGGGGCCACCAAAACGAGACAGGGAGCACGGTAATGGGACCGGAAACTGAGGAGACTCCGAAGCGGCGCGTGGAAGACCAGCCTCCGCGACGGCTGCGCAAAGGCATGTACATTCTGCCTTCGCTCTTCACTACCGCGAATATCGCGCTCGGCTATTACGCGATTTTGCAGGTCACCCACGCCACTGTTGTCGAGCCCTGGCATTTTGATTTCGCGGCCAAGGCGATCGGCATCGCATTCGTGTGCGACGGCTTGGACGGACGAATTGCACGCATGACTCACACCAGCAGCGCCTTCGGCCGGGAACTGGACTCACTGGCGGACGTTATCACCTTCGGAGTTGCTCCGGCGATGCTGGCTTGGATGTGGGGTTTTCGCCAATTGCCCGTTTTCATGGGATCTTCTGAGTTGACTGGCAAATTGATTCAGTTGGGCGCCATCGCCAGCTTTCTTTTCCTGATGGCGGGCGCAAGCCGGCTGGCACGATTCAATATTACGACCAATCCGCAGCCTTTGAATCCAGGGCGCCCAGGCAAGAAATATTTTGTCGGCATGCCAATCCCGGCGGGAGCAGGGGTGATTGCGGCGGTGGTGCATTTTTCCGGTGGTGACCCGATTGCCTCGGTGGGGATCTGTATCGTGTGGATGCTTACCATCGCAACGGCCGCCTATCTCATGGTGAGCACGTGGCGCTTCTACAGCTTTAAGGATATTGATTTCCGCTCGCGGCAGCCATTCCGGCTGATTATCCTGTTCGGCCTGTTGTTCGCCGCGATTTGGTTCTTCTCCCAATGGGTGCTGTTCATCCTCGCGCTCACTTATATGGCCTCGGGTGTGTTTTGGCGTTTGCAGTGGGTTTTCCGGCGCAAGCGGAACCCACCTCCTCCGGCGTACAAGGAGGTGTCGCAAACCTCGTGACTTCCAATGTCAAATCCGCTGCTGTCTCGCAAGCCGGGCCCGAGCGCGGAAGCAACCTCTATCGTCTCGCCATTGTCGGCGCGGGCACCCTCAAAGGGAAGGAAGTTGCGGAGGTACTCAACGACCGCAATTTTCCCTCGCTAGACATCAAGCTGTTGGACGACGATGAGTTGCTGGGGCAGCTGGAGACGGTGGGAGACGAAGTCTCGTTCATCCAGAACGTCCGCACCGAGCAATTCCAGAAGATAGACTTTACGTTCTTCGCTTCCGATCCGGAATGCACCCGCAGGAACTGGAAAACAGCGCGCGACGCGGGCAGCGCCATCGTCGATCTTTCCTACGGGCTGGAAGATGAGCCGGGTGCCCAGGTGCGCGCACCCTGGATCGAGCGGCAACTAGGTCAGCCGTTAATCCCGGAATTGCAGCCCGGACCGGCGGTTGTTGCGCATCCCGCCGCTGTTGTGCTCGCGCTGCTGCTGTTGCGTGTGCAGAAAGCGGCAGAGGTAAAGCGGGCCGTCGCCATGGTATTTGAGCCCGCTTCTGAGCATGGACAGAAAGGCATGGACGAACTCCACGAGCAGACGGTGAACCTGCTTTCGTTCCAGCAGTTGCCGAAGAATATTTTCGATACTCAGGTGGCTTTCAACATGGTGTCCCGCTATGGCGAGAAATCCGTACCCGCGCTGGCCACGGTAGAGGAGCGGGTCCTGAAACATTACCGGCGGATTGCCGGGCAAGGTGCGCCTATCCCATCCCTGCTGCTGGTGCAGGCTCCCATCTTCCACGGGCATGCCTTTGCTATTCACGTGGAAATCGGGCAGGTGGCCGATACCGAGAGCATTTCGCAGGCCCTGACCGGGGACCACATGCATGTCACGCCTGGGGCCGAAGATTCTCCGACTAACGTAAGCGCGGCAGGGCAGGGCGATGTTCAGGTCTCCGTCGTTCCGGACGCGAACCAGACCAGCGGATTCTGGCTGTGGGCCGCCTCCGACAATCTGCGGATTGCCGCATTGACCGCCGTGGAATGTGCGGAAACCATTGCTGCGACCCGCCCCCGGGGCAAAATCCAATGAGGCCGGTGGCGCGGGCTCTCTTGCCCGCGGGTCTGAAGTGGGCAGTCTATTTTCCGGTTATTGGGCTGGCCATCCTAGTCTCTGCTTTCGGCGCCGGTTGCGGCTACCGCACTGCGGGACACGCGGTAACCATTCCTGACAATGTCCGCACCATTGCGGTCCCCGCCTTCGTGAACGAAACTCAGACATTCAAGATCGAGCAGATGCTGACGTCTGCAGTGGTGAGGGAGTTGGTCACGCGCACCCATTACCATGTCCTCAATCAAGTCAACAGCGATGCGGATGCGACGTTGCACGGCACCGTACTTTCCACGTACACGACACCGTTGACCTATGATTCGCAGACCGGACGCGCAGCCAGCGTGATGGTCGCGATCTCCATGAAAGTAGCCCTGGTCGATAAGCAGGGCAAAGTTCTCTACCAGAATCCATCGTATCTATTTCGCGAGCAGTACGAAGTCTCGCGCGACCTCAACAGCTTCTTCGAGGAAGACTCGCCGGCATTTCAACGGCTATCGCGCGATTTTGCCCAAACCCTGGTTTCGAATATGCTAGAGGGGTTCTGAATGAAGCGCGTCAAATCAGTGATGAACTCGATGTGGCAAGAAATATTCTTGTCGTCATCCCGAGCATCGCGAGGGATCTGTAGTGTTTGCGAATGCCAGGAAAACTGATGCGAGCTTTTGCCCAGGCCGACCGCTTTGTATCGGAGGTGCAGGCGCGCAAGCTGCGCCCGGCCTACGTGTTTGTAGGCGATGAGGTATTTTTCCGCAAACGCTGCCGCGAAGCCATCATCGAGCACTTGGTCCCTGCCGATTTGCGCGACTTCAGTCTCTTCGAATTTGATCTGGCCGAAACCGATCTGGCGGAAATCCTGGACCGCGCGCGTACGCCCTCATTGATGGCTCCGTTTCAAGTCTTTTTCATCCGGGGCGTGAAGAATCTGTTTGGGCGAGGTTCGAACGAAGAGAAGCTGGCTGCCATCGAAGAGTACTGCAAAAATCCCAACCCCGACGCGGTGCTGATCTTCGTCGCCGATCACATCAGCATTCCGGCTGACGCGCGCCGCATGGACATGACCGACAAAGACCGCTACGAGCGGATTCGCGAAACCCTGGGCCAGTACTGCGTGATTGTCGAACTGGCCCGGGTAGAAGAAAGCGAGGCCGTGCGCTGGATCGGCGAATATTGCGCAACCCGAGAGATAAAGATTGATGCCGACGCCGCTCGAGAGCTGGTGGACGCGCTGGGCAACGACATGATGATGGTTTCCAACGAACTGGAGAAGCTGATTCTCTACGTCGGCGAGAAGAAACGCATCACGCTGGGCGATGTGGAAACGATGGTGCTTGCGGCCAAGCAACGATCGTTGTATGAGCTGACCGATGCAATTTCAGCGAAAGATCGAGTTCGGGCGCTGGAAATGCTGGACGCGATTCTGACCACTGGGGAAGGCGATGAAGCCGCAATCGGACACCTCTATATGCTGGCCAAGACCTTTCGCCAGATGCTGGTGATCCTCGAGCGCAACGTCCGCGATCAGAGGATGCTCTGGGCGGCGTTGTGGCAAGGCTTCCGCGTGCCTCCGTTTGCCGCCGACGACATCATCAGGCAAGCCCGCCGCTACAAGTCGAAACGCGAACTGACGCGGGCGATTCGACTGGTCGCGAAGACGGATCTGGCGTTGCGCTCGAATCCTCCGAGCAAACGGCTGGTGCTGGAAAAGCTGGTGCTGGATCTGACGGCCGAGCCGACTGCCGACGTGCCGGGCTGGTCGCAGGAGGAGTTGCCGGTTTGAAGAGAGCGGGTAGCATTTAGCAATTAGCATTTGGCCATTCAGATTTCCGTAGTACTCTTTCCGAAGATCCTTTGCGCGAAGCATAACCTCGCGAAGCACGACCGCATCATGTAACCTTCCTTTCTCGACGTTTAATCGTGAATCTTCCCGCCTATCTCGACCGCATCGGCTACACCGCCCCGGCAGAACCGACGCTGGAAACATTACATAATCTTCATCGCGCCCACCTCTTCGCCGTTCCCTTCGAGAATCTCGACATCGCTCTCGGCCGAACGATCATCTGCGATGAAAACACTTTCATCCGCAAGATCGTCGAGGGCAGGCGCGGCGGTTTCTGCTACGAGCTAAACGGGGCATTTGCGGTGCTGCTGCGTGAGCTCGGATTCACAGTCACGCTGCTTTCCGCCCGCGTCCCCCGCGACGATGGCAGCCAGAGTCCCGAGTTCGATCACCTCACGTTAAGAATTGATCTCGACGATCCCTGGCTGGCCGATGTCGGCTTCGGCGATTGCTTTCTCGAACCACTTCTTCTGAAGCCAGGCCGCGAGCAACCGCAGGACGGCCGGAGCTATCGCATCATCGAGGAGCACGGCTCACTGCACGTGGAGAGAACAGAGCCCGATGGAAGTTGGAAGCGGCAATATTCCTTTACTCTGATCCCGCGACGTCTCGGCGACTTTGCTCCCATGTGTCATTACCACCAGACCTCGCCCGAGTCGCCGTTCACTCGGAGAAGTGTGTGCAGCAGGGCTACCCCGGAAGGGCGAATCACGTTAGCGGACGGCAAACTGATCATCACTCAAAATGGAACCCGGGAGGAATGGTTCTTGGCCACGGACCAGGAACGGCAGGCCGCTCTCAAAGAATATTTCGACGTGGTGTTGTAGGCCGTCGTTTTGTCGAAGCGCAAGAAGCGACTACTCCGGCCGGCCAGTGTAATGCTCGTCGTGATGCACGTCGCCGTGATCTTCCAGAGCTTCCAGATGGGTCAGCACTTCGGTCGGAACGCCCAGAATCCCAGGCAGTCGCTCTTCCAGTTGTGTCGCACGGTGATGGGCTTGTCCCACCGGAGAGTTGTAGGGGAATAGAAGATGCAGCTCGACCATCAGGCGATAGCCAGTAGTCCGGAAGCGCACGCCATGATATTGGAGCCCGAGTTCGGAGCAGAGCGCATCCAGCTTCTGCCCCAAATCGCGCCCCAAGAGGGGATCGGAGTAATCAAGCAGCCCGCGAGCCGACCTCCAGACCAGGTGACCACCCGACCAAAGAATATTCAGCCCCAGTACGATGGCGCAGATGGGATCGAACGGCTTCCATCCGGTCAGCATTACCAGACCCAAGCCGGCCACGACGCCGAAGCTCGTCCAGCTATCCGTGAGCACGTGTTTGCCGTCGGCCTCAAGGATCAGCGAATTGTTGCGCCGGCCGGTGCGAATCAGATACCAGCCCAGCGCCGCGTTCACGAAGGCTGCCGCAAGCACGAACACAGTGCCCAAACCAAGGTGCTCGAGTTGCAACCCGGCTACCCATTTGTGGATGGCCGCATAGAGAATCGCGATCGCGGCCACAATGATCATGGCACCCTCGAAACCGGCGGAGAAAAAGGTGATGCGTTCATAGCCATACAGAAAACGTTGGTTCGCAGGGCGAGTGCTTAGCCAGAGGGCGTATGCCGCGAAACTAACGGCGATGACGTGAACCACAGACTCGGCGGCGTCCGAGAGGATGGCAGTCGAACCAGTAAGAAAGTAGGCAGTGCCTTTGCCGATCAGCATCACCACGCCGAAGAGCAGGGAAAGACGCATGGCAAAGCGCGTGTGGCGCACTTCTTCCGCAAAACGAGCTTGCTGCGAAACTGGAGCGGATTGAGCTGACGTCGCCATCCGGATTGGTCTGAGCGAAGGTACCACTCAGGCCAACCCTCAGGCTGTGACGTACATACCAGGAGGCTGTGACGTCGGAAGACAGAATCGTCAGACCGGAAGTCTGCCTTTTACTGAGAGCTGAAAGCTGAAAGCCGAGAGCGACTTATTTCACGGCGTGCAGGCGGGCGCTGAGCCTCGACTTGTAGCGGGATGCGGTATTGTTGTGAATCACGCCCTTCTGCACCGCCTTGTCGAGGGCGGAGACGGTCTGCCGGAAAACTTGCTCGGCCGTCGTCTTGTCGCCTTTGGCCAGCGATTCGCGCAGTTGGCGCAGCGCCGTGCGCAGGCGCGAAGTGTTGGCGCGGTTGCGGACAGTACGCTTCGAGGTCTGACGGGCGCGTTTCAGCGCCGAAAAATGATTTGCCATGTAAGCTCGTTTACCTTCGTTTCTCTTGATTGTTCTAGATGTTCCGGTGGGTACCGAACGACCTATTCTACGGTAGTAAGTCGCGGCTGGTCAAATGGATATGGTCCCGTAAAACTGGCGTGGAGACCGATCCGCGACTCCCCGCAGGCATCGAAAGCTAGCACCATGGCCGACGCCTGCCATGCGAAGCCATCTGGCCCGCACCGCGGGTTTTCAACCGCCTGGCATTGACTCCCATCCAAGGCACGGCGTACCCTATCCTCAATGGTAGTTGCTTGCACCTCGGGAGCGAGCATCTCGGCGGGTTCCACCTCCAGGCAGAAGAATTCTTTGTGCGCAATCGGACGATGTTTCTTCCGTCCAAACCAACTGCCGTCGCGCCGGATGGCCGAGAGTGGCCGTTTCCCCACGAGGATCGCAAAAACCGAATGAAGAAGAGCATCGAGATAACTCCGCACATTGAGACCCTGTTCGGCACCAGGGACGAAAACCTGCATGTGCTGGAAAACGGCCTGAACATCAACATTGACCTGCGATCCGACTCGATTGAACTGGAAGGAGCGGCCCGCGACGTTGCCCGCGCCGAGCAAGTCTTCGCCGATTACGACCACCTGCAGCGCTCCGGACACAGCTTCAACAATGGCGACCTGAACAGCATGTTGCGCGTGCTGATGGCCGATCCCAAGGCCTCACTGCGAGGGCTGGCCGAAGCCGGGAAGCAGCGCTCCTTTGGACGGCGAACGGTGCAGCCTAAGAGCTTGAACCAGCGGCGATATCTGGAAGCCATCGAAAAGCACGACATGGTATTTGGCATCGGCCCGGCTGGCACAGGGAAGACCTACCTGGCTGTGGCTATGGCCATTTCCGCGCTGCTGGCCAAACGAGTGAACCGGATCATTCTGGCGCGTCCGGCGGTGGAAGCCGGGGAACGCCTGGGATTCCTTCCGGGAACGTTGCAGGACAAGATCGACCCGTACCTGCGGCCGCTCTACGACGCGCTCTACGACATGCTGGAGCCGGAGAAAGTCGATCGCTATCTGGAGAAGAACGTGATCGAGATCGCGCCCATTGCATTTATGCGCGGACGCACCTTGAACGATTCGTTCGTGATTCTGGACGAGGCGCAGAACACCACCTCGGAGCAGATGAAGATGTTCGTGACGCGTCTCGGATTCAACTCCAAGGCAGTGATCACCGGCGACGTGACCCAGATTGATCTTCCCAACGCGCGCCGCAGCGGGTTGCTCGAAGCGGTGGACATTCTAAAGAGTGTCGAAGGGCTGATGTTCGTCTATTTCGATGAAAGCGACGTGGTGCGGCACCATCTAGTGCAGCGTATTATCCGCGCGTACGATGAGCACAAGGCAAAGATTGCGGAAGAGCAGATGTCGTTGATCGAGACTCGGAACAGTGTAAATGGCAAGACGAATGGAGCGGACGCCACGCTGCCACAAAAGAATTCTGTATCGTCCGCAGAGGCACAGAGCAAAGAATAGGATCGTAGACTTGGGCGGGAGGGCGTTTCACTGTAGCCCTCCTGTTTGCTTTTTGCGGCGCCGCAGTCGGGAAAACCTCGGAGGTCGCCAACAACGGTCGTAAGGAACGAAGACCGTGGGAGACAAGCTTGGTTATTTTGCGGAAACGAGTAGCGGGGCTGAACCAGGTTGCCCTGACGAGATTTGTGGGCCGGGCTAGCCGTGCCGCGCATTTGCGGGGAGCGGTCAATGTGCTGGTCACGAACAGCCGCGAGTTGCAGCGGCTGAATCAGCGTTTCCGGGGAAACAACAAGCCCACGGACGTGCTATCGTTTCCGGCAATGCCTGGGCTCATGAATGGCCTGGTAGGGGAAGTAGCCATCTCGGCTGAAATCGCGGGACAGAATGCACGGCGGTTGGGGCACACCGTGGCGGAGGAGATCAAGATTCTGACGTTGCATGGCGTGCTTCACCTCGCCGGCTACGACCATCAGCACGATCAAGGAGAGATGGCGCGAAGAGAAGAACGCCTGCGCGTGTCGCTCGGATTGCCGGCGGGATTGATTGAGCGGACTGCGCAACCTACGAGAGACCGCGCAAAGCTCTTGACCGAAAGGAACGCAAAGACTCCGCAAAACAGGCAGACAAGAACGATCAGGAAAGCCAACGGTCAGGCCGCGCGCGGCGGCGCTCGCGCGATACGGACATCGAAATGAACTTTGCCATCGCAATCGTGCTGCTCTTGCTGCCGGGGCTGCTGACTCTGGTCTCCTACGTGGACCGGCTTTACACCGAGATTGGCAAGTTTCTTTCCCGCGAGTTTCAGGACAACATCGATGCTTTCGAAAAGGACGTGGAGCCCAGGCTGCATGTAAGCCGCACCCGAGCCTCACTTTCGATGGCCGTGCTCGCGCAGATGACTATGGCGGCAATTGCCCTTCTGGTGGGCTTCACTGTATTCCGCGACCGGTCATGGACCATCTACGAGATTCTCCAAGCTACATTGAGCCTGATTCTAACCGTGATCATTTGCAATCGTTTCCTGCCGTTCCTGCTGTTCTCGCGGACCAAGGGCCAATGGCTCGTGCGATGGGCGCTGTTCTTGCGAATTCTCATCTATCTGGTTTTGCCGGTAACTCTGGTGCTGGGATTCTTGCAGTCGGTAACCTCGTTGACCAAAGAACATTCCGAAGAGCAACCGGAAAGCCAGTCGGAAGCGGTGGACGCGCTGATCGAGGCGGGCGAAGAGGAAGGCATCCTGGATGAAAGCAACCGCGACCTGATCCAGTCGGTGGTGGAATTTGGGGAAAAGACGGTGCGCGAAGCCATGAAACCGCGGCCGGAAATCGTCGCCGTGCCCACCAACACCACGGTCGAGCAGTTTGTGGAGTTGTTGCGCGACAAGCCATTCTCCCGTGTGCCCGTGTTCGAGGGCACAATCCACAACATCAAAGGGATCGTCTATGCGCAAGACGTGCTGCAGGTGCCGGACACTGAGGCCCACACCCGCACTGTGGACACACTGATGCGTAAGGACGTGTACTTTGTGCCCGAGAGCAAGCTGGGAAGCGATCTTTTGCGCGAAATGCAAAAGAACAACATCCGCATGGCGATCGTGGTGGACGAGTACGGCGGAGTCGCGGGACTGGTCACGATTGAGGACCTGGTCGAAGAAATTGTCGGCGAGATTAGCGACGAACACGACAAAGCTGACGTCGTCCGTGAAAGCGATCAATCGTATATTGTGCCCGGAAACATGGACGTTGACCGGCTGGACGAGTTGTTTGGCATGCGTCCTGAAGGCAAAGAGTCGGCTACGGTGGCCGGATTAGTGAGCGAGATGGCCGGCCGGATTCCACAGAAGGGCGAAGTGATTGAAGAAGACGGGCTGCGCTTCGAAGTGCTGGAGTCGACGGAGCGGCGAGTCGAGCGCGTGCGAATCTCGGTGGCTCAGCCCAAACAGATGCGGCTGATGTAGATTGGTAATTTTGTAATTTGTAATTGGTAATTGAAGAGCTGCTGCCAAGACAAATTACTAAATTACAAATTGGAATTTACCAATTTCCCCATGTCTTTCCATTCCGGATTCGTCTGCATTCTCGGCCGGCCCAACGCCGGCAAGTCCACGCTGCTGAACGCGCTGGTAGGGGAAAAGCTGGCCATCGTCAGTCCGAAGCCGCAGACCACGCGGAACCGCATCCTGGGAATCGTGCAAGTCCCCAAGCAAAAGGCAAAGCCAGGCGGACAGGTTGTGCTCATTGACACGCCGGGCGTGCATAAGCCGGACAGTTCGCTGGGCCGCAAGATGATGGCGGAGGTGCGCGAGGCGCTGGAAGGCTGCGACCTGCTCCTGCTGATTGTGGACGTAACCCGGAAATTCGGCCAGAGCGACGAGTTCGTGCTTGGGATGGCCAAGAAATCGGGGACGCCTGTCTTCCTGTTACTGAACAAGATCGACCTGTTACGCAATCAGAAAGACAAACTGCTGCCCATCATCGACGAATACCACAAACTTTACTATTTCAAGGAAATCATTCCCCTCTCGGCCCGCAAACGCGAAGGCTTGGATCTGCTGTTGGAGAAGGTGATCGAAAATCTGCCGGAGGGCCCGCGCTACTTTCCTGAGGATCAGATAACCGACCAGCCCATGCGCTTCATGGTAGCGGAGATCGTCCGCGAACAGGTGCTGCTGGAGACGAGTGAAGAACTGCCGTATGCGACCACCGTGGTGGTCGAGCAGTTCGAGGAAGGGTTGAAGCTGACGCGCATCGCGGCCGCGATCTACTGCGAGCGGGAAGGGCAGAAGCGAATTCTGATCGGCAAGCAAGGTCAGATGCTGAAGAAAATCGGCACTGCCGCGCGGCTGCAGATTGAAAAGATGGTCGGCACGCGGGTGTTTCTGGAGCTGTTTGTCAAGGTGAGTCCGGCCTGGCGCGAGTCGCACGCTTTTATCGAGGAACTGGACTGGCGGCGGCAGTTAGCGCCACTGGCCGGTCCCGGAAAGACGTAATGGACGCAGTCCTGTGCAGATGGTTTCACCTTGCCAGCGCGCGCACTGCGCCTGTAGCATCAAACAAACACAGCCGAAGTCTAACCCGGCTGAAACGGCCTGATCCACGAATTCCGTGCCGACCTTCGACTTCGAATCCGATAAGGTGATTTGGAAGCTCAAGCTCACGCTCGCAGCTGACAAGCATGCAGTGGATTCGGTGGTGCAGCAGGTCATGGGGGCCGTCCGAGAGACGGACTGCGCTGCGGACAAAGAGCACGCGGTCGAATTGGCACTGTCAGAAGCGCTGGCTAATGCTGTGGTACACGGGGCCAAGTCGGATCCCTCGAAGGTCATTGAGTGCGATGTGGCCTGTGATGAGAACCGAAGCCTGCTGATTGTGGTCCGCGATCCCGGCAATGGCTTCGATCCCGCCGCCATCCCCAGCCCCGTGCATGGTGAAAATATCTACTCCAGCCGCGGCCGCGGCATCTATCTGATCAACCAATTAATGGACGATGTGAAGTTCCTGAACAACGGAACCGAGATTCGCATGATCAAGCGCTAATGGGGGAGGGTAGTGGCTCAGTTCCATATGGAGGCGAGCCAAGCGCGCGATTGTTGGGTCGCAAAGAACGCGACCCTTCGCGCGGCTCGCCCAGATCCCTCGCTGCGCAAAGAACGCTTGCTCGGGATGACAAATCAAACTGAGCCCCTCCCCGGTGGCGCAATGCCGACGGCAGAGATGCTTATTCCTTGGCAGCGACTCCCAGCGTCTTCATTTTGCGGTAGAGATGGCTGCGTTCCAGGCCGAGGACTTCCGCGGTGCGGCTCACGTTTCCGTGATTCTCATCCAACTTCTTCAGGATGTAGTCTCGTTCGTAGGCCGCTCGGGCTTGGTGCAAGGTCGAGAATTCGCCGCCGGCAGCGCGGCGGATGCCATCGCGATGAACCAGCGGCGGCAGATGCTTGCGCTCGAAGCGGACGGTGGTCGGGTTCATGATGACAATGCGCTCGATCACATTGCGCAGTTCCCGGACATTGCCCGGCCAGGAATAGCGCATCAGCGTGTCGATGGCATCGTCTGTGATTTCGCGCGTGCGCCGGCCATAGGTGGCAGAAAACTCTTTCAGAAAATGCCGTGCCAGGAGCGGAACGTCTTCCTTGCGCTCGCGCAGCGGCGGCACCGAAAACGGAATCACATTCAGCCGGTAGAACAGATCCTCACGAAAGTTTCCTCTGGAGATTTCTTCTTCCAAGTCTTTATTGGTGGAAGCGATTACCCGGGCGTCCACAGTGATCGGCTCATCGCTTCCCACGGGAACGAAGCGCTGCTCGTCGAGAGTTCGCAAGACCTTAGATTGCGTCTTCAGGCTCATATCGCCGATCTCATCGAGAAACAAGGTGCCCCCATGGGCTCTCTGGAAGGTTCCTTCCTTGTCTCCGGTTGCCCCGGGAAATGATCCTTTACGGTGACCAAAAAGTTCGCTTTCGATCATATCTTCGGGAATGGCGGCGCAATTCACTTCGACGAACATTTCATCCTTGCGCAAGCTCTGGGCGTGAATGGCGTGGGCCACCAACTCCTTACCGGTGCCCGACTCGCCAAAAATAAGCACGCGGCCGTTGGTCGGCGCCATGATCTGGATTTGCTGCCGCAGCGCCTTCATCGGAATACTGTCGCCCACAATTACGCTCTTGGGGATCAGTTGCTTCTTGAGGTCGCGATTCTCCTCCCGCAAACGCTTGGCATCGATCGCGTTCTTGATCAGAATGAGGGTCTTGTCGATGGAAAGCGGCTTTTCGAGAAAATCATAGGCACCCAATTTGGTGGCGCGAACCGCGGTTTCGATGGTGCCGTGCCCGGAGATCATAATGACCTCGGGAGCGTTCTCCAGGTCGCGGATCCTTCCCAGAGTCTCCAGGCCGTCAATTCCCGGCAGCCACACATCCAGCAGAACCACGTCGAAGGCGCTCTTGCGCAAAACTTCCAGGCAAGCCTCGCCGCTTTCCGCAAGGGAAGGCTTGAATCCTTCATCTTCCAAGACGCCCTTAAGCGACTGGCGAATACTGGGTTCGTCATCCACTATGAGAATGTTATGCATGCAGATTGCTGGCGGATGTCGCGACCGACTCAGGAACCACCGGCAGTTCAACCACAAACTTGGCGCCGACCGGCTGATTTTCTTCCACGCGAATGGAACCGTGATGATCCTCGACGATGCGGCTCACGATCGCCAGCCCCAGCCCGGTTCCGCGTTTCTTGGTGGAGAAGTAGGGCAGAAACAGCCGCTCCTTCAATTCTCGAGTGACGCCCTGGCCGGTATCGGCGACCGTGATCTCGACTGCGTCGCGGCTGACCAGCAATGCGGTGGAGATCTGAATCTCACGGAAGACGGCATCCTGCACGGCTTCGGCAGCGTTGTCCACCAGGTTGGCCAGCGCCCGCTTCATGGCCTCTGGATCCGCCATAACGTTGGGCAAATCGGGCGCCAGGGAAGTACGGACATGAATGTTGTCCAGGCGTCCATCAAACATGGCCAAGGCGTTTTCCACGATGAAGTTGATGTTGGCAGGCTGCGGCTGGGCGGTGGGGAAGCGGGCCAAGGTCGAAAACTCGTCCACCAAAGTGCGCACTGTTTCCACCGACTGGGCGATGGTTTCAGCACAGCCGTGCAGAACCCGCAACGAGGCTGCATCAGGAGGACTGCCGCGCTGCAGGTGCCGGCGAATGCGCTCAGCAGAAAGCGCAATCGGGGTGAGCGGGTTCTTGATTTCATGGGCCACGCGCCGCGCCACTTCACGCCACGCAGCCTGTTTCTGCGCTTTGAGCAAATCCGATAGATCCTCGAATACGAGCACATATCCCAGGCTTTGGCTCTCGTGCTTGAGTCTGGCCACAGTGATGGCAACATTGAGCGTGACGCGCTGGACCATCATTTCCATCTGGGTCGTAGTTGTGTCCATGCGATCAGCACGGCGCAGCAGCGGCTCAAGATCCTCCAGAACATCTGGGGCGAAGACATCGCTCAGCGATGCTCCGATCAGTACCTTCGGAGTCCCCGACTCGCTGCCCATGGGATGGAACAAGCGCAGCAAGGCGTTGTTAACATGAGTGACGCGGCGGTCCGCATTGAGGGAAAGCACACCATTGGGAATGCTCTCCAGAATGGTTTCGATGTGGCGGCGGCGCTGCTCCAGGGCAACATTGGCGGCGCTGAGTTCGCGGCTGGAAGCTTCAATCTGGCGCCGGCTGGATTCCAGTTCCTCCGCCATGCGGTTGAATGACTGGACCAGATCGCCGATTTCATCGGCGGCCCGGACTTCCACCCGATAATCGAGCCGTCCGCGGGAAATCTCCTGAGTCGCTTCGGCCAGCGCGACCACCGGACGCGTGACCAGTTTGGAGAGAAACAGAGCGAACCAGGTGGCAGCAAAAAGCACCACCACGGTGAGTAAGAGCAGGACCTCCATGTAAGTGCGGCGCACCAACCGGCGCTGATGGGCAAGGTCCAGGTAACGCTGCTGACTGGCTTCCACCTGCTTTACCGTCTCGGAGAACTTCTTGGGCAACGGCATGGCTACCAGGATCAGGCCGTGATCGCCCACCGGCGCGGTTCCCAGGACGTAGTCCGTCTGTTCCCAGGTGAAACGATGCGGGGTTTCCGCATTCCCTCGCTCCAGCGGAAGTTTGGCTTTCAACAAAGGCCAGGCTGCTGGAGCATTGAAGCTAGCCTCCGCATCGCCGTTTTCGATCGCCAGGGCGAAGCCGCCCTGAAGCGTCGACTCATGCCGGCGGAATTCGTTTACCACTGCGGAAAAGCTGTGGCCGGAAAAGGCACGTTGCGTCTCGGGGGAGGCAGCAATCGACTCGGCTTCGGCTCTGGTATTCTGCGCGGCATAACTGCCCAGCAGCGATGCCATGGTAGCGGTGTCCCGGCGCACCTCTTCCACTGGAGTGGAGAACCATTTGTCGATGGAGCGATTCATCAGCACGTAGGCGAAGAAAAACATGCCGATTACCGGGAGAAAAGAAAGCAACAGGCTCGCCACCACCAGGCGCGTGCGAAACTTGGATCCCAGAACACCCAGCCTTCGTTCGGCAAACAGCTTCAGCAGATTGCGTACCAGGACAAAGGTCAGCGCGACGAAAAGAAGAAAAGTCAACGCGGAAAGAGAAGCGAAAAAAAGCAGTTGCTGGTTGGTATTGGGACTCAGAGCTGGCGGAAGATCGAAGGAAGTGAGCGACAGCAGGATTCCAAAAAGCAACACGATGCCCGCGGCCACCGGAATGATCACTTTCTTCCGGCTGGAAGGTTTTGGAGTCGGCCGAATTGGATTGGGGGCAGACACGTCTTTGGCCCGCCAGCAAATCCGCGGCTCGCGAATAGGCAGGCGTTACGGCTCAATTATAAGCGGATGGGGCACCCGGAATGAGTCTGTTGCGCCCGCGCGAAGTATCAATGTAGGCGCGGGCGTCCCGCCCGTGCGGAGGCGGCTTGAAATTCACCCTGATCAGACCTTCGTTAAGTATTGTCATTCCGAGGAGCAGAGCGACGAGGAATCTGCTGTCTTCTTGAGTAGCGGTGAACTGACCTGGGGCAGAAATTTCCGCAGCGGGCATTGCTCGCATCGAGGCGACGCCTTCAAACAATAGTGTTTTCCTACTCCGACAATCAATCCATGCATGTCGTTGTAAACCTGAGCCAAAGGCGAACGTTTTGCAAGGCTCATCCGAGAAGGCGGATGGGCGGTCGGCCGAAAGCCATCCGATTTCCGCTTGGTGCGGACCGCTGCGATCGCCTGGCCGTCAGTGCCTGGCGAATGGGACAATGCCCGCTCGAACAGTTCGCGGATCTCCTCGTACTTCGCGCTGGCAGGAAGAATTTCATGCCGCTCGAGGATGCGACGGGTGTAGGCGTCCACGACGAAAACGGGATGCTGCCCGGCGTAGAGCAGGATGGAGTCTGCGGTTTCCGGACCGACGCCGTGCAGTGTCAGTAATTCCTGCCGGACTGTCTTGGTAGGTTGCGCAAACATACGATTGAGCGAGCCGCCATATTCTCGATCCACAAATGCCACGAATCTCTTTAACCGAGCCGCCTTCTGCCGAAAATAGCCTGCAGGGCGGATCAAGTTCTCCAATTCCGCCAGCCGTACCGCGCGAATTCCTCTGAGACTCAGCACACCGGCAGCACGTAGCCGGCGAAGCGCAATCTCAACGTTCTTCCAGGATGTATTTTGCGTGAGATACGCGCCCACAATGACTTCAAAGCGGGTGCGCGCCGGCCACCAGTGCTGGCGTCCCCAGGCGGTGTACAGAGTGCGGTAATACGCACGCAATTGTTCTTCTTTTGAAGCGGCTCTCACGGAGGTCTGGCTCTGAGTGCTGGCTTTGAGTGTATGAAAAATCTGAAAGACGATCCAACCGGCGCTTCTGGCGCGTGCTCATGCTGCGCCGCCCGCAGGACCGAGCATCGTAAATCTTCACCTCCTCGATCAACCCTGCATCCACAGGTTACGAATGGCACGTTACCCAGACCAAGCACCAAAGTTACTCGCGCAGTAATGCCTTTGCGTTGACAATTTATGTCAACGCGATCCGCTGCCATTTTTCCCCCTACAAGCAGCGACCTCGCGCGGGCAAAGCGAAGTCGATCCGTATCCCGTTGCCGCTCAGATTAGGAGAATCGAAGTATGTCTCAACGGCTGGGTAACCTTCTCGTCAAAGAGAAGGTCATCACCCCAGAGCAGTTGGAACAAGCGACGAAGGTCCAGAAAGAGACGAACTGCCGCCTGGGCGCTGCCTTGGTGAAGCTCGGCTTTTTGAGCGACGAGGATGTCACGAACTTTCTCTCCCGGCAGTACGGCGTTCCCGCCATCAACCTTTCCTATTTCGAAATTGATCCTTCCGTCGTCAAGTTGATTCCGTTTGAAACTGCAAAGCGTTACCAGATCCTGCCCCTGAGCCGGGTAGGCGCTTCATTGACGATTGCCATGGTGGACCCGACCAACGTGTTCGCCATGGACGACATCAAGTTCATGACCGGCTTCAACATCGAGCCGGTGGTGGCCTCGGAAAGCTCGATTCTCGAGGGCATCGACAAAGCGTACGGTTCCACCAAGGAAGAAGATCTCGAGCAAGTCATGCAGTCGATGACGGAGATGGATGAGGCCGACGTCGAACTGCAATCGGAGCAGCAGGAACTGGGGTTGGCCGATCTGGAGAGGGCGGCCGATGAAGCTCCCATCGTCAAGCTGGTCAACCTGGTGCTGACCGACGCAGTGAAGCGCGGCGCCAGCGACATTCACATGGAGCCCTACGAGAAGGAGTTCCGCGTACGTTTCCGTATTGACGGTGTGCTGCAGTCGATTATGACGCCGCCGCTCAAGTTGAAGGACGCCATCACTTCACGCCTGAAGATCATGTCCAAGCTGGACATCAGCGAAAAACGGTTGCCGCAAGACGGCCGAATCATGCTGAAGATGAACATCGGCGGGCGCAAGAAGCAACTCGACTTCCGCGTCAGTACCCTGCCTACCCTTTGGGGAGAAAAAATCGTCTTGCGCTTGCTGGACAAAGAGAACCTGCGCCTGGACATGACCAAGCTGGGTTTCGAGTCGGAGTCGCTGGTCAAGTTCGAAAAAGCCATTCTGAAGCCTTATGGCATGGTGCTCGTGACCGGGCCGACGGGTTCGGGCAAAACCAACACCCTGTACTCCTCGATCGCGCGCCTGAATACTCCCGATACCAACATCATGACGGCGGAAGATCCGGTCGAGTTTCAGTTGGCCGGAGTCAACCAGGTGCAGATGAAGGAGCAGATTGGGTTGAACTTCGCGGCCTCATTGCGCGCCTTCTTGCGCCAGGACCCGAACATCATCCTGGTGGGTGAAATCCGCGACTTTGAAACTGCAGAAATCGCGATCAAAGCAGCCCTCACCGGACACCTGGTGCTCTCCACGCTGCACACGAACGGTGCCCCCGAGACGATCACCCGGCTGATGAACATGGGCATTGAGCCCTTTCTGGTCGCGACCTCCGTGCACCTGATTTGCGCCCAGCGCTTGGTCCGCCGCGTATGCAAGGAATGCACGCAGACGGTGGACGTTCCTTATCAGACGCTGATCGAAGAAGGGTTCACGCCGGAAGAAGCTAAGACCGTAAAGATTCAGAAAGGAAAGGGTTGTGGCGTCTGCAGTAACACCGGCTACAAAGGTCGATGCGGTTTGTACGAAGTCATGGAAGTGGATGACGAAATCAGGGAACTGGTGCTGGTGGGTGCCTCTGCCGTGGAACTCAAGAAGAAAGCCATCGAGCAGGGCATGATCACGCTGCGCCGCAGCGGGCTGATCAAAGTTGCCGCAGGCATGACCACGCTGGAGGAAGTAGCTCGGGAGACGATTCACTAGGGATCTTAAGATCTTACGCAGCAGGAAAGGGAAGATAAGATGTCGCTCGCATTAAGCGATCTGTTGAAAAGAATGTTGGAGATGGGGGGAAGCGACCTTCACCTCACGACCAATTCACCGCCGCAAATTCGCGTGCACGGACACCTTGTGCCGCTGGATCTTCCGCAGATGACGCCGGCGGAGACTAAGCAACTGGCGTACAGCGTCATGACCGATTCGCAGAAGCATCGCTTTGAAGAGAACCTGGAACTGGACTTCTCTTTCGGATTGAAGGGCCTGGCACGGTTTCGCGCGAACACTTTCAATCAGCGCGGCGCGACTTCGGCCGTCTTCCGGTTGATTCCTTTCGAGATCAAGTCTTTCAACCAGTTGGGACTTCCCGCAGTCGTGAGCAAGATGTGCGACAAGCCTCGCGGTTTAGTGCTGGTCACTGGGCCCACCGGTTCGGGCAAATCCACCACGCTCGCCGCCATGATCGACAAGATCAACACCGAGCGGCACGATCATATCCTCACCATCGAGGACCCGATCGAATTCGTGCACATGAACAAGAATTGCGTAGTCAACCAGCGCGAGCTGCATGCTGATACCAAGAGTTTTTCCGACGCCCTCCGGGCCGCGCTCCGCGAAGATCCCGATGTGGTGCTGATCGGCGAAATGCGCGATCTGGAAACCATCGAATCAGCGCTGCGCATCGCCGAAACCGGACACCTCACCTTCGGCACGTTGCACACCAACTCGGCGTCGTCGACCATTAACCGAATTATCGATGTCTTTCCGGCTCACCAGCAGCCCCAGATTCGGGCGCAATTGTCGCTGGTGCTCGAAGGCATCATGTGTCAGAGCCTGCTGCCCAAGTCGGATGGCAAAGGCCGGGTCATGTGCATGGAGATTCTGGTGCCCAATGCGGCCGTCCGTAACCTGGTGCGCGAGGACAAGATTCATCAGATCTATTCCGCCATGCAATCCGGGCAGGACAAGTTTGGCATGCAGACCTTCAACCAGGCGCTGGCCACGGCTTACTTCCAGAAGCAGATCACGCTGGAGATGGCGATGTTGCGCTCCAGCAATCAGGATGAACTGCAGGAAATGATCAACCGGGGCGCGGGTCTGCTGAACAAAAACCCGGCTTCTGCCATGGCCAAGGGCGCAGCACCCGGCAAGCGGTAAACGGGCGAGGATGATCTCTGGTCCTGGTCCGGGCAAGCACATCGATGAAAGCAGTAACCCGGAGCGTGAACGAGCAGGCGCGACGGGGGAACGTAGCGTTGCGAGGAGAGGTCTACCATGCCAGTCTTTACATTTTCGGGGAAAAGCGAAAGCGGCGAGAAAGTAAGCGGGGAACGGGTCGCAGCCAACAAGCAAGCGTTGTCGGCGCAATTGCGCAAGGAGCGCATTACCGCCGGGGCTATTCGGGAAAAAGGCAAAGAATTTGTCATGCCGACGTTCGGCTCCGGCAAAGTCAAAGTCAAGGAGATCGCGGTTTTCTTCCGCCAGTTCTCCGTCATGATCGACGCCGGTCTGCCGCTCGTGCAGTGTCTCGAAATTCTAGCGGCGAACCAGGAGAACCAGGCGTTCCAGAAGACGCTCACCGGCGTCCGAACTACCGTCGAAGGTGGCTCCACTCTGGCCAACGCCATGCGGCAGTATCCCAAGATCTTCGACGATCTGTCCACCAACATGATTGAGGCGGGCGAGACCGGAGGTATTCTGGACATCATTCTGCAGCGCCTGGCCGTGTACGTTGAAAAGGCGGTGAAACTGCGCGGGGCGGTGAAGTCCGCGCTGGTTTATCCGGTTTCGGTCATCACTTTGGCCGGCTTGATCGTAGCCGCGCTGCTGAAATGGGTGGTGCCAATTTTTGCCAACCTGTTTGCCGGCTTGGGCGTGGCACTGCCGTTGCCCACCCGCGTGGTCATCGGACTGAGCGCATTTGTCGGCCAGTTCTGGTGGTTTTTTATCGTCGGCGGTGGCGGCATGGTTTTTGCGATTAAACAGGTCCGCAAGAATCCCAAGGGGCGCTACTACCTGGATTACTTCATGTTGAAGATGCCGGTGATCGGCATCCTGCTGCGCAAGATCGCGGTCGCGCGCTTTACCCGGACTCTCGGTACGCTCATCACTTCAGGCGTGCCCATTCTCGAAGGTCTCAGCATTACCGCCAGAACCTCGGGCAATGCGGTGCTGGAAGAAGCTCTCATGAGAGTGCGTAAGGCCATCGAAGAGGGCCGCACCATCGTCGATCCGCTCCGCGAATCCGGAGTTTTTCCCGCCATGGTGACGCAGATGATCGGGGTTGGCGAAGCCACGGGCGCCATGGATGCCATGCTGCAGAAGATCGCCGATTTCTACGAAGATGAAGTGGACACCGCGACTAAGGACATGCTGGCGATGCTGGAACCCATCATCATCGGCATCTTGGGTATCGCCGTTGGCGGCATCGTCATTTCGCTGTATATGCCGTTGTTCTCGATGATCGCCAAACTGGCGGGATAAGACGGCAGCTAGTAGTTGGTAGCGAGTAGCTAGGAATGGATTCCGCGCATTCGTATGCGACCAAACTAACTACTAGCTGCTAGCTACTCGCTACCAGCTACTAGGAACACAATGCAATCCATGTTCGATGAGCGGCTGTGGCTGGCCTGGCTGGTCAAGGTGCGCATCATCATTTTGACCTTTCTGTTGGGCATTGAGTTGGCCATTGCGCGGCTGACTCCCTCTCCATTCCCGCTGCGGCTGTTCGTCAACGCTATCCTGCTGTGGTACACAATCTCCATCTTCTACATCCTGCTGCTTTCTTTCTGGCAGGAGTACCGCATCCAGGCACTGCTGCAGGTGCTCAGCGATCTGGCGCTGGTCAGCTTGGTCATCTATGCCACGGGCGGCGTGGACAGTTCCCTCAATTTCCTCTACCCGCTGGTCATCATTGTGGCCAGTATTCTTCTGCCCAGAGCCTGGGCGTACCTGACGGCCGCCTTGGCTTTCATCCTATACGGCACGGTTCTGGAGCTAACCTATTTTGGAATCATTCCGTCGTATTCGATGACCCATCCCGAGGTCAAGGCCCTGCAGGCCATCATTTTCGTCAACCTGTTCGGCTACCTGGCAGTGGCTTATCTCGCCGGGGTCTTGGCGGCCAAGTTGCGGCAGGTGGACGTAAAACTGAAGCACACCAGCGGGGCGCTGGAGAGCCTGCAGGCACTGCACGAGAACATCGTTCAGTCCATCAGCGGCGGCCTCATCACCACCGGCCTGGACGGGCACATCACGCTGGTCAATACTGCGGCGCAGAAACTGCTGGAGCGTTCAGAGGAGGAGTTGCTGAACCAGCCGGTAAATCAGCTTTTCCTTGACCCCCTGCCGCACGTCGATTCAGAACGGGCTCACGGCGAAGTGCGCTGGGTTGGGCCCAACGGTTACCGCAAAGCCTTCCGCGTTCTAGTCTCCGCGCTGGTCGTTCCGGGGCGTGGGGCGCTGGGCTACGTTTACACCTTCGATGATCTCACCGAAATCCGGCGGCTGGAGCGGGAGGTCCGCATGCAGGATCGTCTGGCTGCCGTGGGGCGGCTGGCCGCGGCCATCGCACACGAGATTCGCAACCCGCTGACCTCCATCGCCGGATCGGTCAGCATGCTCGCTGGCATTCCCGATTTGAGTGAGGAGCACCGGCAACTTCTGCAGATCGTCACTCGGGAATCGGAGCGGCTGAATGGCATCATTACGGATTTCCTGGCCTACTCTCGTAGCCGTCAATATCAGTTCGCGAAAATCGATCTGGTGCGGCTCCTGGAAGATACTTTCACCCTCCTGGAACACCGCCTGGCGGCACAAAACACAGGCATTCAGGTGGAACGAAAATACAGCGTGAAGGAAGCCTGGACCCTGGCCGACGGCGACAAGATCAAACAGGTTTTCTGGAATTTTTGCGAGAACGCCGTGCGCGCCATGAGTTCCGGAGGAACTCTCACGGTCTCGGTGGAAGCATCCGGCAGCGATTGGCAGATCAACTTCGCCGATACCGGGCCGGGCATGAGCCAACAGCTCATCGAGAAGGTTTTCGAGCCTTTCCAGTCGCAATTTGAAGGAGGAACCGGGCTGGGGTTGGCCATCGTTTACCAGATCGTGCAAGCCCACGAGGGCAAGGTTTGGGCGCGCTCCAAGCCGGGCCAGGGCAGCGTCTTCGTGCTGCGGCTGCGGCGCCTGGCTACGGCGGAAAGTTTACCCGCCGGGCGACAGGACTCAATGGGTCAATCCCATTTGCCGCCGTCGGGCGCAATGCCGGCTCTCGCCGCGGCCGCGGCGGGGAAAGGAGCGCATGGGTAACATTCTGGTTTGCGATGACGAGCGCTCCATCTGCGAAATGCTGGATATCGCTTTGCGCCGTGATGGGCATAAGGTTGAGACTGTGAACTCGGGCGAGGCGGCCAAGCGCAAGCTCGATGGCGCTCTGTACGACGTGATCGTGACCGACATTAAAATGCCTCGCACCGACGGTATCGAGGTGCTCCGCCATGCGCACCAGGTCTCTCCCGACTCGGCGGTGATTTTGATTACAGCCGTGGACGACTACGAGGCCGCCGTGCAGGCCGTCAAGGCGGGCGGAGCCACCGACTACATCCGCAAGTCGCCAGGCCTGGTGGATGAGATCAAGCTGGCCATCAACCGCGCGCTGGAGAAAATGGCGCTGAGCCGCCAGAATTTTGCCTTCAAACGTGATGCCGCCACCCGCAACTCGCTGGACAACATCGTCGGCGTGAGCTCCGCGATGGAGAAACTGAAGCAGACCATCCGGACTGTGGCCTCCACGCAAAGCACCGTGCTGATTTACGGGGAAAGCGGCACCGGCAAGGAATTGGTAGCCCGGGCGGTGCACGTGTGCTCACCTCGGGCCACCGAACCCTTCGTTTCCATTAATTGCGGCGCTTTTCCGGAAACTCTGTTGGAGAGCGAATTATTCGGCTACGTGAAAGGCGCGTTTACCGGAGCCAATCAGAACAAGCGCGGCCTGTTCGAAGTGGCGGATCAGGGAACCATTTTTCTCGACGAGATCAGCGAAATGAGTTTGACCATGCAGGTCAAACTGCTACGGGTGTTGCAGGAGCGCTATGTGCGTCCGGTGGGAGGCACCAATGAAATTCCCATCGACGTGCGCGTCATCGCCGCGACCAACCGCGATCTGGATAAGCAGGTGGCGGAAAATACGTTTCGCGAGGACCTCTATTACCGGCTCAGCGTAATTCCGGTTTCCGTGCCGCCCTTGCGCGAACGCCGCGAGGACATTCCGCTTCTGGTGAATCATTTTCTGAAAAAGTACGCGCCGGGGGCAGGGAAGAGCATCCTGCAAGTCAACGCGCATTCCCTGGAAGCGTTGTGCGTCTATGAGTGGCCGGGCAATGTTCGCCAGCTGGAAAATACCATCGAGCGCGCCGTGGCTATGGAAACGGGGCAGGAACTCCGGGTTGAAATTCCCATGGAACGGGCGAAAGCGCGGGCGGCCGCGGCGGGCGCTAACGGAATCTCTGCCCATGGAACCGTATTGCCGGACGGCGTAGACATGGAAAAGTATGTTGCCGACATCGAAAAATCCCTGCTGCTCACGGCGCTGGCCCAGTGCAATGGGGTGCAAACCCGTGCCGCCGATCTGCTCAAGATTTCCTACCGCTCCTTCCGCCATTTGATGAAGAAGTATGAACTCTAGGAGTCAGTAGTCAGGAGTCAGGAGTCAGGAGTCAGTAGCCTGACTATCGCCCCGACTCCAGACTCCCGACTCCTGACTCCTGACTCCTGACTACTTCTTCTTCAACTGCTGTTTCCATCCCAGCACTCTGGCCTTATTGCCTTCGGCCTCCGCTTCCGGAATCATCCCTTTCTTCTGGTAGAGAACAGAAAGGCTCGTGTGCGCCAGCACATCGTCCGGATCGAGTTCCGCGATGCGTTTCGCCACTGCGATGGCTTCGTCTAAGCGGTTGAGGTCCTGCAGCGCCCGAGCCATTCCGTGCATGGCCTCGGTAAAAGTGGGATCGGCATCCAGCGACTTCTGATATTCGGCCAAAGCACGCTCCTGCTCGCCCTCCGAAACCAGGTCCAGGGCGGCATAGTAGTGGTCTTCGGCTCGCTGCTGGGAATTGCCGTTCGCCATGTGATCCCAAATTCTAAGGCACAAGGCTGATTCGCGCACCCCGCCCGTCTTCCCTTGCGTACTCCGCGCCCTCTGTGGTTAATGTTGTTCTGTTTTTCCCTGTGCACTCTGTGCCCTCTGTGGTTATGATGCTCTTACCGTGCCCTACATTCTTCGCTTTCTGTGGAACGCGACCCGCGGACACCACCTCACTCCGTGGCGCAGTCCCTACCTGCTGTGGCGAATCGAAACCTACTGTGGCGTGAAGATGCAGCAAATTGGCCTGCTGGAATTCTGGGAGTTCACCTGGCGGGAGCGCAAAAATCTCTGGCGCTTTCTGAAGTGGACTGCGGAAATGGAACGCTACGCCCATCCCAGGGCGAAGAGTTCCTAGGGAGACTCTATTGAGGTTCCAATGTAGGCGCGGGTGTTCGCGCCGATGCGGGCCCCAACCCTCAAAGTGTTCCACGTGGAACATTAGGAGAAATGCGCGGAGTGTTCCACGTGGAACATCCCAAAATGGGAAACCGTTGATTCTGTGTGGGTTAGCGGGCGGTGCCGGGCTCGATGTGGCAAGTTGCAACGCCTAAGAAGGTGGACTTGACAAGCGGGGGAAAAGTCCGATTCGGCTGATCGAACCATAGCCATCAATGGAACAAAATGCGCGTTACGAAACCGGATCAGTCTAGGAGCGTTGCCGAAGGCGCCAACGCCCGGAGGGGTGGGAATACGACGGGATGGCGATGCACCCCCGGTCCAGGGTCAATGAGTGCGCCTGGTTTCGTAAATTGACTGCCTAGTGTTGCCCAACGAGCAGGCTAATCCACAGAAAACCTTGCCAGCGGGGGTATAATGTTTGCCGTTCGTCGGAGGTATTTATGAAATTGTCTTGACATCCAGAACGCCTTTCAGCCGTTCAGATTCACTGAATCATCAGCTCAACATTTATTCGCTTGCGAGAGCCTGGCCTATAAAGTGCCCATTGGGGAACGCGAGTTCAGGCAGGAAGGCGGGCCAGAATTCAACACTCCTTCCCCGGGCGAACTCAATTTAATCCGAACGGGCCACCGGAATGCCTGCAGCAGAGAGCTTTGCCATATCGACGCATTTGAGGAACACAATGCGGTTAAGGCTTGAAATTTTCTTTGTGGTGGGCTGGACGATTGCGTCCGCCTCGCAAAATTGCTCGGACGCAGGCCCCTTGAAACAGTCGCCTCTATGTTCGAAGTGGGTGTCCGGGACAGGATGCGTAAGCAAAGGATCGAAGTGCGAGGCCGCCGGCGGCTTCTGCTATGAGCATCGAGCCAGGGAGTGTGATTGCGATACGGGCGCAACCCTTGGTTTCACGGACGTGGCCGCGCCCGGAGCATCTCAGACAGACACCTATGCGATCAACAACAGCGGCGTAATCGCCGGGGATTACATCGACAGCTCCGGGGCTCAACACGGTATGCTGCTCGAAGGTAAGAAGCTGGTCACAGCGGATAGGAGTGATTGTTCAACGTCCCCCAGTGTCGGCGTCGCTTTCTTCGGTCTCAACAACAAGAACAAAGCGGCCGGCTGGTGTCAGAGCACGTCGGGCGCTTACATCGGCTTCACTTACTCCAAGGGTAAGTTCGCAGATATTAGCATTCCCGGAGCGACGGCGGTTGAAGCCAACGGGGTGAATGACAAAGATGAGGTGGTGGGCTACTACATCGATTCATCGGGTGCACAGCACGGATTCTTGCTTGCTGGCACGAAGCTCACCACTCTGGACGTGCCGTCCACCAGCAGTACTGTGGCTTGGGGAATCAACAACCGCGGTCTAATCACGGCCACCGGAGCGGGTTCGTCTGGCTTCGTCTCGGCCTACACCAAGGATAAAGGGAAGCACTGGGCGAGTTTTTCCGACCCGAAGGCAGGTCCGCTCGGGACGGTCATCCACACCCCCAACAACGCGGGTGAAATTGTCGGAACCTATTTCGACGACGGGCTCACTGCACACCTAACTTTCTTTACGGGAGACAAGTACTACGAATACGACGATCCCAAGGGCGACAACACCAGGGGTGACGGGATCAACGACAAAGTGGACATCGTGGGACGCTACTCGACAGGAGGTTTCATCGCCAAGCCGAAAAGCATCGTAGCCCCACTCATTCGCAAACGGCGCGAATGAGTGGGCCATCCGGCTGTGCTTACTTTCCCGGGATATAGCTCAGTTCCGGCCGGAAGCGAATGGTTTCGGTCCATTCCTTCTGGATGCTGGTGTCAAACACGTGGCTGAGCGCGTCAGCGTCGTGCTTGCCCACCGTTTTCTCCATCATTGCATCGAAGGACGGGTCCGGCTCCGCCAAATCCGCCCAGCCGTTCATGTAGAAGACCAGCACATAGTGTGGCTGTTCTCCTCCATCCACCAACGAGAACCAGGCGTAGTGGGGAGGCCAGTTGGCTTTGTTGATGGCGTCGTTGGTCTTCTTGATGGCATCTTCAAAGTCCGCTTCTTTGCCCGGCTTCAGCATAAAATGGCTGACTTCCGCCATTTTGGAAATTTGGTTGTCGGGCAGGGGGCGGCTCGCGCTTTTCATAAACATCCAGATGCTGGCGCCTCCGCCGGCCACATAGGGCGCCATGTTTACTTCGCCGTCGGCAGTGTCGGCTGCTCCCAGCTTTTGCTCCCAGGTGTCGAGATCGGCGTAGCTGTGACCGAAGGTGACCGAGAGGTACGTGCCAATATGCTCTCCGGTCATCACCTCCCACATCTCCCACCTCCAGGTGTCGTTCTGCTTGCGGTGCCACTCCATGTGGCGCTTACGGCCTTCTTCGAACTGCTTGGTCATTCCAGGTTTGATCATATTCGAGTAAACCCATCCCACATTCACCGTCTTATCCTGTCCCAACGCCAGCAGCGCCGTACAGGTCACAAAAACGGCGAGGAAAACTACTGCGGTTTTGCGCATGACAATCCTCCTTAGTTTCCAGATATAGAAATTGAAAATGATCCGGCGGACCAGCCCTTCGCCGGTTTCGTCCAGCTTGACTCACTCACTCGGTCTTGCCTGGCCGGGGAGGGCCGGAAACACCGATTCAAGTCGCCACGCAAAAACAAACTTTTTCGGATGGGCGCAACTGTACGCTTCACAGTGGACAAAGGTCAAGGGCATTGGTGGAAAACTTACGGCGGGAGGCTCAGAAATCGTCGGGAAAAGCAGGAGTGAAGGGAGCAAAATTAACCGTGACTGCCATGCCGGTTGGCGCTCTTACTGCCCGTTGCCAGCGGCCGCCGCGCCTTCCAGAATCACGTTCACTTCGCTACCCTTGCCAGCGCCGACGATCTGGGCGGCGGCAGCGCGATTGGCGGCAATCTCCAGGTAGCCCATGCTGCCCAGAATCCCAAAAACTTCGTTGGGTGCGCCCTCGGCATAATTGCCGTGAATTTCGGTGATCTGGCACTTGCCTGCCACAATCTTGAATGGCGGTGGCGCAGGTTGGAACAGCGCGGGAACATCTTGCGGCGTGATGTTGGTGACCAGGTTGCCAAAGCGGTCCACCTTGAGCACCACACCGCGCAGCGTTTTCTCGTCAACCGGCTTGGGTTTGGGCGCATTGAAGCGCACGAAATCGCTGATGTCCTCGCCAAACTTACCCGGCTCCACGCCCTTGGCAAGGTAAGCGGCTACCGGAGCGAAAATATCTCGAGCATGAAAAGTATTGCTCACCGGCTGCAGAAAATAGTGTTCCGCGGTGATGTGACGCACATGAACGCGCTCTTCGCGGGCGTAGATCAGGGAGAGTACGCCGTTGTCCGGCGCCACAAAGGTGTGCCGTTCCGTGGACAGCAGGATCGGCCGTCTGGCTGTCCCCACCCCTGGATCCACGATCACCATGTGGACGGTGCCAGTCGGAAAGTAGGAATAGGCCTGAGCGATGGTGATGGCGCCGTCCAGCACATCAAAAGCCTGCACGGCATGGCAGATGTCCACGATCTCCGCTTCCGGAACAATCCCCAGGATTACACCCCGGATGTTGCCCACGAAGTGATCGTTGAGTCCGAAATCGGTGGTCAGAGTGACAATAGGCCGGTTTGCCAAGTTCTTCCTCGCCGCAAAGGAGTTTACCAAGTAACTCGAAAGTAACTTGCCGCGATCAAGAGAGTCAAGGTACGGAGGTAATTCAAGCCAGTGTCGGAAAATGGCTATTCGTACCGCAAAGCTTCCACTGGATCCAGGCGCGAAGCCTTCAGAGCCGGAAAGAATCCTGAGACGACCCCGACGATCGAAAGAATCGCAAACGAAATGGCCATCACCAGGAACGAAGCGTGCAGGAAGATATCGCCTTCATGATTGGCGGTGTGAAAGGACTGGCGTAGAGAGGCATGGGTGGGATCACCCAGGTGAGGAAGACGGCTACGGCGGTTCCGACCACTCCTCCGGCAAAAGTCAGGACCAGCGCTTCCAGCAGGAACTGCAGGAGCACGTGGCGCCGCCGGGCTCCCAGCGCCTTGCGCAGCCCGATCTCGCGGGTACGCTCGGTCACAGAAACCAGCATGATGTTCATCACTCCCACGCCGCCCACTGCCAAGGTGATCGCGCCAATCAGGCCGAGCAGCGCTTGCAGACCAAGGGAGAAGGAACGGAGAATAACCTGGTCTTCAACCGTGTCCCATACCGGCGTTGCCTTCTCGTCTCGCGGATCGAAGTGATGGCGCCGGGCAATCACTCCCCGCACCGCTGCCAGCGCCTTCTTGCTCAGTTCGGTTGCCGTAGGTTGGAAAACGATGAACTCCGGATCGCGCAGATCCTGGAGATCGCGAAAAAGCGGGAAAGGGACGAATCCGTTTTGGTTGTCGGGGCCTGAATAGGAGCTGTCCTGGACCTTGTTCCGCAGAACTCCGATGACCTCGAACTGCAGACCGCCTACTTCGACGCTCTGCCCCACCGAAGGCGCGCCCTGGAAGACACGCTTATTTGCTTGCGATCCGAGGATCACGACCCGGCGATGCTCGGTGAAATCGCTCTCGTTAAAGTAGCGTCCATCCTCTACATCGAGGCTGCGCATCGGCCCATAAGGCAGGTCGATGGCGCGCACATTGAAGGTGACCACGCGGGTACCCACTTTGAAGGGCAGATTTCGATCCAGTTCGCCACTGACCCCGCGCACGATGGGCACTTCGTCCCGAATTGCTTGAACGTCCTCGTATTGGAAGCTGATCTTCTTGCCGGCCCGCTGACCACCTGCCTGCATACTGGTCTGCCCTTGCCACATCAGGATAATGTTGTTGCCCATGCCCAGAAATGCGTGCAGGAAACTTCTGCTTAGCCCCTGGCCGTACGCCAGCAGGATCACGGCGGAGGCCAGTCCCCAAGCGATACCCAGCATGGTTAGCACCGAGCGCAGACGGTTGCGCACAAGGGCCTGCCGGCTTTGTGAAATCAGCTCCTTCAGGAACATCGGTTGGAAGGAGCCAACCGCGGTGCGCGGTTCCGGTTCGCCCGATGGCGCGAGTTGCGGAAGCAGCCGTGGCTCGGCCGAGACCGGAACCGGATTTACGGATGCGTGCGCCAAGGGAACGGTCTTTCTCGCTCAAGCTCGTCTATGGAGCTCGAATGAGAGCACTCTTGTAAACAGGGCATTCTTGCACAAGAATCCTGGAAACGCTGCAGAAAAATTAAGTTTGTTCGGAATTTGGAAAATCGGAAAGCTGAGGCCAAGAGATGACCGGCCGACGGTTTTCACTCATACCGCAGCGACTCTACGGGCGTCATCTCCGCGGCCCGTTGTGCCGGATACATCCCAGCCGTCACCGTAATGGCCGAAAGGGTGAGAACGGACACCACAATGGATGCGCCAGACACGATAGGATGAGGAACAAAATCGGGCAGGGGAACAGCCGCCATGGCCAGGCACAGGCCCACGCCGCAGGCCAGCCCCAATACTCCACTGACTAAGGTGAGAATGGCGGATTCGGCGAAAAACTGGCGCAGGATGTCGCGACGAGTCGCACCCAGAGCCTTTCGTACGCCAATTTCCCGGGTACGTTCCGTCACCGAGACCAGCATGATATTCATCACACCGATCCCGCCCAGGCAGAGCGTCATAATCGCAACACAGCCAAAGAAGATCGTAACCACACGAAAGATCCTTTGGAACAGTTCGACCACTCTTATGGTGTCCCAGACGAAGACCGCATCTTTGTCGGTTTCCTCAAAATGGTGCGTCCGGCCCAGCGTACGGCGAACCTGCTGGATGGCCTCGTCGTGGTGTTCGGGATCTCCTACCTGCAACGCGATGTCATCAAGATACCCGCGCACAATGCCTGGTTTTTCAGGCTTGGGAAAGTCGCGGGCCGCGGCGGAATAGGGTGCGAACAGGCTATCGTTGTCGACTCCGTTGTAGCTGGCGCCTTGTTTCTTGTAGGCGAGCACACCAATCACGGTGTAGGGCACGCCTTTGATGGAAAGCATCGCCCCAACCGCGGGCTGGCCGCTGAAGAGTTGCTGTCGCGCGGCCGAGCCCAGCACGACCACGCGGCGGCCATCGGATTCGTCCTGCTCGCTGAGCCGCCGGCCTTCCGCGATGGTCAAAGAGCGGAAATCCTGGAAGGACGGCCAGACTCCCCTCACCACACGGTTGGCGGAGTTGAACTGGCTGACTTCTGGAATTGTACGCTGCAACTCCGGGCTTACACTCTTCACCAGGTAGCATTCATCCCGGATCAAGCGTGCGTCATCCACGGTGAGGACGATCTCGCGCCCAGCCGCCAAGCCTCCGACTTGAGAACTGGTCCGCCCGGCCCAGAGAATGACCAGGTCCTTGCCCAGGGCCTGCATGCGCAGTTTCGCGTCCCTGCTGAAGCCCCTGCCCAGCCCAACCAGCAGAATGACGGAGGCGATTCCCCAGATGATTCCGAACATAGTGAGCACGCTGCGCATCTTGTGCGCCCGGAACGTGGTCAATGTCTGGCGCACGATCTCGCGCAGGTTCATGGGATGGGGACTCTAGGATCGTGTTGACAAACCCTATCTTGTTGTCATCCCGAGCGGAGCGAGCGATCTGCAGGTCTTCACAATCCAAACAAAACTGCAGATTCCTCGTCGCTGGGCTCCTCGGAATGACAAGATTTTAAGGCTCCTAGAAGTCTTGGAGAAGAGAATACAACTTTAGGATTACGAGTGGTAGCTAGAACTCAAAGGGCACAGGTCCGACCTGTGCCCTTGAATCCAAGCCTGGTTGCGGGTCTGGAGATGCCGCTTACTGCAGCACCACCTGGTCGCCTTCCTTCAAGCCGGTGAGAACTTCGGTCTTGGCGCCGTTGGAGATACCGATATTGACTGCGAGTTTCTTCATCCCATCCTTGGCTTTCGGATCAGGGATGTCCACGGACGCTTTCTTGTCCTTGTCGTAGATGATCGCGCCTTCCGGAATCTGCAGCACACTCTTGTGCTCTTCCAGGATGATTTCCGCGTTGGCGGTCATCTCGGCTTTCAATTCGCCGCCGGGGTTGTTGATGGAGACGCGTACTTCGAAGGTGGTTACGTTATCCTTCTCCACCCCCATGGGCGAGATCTTCGTCACTTTTCCGTTGAAGGTCTTGTCCTTGAAAGATTCCACTTTGATCCGCGCCGGCTGTCCGAGATAGACCTTGCCGATGTCGCTCTCATCTACTTTTCCCTTGACGTAAACCTCGCTAGTGTCGCCCAGCGTCATGATCAGAGTGGCTGAAGAACCGAGCACCAGGATCGAGCTGACCGCGTCCCCCATTTCCACATCGCGCGAGAGCACGACTCCGTCGATGGGAGAAATGATATCGGTGTAGCTGAGCTGTTCTTCGAGTTGCTTCAGATTGGCCGAGTCGCGGGCCATTTCGGCTTGCGACTGCGCGATCTTTGCCTTCAGCACCGTGCATTGCGCTTTGGCAACGTTTTGCTTGTTCAGAGCCATTTTGTAGTTTTTGTCGGCGTCGTCCAAAGCGGACTCGGAGACCACGCCATCCTTCGCCATTCCCAGAGCACGGTCGTAAGCGCGCTTGAGCAAAGGCACGTCGGGTCCTTCGGCATCCACCTTGGATCGCTCGTAGTCGGCTTCGGAACTTGCCAGATTGGCTTGGGCTGCTTGCAACGCCGCCCGAGACTGATCCACCTCGGCTTCGATTTCTATTTTGTCCAACTGCGCCAGCAGTTGGCCTTTCTTCACGTTGTCGCCATAATCGACGAAAAGCTTCTTCACGATGCCGCTGGCCTTGGACTTGACCTCGACCTTGGTGATAGGAGTGACTTTGCCGGTAGCGACCACGCTCTTCGCCAGATCGCCTTTTTCGACTTTGGCCAGCTTTGAGGGATCGATCTTGGTGCCGCCGCGAGTAAAAGCGTAGAGGGCGCCCGCAAAGACCAGGAGAACGCCTACCACGATGCTGCCAATAATAATGCGTTTGCGCCGCTTTTTCTTACCGTTATTATTGCCGTTCACGTTCGCCTCCTCGCGCTGATTGCATTCTACCCTCAAACTTTGTTACGAGAACCGTCCCTGTTTTGTTCCTCAGATTACTCGTATCCTTTTGACAGGTTGCGAGCCACACCTAGCTGCTCATTGCATTAGACCGAGCCCGACCGGAAATGGAAGCAGGAAATCTTGCTCTTGAACTTCTGGAGGTTCCCGGGATTACACCCAGAGGCAATCGCGGAGACACAGCTCCCAGACTGCAGTCCATTCTACAACTCCTTGCTCCTCTTGGGAATGCGGTACTTCCTTTGGAATGTTAGAATTGCCCATCCATGATTGCCTTTGTGTTGCTGCGGGTATTTCTGATCCTGCTCCTGGTCGCAGCGAACGCTTTCTTTGCCGCCGCCGAATTCGCCCTGGTAAGCATACGCGAGACCCGCATCCAGCAACTCATCGAATCCCGCCGTCTCGGCGCCCGCATCGTCCAGAAGCTGCACCGCAATCTGGATGAGGTGGTTAACGGCGTTCAATTGGGAATCACCGTAGTGAGCCTCACCCTGGGCTGGGTTGGCGAGCCGCTCTTGGCCCATATGGTGGAGGCCTTTGTCGGCCAGGTTCCACATGCGAACGTCTACGCCCATGCAATCGCGATCGGCATCGCATTCGTCCTGATCACCTGCCTGCACGTGATCTTGGGCGAACTGGTGCCGAAATCCCTGGCCTTGGAGCGTGGCGAGCAGGTGGCACTGGCAGTCGCGGCTCCCATGGATGTTTTCCTCACTTTGACTCGCCCCTTTATCTTCGGGATGAGCAAGGCTGCAGGCTCGGTTTTGCGTCTGTTCGGGTCGCGCAAACTTCGCCGGGGTCCCATACATTCACCGGACGAACTCAAGTTGATTGTCACCGCCAGCCGTCAGTTCGGACAAATCCCGCTGTTCCAAGAGGAAATGATTCACCACGCCCTGGAATTGGAGAGCATCACGGTGCGCGAGGTCATGGTGCCGCGACCCGATATCTTTTCCCTGCCTGGCAACCTCACCCTCGACGAGGCCCTATCCCGCGTGGTCGAGGAGCAGCATTCCCGTATCCCTGTGTATGATCCGCAACGCGGCCCCGAACACATTATTGGCGTGCTCTATTCGAAGGATGTGATGCGTTGGATGCGCATGAGGCTTACTGCCAATCCGGGGCAGCCCATCGCGGCGCGCGTCTCCGCCATGAAGGTCAGCCAGATCATGCATGATGTGCTGGTGGTTCCCGAAACCAAGGTGCTCACGGAAATGCTGGAGGAGTTCAAGGATCACAAGCGGCACCTGGCGGTGGTAGTGGACGAGTTCGGCTCGACTGCGGGCGTGATCACGGTGGAAGATATTCTCGAACAACTGGTGGGCGAGATCGAAGACGAGTTCGACGTGCCTCCGCCCGAGCAGCCGGTTTTTGAGGGGAAGCTGGCGCTGGCACTCGAAGGCTCGTTCGGCATTCGTGACCTGGAATCGCAGTATCAGCTCTCTCTGCCCCGAGATGCCGGCTTCGAAACTTTGGCGGGATTTGTGCTCGCCCGGCTGCAAAAGATTCCTCGTGTCGGCGACGCCTTCGACCACGAAGGCCATCGCTTTACTGTCGAGGAAATGGAGGGTCACCGCATCGCCAAAGTGCAGATTGAAAAGCTCCAGCCCAAAGCCGTAGGCAAGGCGGGAGACTGAACCGATTTGGTAATTTGCAATTGGGTAATTTGGTAATTGGTTCGCCGTGATGTGCGATCCTCAAATTACCACATCACAAATTACCAATTACAAATGCTCCGCTACCTCTCCCTTCGCGTGCTGTACACGCTGCCGGTGGTTTGGCTTGTGGTCTCGTTGGTGTTCCTGCTGATTCACTTGGTCCCCGGCGATCCCATTCTGCAGATGCTCGGCGAGGGCGCGCCCGCCACCGATGTGCAAGCCGCCCGCCACGCGTATGGACTCGATGTCCCGCTGAGCCAGCAATATCTTCATTATTGGAGGGGCGTGCTGCACGGCGATCTGGGCCCGTCCCTGCGCTTCAACCAGAATGTCGGCAGCCTGATCGCACAGCGATATCCGTACACCCTGCAGTTGACTCTGGCCGCTTTGCTCGTGGCCGTGGCGCTCTCGATTCCCGCCGGCGTACGCTCGGCGCAAAGGCGCAACCGCTGGGACGACCGTCTGCTCAGTGTGGTCAGCTTGTTTGGATTGTCGTTTCCAAATTTCGCCCTCGGCCCCATCCTAATCTTGCTTTTCGCCATCAAGTTGGGATGGCTGCCGGTATCAGGCTCGGGAACGCTTGCGCATCTGGTGCTGCCGGCCATCACCATGGGCGGAGCGCTAGCCGCGATCCTCACCCGCATGGTGCGGACTTCGATGCTGGAAGAACTCGGCCAGGATTACATCCGCACCGCTCGCGCTAAGGGCTTGCCGGAGCGCACGGTTGTGTATCGCCATGCCCTGCGCAACGCGATGATCCCAGTCATCACGGTGCTGGGCTTGCAGTTTGGAGCGCTGCTGGCCGGGGCCATCGTGACGGAGACGATTTTTTCCTGGCCGGGAATTGGCCGCTTAACGATTCAAGCCATCGGCAACCGCGATTACTATCTGGTGCAGGGATGCATTCTCGCCATTGGCTTGACTTACGTCGCCGTGAATTTCCTCACCGATTTGCTGTACTCGGTGGCGAATCCGAGGATAAGACAGTAGGCTTGGTCCTCAACGTGCGGGAGTATCAGGGAGGAATGCGGTGCTCATAACGGGCCTTGGCGGTAAGGATACCACGCTGGCAGTCCGCCAACTTGTCAAACCAACTCAATCACCACCCGCTGCCCCACTAAAGCCGCTGCCCGCTGCAGGCTCGACAACGTGATGTCGCGTTTCGGATCGAGAATGCGGATCCACCTGGGAACGGTAGTCCGCGCTTCGAGTCAGGCGCAACCCGCTTTCCCGCTTACTGCAAAATCCGTTTCCCGTGGATCACTGCGACGATCAACGCCTCGTCATCTTGCAATCGGTAAATAATCCGGTAGCTGTAGACGACAAGCTCACGTACGTTTTCATCGTCGAATTCAGGGACTTTACGGCCTGCGCGCGGAAAGCGCGTCAGAATCTTCGTCTGATTCACAATGTTCTTGAGAACAACGCCAGCGTATGCGGGCGAACCGGCGGCAATGTAGTTTGTGAGGGAATCGAGATCCTGGACGGCCCGTTTCGACCAGGCTATTCGGTGAGCCATTTGCTGAAGCGACTCTCCACTTCCTCTTGCGAGAGAGTGCCGTTAACGCGGGCATCCTCCAGTCCGCGCCGGACTTTGTCAAGAACGTAGAGGTGGTACTGAATATCTTCGACCGAGACGTTGTCCGGCAGCCGGTTCAACAGCGACTCAACATCCTGTTTGGCGGTACTCATAGCGGCCTTTGTCGATAAGGATACCATGCTGCCAGTCTCTCCAACCGTCAAACCAACTCAATCACCACCCGCTGCCCCACTAAAGCCGCTGCGCGCTGCAGGCTCGACAGCGTGATGTCGCGTTTTGGATCGAGAATGCGATCCACCTGGGAACGGCTCGTCTTCAGTAAGACCGCCATGCGCGCTTTGGAAATCTTTTTCTTCTTCATGGCCTTGGCCAGTTGCCAGGCTACGACCTCCTTGATGGCTTGCGCCTGCGCCTCCGCGAAAATGTCTTCCTTCTTCAAGAAGCCGTCAATGCTCGATCCCAGATTCTTCTTACTCATTGTTCCAGCTCCCTCCGACGTTTTCGCGCCAGCGCCAAATCATCCTCGGGCGTGGTTCGCGTTTTCTTGATTGCGGAAGAAGATGAGATTGATCTTCCGATGCGTTTTTTCGGCAGCCATCGCTCCAACGTTCCGATACAAGTGTACCACAAAACGTACAGAAAGTTGGCAAACGACCGTATATATTAGAAATCGAGGTATGGACATATGGCTGTAACGACCTCAATCCGGTTGGATACGCACCTGGCAGACGAGGCAAAAAAAGTGCTCGGAGTGAAATCCAGGACCGAAGCCGCCCATGTTGCGCTCCGGAGATCGTCGCGCTGAAGCGCTTCAAAGCCCTGAGGAAGAAGAACGCGGGAAAGCTTTCGTTCGCTGATCGCGGTGATTGACCTAGGGTCTCAAGCTATGTCCACGGCTTCCATCTCGCTCCCCCGTGCCGCGCGCCACAATCCCTTGGCAGCCGCCGGAGCCGTGTTGGTTGCCATTTTCGTCGTCTTCGCCTTGTTCGCTCCCTGGATCGCGCCACAAGATCCTGCCGCGATCAATCTGCCCACGCGTCTTGCTGGGCCCTCGTCCGCTCACTGGTGCGGCACCGACGAACTCGGTCGCGACATCCTCTCCCGCCTGATCTACGGTTCGCGCATTTCCATGCTGGTCGGCAGTTGCGTTGTCGCGACCTCGCTAACTCTCGGCCTGATTGTCGGATCCATCGCCGGCTACTACGGCGGCCGCCTCGATCGCTTTGTCAACGTCGTCGTCATGAATGCGTTCCTCTCGTTCCCTGGAATCCTGTTGGCCATTGCTTTTGTGGCTTTTCGCGGCCCGGGAATTTTCAATCTAGTGCTGGCCCTCTCCCTCGGGGGCTGGGTCGGATACGCCCGCCTGGTCCGGGCACAGGTTCTGGCCGCACGCGAGCGTGAGTTCGTGGAGGCGGCCCGCGCCCTCGGCGCCAGCGATCTGCGCGTGATCGTCCGCCACATCCTGCCCAACATCATTCAGCCCGTGATTGTACAGGCCGCCATCGGGATGGCTGGCGCGATCCTGGCCGAGGCCACCATGAGCTTTCTCGGTCTCGGCGTTCCGCCGCCGACCGCAAGCTGGGGAACGATGCTCAATGACGGCCGCGCTCACCTGTTCGACGCGCCTCACCTTGTCCTGTTTCCCGCCGCCGCCGTCATGCTGGCTGTCCTGTCGTTCAATTTCATCGGCGACGCCCTGCGCGATTATCTCGATCCTCGCTCGCGGATTGAAGCCGGATTGTAAGTCATCCACTGAGAGTTGCAGAATATTGTGACCCTTCAACCCAAGTTGTATTTCGAGCGATGGATCTGCCCGCCCGAGGGCGCGAATCCCAGTCCCACCTTTGCGCCCAGAACGCGCAAAGATGGGACACCCGGTCTGTAAATCTGCGGCATCCTCCCCAAGCCTCTGCAAACACGCTAGATCCAGTTCTTGACATGAATCACATATTGCAATATAAATATCTCGATACGTGATATGAAACTGGGCGAGAAAATCCGCTACCTCCGCGAAGTCGAAGGCTCGCTGCGCGATTTAGGCCGTCCGATGACTCAACAGGAACTCATCCGCGCCGTCAAGAAAGAACAACGCAAGACCATCAGCCAGTCCTATATCTCGCAGATCGAAAACGGAAGCCGCCCGCACATGACGCAATCCACCCGCGCCTTGCTGGCCAAGTTCTTCAAGGTGCATCCCGGCTTTTTGGTGGACGATCCCGAGGGCTATCACACCGAACTGGTCTCCGACCTGCGCACCACGGAAGGGAAGCTCGATGTCTGGCTGTTGCAAGGCTCGGAGCGTTTCGCCAGCGATCCCCAGGTGAGCGAGGTCCTGATCAAAGCAGCCAGAGAAAAAGATACGCGGCGATGTTTTCTGCTGTTGGGCGCGATTCTAGATACACCCGGGCTGGCTGACCGGTTGCTCGAAGCACTGAAGCCGGAAGCGGCGCGGACAGCCGCACGCGGCCCGGCCGGAGGGAGGTGCGCGCAATGACGTGGGCAAACTTTTACCTCGCATGTTTTGCGCTCGGATTCATTTTCAGCGTGCTGTCGTTTTTGCTGGGCGGTTTTCGCTGGCATCTCCCGCACGCGCTCGGCGGCGGACACGTCCACGCCGGGCCGCACGTCCATGTCAGCCATGCCGGAGGCAAAGTCGGCTCGGGCAGAGTCGAGGCTCCGTTGCTGAATCCGGTTTCCCTCGCCGCTTTCCTCGCGTGGTTTGGCGGCGTCGGCTACCTGCTGAGCCGCTTTTCCTCGCTATGGTTTGTGGTTGGCCTGGGCATCGCGCTGCTGAGCGGCGTGAGCGGGGCGGGAATTATTTATCTGTTCTTGAGTCGTGTGCTGATGTCGGAGGAAGAGAACCTTGATCCGGAAGACTACGACATGGTCGGAGTGCTCGGCCGTATCTCTATGCCCATTCGAGAGACGGGAACCGGAGAACTGATCTATTCGCAAGCGGGCACGCGCCGCACTTGCGGAGCGCGCGCAGAAAACGGTGGCGCAATCGCAAAGGGAACTGAGGTGGTTGTGACTCGCTACGAGAAGGGAATTGCGTACGTCCGCTTGTGGACGGAGATGGCAGGCGAAGAAACAAAGTAGGTGTAGTGGCTCGGTTTGATTTGTCATCCCGAGCCGGCGTTCTTTGCGCAGCAACGAGAACGGTGTAGGGGCGCGCCTTCGGCTTCGTTCAGCGCAGGCTAGCCCGTGCGGGCCGAGCGAAAGCTCGCGAGACCTGAAAGAAACGGCGATGAACAAAAGACCTTATCAAGTGTTGGTTTGGCTGGCATGGCTAACGCTTCCCCTGACAGCGCTGCAGTACTGGTTGGTATGGGATCGTCTGCCGGCCCGCATGGCCACTCATTTCAACGCTGCCGGTCAACCCAACGGCTGGATGACGCGCGAGCAGGCTCTGACGTTCGGCCTCGGGATCACCATTTTGTTCTTAGTGATCCTTACGGTCATCTCCTATGTTTTGCAGATGCAGCAGGTGTCGGACGCAGGTTCCTGGGCGATTCTTGGACTCTTCGCGGTCGTCGTCGCAGTCATTTTCCAGGGCAACCGCAGCATTATTCACTACAACCTGACTGGCCGGCCGATCTCGATTGTCGGCCCTTTTCTTCTGGTGCCGGTCGTCATCGTCCTGATTGCAATTTATCTGGGCGCGAGGCGAGGAAAGCGGTTGCCGGACGCTCCACTGATCGCGGAAGAGAGACATGCGTCGTTGATCCTCGGATTCATTCTGATGATTCCGCTGATTGCGCCGGCGATTTTCGCGAACCGCCCGGATTCGGGTGTGCGCTGGGCCGCTTTGCCCGTAGCACTGGTGCTTGCCGCCTGCGCCGCTTTCGCGTGGAACGGCTTTCAGTACCGTTTTAGCCGAGAGGGGATCGAAATTCGCACCCTTGGCTTCCGTTTACGGTCGATTCCTGCGACACAGATTCGCGACTACACGATCGAACCCTGGAATGTGCTGCGTGGCTATGGCATTCGGGGCATTGGCCGATCGAGGGCCTACGTCTGGGGAAACAAAGTGGTGCACATTCGGACTAGTACGGGCGATGTGTACCTGGGCCACGGCGAGCCGGAACGGATCATTCGTGATTTGGATGCGATCAAGCAGTTTGCCCGTTGAGAGTTTATCCGAGTTGTATAGGAGGCGATATGTTCGGCATGGCAATCGAGGTTTGGATCATTGTGGGGCTGATGGTTCTGGCCGTCATGCTCCTCATGAGCATGTTGGCAAGGCTCTACCGCAAAGCTGGGCCGCATGAGGCCCTGGTGGTATACGGCTTCCGCGGCACCCGCGTGGTGAAGGGACATGGCACGATCATTTTTCCGATGATTGAAAATTGCCGTGGTCTTTCGCTGGAACTGATGTCGTTTGACGTTGCGCCGCAGCAGGACTTGTACACCAAGCAAGGCGTAGCGGTGACGGTCGAGGCCGTGGCGCAGATCAAGGTGAAGTCCGATACGGAATCCATCCTCACAGCGTCGGAGCAATTCTTGACTAAGACGCCACAGGAGCGCGAAGGCCTGATCCGGCTGGTCATGGAAGGGCACCTTCGCGGCATCATCGGGCAGCTCACGGTGGAAGAAATCGTCAAGCAGCCGGAGATGGTTTCCGACCGCATGCGCTCGACCTGCGCGGACGACATTAGCAAAATGGGACTGGAGGTGATCTCGTTCACCATTAAGGAAGTGCGAGACAAGAACGAATACATCACCAACATGGGCCGGCCTGACGTGGCGCGCATCAAGCGTGACGCTGACGTTGCCGCCGCCGAAGCCGATCGCGATACCGCCATCCGGCGCGCGCTGGCAACGCGGGAATCTGCCGTAGCCAAGGCGCAAGCCGATCAGGAGCGAGTCCTGGCCGAAACGCTTTCCTTGGCAAAACAGGCTGAGGCCCAGCGCGATCTCGAAGTCAAGAAAGCGCAATTCCTCGAGGTCACCAAGCGGCAGCAGGCGCAGGCTGACAAGGCCTACGACATTCAGACCAACATCATGCAGCAGCAAGTCGTCGCTGAGCAGGTGAAGGTGCAGCAGGTGGAAAAAGAACAGCAGGTCAAGGTGCAAGAGGCTGAGATCAACCGCCGCGAGAAAGAACTGATCGCGACCGTGCTGAAGGGGGCGGAGATCGAGCGTCAGCGCATCGAGACGCTGGCTGCGGCCGAGAAGCAGCGCCTGATCGCGGAAGCCGAGGGCCATGCTTCCTCGATTCGCGCTCAAGGCGAAGCCGAAGCCGAGATCATCTTCAAGAAAGGCGAATCGGAAGCCAAGGCGATGAACGTCAAAGCTGAGGCCTATCAGGAGTACAACCAGGCCGCGGTCATTGACAAGCTGTTTGCCAGCTTGCCGGAGATCGTGCGGGCGTTGGCGAGCCCGCTGGCTAACGTGGACAAAATCACCGTGGTCTCGACCGGCAACGGCGACGCCGCGGGCATGAACAAAATCACCGGTGACATTACAAAAATGGCGGCGCAGGTTCCGGCGCTGTTCGAGACGCTTTCGGGCATGAGCATGACCGATCTGTTCTCGAAAGTGCGCACCATCGGCGATAAATCGGTCGGCGAGAAGACGGTGAAGCCAGATGCGCTGCCGCCGCAGGCGAGTCCGACGAAGTGAATCGGCCTGTGTGGGGCCGGGTCTCTGACCCGGGCATCCCCGCAGGAACGGAATAGCGACATGAAAAGACCATCCATGCAGATTGGGCTTGGCATCGCGTTTGGAGCGGGACTCGGCGCGGCTCTATCGATCGCTCTCGGCACTGGAAGCGCGTGGCTAGCGCTAGGGATCGCCGTAGGCATTGCGATCGGTGCCGCAATGACCCGCGCGAGTTCTCACAAGACCAACGATCGAGAATTAACGACCAATGACTAACGACCAACGATTGAAGCAAAGGAGTTCACCATGGCATTACTAGAGAGAGTTTCCACACTGGTCCGGGCCAACCTGAATGACTTGATCGACAAGGCCGAGCACCCGGAAAAAATGATCAAGCAAGTCATCCTCGATATGCAGAACCAGCTTCTTCAGGTGAAGACGCAGGTGGCCATCGCCATCGCCGATCAGCACCTGCTGGAAAACAAACGCAAGGAGAACGAAGGCAAAGTAGCCGAATGGATGCGCAAGGCCGAACTGGCCGTGGATAAGAAGCAGGACGACCTGGCGCGCGTCGCTCTCGAACGCGTGGAAAGTTACCGCGAGCTGACCGAGGGCTTTGCCCAGCAGATCACCGATCAGAAAGCGCAGGTGGAGAATTTGAAGACCGCACTGCGGCAACTGGAGCAGAAACTCACCGAAGCCCAGGCCAAAGCCGATCTGCTGATTACGCAGCATCGCCGGGCGCGGGCGGTATCCAAGGCCAGCGATGCAAAGATGGCTGGAGGCAATGGCTCCAGCGCCGCCGCGTTCGACCGCATGAAGCACAAAGTGGCACGCGAGGACGCGACGGCACAGGCCAAGTCCGAGCTCGCCGCCGACAACATGGAAGACCGCCTGGCCGCGTTGGAGAAAGAAGATCGCATCGAGCAGTTGCTGGCGGAGATGAAAACCAAGCGCGGAGCATAACGGCTTGCGTGGGGACAGCCGCCTTCGGCTGTCCGGCCGAACGTAGCTCGGCAGTTTGGGGTTGGTGCTTCGTGTTCCCACGTCTCGAAAACCACGAGACGTGGGGCACCGATGAAGAAGCGTCGCACTGCCGGCATCTCGCCAGTACAAAACTTATTCCTCCCCTCAATTGGGGACACATGGGGCATTCGCATGATTAAAAAAGCACGAATCGCAACGAAGTTAATGTCCACTTTTTTGTTGGTGGCCCTATTCATGGGCATATCGGCGCAAGTCCGCGCCGAAGACAAACCTGAGCAACTCGCCCAGGAGTCCGCGGAGGCGTGGTTAGCTCTTGTGGACTCCGGCAAGTATGGAGATAGCTGGCAGGAAGCGGCGGGATTTTTTAAGAACGCCGTCACTCAGGACAAATGGGACAGCGCCATGCACAGCCGGCGTGAACCGCTGGGCAAGATGGTTTCGCGAAAGCTGAGCAGCGCGAAATACACGACCGCCCTGCCCGGCGCGCCCGACGGCGAGTACGTCGTGATTCAGTACGACAGCAGCTTCGAGCACAAACAAACGGCGGTAGAGACGGTCACTCCCATGCTCGATAAGGATGGGAAGTGGCGGGTCTCCGGGTACTTCATCAAGTGAGAGGAGCGCGGCGGACGTGATTGGAAAGGGCATACCAGCCCCCGAGTTAATATTCCCCATGGAGAAAATCTTCCATTTTGATTCGCCGCCGGAGCCTTACACGGCGGACGCCGCCGTGCTTTGCTGCTTCGATCAGCGCATTCGTCTGGCCGTGAACAAATTTCTCAAGCGCCAGGGGATTCTGCGGCCGGACATGATCGTTGTGGCTGGCGGAGCAAAAACGTTGGCCTCACCACGCAACGACTTCGAACGTGACTTCATCATCGAGCAGGTGCGCATGTCGATCCGGCTGCATCACACCACGCAACTGTTTCTCATGAGCCACTCCGACTGCGCTACCTACGGCGGCTTGGCAGCCTTTGACGGAAACCAGGCGCGGGAAGCCACTCATCACCAGGAGGAGTTGGGACGCGCCGCCGAATTGGTAAAAGTGAATTTTCCGGAGCTCATGGTGAAGTGTTTCTTTGTCACTTTTGACGGCGTGCACGCGGTGAACACGGAAGCATCGGGGTAAACGCGTTCGTGGGATCGGACACAGCCCCGAGGTTCGATGCGTTTGCTCCCACCCTTTCGCAACGAACGCGAAAGGATGGGGCACCCGGCGTCTTGCTCCCAGCCTTTTGCAACTATGCGCTGGCTTTGTCGGTCAGGGGGAGCGTTTCCTGGCCGTTCTTCGCGGTGGCCGCATCCAAATCCAGTTGCTCCTGGCCACTGAGCACGGTCACTTTTCCGCGATATGTCTTCAAGTGCCTTTGCGCGGTTTCGAATGCTTCCTGAGCCTTGTTCAGGTTCTTGCCGACGTTCTCAAACTGGTTCTGGAAGAAGTCAAAAGATTTCTGTGCCTTGGCCAGCTCCAGGCGGCTCTTCTCGAAGCGGCTGGCGACTTCATACCACTTGTGTACCAGGGCGATGGTCTGCAGCGTCATCAGTAAAGAATTCGGTGAAACCGGGAAGACATGCTGCTGGTTGAGCCAGTCGGCAAGCTCGCGATTGCGGATCACTTCCATGTAAAGGGTCTCGCTCGGCAAATACATCAAGGCGATGTCCGTGGTGCCATGTTCGGGCTGGATGTACGCCTTGATTCTTTTTGCTTCGGCCTTCATCACACGCACAAGCTCATGCCGCGCCTCTTCGATTTCTGATTCGACATTGCTTTCAAACAGCGCCAGCACCTGCTCCCGAGGAAACTTTGCGTCAATAGGCAGGCGCCGGTCGGGAAACTGAATCATGGCGTCGGGCCGTCCGCCGCCCTCCGGCATCTGGGCCTGCATCTCGAACATGTGCGCGGGAAGGAAATCGGAGAGCAGACGTTCCAGGCTGGCTTCCCCAAACTGACCGCGCAGGTGCGGCAGTTTCAGCAGATTATTTAAATCGTTAATGGAGTGTCCCAGCGCGCCAACTTCGCGCAACTGCTCTTCCGCCGCCTTCAAGTGCTGCTGCACTTTTTCAAACTGCGCGAACCCCTCCTTGATGTTCTGATCGAGCTTCTGCTGGACTTGGTCGGTGATGGCGAGCAACCTGGCATCCACGCGGTCGCGGATGGAATCCAGGCTCTGTGCGGTTTTCTGGTTCAGATGGTCGAGCTCGGTTGTGAGCTGGGAAGTGGTCAACGCCAGCGAGCTGGTCAGCCCGGTGCGAACCTCTGCCAGTCGCTCGGATTGTTCTTGCCGACCAGCCTTCATCTGCTCCTCGACGGTGGTTCGAATGGCACAGAAGCCATCGCCCAACCGGTCAGCGACCTGCTGGCGGAGATCGCCTTTCGTCTGCTCCAAGCGCTGCGCCATATCCGCAGTGGCCGCGGCAAACTGGCCGGAAAGGGCCTGCTGGAGCGCCTCCGACTGGCTTTCAAGTCGTGTCAATGCTTCAACTTGCGACGAATTGCCAAACCAGCGCTGGAACCCTGCCACGACCAGTACCAGAAGTACCAAGTTCAAGACGACGATTAGACCAAGCAGAAACGGTAGGAACGCCAATTCGCAATACCCCTTTGTGATGGTGCTCAGGCGGATTCTAGTCGGTATCGTTTAAGAAGCAAAGCAGCAAAGTAGGGCCTCCCGGGTCCTGAAGCGTGGGCAAGGCAAACATGTTTCGGGTCCCTGCAACCTGGCTGGCGGTGGTTCTGATCAGCAGTTCCACGCCAGCGAAAGGTCCCAAATCGGCGAAGGTATTGCCCGTTTCTTCTCCGCCGCAACAGCTCTCCCCCAACAATTCCTCACCCTACAATTCCGCCGATGAGCGCGCGCTGCTGGAATTAGCGAATCAGGCGCGGGCCCAATCCGGAGTTCCGCCGCTGCAATTGGACGATGGCTTGACACAGGCGGCACGCGCGCACGCCGCCACCATGGCCGCGCAACAGCAGCTTTCGCATCAATTTGCCGGTGAGCCCTCCCTCGGGCAGCGACTAGCGGCAAATTGCACACTGCACCTCGACCGCGCCGGCGAGAATGTTTCCTACGCCGGCAGCGTAGATCAAGCCCAAGAGAACTTGATGCACTCTCCCCCGCACCGCGAGAACCTGCTGAACCCTGCGTTCAATGTTGCGGGATTCGCGGTGGTCCGGAACGGAGATTCGTTCTACGTGGTCCAGGATTTCGGACACAGTTTGCCGGCGTATTCCCCACGGCAAGCGTCTGACATCGTGAGTGGAAGCGTAGCCCGCGCGCGGCGCGATGCCAATCTGTTGCAGTTGCGATGGATCGACAACGGCACGGCACCCGCAGCGGCCTGCGCCATGGCGAAGTCGGATTCGCTGAATGCCCCTGCCCAGCCAGGCCGCCACATCCTTCGCTACACCACCATGCAGCCAGAACTGTTGCCCGACGCCGCCATCATGGCGATCGAAGATCGGGCTGCTCAGGGCTTCACGGTAGCCACCTGCTACGCGCGCACGTCCACCTTCCCGAATGGTGTGTACTGGGTGGATCTGATCTTGTACTGAGAAATTCAGGAACAGTCCGATGTAAGCGCGGGCGTTGCCGCCCGCGTCAGCCCCGGCACCATCGCCCAGTGGTTCCCTTGTGCTAACCTGCAAGCCATAGCCCGTTGCCAGCACCTTATGGAAGCACTGCGGCAGATTCGCATCGGCACCGCCGGCTGGTCCTACAAGGATTGGGAAGGCATTTTCTATCCGCCTGGAATGCAACGCAAGAAACAGCACCCCTTGGAATTCTTGGCGCAATGTTTCGATCTGGTAGAGATCAACACATCGTTCTATGGACACATCAAGCCTGAACTGGCCAAGCTGTGGGTGCGGCGGGCAGGTGCAGTGAATCCGGATTTTGTGTTCACTGCCAAATTGCATCGCTCATTTACGCACTCTCCGATGGCGGTGATGGAGCCGACCTCGGCGGCCACCATCAAGCCTAATGACGAAGATGAAAGACTGGCGCGCGAGGGGCTCGATTCCTTGGCTAGCTTAGGCAAACTCGGCGCCCTGCTCATTCAGTTTCCGGTGTCCTTCAAGAATACGTCGCTGAACCGCGAATACGTGGAAACGCTGCTCCGACAGTTCATCGAGTATCCACGCGTGGTCGAAGTGCGGCATTCCAGTTGGGACAATCCGGAAACGCTCAGCTACTTTACCGAGAGGAACGTGGCGTTCTGCAACATTGATCAGCCGCAGATCGGACGCTCGCTCGAAGCCACCGAGCATGTAACCTCGCCCGTCGGCTATGTGCGCCTGCACGGGCGGAATTACGATCAGTGGTTCGAAGCAGAAAAGGGAGAAGACCGCTACAACTACCTTTACTCAGAAGCTGAGCTGGCTGGATGGAAAGATAAGATTGAGCGCATCGCTCAGAAGGCCCGGGTTACCTATGTGGTCGCTAATAATCACTTCGAGGGAAAAGCCGGAGTGAATGCCCTGCAGCTGAAACACATGCTGAGCGGACGACGCGTAAAGGCGCCGGAACCGCTGTTGAAGCGCTATCCGGAATTGAAAAGCATCGCGGATCCGTTGCCCGGAGATGACGACGGCTTGCCTCTGCTATCGATGTCATCGTAGGGATTGGAGCGACCTGCATAGGGAACACCACTCCTTCCCAATTCGGAACCACTCGGCAAAGACTTGGTCATCCGTCACAACCGCCGAACCCTGAATTCTGCAAGGATCGTGTGGGATCTGTGGTGGGTTCGGCGCGCGCAGGTGCGGGCGCACTCTATTCCGGCCGGTGAAACAGGTAGCGGCCCCGTAGCTCAGCCGGATCTTAGGTTCGCACCTTAGAGGTCGTGAGTTCGAATCTCACCGGGGCCACCCTAATGCCTGGTTTGCGAAGTCTGGTTACGAAGGTGCATTCGGACTTGACATCAAATCGAACCAGAGAGAGACTCAGGTTGTAAGGTGCGAACCTAAGCGCTCTGCTTGGGAAAGTTTCGAGGCGGCCACGAGGTCGCCTTTGTTTATTGGAAACGCGCCGGGATGCTTTTCAGTTGAACGCCCCACGGACACCCTCACAATAAAATGTCATCCTGAGCGCAGTAGCCGTTTCGCGAAGCGAAGCGGCTACGGAGTCGAAGGACCCCTGCGTTCCTTCAGGAGATTTCGAGCAATTCCGCGAGCACCGCGTCCACATAGCGCTTCAGGTTCCTTATCTCGGAGGCGTCTGCGGCCGCGTGAGTCGATGCCGATCCGCGTCGATACGTCGACCTGGCGAGTGCCGCAATGCTCTCGTCTACAGTATCTAGAGACGCTTCCGCAACTGCAACGGAGGCACTGTTGCTCTTCCGCGCACGGAGAATGAATCGGACCTTCTGTTTCTGAGTGGGTAGTGTCTGCCCCTGTTCCGGCTGAAAACCCGGTGAGGCGAGGACCTTGTCGTCGGGGGCGAGGTGGTCGATTGCTTCTCGCAGAACTTCGCGGATTTCTGCAGCGGTTCCGCGCCAAGACACACGCTTACCTTGCGCAAGATCCAACAGCACCTGCTCATAGGACGCTGCTGCCAGCGGAAGCATCTTCCCAAGCGTGCCGAGGATCGCTCGCTCTGTTTGCGAGAGGATTAGGAGCCGATTCCCGCGCGCTTTCATGATATCCACGGTTGCTTCGAGCAGGTAGGGTTGCAGCTCTGCGATTTGGCCTAGGTAGGGCTCCTTCTCCCGCGGCGCGGTTCCGAGCTGAAGGAGGGTCTGAAGAACGAAATCTATCTCTTCGACAAGGCCAGCGCGATTCTGCACCGCTGACAATTCGAACCTCACCGATTCGAAGTATGTCCGCGCGATGGCGCTGGCGGTTGGCTGGACGACGACCGGTTGAACTGCCTTGGTGCGAACCCTTGTGACCGCGGCCGCGAGTCTCGCGATATCCTCGGACATCTGATCCAACGCTGTAAGAGCATCAGTCATCGCCTAGCCGGAAGCGTTCACGTTCTACCTCCGGCCAGATTTTCGCTTTGCCGTTGATCGCTTTCGCGCTGGGGCTGGTCCTACCTGGCTGCGAGGCAACCCATGGACCACTAGGTTGTACCCGACTGGATTTAGTTGATAGAGGCCGTTCCCTGCCGCGTCGAAATAGCCCGCCGCCGCTGCATTTGGCAGCGTTTGCGGGATTTTCTTCGGAAGCTTGAATCCTGCCTGCTTAAAGTACTTCTCCAGGTCGGAGGCATTGATAGAAGCCTTCCTTTCGTTCTCGGGCGCAATTTCGGAGAGATAGTACGCTACTAAGGCGGCCATCTGGTTCGAGGACTCAGGCTGCTTCTCCTCCTTAAGATCACGGACACTCGTCAGGACTCTCGACTGCCGAAACTCGGGCATGACATTTGCACCCGGGCTAACACCGGCCGGTGGCGAGGCGGGACTTACTCTGCTTCGCCCGATGCTCAACCTCCCCAGGACGTAATCCAGCACGCGCTGAATGGATTCCCCATCCAGCCCATCGAGCGCACTGAGAATTGCTCCGATTGCCTCCAGTTCTCGATCCGCTTTACCTGTTTTGGCCTTAGTATTCATTGAGATACCGTATCACGTCGTCGCGCCCGTTGAAAAACGTGTAACGGGTGCTGCACCTTTACCGCGTGCCCCACGTGTCGTGTTTTTCAGGATAGGGATTTTGCCACTCAGCCTCTCTATTTGACTGGGCCGCAGGGTGAGGCCGCCAGTCGCTGCTCCAAAGCCTGTTTGATTCCGAGTAGCTGAGCCTGAGAAGGAGGTGGCGCGGCAGCCAGCGTCTGGTCCATAATCCTGAATGCGGTAGTTCGGGAATTGTTGCCTTCGGCAATATCCCCCGCGTTACATTCACACAGGGCACGATTGAAGTGGACCTGTGACAAAAAAAACTGACTGCGAGAATCCTTGAGGGACCCCATCACTTGAATCGCCTCGCTAAAACTCTTTTCCGCGGCCTCTCGCTTGCCGGCCGCACACTCTACGGCGGCGTCCCTTGCCTCCGCCTCCGCCTTTTCGCTTGGCGCCTCGGTTAGGCCCAGGGCGTTCTCGTAGTGGAGAGACGCCTTATCGTTTCGGTCGGCGCTCTGGGAAGCGTCCCCGAGGGCAATCTCATCGCGGAACGATGTTAAGCCCTTTTGTTTGCTGGTGACCTTGTCCGCCGCATCTACCAGGTCGTTTAGCCTGCCAGCGAGCACTGAAAGCACTTCTGGGGAGGGATTTCCGGTCTGCTGTGCCTTAAAGAATTCCTGTTGCAAGGACATGATCGATGCCAAGGTGTTCTCTAGCCAGAGATGCCGCGCTTCCCGGGCGTCGGCCGGCTTCGTCACGGCACTGTCGTATATCGTAAACGCGCTTATTACAAGACCCAAGACAAGCGAGGCGACGCCGGCGTACTCCTTAATGTTGTCCATCGGAGTTTTGGGCCTCTCAACCTTTTGCCTGAGGTCAGAAATCTGTTCCTTCATGCCGGAGAGCTGTACTCGCACGTCGGAAGTGGCACTGGTTAAAGTCGATATCGAGGCCTCAATCTCATGGCTATTCATGAGTCCAACCTTTCTCTAACTTGCACAGTCTCCCTTCAAGTCCAACGAGGATGCGAGATAATCGCGCCATCCTGTCGCAGTGATTCTTGATCTGCGTTCGCCGAGCACCAGCGGACATCCTTCGAACGCAGATCAGCTTTTCCAGGGGAAACTGCAGGAGCCGACTATAGGAACGAGAAAACCATACTCCGGGGGCTGGGGAGAGTCAAATCAGAAATAAGAAGTCAAAAGGCGGGCGTAAAATCAAAAGGAGACTACCGCGCAGCTACTTCCTCTTTCGCGGCGTAGTGGGAGCCGACGTACTCATCCAGGATCTTGATGAACTCGGCGACGATGTGGTCGCCCTTCAGCGTAGTAAACAGGCGGCCATCTACGTAGACCGGGGCCTTCGGCTCTTCGAACGTCCCAGGCAGCGAGATGCCAAGGCTAGCATGCTTCGACTCGCCGGGGCCGTTCACCACGCAGCCCATGACTGCGACTTTCATTTCTTCGACGCCGGTGTAGCGATCCTTCCACGCCGGCATCTGCTCGCGTAGGTAGGACTGAATCTGCTCCGCCATTTCCTGGAAGAAGGTGCTGGTGGTGCGGCCGCATCCGGGGCAAGCGGTGACCTGCGGGGTAAAGCTGCGGATGCCGAGCGATTGCAGAATCTGCTGCGCCACGCGGACTTCTTCGGTGCGATCGCCGCCGGGCGCGGGCGTGAGCGAAACGCGAATGGTGTCGCCAATGCCTTCCTGCAGAAGCACTCCCAGCGCGGCACTCGAGGCCACGACGCCCTTAGCCCCCATACCGGCTTCCGTCAATCCCAGGTGCAGCGGATAGTTGCAACGCGCGGCCAGTGCGCGGTATACGTCGATCAAATCCTGCACGCCGCTGACTTTGGCGCTCAGGATGATCTGGTCAGCCCGCAAGCCGTATTTTTCAGCCAGCCCGGCCGAATTCAACGCGCTCACCACCATCGCTTCCATGGTGACTTCGCGGGCGTCTTTCGGCTCGGAAAGCCGCGAGTTTTCATCCATCATGCGGGTGAGCAGCGCCTGGTCGAGCGATCCCCAGTTCACGCCGATGCGCACCGGCTTCTGGTTCTCGACTGCAACTTCGATCATGGTGCGGAAATTATTGTCGTCCTTGCGGCCGATACCGACGTTGCCGGGATTGATCCGGTATTTGGCCAGCGCCCGGGCGCATTCTGGATATTTCTTCAGCAGGATGTGGCCGTTGTAATGGAAGTCTCCGATGATAGGGACGTGCACGCCCTGGTTATCGAGTTGCTCGACGATGGGCGCAAGCGCGGCTGCGGCCTCCTCGTTGTTAACCGTGACGCGAACCAATTCCGATCCTGCCCGCGCCAGCGCCGCCACCTGCTGAACAGTCGAAGCGATGTCGGCGGTATCGGTGTTGGTCATGGATTGCACCACAACCGGTGCATCCGAGCCAACGCGAATGCCTGCAATCGAGCAAGTTACGGTTTTTCTGCGATGAATTTCAGCCATGTGGAACTACCAGTCTAGCATGCGGTGCGCGGGTCGACGAATGCTTGCCGCGTCACTCGTCCGACCCGGAAAAGGAGCGCAGGGTAGCCAAGATATCTGCGGCCAACCGGCCGCTCTTCGCCAAAAGCTCAAGCTTCCGGTAAATGTCCTGGGTGGCCCGGGGTGAGTGTTTGCCGATACCCGCCACGGCGATGACCTTCAAGTCCTTGTACAGCCTGAAAATCACGCGGTACTTGCCGGAGTGAAAGCTGCGCCATCCTGCCAGCGGGTCGCGCAATTGTTCCGAGCAGCCCTCCGGATCCTTGGCCAGCTTGAGCTTGAGCTCCCGAGCAAGAGTATTTCGAACGTTCTTGGGAACCGCCCTTGCGTCTCGGAGACCATCGTCGGTGAACTGGATCTGATACGCCAACTACTCTTCTCCAAACGCCTCGGTAAAGGAATGCAGCCTTCCCAACCGCGCATTGCCGTCGATGGTCTCTGCAGCGCGCAGTAGCTGCGCGAACATTTTCGGATCAGCCGTGATTTCCAGCGTCTCCACCGCCGCCCGGAGCTTCTTGAGCAGATTGTCGAAGTAGCGCTTATCCACGACGTACTTCTCTTCCTCCTCGTCCCAGCCGGTTACCTCAATAATCCGCCGTCCCCTGGCTTGGCGGAAGAGTTTGCTCTGGTTTTGCCGCAGTTGAGACCGGTTCACCCTGATTCTGTCCGGACCAGCCAGCCTAAGTGTCTTCATAGCACACTCCTCCGTTACATGTACGAATCATGGGTACATAACGTACATATTAAGTGTACCACACTCAGAAGCGAAGATAACCCGATTCCCGGAGCATGCTTATGGGATGGAACATCTCGGCTGGGCGATTAGAAAGTCCTGCGACGGCGTCGTCGCAGGACGTTTTCTTACGGCAGCCTTCCCGACAACCCCGGCAGCGTCTTCGCGATGTCGCTGTAGATCACCATCACGGCGAACAGCACCAGGAACACGAATGCGGCCTGGTAAATTCGCTCCTTGATGCGCAGGCTGATGTCTCGCCGCATCAGGCCTTCGACGAACAGCAACAGGATCACGCCACCATCCATGATGGGGATCGGCAACAGGTTGATGATGCCGAGGTTCAGGCTGATCGCAGCGGTAAGCGCCAGCAGCGGGGTCCAGCCTTTTTGACTCGCGGCTTCTCCAGCATCCTGGGCAATGCCAATGGGGCCTGATATCGTGCGTATCGAAACTTTTCGCTGAACCAACTTTTGCACCAGTTGGAGGATCAGCACCGAACCCTTCTTGTTTTCCTCGAGCGAGCGATCGAAGGCCTGAACAAACGGCAAGCTGCCCACTTTCATTTCCGGCGTGTTCAGGAAACCGATGCGATATCGTTTTTCATCCCCATTCTCGGTCTTCGCCAGCACCGGTTGAACTCGAAAGTTGAGTTGCTGGCCGTCGCGCAGGATAGTCAGCTCGATCGGCTTGTCCTTGGTCTCCTGCAAACTCTCGATCATGGCATCGATCGAGGGCAGCGGTTTGCCGTCCATCGCCAGAACTTTGTCGCCCTCTTTAATTCCGGCCTTGGCCGCCGGCATGTCCGGTTCCATGTCCCCAACGATGACGGACTCGTTGGCATACCACCCCGCCGATCCAACCTGCGATACGGTCACTGCTTTGGGAATAATCTCTCTCTCAAACTTCTGGTCTCCCCGCTGCACCATGACATTCAAAGGCTGATTCGGATTCAGCATCACCTTGAAATAGACCTGCTCCCAGGTGGGGTTATCAATGCCATCAATGCGAAGGATCCGGTCTCCCGGCTGCAACCCCACTTTGGCGGCAGCGGAATCATGCCGCACCCCCGCGAGCACCGCGGGCTTATCCAGGAATATCGGGTATTCGTAATGCACCATGTACACGACGGTCAGCAGTCCAACCGCGAGCAGAATGTTCATAGCGGGGCCGGCGATGGCAATCAGGAAGCGGTGCCAGCGCGGGTGCGACAGGAATTCTGCAGGATCGCCGGTGCGCTCCTCCATGGGGTTGTCGCCGCTCATTTTCACGTAGCCACCCAGCGGAATTGCACTGATACGGTAGTCGGTGTCGCCGCGGCGGACACCAAGTAACCGTTTGCCAAAGCCGATCGAAAACACCTCGACCCGTACTCCCAGCCATTTGGCAGCCATGTAGTGGCCCAATTCGTGGATCAGGATCATAAATCCCAGGACCACGGCGACCGCAATCAATGCTGTAAAGAATCCAGACATATACTTTGTGTTATTCCCCTCGTAAGGTGGAGGACGCTGGCCGGGACGCCGCAGAACAGCCCAATTGTTCGACCTTCTCGTGGGCCACGCGGCGCGCTTCAGCGTCCGCTTCCAGCACCTTCTTAATAGATTCCAACTTTCCGGTTTTCGTTTCCGCCAATGTTGACTTAATTATGTCAGGTATTTCATCGAAACGGATACACCCGTCCAAAAATGCGGCGACCGCGACTTCATCGGCGGCATTAAGTGCAACAGTTTTCGCACCACCGGCCTCGGCCGCTTCATAGGCAAGCCGCAGGCAAGGGAATTTTTCCACATCTGGCGGGCAGAATTCGAGATGTCGTAAGTCCATGACCGGGAAGCGCATATCCGAAGAAACCCGCTCCGGATAGGTCAACGCATACAGAATCGGCAGCCGCATGTCGGTCACTGAGAACTGAGCAAGTATGCTGCCATCTACAAATTCCACCATCGAGTGGATGGTCGACTGGCGATGCACCATGACCTGAACCTTGTCGGGCGGTAAGCCAAATAAGCGGCACGCCTCGATCACCTCGAAGCCCTTGTTCATCAAAGTGGCGGAATCGATCGTAATGCGGCGTCCCATTTTCCAGGTGGGATGATTCAAAGCTTGCTCGACTGTGATGGAAGCAAATTGTGACTTCGGAGTCTCCAAAAACGGCCCGCCGGAAGCGGTCAGCCAGATACGCTCCACTTCCTCCATTTGCCCGCCGCGCAGGCACTGGTGCACCGCATTGTGTTCGCTGTCGATGGGCAAGAGCGGCTTGCCCTGGCGGCGCGCTTCGGCCGTGATCAATTCGCCCGCCGCGACCAGACATTCTTTGTTCGCAAGTCCAACCGTTTTGCCCGCGTGTACGGCTTCGTAAGTGGCTTCCAAACCGGCTACGCCTACGATTGCGCTGACTACGAAATCGACTTCCGGATGAGTGGCCACGCGGACCGTCCCAGCCGCGCTGTGAACCACTTCAACTCCCGCCACACCCGCCGCTTTGAGCCGACTTCGCAATATATCCGCGTCGGCTTTCGCTGCCACCGAAATGAGCCGGGGCTTCCACCGCTGCGCCTGCTCGAATGCGGTGTCCAAATTGCGGCCCGCAGCCAAAGCAGTGATTTGGAATCGTTCGGGGTAGGATTCAACCACACTCAGCGTGCTGCGGCCAATCGAGCCGGTCGAACCTAGGATGGCAATACGCTTGATCACTTGGCGCTCGCCAGACTTGCTGCGTACTGATCAATCCAACGGCGTTGTTCCAGTGTTTCCGGAATTGCCAGACTCCGCACCGCGCTCACGTGTTCGACGGCTGCAGACGGGTCCCATCCCTTCGTGACGAGCAAACAGGCCGCAACCAATCCGCTACGGCCAATGCCCTGTCGGCAATGGATTAGAACGTTCTTGCCTGAGGACAGATCAGCATTGATTTTCTCCAACGCACTTGCCAGTGCGGCCTGCGAGCTTGGAACCTGGCGGTCGTCGATAGGGAACGAGATGAAATCCATAGCTTGTGCTTTCACCAGTCCGGCTTCTCTCTTGAGATCGAGAGTTTGTTCCTCATCGCGCGTCAGCAGTGAAACCACGGTGTTAACCCCTGCGCGATGCCAGCCCGCTAGTTCATCTTCGAGCCAGTCACCTCCCCGAGGACGAGCGGACATCGCCAGCTTTCCGGGCCACGGGCCATCGACCCAATGAAGTTCCGTCCACATCGCTTAGAGGACCTCTTTCAAGACGATCTCGCGCGGAAGTGCATCGACATTCACTCCTCGCTTGCGAAGAAGCTGAATTCGATGATGTCCATCGATTATAGTTCCGTCCGCCCGAGTTTTCAGACAATCCTGCTGGCCGGGTGTCAGGGATTGCACCAAGGCGTCTGCCGATCCAACTGCGCAAGCTTGGAAGGGATGAGGGAGTCCTCCGAATGAAGAGCTTTCAGGGCTGGAAGGGGTTGCTCGTTTGGCATGTTCCTCAAATCGCCCCTACTGCATCACCCGCCAAGCCGCATAGTACCACAGCACCGGAGCCGCAAAGAGCAGGGCATCGATGCGATCCAGCATGCCTCCGTGGCCCGGCAGAATCGTCCCCGAATCTTTTACCCCGGCTCCACGCTTGATCAGTGACTCCACCAGATCGCCCAACTGCGCTGCAATGTTGATGGCGGCAGAAAGCAGCAGGGTCGGCCACAAGGGCGGTTTCTGCAGAGCGAAGAATCCGTCCCGCCTCTGGATTAGATGCGCATTCAGCAGTGCTGTGCTGATGGGGAGCGCATAGTTGTACAGCAACATTCCCACCACCAGACTCGCTAGCAGGGATGCCAGCGCTCCCTCCCAGGTTTTCCTCGGGCTGATGCGCGGTGACATCAGGTGGCGGCCGAGGGAGCGTCCCACGAAATAAGCGAAGACATCTCCTGCCCACACCAGCAATAACAGATACAGCAGCAGGAACGCCCCCGACCATTGCTGGCGGAGTTGCACTAGAAATCCCAGCGGCAGAGCCACATAGACGAAAGCAAAGGTCGAAACCAGCGCCGCGGGAAGCGCTCCGCTCAGGTTGAGCCGCCGCATGGCGACGGTGAGAAAGAAAAACGGAGCCACCGCCGCGGCAAATCCTGCGCTGTAGATGAAGATGGCCGTCGAGAGTAGAGGCTTTCCATTCCCCGGATTTACCGCCAGCAAGACAAAGAACAGCCCAACAAAAATGTACGTAGGCCAGTGAAACGGACGGATGCCATAGGCCTCAGCCAGCTTGAGCAATTCCTCCACGGTGAGCAACGCCACCAACGCCGCCACCAGCGCCAGCACCGCTACCGGTGCACGCAACACCAGCACCAGAACAATCGGAATCAGCACCACTGCTGTGAGCACTCGTTTGAGCAGGTGCAAGAGCCTCAGCTCCTGACCGTCTTCGGGAGGTGTGGCGCGGACACTCCTGCCCGCGGAGGTTGCCTGTGATCGTGTGGAGACGCGTGCTGATGAGAATCATCCCCAGCCAGCCCGCCGTAACGCCGCTCGCGCTTCTGGTATTCGGCGATCCCTTCCAGCAGATGTACACCGCGGAACTCGGGCCACAGAGTTGGGGTTACGTAGATTTCCGCGTAGGCCAGTTGCCACAGGAGAAAGTTGCTCAGGCGCATCTCGCCGCTGGTGCGAATCACCAGATCGGGATCGGGCAGATGCCGGGTATAAAGATGCCGGGATACCGCGTCTTCATCAATCTTCAGATGTTCCAGGCCGCCGTTGCGCGCCGCTGCCTCCAGCATGGAGCAGAACGCGTCCACCAGCTCGGTTCGTGCGCTATAGTTCAGTGCCAGCGTCAGCACCACGCCGGTGTTGTCGGCGGTTGCCTCGCGAGCCCATTTCATTTTTTCCTGCACGGAGGGAGGCAGCTCGTGCAGCCGTCCGATGTACTGCAGTTGGATATTGTTCTTGTTCAGCGTGGGTACTTCCGCCTTCAGATAGCGGCAGAGCAGGCCCATCAGAAAATCCACTTCGCTCTTCGGACGCTTTTTCCAGTTCTCCTCGGAGAAAGCGTAGAGCGTGAGCGCGGGAATGCCGATGCGGGCGGCGGTTTCCACGGTGGAGCGCACGGACGTGACTCCGGCGCGATGTCCGGCGATGCGCGGCAAGTGGCGGCGGCGCGCCCAGCGCCCGTTGCCGTCCATGATGATCGCGATGTGTTTTGGGAGCCGGTCTGGATCGAGCCGCTGAAAAATTTCCGCTTCTTTGCGGTCCAGCCCGGCGGGAATCGTTGCCTGCAAGCTAACCTCTGCTGTTTCTTGAAGCTACCACAGGACGGGGGTGGTTGCAATGACACCGAAGTGGCGTGCGGGGCGGGGTGGTGTGGCGTGCACATCCCTGTCCGCGAAATGGCTTGGATCGGCATTCCACACGTGGGGACAGCCGCCCTCGGCTGTCCAAGGAGCACGGCTCCTCAGGACGGTGTAGCACGGGCGCCCCGCCACGAGGGAGCAACCGCCCTGAATTCCCATTTCCCATTCGAGTTTGTCATCTTGAGCGCAGCCGGATGATTCGCTTGCGAATCGTCCGGCGAAGTCGAAAGACCCCGAGCTGCTCGCAGCACGACTGTCGCCGCAAGGCATTCTCCCCTGGGACACCAAATTCGCGCTCCCAAAGCCCGCAAAGCCACCGAACGACAATTCCCATGGGCGCTCAGATGGAAGATGAAGGACCGTTCTAACCCAAGAACTTGTCATTCCGAGGAGCGACGCGACTAGGAATCTGCAATTTTCTTGGGGCCGCCACTGCAGATTCCTCGCTAGTGCTCGGGATGACAACAAATAGAGGAATAAGTTTCAAACAGTAGATTCCTCGCCGCGCCAGGCGCGGCTGGCTCGGAATGACAACGGGTGAAGTATTTTTGTCGACGCGGACCCAGATTTCCACGAACCCGTCAAGTCCACTTTCGTAGCTAGCGGCAAAGCCGCTTCAAACTCCACCGCCTCGACGTAACTCCTTCCAAATCATCTAGTTCCCATTTTGGGAATGTTCCACGTGGAACACTCGCCGCAATTCTGGAATTTTCTTCCACAGACCAGATTTCCCGACGCGTCAGCCTCGCGCTTCTTCCGGCACAACTTTCAACTCCAGCTTTTCGGTATGCCGCAACACGGTCAGCGAATTGCTCATGCCGACGCGCGCATCGGTCAGCAGACGATGCAGATCATCCACGCCAGCCACCGGCTTGCCATCCAGAGCAACAATCACATCGCCTTCGCGTAATCCCGCGCGCTGTGCCGGGCTGCCATTCTCAACGGATATCACGACTACGCCGCTCTCCTGCGGCAGGTCATAGAAGCGCACCAGCCGGCGATGCAGCGGCGACGTCTGGGCCTCAACGCCGATGAAGCTGCGCCGGATTCTGCCATCGCGCAGCAGGCGTCCCGCCACAAATTTCGCGGTATTAATGCCGATGGCAAAACACAGGCCCTGCGCTCCCATGATTGTCGCAGTGTTCACGCCAACCACCTGCCCGTCAGAAGTAACCAGCGGCCCGCCGGAATTGCCGGGGTTGAGTGAAGCATCAGTTTGAATGACGTCATCAATCAACCGCCCGGAGTAGGAACGCAGAGAGCGTCCCAAAGCGCTGACCACGCCGGCCGTGACTGTGTACTGGAAGCCGTAGGGATTGCCAATGGCGATGGCTAGCTGTCCCACGCGGAGCCGCTGCGAATCTCCCAGGGGAGCCGTCGCTAAGTTGGGCGCGTCGACACGAATGACAGCCAAGTCGGTTGCCGGATCATCACCGATGGTATGGGCAGGGAAGCGCTGGCCATCCGCCAGAGAAACCGTGATTCGAGCGGCATTATGCACCACGTGGCTGTTGGTCAGAATCAGACCATCGGGAGTGAAGACGAATCCTGATCCGCCGCCCTGGCGCTCGCGAGGTTCGCCGGAACGGCTTCTGCCCGCCTGCGCGACATCAATCTTCACTACCGACGGGCTGATTTTTTCCGCAGCACCGACCACGGCCTGTGAGTAAGCGTCCAGCAGGGCCGAATCGCTCAGCGTCCTCGCTCTCGAAGCTTGAACCATGGGTTCGGAATAATCGCCAAGGATACGAAAAACATTTTCTTCCTGAGTCATAGCTGCTAAAGATGAGACCTGGTCGGCTCTGGATTCAAGCAGGGTGGATGCAGCTTGGCAAACAGCATCCAGTAATTTTCCAAAATAACGCCTGGCAATTGCGCAATCCCGCGCTTTTGACTAATCTACTTGCACTAACTAGGGGCACTATTCGTAAGCGGCATTTCCTGTTCCCACAATTTTCTAAGGAGGGTTACCCACATGCGTTACCGGGTCTGCATTCTGCTCACCCTATGGTTGTGCGCGCCCGCGATGGCACAAGACCATTCCGCTCACAGCCAGTCCAAACCCGCGACGCGGATGCCGGGTCTGGGCAATCTGCACCATCCCGTCTCCACCAGCAATCCCGAAGCACAAGAGTTCTTTGATCAGGGACTGCGCCTGATCTATGCCTTCAATCACGATGAGGCAGCCCGCTCGTTTCAGCGAGCCGCCGAACTGGATGTTAAGCTCGCGATGGCCTACTGGGGCATAGCCGAAGCCGTCGGACCGAACTACAACGATCCCGCCAGTGACGACCGATTCAAGCAGGCGCACGAAGCCATCCAGAAGGCGGTTGATCTTTCCGCGCAGGCCCCGGTCAACGAACAGGCATATATCCAGGCGATGGCCAAGCGCTTTCCCGCAGATCCGAAGGCCGATCGCAAGAAGGCGGCTGAGGATTATCACGATGCCATGCGCGAAGTCATGAAGAAATATCCTGATGATCTGGACGCCGCCACGCTGTTTGCCGAGTCGGGCATGAACCTGCACTCCTGGGCTTTGTGGCATGTGGACGGCACCCCGGAGGTGGGTACGGAGGAGATCGTGGCAACTCTGGAATCCGTGATCCGCCGCGATCCCGACCACCTGGGTGCGGTTCATTACTACATCCATGCCACGGAGGCTTCCCCGTATCCGGAGCGAGCGCTGGCCGGCGCTAACCGACTCGCGTCCTTGGCGCCTGGGGCCGGACACATCGTGCACATGCCGGCCCACGTTTACATCCGCACCGGGGATTACGAAGCGGCAGTGAAGACCAACGAAGAGGCCGCGGCCGTGGATCGCGCCTACATCAAGGCGAGTGGGGCGCAGGGCATTTACCCGATGATGTATTACAGCCATAACCTGCACTTCATCGCGATGTGCTCCGCCATGAACGGCAATTACGCGGAAGCCAAGAAGAATGCCGACATGCTGGCCGAGCATGTCGGTCCCGCGGTGAAAATGATGCCGCCGCTCGAAGGTTTTATGACGATTCCTATGGCAGTCGGACTTCGATTTCATAAGTGGAATGAGATTCTCGCCATGGCGCAACCTGATCCGGCGATGAAAACCACGACTGGGTTCTGGCATTTCGCGCGCGGCATGGCGTTGGCGGGAACTGGGAAAATCAGCGGCGCCGAGGCGGAGTACAAGATCGTGGCTGACGCTGAGGCAGCCACGCCTCCCGATGTGATTTTCGCCATGCCGATCAATAACAAGGCAAAGGACATCTTGAAGATTGCCGAGGATGTTCTGGGCGCCAAGATTGCCATGGCAAGAAAAGATAACGTTCAGGCAATCTCCTTGCTGACCGCAGCGGTCGCGATTCAGGACACACTAAAGTACGGCGAACCGCCCGACTGGTTCTTCCCAGTCCGCGAATCACTGGGCGGGGCTCTTCTCATGAATGGCAATGCCGTGGGTGCGGAGAAAGTTTTCCGTGCAGACCTCGACCGCAATCCTCGCAATCCGCGTTCTCTATTCGGATTGCAGCAGACGCTCAAGGCGCAAGGCAGGAACTATGATGCGGGGTTCGTGGAAGATCAATTCCGCGCGCAGTGGAAGGGAGGGGCGTCGGAATTGAAAGTAGAAGATCTGGTCTAGGAATCTGTTGAAGAATCCAAATCCTTGTCATTCCGAGGAGCGAAGGCGACGTGGAATCTGCAGTTTTGCTTGCCCTGTGAAGAACTACAGATCCCTCGCTGCGCTCGGGATGACAAAGAGATGGGATGTTTTAAGACGCTGGTGGGTTCGCGTTAAGGTCAAGTCAAGGCTGGCAGAGAGCCAGCCTTTTTTTCGGTGACAATTACGTTGCCAGGACGTTGTCACCCACTCGAAAGCTAGGGCTTTTTCTTGCTGGGGTCGTCGCTGGGGTTAACGTAGTTGAATTTGAGCGGCGCCATACCGTGAATCTGCACGACCGTTTCCCCGCTGCTCATCGCGTAATGGTGCATACTCGGGTCGAGATAAGCAAAGCTGGTGGCAGCAAAGCTCATCATTTTGGTTTCGTCGAATTTGTCACCCATGCCCACTTTCAGGGTTCCCGAAATAACCGTTACGTTCTCGCGCTTGGGGTGCCAATGCGGAGCGATTTTGTACCCGTCGGGCATCTTCAAACGTACGGTGTAATCGCCGGTAGCTCCCATCGGATTCCCTTCCAGAACAGCCAGCGTGGCGCCGGCTGGTACGAACGCAGGCGCTGGGCCGTATTGGATTTCGTCGGGGGTGAAGGCATTCTTGTGACTCGCAGAAGCCGCCTTGGAAGCGGATTTGGCAGTCGCATGCTTGGGGGTGGTCTGGGCAGTATCCTGGGCTACAGCTATGCCGCAAAGCATGACAATCACGGCCAACAGAAGTTTTTTCATGTGTCTCTCCTTTTGGGGCTGACGATTGAAAAGCCTGTGACCAACAATTCTGTTCAGGAATTCCGAGCAGGCGGTATTGTACACCGAGCCGCGATTGCGCTGGCCGTTGCTAGCGCCTGGCTGGTGGTTGAAGACGTCCTTCGAATCTTGCAACCGCCGTGCCATTTCCTAAAGTGTCATCGTTTAGGCCTCAGACGGGTGGCGGCGCTGGGCAGCATGCAGGCGTTGGTTGCATCTCTCAGCGCCCCATTCAGCGCGGCACCCAAAGTAGCCAGTTCCGGCGCAGTCATGACCTTCTGCATTCCCTCGAAGAGCTGGCGTTCTTCTTTGCGGATGTGACGAGCGAGTTTCTCTACGAATTCCTCCAGGCTCGCCATTTCAAGACTACGGGCGGCCGCGCGTGCAAAGAAATCCCGCAGAACGGTGTGCTCGGAACAAAGTTCATCGACCAAATCTTGCATCTGGGGAAAGCGCGCTGCGAAGGGAAATAGCTCCTTCTCTTCCGCGGCAAAATGGATCCTGATCTCCTGCTCGAATAGTTGTTGAATCTCTGCCTGCCAGACTTCGGGATCGACCTCTCCCGCCTGAAGGGCGCGATCCAGGCGTACACAAAGCGCCAGCACGTGCTGGTGCTGGTGGGAAAGCGGGATGAGGTTCTTGTCGCGCAGCATAGGGCTATTATGCGGCTAGAAAGGCAGCTCGGCGGAAAAATCTCAATCCGCGCTTGCGGTCTTGATCTCATCGCTCGCGGCTGGGCGTAGTGTGAGCCAGTCGGTGCGCACTCGTTCCCATTCCTGAATCAGCATTCCGTAGGACTCGAAAAACCCGCGGATGCGAAGCCGATCCCAGCCCACAATGTCCTCCAGAATCGGCGCCAATACGGCCAGCGCATTGCCGCTGAGGATGGTTCTCCTGGCAACCTGAGAAACATGTTTGGCCTCGGAAACGGCGATGGTAAAGCCGTCGCGAACGTTCACATGCAGCATGACATGGATATCGGAGCTACCGTCGCCCACGTAGATGATGTGGTCCGGGCCGATTTGCTGCTCGGTCTGCAACTGGTCGAGCACCGCAACTTTGCCGTATCCCGCGGTGGCGCGAGCAATGGATTCGATCTGCCCAGAGTCGGTATAGCGAAACTCCGTTCCATAGATGTGATCCTTTGGGACGATTCCTTCCAGCGCAGACTGGATCACTTCGACCGGCGCTGCGGAGAGAACATAGAAATCGAACTGATAGCCGCCAATGCCGGCATTGAGAATTTCGTAGAGGAGGGCAATGTTTTCCTTCAAGCGAATCCGCTTGCCGACCTCATACAGGTGTTCTCTTCGGACCCGAGTTTGAAATTCAGGATCATGCAGCAACAGATACGCGAGTTCCGCTCCTTGCTGCACCAGGTTCAGCTTCGCCATGCCGTTGGCCTTGCGCTCGAACTCGGCCGTCGGAATTCCAACCAGTTCGCTGAGCACGTATCCGGAGTCGTTGAAAGTCAGCGTCTGATCGAAATCACTGGCGAACAAGTAGTGTTTCAGAGGCTTTTCGGTCATAACTAAGTTAGATTCGGGGGGAGCGGGAAAGAAGATTAAAATCCGGTGAACTGTGCAAGGTATTCAGGGGCAGGTCTAAAGCTGAGTCGCCCGCCTTTACTAAATCCTTTGCACCGTTGAGAATGGTGAGTTCGCCCGCCGCGCTTCGTTGTCTCAATCAGGAGCGCGCCGTCAGCGCAGGTTCGCGGGCCACAGGAGCAGGAGTCACTATGGGAACGTCTGGAGAACTGATTCGCCTGATCAACTATGTGGACGATATTGTGACGACTTTGCGGCGCATCAGCGCCTTCGTCCCCGCCATGGAAGCCGAGGAACGCAAGCGGCTGGCGGAGAGCCTCCGTGCCGCCGGTTCCAACCTCAACGGCGTGCTGGCGCAGTTGGAAAAAGGTGCACAGTAGTGGCGCAGGTCAAGACCCTTGCGGTGATCGGCGCCGGAACCATGGGACGCGGCATCGCCCACGTGGCCGCGCTCGGCGGCTACCGCACCATCCTGGAAGATTTGCTGCCCAACGCTCTACGCAAGGCGGAGAGTGAAATCCGCGGCAATCTGGACAAAGCGGTGGAACTCGGAAGGGTATCCACGGCCGAAGCCAGCTCGACATTGGCACGGCTAGAGTACGCTGGCAGTGTCGAAGAAGCCGCGCGAGAGGCTGATCTCGTGATCGAAGCCGTGCCCGAGGAGATGGAATCGAAGATCGAGATCTTCACCCTGCTCGATAAAATTTGCCGCCCGAATACGATTTTTGCGTCCAATACTTCTTCGCTGAGCATCACGGAGATCGCCAGCGTCACTTACCGGGCCAAGAAATGCGTAGGGATGCATTTCTTCAATCCGGTGCACAAGATGAAACTGCTGGAAGTTGTTCGCGCTCTCGAAACCGACGACGACACGCTGGCCACAGCGGCCGAGGTGGGCAGGCGCATGGGCAAGGAAGTGGTCGTGATCAAGGAGTCGCCGGGCTTCATCACCAGCCGCATCAACGCCATGATCGGCAACGAGGCGTTCTTCATGCTGCAGGAGGGAATTGCGTCCGCACCGGACATCGACAAAGCCTTGAAGTTAGGCCTCAACCATCCCATGGGTCCCTTGGAGCTGGTGGACATGGTGGGACTCGACACACGGTTGCACATTTTGGAATATCTGCACCGGACTCTGGGAGAGAAATACCGGCCTGCGCCGCTGCTGGTGCAGTATGTGAAAGCCGGCCGCCTGGGCCGCAAAGCGGGACGCGGTGTCTACGAGTATCCCGAGCAGAGGGCCGAGCAGGAAAAGACGCCGGTCGCCAAATCGGCTGATTAGCAGCCGGCGTCTGACTGATCCTCAATTCTTATTGATGTCCTGCTTGGCTTCCAGTTTCTTCACCAACGGCTCGATAAATATTCGCTGATTGTCGGGAGCTCCATTGAGACTGAGCTTAATCTCCCTGACGGCGCTATCAAAGTCGCCCTGTGCCGAGTAGATTCGAGCGTTGCCATCGTGCACCAGCCAGTCGTTGGGATCTTTCTTGGCAGCCTGGCGGAAAAACTCGAAAGCCTGGTCCTGTTTCCCCTGGCCCTGAAGCAGACGACCGTAGGAATACAATTGCGCGGCGGTTGCTCTCTGGAGGCCCTGTTTCTTTGCTGTCTCAGCCTCATCCTTTCGGCCCATCGCTTCGAGAATCTGGGACTTGGTCAGCAAGTTATCGAAACGTGGTTCGGTGCGAATTGAAGTCTCCTCATACTTCAGCGCGTCTTCCAGATCGTACTTTTGCGCAAGCAAATAAGTGGCCGCGTCGTCCCAGCCCTCCCAAGTGTACTGCGCCAATCCTTGAAGCTGGTTAGGCAAGCTGGCTTGCACAATGTCGTGAACGTTCACATCAATCTTGAAGGGAACAGAGACTTTTTCCCAGCGCAGTGCGGCGACAGCGGAATCCGCCTTCACATCGTCAAAGTCATAAGTGAGCGCTTCATGGGACTCCGACGGCTGCGGTTTGACCGTGACACGCAAAGCGTCTTCGGCCTGATTATAGGTGAAGCTTCCCCAGGCGGTGTGAGTCTTCGAGAAAATGATCGTCCACTCGTTTTCCCCGGGAATCATGTGCAGACCGTAGATTCCCTTGGCCAACGGCTGGCCCTCGATAGTGACGGCGTTCGTGAACGCGATGGTCGTGTTCTCGTTCGCGCCGGCACGCCAGACTTGGCCATAGGGCACAACTTTGCCCCAAATCTGCCGGCCTTTGACCAGCGGACGGTGGTAGTTGATCGTGATATCAGTGATTCCGATGCGCTGCATCACCACGGAGTGCTGGCTGTCCCTTGGCAGATCCAAAAGCGCGGACTGTGCAGGGCAAACGGGAATCCCAAGACAGAATCCTGCGACCACAACCAGAGAGACAACGAAATGCTTGAGCATAGAACGACCCTCCCCTTCTGAAATTGTTTCCGGGGAACGCCCGGGGATTTCGGCTTCAGGAAAACGACCGTTTAGACGGAGCGGGTAGGGCTCCGGTTAGCAAGTTGTAACAAGTTGTAAACAGAAATCTATCTTAGGCGTCGAACTTCGCTGCGAATCCGGTGACGAGGGAGTAGTATCTTTGCTGCAGGAAATTAATCTGTGTCAGGTCTCCGCCTATAAACCACGCGACACGCTGTGGAATTCTGGGGGTTAGAATCGTTTCATGGCTGGCTTGCCGAACCCGCGCCTCGACCGCGTGCTCGCCCAACTGCGGCTCTACGAGCACCCGCTGCTGGCGTTTGACGCGCGCGCCAAGGGCGAGGGCGTCGAGATCATCATCAATTTCAAGAACCCGGATGTGCCCGTTCACACCTACTACTTCGACCTGCACCCGCGGGATCTCGACCATCCCCAATTTGAGTGGAGTTTTCAGCGCCAGCTCTATGACTGCCTGCACGACTATGTGATTGAAATGTTCACGCGCACCCCGCAAAACCGGGTCGAGCGCCAGCGGGAAGGCTTGTGACCCTGCGGGAAAAGATTGTTCGGGAAATCCGCGAAAGGGGGCCGATTCCGTTTTCTCGTTATATGGAACTTTGCCTATACGATCCTGACCTCGGCTACTATTCGAAAAATGCCGAACAATTCGGGAAGGCAGGAGACTTCTACACATCCAGCGATGTGCATGCGGTCTTCGGACGGCTGCTGGCACGGCAGTTCGAAGAGATGTGGCGCGCACTAGGTTCGCCCGGTCGAATCGAGATTCTGGAGCTAGGCCCCGGCCGCGGATTGTTTGCCCAGGATGTGCTGGATTGGTCGGAGAAAAAGTTTCCAGACTTTTTTGGGGCTCTCCATTACTCGCTGGTCGAGCGCTCGCCGGCGCTACGGGAGCGGCTGCGGAAGATTTTGAGCAAGCATTTTACGGCACAGAAGGCGGGGCTGATCGTCGGGGAGGAGTTCAGCCGCGAAGCGGTGGTAAGTAAGAGCCAGGAACGGCAGTGCCGCGAGACAAGAGCGGGGGAAGACCGAATTCCGCCAGGGACGGCACCAGGTTGTGACTCTTTAGCCCCGGAGGTTCTCGTCATCGTTTTCGCCAACGAGTTCTTCGACGCGCTGCCGGTAGAAGTCCTCAGTCCGCAAGGCGAATTGCGAATTTCCGAGAAAGACGGGCGCTTTGTGGAAACCTGGAGCCGTGCGTCCGCGGAAGCGCTGGAATTCCTCGACTGCTACAGCGTGCATCCCGAAGCTGGAGAGCGAGTCGAAGCTTCCTTGATCGCGCAGCGCTACATGTCTCACATCGCCGCCACGATAAAGCGCGGGTTCATCATCGCTATCGATTACGGTTACACGCGGCAGGAGCAGTTGGGCGGACGCCATCGCGGCACGATCGCCGCGATCCGTCAGCATTCAGTAAGCGCCAATCCCTACGAAGCCCCGGGGGAGCAAGACATCACCGCTCACGTGAACTTCACCGCTCTAGCCGCTGGTGCAGAGCAAGGCGGGATGCAGATTCAGCCCTTGCTCACGCAATCGCAATTCCTGATGGGCATTGGCGAGAAAAATCAATTTGCCGACGCCTTCGAAGAATGCCGCCTGTCCCAGGAGCGCGCCAAAGTCGCTCTGCAACTCAAGCACCTTGTCACTCCGGCAGGAATGGGCGAGAGCTTCCACGTGCTGGTGGCGAGCAAAGGAGTAGAGGCGGAAAAGATTGCGACGCTCAGCGGCCTCAATTTCGGCAAGGCCGGGCTTTAGGGACTCGACACAACGAGTCGCGCTATCGCCTCAGCGGATACGCAGCAGAACCGCGATGTAAGCGCGGACCTTGCTCAGGAGAGCTGGGTCGGCTTTGGAGTGAAAAGCCACGTTGCGCGCCTTCCAGTCCATGCTCTTGAGATGATCCACGAGCACAGCTCCCTCTACCTTATCTAGAACCACTGGGAGAGCGAAGGGATACGGCTTTCGCTTGCTAGTGAGAGGGCAAACGACCACCAGCCCACTGGCGCGATTGTAGCCTTGATCGGTCAGCACTAGAGCCGGGCGGCGCTTAGCTTGCTCTCGGCCTGTTTGCGGATCAAAATCCAACCATGCGATATCGCCGGCTTCGGGTAAGTAGGGAGCTACCATTCAACGATTTCCTTCCCCACATCGGGCCCCCAATCAGTTTCTCCCTGACGGCTCTCCGGCGTAATCTTCGCCACCAACTCTTTCAAGGTCGGAATCTTCTCGGCACGAAGGAGTTCGATTCGGTTCTTCGCCGCCTTGATCACGACCGCATCGCCCTCTTGCATACGGGCTTCTTGGGCCACGGCCTTCGGTATCCGCACAGCGAGACTGTTTCCCCACTTGACTACATGCGCTCTTGGCATGAAGACCTCAGTAGACACATAGTATACACCACAATATATACTATGTATACACCGAAGAAGGCCTTACTTTGCTGACCAACTCGGAGACGGTCGAGGATATATTCCATCTATCCTCTGCATTTTCCCGTACATCTGTGCCAGTAAGACGATGTTCGTCTAACCAGAATGCGGGACATTTCCTACGGCCTGGTCATCTTCTCCGGCTTCACCAACTGATCGAACTCTTCGCCAGTCAGATATCCGAGCTTCAGCGCCGCCTCGCGAAGGCTGGTGTGCTCGACGTGGGCGGCGTGGGCGATCTGGGCAGCTTTGTCGTATCCAACCTTGGGCGCCAGCGCGGTCACTAGCATCAGCGAGTTCTTCACGTACCAATCCACCTTTGCGCGGTCGACCTCAATGCCTTTGATCATGTATTCGACGTAGCCGTGGCAGGCGTCGGTGATGAGCGTGACCGAATGGAGGAAGTTGTAGATGATGACCGGCTTGTACACATTGAGCTCGAAGTTGCCCTGCGAGCCGGCGAAACCGACGGCAGCAGTCGCGCCATGAACCTGCACGCACACCATAGTCATGGCTTCGGCCTGCGTCGGGTTGACTTTGCCCGGCATGATTGAAGACCCAGGTTCGTTTTCAGGGATGGACAACTCGCCCAGGCCGCAGCGGGGGCCAGAAGCCAGCCAGCGAATGTCGTTCGAAATCTTCATGAACGACGCGGCCAGTGTTTCCATTGCGCCCTGCGCAAACACGATCTCGTCGTGCGCTGAAAGCGCGGCGAACTTGTTGCCGTGTGAGCGGAAGGGTAGTCCGGTAAGCTCCGCGATCTTTTTAGCAGCGCGCTCAGCAAATTCAGGATGGGCGTTGAGACCCGTTCCCACTGCCGTGCCGCCGATCGCCAGGTCATACAGTCCCTCCAAAACCTGCTCCAGACGCTTGATGTCGCGCTCCAGCAGACTGGCCCAGCCGCCGAACTCCTGTCCGAAGGTCAGGGGCACGGCGTCTTGAAGATGGGTGCGGCCGATTTTTACAATGTGCTCAAATTCCTTCGCCTTGGCTGCGATCGCATCACGCACGCTTTTGACCGCGGGAATAAGCGCATTCTTTACGCGGTCGGCTGCCGCAATGTGCATAGCCGCCGGAAACGTATCATTCGACGACTGCGACATGTTGACGTCGTCGTTGGGATGGATGGGCTTCTTCGATCCCATCTCTCCGCCCGCCAGTTCAATGGCGCGGTTGGAGATGACCTCGTTGACGTTCATGTTGGTCTGCGTGCCGCTGCCGGTTTGCCAGATGCGAAGAGGGAACTGGTCGTTGAGTTTGCCGGCGATGACCTCGTCGGCGGCCTGCACGATGAGTTTGGCTTTGTCAGGGGGAAGTTTGCCGAGATCCTGATTCACCAGCGCGCAGGCCTTCTTGAGGATGCCAAAGGCGCGGATCAGCTCCGGCGGCATGGTGTCGCGGCCGATATTGAAGTGGAGCAGAGAACGCTGCGTCTGCGCGCCCCAGTAAACGTTGGCCGGGACTTCGATCTTTCCCATGCTATCGGATTCAATGCGCGTCGCGGTGGCCGGGTGCATAAGGGAAGGCATCCAAATCATTATACGGGGACCTGAAAGATCTCTCGCCAAAATGGGTTAGCGCCGGCTTGCAGGAAAGTATCCAATCGGATACACTAGAAGCCTCGAATACATTGCTTCGGTCGTCCGATTTCGATGCGTGGCTGTCCCATCTGGCCGACCAAAAAGCAAAGGCTAGAATCTTGGCGCGCCTTGCTAGCGCCGCATTTGGACATTTCGGCGATTGCGAAGCCGTCGGCGAAGGCGTTTCCGAGATGCGTGTTCATGTCGAGCGGGGTATCGGATCTATTACAGGCGAACGGGATCGACCGTCTACGTTTTGCTGGCTGGCGGCATAAAGGCTTCTCAAACGAAAGACATTGCCAAGGCAAAGAAAATGGCTCGCGAGCTCAAAAGGGCGAAACCATGAAGAAGAAGAAAACAACTTATAAACCATTCGACGCGGCAGCCTATCTCGATAACGATGCAGTCATTGCGGAATATCTTTCGGCGGCTGCCCAAGACCCAAACCCCAAGGTATTCATCTCCGCGCTCGGTGACGTGGCTAAAGCACGAGGCATGGCGCAGATTGCCAAAGACTCCGGACTGGGCCGGGAGAGCCTCTACAAAACCCTGAGTGCAGGCGCACACCCACGCTTCGAGACGATCAATTCCGTCCTGCACGCCCTCGGCGTAAAGTTCGCTGTCGTCGCTGAGCACGAGAATTAGGCTGAACCAACGCTTCACAAAACGTAGGTTCGGCAAAGCCCATGGCGCGATCGGTGTGCCGCCCACTGTGCAGTTTGCCGTCGGAAGGCTAGACCACCCTCCGACCTCTCCTACATGTCCGCGCGAGCTTTGTCTCTCGCGGCCTTGTCTTGCCGATCTTGAACCTCTTTAAACACGCCTTCCGACTTCCTGGCTAAATGGTCTTGTTCACCCCGACGACAAAGTTCCGAATAGTAGATGACGGTGGAAGGCCCCGCGACGCCTCCCACAATTCCAATCTTCTTCATCGCCGTTCCTCGCCAACTCACAGGTGCTGCGCCTCAGCCCATGCGCAGTGCTGAAGGAGCGCGTGCAACCTCGGCCTGCGCTACATTTTCAACGTTATCATCACCATCATTTTGTGACCGTTGAAGGGAGTCCGAAGGTCCCGTCGACCACCTCAACAAACGTCCTCTCTTCGCGGAGGATAATGCGCTTGCTCTGCGCCATCATGAAATTCTCAAGCGCTTCCTTGTCCGATTTCAAGCGCGCCCGGTACGCCTCATAAGCGGCGAGACTGTCAAAGGTAATCAAACCCCAGGCGACGTCGTTGGTTCCCTCATGGGGAAGAAAGTACCCGACCAGGTGGCCGCCGCAGCGAGGAATGATGCGGCCCCAATTCTCGGCGTACTTCTTGAACTCGTTCTTCTGGAAAGGATCAATCTGATAGCGAATGAAACAGGTGATCGTCATTGCTGTCCTCTTCGTGTGCGGTCTTACCGCTGAATTGCTTCGGCCCAGAGTGAGGGCTGCGCCCATCGTCGCGAAAAACGGGGGGCTTCGCGACGGCCTATCTGTGGGAACGAGGGCGCAGTCGGATCCATCGCCCTCAGTATGGCGATTGCCGGACATCAACACTTCGTTTATGATAAAAGTGTGAATGCAGAAGGTCATCCTGATCTTGCCGTATCCAGAATCGCTGCCGCTATCGGCGAGCCAGCCCGAGTTCGCATCCTCTACTGCCTGCTGGACGGTCATGCGCGCACAAGCACAGAGCTGGCGGTGGTTGCCGAGGTGAGCCCGTCAACTGCGAGCGTGCACCTGAACCGACTGAAGACGGATCATCTGATCAAGGTATTGGTTCAGGGGAAGCATCGCTACTACAGTCTGCAAGGGACTGAGGTTGCTAGCGCACTTGAGGCCCTAAGCGTCCTGGCCGGCGGTTGTCGCGGCAAATTTGTGCCTTACACACCGAGTTATTTACGTGCCGCTCGCACTTGTTATGACCACATCGCCGGCACATTGGGGGTGTCGCTCCACGACCGGTTGAAGGCGCTGGGTTGGCTCTCAATTTGTTCGAACGGCCACGACGGCGCCTACGATCTCAGCCACAATGGAGTCAAAGGCTTTGAGATTCTCGGAATTGACGTTGCTGCAACTCGAATGTTGCGCCGGCGCTTTGCCTTCGCATGCTTGGATTGGAGTGAACGGCGGTCTCATCTCGGCGGGGCAATGGGAGCAGCTCTGCTGCATCTCGCACTCAAAAGAAAATGGGTGGTCCAGGAGCTTGGCAGTAGAGTGCTCTGCGTCACAAGTCATGGACGGCGGGAAATGCTGGCTCGATTTGCTCTTCATCTGTGAGGATCATCGTCTTGTTTCATCGTAAGCGCCAGCCCCGCTCGCCGCTGCCAATTCAAGCGTTTGATGCCCGCTGCGCAAGCGCAAACGCATCTTTGGATGGCTGCCAGACCACATCCGCCACGAGTGGCCCAGCCATGCGTGCTAGAATCGTTAGCTTCAAAGATACTGGGCGCGGGCTTGAGCGCATGCAGTTGCGCTGCAGTTCCATCTCCAGGGACGAACATTGCCGACCAAACAGATCTCCGACGCGACGCAGCAGATTCCCGACACGCTTCCGCGCGCCCAACTCGAGTCACGCTTCCACACTCGGGTAGATGTGCTCGTAATCGGCGCTGGACCCACCGGCCTGGCCTGCGCAATTGAGGCGCAGAAAGCCGGCTTCAAAATCGTGGTGATCGATAAAGGATGCCTGGTCAATTCACTCTTCAACTATCCGGCCAACATGACCTTCTTTACTACGCCGGAGTTGCTGGAGATCGGCGACCTCCCTTTCAGCAGCGCCAACCAGAAGCCCACGCGCCAAGAGGCCCTGGAGTATTACCGGAAAGTGGCCGAACACTACCATTTGCCCGTCGTGCAGTACCAGTGGGTGAAGATGGTCGTCGGGCAGGACGGTGATTTTCAGATCACCACGACCGACCGGCTGAGCAGAATCTACGATTACCGCACCCGCAAACTGATCGTGGCAACGGGCTATTACGATTTGCCCAATCTGCTGAACATTCCTGGGGAGGATTTGTCCAAGGTCTTTCATTATTACCGCGAACCGCATCCCTACTTCGACACGGATGTTTTGGTGATTGGGGGGAAGAATTCTGCTGCCATTGCGGCTCTTGAATTGTACCGGCACGGGGCGCGCGTGACCCTGGTCTACCGTGGACCCAAGATGCACAGTCATGTGAAGTACTGGATCCTGCCGGATATTGAAAATCGCATCCGCAACGGCGAGATCGAGGCCTACTTCAACAGCAGTGTCACCGAGATCGCGGCCGATTATGTCGTGCTGCACACGCCGCAAGGCGCGGTTCAGGTAAAGAATGACTTCGTCTTCGCGTTGACGGGCTACCGCCCCGATTACGATTTTCTGACCGCCATGGGTATCGAACTTTCCGGCGAGCAGTGCCGCCCGGTGTGCAACCCTCAGACTCTGGAAAGCAATGTGCCGGGAATCTATGTGGCCGGAGTGATTGTGGCGGGATCGCGAACCAATGAAATCTTCATCGAAAATGGGCGGTTTCACGGCCAGTTGATCGCCAAAGACCTGAAGCAGAAACTGGGAAGTAGCTAGAAGCAAGGAGTCAGTAGGCAGGAGTCGGGAGTCAGGGTTGCGAGCAACCCCAGAGCTTAAACGAGCTTAACCGCTTCCTGCCCTAGTTGCTGATTGATCAGGCGAGCCACCAGCGGCTTCAGTTCTTCGCCGGTTTTCTGCAGAACGAAACTGTGGTCGCTTTCCGACCAATCCAGCTTGAAGCTGGTAGCCAGCGCTGAGATCCAGATCTGCCGCGCCGCTGCATTCGGTGAGATGATGAAGCGTGTACCGTCTCCGAAGGAAATGTGCAGCGCTCCCGCCTGATCTTCCACTTCGATATCGGCCGAGTCTTCCGCTGCCATCAGGCTTTTCTTCATGGACTCGAGTGCGGCATCGGCATGTTTGCGAAAGGCATTCTCGTCGATCATGAAAGAATTATAGTCGTTGGTCGTTGGCTGTTGGTCGTTGGCAAAGACGAGTGGTGTAAAGGGGCTAAACGATAAAACCAACGACGAAGGGCCAACGACGAACGACCCACGACTAGCGACGATCATGGAACCGGAGCCGGAGCACGAAGTCAGCACGATCTCGATTGCTGCGTACGTCCGTCTGTTGCGGCAGAACCCGAATTTCCGCCGCTTGTGGGGAGCACAGATTGTCAGCGAGATCGGTGACTGGTTCTACTCTTTGGCCATTTACAATCTGTTGCTGCAGTTCACCGGACAGGCGCGGTCTGTGGCCCTGGCACTGGTTTTGCAGGTAATCCCGCAAACGCTGGTCGGGCCGATCGCGGGGGTAGTGAATGACCGCATCCGCCGCAAGCTGGTTATGATTGCCAGTGATCTGGCGCGGGTGGTGATCGTTCTGGCCATGCTGCTGGTGCGCTCGCGGTCCACGGTGTGGCTGGTGTATCCGCTGTTATTCCTTGAAAGCGTAATGTGGGCCTTCTTCGAGCCGGCACGGACGGCGGCCATTCCCAACATTACAACCGACCAGGACCTGATCGTCGCCAACACGCTTTCATCCACCACGTGGTCGCTCAACCTGGTGTTTGGAGCGACACTCGGCGGAATCGCGCTGGCCTTGTTGGGGCGCAACATCGCGTTTGTGCTGAATGCCATGTCATTCTTGGTGTCCGCACTCCTTATCAGCCGGATGCACTTTGCCGAGCCCCACGCCGAGGCTTTGGCAAAGGTCCGCGTGCGTGACTTGGTGAATTACTCGCCGATTCTGGAGGGCGCGCGGTATGTGGGCGGCGACTCCCGCTTATTGGCGACGGTTCTTGCCAAAACCGGCTTGGCCCAGATGGGCGTGAGCTGGGTTTTGTTTACTGTGATGGGCGCGCGAGTGTTTCCGCTGCGCTGGCGCGGGCTGGACTCACAGCGGAGCGGCGTACTGGGCATGAGCCTGTTAATGGGCGCACGTGGATTGGGTGCGCTGGTCGGGCCGCTATTCTCCGCTCGCTGGGCTGGCCACAGCGGGGGACGCTTACGCCTGGGCATTCTTTTCGGATTTCTTGCGGTGGGGCTGGGTTACGGTACTTTAGGAGTCGCGGGCTCGTTGTGGGTAGCTTGTTTGTGGGTGGTGCTGGCTCACAGCGGCGGATCGACGGTATGGGTATTTTCGACGACGCTCCTGCAACTCAATACTGATGACAAGTTTCGCGGCCGCGTATTTTCCGCCGAGCTGGGATTGTGCATGCTGACCCTGGCGATCGGCGCCTATGTCAGCGGATTCTTTCTCGATCGGGGAGTGACTCCGCGCACTGTGTCCATCGCGATCGGCCTTCTGATGCTCATACCGGCGGGTTTGTGGGCGTGGGCCATGCGCCTGTGGAAGCCAGGGGCTGCCCCCATGAGAGTTGAAAGCGCGAACTAAGTTGGCCGCCCCTTTTCCTGCATCGCAAATCCCCGCTGGCCTGCTCCGTTGCTGTGCTCCGACTGCTGCTCACCTTCGCTCCGGAGCGACATTCGGCTTCCCCGGCAGAGTCACTGTCCAGCTTCACCGAAATTTCCGACAGCCAATTAGGCGCTTACTGAGACGCTATTCGAACCGGATAGTGACGACGCCGGTGTGGTAGGCAGTCCATTCGTTTGGGTGAATTGCTGGAAGTCCTGCAACAATGAATTGTATGTCTGCTGAGCGGTAGAGACGTTGCCAGATTGCAACTCCTGGCCCAGTTGGTTCATCAACTGGCTGATCGCACTCGCTCCGCTCCCCCCGCCACCATGGCGATGATGATGATGTCCTTGCGTTGCTTGGTTTTGGAAGTCCTGCTGAATCGTCGCGTAGTCCTGCTGGGCAGCCGAAGTGTTTCCGGACTGGAGATCCTTCGCAAGCTGGTTGAAGGCCTGCACGATGGGGTTGCTGCTCTGCGACGATGAGGTCGAATTCGTCTGTGGCCCGGGTTGCTGTAGAGTCGCAAAATCCGATTGTGCCGCAGACAGATTCCCAGACTGCAGATCCTGGCCGAGTCGCTGGAACTCTTGCCGAAACTGCTGCATCTTGTTCTGGACGCTCTGGGTGTTGTAATCAAAGAGACTGCTGCTGGAAATACCCGATACTGACATTGCTATCTCCTTAAGTGGAACGGTTCGTTCCAGAGTGCTATCAGTACTTTTCTGGCTAGCTTGAGTTGCCGTTGCGTTAAGGAGTAGGGCAAGCCTCGGGCCAAACGGGCCCGCATGGATAAGAGTCCAATCTGAGGAATCGACAATACTTAATGAATAGCTTGTGAAGTGAGGTTCTCGCCCGGAAGAGTGATTGGGCAAAGCCTGCCCGGGCCAACCAGGCCAAGCTTGCCCACTCTACTCCTTGTACAGCGCATCAACTTACAGCGCATCGATCTTCGCCGCCATGATGAAATCACTTTCGGTCAGGCCGTCGACCTTGTGCGTCCACAAAGTGATTTCGGCTTTGCCCCAGGCCAGCAGAATGTCCGGATGGTGTCCCTGTTCTTCCGCCAGAGCGCCCACCCGATTCACAAAATCCAATGCCTGCTTGAAATCCGGAAAGGTGAATGTACGGGCAATGTGGTGCTCGTTGATAACCTTCCAATTCGGCAGTTGATGGCTGAGCGCGTGAAGTGCCTCGCCCTTGAGTGGTGGCACACCACCGCGGCAAGGAACGCAGTTTTTGCTGGCTAGCTCGGACATAGGGCGACTCCCAGGACAGATTAGTCGAATTGAAGTGCTGCTGCAACGCAGTCGTTGGTCGTTTATCCGTTAGTCGTCGGCCTCCATGCTTTAGCGCGTAACGACGCTCAGGAGGTCAGGAGAAATCGAAGTTTGTAGAGAAGTTGCCGGTCGCGTTAGATCGCTTTGCCAAACGACGAACGACCGACGACGAACGACCTCTATCCGTGCGCCCCGAATGCCAGTGTTTGCTGTCGGGTGGCGTCGTTCGGCTGCGCGGAGCCGCGCGCGACGTCGGAGGCCCAGCCCTTGATCAGCCAAACTGCAACTCCCGTCGCGGCTACCAGAACCCAGGGAAGGATAGGTGAGACTAGCATCCACTTCGTCCCAAAGCGCACCAGCAGCAGCCATACGAGGGTCAAGGCCAGGGCTGAGCCGGCAGCGGCGGCGCGGCGGGAGAAAGCCAGCTTTTGTCTTTGTCCCGGCGAAACCGTAAGCTGCACGAACAGCGCGAAAGGCACGCCGACAACCAGGTCGATGAAATAGTGTTCGCCGATACCCAGGGTGGAAACCACAGTAAGTCCGAGATAAACGGCTAGGAAAGTCCGCAGCCCACGGGACAAACTCTTTGCATTCCAACACAGCAGCAGGACCCACGCCATGTGAAGCGAGGGAATGGCGTTGCGGGGAATGTCGGGGTTCACGGGAATGCGCTCCAAGAACAGTCGGGGAAGCGACTGGTGGGGCAACGAATGCCAGGGAAAGTCGGCGCCAAACACGTACGCGGGTCCCGTAGCCGGCACCACGTTGTAGAGCGCCCAGCCGCTGATTCCTGCCAGCAGGAACAACGTAATCAGGTCCCAGGACGGCCGCTCCGCGCCCTTGGGCATGCACAGCGCGTAAACCATTGCCATGACGAAGGGCAGAGAGACGTAGGTCAGCAGGCAGGCAATCCGCAAAACAAAAGACGCTGCCATCGCCCTCCCTGCCAGAAAGCTGGGCTGAAAGCCAAACGACCCGTCGAACACATACAGGTAAAGGTCAAAAGTCTTTGGGTAGAGAAGATTGGCCAGGCTCAGTGCGCGCTGTGCTGAAAAGACAAAAAACACCAGGGAGGCGGCTGGAGCCAACATAGCGTACACTTTGCGGCGCTCGGACGCTTCTGACCACAACCAGCGCAAGCCGAGCATGAAGAAGGCTCCCAGTCCGAACAGCGCGAGAATGCCCGATCCGGCATTGATCCAGTTATGGTCGCGAGGAGACCGGACCACTAGTCCGAAGCCTGCCGATAGCAAGACCCAGGCGATCAATTCCGAGATTCTGGGCGAAGTGCGAAGATAAAAGACCAAGCCGCCGGCAATCGCGAGAGGTAAATAAGGGATCGTCAGATCCAGGGCCCGCGACGTCAGCAGGAACAGCGCCAGCCACAATGCGCTCAACGCAATCCAGAGCAACTTACGGACGGGGCTCGATATGTTCCAGGTTTCCCAAGCCATAAGAGGAGGTCCGCGGATGCGCAGCCTCCTGCGATTATGCACTACCGATAGAGGAAAAAGGACGTGGTAACGCTAAGGAGAGTTCCGTTGGTAACCTTTGCCCATCTCACGCCAAGGTTAGAACGGTATATCTTCGTCGCTAATCGGCGTGGACGCCGGAGCAGTCTCGGGCGCGCGCTGATCGAAATTGTTGCCGCCGCTTGCCGCCGCACCGCGCGAGGCTCCGCCAGAGTCTACGCCCTCGCCCCTCCCGCTGAGCAGCACGAGATCATTCACGATAATCTCCGTCATGTATTTTTTTTGGCCGCTTTCCTTGTCGTCCCAGGAATGGGTGTGCAGGCGTCCTTCGATATAGACCTTGCCACCCTTCTTCAAATACTCGCCGGCAATTTCCGCAGTACGCGCCCAGGCCGTGATGTTGTGCCACTCGGTGCGATCTTGCCATTGGCCGTCTTTGTCTTTGAATCGCTCATTGGTCGCAAGGGAGAATTTCGCCACCGCGGTGCCTTGCGGCGTGTACTTGACTTCTGGATCTTTGCCGAGATTTCCAATGAGAATGACTTTGTTTACGCTCTTTCCCGCCATAAATGAGGCTCCTTCCGCTGATCGCTCAATATAACAGAATTAGCAGTGTGTGATGTGATGGATGAACATGCACTCCCATTTGCCAATTAGCTCTTAGCCTTTAGCTTTCCGCGAGCGCTTCATTGCCTTTGCGGCAAAGCCCCAAGAGCTAAGGGCTAAGGGCCAAACGCCGGCTGCCAGATGCTATAATCTCCGCGATGCCTGCCGAAACCCAAGCTGTCGGAATGGTGCCCGACGAGCTCAAATTCGAGCCCAAATCCAAAGGCCTTACCACCCCCCGCAAGAAGAAACCGAAGGAGTTAGCGGTTATCACCGAGTGCTGCACCGGCTGTGCCGGTTCGCCTGCGTGCGTCGAGTACTGCCCAGTGGAAGACTGCATGTTCTGGGTGCCGGACGAAGATCACCCGCCCTTTGGCAGAATCCAGGTGGACCCGATCCTCTGCATAGGATGCAAGAAGTGCATCAGCAAGGGCCCGGACGGATGTTTTCTTGACGGCTGCCCCTGGGACGCGATCGCGATGGTCGAAACGGTCGAAGTGGAAAAAGAAGTCGGCGTGATGCCGATTTAACGATCAGCTCCCACCCCTTCCTAGAATTTGTCATTCCGAGCGGAGCGGGATCGTTCGCTCACGAACGATCCCACGAAGTCGAGGAACCTGCTTTTCTCCGAACTGACTCCTGACTACCGGCTCCTGACTACTGGTTACTTGGCTCTCTCCCGAATCGCTTTCTCGGTCTCTACCGCCTGCTGGCGCACGTGGTCTGGAATATCGGGCAACTCCCGCTCGTACGGTTGAACCGCGGCGATATCCTCCGGCTGGCCAACTAAGTAAAGCGCTCGCAATGCCTCCCATACCTGTTCCGTGCCGGCATCGATAGTCGCGATCTCAGCGCCGGTGGCGACGATCTGGCCGGTTTGTATCGACAAGGCGCGCAGGCGGCCCGTGATCGGTGACCGGACTTCGATCGTCTGACCGGCGTTCTGCAGCTTGGCAACAATCCCCCCTTGATGAACGGCAGTGCCCACCGTGCTGGTGTCGGTTACCTGCCCTGATTGCGGAGCTGAGACCTTGGCTGGCTGGAGAAGTTCGACGATCTGCGGACGTCCCGTTGCATCACCAAAGCGGACCAACGATAGCGCGGCGTTGCCGCGGACCATCAGGGAAGGATCGCCCAGCATCTTCAGCAGGGCCTCATGGAATCCCGCGCCGGAAGTGTCTTGTCCCATGACCCAGGCGTCGGTGTTACGGACTTCTTCCACGGGATACGAAGCCAGGCGCACAGCCTCCGGATACCAACGCATCACATTTGCATCGTGACGGCTCATGCGCTCGCCCAGTTGCACCAGCGCGTGCTGAATATGCCGGGGATGCTTCTCGTCTTGCAGATATTCGGCTAATTGCTTGTCGGTAAGCTGGCGTCCAAACCACGTGTTCCACCAGAACAGGAACGGCATGAGGACGATCAGCCAGCCCGTGAACAAAAACAGCAGCCGGTTGCGTGTGGACATGCGGGGGCGAGGCTTGACCTCCGTGGTTACCGTCGGAGCGTGATTTGGTTCGGAGGCCATCGCCCGTTATTTCACCACAGAGGACACAGTGGACTCTGAGAGGCCTATTCCACCACGTCTGCGTCCAGCACGCGATCCTGTTCCAAGTAGTGCGAGACAGCGTACTGCGCGAGCAGCGGCGTCTGCAGCCGGATCTCAGCACCGATCCATTCGCCCTTGCCGTGCTCCGCATTCAGCGGATGCTTGCAGCGTCCGCCGCTGCCGAACTGAGGACCGAAATCCGCGCTCTGGATCTGATCAAACTGCTGGATTCCGCGCCAGGCTTCATCGCCCAGCGTGCCGGAAACATCGATTTTCAATCGCACAACGGACACGAGAAAACCATTTCGCCACGGAGACACAGAGTCGCAGAAGAACAAGAAAACCGATCTTCTCTGTGACACTGTGGTGAATCTTGAAGCTTCTACCCAGCAAACAGATGATAAAGCATGAAGTAAACGATCACACCAGTGACCGAAACGTACATCCACAACGGATACGTCCAGCGGGCAATGGCCCGATGGCGGTCGAAGCGCTCTCGCAAAGCCCGGCTGAGCGTAATGATAATCATGGGGACGATCGCTGCAGCCAGAATCGTGTGAGAAATCAGGATGCTGAAGTACAGCGGACGCGACCATCCTTTGCCCTGAAAATGCACCGAGCCCACATGCCAGTGGTAGTACAGATAGCACGTCAAGAACAGGCTCGATGAAATCAGCGCGGTAATCATGACAGCACGATGTGCGGCCATGCGGCCATGTTTGATGAAGCTGCGCCCGATCAGAAGAAGAATCGCGCTGGCGCCATTTAGGCTGGCGTCAATGGCGGGAAAAGCAGCGTACTGTGGCGGAACTTGCATCATGCAGCTGGCCTCGTGGTGCGCCGGTTGACCATGAAAAAGCACAATCCAAACATGCAAACCGTAAACAAGGCTAGCACCGCTATGGAAATGGGCAGCGCGGACACCGTCGCGCTTGCTGGATACAGCAGGCGGCGCAGCGCTTCGACACCGTAGGTCAGCGGGTTGATTTGCATCAGAAGCCGCAGCCAGCCCGAAGCCCCCGATACTGGGAACATCGCGCCCGAGAGCAGCCAGAGCGGGATCAGAAACAAGTTGATGATTGCATGGAAAGCTTGTGTGGAGTCCATCGGCCAGGCGATGGCGAATCCCAGAGCTGTGAGCGCGAACGAAACCAGGAAAACCACCAGCACGACCAGCAGAAAATCTCCGGCGCTCATGTGTACGCCGACAAAAGGCGCGAATGCCAGAAAAACTAGCCCTTGAATCGCCGACAAAGTGGTCCCGCCCAGAACCTTGCCGAGCACGATTGCAGAGCGTGGCACCGGGGCAACCATTACGGAAAGTAAGAAGCCTTCTTTGCGATCTTCGATCACCGACATCATGGTAAAAATCGAAGTGAACAGCACAATCATGATCAGCGCGCCGGGGTAGAAGTAATCCAGATAGTGCTGCTGCCCGGCGGCGTTGCCCGAGCGGAACGAACTGCCGAAGCCGGAGCCGATGACGAGCCAGAACAGCAGCGGCGAGGCGATCACACCGATCACGCGCGAGCGTTGACGGTAGAAGCGAACGATTTCCCGCCACCACAGCGTGAACGCGGGAAGAGCTACTCCGGATGAAACCGGAGCCACTCGGGTGGTCAAAGTTGCAGCTCGTGTAGCCACGTTAACTCGTCTCCTGCGAAACCAGCTTTTCTTTGCGTCCTTCGCGATGCTTTGCCAACTTAGCGGTTAGAAGCTTTACCGCAAAGATCCCGAAGATCTCGCAAAGGCCGTGAAGAAAATCGGGTTACGTCTGTTCTGCCTCTTCGCCCTCGGTCCAGAATCTGTGTCCTGTACGGTGAATGAAAACGTCTTCCAGCGTCGGCTTGCTGACCGAGATCGCTTCAATCTCGCCCGGGAAAGCCTCGACCACATCGGTGATGAAGCGATGGCCGTTCTCGCGCTCGAGGCGAACCTGGCCTTGCAGTACTTGCGCATCTAAGTGAAATCGAGTACGGATCCGTTCCGCGAGCGACTCCGGATCCTCTGCATCCAAAAGAATCACGTCTCCACCAATCTCGTGCTTCAGGTCATTGGGCGTGCCTAGCGCAACCACTTTGCCGGTGTTGAGAATGGCGAGCCGGTCACAGCGTTCGGCTTCCTCCATGAGATGAGTGGTCACCAGCACCGTCACATGCTCTTCATCCCGCAGGACAGCGAGGTATTGCCACAGATCGCGTCTTGCTCCGGGGTCGAGCCCGGTTGTTGGTTCGTCCAGCAACAAAACCGACGGGTGATGAAGCAGCCCTTTGGCCAGTTCCAGTCGCCGCTGCATGCCGCCGGAAAAAGTCTCGGCCTTTTCGTCGGCGCGGTCGGCTAACCCCACACGCCCCAACATTTCGGCAATCCGCAATTTCAAGGAGACGCCGTGAAGGCCATACAAATGGCCCTGGTGCCACAGGTTTTCGGCCGCCGTTAATTTCACATCGATGCTCTGGGCCTGGAAGACAACTCCGATCTGGCGCCGCAGCCGGTTGGGGTCCCGGGCGACGTCAAATCCCATGATCGAGGCGCGTCCGCCGGCGGGAATCATCAAGGTAGAAAGAATTCGAAACAGCGTTGTCTTCCCGCTGCCATTCGGTCCCAATAGCCCAAACAATCCGGCAGGCAGGACTTCAAACGACACCCCGTCAAGGGCAGTGCGATCACCATAACGATGCACGACGCTTTGGACAGAAATAACAGATTGTGTGACAGCGTCGTCCGTTTCGGAGCCAGCTACAGCGTAGGCGGGTGTTTTGGAAGCCACAAGGTATTTTACAGTACCCGTGGGGAAGTTCTCAGCGGCCGACGATAAACGCTTTCGTCACGGCTAGACAGCCGGCCGGCGTCAGCCTGCAACTATGCGGTTACGGGTTCTTGTTGTGCGCCTGGGACCCGTTCTTCAAATGAGACCGGGACATGGCGCCAAACCTCAATGGCGAGAACCACTGCGCTGGCCAAAAGCAATGCTCCAACCGCGACATGGGCCACGGTCGAGATCACCATGGGCATCTCGGGCTGGACTGTGTCGTGACCCCAGGCGACGCGGGTCAGGAACGCAAGGAACCCGAGGCAGAGTTGCACGATCAGCAGTGAGACGAGGAGAATCGCCGGACGGCGCACCGCTTCGACCTTCGAATAGATAGACAACGCACGAATGGCCGTCCACGTGAGCACGTAGGCCACGATAGCGGCGTTCGCCACGTGCGGCCACCAACTCATTCCGTGATGGCGAAACATCGCACCAAGGATCAGCTGAACATAGAGCACGAAGATAGACAGCAAAGTCAGGGTGATGAGGCTAGGACGGCGCGTGTCCAGCTCGATCTGGGGAACCTCTTGGACCCATCGGCGCCCCGTAAACACCGCGATTGTGACCGTGATGCAAAAGAAAGTCTGCCCCAGCGCGGCGTGGGCGGAAGATATCAGTGGAGGCAGGTAAAAAAGTACAGTGAGGCCGCCCAAAATTCCTTGAGCAATCACTGCGCCCAGCGCGCCCACGCCCAGAATCTTCATCCAGCGCCGCTTGTCGGTTCGCCAGGTCCAGATCGCGAGAATGATAGTCAGGCAGCCGACGAACTCGGCGATCATGCGGTGAGTGTGCTCAAACCTCACGCCGCCGACCATATTCGGAATCTTGTAAAGCGAACCGAAAGAAGTCGGCCAGTCAGGGACCGAGAGACCGGCGTCGTTGCTGGTGACCAGGGCACCGGCAATGATAAGAAGAAAGGCCCCGCATGCGGTGAAGACCGCGAAGCCATGATGCGCGCGATTATACGGTGTAGCGAGGCCCTTCAGAACCGGCTCCTGGATTCGGACGGTTTTTCGTAGTGCTTACGGCACGGCGGCTGCGGGCGTTCTCGCCCGCAGCCGCCAGCGTGACACGTTGACACAGCCAGACGAAGCTGGCCCTCAGCGCGGGCGAAGACGGCCGCGCCGCGAAATAGCTTGGGCCGGACTGGCGCGACGCTCGCCATCGGCAGAAGCTACTGCGCCTTGAACGTCTGGTCTACGGTCTTGCTGTCCTTGGCGGCCAGTGTGACTTTCTGATCCTGTTCGCCCAACTTCTCCTGCACGAACGCAATGGTGTAATCGCCCGGCGGCAGGCCCTTGATCTCGTACTTGCCATCGGGTCCGGTGACTGCATAGAACGGGCTCTTCACCACGTTAACGTACATCCTCATCCAGGGGTGCTGGTTACACTTCACCGGCAGCATGATTTCTTCGCGGGCGAAACTCTTCTCCAAGGGTGCGGCCTGCGGAGGCTGAGACTCGTTCCACTCGCGGTTGGACTGCGGCGTGGGGTGGATATTGTGCGTCGTCGGATCGTCGTTCTTGATCTCGATGTTCTGGCCGGCCATCGCGCCCAGCACGTGAGGATGGTATTTGCAACCTTGCTGATCAATCGTGACGGAATCTTTGGGAACGTCGAAGGTGCGATTCCCAAGGCCATCTTTCACGTACACAAAAACGTTAGCCACATTCCCACCGTCCACGACCATGGTCTCGGCGGTATTTGTGCCCTTGCAAGCTGGATCTTGGCTCATGTCAATCTTGGCCGACTTGGGAGCTGCGCCATCCAGTTTCACAGTGCCGTTGACCGAAGCAACGGTGGCGGGATCAATGGGTGTTGCTGCGGCGGCAGGTTGCGCTTCCGTTGCCGGAGCGGCCGCTGGTTGCTCGCTGGTGGCCTCCTTCTTGCTGCAGCCAACCAGGACCCAGAGGCCGAGGAAGAAGAGCAAGCCGAGCATTGCTACAGATGTTTTCTTATTCATGATGTCGCCCTTTCGTAAAGTGTCGAATGTGTTGTTTGAAATTCCGAATGCAAGTTACCAGTTATCCCGAGGGTTCTCGTCCCTGGAATACGCGGGGCGGGACGCCCACACGACAGCCGCCGGGACGGCGGCGCTACAAAACTAATCATTTTACCGCGAACCGCCGTTGCCTGCTGCTGAATGCAAGGCGGCCGCCTGCTTGTGGCTGCCCGCAGGCGCAGTCGAGGCGCGCGTTCGACCCATAGCCGCAGCAACACGTCGCTGTTCTTCCGCGGTCAGCTGGAAAATGTACTCCACCAGCAGCTTGTTGTGGTCCTTGTCGTATCCCTGGAATGACGGTGGGGTTGGGCCGGCAAACACCCACTGGTTTTTCTCGCGGCGGAAAAGTCCCGAAGGCATGGACGTCCCCGGGCTGATGGCCTGAGGATCAAGCACCCAGCGTTCCGCCCAGTCGGGTTTCAGCCGCCCCTTGGCTAGCAGGAAATTCGGCGCGGTGGCGATCTTGTCATGTTGCGGATCGCCCGTGGCATGGCACTTGAGACAAGGTGCTGCCGTGCTGGAGAACAGGCTGCGCGCCATCTCCGTTTCTTTCGCCGTCAGAACCGGGACCTGTTCAGGGATGTACGGCATGGGCTGCTGTGAGAGCGCCTGGAAGAAGCGCACCAGTTTGCGCAGCTCATTATCCGAAAAGGAGAACGTCGGCATGCGGACCTTGAGGTACGGGCGCACGCCGTTGCGGTTCGTGTCCGTCTCGCTCAGCGACGGATTGGACAAGAAGCGCCGCAACCACTCAGGATCGACCCGCGCCCCCTCGGTCAGCAGTTTGGGCGGGAGTTGCTCCTTCCAGTCCGGATCCTGGTACTTCTTCATTCCCATGAGCACCGTCTGCTGGCCCGGAATGAACTGATGGCATCCCATGCAGTTGTATTTCCTGACGATCCACCAGCCTTCCTGAATGTCGTGCCGCGCGTCGCCGGGCCGATACTGGTAATCGGAGGGCAGGGAACTCTCCTCGCTTCCCAGGAGGAACGTGGTGAGCGCCCGAACCTGTTCCTGGTTAAGGTGCAGGTTCGGCATGCGCAGGGCTTCTGTTTCAGATTTGACCTTACCCTGGTCGTAGATGTTTGGCTCAGCGAGTTTATGTTCGAAGAAGCCCTTGTGGTCATACCAGGGATCTTTCGCAGGGCCCTCGGGCAGCCGCGCTAAGTCTTCGGGATTCGTAATCGGTTCTTTTCCGCCGCGTTGGGCAACTTCGGTGAAGAGAGCGAAATCGAGACGCTCAATCGGCTTGCTGCCTTCAAAGGTCAGTTCGGTGCCAATGCGGCCTTCGTCCTCCATGCCGGAAATCTCGTGACAGCCAGCGCAGCCGTAATGACGAACCCACTTCTTGCCTTCATCCTTCAGCTTCGGGTCATCCATGAACGATGCGTCGGCATAAGACGAAGGCTCCTGCTTCTTCTGCGTCATCAGATACGATGCGATGTCCTGCGCATCCTCGACACTGAGGCGCAGGCTCGGCATCACCGTCATGTTCTGAACTTGCAGTTCGTGGCCATCGTTGGGGCACTGGCTGTGTTGCAGGTCGAACTGGTAAGGCAACCCTTTCCTGGCGTAATCCTCAGGGCCGATGTCCTTCTTCTCGTACGGGCAATAGGGACGGGTGCGCTGGCGAGCATTGTGGATCCAGCGCACCAGGTAATCGTAGTTGGCCTTCTCGCCGACTCGGCTTAGGTTCGCGGCGAAGGTGCCACCTTGCATCTGATCGCCTTCGCCGATCGAGTGACAAGCCAGACAGCCGCGAGTTTCAAACAGTTCTTTGCCGTGTTCGGCATTGCCAGGCTTTTGTTTGGGAAGCGGATCGGTGAACGCTGATTGCCACAGATACGCAGAAATCGCCTGTATCTGATGGTCGGTGAGGCGGAAGTTCGGCATCTTGGTCGTCGGACGGAAATCCGTCGGTTTTTTCAGCCACACCGGAATCCAGTTCTTGTTCACCTTGAGCCGGACGTCTTTCAGGTTCGGGCCAACCTTCTTCTGGTCCTGCATCAGGCTGTGGGACTGGAAATCAAGCTGCTGGATACGGCCATCCATCTTACTGTTAGAAACCTTGAGCGCTATGGCCTTGTCGTTCAGCCGGTTGGCTTCGTCGTTGGATTCGGCGGCGTCGGCCTGCTTCATCAGATACGCAGCCTGCTTTATGTTTTCTGTCTTCTGTTGTTCCAGTTGCTTGATCTGCTGGCTGACATTGTTCAGATCTTCGGGTTCCTTGTCGTAACCCTCATAGCGATGACACCCCATGCAGCCTTTCTGGCGGAAAAGGTCCTTGCCTTCGCTGATGGTCCAGCCCACATCGCCACTGATCAGCACCATGTCCGCGGAGTGGCAGGTCTGGCAGCCCGCTTCGACATTCTGTTCGGGAAAGAGCGGCCACAGCCAGTGTTCATAGTTTCCGTGGGCCTTCTCGATACTCGTCGTGGCACGCCCATTGCCCTGGTGGCAGGGCGAGCAACCAAACTTGTCGGGATCGTGAGCCTTGAGAAGCTCAGGTTCAGGATGGCTCGTAAAGGCAAGCGCGTAGTCGTCGGGCTTCTTTTCGCCTTTCGGAGTCATGGAAGCCGCGGTCAGCTTCAGCGGCTCCCGGATTCCCATGTGGCAGGATTCGCAGCGGTCCACGATGTTCGCTTCCGCGACGTTGATCTGCACGATTTTCGGATCCCACTCTGCCGTCTTCCTCTTCAGGCCATCGATCTGCGTGGGCGTGAGGTCCACCATGTGCTCCGAGAGATAGGCGGACATCTTCGTGCTGGCCTCAGTGACGGGCTTCAGAACCTCGCCCAATTCCGCGTTTAACTTGGTGCGCTCATCCTTGAGGTCGTTGTACTTCTCTTCCAGTTGATTGAAGTTGTATTTCTCTCTGTGCCCATCGGGGAATTCGACCGTCGCCAGCTTCTGCTTGTATTCCTTGATGTCGTTTTGCTTGCTCTGCTTGGCCGAAGCGCTGGTGTCGGTCTCCATCTCGTAGGTCAGAGCGTTAACGTACGCGCGCCGGTCGGTGAAGACATTCTGCACCGCAAGAATCTGTGCACTGAGATCGCTTATGTGTATCTGCAGTTCATCCCGGTGTGGCTTGGCAGCAGCGGCGGCTTGTTCGTAGGCCCGGTCGAGTTGCTGATATTCCGGATTCTGCGTAACGTCCTTCTCAGATTTTTCGGACTTCGAATCGGCAGTCTTCAGGAACGCGCTGTAGCGCTGCTTCCATTCGTTCTGGAAAGCTTTCCACGGACGCTGGCCATAAGCTTCGTCCCACAACGCCCAGAACAGCGTCGCCATGAGGATGACCATGGCAATCACATAATGAAGCGCGTACGACTTAGTGACTACCGGATCTTGCTCGGGGATGGGTTGTTCAGCCAAAGATTCTCCCTCTATTCGTTGAACACAGCTAGATTTTTCCTGTCATTCCGAGCGGAGCGAGGAATCTCGGTTTTTGCCGGGAAGCAGCTAGATTCCTCGCTCCGCTCGGAATGACAATTTCTTCTTTACCTCACACGTTGAACCACGGCGTGATCCACACGTACTTGACATGCAACAAAAGCCGCAAAGCCATCTTGATGGGCAAAGCGATCATAGTCAGCATGAAGAACTGCATGATCGAGTACTGCAGGAAACTCATGCGCTTGTAGTCTTTCGGATTGTAGCGGCGAAAGAAGGCGTGCAGCAGAAACCCGCCGGCCGCGAAGTAGCCGCCTACCACAATCGCACCAAAAATCGCCTTGCCCAGATTCGACGCAATCCCGAAAAGATCGGGCAAATCGCGGTTTACCTCGTAGATCAGGCGATTGTGATCCCAGGTCTGCCCCGGCCAGAACCACTGCCAGCCCGGCCCGCGAATAAATGTTCCGATGAGGATCATCGCGACCCACAGAATGACGAAGCCGAACAGGAACGTCCCAATGGCGAACTTGCGTTGCTTCCAAGTGTAATAACCACTTCCGAGGGGATTGGTGTCGATGTAGGGAATCACCATCAGGCCGATGATAATCAGCGTTGGCATCACGACGCCGGCGATCCACGGATCAAAGTACACCAACATTTCCTGCAGACCGAGAAAGTACCAGGGTGCCTTCGCAGGATTCATGGTCAGGTTGGGATTGGAAGGCTCTTCGAGCGGAGCGCTCAGCGTGATCGACCAGACCATCAAGACAATGGTGACAATAATTGCGGCCAGGAATTCAATCCGCAAGAGAAAAGGCCAGACATGGACTTCTTTCTGCCAGCCGGGACGGAAGGGCCAGCTCTTGCGATGATGCGTCTTGGCCATCGCGGGACTGGTTTCCAATTCGCCGATCAGTTCGTCGTTAGCCTTGGCCTGCTTCCATGCCAGATAGATGTAGAAGATCAGCAGCGGAATCAGACCCACGATCGGCACGTTGTCAGGTGCCGACGCAATCTCCCAAAGTTGATGCCAATCCATAGTGTCTCCAGCGCGCGCTCTACGCTCTACCGCGCCTCGCCAAGTGTCATCCTGAGCATAGTCGGTCGTGCGCGAAGCGAACGACCCACGGAGTCGAAGGACCGTTATCAGCTCAGTACCGCAAATAGCCTCGCAGGGAATTCTCACCCTGCATCCCCAAAATGCCTTACGCCATCTGAGGCGGTGTAGACATTACAGGGATCCTTCGACTTCGTATGACGTTCATCTCCGTGAACGTCATACTCGCTCAGGTTGACCATGCACTCTTCCACTGCTACTCCACTCTTCGGCGTGGCTTGTCCGCTTCCTCCGTCAACATCACCGGAGCCGGTCCGGAAATACCACCATCCTTCCTCACGCGCCAGAAGTGCACAATCATCAAGACGGAAGCCACGATCGGAATTCCGATGCAATGCCATATATAGGAGCGCAGCAGCGCGTTCGCATCCACGATCGAACCGCCCAAAAGTCCGAATCGTACGTCGTTGTAAGGCGTCATGCCCAGCATTTTCCCGAAAGGACCCTCGTGGCCCAGCAGCGGCGTGGCGCGAGCCATATTCGTGCCTACGGTGACCGCCCAGAATCCCAGTTGATCGTCGGGCAGAAGGTAGCCGGTGAACGAGAGCAGGAGGGTGAACACTAGCAGCAGGACACCGATATTCCAGTTGAACTCTCGCGGTTTCTTGTATGACCCCGTCAGGAACACGCGGAACATGTGCAGCCAGACCGCAATCACCATCAGGTGAGCGGCCCAGCGATGCATGTTGCGCAGCAGCTTGCCGAAGGGAACATCATGTTCCAGATACAAGACGTCGCGGAACGCCTGAACTTTGCTGGGGTGGTAATAAAACATCAACAGAACGCCGGTGAGCGTGAGCACAATGAACAGGTAAAACGTAATTCCGCCCATGCCCCAGGTATAGCTGTAGCGCACGGCGTCACGGTTGATCTTGGCTGGATGTAGGTGAAGGAAGACGTTGGAGAGCACACCCAACGCCCGGTTGCGCGGCGTGTCGTCGTGCTTGTGGCGGAAGATTGAAGTGTAGACCTGGGTCTTGGTCGGATCTTTCAGGCCTTCAATCTGCTCTTTGGCTTTGACTGGAATGTCGGTCCTGAGCGACTGAACGTCCTCTTTGACTCCAGCTTTCACCCGCTCCAGCAGCCCTACCCGGTTGCCGTTTTTGCCGTTTCCGTTTTCTTCAGGCATTTGCACCTCTTCTGAACTTGTGACCCTCGGCTGTCCGGTCGAGCGAAGCTCGACCATTTTGCTAGCGACACGTCAGCGCTACGCCGGCAAGAAAGCCCCTGGGTCATTGAACTGGGTCGGTTGGCCCTTCGGCCACTGGTAGAGGCGCGAGACATCCACCAGGATCTGGCCGTCGGGCGCGATCTGTAGATTCGCCCGGTCCATGGGCCGCGGCGCCGGGCCTTCAAAGTTAATCCCTTCACTGTCGTATCCGCTGCCGTGGCATGGGCACTTGAATTTGTTCTCGCTGGGCTTCCAGTCAGGCGTACAGCCGAGATGTGTGCAACGCGCGTAAATCACGAAGATGCGGTCGGGCGTGCGGTCCACCCAGATGCGGAACTTCTGCTGCCACTTGGTGTCCACTCCCAGGCCGTATTCCTCGGGGTAGCCGATTTTGAAACTGGTCGCCGGCTCGAACAGAGTGCGCGGCAGGAAGAAGCGGAAGAATGCGATGAACCATGCGGTGAGGAAAGCAGCCACGGCGCTCCACACCAAACGGCGGCGTTGCTGATTGACCTCATTATCTTCCGGACCAACCGCGGCCACTCCCCCGGCGGCGGCTGCCTTGGAAGTACCTACAGCAGGCGTGCCGACATATCGGGTGGACGCGCCAGTGCGGGCCACCGAAGCGGCTGCGGAAGCCGCCACTGCAGGAGCCGCGCTGGCGGCGGGACGAGAAGCCGCCGGAATCGGTGCTGCCGCCGCGGCGGGCGCTGGCGCTGGCGCAGGAGCCGCAGCCTCCGCGGGTTCTCCAAGCAAGGCTGTGATTTCGGTGTCATTGAGCGGAGGCAGACCTTTGCGCCCGCGGCGCGCCTGTTCTGCCGCGATGGCTGACTTGCTCCACTTTTTTCCCTGGGCAACCCACCTGGCCACTTCCTCGCTGATGGCGCCACCCACGGCCGCAGGTGGCGCAGGTGTCGAGGGAGCCGCGGCAGGGATTTGGGCGGAAGGAGCAGATGGCGGTGCGGCTGCTGCAGGGCTGGGCGCGGCGGCGACCGGAGCTCCATCGCCGCTCTCCCAAGGCATGGGAGCACCAGCCTTCAAAGCCTCCATGTCCGCGTCGGTGAGCAGGGGCAAACCTTTGCGTTGGCGATAGGCTTGCTCCATCCCGATGACCGAATTATTCAGCGCCTTCCGCGGCCACGGCGGAAGGTGCCCAAGCACACCTTTGGCTGACTCGTCTGCCATCCGTCCTCACCCTTGGTCGAACTGCCGCAGCGATCCTCAGCCTGCGGCCACAGCAAGAACTTCCGCGTTGCGTTCCTTCCCTAAATCATAACCGATTGCGGATTTCACGAGGTCTGCCAGTGCCGCAATGAAAATCGGCGAATCATTCAGGCCGGCAGTCATCTCGAACTGCTTGATCCCGAGAGCAGCAGCTTCCCGGCGAGCCTCGTGATCGATCTCTCCCAGCGTCTCCACGTGATCGGAAACAAATGAAATCGGAACCACGCAGACTTCGCACATGTCTTCGGCGGCGAGTTCACGTAGAGTTTGGCGCAGCGAGGGCTGCAGCCACTTACTGGCGCCCACTTTGCTCTGGTAGCAGAGCCGGTGATGATTCGGCCATCCTCCGCGATGCATCGCCAGTTCCACCGTCTCTTCAATTTGCCGCTGGTACGGGTCGCCTTTTTCGATCACCGCCAGGGGCACGCTGTGTGCACTGAACACAATCTCCGGCTGCTCGGGGCCGGGAAAACGCGCCAGCGCCTCGCTCACCTTCTCCACCAGCGCTTGCAAATAAAGTTCGTTGCGATAAAAACTCTCGATGCAGTGGACCGGGAGATCGTCCCGGAACAGCCGCCGCCACTCGTTGAGGCTGCTGCCGGTGGTTGTGCTCGAATAATGCGGATACAGCGGCAGCAGAACTACCTCGTCGCATTCCCCCGCTTGCAATTGAGCAATCGCTTCGCCGGTGAATGGATGCCAATAGCGCATGGCCACGAAGCAACGGGCATCCAGGCCTGATTGCGCCAGCTTGATTTGTAGGCTGCGGGCCTGCTGCTCGGTAAAGCGGCGTATCGGCGAACCACCTCCGATCACCGCATAGTGGTGCTGCACCTTTCGCGCGCGCGTGCTCGAAATCAGTTTGGCTAGCGGTTTACGCCCGACGCGGGCAAAGGGAAAATCAATGATGTCGGGATCGCAGAAGAGATTAAAAAGAAAAGGTTCAATGGCCTCCAGCGTGTCGGGTCCGCCGAGCTGGAAAAGCACCACACCAATCCGCCGAGTTGAATGCGCCATCCCCCAGGGTCCCTTGAGAACAGAGGATGTTACTCAATCATGGGAGGTTTCGTCAACGCGGAACTGGTGATTCCAGGGCTCAGGTGCGCGAAGACTCGGTCGCAGATTCGATCCGGGGCGCAGATCCCATCGCCTCAATCATGGAATCCGCGAATTCCGATGTGCCTGCCGTGCCGCCGACATCGCGGGTCAACTTTTCCCGGCTGCGATAGACCTTTTCCAGCGCATTGCGAATTTTGAGCGCAGCATCGTACTCGCCAAGATGGCGAAGCATCAGCAAAGAGCAGCGAATGACCGCGGTTGGGTTGGCGATGTTCTTGCCTGCGATGTCCGGTGCGGAACCGTGAACCGCCTCGAAGATGGCGCAGTGCTCGCCGAAATTCGCGCTGGGTACCATGCCGAGCCCGCCGACAAAAGCTGCGCACAGGTCGGAAATAATGTCGCCGTAGAGGTTCTCCATCAGCAGCATGTCGTACTGGTAGGGATTCATCACCAGTTGCATGCAGGTGTTGTCCACGATGTGCTCACCGTAAGTGATCTCGGGGTATTCCTTGGCGACATTGCGGGCACAGCGCAGGAAGAGACCGTCGGAGAGCTTCATGATATTGGCTTTGTGAATGGCATGAATCTTCTTGCGCTTGTTTTTGCGGGCGTACTCGAAGGCGAAACGGGAGATACGGGTGCACGCCTTCTCGGTCATGATTTTCAGGCTTTCAACCACGCCGGGGATGACTTCGTGCTCGATGCCGGAGTAAAGACCTTCGGTGTTTTCCCTCACGATGATCAGGTCGACGTCGGGATAGCGGGTCGGAATGTGCGGCAGATTGCGGATGGGGCGGAAGTTCGCGTAGAGTTCGAATTTCTTGCGCAATTCGACATTGATGCTGGCAAAGCCGCCGCCAATGGGCGTAGTCACCGGCCCCTTGAGCCCGACGCGGGTCCGTTCGATGGATTCGATCAATTCCTTCGGAATGTATTCGTGGTACTTCTCGTAAGCCTCAGCGCCCGCAGCAAATGTTTCCCATTCAAACTTCAGACCCGTGGCCTCGAGGATGCGGACGGCTGCTCGGGTCACTTCTGGACCGATGCCATCGCCGGGGATGAGAGTGATCTTATATGTCATGTCCGGCAAAGACGCGCGAGGACGCCCGTCCTCCACAAGAAGCTACTGTGTTTTTGCGGCGCACTTACCCCGAACTTCCGGCGCGTCCTTGGACTTCAGCAGGTCCTTCAGCTCGGTCATGAATTCCTGCACATCTTTAAAGTCGAGATAGACGGACGCGAAGCGCACATAAGCTACTTTGTCGTAACGGCGCAGGCGGTTCATGATCAACTCGCCGAGTTCACTAGTCTTGCGTTCCCGCTCCGGCGATTCGATTACAAAGCTCTCGGCCTCATTCACGATTTGTTCCAGCTTGCCGATGGGAACCGGACGCTTTTCGCATGCCCTCAACAGGCCGTTCAATACTTTCTGGCGATCGAATTTTTCCCGCCGTCCGTCTTTCTTGACCACCATGTAGGGAATCTCATCGATGCGCTCATAGGTGGTGAAGCGCTTGCCGCACTTCAGGCACTCGCGGCGGCGGCGGATGGATTCGGCTTCTTTGCTTTCGCGCGAATCCACCACCTTGTCATTTGCGAACCCGCAGAAAGGACACTTCATGGCGCTTGGAGGTAACTCGATTGATTGTAGCAGGAGGGAATTGGCACTTCGCCATCAGCATTTAGCACGTAGCATTTGGCGCCTAGCCCAGGACTGATCCTACAAATTGGTTCCTGAGAAACCCCGTTCCCTCAGGGGCTAAATACTGAGTCCTAACTGCCCGCGCTGAGCGTCGTCAGGCGGCCGGGGGCGAGGATGGAATTACGGCACTGCCTTCTGCCTTCTCGCTCTCTTTGGACAGCTTCCGCAATGAAAGCCGTTCTCGATGAGCGAGCGCCAAGCCGAGCGGGACTACAGAAACAAAAGTGACCAGCCAAAGCAGAATTCCGCAGCTCGCAGCCAGTTCGTGCGGAGCATCAAAAACGTGCTCCAGCGCAGCAATCGTAGCTAGTTGTGACCCACCCCCCACGCCGGGCAATTGAATCAACGAGCCCAGCATACTGGAGCCCATCAGCAACAGGATCTGCGATACCGGGAGCCGGAGAACCTCCAGACCATAGGAATAAGCCACCTCCTGGTAGGCCAGCGCGATCAGGTACCACATGGCCACCGAAACACCGATCAACTGCAGCAGCGAAGACGCGCTGTGAATGGTATTCAGGCCGTCGCGAAACTCGCGAATGCGCAGCGCAATTCTTTGTGCCAGATTGGAAGCCAGGTGTGAGAAGCGGCGTTCGACCCAAGCGGCCAAGCCTTCGCCGTGCCAGCTGATCACCAGTGCACCCAGGGTTAGCGCTGCGACCAGCGCGACCAGGACGAATCCTCCGTTGCGGAAGCTCGTGTAATACAAGAGCTGCTTCGGCGCGGCCGCGAAAAAGATTGCCAGAATCAGCAGCAGAGTAAATGCCCCGACGTCGAAGATGCGCTCGATTGCCCAGACCGCTAGCTGGGAGGAAAAAGGCAGGCTTTCCTTGCGGGCGATGAGATAGGGCCGGATCAACTCACCGGGCCGTCCCAGCAGCGCTAATCCGGTGAATCCGATCAGAGTTGGTACGATCAAACCGATGGCCGAGGCCTCGCGCCGCACCGGCCGCAGAAAGATTTTCCAGCGGATGGCCCGCATCAGGTAGGCCAGATAGATTAGTGCAATGGCGGCAAGTATGTGCAACTTGTGAACGTGATCGGTTTGGCGCCAGAACGTCGCCCAATCGAAGTCGCGCCAGGTGCGGAATTGCGCATAAACCAGAGCCGCCAAAATGGCCGTGATCAATCCGTAGACCAGGTTACGTTTCTTGTCCATCTACCAGGACGCTCCACAGCCAAGGTAACCGACGTAGGCACTAGGGTCAACGCAGACTGGTCGTCGGTAGTGGCTCAGTTTGGTATGGAAGCGAGCCAAACGCGCGATTATTGCGTCGCAAAGAACGCGACGCTTCCGCGCGGCTCGCCCAGATCCCTCGCTGCGCAGAGAACGCTTGCTCGGGATGACAAATCAAACTGAGCCACTACCTGGTCGTCTTGACCGGTCGTCTGGAAAGGAGGATTTCCCGAATTTAGCGGGATGTCTCGGCCGGAACCGGCGACGCTGCCCGCTTGACCGTTACAGGTTGCGAAGTCGAGCTTTTGTGAGGGGAAGAACTCTTCCGCAAGGCCGTCCGGCGTTCCGCAAGCTTTTTGCTGTTGAAATCGCGCACGATACGCGCCACGTAAGCCTCGGTTTCATAATAGGGCGGGACACCGTGGTACTGCTCCACGCGCTGTGGGCCAGCGTTGTAGGCGGCCAGCGCCTTGATCAAATCGAAGTTGTAGCGCTCAAGCAGCTCGCGCAGGTATTTTGTGCCGCCTTCCACGTTGGCTCTGGGATCGAATGCGTTGGCCACCCCCAACCGCGTCGCGGTCTGCGGCATCAGTTGCATCAGGCCCTGGGCTCCCTTGCGGGATACCGCCTGTGGATTAAAGCCGCTTTCCGCATGGATCACACTATTTACGAGGTCCGGATCAAGATGGTGACGGCCACTGATGGCATCGATCACGGCGGGCAAGTTCTGCGAATTGGCAGTCGTTGTGGGCGGCGACAAGTCTGGCTCGAAGCGGTCGATTTCAGCCGTAGGAACATCCACATATCCGCTGCGATCCGGGCTCAAGTAGAGACGGGTGACGGAGCCAATAGCCTCGCGTCGCTCGTGGCGGATGGAAAAGCCGTTATGCAGGACGGCAACATCAGCTCCAACCACGGGCAGGGGGACACTGACAAATCCAAGTACGACGATTTGGATCAACCACTTCATGCGACAAATGAACGATCTGACAGGCGGAACTTGCACCTCTGGGCATGCTCCCACCCGCACCCAAGGTTCTCCACCCTGCTAAACGCCGACGCGGGAGCCCAGTGCCTGCTCAATCGCAGCGGCTACTCCGCTCTGGTCGTTGGGAAGGGTCACCGCCCAGCCCTTTGCCTTCAATTCTTCCGATGCATTTCCCATGATAAACGGCAGCCCGGCGAAGGCAAGCATCTCAATATCGTTGTAGTTATCACCAATGGCCATGACCTGTTCGCGGGAGAAGCCCCGGTATTTGGCCCAGCGTTCGAGAGCGTGGCCCTTGGAACACCCGTGATTAAGCACATCAACAATCGAGAGGTCGCGTAGAGGATATTCCGTGCGCAGAACCGTAATGTCTTTTTCCAATCCGCTTGATTGGATCGCCGCCAGGGCTTGATGCATGCGGGGAATCTTGCCGCAAAACATGGCTTGCACGGGGTCGGTGGTAAGAGAGTCTTCCAGCGGGATGACGAAATCAATATATTGCAGGTTCTTCTCCAGCCAGCGCTGAATGCTGGCGTTTAACTCGTTCATACGTTCAAGCACCACCGCGCCTTTACTCTCCGTGTCGAAGGTCAAGACCGTATTGCCGCGGAATTCGCGCATCGCAATACAAAGCTCACGGCAGGTCCCGGCGGGAAGCAGATCGCGGTGGAAAGTTTCGCCGGAAAGGGAGCGAGTGATCGCGCCGTTGGAACTGATCAGCCAGAAATCGAATCCAAGCTGCTGCGCAATGGGAAGGGCAAACGTGTGCCGCCGCCCAGTTACCAGCAGGACCTCCACGCCCTCCTGGTGGGCGCGGCGCAAGGCAGTCAGATCAGCCTCGGAAATCTGAAATTGAGGATTGAGCAGGGTGCCGTCAATATCGGCGGCCAGCAGGCGAATGGGAGGTCTCACCATTTGTCATTCTAGCATCGAGGCCCTCGGGGTCCGGTCAGATTTCGTTGCTGAATACTGCAATCGCTTTTTTCGGGTCCTGCGAATGGTATCGCGCCCTGAGATTGGCACCCGAAACCGGGGGCTCGCCCATGCTATAGTCCGATCACAGCATGGGATCGCTAATTTTTCTATTCTTCCCTTGGGGCCTGATTTTGCAGGCGGTGGCGATTGTGCACTTCATTCGTCGTCGTCCGGACGGCTATTGGCTGTGGATCATTATTTTCTTTGGCGGGATTGGAGCGTTGATCTACATCGCGGCAGAGATGATTCCTGACGCGGGTCTGCTGCGCCAATCATTCAAGGTGTTCCCCCGGCGCAAGAGGATTCACGAACTCGAAGCGGCCATTCTGGATAATCCCTCAGCCGGGAATTACGAGGAGCTAGGCGACCTGTACCTCGAAGAAGGGAATTTTGCCCGCGCTCGCCAGTGCTTCGACAAATCCATTTCGGCCCGCACCGATTCGCCCGATCCGTTCTACCGCCGGGGTGTGGCGGCTACATACATGGGCGACTTCACCGCAGCCATACCGGATCTGGAACGGGTGGTCTGGCAAGATCCGAAGTATGACTTTCATCGCGCCGCCGCACTGCTGGCCCACTCCTACGCCAATACCGGCCAGCCCGAAAAAGCCGAAGCTCTGTTTCAGCAAGTTACCAAGATTTCCACTGCGTCGGAAACATACTACAACTACGCCTGCTTCCTGGCCTCGCAGGGGCGCAATGCTGAGGCACGAGAATGGACGCAAAGGATCCTCGCCAAGAAACCCACGATGCCGGGCTACCTGAGACGCCGCGAGCGACCCTGGTTCCGCAAAGCCACTGTTCTGCTGAAGCGCTTGCCCTCGTAACCGGGTGACAGGCCGTAATAGTAACGGTTCCCCGAACATTTCTATTGACACCCCGGCGAAACCCTTTAAGATATAACGCATATTTATTCATCATCATGAATAAATATTCATCATGAATAAAACCTTGCGACAGCGAGCCATCTTGGGGTTACTGAAACATGGGCCCGTCAGCAACCAGGACGAACTGCAACGCGCCCTGCGCAAGCGAGGATTCCGCGTAGGACAGCCGACGCTCTCCCGGGACATTCATGATTTGCGGTTGGGAAAAACAGCGGAGGGTTATGCCCTGCCTCAAGGAGAGAGTGCCTCCGATCCGCCTTTGCCACCGGTCTCGCGCCTGGTGCGGGAATTTGTGCTGGACGTGCGCCCGGCGCAGAACCTGCTGGTGATCAAGACCAGCGTGGGCAGCGCGCAGCCGGTTGCGGCTGCTCTCGATGATGAGAGTTGGCCGGAAGCCGTCGGCAGCGTAGCCGGAGATGACACGATTCTGATGGTTTGCCCGGATAAGGAGGACGCAAAGAAATTGGCCGCTCGGGTTGAGGAGATGCTGGCCTGATGCCGGCCAAACTCAAGACCGCGATGCTCGGCGCCACCGGCTACTCCGGTTTAGAGCTGACACGCCTGCTTCTGCGCCATCCGCGAGTGGACAAGCCTGTTCTGCTGCGACGCCAAAGTGAAACCGACGGCGCCGTGAATCTGGCTGACATGTTTCCTTCTCTTTCGGGAAACGGAAGCTATCCGCTGCAGGCGCTCTCGTGGCCGGCGCTGAAGAAACAGGGCGTGGAATTGCTGTTCCTGGCAACACCACATGAAGCTTCCCGTTTGCTCGTGCCGGAGGCTCTTGCCCAGGGTCTTCGTGTGATTGATCTGAGCGGCGCCTGGCGCCTGAAGCAGGCCCAGCATCGCGCCGTCTATGGTTTTCAAGATGCAGATTCACTGATTGCGGCCGAACTCACGGAGAAGGCAGTCTATGGTCTCCCCGAATTGAATGGCGATCGCATTCCGGGCGCGGCATTGGTGGCGAATCCTGGCTGCTACGCGACGTCGGTGATTCTGGCTCTGGCGCCGCTGCTGAAGGCCGGCGTAGTGGATCGGGAACGCGGAATCGTTTCGGATTCGAAGTCCGGTGTATCGGGCGCAGGCAAGGATCCGACTTCGCGTACACACTTTGTTTCGGTCGCCGACAACCTTTCGGCATATTCGGTGTTCGGCCATCGGCACGTAGGAGAGATGGTGGAGCAATTGGATTTGCGCGAGAGTGAGCTGATTTTCACTCCGCATCTGTTGCCCATCCCGCGGGGAATTCTTTCCACGATCTACGTGCACCTGAACCGCGAGATGAAACCGGCAGAAGTGGAGTCGCGCTTCCGTGAGTTTTATGCGGGCCGGCGCTGGGTGCGGGTTTTTGCGGCCCCGAAGCTTCCGCAAATCCAGTTCTCTCTGCACACGAACTATTGCGACTTGGGTTTCTGCCTGGCGAAGGATGGCCGCCGTCTGGTGCTCGTCTCCTGTATAGACAACCTGGTCAAGGGTGCGGCAGGGCAGGCGGTGCAGAATATGAATCTCATGTACGGCTGGAATGAGGAAGAAGGTCTGCAGTGAAGATCGTGGTCAAGATCGGAGGAGCGGCGCTGGAGGATAAATCCACGCTGCAGAAGTGTGCGCAGGCAATTGTGGAACTGGCGCGGGACGGCCATCGCGTGGCCGTGGTCCACGGTGGCGGAACCGCTCTCACCCGCACGTTGAAGCTGCTGGGCAAACAGAGCGATTTTGTGAACGGACTGCGCATTACCGATGCTGAGACCCGCGATGTCGCTCTCATGGTCCTGGCCGGGATCGTGAATAAGAGCTTGGTAGCGGCAATTGTGGCGGCAGGGAACCCGGCGATCGGCCTGTGCGGCGGCGATGGCATGTCGTTCCGCGCCCGCAAGAAGCAGACGCAAGGCTACGATCTGGGATTTGTGGGCGAGATCTGCTCCGTCGAGCCGCGCTGGCTCCAGGCGATCTGGGGCGAAGGCGGGATTCCGGTTGTGTCTTCGTTGGCGCTGGGCTCCGATGGCGAGTACTACAACATCAATGCGGATCAAATGGCCGCTGCCTGCGCGGTAGCGTGCCACGCCGATACTCTAATTTTCCTCACCGATGTTCCCGGCGTGAAGGACGCTGAAGGCGCGGTGATTCCCTGGCTGAGCACAAAGGAAGCAGAGAGTCTAGCGGCGGAATCTGTGATCGGCGGGGGAATGCTCCCCAAGCTGGAAGCCTGCAGCCAGGCTCTGCATAGAGGGGTGGGGCGCGTGCGGATTCTGCCCGCAGCGCAGGCTGAGATCCTGCCGCAGTTTTACTTCACGAAGCTGGAGTGTGGGACGGAGGTGACTTGCGCATGAGTCTGGCTTCCGTCATGCGTGCGGAAGGGAAGTTGCTGGTCCCGGCCTACGATCGTCACAAGCTCCTCTTCGAGCGCGGTCGCGGTGTGTATCTATGGGATTCGCGCGGGAACCGCTATCTGGATTTTCTGAGCGGAATCGGAGTGAATGCTCTTGGACATGGCCACCCCGAAATCCAACGTGTATTGAAGAGGCAGGCGGGCCGCTTGATTCATGTCTCCAATTTGTTCTTCCATGAATATCAGGCGGAGCTTGCCCAGCGTTTGATCAGAATTTCGGGACTGGATCGGGCTTTCTTCTGCAACAGCGGAACCGAAGCGTGGGAGGGCGCGCTGAAACTGGCCCGCATCCTGGCCCGCACGCAGAGTGCGAACGGCCACAAGCCGAAGTGGCGCATTCTCGCTCTCGAGAACTCATTCCATGGGCGCACGTTTGGCTCGCTGGCCACCACGGGCCAGGCGAAGTACCGCGATCCCTTCGCGCCGCTGCTGCCGGGGGTGGGCTTTGTTCGCTTCAATGATGTCAAAGATCTCAAGCGTCAGTTCGACGGCAGCGTTTGCGCGATTTGTGTGGAGACGATTCAAGGTGAGGGCGGAATCCGTCCGGTTAGTCCGGAGTTCCTCCAGCTTGCAAAAAAGCTGGCCGAGAGCACCGGCGCTTTATTGATCCTTGACGAAATCCAATGCGGCCTGGGCAGGACGGGACGTTACTTCGCGTATCAGCACTACGGCGTTAAGCCGGACATCGTGACGGTGGCGAAACCTCTGGCGGCGGGGTTGCCGTTGGGAGCGATTCTTACTACCGCCCGCGTGTCGAGTGGCATGCATCCCGGCATGCACGGCACCACATTCGGTGGAGGGCCGCTGGCCTGCGCGGTGGCGATCGAATTCATGCGGGTGCTGAGCGGATTGCTGGACCACGTGCGCCAAGTGGGCGGCTACTTCCACGCGCAACTGGAATGGCTGAAAGCCAAGCACGGCTGTGTCCGCGAAGTTCGCGGCATGGGACTGATGCTGGGGATGGAACTGGAGTCCGGCGACACCGCCAAGGCCGTAGTCGCAGAATTGCTGCAGCATGGAATTGTTATCAATCGCACGCATGAGACCGTGTTGCGTTTTCTGCCGCCGTACATCATTGAAGAAAAGCACGTCGATCTGGTAGTTCGGGCGCTGGATTCGGCCTTGCCAGTCAGCGCCTCAAAGCAAAGCCGCAGGACCAAGCACGAAAAAGTCAAACAAGGAGTTCAACAGTGAATAGCCAGCCACTCAACGCTACGCGAGTTGTTCCCAAGCCAGTTCCCCCACCATTCTGGTGTCCGGACCTGGTTTCCACTCGCGATCTCGGTACCAAAGGGGTTCAGGCCATACTTCATCTTGCCGGAATCATGAAGGCGCATCCGGCAGACTTTCGCAGGGCGCTCGCCGGCAAGCAGATGGTAATGTTCTTTGAAAAGCCTTCCCTGCGAACTCGGCTCACATTTGAAAGTGGAATGGCGAGTTTGGGTGGCACGGCTTACTTCGTGGACCAGACCCAGAGCCGTATTGATGAACGCGAAAAATTGAGTGACGTCGCACACAACCTGGAACGCTGGGTGGATGTGATTGTGTTGCGCACGTTTGCGCAGGAAACCATCGAGGGCATGGCCGAATACGCTTCGATTCCAGTGATTAACGCACTCAGTGATCGGGAGCATCCCTGCCAGGGGCTGGCAGATTACTTCATCTTGCAAGAGCGGTTCGGCGATCTCAAGAACATCTGTCTGGCCTACGTCGGCGACGGCAACAATGTGGCGCATTCGCTGCTGCTCACCTGCGCCTGTCTTGGATCGAAGATTCGCATTGCCACGCCGCCGGGCTATGGTCCCGACGCCCAAATCGTCGCTGATGCCCAGGAGATCGCCCAGCAGACTGGCGCCGTAATCGAACTGCTCTCCGACCCGCACGCGGCGGCCTGCGGCGCCGACGCGGTTTATACCGATGCCTGGGCCAGCATGGGGCAGGAGCACGAAACGGAAAAGCGGGCGCGGATATTCCCGCCTTACCAGCTGAACGAGGACCTTGCCGCCGAAGCAGCGCCCCATGCCGTCTTCATGCATTGTCTGCCGGCTCATCGCGGCCAGGAGATCACCGATGCAGTCATGGACTCGGAACGGTCGGTGGTTTTCGATCAAGCGGAAAGCCGCCTGCACGTGCAGAAAGCCATTCTTTATTTATTGCTGGGCGGCGGAGGAAACCGCTTGCCGGCCAGGAGCGCCCATGCCTGAGAAAGTTGTGCTCGCGTATTCCGGAGGTCTCGATACCTCCATCATCATCCCTTGGCTCAAGGAAAATTACTCCTATGACGTGATTGCCATGGTTGGCGACGTCGGCCAGGGAGACGATCTCGAAGCGGTCGTTCAGAAAGCCTACACGACCGGCGCATCCCACGTGGTGGTGGAAGATATGCGCGAGGAATTCCTGACTGAGTATGTTTTCCCGGCGTTGAAGGCGGGCGCGGTGTACGAACACAAATATCTGTTGGGGACGTCGCTGGCGCGTCCCGTGATCGCAAAACATCAGGTCGAGGTTGCTGTGCGAGAAGGCGCGACCGCGGTCGCTCACGGATGCACCGGGAAAGGCAATGACCAGGTTCGTTTTGAACTGGCGTACCAGGCGCTCGCTCCGGAACTCAAGGTGATTGCACCGTGGCGGGAGTGGCCGCTGAAATCGCGCGAAGATTGCCTCGACTATGCCGAAAAGCACGGAATCTCGGTGGCCGCCAGCCGGGAGAAGATCCACAGTCGCGATCGAAATCTTTGGCACGTCAGCCATGAGGGAGGGGAACTGGAAGATGCGGCTAACTCGCCGTTGCCCAACACCTGGCAACTAACCCGTTCACCGCAGGAAGCGCCGGACCGCGAGGAGCAGGTAAAGATCGGGTTTGAGAAGGGAGTTCCTGTGTCGGTCAACGACATGGAACTCGAAGCGGTATCGCTGGTCGAACTGCTGAACGAAATCGGCGCCCGCAATGCGATCGGCCGAGTGGATCTGGTGGAGAATCGTTTTGTAGGAATCAAATCCCGCGGATGCTATGAAACTCCGGGCGGAACTTTGTTGATGACGGCACACCGCGAGCTCGAGGCCTTATGCCTGGAGCGTGATGTGGTGCACTTCAAGCAGCACATTGGGCTGAAATACGCGGAACTGGTCTATTTCGGGTTGTGGTTCACTCCTCTGCGCGAAGCGCTGGATGCATTCGTTGAGTCCACGCAGAAGGAGATGACGGGTACAGTTGTACTCTCCTTATATAAGGGCAATGTGTCGGTGGTCAGTCGTCATTCCGATTACTCTCTGTACCGCACCGATCTGTCCTCCTTCACTATGGGCGACAGCTATGACCAAAAAGATGCGGAAGGCTTCATCCGCATTCTTGGATTACCCTCTCGCTCCCGCGCCCGGGCCCGCACGGAGAGTGCGAAGTCCGAGGTTACGAAATGAAGATGTGGTCCGGCCGCTTTCGAGAGCCTTTGGACCCTCGATTTGAGCGCTGGCAGCGGTCTTTCGAGTTTGACCGGCGGCTGTTGAGCTATGAGCTTGCAGCCAGCAGCGCCCATGCGCGCGCGTTAAAGGATGCGCGGATTCTTTCTTCGACGGAACTCATCGCCATCCTCCAAGGCTTGGAAAATATTGCTGAGCAGGCAACAGCTTCGCCCGCATTTCTTGAAGATAACGAAGCAGAAGACGTACATCACTTCGTCGAGAAGCAACTCGTCAAGCTGATTGGCGATACGGGATACAAACTGCACAGCGGCCGCAGCCGCAATGAACAAGTCGCAACCGACCTTCGCTTGTACGCTCGGGCCGCCATTGATCAACTCCAAGCCGAGTTGGCGGAATGCTGTGGTGTCTTGCTGGACCGCGCAGCGCAAGCCGGAGATGCCGCCATGCCAGCCTACACGCATCTGCAGCGCGCCGAACCCGTTCTCGTCTCGCACTGGCTGCTGGCATACGTGGAGATGTTTCTGCGTGACGCCGGGCGACTCGGGGATTGCCGCAAGCGGGTGAACGTCTGCCCGTTAGGCTCGGGCGCGGTTGCAGGCACCACTCTTTCGTTGGACCGTCGGGCCATGGCTGCGGCGCTCGGTTTCGAGGGCCCAACTGCCAACAGCATGGACGCCACCAGCGACCGCGATTTCGTTCTGGAGTTTGCGAATGCGTTGTCTTTACTTGCACTTCACTTGAGCCGCTGGGCTGAGGAGATGATTTTGTTTTCCTCGCAGGAGTTCAGCTTCGCGCACTCGCCGGAAGCTTACTCCACCGGCAGCAGTGCCATGCCGCAAAAAAAGAATCCGGACTTGCTGGAATTGACCCGCGGCAAAGCTGCCCGGGTCATCGGAAATGCAACCGCTCTGCTGGTCGCGCTGAAGGGATTGCCCCTTGCCTACAACAAAGACCTGCAAGAGACACAGGAACCGCTTTTTGATGCCGCTGAAACCATGCTTTCCCTGCTGCCGCTTGTCTCGGGGTGGATGAAGGCGGTGGAATTTGATTACCAACATATGAGTGAGGCGGCGGAGTCCGGATTCATGAATGCTTGGGCCGCGGCCACATATCTGGTGCAGCACGGAGTTCCTTTCCGGCTGGCGCATGAGCAAGTCGGGAAAGCCGTGCAAATATGCCTGGAAAAGCACTGTGAGCTTCAGAATCTGTCCATCGAAGAATTACGCTCTTTGAATCCCGCATTCGATCAGGATTTCTATAGCTGCCTGAGCCTCGAATCCGTGCTCTCCATTCACGATGTTCCAGGGGGCACAGCGCCGCTACGAGTACGGCAGGCGATTGCTGAGGCAAGGCAGAGGGTCGACTCTATCCGCGAGAGAGTTCATGCGCACGCGTAAAGCCATTTTGCCGGATGCTCAGCAGATCCACGATCTGATCGCGGCTTACTCAGGGGACGGCACGCTCCTGCCCCGAACCTTGGCCGAGATTTGCGAAAACGTGCGGGATTTCGTGGTCCTCGAAGACGACGGCCGCATCATCGGCTGCGGTGCGCTCCATCTTTATGGCCCGCACCTGGCGGAAATTCGCTCGATCACAGTGGCCCCCTGGCAACAGCGTAAAGGCGGCGGGGGATACTTAGTAAAGGCGTTGCTGGCGGAGGCGAAAAAGCACCACGTCAGCTGTATCTGTTTATTTACGCGCACACCGGAATTCTTCGCCCGCATGGGCTTCCAGATGGCGCAGCGTGAGAATCTGCCAGACAAGATTTACAAAGACTGCTGCGTCTGTCCCCGATTTCATTGTTGCGATGAAGTCGCCATGGTGCGCGGCGAACTGCCAAAGTTCGCGATTCTTCCCGAGCCCTCGAATTGGCTGGTGAAGCTCCAAGTATGACCATGCCTGGGTCGCCGAACACAATCTATCTTCCCAAGGGTTTCAGTTTTTCAGCGGTTGCCGCAGGCGTCAAAGTCAGCGGCCGGCTTGATCTTGCTCTCGTGGAAGCGATTCCGGGCACAACTGCCGCCGCGCTCTTCACCAGGAATCGTGTGGTCGCCGCGCCCCTGGAAGTGGGCCGGACATCGCTGGCCAAGACGCGCGGGCGGGTGAGGGCCGTCGTCGTGAACTCCGGCAATGCCAACTGCGCCACGGGCAAGCCAGGGTTACAGGCCTGCACCCGCATTTGCCGGGAAGTTGCGCGTCTGCTGGGAGTCCGAGCAGAGCAGGTCTTTCCGTCCTCCACCGGTATTATTGGGGTTCCGCTGCCCGCGGAAAAAATCGTTGCAAAGCTGCCGGAACTGATGGCCAGAAGCGAATCAAGCGAGCAGGGAATCGCTCAATTTGCGCAGGCGATCATGACTACCGACACCCGGCCCAAGACCGCATCCGCACTCTTCCCTTCGGGGAACGTCCAAGTCAATCTGTGCGGGATCGCCAAGGGTTCGGGAATGATTCATCCTCAGCTGGCGACGATGTTGGTGTATCTCTTCACCGACATCGCCGCCAGCCCCGCCGATTTGAAGCAGGTCCTGCGCGCCGCTTGTGAGCAGACTTTCAACTGCATTTCCGTTGACGGTGATACTTCAACCAACGACACGGTTCTGCTTTTGGCGTCAGGACAGAGTGGAATTGGACTTCGAGACACCTCGATCCGGAAGAAGTTTTCCGCCACCCTGTTTGACATCTGCCGATCCCTGGCGGACCAGATCATTGCCGATGGCGAAGGCGTGCAGCATGTGATCCACTTGTCGATCGAACAAGCGAAGGATCGCAAGGAGGCGCTGCGGGTAGCGCGGGCTATTGCTCACTCCTTGTTAGTGAAGACCGCGTGGGCGGGAGCGGACCCCAATTGGGGACGCATCCTGGCGGCGGCAGGGGCATGCGGAGTGCCTCTCGATGCTAATCGCGTGAGCATCTATATCGGCAAGCAACTCGTTTGCCGCAATGGGGTGGGTTGCGGGTTCGATGAGTTACGGGCGCATCAGGATCTGGCCCAACCCCACTGCGACGTTCGAGTGCGGCTCGCACGCGGCCAGGCCGCTGCGGCGTTTACCACTACCGATTTGACTGCCGAGTACATTCGCATCAATGCTGACTATTCCACTTAGGAAACGCCGATTGAGTTTCCATGTAGGCGCGGGTGCCTCGCCGGTGCGGGCCAAGACCTTCCGCTAACGCAGGGAGCGGAACCTGAGGTTTAACCCGATAGGTCAGCGTTGCTGCCGCATTCGAGATTCCTGCCGTCGCCGGCCCCATTCCTCCGTGGAGAATATTCCTGGCCCGGCATCGATTAGTCGGGGTAACATTTCGAAAACTGCAACCGGACCCCATTTCGATCCTTCTCGCGTCCGGTATCCTCTGCGGTTCAGTTCCTCTGCAATGAAGGAATACGGACCATCTTCAATGAGCAATTCCATCATCGTCAGCAGAATCTCGGTTTCGTTCCGGTCTTCTTCTAAGGCGGAACAATCCTGGGCCACGCGAAGGCCGAAGGGCGGGTTTTCGATTCGGCCCCGGATCGCGCCGGGTTCCGCTCCAGCAGCCTCGCGTTCCCACTCCACCGCAATGACCCTCCAACCCAACTTCTGGAACTTCTCGATCTCGTCGAGTTCCAGAGGACCGGATACAGGCTGACGAATATGCTCGGTTCGAGGCATAGAAGAAACTCCCCCCGCGCTGGAAGTGTCTGGCGAAATCCAGCATGGCGGCGGCCAAAATTGAGGAGCATAACTCCCTTTTTTTCAATCACGCCAGGGCGTCCGGGCAGACCCAGAATGTTCGTCCATGGGATGGAATGTTCGGAATCGGACGCGACGATGCCCACTTACAAGATCCCGGCAATTCACTGCCGGCTGCAGGAACGACCTATGGTCTTGCGCCGGCGGGCAATCACGAGCGCCTTCGATACCGAGGAGTGTGTCCTACCTGTCCCACCAGTGAACTTGAACACAGTGCCTGTCGTGCAGCGGCCGGTGGCCGCATTCCGATTGGTATTCGCATTGAGGTATTCGCGTGATAAGAATTCACCCGCCGTAGGGCATCGGTCAAAATAGGCAACAGGAAAGCATGCCTGCGCATTCCGGGAACGCGCAGGGAATCGAAATCAGGGATTGACGAAGACGGGCGCCGACGCCTTCAAACCTCCGTATGAGACTGTAACCTGGATAATGGTCTGCATCATTACTGCACCGGTATCGATAGTAAGCAGTCCGCCGACAATGGAGGCACTTCCCCCGAGGGAATTGTCAAGACTCCAGACGGCTAAGTTGGTTACATCCTGCTGGTTGCCGTCAATAACTCCAGCAGCGGTAAACTGAAATGAACTGCCCGAGTTAATGTTCGCGCTGATTGGGCTTATGTTCAGGGAAGACGCTTTAGGGTTGACAGTGACTGGGACGTCAACCGATTGATATTGACAAGAAGAGCAGACGAAAGTGACGGTGGCATACCCCGGTGTGATGCCTAATAGCAGCCCATTGGAGTTTACCTTAACAATTCCCGCGTCAGATGAAGACCAGGAGCCCTGCGGCGTGATGTTCTGATTGGTTGCGAAGGAATAAGCAACGGCTTGAAGTTGCAGCGCATCGCCAACCGTCAGGCTTGCCGTAGCCGGGTTGACGGATAGAGAAGTCCCTTGACTATTGATCGCATTGGTCGAACCTCCGCAACCGATAAGGACAGAGGTCAGCAAAAGGCAAAGCGCAAAGAAAGCGCATCGCAAAGGAAGCCTCCTCAGTGATTCCATAACGACCCCGCGCCGGGATTATACCCGGAATCTCCTTCTTGATTTCAACAACGGCGCAATTGTATGCCCATCTTTATCGTGAGCCCCGTCCCAAGAGCACAATCTTAATGGTCTGAAATATTATGAGTAGGTCGAGTCCCAAGGAAGCATTCTTGATGTAAAACAGGTCGTGCTGCAACTTCTCCTTTGCGTCTTCCACGGTGTTCCCGTACTTGTAACGAACCTGCGCCCAGCCGGTAATGCCAGGCCTCACTACATGTCGGACACCATAGTAAGGAACTTCCTGTTCGAAATCGTGCCCGGCATTTTTCACCGCAATGAACTCGACCGTCAGCCTGACCCGGCGATCAGCCTCAGCCATGCGCACCGACTGATCAAACGTATCGAAGGATGATCCGCCATTGCTGCTGGCCCACGGGGAAAAAGACGTGCGCCACCCACCTCAACCAGCCCGCCTATTTCCGAAGTGCAGCGGTGCTGGCGGCGCCCGCATCGGGCAGGGATCGAAGCTCTTGCTGGATCCAGTCCAGTCCATTGTTGTCGCGGACTACGGTGTTGAACTCTTCCGGAGTCTTATAGATCACGACCGTTGAACCGCGAGGAACCGCGGCCCGCAGCTTTTCTTTGGATGCCTTGGGAGTATTGCGCTCGAAGATCGCATCCTGCAGGCGGAATTTATTCGCCTGAATCTTCGGCAGCCACGTAACCGGCTCCAGCATCTCAGCCTTTTTCAAGAACTCAGGTTTCACATAATTCGCCCGCTCGTCTTCCGGAACGAAGGGCGAAGTTGCCATCCAGGTCGGCCAATCGCCCCATGGGTCCATCGCATCCAGCACCTTGATGCGCGGGTCGACCGCGGAAGCCAGGATGCCGATGCTGGCTCCCGACCCTTGTGTGAACATGCCCACCCGTGTCATATCGAGATCGCCCCGCTTGGCCAGGTAATCAAGAACCTCCTGCACATCGTGCGCAGAGGTCGCAAGGCACTCCTGCAGTTCGCTGATGAACCACTCTTTCATCGGCCGGTCGTGGTAGCGGTGCCCAGTGAGCGCGGAGACGAAGCCGACCGCGGCAAAACCGTCCTTGGTCACGGCCTTTTGGAAGCTTTCGTCTTTGAAGCGGTCGGTCTCCGATGGATAACCATAGAGATACAGAATGACGGGAGGCTTCTTCACTCCCTTCGGCTTCATCACATAAAGGTCAAGGGGATCGCCCCACCGCCACTGCACCTGGGTCAACTCCACTGTGTACCCAGGGTAATCGTTGATGTATCCGACGAGCGGCGGCATCGGCCTCAGACTGCTGGTGTCCAGGGCGGGTGTGGTCCAGTCCTCCGTCACTCCTTGGAAACGTGTGTCGGCTGGGTCAGCTATGGGGGGAGATATCTTTTCCAACTGACCAGCACTGGTTCCCGCTAGAGATAAGAGTGCCATTCCAAGAGCAAGCGTTCTAACGGACATGGGCAACAGAATACTTCGCAGCATTACTTTTCTCCACACTTTACTCGCAGAAAAGGGCGAACCGTTTGGAACAGTTCGCCCCTTAGAGTTAATCGAACCACTTTTCCGTTAGGGGATGACTACGCAGTGATGTTCCGCCTGCGCAAGCCGGACGGTGGTGTCGGAGTCGTTCTCTATCTGGTTAGTCATGAGGATGCAGCCTCCCATGTCGCCGCCTTTGTCACCTGTAGCCGCAATGTTGATCGGAGCTGGTCCAATTTTCACTCCGCCGCCTACCTCCTGATAGTGCGAACGAAGGAGCACCATGCCCGGATCAGTCTGGCCCCCGGCGGTAACTTTGGTTGCGGGAACATAGTCCGGAACCGTGGTCACAACGAATTGCTGCGAATGGGTAATCAGGGTTCTGAGATTGGTCAGCGCCGTTCCATTGCTCACGACCCGGAGAATGTTCCATGCCTTGTAGGAGCCGTTGCGTACGTTCGGGAACGACAAGCCTTTGCCGGGTGCTTTAGAGCCCCAGATCACGCTTTCCGGGCAGGGGAAGTTGCCGGCGCAGCTTGCCGGCAGATCGCCGACTCCGGGCAGGTTCCCCGGGTTCGAGGGCTGACCGGGATCAACGCTAGGTCCGGCTCCGTACACGTGGAACAGGGGGTCCACGCCGTTCAGAGTCAGGTAGCCATAGTTGGCATTGCTGGCGATCGAGCTGACGTTCCCGTAGCTGAAGAACGCGTACCCGATGCCGTCATGGCCGTTGTTGGTGAATGAGTTCAGCACGGACTTAACTTCTTCGCCGGTGCCGATAGCGCGGAAGCGGCTTCCACCACCACTAGCGCAAGCAGCTTCGAGCGGGTTGTTGGCGTTTCCACCCACGCCGGTCTCTTGGCTCTTGCCAGACGTGTCAACGTTAAAGGGATAACGGAAAACCGTGGCTTCTATGGTGTTCATTGTGCCAGATGTAACTTCGCGCTGATAGCCCTCGATCGTTCCAGACGACAAACCGAACGCATTGGCGTTGCAGTTTGTCCCGGAGAATACCTGTTGCACCTGGGCGTCGGTCGCGTCTTGCAGGCCGGCGAGCTCGTGGTTACGTTCAGCGATGAATATGACCATTTCGGCGCCGATGTTTATCGTGGTGATTCCGGACGGAAGGCTAGTACCGGTGAACGGATCCTTGCCGCTGATGTTGAAAGCCACAACGTGGGCTCCGTTGGAGCTGCCCGGGTAGCCGCTCTTGACATCGCTTCCAACCAGGTGAGCGTTATCCAGAGTCGTCGGGCATGCGCCGGATGAGTTAATTCCGTAGCCCAAGCCGGCCAGGCCGTCGGGCCCGCCCCCCAGCGCGGAGTTCGCACGGCATGTCGCAAACAGCGCATCTTCCGGACGGATGTCAGTGGCGGCTGCGTTTACCCCGACTCCTGCTCCCGTGAACAGGGCCTGAATTGAGGCCGGAGGAGTCGAGTCGCTTCCCCAAACGGGAGCGGGGAGAGTGATAAGATTGCCAGGAGACGGGAAACTGCTAATGCCTACGACGCAATGGGGCTGGGCATAGTAACAACGGTCCCCGACAGCGGAGTCGGGTTTGATAAAGGCCCATACGTTTGGTGAGGACGCGCTATCCCAGACGATCCAGATAGGCGCGCCATCGACGACGAAGCTGCCCGATCCTGGCCGAGTGTCCGTAAGGTTAAAGTTGCCTGTACTGGTGTAGTGGAAACAGGGTGGTGTTGCACCGCTCAAGCAGTTTCCGCTTTTGTAGGCGCCCAGCGCGGCTGTCTGCCAGAGCGCCGTGGATCCAGCAATCATCAACTTGACGGTTTGAGCGTGTGCTGCAGGGACAACGCCCGCAATCGCGATCAGGACCAGCACCGCGAAAAGTTGTTTTATACGCGACATAGATGTTTGTTCCTTTCTCTGTGGTTGCAAAGCCTTACCTTATGGGAGTACGCGCAACCTTGCGTGCGCGCAGGAGTTCGTTTCTTGCCCACTGCCGCATTCCTCAACAGTGACCGATCTACTACCTGCCTGCGTGAACCGTTGGTCTGCGGATACAGCTCTCACCGAACCGCGCTCGAAATTTATACCCGTACCCTAGCTGCCTACGGCCACAGCAGTATTAAAACTTGGCAAATATTCCGTGAATTGTCGGCTACAGCTGCGGACGGCTGACGGCCCCAGCTGTGGAAAGAATTTCACACGTTTTTAATAATCCTTTCGGCGACCTGTCCTGTAGAATCCCCTGCTTCCGGATTCACGTGAAATACTCAGCCCGGAGAGGCACGTGTGACCCTTGTTCGGCTACGCGATTTCTTGCGCTCCAGTTGTGTCCTCGCCCTGGCGGCCCTCATTCCATTTCTCGCAACTGGTCAGGAGCAACCCAGAAAAGCGGACAACAAGTCCACCATCACTGGAACGGTGAACGATCAAACTCAGGCAGTGGTGACTGGGGCGAAGGTTGTGCTGAGCAACGCGGCGGGGTTGAAGCAGGAAACCCAAACCGGTGACAAGGGCGCCTATTCCTTCTCTCATCTTGCCGCCGGGACTTATAGCCTGACGGTTACAGCTCCTAACTTCGCGACCCAGATCCTGGACAACGTCGCGTTGTCGGAGGGCCAGGAACTAAGTCTGGAAGTTACGCTGGAACCGGAAAAAGCGAAAACTGAAGTGAATGTGGAATCCAGCGGTCCGGCACAGGTCGAGGTGGAGAATGCCACCGTTTCTGGCACGATCACCGAAAAAGAGGTCGTTAGCATCGGCCTGAATGGACGGAATTTTACCCAGTTGATCGCGCTCGCGCCTGGAGTTAGCAATCAAACCGGGCAAGACGAAGCCAAGGTGGGAGTGGTCGGCAGCGTGAAGTACAGCGTGAATGGCGGCCGGGTCGAGTACAACACCTTTGAGGTTGACGGCAGCGATGTCCTCAATACCGGTCTCAACGGCGCATCGAGTACTCTCATGGTCTATCCCAGCCTCGATGCCATTCAGGAAGTTAAAGTCCTGACTTCCAACTACGGCGCTCAATTCGGGCGCACGGCATCCGGCACAGTCGAAGTCATCACGAAATCCGGGACCAGTCAACTGCACGGGAATCTCTACGATTTCGTCCGCAATGAGTTCTTTAACTCGCGTAATTACTTCGATATCGGGAGCCATGCGCCGCTTTATCGCCGGCAGGATTTCGGGGGGACAATCGGCGGCCCGCTGACCATTCCGCACATTTACAACACCAATAACGACAAGACGTTTTTCTTTTTCTCCGAAGAGGCCCGCCTGGAGAAAACTCCAACGGAATACAACCAGGCGGTGCCCTCGCTGAAAGAGCGTGGTCTGGTTATGACGCCGCAGGGGATCCAGGAGAATCTAAGTCTCCCGAACGCAAACGGATTAGTTTCCCAAGTCTTCGATTTCAGTGACGTGTGCCCGTTGATTGGAACGCCGGACTCCTTCGGTTTTAACCGCCAGAACTACCCGGATTGTCCGATCCGTGAACCCGGGCGCTAACCCTCCTAATAGCTGGCAACCTATTTACAACTTGCTGGGCCAACAATTTGCGGGGCAACCGGCGCAACTCGGGCGTGGACAAAAATGCCCTGGCAATCTTGAAGTCGAACCTGATCCCGCTGCCCAATGCCCCCAGTGGCTGCAACTTTAGCGTACCCAACATCGACCCCACCGACCCCAACCACTGCTACGACGCTGCAGTTTCTCCCTCCACGTACTGGCGCGAGGAGCTTTTCCGCATTGATCAAATCCTGAGTGCCAAGGTCAAGGCATCATTTCGATACATTCACGATGCTTGGGATACGACGGTGCTGACGCCGCAATGGGGCGTCGTGCGGAACACATTCCCCACCGTCGAGAACCATTTCGTTGGGCCGGGTACAAGCCTGGTGGCTCGCCTGACCGAACACCATCTCACCCACCTTGCTGAACGATTTGGTCTTCAGCTACACGAACTCCACCATCACGCTGGCGGACCGGAACGGGCCGGGAAACGCCCAGTTTCAGCGCGATCCCACACTGAATCGGCCGCTCGTCAACGACCCGTCCGCTCCCGGGCAATGCAATCCACTCCTGAGTGTTGACCCGGTGAGTGGCATTCCCCAGTGCGCCATGGGTTATCTATTCAATAACGGGTTTGGAGGAAAGATGCCGGGAGTCGATTTTCTCGGCACGAATGCGGCTTACGGCGGCGAAGGCTTCGCCGCTGATCCCTCGTACATGCCGTGGAGCCACACGAATCCCACCTACGCAGTGCGCGATGATCTGGGCAAGTCGATTGGCAGACACACGCTGCAGTTCGGCGCGCAATACGTGCTTGCCCAGCGCAACCAGACCAACAACGCCATCGGCGCAGCCTCCGGTGACTTACAGGGTTTGTTGACCTTCAGCAATCTGGTGCACAGTACGGGGAATGTATTCGCTGACTTCCTGCTTCAATCGGTGGTGAATGGAGTGACGACTGGGTACATTCAGAACTTCAGTCAGGATTCCGCCCAACGTCGCTACTACCAGCGTTACCAGATCGCCGAGCCCTACTTCCAGGATGATTGGCGGGTAACCAACCGGCTGACGTTGAATCTGGGATTGCGGATCAGTTTGTTTGGCACCTACCACGAGAAAAATCTCAACGCCTGGAATTGGGAAGCCAGCAGATTTAATTCATCACGATTTGCCGTTGACCCATATAGCGGTGTGCTTCTGGATAAGACCGCCGGATCGAGCCCCGTGATGTTCAACCCCAGCACGTTCCAGTTGGATCCTGGAGTGGTAAAGGATTTGGGCTTGGTCCAGTGCGGGATGAGTTTTGTCCCGAACGGCTGCATGAAGGGACATCTGTTCAATCCGGCGCCGCGAATTGGTTTTGCCTGGGATCCGCGAGGCGATGGCAAGACCTCGATCCGCGGCGGTTATGGGCTCTTTTTTGAGCACGGGACGGGCAACGAAGCCAACACCGGCTCACTGGAAGCCAGCGCGCCTCTGGTGCTTAGCATGACCCAGCCGTTTCCTCTTAGTTATCCATGCATTGGCAATGTCGGTTACGGACCGGCGTTCGATCCGACCAACAGCGCTTGCGCTGCGAACCCATCGCATCCTGCGCCACCAGCCGGCACTGCTTTTCCGCTTAACGTGAGCGCGATTCCCACCCGGGCAATCTGGCCCTATGCCCAGCAGTGGAGTTTTGGCATTCAGCGCGAAATGCCCAGGGACTTTGTTGCCACTCTTGCCTATGTCGGGAGCAAGGGAACGCACTTGACAATCGAGCGTCAACTCAATCAGTTGCCGCCGCTACCCCTGAGCGAGAATCCCTTCGGCCCAAATGAGCCACTAACGTTGACGGATTGCACCGTTTCTCCCATCGCAGGAGGAGGCATCCCAGGCGATGGCAGTACTCCGTTCCTGCTCCAGAATGGAACGATCGTGTCGCCGCAAAACCCCGCATACCTGTATATGCAGGCGGCTTGCGCTTCGCCGAACATTCCCAACGTCAACTCGCTCCCGGGGCACCCCTATCCGGGTCTGGGAAAAGTCCTTTCCTTGGAGAACACCGCCAACTCCAGCTATCACGCATTGCAGGCTACGCTGCGACGCACGCGCGGACCGCTCACAGCCGGCATCTCCTATTCCTATAGCCACTCCATAGACAACTCTTCGGATCGAAGCGATCCGGTTCTGGTCAATTCTTATGACCTGCGCGAGAACCGGGCTAGCTCGAACTTCGACCAACGCCATCTTTTCAGTCTCAGCTACGTGTACGCGCTTCCCCGTCTTAGTGCGGCTTTCGAGAGATGGGTCAATGATGTTGACTCCGACACCGCCTCGCCGAAAGGCATCGCGTTGGCGCAAAACCCCCCGCGATCTTTGAGCATTCTTCTTGATGGGTGGGAGTGGTCCGGAGTCACGCTTTTCCAGTCTGGCACGCCGTTTAGTGTAATCAACAGCGCCGGCAACACCGGGATTTCGCTCACAGACAACGCTGGGGTTGACAGCGGGCTCGGCATCGCAGCTTCCTACCCCGACGTCGTACAAGGGTTACCCGCACCGGGCAACAATTCCCAGAGCGTTGGCCCGCTATTGGGTAATCCTTCGCAATTCGTGGCTCCTCGAGGGCTCACCTTCGGCGACGCCGGCCGGAACTTCCTCAATAACCCCGGCCGCTTGAACTTCGACATGGCGCTATTGAAACATTTCAAGCTCGGGGAGTCCAGCGAGCTCGAGTTCCGGACCGAAGCTTTTAACGTCTTCAACCAGACCCAATTCCGTATTTATGACCCGGACAATCCAGGTAGCAGCGGCAACAACGTTATCAGTTGCTATGCCGGGCCCAATTATTCCGCGGGGTTTCAAGCGAAGGGAGGGCCGGATTGCGTTACGGGCGCTTCCTTCTTGCACCCGATCGATGCGCATCGGCCCCGCACCATGCAGTTCGGCTTGAAACTGATTTTCTAGGATCTGCAACGCTTATGAAGAGATCGACAACAGAGCCGGTACCCGCCGCGACGAATCCCGGAACGCTTACGCCCGTGTTTGTGAAGAGGCATAAGAAGAGTCTTTGGGTTGTGCTGTTGGCTGGCGCGATGGTTGCTTCGCTGGGCGTAGGTTGCGGTTCCAGCCAGAGCGCCAGTCAGTCGCAGAATAGCGGACCGCTTTCCGGCAACTGGCAGTTCACGATGGCGAGTCCCTCCGACAATTCGTTCGTGGGTGGCCTGCAGGGCGGGTTTCTGCTGCAGAGCAACGCATCCGTGACCGGAGGCGTAGTTTACTCCGTCGGGCTGCCGCAGCCACCGCCCACACCTCCGACGATGTGCAGCAGTGGATCGGCTCCAATCACCGGACAGATCACCGGCCAGACGGTAACCCTCGCTGTGCCCGCCGGCACGCAGACCTTCACCTTGACCGGAAATATCAGCGCAGACGGTTCGACCATGACGGGCACCTACTCCTCGACCGACGGCAAAGGCTGTGGCACGGCTCAAACAGGACTGCAATGGAGCGCTGCGTCTGTGCAACCTCTTACCGGTCCCGTCCAAGGCAGCTTTCACAGTACTGGCTTTGGCGTTCTCTTGAACCAGGATTTTCCGGTTTCCGGGGTTCTCACCCAAGGAAACAACATCGGAGCGAGTAACGCAACCGTCACCGGTACGTTGAGCTTTCAAGGCTACCCGTGTTTAGGTACTGCTGACGTAAACGGGCAAATCAGCGGCAATTCTGTCGTTCTGCAGATCTTTGCGACAACCGGACTGGATGTGGGTCAGATTGGGGCACCGCTGGGGTTTCCGAACATTTCCCCGGTCGTCTTTGAGAACTCCGCGTCCGGAGGTGGGTATCTTCTGCATGGCACACATGGCTACGGGCTGACCACCAAATCCTGCCCGGGCTTTCCCGGAGACTTAGGGGACGTCTGCCTGGCGTTGGGAAACGCGACCGGGTGCACCGAGCCGATCTTGTTATCTCCAACTTCCCTCACTTTCCCCGCTCAAGGCGTAAGATCGTCTCCGACGACGCAGCAGATCACGCTCACCAACAACGATCCCTCGGGCGCTGCTCTGACCGGCGTGACCCTCGAGTTCGATTCTCCATCGGGGGGGACCAGCCCTTTTGGCGGCTGTAGCGATTTCAGCGGCCTCGCCCACTTCACAGAAAGCGACACCTGTGGTACGAAGGGTAACAACGGCTGCACGACCTCGGTCGGACCTTTCTCTCTCGGTCCGCAAAAGAGCTGTGTCATTACCATCTCGTTTTCGCCACAAGAAAGTTGCTCCTGGCTGCCGTTCGGGAGTCCGTCATCAGAGTTTGGAGTTGCCCCTGCGCTATGCCCGTTTCCATTAAGTGCGAAACTGAAGGTGAACAGCCCAAGGAGTGCGGATAACGATAAGACATTTTCCCTGCCCATCACCGGCATCGGGTTCAGCTCCATCGTACCGTCGACTCCGGAACTGGATTTCGGGTCGGAAGCACTATCTGAAAAGAGTTCTCCTCAGACCCTGTCGTTTACCAATCAAGGCACGCTTCCGGTCCAGATGGTCGCTTCTCTAAGCACGCCACCCTGTGGAAATCCAGGTCAATATGTTCCTCTACCCCGACCCGTGACCTCCGGTGTGGTTTCGGATTTCCAGGTGGTGCTCGGGGGAAGTTATCCTCCGAAAATCGACCAGAAGTATTCCACGGTCGACTACGTGTGTGACATCGATCCGGTCAGCAAAGAGCCCAACTTCCAGATTTCCGCGGACACCTGCTCGGGAAGAGTGCTGGCTCCGCAGAGCTTTTGTAGCCTTGATGTTTCGTTCGTACCCGAACCGGGCACTGCCTTTAACCCGGCTCTGGATTATTTCCTGGAACTGAACACGCTGGAGTGTACTAGCGGGACGACCACGGACTGCGAAGTCGATAGCGGTCGGTTTCCGGTCGAGCTGAAGGCCAACACCCCCAGCCCACTGAGAATGTCTCCCGGTGCGGGTCTGGATTTCGGCAATCAACCCAAGGGTCAGATCAGCAACGCGCTCACTATTACGCTGTTCAACGACCCCAAAGACCCTAACTCACAAACCGTGAACTTTACCGGGAATCAGGTGAGAGGCGACTACGCCGAGACGGACGATTGTGGCGCCAGCCTGGCTCCAGGAAACAATTGTACGATGACGATTACCTTCACGCCACAGATCACAGGATTCGACCCGGGAACCATCACCATTACGTATACGGTGGGACAAACCCAGACTGTGTATCTGCGGGGCACGGGACAGTAATTGCCCGCGAGGCGAGGCTGATTTCAGAGCAAAGACGCGGACTAGCGCCGATTCGAGCACGCGGTCTCACAACGTGGAGAAGCCGCTCGGAGTCTGGTTCTCGACTCAAGGAGGTCAGTTATGGCGACTAACAGATGGGTGGTGTTGCTTCTTTCGGCGGCGATGATTGCGTTCTTTGCCGGGTGCGGAGGAGGTACGACGAATGTGCAGAATCAATCCCTCGTTGTTGGGGCGACACTCTCCATTGCCTTTCAGCCCGCGCCCGTCAAATCGGTTTCCATCATCAAGACCGCGCAACTTACGGCTGTCGTTCACAACGATCCCAGCAATCTTGGAGTGGACTGGTCTTTGACGTGCCCAGGCAACACGAACTGCGGCACGCTCAGCCCTCCGCACACTGCCAGCGGCAAAGCGGTAACTTATACGCCGCCCGCAAATCTTTCCGGCAACAATCTAACCGTCAATATCGCGGCCTTCGCGGTGGCGGATCAGAATCAGAACGTTGTGACCCCGATGACCATCACCGCCTTTGGCAGTAGCCTGAAAGGTAAGTACGTTCTGCAGACAAAGGGAGTCGATATCACCGGACTAGCCTACCAGTTTGCCGGTGTGCTCGTCCTCGATGGCAACGGCGGAGTCACATCTGGCGAGCAAACCTATACCAACACTTTATTGTCCAACTCGGACGCCATCATCGGCGGCAGCTATTTCCTGGGTCCTGACGGCCGGGGAAAGCTCTCCCTGAAGACGAAGAACCAGAGCCTCGGCCAGCAAGGCATAGAGACTTTTAGTCTCGTGTTTCTCTCCAGTTCCCAGGCGCTCATTGCGAAAATCGACGACCCAAATATCCAAGGCTCCGCCAGCGAATCGTCCGCAGGAACCATGGATTTGCAGACTAGTGCAACGGCGCCTGCGCAAGGCTATGCCTTCGTTGTTAGCGGCACGGACACCACTAACGCCAATCTACAACCCACGGCCGTCGGTGGGGTTCTTAACATTGATTCACCCGGCACGATTTCGGGAGCTGGCAGCGTAGCTGATCAAGACCTCGCTGGCGCTGTAACCTACAGCGCCGCAATTTCCGGGACCGTGTCGAATCCGGACTCATTCGGCGCAGTCAAGTTTAATCTGACCACTGGTTTTTCCTCGACCCCCCTCCAGTTCACTGGCTACATCGTGGACGCAACCCATATCAAGCTGATCGAAACTGACGTCAATGGAAAGAATGCCACGGGCGCTTCGACTGCCGGGGTTGCGGTTGGCCAAGGTGCCGCCACGGGTACCTTTATCAATAACACAGCGCTCTCCGGGTTGTACGTGTTCGAGATTTTCGGAGAAGACCCAAGCGGGCTTGCGTCTTCGTTGGCGTCGGCCGGAGTATTCATCGCCGATGGAAAGGGCTACCTGGAGCAGGGATACAATGATGAGTACGGAACGTTTGTCCAGTTTAGCGACAGATTCCACGGAAAGTATGCCGTCGATTCCACCGGAACTGGCCGGGTCGACTCATTCCTCAGTTACGCCACCAACGGCCCTGGACCTGAATTCCTGTTCTATCTCACTGGTAACGGAACCCCGCCGCTAGTTCTCGATGCCGATGTCAACTTCGGGTGTCTTGGAGGGGGGATGGCCTACCCACCAGGCCCGCAAATCTCATTCAGTGGAAAATACGGGATGTACTTCACCCAGAGCAATTTTGGCGTCGAAGATGACGCCACCAGCCAGATCACCGTGAACGGCACTGCTCAAACCCTGGCGGGGATTGTGGATACTAATTACGTCTTTTCTCCGGCGTGGGATGCGCCGCTCACCGGCACCTTCCAGACCAGTGGCCTCCATCATTTTCCAGGTATCTTGTCCAATCAATTCTTTCCCTCTGATCTCACGATGGCGTATTACATGATCGACTCGGGCCACGGATTTTTCGTCGAAACGGATCTCGTGCAGGTGTCTTTTGGGTACTTCGCTGCACGAACTCCTGTCTGCCAAGGCTGCCCGTAGCCTCTCAAGCTGAGGCGAGGGTGAAAGTTGAGCGTCCGTTCCAGTTCGATAGAAGGTGAAGGTGGATATGACGATAACCAAGATGCAAAATGTGGCTCCCATCAAGAACCGAGCGGTCGCTCGCCTCAACAAAACCCTGGACAAGAATCTCTGGAACTATGCGGCTGCAGCCAGTGCCGCCGGAGTAGGGCTGTTAGCATTGGCCCCTGTCTCCCAGGCCAAGATTGTCTATACGCCTGCCAACGATGTCATATCGCCCCATTCCTCGTTACTGCTTGACCTCAATCACGACGGAATCGCAGATTTCCTTGTCTCTAACGTTTACACGGGTAGTAGCAAGGGAATTGCCTATGCATACATGTTTGCGGCGGGCCTTTACAGCTCCAACGTGGCGTTGGGAAACAGTCAGAATTCTGCCCGCGCCTTGCCTGCCAAGCGCCGGGTCGGCTCATCGGCGTTTACATTCCAGCCAGCGCCATTCATGGTGGCAAGCAATTGCGACGGTGGCAAGGCGATAAAGCAATATGGTAAGTGGCAGAACGCGAAGGCCCGGTATCTCGGTTTACAGTTTGTTATCAACGGATCGATTCACTTCGCCTGGGCACGTTTCGACGTCTCTGATTCAGGATGCAAGATTACTCCAACGCTGACCGGCTACGCCTACGAAACCATCCCGTTCCAGCCCATCCTCACTGGCAGGACCAAGGGACGCGATGTCATCACTCTTGCACCCGCCAGTCTCCGTTACCTGGCGCGCGGTGCATCTGGGTTGTCGGCTTGGCGAAGAAGAAAATCGGTTGCTGCCACTCACTAGCAGACCTGGAGTGGCAGCTACGACCCTGAGTTGAACGGGATCCGGCGTTGCGGTGATCCGGTGTCTGATCTGCTGCCAATCCCGGAGTATTCTGGTCTGGGATCGAAGACGTTCGTGCGACTCAGCCCTGGCCGACCTGCCGGAAAATTGCAAAAACTGAGGCAATGGAAGGGAGGTCTTTGAACTGGAGGGACCGGGCGGAATTGAACCGCCAACCTAGAGTTTAGGAAACTCTCGCTCTATCCAATTGAGCTACGGCCCCTTACAACGATAGGGTAGCACGCGCCGAGCCCTACGAAAACCACTTGCCAGAGGGCCTTCACCGAGGTTCAGGCAATGCCCAGAACCTGATTGAAGAAGCCGACGATATGTTTCCAAACCAGATAGTAGACAATCAGCGCGAAACTGAAGCCGACGACAAAAAACCCATAGGGCACGGTGATCTGGTGAAAGTAAACGATGCCTTCGGGCCCGAGACTTATGACGCCCAATGCCGAGCCGACCAGATACCCGGTCGGGGCCAGGATGAAAGGCAGCAGCGCTCCGTGAAGGCCGATAGGTAAGTGACGGCGCGGCCGCAGCCACAAGTAGAACATGTTCCAGACTCCAAACAGATTCGGCACCAACGCCATTGGGAAAGCGATGACACGCTCGATGGGTGCGGGCACCTGGCAGACCACCCGCGCCAGAACGAAGCCGGTTAGTACGAACAGAAGCACGACGGTGGGCACAACAATGCCCGCCATGTAAGCTCGAAGATAAGGATGTGTGTTCATAAGACCTCCTGTATTACAAGTGGTACAGCAGCACCGGGATCGCCCTCGGTGAAATGACAAGCCACAGGATCAGCAGCCCAAGCAAAGCCCAGTCAAACCACGGAACGCCGGCCTGTCGTTCCTCCAATCGGCGAAGCATGTGCGGCCAGAGGTCGCGTTGCAACTCCGGGTTCACCGGGGCTGCCGCTTTCTTGAGTAACTTCTCAATGTTTTCGTAATTTTGTTCGTTCATGGTTCCACACCTAATTGGTGCAATCGTTTTCGCAAGAGACGAAGGGCGCGGAAGACGCGTGTCTTGACGGCTCCCTCCGAAATGTTCAACCCTTCCGCAATCTCCTTGTAGGGTCTCTCCTCAATCAGCGCTAACGTCGCTACAAGCCGCAGCTTTGCCGGCAGATGCCGAAAGGCATGTTCTGTCCGTTCGCGGATATCGCGGCGGATTCCGGGATCAAGTGGCACGACCCGCGACGAATCGTCCGAAAGACTCGTCTCCGAAGAAGCAGCTTTCGCGTATCCGCTTTTCAGATGATCGAGTGCCACGTTGGTCGCGATTCTCCGCGCCCAGGCTCCGAAGCTGCGCGCCGGATCGAACCGGGCTCGCGCTCGGTAGATCCGCCAGAATGTTTCGATCGTGAGATCCTCCGCCACCCCCGGCTCCCGCACGATGCGAATGATCCAACCGTAAACCTGGCTCTGGAATTGTCGGAACAGCGACTCGAAGGCGTCGAGCTCGCCGTGGGCGAACTGCTCTAACAGCTCCGTGGGCTGCTCCAGCACTTCCATTTGATCTACCTATATACGATTACTGGGACAGGGTGGAAAGGGTTACACCTTTTTTGGGAGTTTTTAGCGAAGTGTCGGCCGCAGGTACCTTGAGGTCGAAATAAACTTGTCATCCTGAACGGAGCGGCCGTTTCGCGAAGCGAAGCGGCTGCGGAGTCGAAGGACCTCTGCACTGCTCAACTCGGCATGAATGCTTCAGGGAGTTCTCCCCGGTCCGCCGACAGTATGGAAAGAATGCCTGTCTGCGTTCATCTCACTGCGTGGAGGAATAGGGTCCTTCGACTGCGTTGTCGTTCGCAAAGCGAACGGCAACTGCGCTCAGGATGACAAATAACTGGACCGCGCCGGAGCCTTTTCCGTGGAACGCCTCATGGACTTTCTCACTGCGCCGGGACAGGACGTAGAGATCATCGTCAGGCCGACGGGTAAGCAACAGGTCGAAGTGACGGTGGCAGGGTGAAGCGTTAAGACAAAGGCGACGGTCTCAGTCTAGCCCCAAATCCTTCCACTTCCTATCCACCAGCGCCTTGGTCTTTTCGTCCATCAGGATCTCGTCGGGCCAGGGACGAGTGAAGCCTTCGCTGGGCCATTTGCGGGTGGCGTCGATACCCATCTTCGATCCGTAATTGGGCAAGCGTGAGGCGTGGTCGAGCGAATCGACCGGGCCCAGTGTGAACTGAATGTCGCGCTCCGGATCAATGTGGTTCAGCACCTTGAGCGTCACATCGCCGATATCCTGCACATTCACATCTTCGTCCACCACGACAATGCACTTGGTGAACATGGCCTGCCCCAGCGACCAGATGGCGTTCATCACTTTGCGCGCCTGGCCCGGATAGGACTTCCGGATCGAAACAATCATCAGGTTGTGGAAGATGCCTTCGACCGGAAGGTTTATGTCCACGAGTTCGGGGATGGTGAGCTTCATCAGCGGCAGGAAAATGCGCTCGACGGCCTTGCCCATCCAGCCGTCCTCCATCGGCGGCTTGCCCACGATGGTCGTGGAATAAATCGGATCCTTGCGATGGGTAATGCAGCTCAAGTGAAAGACCGGATAGAGATCTTCGAGCGAATAGAAGCCGGTATGATCGCCGAATGGACCTTCGGTGCGAAGCTCATCGAGATGTACGTGACCTTCGAGTACAATCTCCGAAGTTGCCGGGACTTCGAGATCCACCGTTTCGCACTTGACCAACTCAACCGGCTTTTGGCGGAGGAATCCCGCGATCAGATATTCCTCGACGTCGGGCGGCGCGGGCACGATGGCGGAAAAAGTAATCGCGGGGTCGGTGCCGATGGCGACGGCAACTTCCATCTTGCCGCCGGGTTGATCGCGCTCCGCCAGAACTGAGCCACCCGAGGTGCGGGCCATAATATCCACCGCGGAACGGGCGGCTTCATCCGACCGCACGGCCGGACGGGTGAGGGCGCTCGTCCCCACAGGTCCAGAGCCGGCACCAGCACGCAGAGCCTCGCGATAATGCTCCGCCCCGATCTTCTGCCGCTGCCAGTGCATGCCAGTGCTGCACCCGTCATAAACTTGCATGCGATACATTCCGAGGTTACGCTTGCCGGTCTTGGGATCGCGCGTGACCACGCAGGGCAGTGTGATGAAGCGGCCGGCATCCTTGGGCCAGCACTGGAGAATGGGAAACCAGTCGAGAGAAAAGTTGTCGCGGCGGATGATTTCTTTGCACGGACCAGTCGAGACTGTCTTCGGAAAGAACTTCCCCATTTCCGCCAGCATGGGAAGCATTTTTACCTTGTCGAGAAAGCCCTGCGGCGACTTCACATCCATGAATTGGCGGATACGGCCGGCGACCTCGTCGAGTGAATCCACTTCGAGGGCAAGGTTCATCCGGCGAGCGGAGCCAAATTGATTGATGAGCACCTGCGCGCCGGGATGACCTTTGATGTTCTGGAAGAGAAGGGCGGAGCCACCGGCAGCGCTGGGCGAGGACGCCCGGCCTCCACGGCCTTTGCTCACCCGGTCAGTGATCTCGGCAATCTCAAGGATAGGATCGACTTCGGTGCGGATCCTCTTGAGTTCGCCAGCACGGTCCAGCGCCGTGATCCACTCGCGCAAATCGTCGTAGGCCAAAATGCCTCCTGTAAGGAAACGCGATTATAAAGCAGTGAACCCGTTGAACCACAGAGGCAACCCTAAAAGCCCTCGTGATCTTCTGTGAAGGCTAGTCCGCAAGTAACTCGATAGATTCCCAGCTTCTGTAATTCTTTTGTAATTTCTCTCCGCTATCACATTCGACACTACACACGGGTTCGTACTCTTAGGCAGAGGACTTCCAAACAATGCAAACCCATCCCAAAGGCACGCGAGCGCGTGTGCTATTGAGCTCGGTATTTGGACCGTATGCGCAGGACGACGAATTCGGCAGCCGCGCCATCAATCCCATGGAACTCTATCAAAACCAGGTGACGCGGGCGCAAGGCGCCTTTTCACTGCGGATGTTTCATCGTTCCTGGGGCATCATGCTGATCCAGGCAAACATTTCGGCGCCCTGCACGCTGCTGGATTTCCCCACGCGGGAGGACTTTGCGCGGGAGCTCGCCAACCAGCATTACGACATTGTCGGCATTTCTTCGATCATTGTGAACCTGGGCAAAGTGAAGGAGATGTGCCGTCTGGTGCGGGAACTTTCTCCACAATCGGTCATCGTGGTGGGCGGGCATGTAGCGGCGGTTCCGGGGCTGGAAACCATGATCGACGCCGATCACATTGTGCGTGGAGAAGGCATCGCGTGGATGCGGCGCTACCTGGGCGAGGACGAGCATGCACCCATTCGGCATCCGGCCATTGTTTCGGCGCTGCGATCGAAAATCATGGGCGTGCGTTTGCCCGACGGGCCCAGCTCCACTGCGGCCACCATCATTCCTTCCGTAGGTTGCCCGATGGGCTGCAACTTCTGCACGACTTCGGCTTTTTTTGGGGGCAAAGGAAAGTTTGTCAACTTTTACGAAACCGGAGACGAATTATTCGAGGTAATGAGCCAGGCGGAGTCACGGCTCGGGACGCACGCCTTTTTCATGATGGATGAGAATTTTCTGCTGCACCGTGTGCGTGCCATGCGTTTACTGGAACGCATGAAGCAGGCGGGCAAGAGCTGGGCGCTCTCGGTCTTTGCCTCGGCCAATGCCATCAGCAAGTACAGCATGCAAGAGCTGGTAGAGCTGGGGGTTTCCTGGTTGTGGATGGGTCTGGAATCTCCCCGATCGGGGTATGCCAAACTGCAAGGTGCGGACACACTGCAACTGACACGGGAGTTGCGCCAACACGGCATCCGTGTTCTGGGCTCTACGATTGTCGGCTTGGAACACCACACTCCCGACAATATCGTCGGCGAAATTGAGTACGCCATTGACCATGCCACCGACTTTCACCAGTTCATGCTCTATACGCCGGTGCCCGGTACGCCGCTTCATCAGGAGATGCAGCAACAGGGCCGCATGCTGGAAGGCGTGGACTTTGCCGATATCCACGGACAGCACAAATTCAACTTCCGCCATGCCGCTATTTCGCGCGACGATTCCAAAAGGTTCTTGGATTGGGCGTTCTGGCGCGATTTCGAGCGCAATGGGCCGAGCCTCTACCGCATTTGCCAGACCATGCTGCAGGGCTGGAAGCGGTACAAGAATTATCCCGATGCCCGCGTCCGCGAACGATTTGAGCGGGAGATGACAAAACTGGGCAGCGGCTACAACGCAGCTCTGTGGGCGATGGAACGCGAGTTCAAGAAGGTCAACCGCGAAGTCAGTGAACAGATCCACGTGCTGCGCCGGGAAGTGGGGAAGGAATTTGGCTGGGCTGCCCGCGTGACTGCCAACGTGCTGGGGCCGGTCCTGCTATGGACCACACGCAGAGAGGCGAGAAAGCTGGCTTCGGGAAAAACCTACGAGCCCCCCGTGATTGTGGAGCGACGGAATTGGGCTTCAGCCTGAGACCGCTTTCTTTCGCCCCATGAATCGAAAGGCCCTGCCGTGTGGCAGGGCCTCTCAACTCACGCATGTGTGACCAGGTTACTTTCCTTTGGCGGTTAGCGGTGAGCCTATGCCGGTGCAGAATTCATAGCCCTTCTTGCAGGCGTACTGCCCAGCGTTGCCCCTCGTGATGTCGGTCCAATCTGCTTTGTATTTCTTGACGATCCCGTACTCCTTGTAGGCTTCGGTGAGTTCAGCATTGGTCGAAGCGTTGAATTGACCGGAGGCATTTACGATGCCCGCCAGCGTAGGTGAAGAGACGCTGGTGCCACCCACTCCGCACCATCCGCCACAACCGTACTGGGAGTAGATTTCCACGTAAGAGACGTTCGAGGCTTCCGAAGAGAAGTCCGGGGTACCGCGATGGGTCCCTACGATCTTCTTGACGATGTTCTGATAGCTGGGACGGGGTTCGACCGTGCTGGGCCCGCCACCCGCATCGCTCCAACCTTCCTCGTACATGAAGAGCCCGTTCGAGTCGCGTGCGATGTAGGTGCCGCCGGCGGAAACCACATAGGGTGAGGTGCTGGGGTAACCTACCGAGCCGCCCGAGTCGCCGGACGAGGCAAAGTAAACTACGCTCTTGCCCTGGAAGTGCTTGTCATCACCGGTTTCGCCGCCGTATTCGCCACCCTGCCAACTGTTGGAGGCTTCGCCGCCGCCCGCCGCCTGCAGTAACGAGGTCGCTTTGTCCTCCGCCGCATACAAATCGGCGTCAGAATTCGAGTTCGCTTCCACCAGATAAATCTGGGCCTTCGGCGCCATGCCGAAGGAGTACTCGATATCCAACGACTCCTCCAGCGCCCAGCCGGAGTTCGCCGTAGGGTTGCCCACCTTAACCTTGGTGAAGTTTGGCGTTCCGTACCCGTACGCGGTGGCAAACGTCTTGATATCGGTCGCCGCATCGGGGTTATCGTAGGCGTCGATCAAAGCGATGGCTTTGGTGCCGCCGGTTGGAAGAATCTTGCTGGTCTTCGGACAACCTTTGGTCTGCTTCACCAGCTTGTAAATGCAGGCCAGAGACAACGGGTTCTCAGCGATGGGGGCGCCATTGTTGCCGATTTCAACTTTGTCAGGCAGGACCATCACAATGTTAGTGTGCGCGCGCACGCCGGCATCCCCTGGATACGCGACGCTGCTCTCGGGGACGATCGTTGTGATGCCAGCCTCTGCGGACTGGGCTGGGGCAAGTTGTGATAGCGTAAAGAACAATACTGCGGCTGTACTCAACAGGACAGTCGTCTGTCTCATATATCTTTCACCTCTGTTTGAAATGGATTCTGCATTGCAGTGGCTGATCTCAAGCTCCCAACGGATATAACCTCGAACCAGGTGCGGAGGAAGCACAGAACAGGTTAGCGTGGTGAAGTCTAGCACGGTGTTGCTCAGGGTTGGCAAGTATTTTTTGTCGGACGATTATTTTCCGCGAATTGTGAAAATCTTTGCATCATAAGCGTAAACCGGTGCGCTCTTTTTGGACCGGTTTGCCATCCTGTGCAGCCTTGGCTCACGATCCCTCAAGTCAACCGGGCTCCCCGTTTCAGGGTTTGTCTGCGAAAGCTGGACGATTCGAACCGCGCGGATCGGCCGGGGAACTCACCCATTTTCACCGTATCAAAATGCCTGATAATCTGCATAGACAAGAAAATCAGGAGTCAAGATTTGCCGCGGCGAGTCGTTATCACCGGAATGGGGACGGTGAGTCCCAATGGCGTAGGGAACCACGTTTTTTCTGACGCCGTGCTGCGGGGACGCAGCGGGGTGCGGCGTATCTCACGGTTCGATGCCGCGGAAATTCCCGTGCAAATTGCCGGTGAAGTTTCTGACTTTGACGAGCTTGCATGGGTGGAAAAACGGGAGCGGAAACACGTGTCGCGGGTGCTGCCGCTCGCCCTGGCCGCAGCCACAGAGGCATTGAGCGACTCGGGCCTGGATCCTTCTTCCTTGCCGCTCGCAGAAAGGCGACGCTTCGGTGTGATCATGGGCTCGGGCGGTGGATCTCAGGAATTCACCGAAGAACAATACCGCTTATTCTTCCATGAACAATATAAGCAGATGAGTCTGTTTTGTGTTCCGACGGGCGTGATGGGCACACTTTCCAGTGAGCTCAGTGTGCGCTTCGGGCTGCGCGGCGCCAGCCATGTGGTGACTACCGGCTGCACTTCCTCTACCGATGCCTTTGGATATTCCCTGCGGCAAATTCAGTCCGGGCGGCTGGACATGGTTCTGAGTGGAGGGGCGGATGCGCCCATCGCGCTGGGAATCGTTAAGGGATTTATCCTGATGAAGATTCTAACGGACTCGTGGAACCATGCTCCGGAGCGTGGATCGCGTCCCTTTTCGGTAGACCGCGATGGCTTCGTGTTGGCCGAGGGCGCATGGATGTTCGTGTTGGAGGAATATGAACACGCGCGAGCGCGCGGCGCAAAGATTTTGGCGGAAGTATGTGGATATGGATCCACCTGCGAAGCATTTCACCGTGTGCGGCTGCAGGAGTGCGGCGAAGAACCCGCAAGAGCGATCGCGCTGGCGATGAAGGAAGCAGGGATCACGGCGGCGGATGTGCACTACGTCAATCTGCACGGGACGTCAACGCAGCTAAATGATCGCATCGAGACTCGGGCGCTGAAGCTGGTGTTGGGTGAGCAGGCGCGGCAAGTGCCGATGTCCGCCTTGAAGTCGCAGATCGGGCATCCCCAGGGAGCTTGCGGTGCGGCCGGCGTAGCGGCAACGGTGGTCGCCATGCAGCGCGGAGAGATTCCGCCGACCATCAATCTCGAAACGCCGGATCCAGAGTGTGACCTGGACTATGTGCCCGACGTCGGGCGGAAGAAGGCGATTGAACACGCGGTATGCAATTGCATTGCGTTCGGATCGAAAAACTCGGCGCTGGTGCTGAGGAGAATCGCCTAGCCGCAGATTACGGCGATGCCGCAGATTAATCAGGGAGCTGAAGGCCGCTTCCAGCGGTTTCGGCCGCAACGCCCCGGCACTACGTCACACGACAACCTGCGTAATCAGCGTGAATCCGCGGCTAAAGTCCGAGCAGGTGCAGGACGGTGTTCTCAACTCTTGTCCAGGCGTTCGAGCCGGGATCGATCAGGTCGAAATGGCCGGCAGTTGAGATCTCCAGGTAGTGCACGTCCTCGCCACGCTTTTTCTTTTGCCCGGCATAGTTCCGGCTGAAATTCGCAGGCACAACATCGTCTGCGGCGCCGTGGATCAGCCATTGGGTCGTGGCATGGCTGATGGCGCACTGCATGGGATCGGCCTCATGATAGTGCTCCGGAACCTCGCTGGGCTTACCGCCGAGGAATTCTACAACTGCGTTGTCGCTGAGATGCAACTCCCAAGCTTGCTGCAAATCCACGACTCCGGCCAGCGAGATCACACGCTTGAGGGAAGACTCGTGCGTGGCAAGGCAGAGCGCGAGCTGTCCTCCGGCAGAGTGTCCCATCACCAGGGTTCGCTCCCAGTCGAGCCTGTAACGCTTCGCGATTTGCGGCAGGAAGCGGTAGGCGTTGCGGATATCTTCAAAGGTTCCTGGCCAGCCGCCATGGTTGCCGACGCGGCGGTATTCCACATTCCAGGTGGCGAGACCTTTGGCGGTCAGCGCGGCGCACAGATGTCCGGCGTGAGTCAGATCGTACTTCGTGCGCCAGAAGCCGCCGTGGAGGTTCATGACCACGGCGAATGGACCTTTTGCCTTGGGCAGGCGGAGTTCGCCGAACTGGTTGGCATCACTGCCGTAGGTGAGGCGCGCGTCGAAAGCAGGGGGCGGGAGCGTGAGAATATCGTCGGACGACATCAGAAAGTAGTTTAACGCGGAGCACTCCGGCCGCTGTTTCGTCCAATTCACCCCAGATTTGCACAGCCCCACGCCGATCGAACGCCGAAAACCGGCTCCGTTTTCGAGAAAGACTGCCCGAATTTGGGATTTATCACATTGATGCCAGTCACGCATCACTGACAAATTTTCCACGCAGCCTATAGTTCAGTTGATCGAAGCGTCGGCTCGGGGACGACCTGGAGCTGACCCGGGCACCTCCGAGCTTTCGTGAGATCAGTTTCTTAGAAGAATTCCTTGAGAGGAGGAATCCCCCATGTTTGCTCGTATGGTTGAATTTGTTCCCAAGATGGAAAAGAAGGATGAGTTCCTCAAAACGTTGAAGCAGGAGGTTCTGCCGATCCTGAAAAAGCAGACCGGCTTCCTGGAAATTCTGCCCTTCTGGCCGGAAATTAAGAATGAGAAAGTTTTTCATGTCACCCTGTGGATGGAGAAAAAGGATGCAGAGCGCTACGAGCGCGATGTGTTCCCGAGGGTCGAGGAGATCATGAGACCCTATCTGACCACCCCGATCACCTGGAAGCTGTACAACGTTGAGACCACCCTCTGTGAGCACTTCGTCAATGCCCTTGCGGCGTAACTGAGACGAATAGTGCGGCCGGAGCAGTGAACTCCTGCTCCGGCTCTTTATCTATGGTGGAGCGGATTCTGGAATTAACTCCACGACCACACCCGCTCCCCAGCCATATTTCTCGCGGGACAGGTGCTGTACGGCGCGGTATAGTTCCGGTTCGGCTTCGGGCGAGACCACACGAGCGCGGGTGGGGAAACTTTTTCCTGCCACTCGTACGCCCACTCTGAGATGAGCGCGCAGGTTCTGCACCCACTGCGAAGTGGGATATTCGGCGATGACGTAGAAATTTCCGCCACGCTCCGTGAACCATATCTCGATCTCGCGGGGCCGCCCGCTGCGGCGTCCGCGCGTGGTCAGATAAAGATACTGCCCGCGCTCGAGCTTATTGTCCTTTGAGCTTGAGCTTGGACTTGTTTTCTTCAAGGAATTCGCGAAGTTTATCGGACGCCTCCAACAGGCGTGCCCATTGCTCGTAGTACAGCGTGACCGGAAAACGGCCCAGGCCGTAAACGCTCACCCCGCCTTTTTCGCTGACTCGAAACTCGAGACTGCCGGTGCGGCGCGGGCCTTGTTTTTCCAATTCCGCCAAGCGGGCTTTCAGTTCTTCATAAGTCGGTTCAGGCATTTGATTTCCTCGGACGGTAACGTGATCTGACCATGATAGGGATTGCGCCGCGATTCGTCGAGTGCAGGCGAGCGAAAACCTTGTTTCTGCGCTCCCTCATCGACTGCGTTTCCTTACCCGCGATGGGTTTGACGAAGCGCCCGCCCCTGCGCGACCGATCCCCCAGATCGCCGTTCTTCTCGATTCTCTCCTCTGAAAATGCCCGGTTTCGTGGTAAACTTGGCCACTGCTGTGAGGATTGGCTTTCGCTCCCCTCCCTTTTCCCCGCGACGTTCTCCGATGTGAGGTAAAAGATCATGCGATGGAAATCCTACCTAAGACCAACGGCAACTCTCGCGATGGCTCTTCTCTGGGCACCCGGCGCCTGGGCCGGACCCAGGTACAAGGTTCTTTACAACTTCAAAGGCGGGAATGATGGAGCCGGCCCGGCCGGAGGGCTGATCTCGGATGCCTCCGGAAATCTTTATGGTACAACCGCGACTGGGGGTGTCAACTGTTCTCAAACCGGAGGATGCGGCACGGTATTTGAGTTGAGGCGTGTTAGGAACGGTTGGGAGGAAGAACTGCTCTACCGCTTCCGTGGCAACCCGGACGGCGCGCACCCACATGCAAATCTCGCATTCGACAAAAAAGGTAACCTTTACGGTGTAACCGAAGATGGCGGCGGCGAAGCAAACTGTTCTGGCAGTGGGTGTGGCGTTGTCTTCGAGCTAACGCCAAGCGCCGGTGCCAAATGGAAGGAGACCATTGCCCACAGCTTCACCGGAGGTAACGACGGGCAGGTTCCGGCGGCGGGCGTGATTCTTGATGCGACAGGAAACATGTATGGCACAACATTAAATGGCGGCGGCAGTATGAACTGCACGCCTAACGGCTGCGGCACGGTATTTGAGCTGACTTCGCAGGCCGACGGCAATTGGCACGAGACAATTCTCCATAGCTTTTCTGCGACGGATGGGGCGTCGCCCAACGGGCTGATTTTCGACAATGCGGGCAACCTTTACGGACTAACTTATATCGGCGGAACTTATGGCGCTGGTGCGGCTTTTGAGCTGTCGCCAAGTTTCGGTCGAGGATGGATTGAGAGCGTCCTGTACAACTTCGAGGGTGGCTCAGATGGTGCCGGTCCCGGTAACGGCCTGACCTTCAGAGGGCGCAACCTGTTCGGCGCTACGCCCAATGGGGGCGACGCCGGATGGGGGACGATTTTCGAGCTTAAGCCGGGATCCGGTGGCGGCTGGACGCACACGGTTTTATACAGTTTCACTGGAGTTAAGGACGGGCGTTATCCTTTCAGCCCGTTCGTTTTTGACAAGTCGGGAAATCTATACGGTACCACCGGCGGTGATGTGTCCTGCCTTCACGGCAATCGTTGGGGTTGCGGAAACGTCTTTGAACTGAAACCTCAGTCAGGGGGGCAGTGGAAGCTGCAAGTGCTGCATAACTTTCCCGGCGGGAAGGGCGATTCGTACCCTTTTCAGGTTATGTCCGATGGGCGGAATAATCTTTATGGCGTTGCCGGCGAGGGCGGAACTGGAAAATGCCAAGGAGGTGGCTGGGCGGGTTGCGGCGTCGTGTTTGAATTGACGCCGTAGTCCCTGACGGCTTGCAGAGTCTCTATTACTGCGTTGTCGCGAGGCGGAGACGCCCCGAACGCAGATGGGGAGCCCTTTCCGGCTCCCCGATGAAGCTCGTGCAGTAGTTTCCGTCACGGACAGACACCGCGCCCGCTTGCTCAACGCAGGCCGTGTTGCCGGGCTGAGTGGCCGCAGGATTTCTGTGAGGCGCTCAACAGTCAGCAGGCTCTCCCATAATCACCGACTACGGTGACTCGCGTCACGGCAGAGTTTTTCTCAAGGATTGAAACTGAACTTGCCCCGGGGCGAGAAGTTGGCAGTATCTTGCACCGAGGCTGGAGCCTGCGGAGGCTGCGGTCGCAAACCGGCCCTCAGCCTGCGAAAGCTCCGGTTTTACCAGTTCCTTCGATTCTGACAAGAGCAGAGAGCAATCATGAAGACATCGCAGCTTGTCATAGTGATTTTGATGATCGCGATTATGCTGTTCATCCTGGTTCCCAGCGTTGCCTTGACCGCCGATGACGGAGCCACCCTGTTCAACGCCAAGTGCGCTGCCTGCCATGGCGTAGATGGGGCCGGCAAGCCAGCGGCGAAGATTCCAAGCCTGATTTCTGACGAAGCCAGAAAGGCAACGGATGCCGATTTGACGGATGGAGTGGCGAATGGCGGTCCCGGCAAGAGAGCCACACATGCATTTCAGACCAAGGGAGTCACACCTGACCAGATCAAGATGATCGTGTCGTACATTCGAGAAATGCAAAAGAAGTAGCCAAAAACGGCTTCGGGCCACGAAAAAGGTCGGGGCCGGCATGGCGTAGCGGAATTCCCCGCGTAAGGCGGAAATGACGAGCCTTCGGCAGAGGCGACCACGGGTCGGCATCTTTGCTCCGTCAGGTCCATCGAAGATCGTTCCTGCTCACATTATTTCAACCAGTTCCGCGTAATCCCTCGCACCACGCTTCGGCTATCTGCGTGCAATTGGCAAACTCACCCAGGGTCCAGTCGAGCAGGATCCACCCGGGAGGAATACGTCGTGCTTCACAAATGCGCTAACCCCGTCTGCCTTAATCCTTTCCGGAAATTGAGCCAAGGGAAGCTCTTTCTGGTCGAAACCGAGGCCAATGACCCCTCCAATCCCGAACGGCTGCACGCCAGGGGCAAGCCCCCACGCCATATCGAACACTACTGGCTCTGCGATCAGTGCGCTTCCATGCTGACTCTCTCATTTGAAAGGGGACGAGGGATGATCACAGTTCCCCTGCCCAAGGTCGCAGGAAGGATCCCTGTATCCAGTGTGCATCTAGGCGACTTAACCAGCGAGGGGAGCGGCCGGAACGAGCAATCCACGTCGAAAGGCGCGTAAGGGTAACGGTATGGACGACGTCGGAAACCTGTGCACCATCTGTGGGGAGGAGAAATCGCCGGGCCAGGTCTGGTTCCTGGTCGCCGAAAACCGCTGGGAAGACAAGCTGAAGATTCTCCGCTGGCACGACCGGTTGGCGCATCGGGAGGGAATTCATCGCGCCTGCTGCGCCTCGCATGTGCAGGAACTGGTGGTGCATTGGATGACGACTGGCAGCCTCGACTATCCTTTTGCTTCGGTCGCACAAAAGTCCGAAAACTCGCCCACATGGCCGGACTCCGTTTTGCCGACGGCGTACGACATCGGTACGTTCGGTGCCGGGCAAATCGGGGAACTCGCGGTGCACCGGGAGAGTCTGGGCCGCGCGCTCAGCGAAAACCCGGACTCGTTACAAGTCATTCTGGACGAACTCTTGGACGCCTTAGAACGCGAGACCACCCGGGTTTCGCCAGACCTCGAACTAGAAGAGGACGAGATGCTGTCGGCCGTGCCACGCCAAGTGTGAGGTATGGCGCCCTGATCCGGCAGGGTTCAAGCCGCAGAAAACTTCTTCCACTCCCGCCAGTCACGCTGAACCGCTCCCGTCATATCTTTGGCAGCCATGGATAGCCAGTTCGGCTGGAGCCGGTCCAGATGGCGACGAATACCTTTTCGTGCATTCCGGCTGCCGAGGTGAATGTTCGCCGTTTCCCATCCCATGGCAAAAAGCAGCCGGAGTTCGTCACGGTGGGCAGGCAGTTCGTTGAGTTCGATGCGGGAGCAGTGCGGCGACAGGCGGCGAACCAACCAGCGACCCCGTACCTGCACGAAGGGATCCGGACATCGTACCGCGCCCCTGATGATATTTTCGTACAAGACGACCTCGGCTCGCTTGACTCCCTTCGCCCAGTCGACCGCGGACGGCGTCAGCGCCTTGGCCTCGCGTGCGATTCTCGCCCCGTGGCACTCGGCCAGGGCCACCACCCGAACGTGCCCCAGGCTTCCTAATCCAGCCACCCGTCGGACGGTGCGGTAGCTGAGACCCCGCTCCGGCATCAGGTGATCGAGAGCCTTCTCCGCGCTGGCCGGGATGCCGCTGGCGATCTTCGGCAGACTTTCTATCTTCTGCCAGAAGTGCACCGGGTCACGCAATTCGCCGGTCGCGATTTGGCGCAACCAGGTGTGTTCCTCCTCGAGTACAAAGGGGCGGCCCTCTTCCGCGAGGGATTTCCTGTAACCGTCCAGGATGGCGGCGCAAGCCTCCTTTGCTTTTATCGCCAGATGCCCGGCTTCAGCGGCCAGCACGACGCTGGCTGCAGTGCGTACCAGGTCGAGAGTGTAGGGCAGGCCGGCCGCTTCGTCAAAATCGTTGACGCCCCAGACCAGGCGGCCCTCAATGTCACGCCAGGTGCCAAAGTTCTCCACGTGAAGATCGCCCACCGCAAGGACGTGGGGCGCGCGTACGAGGTCTGGACAGACCTCGGGCCAGACCTGCATCCAGCGATAGAAGGTTGCCCTTAAGAAAGGGAAGGCCGCTTCCGCCATGTGCTGGTGCTTGAGGCGCAAGTCGGGCTTCACCAGCCTGGTATGCCGGCCCAGCCACTCCTCAAAGCGCCGCGTTGCTTTGACAATGTTCACTTGCGGTCCGGAGCGTCAACATAGAACCATCCTGATCAAATGTCAACGCAGCTGACATTGCGGTAGTGGCTCAGTTTGATTTGTCATCCCGAGCAAGCGTTCTTTGCGCAGCGAGAGCCTGCCTGAGCGCAGTCGAAGGGGATCTGGGCGAGCCGCGCGATGTGTCGCGTTCTTTGCGACACCATAATCGCGCGTTCGGCTCGCTTCCATATCAAACTGAGCCACTACCGACATTGCGGGCAGGAAAGTATGACGGATCGGATGGCCGGCCGTCTTGGCCGGCTCCGCCGCCAGGCAACGATTCCACGAGCACTGCTTAGTTCGCGTAGTACTTCGCGTTGATGTCAATAAACGGTTTCAATTCTTCCGGCAAATCGTCTACTGCATAGATGGATTCCGAGGTGCACACCGGCACGCAAGCTCCGCAATCAATGCAGCCGGCCGGCTCGACATACATTTGCGTCGCCGCCTCAAAGCCCGGCTCGTCCTTCTTAGGATGAATGCAGTCGGTCGGACAGACATCGGCACAGAGAAGGTCTTTGATGCACTTATCAGTAATTACATAGGCCATGGTCAAGCTCCGAATCAAGAGTTTGAAGCAATTTCAGGCTACGGGTAGTGGCTCAGTTTGATTTGTCATTCCGAGCAAGCGTTCGTTGCGCAGCGAGAGCCTGCCCTGAGCGAAGTCGAAGGGGATCTGGGCGAGCTGCGCGGAAGCGTCGCGTTCTTTGCGACGCAATAATCGCGCGTTTTGGCTCGCCTCCATATCAAACTGAGCCACTACCAGACTACGTGGCGACGCTTCACTTTGCTGTGATCTACATCACGAACGGGATGTGTCCTACGTCGCATTCGAACCGCGGGCATTCCGGGAGGGAATTGTAGTCCGGGAGAACTAAGTCCTGGCAGTGTCTCAATTTCGGCAGCCGCGAATTCCTCGCTGGCGATTTGCAATCTCTGCGCACTCCGCGCGGCCGTTTCCGCGACCTCAGCGATTTAAGACTTTGTTTACCGAAGTGTCATTAAAACCTTAGAACGCGAAGACCGCTGAGAACCCCCGCAGAGTGCGCGGAGAAACCCGGCATAGGGCAAGCTGAGAGACTGCCTAAGTTCTTGGTTTGTACCCCGAGCACTGTATGACCGGCAAACGCGGATACTTGGGAAATCTCGAATCAGTGGCGGAAAGCCGGCACAAGTAGAACGTGGACCCGCGTGCCGACTTGATCGATCGAACGTTCTGACAATCGGCACACAAGCCAACACCAGATCGTTCGTTCCTTATGTCGTCGTCCCCGGTCACATCAGCAGGATAGCGCACTGCGATAGAACAACGGCGGCCCACACGCGGACATTCTCCCTACTTGCTGCCCGCCCCGCTCGACACATCAAATCCGTAGCTTCGAAGCACATCGCCGATGGCTGCCGTCTTAATGAATGCCAGGAACTGCCGGGCAATCGGCTTGCCCTTCGACGAGCGCAGGATCACGCAGGCTTGCTCAATCGGTGGATAATCGCCGGCCGGAATCTCCGCATACCGCCCCTTGTCTTTCATGGTCGGGGACTGAGCCAGGGAAAGGGCCACGATGCCTGCATCCGCAGCGCCCGAAACCACGAAAGACGCAGCCTGGGAAATATTCTCGCCCAACACCAGTTTGTCTTTCACCCGGTCATAAATGTTTTCTTTCTGCATGGCCGCGACCGCAGCTTTTCCGTACGGGGCATGCTCGGGGTTTGCGATCGCGATTTTTTTGACTGACGGATTCAGTAAGGCTTTCAACCCGATGCTCAAATCCAGTGCTGACTGCTTCGGCACCCAGACCACAAGTTTCCCGCTCGCGTACTGGTAGAAGGTCCCGGGTTCGGTCAGGCCCGCCGCCTCAAGCTGCCTGGGATAGTCAAGGTTGGCCGAGAGGAACATGTCAAAAGGAGCGCCATTCTGTAGCTGCTGAGCAAAGTTCCCGGAGGAGCCATAAACCACCTTCACGCTTTGTCCGGTTTCCTTCTGGAATCGCTCGGCAATATCCTGCATGGCAAACTGCAGGTCCGCTGCGGCCGCGACCGTGATCTCCTGGGCTGAACATAGCTGCCCCTCGCCGTGGAAGATGATGGCCGTGAGGGCAAAGAGAAGAAGGAATCTGCAGACTCGCGACATTCGGTGCATGGCGTGATTATAGGTGAGAAGCGAACAGAGCCGGAACACACCAATCCCCGCGCGAGCAGCATCAGTTTTGATAGTGAAATGAGCGCGAACTGCCGGATTACCAACTCCGGCCTCAACTCAAAATGGGGAAGGGCATGGATCGGAGTAACGGCAGTCTAAATAGAACGAAGTTCGCCCGACAATTTTGCTGCAGCGAATTCAGGCCTTTGGTTGGACGACCCGCTCTTCGCTGCGCCGTTGTCGAGCATCTCGCCGCTCTTCTTGCAAATCCAGAACAGACTGGCAACCGTAATTACGCCGAATGAAATCCAGATCATCAAGAACAATTCGACCCAGTACATGATTGACCTCTGCGCCCGTGTAGAGGCAGTGACGCGGGCACGATTATAGGCAAAATCATGTGCCTTGGGAACGGTGCAAATATTTTCGCTAAAACTGCAACTTCTCAGTCGGCCGTACGCTAACTTCACACCCGGCGGCGAGTCTATTACAGCGTCCCATTAAGCTCAACTTCAGGATGAGGAACCGGAGTCTATCCTCCAGCGTATCATTGTAGACAGAGCATGCGCCTGCTTTTCGATATCTTCGCCCAGACTCTAGGCACACTGTGGGCACACAAGCTGCGCTCGTTCCTGACCATGTTCGGCATCGCCTGGGGCGTGGGTTCGCTCTTGCTTCTGGTCGGCTTAGGTGAGGGTTTTCGCTCGGGCAATCGAAAGCAGTTCGATGAAATCGGCGAGAACGTGTTGTTCATCTTCGGAGGGCGGGCTCCCGCCATGAATGGAAGTTTCACCAGCCTGCGGCAGTATTACCTCACTTTTAAAGATTACCAGGACATTGTGAGAGAGTGTCCCGATGTCGGGGCGGCGGTCCCCATCATTGCGCGGGATGATATTCGGGCGGTCAGCGACTTCTATCAGAGCAGCGGACGGCTGATGGGGGTGCCCGCCGAGTTCAACCGGGTCCGATACGTGCCGGTAGCCGACGGACGCTGGATTGACGAATTGGACGACGCCCAAAAACGCCCTGTGGTTGTGTTGGGCGACGAAGCCCGTCGCGTTCTGTTCCCGGGACGTCCCTCGATTGGCAGCACCATTTTGCTGAACGGAATCCGCTTCCAGGTGATTGGCACTCTGAAGCGAATCGGGCACGGCGACAATAACACCATGAATCTAAGAATCTTCATCCCGTTCAACACCATGCGAGACAACTTCCGTCCACTGAACGTGGGTGAAATCGACAATGCCATTTCTTTTGTCAACTACCAGGCAAAGTCGCGCGCCTTGCACGAGATCGCCAAAGTCGAGGTGCACAAGGTCATCGCCCGTAATCATGGCTTCGACTATCGCAATGTGGACGCCTTTGATGAGTGGGATACGGTTCGTACCGTGGATCAAGTGGGTAAGATTTTCGATGCGATGAATATGTTTTTGGGCAGCGTGGGCCTGGTGACCCTGGCGCTGGGCGCGATCGGGATCATTAATATCATGCTGGTTGCAGTCGCGGATCGCACTCGCGAAATCGGACTGCGGAAGGCGGTGGGTGCGACCAACCGCAGCATCATGTTTCAGTTTTTCGTGGAAGGCGCGTTTTTAACCCTGCTCAGCGGTGGAATCGGCATGGGCGGCGCGGCCGCGCTCATGAAGGCACTTTCTTTCCTGCCGTCACCTCCGGGATGGGACACTCCCAAGCTGGTGCCTTCCACCGCCGCGCTGGCCATTGGATCGCTGGCGCTGGCCGGTGTGATCGCTGGTTTATACCCGGCGCGCAAGGCGGCGCTGCTGGAACCGGTGGAGGCCCTCCGAAGGGAATAGTCATGAAGCGTGACTTACTGGAGCAAGCCTACAGCGCCATGCGGCACGATCTGCGCAAAACTGTGCTCACCATGCTGGGGATGGCCTGGGGAATCGCCACCGTGGTTCTGCTTCTTGCTTATGGCCAGGGTTTCGGGCGCGCGATCACAAATATTTTTGAGAGTTTCGGCGCGACCGCGGTGGGCATATTCCCCAATCGAACCTCGGAGCAAGCCGGCGGCAACAAAGCCGGGGTGGAAGTGCGCTTTACGAATGACGATGTTGAATTGCTGCGCAATGTGGTACCGCTCGCCCGCCATATCGCTCGCGAAGCCGACAAACAAGGTAAGGTTACTCAAAGTGCCCGTTCGTTCAGCTTCCCCGTCATGGGCACGGACCCCACCATCTACGACATCTGGAATCTGCGCCTTGAGGACGGACGCTTTCTGAATGATCAGGACAACTTGAGCCACGGGCTCTATGCCGTGCTTGGTTCGGAAGCCAAAGACAAGCTATTTTCCGGAATGCCCGCTGTCGGAGAGTCCATCCGCGTGGATGGAGTTACGTTTCAGGTGATCGGTGTGCTGCAGGCGCGCATGCAGGAGGGAGATGACGACGACAACCGGTATGTTTACCTTCCCTATAGTTCGATGGACGTTCTGAAAGACACCCACTACCTCGACGGAATCTGGCTCGACTCCGAGGGTCTGGAGCACGACAAGTTAACCCGAACCATCCGCGAGGCGCTCGGGCTGGCCCATGGCTTCAAGGCCACCGACCAGCGGGCGGTGTTCGTCTTCGACGCGCAGAAACAGCTCGATCAGTTCAACATCATCAGCATGGGATTGAAAGTACTGTTGGCGTTCATCGGAACCATCACGTTGGGCATTGGCGGCGTGGGCCTGATGAATATCATGCTGGTTTCAGTTACGCAGCGGACCCGGGAGATCGGAGTCGAGAAGGCCTTAGGCGCGCGCAAGAAAGATATTCTGTTCCAGTTTCTGGCCGAAGCCATGGTGATTACGGCGGTGGGCGGAGCACTCGGAATCGTTCTTTCTTACATCATTTCCGTTTGCGTGGGGACCCTGACTTTGTACAGCGCGTTAGCTTCCCACGCTTCGGCGGGCGATATCCAGTTGATCGTCGCGCCCAGAATCCTGCTGATTGCCACTGCCATTCTTGGATTGGTGGGCATCGCCAGCGGAATGTTTCCCGCAGTTCGAGCCGCCAATCTGGATCCCATTGAGGCGCTGCGCTACGAGTGATGCTTTTCGAAGCAGGCGCGTGATGGGCCAGCCCTTAACTTTGGGCAAAATGTTCCACGTGGAACACATCGTCATGACGAGCCAGAGCTATACAATACTGTCATGACATCTAAGCCCAAGAGAGCAAAGGGTAAAAAGACCGGTTTGCGAACGGGAAGAATCGCGCGGCTGCGCGCGTCGGTGTCGGTTGAGGATGAGCTGTTGCGGCTGGCGGAGGAGGATGCGGGGTCTGAGTCGCGGTGGAACCGTCCGCGCAAGCAAAGAATCTCCCTGCGCGTGGATTGCGAGGTGGTGGACTGGTTCAAGTCCAAGGGGCCGGGTTACCAGACGCGTATCAACCGGATCCTGCGGAGAGTGATGGTGGAGGGCAAGAAAAGAATGGGAGAGAAGTAGCGGCGCAAGTAGGGCTTAAGCAAGTTCCCCTGGGCAGGAGGGAATCTTGGTGACTAGCTGCGAAAAAAAATAGTGAACGTTCCGTCTGTCCCCATATTTCCCCATATTTCCGGGAGAGAAATAACGGCGCATGTAGGGTTTAAACAAGTTCTACTGGGCAGGAGAGAATCTTCCTGACTAGCTTCGAAAAAAAATAGTGAACGTTCCGTCTGTCCCCGATTGTTCCGGTAACAGGTAACCGGTAGAGGGAGAATAGTCATATGTCGTTTGCGCCGCGACATAGTTGTAGGCCGGATTGTATGGTGGACTACCCGAGGAGTTCGCGGCAGCCCACCCGTGAAACTGCCACGGGTGGGGCATCCCGTGTCGTGGTAGAGTACGGCTGGGCCAGCCCCCCAATCTCCGTACGTCGAAAAACTGGGGAACGTTCCGTCTGTCCCCAGTTTCCCCCCCCAGTTTTCCCCCAGTTTTCCCCATCGGCATCGCGGCCCACCCGTGAAACCGCCACGGGTGGGGCATCCCGTTCGCGGTAGCTTGATCGGAAAATGTGTCGGCTGGGCCAGCCCGCCCATCCGAGAGTGAATAGAATGGAATTTCGTCACCGAATGGTCGACTTAGTTTCCTTGATCTGGGACCTCTGGTGCATCCTCACTACGGCTGCTTCCAAATCGCCCGGCCCGATGAGGAGATGCTCCCGTTGCGCCCGTGCTTTCACGAGGGTAGTCAGTTCATCTCTTTTCGCTTGATCCATGTTCTTGTAGGTTTCTTCGATCTCCATCCGCTGGCGTTCTGCTTGCTCTTGCTTCGGCTTCTGTTTTGACTCTTGCCGCGGCTTCTACCTCGCAGCGTCGGCATCGACCGAAGACTCCGTGGGAATAGCACCGTTTCGACCTGAGGAGGTCGCTTAGGAACCAATAGGCGATAAACAAGGCCAGTAGCCAGCCCAGCCAGCCCATAAATAGGAGTTCCTTCCGTCAGCCCTGATTCGTTCGAATATTAGCATTTCTGAAACAAGCACAGCCTTGGGGGCTGGCCGAGCCGCCGTATTTCGTCCAGTCTACGACGAACTGGATGCCCCACCCGTGGCGGTTTCACGGGTGGGCGGTGATGCCAGGCTGGCTCAAGAGATTTGGCGGATCCCCAGACAAGGGACGGCACTAATAACGACTGTGGTAATGAAGTGGGATTCCCAGCGCTGTAGCCAGCAGTGGAGTTTTGCCGGTATTGCAACGATGTAACACCAATGTGCCGATTTCGCTGTGACCAATGAAAATGATGGGGAGTTCGCGGCAGCCCACCCGTGAAATCGCCACGGGTGGGGCATCCCGTGTCGTGGTAGAGTACGGCTGGACCAGCCCCCTAGAACTTCCAGGGTCTAGAATCGAACACAGTCGAGGTCCAGCGATGCTCAATGCCGACGAGCCCAGTTGGGAAAAGTTCATTCAGGAACATCCCGCCTTTCCCGATGTTTACTACAAGGCCTGGCAGATGCTGCCCGAACTTATCCTCGCAACGACGAGGTGATCGAATAAGCCGGAAAGCTGCTGCGCTGCACTTTGGTCGAAATTGGCCCATCACGTCATTTCAGCCGGATTGTTTGCTGTGGCGCACAATCAGCCGTTCTTGGACATGGCCTGCTCCTTGTGTGAGTAACCTCTATGACCGCGAGCAGCTTAAGGCC
>CAVYPX010000017.1:0-279436 GCA_963770485.1 uncultured Acidobacteriota bacterium
TCCTTGGCGATTTCGGCATCCGGCTCTCGCCGAAACTGGCCGGCTGTCCCGGGACCGTTTTCCTGTTTTATCACGGCCATTGGGAACGACTTACCATGCAGTTCCAGAAGGTGCTGGATCTGAATCATATCGATGCCGCGACGCTGCCGCATCAGTCCTCGATTTTCAACATGTTCGGGTTCCTCGGCATTCTGATGGTCACTGCCATTTTGGTGATTGGAATTAAGGAATCGGCCGACTTTAACTCGTTCATCGTGATCGTAAAGGTCTGCGTGCTGATCGTGTTCATCGGGCTGGGCATCAACTACATCATGGGCCATCGCGCCGAAGCGGTGGCGAATTGGACGCCGTTTCTGCCCGCAAACACCGGCCGCTACGGCGATTTTGGCTGGTCAGGAATCGCCACTGCCGCGGGCGTCATCTTCTTCGCCTACATTGGTTTTGATGCAGTTTCCACCGCGGCGCAAGAGGCGAAGAATCCACGGCGAGATATGCCCATCGGCATTCTCGGTTCACTGGTTATCTGCACCATCTTGTACATCCTGGTGGCCGCAGTGCTGACCGGACTGGTGAAGTACACTGGCCTTGATGTGCCCGATCCCATTGCCATCGGAATCGACACCACCGGCGTGGCCTGGGGCAGCCGATTGGTTAAGCTGGGAGCAATCTGTGGACTGAGCAGCACCATGGTCGTGATGTTGCTGGGACAATCGCGTGTGTTCTTTTCCATGTCGAAAGATGGATTGCTGCCGAAGTGGGCCAGCGCTGTGCACTCGCGCTTTCGGACTCCGTATATCTCGACCATTCTTGTCGGCACGGTGGTAGCAACGGTCGCGGCGCTGACTCCCATCAACGTGCTGGGAAACCTGGTTTCGATCGGGACGCTGCTGGCCTTCGTGATTGTCTGCGGCGGAGTCTGGATTCTGCGGTGGCGAGGCACAGACGTGCCGCGTGCCTTTGTGGCTCCGTGGATTCCGTTTACTCCGATTATGGGGATCACGGTTTCGCTGCTGATGATGTTCAGCCTGGGGCGGGCAACGTGGGCGCGGCTGATCATCTGGCTGGCCATCGGCCTGGTGATTTACTTCACGTATGGCCGCCATCATAGTAAGGTGCAACAAATGAGCGCAGCCGAACCGAAACCGGCGCCGACGATGGCCGACTGAGACTGGGTCAAATGGACGGTCTAGCGGTTGCCGGTGTAATGTGATATTGCACCAACAATCGCGGTATCAGTATCGCCGCAACGCACCGTATCAGTGGAGACCTACTGGTGATTCGCTGCTGCACAGTCCGTCGGTTCGACGACAGACCATCCATTGGACCTTACAAATTGCGAGTAGGAGCGCCAGGCAGAAGGAGCGAGCTGACACAGTTCTACACACGGAGACATCGTCGTAGCGCAGCGAAGACTAACGTCGAAGGCAATTTTCCTGCTCTCGGTTGGTGCATCCGGCGATAAATACACTTCGAGTGCTTCGCCACCCCCCGGAGTATCAAGGTTCGGCTTTATCAAAATGATGCCCCCACGGCCCGCCTCAATCTGATTTCCAGTTCTGATTGCGTACTCACGGTCAGTCTCCTTTTCCAGTTTCAACTGCTGCTCGAATCGTCCACCGTTACTCGTAACTAAGACCATCAACGATGCCCACATGTCCCCGGAAAACAGCCCCTCGTTGTACAGCCATCCTCGGCCTCGGCTCACGGAAGCTGTGAACTCCACGTCGGTGAGTTCACTGTTCTTCGTTTCGATGTGTGCAGCTACCCTCCACGGACGCAACCCCAAGTAGTCCCATTCGGTTCGCCGCAGCAGTCGCAGCGGCCCCGAGCTGGTGACGGCAAAGCTCTTGTCGAAATCGTAGCTGCAGAATTCGCCAATACAGTGTTGCCTCCCGCCAAAGTCGTGTGCGATTTGCTGCGCCGTGTAGCCCGTCGCCCCCGGTTGTAGTGCGGCCAGTTGCTGCAAGAGTTGCTCCGCCTGACGGCGGTGATGGACACTCAGGACGTAAGAGACGGCCCAAAACACGCTGAGAGCTAGCGCAAGTGCGACCATGCAAACAATCGTGTGCCAAACATACACACCTATCTTGCGAATAAAGGCCATCGTCAATGACAACTGACACCTCTTGCCTGTCTGTGGTTCCTTCCGCTTGGCGGAACTAGTCAATAGACTGAAAACACGAGTCTATGCCGTTATAGCTGTCGAAACCAAGCCGTTACAGCACCCACTTCTCGAAACACCCAATTGGGCTATGTGTGGGATAGCTTGCAGCCATTGAAACTCCGCGGGCCTTCCGCACATACGCGGAGGGCCGTTTTGTTTTATAGTCGTCATTCGTCGTTCGTCCTTGGTCGGTCGTCGTTGGCGAACCCTTGGACAAGCTGCCCGTGCACGGCAAGAAGCCTGCGCCTACATTGCGTCGGCGAAGGACGAACGACCAACGACTGAACATGAAAATCGTCACCGCCGCCGAGATGCGTGAGATCGATCGCACCACCAGCGAGCGCTTCGGCGTTCCGTCGCTTACGCTCATGGAAAATGCGGGCACATCCGTGGCCGAGTTCGTCTTGTCTCGATATCCGTCGGCTGGGCGGGTTGGCGTGATTTGTGGCAAGGGAAACAATGGTGGGGACGGTTTTGTAGTGGCGCGCAAACTGCACGAGGCGGGAAGGGAAGTGCGAGTCGTTCTGCTGGCAGACCCGTCCGAACTGCGCGGGGATGCGGCTACGATGTTCGGCAGGCTTCGTGTAGCTCCCGTGATCGTGAAATCAAGCGGCGAGTTCAAGCGAGAGCCGTCACGGACGGTATTCGATTCCGACGTGCTGGTGGACGCGGTGCTGGGCACGGGCTTCCGTCCGCCGGTGAGCGGCTTGTACGCGGAAGCAATTGCGCGGATCAATGCCAGTCAGTCGCCGGTGATCGCGGTGGATATTCCTTCCGGTGCTGATGCCGATGTGATGGGCGAGCAGACCGGAGCGGTGGCGCGCGCCGATGCGATCGTTACTTTCACCGCACCGCGGCCTGCGCACATTTTCGGCGGACTAACTCAAGGCCCGACTGTGATTGCTGCGATCGGGTCGCCCGACGAAGCCATTGTTTCCTCGCTGCAACTCAATCTGATTACCCCTCGCGACATCGCCCCGCTGATCGGGCCGCGGCCCCGCGCCGCCAACAAGGGAAATTTTGGACACGTGCTGGTGATCGGCGGCTCCGTGGGGAAGGCCGGCGCAGCGGCCATGGCGGGCATGGCTGCGTTGCGAAGCGGCGCCGGGCTTTCCACGATTGCGACTCCGAGGTCAATCCTGGCCACGGTGGCGGGATTTCATCCTGAAGTCATGACCGAACCTTTACCCGAGACCAGAGCGGGCAGCATCTCGAAACGGGCCCTGGAACGCGTCGAGGGGATCACCGAAGGGAAAACGGTTCTGGCCATCGGTCCGGGAATCTCGCGAATTGCGGAGACTGCGGACTTCGTGCGTGCGTTGGTGAAACGCCAAAAACTTCCGATTGTTCTCGATGCGGATGGCCTCAACGCGTTCGAGGGTCGGCCCCGCGAACTTAAGAGCAAGGGACGTTCTCTGGTCATCACTCCGCATCCGGGAGAAATGGCTCGCTTGCTGGGCGGCACAGTTGCTGCGGTCCAGCGAGATCGCATCGGCGTCGCTCGAACTTTCGCCCGCGAACACGAATTGATCGTCGTGCTAAAGGGCCATCGGACGCTCATTGCCGCGCCCGACGGGACTGTATGGGTGAATACGACCGGGAATCCCGGTATGGCGACCGGCGGGACCGGCGACATCTTGACGGGGATGGTGGCCGGATTCATCGCCCAAAATCCGAAACACATTCTGGAAGCGACCATCGCGGCCGTCCTTCTTCACGGCTTGGCGGGCGACATCGCGCGCGAATCCATGGGCGAACATTCCCTGGTGGCGACCGATCTGTTGAGATTTCTGCCACCAGCTTTTCATCGCGCGCGTGAGTCCGCGGCAAGGTCTGGCGTGGAAATCTGCGGCTGAAGCGCTGTCCGGAGGGACAGTGACGGGTTAGATAACGCCGCTACATGATTGGCATTTGAGCAGTTAGAGGGGTTGTCCTGAGGTTCTGGTCCGAACCCGGACTCGCGCTTCCGTAATCTGCCGCGCCTCGCCTGCTCGTGCAATAGTAGATGCGACTATGACACACTTTCCCCAGTCGCATCCCAAGCGGCGCGCCCAGCGAGTCCAGTTCGGTGATCCGGTTCCCGTCCTCGTTAAGCTCGATAGCGGCCAGCGCGCCAAAGCCAAACTCCAAACCATCTCCATGACCGGCGGCGTGTTGCACTTGCCGAAGGCGTTGCAGGAGGGCGGTTTTGTCGAAGTCGCTTTCCAGATCGATTCTGGCTCGGTGCAGGCGATGGCTGAGATGTTGCGTCCGGCGCAGACCGGCAGGGAAGGGATACTGCAGCCCTTTCGCTTCGTGGCGCTGGAAGACGATGATCATCGCACTCTCCGTATGGCGGTGGACTCGCGCGTCGACATGGACTTCCTCGGGCTCCGCTCCAGCCAGTTCCGCCCGCCCAAACCGCACTGAAGGCTTGGATTGGAACCGATGTCGCGGAACGCGCTTCGGGCTGTTTAGCGAGGAAGACTCTACCGACGCAAAACTTCAGGGAATCCCTAAAATAGAACAGCCCCGATAATCCGGGGCTGCAATCTTGGTACTAAACGCCGTCCGCGAAACACCTTTAGGATAACTCTGCCAGCGGCGTTGTCAAGCACATTTGCATGTCATCGAGTGACCACGGAGGGCGAGGGAGTCGAACCCTAATGGCTGGTTAAGCCACTCGACCGTTTCGCGGACGGCGTCCAGTGCCCACTGGCAACACCCTCCAAACGCTGTCCGCACATAGAAGATTGTAATGAGCTGAGGCATGCTTTCAGCCAAGATTCGCGCTCCAATTCAATGACTAATTCCAGAAAGGGAATTAGTGTTCGGAACTTGGGGTTTCGCGGGCGAGGGCGCCCGCGACATACAGGGCAACCCAACCCACCCGCCATGCAACTAAATAATTAGTTGACGTTCTGGTCCTTCTCGCGTCTAATAATATTTGGAGGATGGTTCTTGCCCCCGACGAAATCTGCAACTTTGACCGAAGCTGAACTGCGGCTCATGGACGTGCTCTGGCAGAAGGCGCCCGCCACGGTTCAGCAGGTGCTCGAGTCGCTGCCCAAGAAACAGCCCTTGGCCTACAACTCCGTGCTGACGACCATGCGCATCCTCGAAAAGAAGGGTTACGTCAAGCACGTAAAGGATGGCCGCGCCCATGTGTACCGGCCGCTAATCGAACGGCAGGAAGCGAGCCGCTCCGAAATTCGCCATCTGGCGCACCGTTTCTTCAAGAATTCGCATGAAATGCTGGTGCTGAACATTCTCGAGGATCAGGGCATTGAGGCGGATGAACTGCAGCGGCTGCGGGGACTGCTGGAGGCGAGTCAGGAGGAGGGGAAGACTCGATGATTCTCCGCTCGGTTGTGCAGAGTCTATTTGCCTTAAACCTGGTTGCGGCGAATCCGGTTGCGCTGAATCTGGATGCACTGGCCCGGCTGTCGGCCGAACGCATGCTCAATTGCCTGGCGCAGGGGATGGTGATCGCGCTCTTTGCCTGGGTTCTGCTGCGGATCTTCGGTCGGCAGAATTCCAGCACCCGGTTCGCGGTCTGGTTTTCGGCTCTGGTGGGCATTGCAGCCCTGCCATGGATCGTTCCTCTGACTTCGAGCAGCAGCGTCCCTAAGACTGGGGTTGGAGGCTCATTGATCACTGTACCCGGCTCGTGGGCGCCGGCGATCTTTCTGGTTTGGGCGGTGATTGCAAGTGTGGCGCTGCTGAGGGTGGCGTTGGGTCTGTGGCAGCTCGGAAAACTGCGCCGGCGTTGCACCGCGATTGATCCGGCAACCCTCGACCCCGTTCTGCGAGGAACACTTGAGGAATTCGGTTCTGCAAGATCGGTGCAGCTATGCCTATCGGACCGTTTGCGAGTGCCCACCGCGATTGGTTTTCTGTATCCGGCAGTCGTCCTTCCAGCATGGGCGATGCGAGAGCTTTCCACCGCCGAACTGAACTCGATCTTGATCCACGAATTGGCCCACCTGCGGCGTTGGGATGACTGGACCAACCTGGCGCAGAAAATCTTGCGGGCGCTTCTGTTTTTTCATCCGGTGGTCTGGTGGATCGAAAGCAGGCTGTCGCTGGAACGGGAAATGGCGTGCGACGACGTGGTGTTGTCGCAGACGGCAAACCCTCGGGCGTACGCGCAATGTCTGGTTGCAGTAGCGGAGAAAAGCTTCATGCGCCGGGGATTGGCCTTGGCACAGGCCGCGGTGAACCGCGTACGACAGACGTCTCTGCGCGTGTCCCAGATTTTGGATGGAAACCGTTCGCGCGCAACCCTGATCTGGCGGCCTGCTTTGTATCTGCTGGCGGCATTTTCGGTCGTTTCTATGGCGTCGTTGTCGCGTGCGCCGGAACTCGTGGCCTTCGAGGACAAGATGCCGGACATGGTGGCGGCTTCGAGCACGGGGTCGAGGTTGCCAGTCCCCGTTGGCGCAAGCCACTTCTCAAGCGCGACCGATTCAACCACCATAGCGCAGGCGCAGCTAGCGCGATTCACGGTCCAATCGTCAAAGGCAGTAGTTGCCAGACCAAGCAGCAGGCGGCGTAATTTGGCGTCCTTCGGACGAGCGGAGGCGGAGCAGTCGCAGTTGGCCAAATCGCAGCCAAGTTCAGGAACGTTGCACCAGGGAACGCTGGTGCAGGCGAAGGGGACTACGCCAGCGCAGGACACCGCAGCTCCGCGGGCGGTTCTCGTCGTAATGCAAGGCGAGCAATACGGCCAGGCAGGATCGATGCAGTGGACGATCTGCGTCTGGCGGGTGGTGGTTTGGGATTCAGCGCACGCTCCTGTGCAAAAGGGAATTCCCGCGAAATCCATCTAGAAAACTATTCAGGCAGGAAGGCAAATTTTGCCGGTACAGAAACTAAATAATTAGTTGCTAAAAGGAGAAAGGTAAAACCATGAACCGTTGGATCACAAATGCTTGGAAAGCCATGAGGCGTCACGTCGCAGTTTCTGCAATTGCACTGGCGACGCTGGCATCGCTGGTAACCTATGAATCAATCAAACCCGTGGCCGCAAGGGCAGCCGCCCCCGCCCCGGCTGCAGCGCCGCTGGACGACGAAAGCGTCAGCACCTTGCTTTCGCTCGACCGGGCAATGGAAACCCTGGCGGCTCGCGTAACCCCGGCAATCGTCAACGTCGCGGTCACTTCGCGAACTAAACCGGATATGACGGAAAGCCAAATGCCGGACGGCCTCCAGCAATTCTTCGGACCGTTCAATATGCCTCGCACGCGGCCCGAACCGCAGATCGAGCACGGCATCGGCAGCGGCGTGCTCATTTCCCCCGACGGCTATATCGTCACCAACAATCACGTGGTGGATGGGGCCGTGGACATGCGCGTCACCATGAGTGACCGCAAGATTTTGACCGCGAAACTCATTGGAGCCGACCCGATCACTGATCTGGCCGTCATCAAAGTCGAGGGCAAGGATCTGCCCAGCATCCCTTGGGGTGACTCGACCGTGCTGCGTCCAGGGCAGACCGTGCTGGCCTTCGGCAATCCCTACGGGTTTCGTTTCACAGTGACGCGCGGAATCGTCAGTGCTCTCAATCGTCCGAACCCTTTCTCGGATAACCGGCGCAAGCCCGGCGAATTCATTCAGACGGATGCGGCCATCAACCCGGGAAACTCCGGCGGCCCCCTGGTGGATGCGCGCGGCGAAGTGGTCGGCATTAACACCTTCCTGATTTCGCCCTCGGGCACGTTCTCAGGAATGGGATTTGCCATCCCCACGCAGATCGTGCGTCCCACAGTGGAGACACTGATCCGCGACGGAAAAGTAACGCACGGATATATCGGAATCGGCATCTCTGACGTGACTCCGGAGAACTCAAAGTTCTTCAAGATGACCGATGCCAACGGAGCCGTGGTCACCCAGGTGGAACCGGATTCGCCAGGAGCCAAGGCCGGGCTGAAGATCGGCGACGTCATCACCGGGCTCGATGGAAAGAAAGTCAGCGACGCGGGAGAACTTCAGGTGGAGGTTGGGCAGAAGCGTCCCGGCGCCACCATCAAACTCGAAGTGCTGCGCGATGGCAAGGATGTGAACGTTCCCGTCACCTTGGAAGCCATGGGCAGCCGTGACAAAGAAGAATCTGAAACCGGAGAGAACGAACATGGCAAGATGCGCTGGGGATTGGGTCTGTCGGATCTGACTCCCGAAATTCGCGATCAATTGCAGTTGCCCGGTGACATTCATGGCGCCGTGGTGGAGCGAGTGCAGCCGGGAAGTTCGGCGGACAACGCCGGGTTGCAGCGCGGCGATGTCATTGTGCAGGTCGATCGCCACGATGTGCAGAGTGCGTCCGACGTGCAGCAGGCCCTGTCCAAAGCAGCGAAAGGGCAGGACGCACTGGTGCTGGTCTGGTCCAACGGCGGCAATACTTTCCGTGTGCTGCATGCGCCGGAAGGGTCGTAGGGGTAGGTCAGTCACTAGTGGTTAGTGGATAGTGGCAGGCTCCGATTCCTCACTGGGTGCCCCATACTCTTCGCGTTTCTTGCGATGGATGGGGCACTTTCCACTTAGAGGTGAGTCGTCGCCAATCCGGCAACGTTCGTTGAATTCTAAGTGAGCTATTTCCCAATGACGATGACGTGGGGATCCACAGACGCAGAACCTACCGTAATCGTGTATTTGCACCAGAACATACTTCCCGGCCCCACATTTGCCGTTACCGTGGCTCCCCCAGCCGTTGTTGCGGTGGGGTTGGTCAGGGTGCTGGCATAGTCCGTTGGCGAAAAACACTCCGCCGTCATGAAATGGATTTTGAAAGGAACCTTTCCGGACCACGTTACGTTCTGGTTCGGACACACAAAAGTGACCAACGGATACGAATTAGGGAGGGGATTGGGGATGTCAATTTGGGCTGGCTGCGGGGGCGGAGGGCTAGTGCAGTCCGGCAGAGACGCGAAAAGACCGACCGCACCCGGCGTCTTCGACCGAAGGACAAGTAAGTGCCACAGTAACGCGTAAGGCAAGAGCAACACCACGCCCACGGCAGCCATGAGTACTTTGTACCGCACATTCATAGCTCTTCCCCCACGTTGCGTTCACTGAGGCCCAAGCAACCGCTGCAGTCTCGGCTGGCTGCGAAGGTTATCAAAGTTCGGGGTGTCGCGCAATGTGGCTGTGGAATAGCCCGCTGCGACCGCTTTTTCCAACGAGCTCAAAGCTTCTTCTTCTTTTCCGCATTGATTAAAGACCAGCGCTGCCGTGGAAAGCAGATCGGGACTGGGAAGCGCGACCCGGAAAGCTCGCTTGACGTACGTTAGAGCCGGTCCGCACTCGCCCGACATCGCATAGTAGTCGGCGATGAATCCCAATAAGTTTGCGTCGCGAGGGTTGACCGCAAGGGATGAGAAAGCGAGATCCAAAGCTTTGTGATACGCCGCTTTTGCTTTTTCTCGCTCACCCGGAGACCAGTAATAGGCGTCGGCCAGGTTGCCCCAGATCTCGTAGTTTGCGGCGGCCAAATTCACGGCTCTTTCGAAGGTACGAGCTGACTGGGAGTATTGGTGGAGTTGAAAATAGGCCGTGCCCAGATTCGAACTCGCTTCCGCCGTCGGACGAATCTCGCCCGAACGCTCGAGCGCGGGGATGGCTTGGGCATACTGTCCGCGGTACACGTAGCTTGCTCCCAAATTAGAATAGCCGGCGAAACTATCCGGCGCCAACGCGATTACCTGGGAGAACATGTCCGAAGCTTCGGCGTAGCGCGCATTCTCCAAATAGAATATTCCCAGCCGGTTGTACCCAGCCCAATAGCTGGGACGCAGATTGATGGCTTTGCGAAAGGTATTCTCGGCTTCCTGAGGCTTGCCGAGCTGTTCGTAGGCCCGGGCCAGACCGCTGTAGGCAGCGTCGTTCGTAGGTTCGAGCTTTGCGGCGAGTTGGTACTCCTCCGCTGCCTTGTCGTACGCACCTGAACCCGCATCCAGCAATCCCAGACATAGGTATCCCGCTGCCTGATCCGGGCGGAGTTGTACGGCATGGTGGCAAGCGGATTTTGCCCGACCAACCCAATCGGATTGCTTGCTGTGTTCGTATTTCCGCCAAAAAGCTTCCCCGAGGCCAGACAAGGCAAGGGAGTAGTTGGGATCGTACTGGAGCGCGCGGTTGAACTCGGCGATGGCGTTATCAACATTTTCCGCCTTCTGGAAATCCTGCAGATACCCCTGGCCTTGCAGATAGTAATCATAGGCCACCGGCTGAGTGGTTCCGTGATTAGTTTGCGCTCTTTGCTCTTCTGGTCGAAGTTCGACCTGCAACGCCTTGACTACGCTGTCGGCTACTTGGTCCTCAATCGCGAACGGGTCGGAAACCGACGCGGTGATCGTGTCACCCTGTAGCTGCCGGTGCAGGTTGGCGTCGATGAGCGCATAGTTGACCCGGAGCATTCCTCCGGCACGCTCGATGTTGAGCTCCAATCCCAGATTGGCTCCGAATTCCTGCCTGGCTTCCTGGAGAGTAGAAACACCTTTCGCTCGGATTTCACTGGCGGGAACAACCTGGAAGGGATGGGTTCCGGTCAGCTGGGTTAGGCGGGAGGTCAGCGTGTGGACCAATCCGTTGCCAAACGCGACGGTCTCACCGTCGTGGCCTGAAGCACTAAGAGGTAGAATTGCCAGTTGATTCACCCTGGTAGCACCTGCGAGTGTGGATGATCGCGTATACCTTTTCCAGGCCACCATGAAAGCGGTGACAGCTATGGCCAGCGCGGCAATTCCAAGGATGCGCAGCGCGCTTCGTCTGGGCGTCGGGGGGACGCCCACACCAGAGATATGGGCGGACTCGACAGCTTCTAGGGCGGCTCGAACCTCGGAGGCGGTTTGGTAACGCCGGGCGGGATCCTTGGCGAGGCATCGCAAAATAATCGTTTCTAGACCCGCGGAAAGAACGGGATTGATTTGTCGCGGTGAAATGGGCGATTTGCGGGCAATATCGTGGATCAACACCGTGGCAACCGTGGCGTCAAAAGCACGCTTTCCCGTAGCCGACTCATAGAGCACCGCTCCGAGGGAATAAACGTCGCTACGGAAATCTGATGGCAGACCCTTCAACTGCTCGGGACTCATGTAAGGCAAAGTTCCGGCCCGCTCGCGAACGTCGGCCAGACTTCTGGTTACGTCAGTCTCGGAGGCGCGCAGTAATTTTGCCAGTCCGAAGTCGAGCAGTTTCGGCTCGCCTTGTGGTGTGAGAATAATGTTTCCCGGCTTGAGATCGCGATGGACAATTCCAAATTCGGACACCTCTTGCAAGGTCTGTGCGACCTTCTTGCCCAAGCGAACCACTTCTTCCTCGGGAAGCGGCCCGGCTACCAGCTTGCCTTCCAGAGTGATTCCACGAACGAACTCCATAACCAGGAAATCGACGCCGTCCTGCGTGTCGAAATCGTAGATGTGCGCGACATTGGTGTGGGCGAGCTTCGACAATGTCAGAGCCTCTCTCCGAAATTGCTTTCGCGCATCTTCATCGGCGAGAGTTCCTGGGGGAAGCACTTTAAGGGCGACGTCTCGGTTCAGCCTCTCGTCGCGGGCCCGGAAAACGATGCCCATACCGCCGGCACCCACCTTTTCGACAACTCGGTAGCGTCCGAGGGTCCGTCCGACAAGAGGTGACACCGCCGCCATTGAATTAGATTAACGCCCACGTGCTCGCCTTGTCATTGCGGCGGTTGACTGCGAGGGAACCAGTATTAGGCTCTCAGGGTGGCAAAGTCGGACTGGCTTTCCTATTCTCGGTTTCCCGCAGAGGGTGGTGGGACCAGTCCTCATCCCCTGCCCAAGCGCAAGCTTGGACGGGGTACGCCACAGAGTTAGATGGATGCGAAGCTCCGGCCACCCGCTTAGTATGCCCCAAAACGGCGTCGAGAACTGACTAGGGACCGGCGCCACTTACTTCGGCTGGGGAACGATGCGCAAGTACGGCTTAAGCGTCTTCCATCCGCCGGGATACTTCTGTTGCGCTTCCTCGTTCGACACCGAAGGCACGATGATGACGTCGCCACCCTGCTTCCAGTTCACCGGCGTGGCAACTTTGTGTTTGGCGGTGAGCTGGATGGAATCAAGAACGCGCAGCACTTCGTCGAAGTTGCGGCCCGTGGTCATGGGATAGACAAGCATCAGCTTGATCTTCTTGTCCGGGCCGATGACGAAGACTGTGCGCACGGTGGCATTGTCGGCCGGAGTGCGGCCTTCGGAGGTCGTCCCGCTCTCGGCGGGCAGCATGCTATAGAGCTTGGCAATCTTGAGCTGCGGGTCGCCGATCATCGGGTAGTTGACCTTGTGGCCTTGCGTCTCCTCGATGTCGGCTGCCCACCTGCTGTGATTGCTCACGGGATCCACGCTCAGCCCGATGATCTTACAGTTTCGCTTGGCGAATTCCGGTTGCAGTCCGGCCATGTAGCCGAGTTCGGTCGTGCATACGGGGGTGAAGTCTTTGGGATGGGAAAACAGGATGGCCCAGCCGTCGCCGATCCATTCGTGAAAGTGGATGGTGCCGTGTGTGGTTTCGGCGGTGAAATCGGGGGCAGTGTCATTGATGCGGAGCATTCGAGGGGCGGTTTCAGTTTCGGCGGCGTTGCTAATAACTCTTGCGGTGCTCATAGTTCCTCCTGACGGTTCAATATTTTTCGCAAAACCTGAGAGAAACGGTTCCCTTTGCTGCGGCTCGGAATCGGGTAAATATCAGGACAAAATGAAACCCACCCTCCGTGTGCCGAGTGGGTTCAGGGAAATCTCTCTGCGCTACCCACACGCCGGCGCGAACAGGTAACAACACATGACCCGCGGCGTGGAGCATCTGCGCATATATGGGGTAGGATACTCGGCGTGCAAAATTGAGTCAAACGTCGGATTCAAGAAGTTTTCGCGCTGCCCGGCTTGGTTGCGACGTCACTTCTCCGGCGGCGAGAGCTTTACAATGTATGCATGGCAAAAGAACTTCGGCGGTTTCCCTTCGTCCAGTTAGATGTCTTTTCATCCCGGCCATTTGAAGGCAATTCGCTGGCGGTCTTTCCCGACGGGCGGGGACTGACAGACGAACAGATGCAAGCGATCGCTCGGGAGATGAATCTCTCCGAGACCACTTTCATCCTGCCGCGAGATCCGGCCACCGAACGCGAGCGTGGAGTGCGGGTCCGAATCTTCACCGTGCAGGAAGAGTTGCCCTTTGCAGGTCACCCGACGCTGGGGACTGCATTTCAGCTGCGCGGCTCGACTGGAGCGCGCGAGGTCGCGCTCGATCTCAATATCGGTAAAGTTCCGGTTCACTTTGAAGAGCAGGCCGGACAGCCGGTGTTTGGCGAGATGACCCAGGTGGATCCACAATTCGGACCGCCGCATGACCGCGAAGTCGTGGTGCGAGCCATCGGTTTGCGGGATGGCGAGGTCGATCCTTCCTTGCCTATCCAGACGGTTTCGACCGGCGTACCCTTTACCATGGTTCCTTTGCGTGGTCTGGAAACGATGCGCGAGTTATCTGTGGACTCCAAAGGCTCTGCCGAATACCTGGAGCGTTCGGGAGGGAAGTTTTTCTACTTCGTGAGCCGTGAGACCGTGGACGCCGCTGCCCGGTTGCACGCTCGTATGATGTTTTATAACGGCGAGGATCCGGCGACGGGCTCTGCTGCGGGGTGTGCGGCGGCGTGGATGGTCGCTCACGGCGTGGCTCAGCCGGAGGAACGGGTAATGATCGAGCAGGGCGTTGAGATGCATCGCCCCAGCCGAATTTTTGTTCGCGCCTCGCGCAGGGATGACCGAGTGGTTAATGTGCGTGTCGGTGGAAATGTTGTTGAGATTCTTCGCGGAGAAATTTTTTTCTGAGATCTCGCTCGTGAATCCGCAGGAAAAATGCAGACATGCACAACTGCCATCGTTTTTCAATGGAGAAAATTTCCCATTAGCATCGGCGGCACTTTACACTGGCTGGCCCCGGCTTTAGGATTCAAATCGCTCTGATTCTCTGACATAAAAAGTTTTCGGATTTCCCCCGGCTCGCCCCCGGTGGCTTGCCACTTCGGAAACAAGAATGAAGCCCAAAAGAACGATTCTCTGCGTAGATGACAACGAACAGTCACTCTCGATCCGCAAGGTCATGCTGGAAACCCGGGGTTACCGGGTAATCGCCTGCACCGGCGGCCAGGAGGCTCTGGACCGCTTCCGGATGGGCGGCGTGGATCTGGTGCTTACCGATCTCATCATGCCGGACCTGGACGGAACCAAGTTGATCGAGCAGATCAAAGCCATCTCGCCACAGACTCCGGCGATTCTGCTCTCGGGCAAAGTCAAAATCTACGATCGTGACACGCAAGCCGACGTCTTTCTTCCCAAGGGCATGTACGCGCCGGTCGAGCTGCTGGAACGTGTCCGCCTGTTGCTCATTCGAAAGCGAGGTCCCAAGCGCACGCAGCCGCGCTTCCCCTCGCAGTCCAGCGCCGCTTGAGGCAGCATCGAATTCCGCATACCCGCTGCTTCGTGTAATATCAAGTCTTTGGATGGCTGCCTTCATCGAGGCCGTGGAACTGCGTAAGACGTACCACGTGGGCAAGATCGAAGTGCCTGCGCTGCGCGGAATTTCTTTCAGCGTGCAGAAAGGCGAATTCGTAAGCGTGGTTGGTCCCTCGGGAAGCGGTAAGTCGACGCTTTTTTATCTTCTGGGCGGGCTGACACGAGCCGATTCCGGCCACGTTATCATCGACGGAGATGATTTCGCGCAGCTTTCCGATGCCGAACGGACACGCATGCGCAAACGCAAGATCGGATTCGTTTTCCAGAAATTCAATTTGCTGCCGACCCTCGATGCGCGGTCCAATATCAATATCGCGCTGGACATCGCCGGCGCCAACGGAAATCGCGATGCCGCCTATTTCGACAAGATCATCGGACTGCTCGGACTGGAGAAACGCCTGCCGCACCGGCCGTCCGAGCTTTCCGGAGGCGAGCAGCAACGGGTGGCACTGGCGCGGGCGCTGATCAACAAGCCAGCTATCGTGCTCGCTGACGAGCCCACCGGCAATCTGGACTCGAAGAACTCGGAGATTGTGTTGAACATGCTGCGCCATTCCAATCGTGAACTGGGCCAGACCGTGCTCATGATCACGCATAACCCCGCGGCCGCCAGTTACGGGGATCGTTTGATTCATATGCGGGATGGTGAGATCGTCGCGCCGGAAAAAGATCCGCAGTGGACGGGGCGGGAGAACTGAGGGTTGATTCTTCTCGATTGCTGATGGAAACAAATAAGGGGATATACACCTTGTTAAGAAATCCTGTCTTGTTGTCATCCCGAGCGGTCCTTGCCGAGACCTCAGGTCGAGCCCCGAGCGGAAGCCGAGGGGGAGGGATCTGCGGTTCTTCGCGATCCGAGGAAAACTGCAGATTCCTCGTCGTTCGCGCTCCTCGGAATAACAAGACTTTAGATTTTTCAACAGGCTCCTGGGGCTGCCTTCGTAGTCGACGTCAAGAATCACAAGTCTAGGATTGTCGTTCTTATGGATGATCTGACTTATGGATGATCTGAAAAAACCGATTCTGCCGGGCAAAGGCGCCTCCGACTATGAGCGCTACCTGCGTACCGATGAACTGCTGTCACTGCAGAAGCCTCCGGAACAGTTCCTGCACCAGGATGAGTTAACTTTCCAGGTTGTCCATCAGGCCTCCGAACTGCTGATGAAAGGTGTCGCTTGGGAACTGGGCCGCGCCCGCGATCACATCGAGGAGGGCGACCTCGCCAACGCTGCCCGCCTGATCCGCCGCGCCAACCAGATGATGGAGTATCCCATCTCGCTGCTGCACGTGCTGGAAACGATCACTCCCTATGACTATCACCTGATCCGCGCAGGTTTGGGCCACGGCAGCGGCCTGGACTCGCCTGGCTTCCTCGCCGTGCACCACGTTGGCCCGCGGCTGGGCGACGCGTTCAAGGTCCAGCTCGGTAAAGCGAAGCTCAGCGTGGATGACCTCTATCGCCGGCATGAGGAGTTTTTCGCCCTGCATGATGTGGCCGAGCGACTGCTCGATTTCGACGAACGGGTTCACGTGTTCCGCTTTCATCATCTCAAGCTGGCGCAGAGAATTATTGGCGGAGGAGTGGTGGGCACCATGGGTACGCCGGTCGAAGTGCTGCATCAGCGCATGGAGCATCTTTTCTACAAGGAGCTTTGGGACGTGCGCAACCAGATTACCGCCGAAGCCAACCAAGCCCTCCAGAAGGTCCGCACGGGAGCGGCGTACTAACCAGCCCTCCGATGGAGGGCGGGCGTCCTCGCCCGTCCAGTAGATGCAAACCGGTCAAGCGTTGTAGAATAAACAAGCTGAGCGGGAGTAACTTGAGGCGTTTGGCGGGCCCATTCGATAACTTCGCTTTGCTCAGTTGCTCAGGGCAGGCTCAGGTCCCGAGCCCGCTGCCGAAATCCCGAGCGCAGTCGAGGGATCTCGAACTTGTAAGTTGGAATTGAGCGGGAGTAACTCAGTGGTAGAGTGCGACCTTGCCAATTCTCTCCTATTCAATACTTTCAACAACTTAACAGGCTTGCGGGGACTGCCAAGTACCTGAAAATACGTGCAAGACAGGTGTCTCAACGGGTGCCAGTGCGGGTGCTGCGAAAAAGTGCGAAGTCGCACTCTAAAACGCGACCCGCCACGAGTCGCACTTTTGAGGCGGATGCCAGCGGGTGCTGGCGTTCCATGTCACACCGAGCGATTCGCCCTCTGTGATTTAGCCGTTCACGACCGCTGATCCCCACTCGAAACCCGCGTCAGTCTTCTGTCACCCTGCTACCCTCGCTTTCGCGAAGTCGGAGCAGGGACCCCGCTGCGACGACCGAGCCACGCGTTAAGCTCTGGCGAACCCCAGAGGTAGCGACGATGCTTGCCCAGCCTGAAGATCGGGATCGGATCGGCAGTCCGCGAGGGTTTGCTCTGGTCAATGATCCAGCTTTCCTTGACCTTCAACCGCTGGGAAAGCTCCGTCGCGGTCAACACTTCGTAAGGGAATGGGGAAGCTCCCTGATCCTGATGATGACTTTTCATCTACCGCAACTCCTTCAAGGTCTGTCCGCCAGAACCCGATCCTTGTCCAAGAATCCAGCCCTCCAGTTTCCTAACGCTCTCTTCGTTCGGATCGCCCGGTTTCCGCCTATCCATGAGAACTTCGAGCATTCCGAAGAGCCCCACGGTAGCGTCGAAAGCATCATCTCCATCCGAGAAGCCCTGCTCGATGGTGTGGGTCAGTTCTGGATCGAGTTTGACGTTCGCCTTTCCCGCCCATTTGAACAGAGCACCAGCCGCCTTCTTCCTGACCTCCGCATCCCCTTTTTTGCCGCTTAGCCCACCCTGAAAGAACCAGCCATAGCACTCCGCTGGATAGGTCTCCACGATGACCAAGCGTCCCGGCTTCAACAGTGCATCGAGAGAGCCGTCGAAGGGCCAAAGCACTACAGACTTGTCATTGCCCAAGGCGGGAGCGAGCACACCTCGCCAGCCGATGATCGCCGCTCTGCCTACCTGACTCGCACCGAGCGTCCAGAAAAGTGGGCTCGCTGCCTTCCTGCCGTCGTATCCGAGATCGCATTTTCGGCGAAGGTCATCCATGTGGGCGACTTGCAGAGCGTCGAGCAAGTGCTTTTGCTTTTTGCCGCCCGGTTTGTACGGGTAGAACGGGCGGTACTTCGTTATCTCGGAAGCTTCTGAGCAAACACGGTAGAAGTCTGTGAGTTTTCCACGTCCCAGTTGGGAGAGGAAGGTCTTGAATTCCGAAGCTCCAATGAGAAGTGCATATGAAGCGGGGATTCCAATCGGGAAGTCGAAACCGACCATTGCCGAGCCGAGTCCAATGCTCGCTCTCGCACGAGCGATCAGAGTTGTGTGGTCGCCAACTGGCTCCGGCTGGTGTGCTGTGTATCGGCTCCCTTCGAGAATCGCTCTCGCGATCCATCGCTTGCCCGGATTACTCCCCCAATCGGCATGGTAGACGACGGCGGGCAAATGCCGGTTCAGCATCGACCCAATCCTTGCGATAAGAGGAAACCGATGAACTCGTTTCGCCATTCTTCCACAGACTTCTTCTTGGGCTCCCATCTGATGGGTGGGGAATGAGGCTGATGAACCTTATTGTCCAGCCTGAGCGAGCGTTTCACCCCGTCTGGTTGGGCTTCTGCAATGGTTCGCCCGAAAACCTCGCGGCTCAATTCGTCGTCGCTCCAGACTTCCGCTTTGGGAGGTTTTGCTTGTGCGACTATTGGAGGATGCTCCAAAACGAGCGTTTGGCTTGGGTCGTCAGAAAACAGCACGTAGTTGTATCCGAATCTGAATCGCTTTCCGTCGATGTACGAGTCCAGAGAGACGGAATTCTTCGCGGCCTGAACATCCAACTCACCCTTCGAGAAAAGTCTGTGGGGCACAATCCGATGAAGCCAGTCCTTGTGCCAGTCTTGCTCAGGCGAACCGGGCTCGTAGTGCTCCCACACTTTTCCAGCCCCATCAGTCGGTCGCACGAGCAGATTCAGATAGTGGCTGTATTTCTTGTACGAGGGATTCAAGAAGATGTCGCTCTGCTGAACTTTTCTCTTGACCGTTGCGATTGCAGAGAGCCGATACTCAACATCACGCTCTTCGATCTTCGTGAACGAAAAGAAGACCACCACGTCCCCCGGATTGACTTGGTTCCGAACATCGGCACGGCATACGCCCCACGTAAGGGCTCCGTGCAGGTTGCGGCGGCAGAAGAAAGAAGGGTCATCGCCGTAGTCATAGGGCCACTCTCGTTTTCGCAAGGCGGTGTGGAGAGGGGCGAACGATTTGGGACAACCGCCGACTTGCTCATCAGCTACTCGCAGACCAATCGCGACACATCAAGACAAACTGTTGGCTGACGTACCCGCACGACGTACAATGCCTGACGGCAGTCCCCGCAGCCAGAAGGGGAAACTCTAATGGCAAAGGGGTGGTTTCGCAGGAAGAAAGGCAAGCTGGTGTACTGCTGGTACAACACGAACGGCGATGAACGCTCGAAGGTTGTGGGGCTGAGCACCATGACTGACGAAGAGGGTTGGCTGGAAATTGGCACTCTAGGGTTGGACAAACTCGTCAACCAGCCAGACCCAGCGAAGGTGACGTTCGGCGAAGTGCTGCAACATTACCTCGCTTATGGCAAGAAGAAGACGGGCGAGGACAAGGCTCACTCCAGCAAGAACACGGATGGTCGCAACGCACGGCTTCACTTAACCCACTGGTCAGAGTACGTAGCCAAGGACATCGAGCCACTCGAAATTCAGGAGTGGATCGACGGGATGTCCAAAGGATTACGATCCAAACTCAGGAACATGATGTCGGCGGTCTACAGCCACGGACAGAAGTTCCGCATGATCCCACGAACTGAGGAATGCAATCCGATGAAGTGGGTGAGTGCAACGACGGTCTCGGATTACGAGGCAATCAGCCTGAGCCCAGAAGAGTCTTTCGCGATACTGGAACGGATCGGCGATCCTTTGGTACGGGTGCTGGTCATTGTGGTAGCAGTCACCGCCACTCGTATCGGGGAAGCTCTCGGACTCGTGTGGTCGGATATTGATTGGAAGAAACTGAAGATCAACATCCGACGCGATTGGGTGGATGGCGAACTGGGGCGTCCGAAGTCGAGGGCGTCTAAGGCTCCAGTCGAGATGCACGAGACGCTTGCTGCCCTATTGCAGGCGTGGCGTCAACAGACACCGTACAGCAAGGACTCGGATTTTTTGTTCCCCTCGTTCAAGCTGCACGGCAAGCAGCCTCGAATCGGCAGCATGATCGTGCAGGACTACGTCAGACCTGCGGCTGTCGCTGCTGGAGTGATCCCTGAGGATTGCCCGAGATTTGGGTTTCACAACCTGAGGCACGGGCTTTCCACGTTCCTAATCGAAAACGGACACGATCCTGTGGTCGTGCAGCGTATGCTTCGCCAGTCGAACGTTGACATGACGATGCACTACACCCACAATAGCCACAAGGCGAGGGAGGCTCAAGGTCAGTTCATCGAGCGTTTCCTCCCGAATGGCGGGGCTGTAGCCGATCTGGAAGAGCAGGATGACGAAAAGCGGGTGCCAGTGCGGGTGCAGTGAATTGTCAGCAAAACAGCAAGTGCTGTAGAATGAGAGAACGAGCGGGAGTAACTCAGTGGTAGAGTGCGACCTTGCCAAGGTCGAAGTCGCGGGTTCAAATCCCGTCTCCCGCTCCAGACATCTGGTGAAGGCTCGTGCCGGGGTGGGCCCTTTGATTCGATCGCCTTTACCGTTCCCTCTCCTCCGAGGAAACTGCCCCCAAAACCCATGGTTCGTTGCCCCACTCTTTCCCAAATTTCATACCGGGTTTCATGCAGATTTCAGCTTTACAGTAGCGATTGACTCCAGTCCGGGACGGGAGGATACTTGCAGCCGCCATTTTGGGAGGAACTATGAAGCGGACATCCAGGATGCCCTCGAACCTTTCCGAATCACTGCATCATCGGCTCAACTCGTATGCGCTGGCGGCCAGCGCGGCGGGAGTGAGCCTCGCGGCGTTGGCACAGCCCGCCGAGGGCAGAATCATCTACACTCCCACGCACAGAGTCATACGGCCAAATGAGCTCTATACGCTGTCGTTCAGCAAAGGCAGAACGGATTTCGAGATCAAGAACGGCCGTGCTCAAAGCAATTACACGTATTTCACTTATCTTGACATTTATGGCGAGGGCCAAGGCGCAAACTACAACCAAGTTTCCTGCAATAGTCTGACAATCTTCACTAATGGCGGAGTGGCTTCCGCCCTCAAGAAAGGCTCTGTGATCTTCGGCGAAGCGCGTTGGTTGTTTCGTTTCGCCGCTTTGGCTGCAGGGTACGGCGTCACGTACGGTAACTGGCGTAATGTCAAGAATCGCTACCTTGGCCTGACGTTTTACGTTGACAAGAAGAAGCACTACGGCTGGGCACGGATGAGCGTCAAAACCATTTCGCACGGGGAGGGAATCTTGATTATGGGCATTCTCACCGGGTATGCCTACGAAACCATCCCGAACAAACCAATCATCGCGGGCAAGACTCACGGGCCCGATGTCATCACCATTCAGGACGCGAGCCTCGGTCACCTGGCGCGAGGTGCGTCTGCAATTCCGGCTTGGCGCGGCGCGAACTCGGCAAAATAATCGAATAGAATGCAACTGTCGCTTTGGATCTTGCAGGAGAATGTGGACTTTTCCGCCACATACGGATAAGTTAATTATCAGGGCGCGGTACCCAAGTGGTAAGGGAGAGGTCTGCAAAACCTTTATGCGTCGGTTCGATTCCGACCCGCGCCTCCAATTCTATAAACTCTCCGCGCTCCCAGATCCCTCGCTGCGCTCGGGATTTCGCCTACGGGCTCCCGCTGCGCTCACGCCCGCAAAACGGCTCAAGATCCCTCGCTGCGCTCGGGATTTCGCCTACGGGCTCCCGCTGCGCTCACGCCCGCAAAACGGCTCAAGATCCCTCGCTGCGCTCGGGATTTCGCCTGGTGACGCGGTGCGAACGGCGGTTGCGGACTGATGAGCTGATTAATGCGGAGCGATCTTGAACGCCGTGCCACCGCTGTAGGTGCCGCCATTGAGGGCGGTCCCGTAGAGATTCCCCGCCTTATCGCGAACCAACCAGCCATCGGGTTCCCACCCGTCGGCTCCGCCGGTGAAGCTATGCAGCACGCTCTCTTTGCCCTGCTTGCTTAGTTTGAAGACCGTCCCCTCGTCGTCGTCGCCGCCTCTTGTGGTTTCGCCATAGAAGTTCCCGGCGGCGTCCTGGATCAGGCCGGCATAGGGAATTGCGCCGTCGGTTCCGTGGAAGGCATGTAGCACGGTCATTTTACCAGCCTTGTGCAACTCGAACACTACACCACAACCGTTGCCGTTGTTGCAGCTGGAATCGCCGCCGCCTGACGCTGTTCCATAAAGATTGCCCGCCGCATCTCGGAAGAAACCTGGGACCGGAGCATGTCCGTCCGTGTATCCGGTGAATTTGTAGAGCACAGTCTCTTTGCCAGACTTGCCGACCTTGAATACTACTCCGCAGCCAATTCTGTCCCAGGGACAAGCATCGCCGCCGGCGACAGTGGTGCCATAGAGACTGCCCTTAGCATCGCGAACCAGAAAACCGCTACCCGGAAACGCGCCGTTCCGTCCGTTGAATTTATGCAGAATGGTCTGTTTGCCTGCCTTGTCCAGTTTGAACACCACTCCACAACCGCCCAAGGTGCATCTCGAATCACCTCCTCCATAGGTGGTGCCATAGAGATTGCCTTCGCTATCCTGAATAACCCCCGCGTCCGGACCGCATCCGTCCGATGTTCCGCCCGCGAAGCTATGCAGCACGGTCTCCTTGCCGGCGGTGTCGAGCCTGAACACGGTTCCGCAACTATTGGACCCGCCTTCTTGAGTGGTACCATACAGGTTGCCTGCAGCATCCCGCAGCAAGCCTGCGACGGGATCCGCTCCGTCTCCGTTAGCCCCGGTGAAGCTGTAGAGAACCGTCTCGTCGCCAGCCGGACTGAGCTCGAACACGACGCCGTAACCGCCAGTCCCACCGGCCACTGCAGTGCCATAGAAATTGCCGGCTGCATCCCGGACTAGACCGGCGATGGGGTTTCCGCCGTCTGCTCCTCCGGGAAATTCGTACAGGACGCTGAAAGTCTGCGTCTGTGCCGATTGGCTGGCAAGCAGCACGGCCACCAGCGCTGCGAGCACGGTGCTTGCCTTTCGCTGGACCGCGGGCAGCCGCAAGAAGAAGGCGAAAACAGTGGGGGCTGGCGGCATGCGCGTCATCGGTTGCCTCCGGCTGTTCGCCACCGGAAAATCGCGGATGCACCTTTGGCTAAGTGACCGAGGCTCGTGGGCTCAATCGTGACGACGTCGGGCCCTTTCGTTTTTCCTGTGATGATGGGCTTGTTCGGGATGGTTTCGTAGGCGTAGCCGGTCAGAAGGGCCGTGTTCTCGCCGTTCTTACTGCTGCAGGCGTCGGTAAGACGAGCCCAACCGAAATGAACTTCCCCCTGAATAGAGAATTCCAGCCCAAGATAGCGATGCTGTACGTTTTGCCAGGGCCCGCCGCAGTATCCAGTGCCCTGCGTACCGGCGTCGTATCCTCCGAACGCCATCACTTTATTGCCCGGCGAAAACGGACTCTTGGGTCCGATGCGAACTCCGGCCGCCAGCGCAGAGGCGTAGACATAGCTCCGCCCCTGGTGTCCCACAATCTCGTTTGGGTGTCGAGCGGGTAGTGCGGAGAGTTTCCCTTCAATGTATTCGCAAAAGCTGGTGCAGGTGAAACTGTCATGGATGTTGAAATCCGTCCTGCCGTCATGGTTAAGGTCGAGCGGGATGGTGTGATTGGGCACGATCTGCTTGTGAGCAGGCGTGTAGACAATTTTCGCGTCGGCTGGCTGCGACAGGCCTACTATTCCCAATCCCGCGGCACCGGCTGCGAGCGAGTATAAGTTGAGCTGGTGATGCAGCGACAGGGAAAGCTTGCAGGGGGTACGGGGACGTTGCATGAAGTCCTCCTCGAAGCGGGCGGCACTATTTTCGTCTTCTGCGAATCGAGTGTCAATCAGAGTCCAAATGCTCTTGGCATCGAAATGAGCCGAAAGTCTCTTGCCGTTTGTGGACCCAGCATGATTGGTGCCCGCCCGATCCACAGACTGAGAAGCCATTTGGCAACCTTAGGTAAGCTTTCACATTTATGCGCGGAAGCGCATGGGGTCCGGTGATCCTCCCGGTCTTCAAAAGCGCCGCTAAAGTCGGAGGTACAGTGGTTTCAATAGCTTTAGCTGGAGGTTCGAGACCCTGAAATGGGGTTATTTGGGGTTCTTCGAAGCTATCGAGCAGCAAACAAGCAGCAAAATTTGAGCTGAAAATCTCCCGGTCCAGAGGACCGCGTTCTCGCGAAAGCTCGTTGACTCCGGCGCGAGCCGAGAGGATACTTGGATCCGCCCGCCCTGAAGGAGGACTTATGCAACGTCCCCGGACACCTTCCAAGATTTCCGAATCGCTACATCAGCGGCTCAACGCGTATGCTCTCTCGGCGAGTGCGGCGGGGGTGGGAGTGTTGGCGATGGCGCAGCCAGCCGAGGCCAAAATCGTGTACACCGAAGCTCACCACGTCCTCAAGGGAAAGATGAGCTATAAGCTCGATCTCAATCACGACGGGATTACGGATTTCACGCTGCGAGAATCTCACTGCCATTCCTGTGCATCAGGAACTGCGCTTTCCGTCCTGCCCGTGGCAGGTAATGGCGCCAGTGGGACAAAGTACGGGAGCGTCTGGGCCTTTGCCCTCAAGCGTGGTGCGCTGATCGGGACTCGGCGACAATTTCGCGCCAAGTTCATGGCATGGGCTGGGACTACCGGAGACGGCCAGTCGAATGACTTCGGCAGTTGGGTGAATGTCAAGAACCGCTACCTCGGACTGAAATTCAAGATTCGCGAAAAGACCCATTATGGCTGGGCGCGGTTAAACGTCAAGGCCGGGCGGTACACTATCGCGGCAACATTAACCGGTTACGCCTACGAGACCATCCCCAACAAGCCCATCATCGCAGGCAAGACTCACGGCAAAGATGTCATCACGCTCGATCCAGCCACCCTCGGTCACCTGGCACGAGGAGCGTCCGCGATTCCGGCTTGGCGCGGAGCGAACTCGGCAAAATAATCGGACAGGATTCGATTACCGCTCGCCGCGCGACTCGGGGGTTAGGGTCACCCGAAAAGAGACTCCATATCTTTTGGTACCCTAGGTACGCCGCTCCCTCATACCTACACGGAAGCGCATGGGGTCCGGTGATCCTCCCGGTCTTCAAAACCGGCGGTCGTCGTCTTTGGGCGGCGATGGTGGGTTCGACTCCCACTCGCTTCCGCCATACCGGGTTCCCTCGACTTCGCTCGGGATGCGTTCGACAGGCTCAGCATTTCGGCGTGCGGCTCGGACGCCGCACAACCGCCGCAATTTCGCCTGCAGGCTCCCGCTGCGCTCACGCCCGCAATTCGGCTCAACTTCAAAACCGGCGGTCGTCGTCTTTGGGCGGCGATGGTGGGTTCGACTCCCACTCGCTTCCGCCACCGAGTGCCCTCGGCTGGGCTCGGGGCGATGGATTCCTGGAGCAAGGCCGCATTCTCCTTGACAGGATCATTGCTTGATGTAGAATTCAGGCCGTTTCAGCGGAGGAGATCCTAGTGAAAAAGACACTAATGAATGCCGTACTTTACTCAGCTCTGCTGGCGCTTGCCAGCGTGGCGGCGTTCGCCGGTCCGTCTACAGAAGAGGGTGTGATCACCATTGGCGGTGGCAGCGGTCCGAGAGCGACCGTGTTCATGAAAACGCCTACGCACCTGGGAAGCCCGGTGCATCGGCCTGCGAAACTCAAAACAATCTACAATAACCTGGGAACCGGAACCCACGTGTACAACTGTTGCTACGGGTGGAACGTAACCGGAAAGGACTCGCAGGTCGCCGAACAACTTTGGACGGCAACGCCTTTTACCCCTAAGCAGACAGTCGCTCTGACTGAGATCGAAGTCGCGCTGGAGTACATCAACGGAACGAATGCCGCGACGGTGACCCTGAACCCAGACAGCGGCGGTGTGCCCTCGACCAAGGTTCTGCATACCTGGAACTTTTTGAATCTTCACGACTCAGGCCAGTGCTGCATACTCTCAACCGGCAAAGTCAAGCACGGGATCAAGCTGTCCAAAGGCCAACAATATTGGTTAGTGGCAATGTGCCCATCAGACACCTGGGCCGCGTGGAATATTAACAGCACTGGCGTTGTCGGCAGTTTTGCGCAACAAAAGAACGGTGGCAATTGGAGTTTGTTCGACAAGCAGGACGTTGGCGCCATGGCCCTTTTCGGCAAGTAGAGAACATAGCCTTGGTCAAGTATGCTTTTCTGGTTCAAGGTCCGCTTCGGTCCGGGCGTGATATCTAATTCGTGACCCGAGAGCTGCCGGCGCCCGACTGTTTGCCCACGCCGGCGTTTTTTTCTTCTTCTGATGCTCGCCCGGAAACACATCGCTCTGGGGGTGCCGTTTCTATCGCCGGGCTCGTTGCAGAATAGTCGCAAAATTTTGCATCTGTTTACGAAGGAACCACGGGAAATCTGCGTCAGCGCTGCATTCCCCTTGACATCACGATTGGCTGATGTAAAATTCAGGCCGTTTCAGCTTTCGACTTTTTTGCATCTCCTGCGTGGGGCGGGAGCTGACTTCGGCCATGGGTGAGGACCGGTTTTGAAACTCATTTCTGGCTCGGCATCACAATTCGAAGACTTGGGGCTAGCAGGAGCGGAGAGGGCTTAGTGGCAGCGCAGTTGTTGCAGGAGGCGACGGCGTAGAGCCCACGGCCCGAAACTTCGGTCTCACCTGAGTCCAAGTTTTGCAGTAAAAAAAACGGAGGAAATCAATGAAGAAGACTGTACTCGCAATTGGCTTTGCTCTATTGACGCTCACTGCTCTGGCCGCTGTGGCTGCAGACCGGGGAGCTATCACCATCAACGGCGGGAACCAATCTGTCGTGATGAACCATCAGGCAGGCAAGATCACGCCTGGGAAACCGCCGAAGAAGCCGCTCTATAGCAACTTCAATACCAGCACCTCGAACATGTACAACTGTTGCACCGGTTGGACAATCTCCGAAGGTTCCACCCTCGGGTACGAATTTACAGCGGCGAACCCCTTCATTCTGAAGAAGAGCGCTACGATGAAGTCGATCACTTCGGCTCTCAGCACAGTCGAAGGCAATGCCGACGGCTATGTGGAACTCGTGAAGAGCTGCGGCAGTGGCGCGTCCGCCGAGCCGTGCAAGGTTGATTATGAGGGCAAGGGCACAATCTGCTTCGGAAAAGCCTCGTACACGCAAGTGTTCGGGAACTGCTGCGCAACTGTCACCACAAAGTGCAAGGCAAAGCTGAAGAAAGGCAAAGAGTACTGGATCGTGATGGAGAGCGTAGGCTCGGAGAACAATTGGAACGTGTGGAACTGGTCCGACGCTTCCAACGGGGCTGGCTACGATAGCTACTCCTACAATGACGCTGCTTGGGCTTCCAACGGCAACAGCTACGACCAGGGCGCGTACTCGGTCCAATAGTTCGTCCCTGCGGGGCTTTGCTGTTTGATCTAGGTTTACAAACTGGAGCCGCCGATTCTAGACCTAAAAGGTTGGAATCGGCGGTTTTTTTTGTGCAGAGATATGGCGTAGAGCAAATCGCTTCGGTTTATTTCTTCCCCAGCAATCCGTACACCGTCAGGCGACGCATTGCGGGGACATAGACTTTTCCGTTGGCCACGGTGGGGACTGTGAATTTTATGGCCCCTCCAGGGTCGTCACGGGAACTGTTCTGGCTGCTGTTGTAAAGTTCGGTGGCAACGTCGGTGGCGTCGTAGGCGTGCAATATTGCCGATCCTTGTCCGAAGGCGTCGGTCTGCAGCGCCCACAGGATGGCATCACTCGTGCCATTGGCGGAAATGGAAGGAGTGGGACCGGGATAGCCAAAGCGAGTCGGCGACACATGAATTGCGCTCGTCGACAGCAGCCCAGTGGCGGGATCGAAAGTAAACTGGCTCAAGTTGTCATCGATGCTGCCGAAATAGACATTGTTGTTCCACCAGGCGGGCGTCGACCACAGACCGCCAATTGCATTCTCCAGATCCTGCACAATCTGGTGGTTGCTGCGCGGATTGTAGTGTCCCATGTGATCGCGATCGATCAGGTAGATGGATCCTTCCTTGCCCACCTGTATAAGCAGGTGCTGGTGTGGCGCGCGTTGGCCCTGGTCGGGCAATAATAGCGATCCGCCGGAACCCACGTCGCTGTCTATGTTGTTAAGAATACTTTGGTCGTATGGGGTGAAGTAGTCGGCCACCTGGAAGTTATTTCCGCCGGCAGGCGAAACAAGTTTGATGACACTGTCGCCGAAATCGCCCTTCAGACTGTTGAAAGTTCCGTTACCGGTGGCAAAAAAAACATTGAAGTCACTGTCGGCGGACAAACCGGTGCCGCTCTGCCAGATGCCGCCATCCTGGCCTTGGGGAGTTGAAATCCAGGCCGCGGTCTGCTGCAGCGTGGTTTTGTCATACGACATTACCCAACCATGGAAGGGTTTATTGTCGCAACTTGAGGCCCAGGCGATGTAGACGCCGCCGTTCTGCAAGAGCAAGCCGGCGCGTTGCGCCTCGTGGAAAGGATCGAAGGCGATGGATCGGCGGGTCGAGCCTTCACCGCTTACCACTACTGCGGCCCGGATCATCACTGGCGAACCTGATCGTTCCTCCCCGGTGGCAATGTCCAGCGCGTGCAGGCGCTGCACGTAGTTGCCATTCTCCTTGGTTCTGGCCAACACGTACATCGTTCCCGCGTCTATATCAATCACGGGGGTACTGGTGATGCCGACTTCCGGGATAATCGTCGGACAATTCAGATCGAGGTTCGATACCGTGGTGATGCCGTGCCGGGGGCGAACGAAACTGCTGTGCCATAGCGGGGCCGAGTTCAATCCCGTGATGCTGTCTGCGTCAAAGGCGTAAACGCTGTCGTGCTCGGTCACCACGTACACCAGGTTGTGGACACCGAGGCCAGGGACGGTAACGTTGGGCACGTACAGCGGCTGGGCATAGACGTCACCGTCCACGGTATGGGAGAAAAGCTTGCCGAACGCGGCCACATTGACATTATCAAGCGTCAGAATGGTCTCGCTGAGGTTTTGGCCGTCGCGGCTGTTGTCATTGCGAGAAGTGGTAACACTCACTTGCGCACCACCGGGAATCGACCATATCGCGAACAGAATCAGGACTGCCCAGATTGACGACTTCATGGAATCTCCAACGGACTGAACTGCATTGTTGAACCCGGTATGGCTTCATGCCGCCTCTGGCGGGTGCGGCCAACAGTGTTCTATCCGGGCTCACAAATGTCAAGAAGCCGATGCAGGGGAGACTTTCTTCTCTGTTTGAGAGTCGAAGGTTGAATTGCCGGCTGAGTCTTCTTGCGGAAGAATTGTCGCGACCTCCAAAAGTTGGCCCGTTGGGGGTTTTCTGCTATAGAAATGAAGCGGGTCGAGCCACGCTTGATCCCACGCCCTTAAGGAGGGAATCTTGAGTCGTTCCACTGGCAGGAAGGAGATTGTTGTCTGTTGCCTGCTGCTCGCTCTTGCCACCCTGGCCATTTATAGCTCGGCAAACTTCCATCCTTTTGTCGCCTACGACGATGATGGCTATGTGACCAACAACCTCCACGTGCAGGCGGGACTGAGGTGGAGCACTTTCCCTTGGGCTTTCACTACGACTGAGGCAGACAACTGGCATCCGCTAACTTGGTTTTCCCATGCCTTGGACTGTCAACTCTACGGATTGAATCCGGCCGGCCATCACTTCACAAACGTCCTGCTCCATGCTCTCAACGTTGTGCTTCTGTTCCTGTTACTGGTGCGGGTCACTGGTGCGACGGGGCGCAGCTTGTTGGTTGCCGCGCTCTTCGCACTTCATCCCATCAATGTGGAGTCGGTGGCCTGGATCTCAGAACGCAAGAACGTGTTGAGCACACTCTTTTTCCTGCTGGCGCTGGGCGCATACGGCTGGTACGCCCAGCGCCCCAACGTCAAACGCTATCTGGCAGTGGCTCTGCTTTTCGTCCTCGGACTCATGGCGAAGCCCATGGTGATCACGCTCCCGTTCGTGCTCCTGCTGCTTGACTTCTGGCCGCTGCAGAGAATCCAGGGATGGGGCCAGCCGCCACCGCTTCTCAAAGGGCGCAAGAAACGCAAGGAACGATTGGAAGAATTGAGTCGTGAAAATTCCCGCGCCGAATTCGCCGTCTCACCAGCATCCTTCTCGCGGCTGGTGCTCGAAAAGCTGCCGCTCCTGCCATTTTGTGCCGGAAGCGCGATCATCACCATCATCTCCCAGCGAACCAACTCGATCCGGACTTTGGAGAGGTTTCCATTGGGAGTGCGATTGGAAAACGCCATGACCGCCTATGCCATGTACGTATGGAAGGCATTCTGGCCGACGCGTCTCGCAGTGTATTATCCTCACCCTGGCAACACGCTATCAGCGTGGCAACTGGGACTGGCGGCGTTGTTTCTGCTGGGCGTAAGCGTCCTGGTGTGGAAACAGCGCAGCACCCGCAGGTATCTGGTGACCGGGTGGCTTTGGTACCTCGTCACCCTGGTGCCGGTGATCGGGTTCGTCCAAGTGGGTGATCAGGCGATGGCCGACCGTTACGCCTACATCCCGCTGATCGGTATTTTCGTGATTGCAGTGTGGGGTGTTGCAGATCTGGCTGACGCCTCAACCATCCATTTCTGGTGGCGCGCGGCGGCGGCTACGGTCCTGGCCATCTTGTGCTTCCTCACCTGGCGCCAGATCGGATACTGGCGCAGCGACTACGATCTGTGGTCGCATGCCTTACAGGTCGCACCAGAAAATGCCGTCGCCGAGGAGAATCTGAGCAAGGCGCTGGCAGTGCTTGGTCGCGCCGAAGAGGCGTTGCCTGGTCTTGAGAAGGCTGCCCATTTCAACCCTAACGATCCTACGAGACACGTAAATCTGGGCATGGAACTGGCAGAGGTTGGACGCCTGCAGGACGCGATCGTGGAATATCAGAAAGCCATTGAGGTAGCTTCAGGCATCAGAGTTTATCAGGACTGGAAGGACGTCGCAGTGCGTACTACAAAAGCCCGTTCTTACGAAAGTCTCGCCACGATCTATGACGAACTTGGAGACTATTCGCAGGTGCGCGAAAGCTATCGGCAGGCGCTGAAAGCGGATCCAGAAGAAGGCCCGGGAATGATACAGCGCATATCGGAGTACGCGGCCGGGGACCCATCCGGCCCACATTACTTGCAACTAGGCGTCCTGCTTCAGGAAACTGGTCATCTGCCTGAAGCCCGCGATGCCTACGAGCAAGCGCTGACGCTCGATCCCACGCTGCAGGAGGCCAAGCAATCATTGGGTACGCTGCCGCAGGACGATAGCAAAGCTCAGAAAAATAAGTAGAGCCGCCATTTGATTGTCGCTTCTTGAACGTACTGCGGCCGAGAATGACTCCATCCGCCGCAAGTGCCTGCACGACGGTAACTTCGTCCCAGTCAGCTTTGGAGATAGCATATGCCAGCTATCCATTTGCGCCAAAGCTGGGGCTGGGGGTATCGACATGCGTAAGGCTGGCAAAAAGGCCGTTCTGATGACGGGTTTTATCTTCTTGATGGTCGCGGGCAGCTATGGGCAATCTCTGGGGGACGTAGCCCGGGAGCAGCGTCAGAAGCAGGCAGCGAAGGCCGCAAACCACCCACCTAAAGTGATCACGAACGAAGATATTCCCGAAAGCCCCGAGGCATCCTCTAATGAGCCGAGCGACAACGCCGAACACGAAACTTCCTCATCCCATCCTGCCTCCAGCGGTTCGAAATCCGCCGAGCAGTGGCAGGCGCAGATCCAGGGGCAGAAGAGCTCGATTGCATCGCTGCAGAATCAAATCGAAAAACTCAATTCCTCCATCCACTTTGCCGGGCCGAATTGTGTTGCCAACTGCGTGCAATACAACGAGCGGCAGGTGAAGAAGCAAGACGAGGTACAACGCATGCAGAAGCAACTGGAGGAGGAAAAGAAAAAGCTCGAAGATATGCAGGACTCCGCCCGCAAAGAGGGCTTTGGCAATTCAGTCTACGACCCATAGATATCTCGCCGATCCGGTCGGTCGGGTATTACGACACACTCGGGAATGGGTCAGAATTGCCTGAGTTCGCGTTCTGACTCTCACCGTAGTATCCCTGCTGGTACCCGTTGCAATACGCTTCGCGATAGGACCGCTGGTACTGCTCCGGGCTGCCCTGACTCTCCGAGTATCCGTGATCGGCCTTGCGATAGTTCTCGGATTTGTTGATCTGGAAACCCTGAAAGCCCTGACGGTCGCGGGCGCCGTCTGCCATGCCGTCGCCATAACCCATCTGCTCGGCGGTCTGGGGGGCCAGTTCCGTCGCCGCCTGAAGATCGTGCATGTGCGGATACCCCTGCTGATAGCCGGCTACAAAAGAACTGCGGTCCTCCGGGGTGCTCCAGCGGCCACTGGTCAAGTGCGGCTTCCGACCGCGTTCGGCGTCCATCTGGCCTTGAAACAGGCCATCGCGGAAGGCTCCATTTGTCGCGCGCTGAACTTCGCTGATGGTCCTTTGGGGAGTGTTCGCGGACACTGGGGTCAGCATCAAGGTCACCACGCGTAAGGCAAGAGCGATAACCAACACATTGAGAATAACTTTTTTCACGCGATTGTCCTTTCTTCTCTTTCTCTCGCTGTGAATCGCGTGTGGGAGATGCGATTCGAAACTGAGCCACTACCGAATTAAGGTTGCTCTTGTCAGATATATGCGGAATGTGATTTCAGGGAGTCACGGCTGGGTAAAGCCTGAGTAAATTCCGTGTAAAATCCGTGCGGCTTTGTCGTCAGGTCTGGGTAAGTCCAGCGGACGATTGCGGGCGATCGCGGGCGATCGCCCCGACAACCTAGCGGCTCGTGAAAATGCTCGGGTTTCCTGCCGGTGGCTACTTCTTGCGGATAGGCTGCGGCAGTGGCGCCGCCACCGGCCGGCGCACTGGGATAATTGCACCGCGAGAGGGGTCGGCGGCAGCCGTGGCACGCAAGAGCATCTCTTCCTGGATGTACTTCACGAAGTCCTGTATCTGGCGCTGCATCTCTTCCATGCGTTCGCGCATTTGCAGAATGATGGCGATGCCGCTGATGTTTACCGCCAGGTCGCGAGCAAGCGTAAGGATAAATTCCAGCCGCTGAAGGTCTTCGTCGGTGTAAAGCCGGGTATTGCCTTCGGTGCGGGAAGGCTTGAGCAAACCTTCGCGCTCGTAGAGGCGCAGGGTCTGGGGATGGATGCCGTACATCTCAGCCACGGCTGAGATCATATAAGCGCCTTTCGATTTGCGTTTAGTCATCGCCTTCTAATTTACAACAAAAACAAAAAACGCCACGGACCGGCACGGATGATCGCGGATCTTTCTGGCAATCCGTGTTCATCCGTATCAATCCGTGGCTTGTTCTTATGCTGCAGGTTCGGGTTTTGCGGCCGGTGTCCAACCCTGAGGCTTGACAACATGATTCAAGAAGTAGGCGACCACCCCCGCCCCGATGAGCAGCATCCCGAAGGCGAAGGAACTGATCCCAAGCACCTGCTCGCTTTCGCTGCGTACAATGGAAAAACCGAGAAGCAGTATGGGAGTGACGCCCACGGCGATCGCTCCCAACATTCCGCCGGGAACGCGGAAAGCGCGGGGCAGTTCGGGCTCGCGGATGCGCAGGACGACGAGAGCAATAAATTCCAGCGCCAGACTGGTTCCGTACAGCAGGATGTCAATGGTCACCAGGCGCTCGAAGCCGAGCCCAAGACACATCGCCCAACCGATGGCACACACTACGATAGCCACCCAGGGCGCACGCCGGCGATTCAACTTGCCAAACACGCTGGGCAGCATGCCGTCCTGCGCCATGGCCAAGGGCAAGCGAGAGTAGCTCATGACCAGGGCGTTGAACATGCCAAACGCGCTAATCATGCCGCCCGCCACCAGACCCACACGTAGCAGCGGGCCGCCCAGAAGCCCCGCAATGTCCGCCCAGGAACCGGTCTCCCATGCGCCAGCGGGAAGCCCGGTCATCCACACGGCCGCGACGGGCACAATGTAGCTCAGCGCGACGATCGCCACCGTCCACAGCATCGCGCGAGGATAAGTGCGCTGCGGGCGTTCTACTTCGGTGGCAATGGTCGAGGCGTTATCCCAGCCCATGTAATTCCACATGGCGATCAGCAGGCCGCCAATCATGTCCACCTTGGAAGTGGTTGGAGTCGTCACCGCATGAAACAGCGCCGCATACTTGAATGGAGCGAGCATGACCATCAGCGCAAACGGCGCCGAGAGCGCAAAGAAAAGCCACAACGACGTGGTCGAAACCACGCGCACTCCGGCAATGTTGAGTAGCGCACAAACCGCGACCACAGCCGCTCCGACCATCACCCCGCGATGTCCGTCTTGGAACCAGGGAAACATCCGTGTGAGATAGAGCACGAACAGAGTCGGGTAAATCGCCATGTCGAAAATCGAGGCCACCAGCGACAGCCAGGCTTCCTGGAATCCCCAGAAGTTGCCCATAGCGCGGCGGACCCAGGCGTAGTATCCGCCCTCGAAGGGCAGGGCGCTCGACAATTCACCAATCATGAACGCGGTCGGCAAACTCCAGAGGATCGGGGTCAGCAGGAGGATGAGAATCGCGCGGCCGTAGCCGGCGCCATGCACGATGTCTTCCGTGCCATAAGTTCCACCGGAGACCATAAAGAAGGTGGCAGCGACCAGCGGCCAAAGTGTAAGGCGGACGGATTTCTTCCGGGTGGGTATGACGGTAGGGGGATGAAGTTGTTGACGGGGTGCGCTAGCGGTTGCCAATTTCTATGGCTTCCTCCTTTGGGCGAATCACTCTCAGCCACCTCGTCTCCCTTGTTGTCGAGGCTCCCGGTGTAAGCGATTCCGGGCATTGGGCGGAGTTAGTTCGCACGTTAGAGATTACGGCAAATTTCCACAGATGCAAGAAAATTATTGAAAAATTTTGTGATTGGCGGACGGTACCGAAGTAATCGGAGATCCCTTCAGCCACGCTCATTGAGCTTGAGCTCCCAGGTTTCGGATACGAGATCGTCGCGGCCCCAACTTTGATGGTTTCTCTTCCCGGCAAGGCGAAAGCCAGCCTGCTCGTATAGGTGCCGTGCGGCAGCCAGTTCACTTTGCGTCCAGAGCCCGATCTTCTTGTATCCCGCCCGCCTGGCGAAAAGCACACATTCGTTGACCAGTCGCCTGCCAATGCCCATCCCGCGAGCCGACGGTTCCACGAGAAGCAGGCGGAGTTTGGCGACGGTCTTGGACGACAGCACCAGGAACACCGATCCCAGAATTTCGCCGTCCCTTTCAGCGATCCAACAGCGCTCGCGCCGAGGGTCGAGGTGCTGGATGAACTTCGCCACGATCTCAGCCACCAAGGCTTCGAAACGCTCGTCGTATCCGTATTCCTGCCAGTACAAGACGCCGTGGCGATGAACAACCCATCCCATGTCGCCCGGCTGATGTGGACGCAAAACGTAGGTCGTTGGCCGAGGCGATGGAGATAGCGCCTGTTCGATGGACTGCATGGCTTGCAACAGCCTGCCTTGCGAGTCAACTGGCAGCTTATTGAGCATGACGGCAACCTCCTCATTCGAGCGCGTGTCCAGCGGCTCGAATGATCTTCGGCCTCTCGCGGCCAGCTTCAGAAGCACCTGACGGGCATCACTGTCCGAAGGCGTCTTCTCAATTAGGCCTTGCTTCTGAAAGCTCTGAAGAATACGGCTCAGATATCCGGCGTCCAGCCCCAGCTCCTTGCACAGTTCTCCAGCAGTGGGCCGCTCTCGATGGGCAAGCTCATACAGCACCCGTACTTCCGTCAGGGAGAAGCGACTTTCGAGCAGTCCCTCCTGCAGGACGCCGATCTGGCGGGTGTAAAAGCGGTTGAAGCGTCGAATCGCCTGGATGCGGCGTTCCAATTCCTCAGGAGCGAGCGCGGCTGCTGGCATGTAAGTATTATTGCCCCATATAGTTGACTGAGTCAACTATTATGTAGCTTCAGTCATAAATCTTCGCAGCGGTTCCGAAAGCAGGCTTGGGCTCGCCAAAAGCGGACTGGCGGCGAGGTAGCGAAGAAACTTCCGGCGGTTTTTCAACTGCTCCTGCGACGATGGCATGCAGCCTCCTTGGCGGGCGTAAACGGCGGCGAACTTGTGAGTGGGGAATTGTGCCTGTTGGCGTTCGGGCGAGTCAAGCCAAGACTAGACTTTGCTGAACAACTCGGCGCGTGGGTCTTCGGGATTGAGCTTGGCTAACTCACGCAGGAGTTCTTTGGTCTTCTCGTCCCGTGGCGTGGGGACGGTCAACTTGACCTCGACAATTTCGTCGCCGCGGACTCCGTCCTTGGTGGCCGAGGGGACCCCCTTCTCCCGTAGCCGCAGTTTCTGCCCGGATTGGGTTCCAGGTGGAATCTTGAGCATAGCGCGGCCGTCGATGGTTGGGACTTCCACCTTGGCGCCCAAAGCCGCTTCCGTAGCCGTTACCGGCACGGTCAGATAGATGTCGTCGCCTTCCCGGTGGAAGATGGGGTGGTCTCCGGTGCGGATAATCACATAAAGATCGCCGGGTGGGCCGCCGCGCAAGCCGGCGTTGCCCTTGCCCGCAATGCGGATGCGCTGGCCGTCGCGCGTGCCCGCCTTAATGCGGACCTCCAGCGGCTCCGTGCGCTCGATCGTGCCCTCGCCGTGGCAGGTCGGGCAGGTGGAGACGTTCTTGCCGGTGCCGTGGCAGCGCGGGCAGGTTACGTTGAACTTCATGCGCCCGCCGGTCTGGGTGACTTGGCCGGTGCCATTGCACTCCGGACACTTCCCCGGCGACTCGATAAAGCCTTGCCCGTGGCATGTGCCGCAGGTGTCGCGCCGCGTGATGTTCAGACGCATGACTCCGCCCCGAATCGCCGTCCAGAAAGGCACGTTAACCTGATACTCGAGATCGGAACCTGGCTCGGGGCCGGTTTCGGCGGGTGCTCCGCCGCGCCCACCGAACATACCGGAGAAAATATCGCGGAAGCCCCCGCTCCCGCTGCTACTGGTTTTGTGACCGCGGCCGCCTTCGAAGAGGTCGGAAAAATCAAAGCCACCAAAGTCAACGCCCTGGGGTCCAGTTCCTCCGGTTTGACCACCGGGAAAACCGCCGGGACCGGCGCCGCCAGGAAATCCGCCTGGGCCACCGCCGGCGCGGGCGTAGGCTTCGGCAGTGGCGGGGTCAATATTGTCTGAATAGAAGCCGACCTGGTCATAGATTTTGCGCTTCTTGGGATCGCTCAGGACATCGTTGGCCTCGGAGAAGGCCTTGAACTTTTCCTCGGCAGATTTGTCGCCGGGGTTCACATCGGGATGGTATTTGCGGGCGAGCTTGCGGAAAGCCTTTCGGATGTCGTCGGCCGAGGCCGACTTCTTCACCCCGAGGAGTTCGTAGTAGTCTTTCTTAGTGGTTGTTGCCATCTATGCAGAGCTTATCTTAAACCCTGTCATCCTGAGCGATGTTGTCGTGTGGGAAGCGCGCAGCAAACGCAACCTCTGTCATCCCGAGCGGAGTTGTCGTTCGCGACGCGAACGACAACGCAGTCGAAGGACCCGAGCGCAATCAATCCCGGCAGGCGGCTTCAGGGAATTCTCCCCTAGTTCAAGTTGCCCCTGCTGTCAATTTGCGAGCGCCTCTCTGCATCGTGCGAATGCCTTGCCAGGTTCGCGGTAACGCATGCCTCACCGGGGTCCTTCGACTCCGTGGCTGCTGCGCTTCGCGAAGCAGCCACTGCGCTCAGGATGACAGCGCTCTTGGCTAAGTGTCATCACCAAACAGCGTTATTTTTTATCCTCGACGTCCACGTACTCCGCGTCGATGACGCCTTCGTCTTTCTTCTGGCCTTGGCCATCGCCTCCGGCTGAAGGACCAGCTCCCGGCGTCGGCCCAGCGCCGGCCGCCGGCGCCGCCTGCGGCTGAGCTTGTTTGTACATCTGCTCAGCCAATTTGTGCGACGCCTGAGTCAGTGTTTCGCGGGCCTTGTCCATAGCCGCCTTGTCGCCGCCTTCCAGCGCCTTCTTGGCGTCGGCCACGGCGTTTTCGACATCGCCACGCTCTGAGCCGGAGATCTTGTCGCCGTGCTCTCGCAACATCTTCTCCACGCTGTAGACCATCGAGTCGAGCTGGTTCTTGGCCTCGATCTCGTCGCGCTTGGCTTTATCTTCGGTCGAGTGCGCGTCCGCTTCCTTCGCCATGCGCTCCACTTCGTCCTTGCTCAGGCCCGAAGACGACGTGATGGTGATCTTCTGATCCTTCTGCGTGGCCATATCCTTCGCGGTTACGTTGAGGATGCCGTTGGCATCAATATCGAACGTCACCTCGATCTGGGGTACTCCCCGCGGAGCCGGTGGAATGCCGGTCAGGTGGAACTTGCCCAGGGTGCGGTTCTGCGCCGCCATGGGACGCTCGCCCTGAAGCACGTGCACTTCGACCGAAGTCTGGCTGTCGGCTGCGGTCGAGAATGTCTCCGTCTTGCGCGTCGGGATCGTGGTATTGCGCGGAATCATCGGAGTAGCCACGCCGCCCAGCGTTTCGATAGCCAGCGTCAGCGGAGTCACATCAAGCAGCAGTAGGTCCTTGACCTCGCCCTTGAGCACGCCACCCTGAATGGCCGCGCCGACTGCAACTACTTCGTCCGGGTTCACACCCTTGTGGCCTTCGCGTCCGAAAAGCTCTTTCACGAGCTGCTGAATGCGAGGCATACGAGTCTGACCCCCGACCAGCACGACTTCATTGATCTTGCTGGCATCAATGCCGGCATCTTTCATGCACTGTTTGCACGGACCGACCGAGCGCTGAATGATGTCTTCCACCATCGACTCGAGCTTGGCCCGGGTCAGCTTCTTGACCAAGTGCTTGGGACCACCAGCGTCAGCAGTGATGAAGGGCAGGTTGATCTCGTGCTCCATGGTGGTGGAGAGCTCGATCTTGGCACGCTCGGCGGCGTCACGCAGACGCTGCAGCGCCATCTCGTTGCCCTTGCCGCGCAGGTCGAGGCCTTCGTCCTTTTTGAATTCGTCAATCAGCCAATCGACGATGCGCTGGTCGAGGTTGTCGCCGCCCAGGTGGGTGTCGCCATTGGTGGCTTTGACTTCGATCACCCCTTCGCCGACTTCAAGTATTGAAATATCGAATGTGCCACCGCCAAAGTCGTAAACCGCGATGGTTTCGTCCTTCTTCTTGTCGAGACCGTAAGCGAGCGCCGCCGCCGTAGGCTCGTTGATGATGCGCTTCACCTCGAGGCCCGCGATCTGGCCGGCATCCTTCGTCGCCTGCCGCTGGGCATCGTTGAAGTACGCGGGCACGGTGATGACCGCCTCGGTGATCTTCTCGCCGAGATAGTCTTCCGCCGCCTTCTTCAGCTTCTGCAGGATCATCGCGGAAACCTGCGGCGGCGTGTATTCCTTGCCTTGTGCTACCACGGCGACGTGGTCTCCGGAGCGCACGACCTTGAACGGCACCATCTTCATTTCTTCGCTGACTTCGTCGTAGCGCCGCCCCATGAAACGCTTGATCGAATAAACCGTGTTCTCCGGATTGGTGATGGCCTGCCGCTTGGCCACTTGCCCAACCAGCCGCTCACCGGTCTTGGTAAATCCGACCACCGAGGGAGTCGTGCGGCCGCCTTCTTCGTTGGGAATAACCTTCGGCTCGCCACCTTCCATGACAGCCACAACCGAGTTGGTGGTTCCGAGGTCGATTCCTATAATCTTGCTCATAAGTGTTCCTCTCTTTGCTTATAAGTGCTTTGCAATCAACGTCGTTATGATTGCGCTCCATGACATGATAAGAGTTGAGTGAATCATTGTCAAGGTTTTAGATGCGGGAATACCCTATGGGGATTCGGGTTCGAAAGGGGATGCGGGTGCGTCCATGAATGCGCACCCGCGCAATGCGCTTACGCCTGCTTTTGCATGGTGAAGACAGCTTTCGTGCCGCGTTCTTTGTCCTCGACAACGGCATTAATCGATTTCCCATCTTTTGAAACCGTCATGCGGAACACGCTTACCACTTTTCCGTCCCGTTTATCGGTTTCCTCGATCGTGTCTTTGCCGATTTTCTTCAGCGTGACCACGGTTTTGCCAGGGTCGCCCTGAACCGGGTATTCCTTTCCGTCGAACATGGCGTCGTAGCTCTGGCCTGTAGCCGATGACATTTTCAGTCCGGTGTCCGTCGCCTGAAAAGTAACGGTGAGCCCATTCTTGGACATGTCAGAGAATTTCTGCGCGCGCCAGGAGCCGGAAACCGCGTGAGATCCGGCAGAGCCTTTGCTGACGCGGGCGAGCGTTTCTTCTCCGGTGACGGGCTCGGGGTTGCCTCCCGTTTGGTCGCTGAACTTTTCCGTCAGGTTATTGCCATCGGGTGAAACCGTGTCGGTTTCCGTGTAGACGGTCTTGCCATCTTTCTTCGAAATGATCTCAATCGTGGCGGCGTCCACAACTTTGACGCTGGTGGTGTCGAAATAGTGAGAGCCGCTCACCTTTTGGTCGGTGCCGTCAGCTTTCACGTCAATCTTGGGGACACAAGTCGGACAGCTATACATCCCCTTCTCCACAGCGTAGATTTCCGGCTTTGAGGGAAGCTGGGCGGTGTTCAGGTTCGTGACCCAGGTTCCGTCAAAAGGGCTTTGCGCAAACAACAGGACTGGCGCCAACAGCATGAGAGCCAGCAGCAGTTTCTTCATAAGCCTCTCCTTTACTGTGTGAGATTCTCGGCAGCCCGGCAGGAATAAGCTCGGCAAACTAAGTGACGTGTCGGGAATTTGCCGATTCGGGGTAATTGTAGCACTCCCAAGAGGCGCCGGAACGCCACTACCGCTTCAGTTCGGGAATAACCCACTCCAGCAACTCTCGAGCATTGACCACCTGGGTCTGCCGCCATTCCTTTGGGAAATGACGCTTGTTTCCCGTAACGAGATACTCCGCCTTGGATGCATCGGCGCACTCTAGAAAGCGATTGTCGGCAGGGTCGCGGGTTACTTCCAGGTAGCGACGACGACGCACAATTCGCGCTGCTTTTCGAAGCAGGCGCAGAGAGCGGCTGACCTGCTTTGGAGCGATGCCAAACCTGGGCCGCCGCAGCACGCCTTCATATTCCTCAAGAGTTGCCTCAGAAGCCGCGAGTTGCAGCTTGCCGGCGAGGCCGAGATCCAGCACGTGCCGCTCGTAGCCCTCGGCATTCAAGTGCGCCGACACAACCACATTTGTGTCCAGCACAACCCGGATTCTTTTCATCGGCTCTTAGAGACAGCGATCGCGGCGGTAAGCGCGAATTTCGCGGTTGATCTCGCGTATCGAGAGCTTGTTCTTACCGTGCTTGCGGGAGGCGGCCCGAATGGCCGCGATCACTTTCTTTTCCGGGACAATGGTCTTGAGGAAGTCCTTGATGCCCATGATCACCACCTGCGGCTCGCCGCGACGGTCCACAACGAAGCGGGCCTGCTCGACGCGGGCTCTCCGCATGATTTGTCCCAACTGAGTCCGTGCCGCCAGCGCCGAGACGATCCGTGGTACAGAATCGGGAGTGGTTCCCATATCTCCTCGAACTAATTAATTGATTCTGGACGATTATACCACCGAGCAATGGAGGGCCGTTAGTCGTACTTCTCGTACAGAATCGACTTGCGATCCCAGCCCAGGCTCTGCAGCAACTCGCGATTGGCTTTGACCATTTTTTCCAAGCCGCAGATATAGGCATGCATGTCAGTGCGGCCCTGAGCAATTGCCGGCACATGATCCTGGACATAGCCTCGCAGCCCTATCCACTCAGGATCTCCGCGGCTGAGGGTTGGGAGGTAATGAAAGTTGGCATGGTCGGCCGCGAGCCGCAGGAATTCGTCGTGATAGTAGATGTCGTTTTCGGTGCGATTGCCGAAGACAAGCCAGAGTTGCTTGCCCTGATGGCGGGATTGAGTGTTGGTGGAGGGCAGGCGTCCTCGCCCGTCTAGGCTGTATCCGAACAACCAATGCAGCATGGACCTCAAGGGAGCGATCCCGGTGCCGGTGGCGATGAAGATGGTGTCGCGCATAGGCGGGCGAAGAATGAAGTCCCCGAATGGTCCCTGGCAGGCGATTTCGTCGCCTTCCTTTATATCGCAGAGAAAATTGGACATGAAGCCGTCTTGCACGCGGTTGAGGCAGAGCGCAAAACGGTTGTAGTCGCCGGGCGGGGAAGCGATCGAATAGGCGCGGGTGATCTCCTCGCCATCCAGCATGTTCGTCTTAAAAGAGAGCCACTGGCCGGCGACGAAGCCGAAGCGAGGGACGTTCTTCATTTCAAACTCAAGATGTTTGGTGAGTTCGGAGAGGACGGTGGACCGGACCAGGCTGGCGGCGAAAGTTTGGAAGGGGGCCATTCATTCCTATAGATGAAGCGAGTCTGGACATGGGAGCAAGACGAACCCTACGAAGAATTCCCAGAAGCATCTCAGAGGGACAATCCTGGCAGGGATCTTTCGACTGCGCCGTGCGATTCGCGAGCGAATCGCACGGCTCCGCTCAAGATGACAGCGTGGAATTACTCCACGGTTACCGATTTTGCCAGATTCCTCGGCTGATCCACATCACACCCTCGCCGCACCGCGATGTGATACGCCAGCAACTGCAGGGGCACGATCTCCAGAATCGGAGACAGTTCTTCCGGCGCCGGCGGAATGTAGAGTACGTGGTCGGCCGCTTCTTTGATTTCCTCATCACCTTCGGTGGCGAGCGCGATGACGATGCCGGAGCGCGCCTTTACTTCTTTCAAGTTGGAAATCGTCTTCTCGTATCGCACGGCTGAAAGCTCATCGTTCGGAGCCCGAGTGGCGATAATTACGACCGGCAAGTTTTCGTCGATCAGCGCGTTAGGTCCGTGCTTCATCTCGCCCGCCGGATAGCCTTCAGCATGGATGTAGGAGATTTCTTTCAACTTGAGCGCGCCTTCGAGCGCGATCGGGTAATGAATGCCGCGCCCCAAGAACAGGAAATCCTGGGAGCGGACGTACTCTTTGGCCAAGTCCTCGGTGTCTTCCTCATGGGTCAGAAGGTGCTCGAGTTTGCCGGGAAGCCGGGTGAGTTCGTAAACGGCCTCTTGAGCTTTTTCATCGCTGATCGTGCCCCGCAGCTCCGCCAAATACAGCGCGAACAGGTAAAGCGCGGTGAGTTGAGCGGTAAAAGCTTTGGTCGAGGCCACGCCGATCTCCGGGCCGGCATGCGTGTAGATCGTACCGGCGGCTTCGCGCGTGATCATCGAACCAACCACGTTGCAAATGGCCAGAGTTTTCGATCCCTTGGCCTTGGCTTCTCTCTGGGCGGCGATGGTGTCGGCGGTTTCGCCGGACTGGGAGATCAGCATGGTCAGGGTGTCCGGCCCGAGGATGGGGTCGCGATAGCGCCACTCGCTTGCGTAATCGACTTCGACGGGAATCCGCGCCAGGCGCTCGATCATGAACTTGCCCGCCTGTGCCGCATGCCAACTGGTGCCGCAGGCGGCGATGTTAATCTTTTGCGCCGCCTTAAACTCGGCCTCCGTCACTTCCATCTCATCCAGAAAAATGTGGCCCGTCTCCTGCGAAATCCGGCCCAAGGTGGTGTCTCGCACAGCCCGGGGCTGCTCGTAGATTTCTTTGAGCATGAAATGCTTGAACCCGCCTTTTTCCGCCATGATCGGGTCCCAGGTAACGTGCTGCACTTGGCGCACGATGGGCTGTCCGTTGAAGTCGGTGAGCTGCACGCCTTCCGGAGTAATGACAGCGAGGTCGCCATCGGCCAAAAAGAACAGGTCGCGGGTGTGATAGAGAATTGCAGGCACGTCGGAGGCAACGAAATATTCGTCTTTTCCCAAACCGATGACGGCCGGTGGGCCATTGCGGGCGGCGACGATCTTGTTGGGGGCGTCCACCGCGATTACCGCCAGAGCGAACACGCCGGTCAATTGACCCACCGCCTTGCGCACGGCTTCCTCCAGCGAAGGTCTGTGACCATTTCCCGTCTTGAGGTAGTACTTCTCGACGAGGTGGGCGATCACCTCGGTATCGGTTTCGGTAGTAAAACGGTGGCCTTCCTCGATCAGCTTCTTCTTCAGGGCGACGTAGTTCTCGATGATGCCGTTGTGCACCACGACGATGCTACCGGTGCAATCACGATGGGGATGCGCATTCTCTTCTGTGGGGCGGCCGTGGGTGGCCCAGCGAGTGTGGCCGATACCGTAGGTGCCGTCGAGGGGCTTGAGGCGAATGACTTCTTCGAGATTGCGCAACTTGCCCTCGGCGCGGCGGATCTGCAGACCTTCGCCATTGCCGCAAACTGCGATGCCGGCGGAATCGTAGCCGCGATATTCCAGGCGCCTCAGCCCGTCAATGATGACGGGAACGACGCGCTTCTTGCCTACGTATCCCACAATGCCGCACATAACCTACTCCTTATGTCATCCTGAGCGAAGTTGTCGTGCGCGAAGCGCACGCCAACGCAGTCGAAGGACCCCAAGTTCGCTGCTCCCGGATAGAGATCGCAGGGAGTTCTCCGCAGGTCCCAAACTCATTCTCAGAATGCCTCGCCGCGTCATCCTGGCGCAAACATTTCCGGGGTCCTTCGACTCCGCAGGTTCTCCGCTTCGCGGAGAATCTGCTCCGCTCAGGATGACAATTTCTTCCTTAATCCTCAAGTGAGAAACGGAATTCTTCGATGACGGGATTGGTCAGGACCTCGCGGGCAATCCGTCCAACCTCCGCTTCCGCCTCAGCCCGGCTGAGTCCGCCATCCAGTGTGATCTCGAAATACTTGCCCTGGCGGACCTCTTCCAGGCCCTTATACCCCATCTTCTTCAGAGCGCCATGGATCGTCTTTCCCTGGGGATCGAGAACACTCTTCTTCAGCGAAACGTAAACGTAAGCTTTCATGGGGACCAAACGACATTATACGTCAGCAACGCGCAAAGTATGGGACACGACCGACTTAGCCCACTCGGGCTAACTGCGCATCCAGATCGGCCAGAGCGTCCTGCAGCATTTTGCGGTGGCGCGGGTTCTGAGCGGTTCCAAGTTGCTGAAGCACACGCTTGCGGGACAAGATCAGGCCCTGCCGCTCGCGTTCGTGTGCAGACTGCTCGGGGGTAAGTGGTGGCTTGTGCGTGGCCGGAGTTGATGTCGCTTCCGCCTGCTGTTCTTCGACCGACTTGCTCTCCCATCCTCGTGCCACTCCAGAGATTATAGAGGTGTCGCTTCTGCCACGAAAGAACCGGCATCCCCAAGTTCTGACCTCGGGTCAGGAAACTTAAGGGCACCAACAAATCCTCTTGCGCTGCTCAGAATCCCGTTTATTATTTACGGCAACCGGGTTTCAACAATTTTTGCGTCAAGGTTCGAGGAGGGGGACGGACCTTCGGACTTGCGCAAATGGGCCCTCGCCGCCACTTCGAATCGAGATTGCCGCTGCGACGCTCCCGTGCCCGCAGGGGAGATTCTTGTCCCCTGTCCCCGCCTGCCGCGACGGATTTCCGAGCTTTCCAAGAGACTGGATCATTCATAGCCGCAGGTTTTTGGCCGCTCACCCTTGGTCCGGCGAGACGCATTCCCAGCCCGGACCGAGTCGTTATGTTCCACTCTTCCAGCATAAAACTAACTGGAGGCGCGACAACTCGAGCAACTCATCGGCAGGAGGCCGTATGTCCACACCCGCAATCACCTCTGGACTGTTTAAACCGCCGCAATTTCCCACGAGTCAAGTGCTTTATGGGATGGCCGCACTGGTGGCGATTGCTGTCGGTCCATTCCTGATCTGGCCGGCTCTTGCCGGGCGCATTCTGGCTTCGAATTTCTTGCCCCATCGGTATTGCTACCTCGGCAGGTCGGGATTGGTGTGGACTCATGTGATTGCTGACTCTCTCATTGGTCTGTCCTACTTCACGATTTCCGCAACGCTTGTTTACCTGGTTCAGAAAGGACGCCGCGACATACCTTTCCAGTGGATGTTTCTGGCGTTCGGCTTGTTCATCGTTGCCTGTGGTGGCACGCATTTCATGGAGGTGTTTACCGTTTGGGTTCCAGTTTACGTGCTTTCCGCAAGCGTCAAGGTGGTCACGGCTTTGGTATCGGTGGCGACGGCCGTGCTGCTTCCCTTCACGGTTCCACAAATCCTCTCTCTGGTTCAAACCGCGAAGGCTGCGGAAGCGGCGGAAGGCAAATTCCGTGGGCTGCTGGAGGCGGCCCCGGACGCAGTGATAGTGGTGAATCGCGAGGGCAAGATAGTGCTCGTCAATGCCCAAGTGGAAAGGTTGTTCGGCTATCGGCGGGAGGAACTATTGGGACGAGAAATTGAGATGCTTGTGCCAGACCTTTTCCGGAGTCGGCACACGGGCCACCGGACGGACTTCTTCGCCGAGCTTCGAGCACGGCCGATGGGGGCCGGTCTGGAACTGTATGGCTTGCATAAGGAAGGGTACGAGTTCCCGGTAGAGATCAGCCTGAGCCCACTGCAGACAGAAGAAGGCGTGCTGGTTTCGAGCGCCATCCGTGATATCAGCGAGCGGAAGCGGGCGGAACGAGCCCTGCGAGACAGCGAAGACCGATGCCGCGACCTGGTCGAACATAGCCACGACTTGCTGTGCACCCATGATTTGGAGGGAAATCTACTCTCGACGAATCCGGCTCCAACGCGCATCCTGGGGTATGAAGTCGCCGAACTGTTGAAAATCCCGATGCGGGAATTGATCGCGCCTGAATATCGCGAACAGTTCGACGCGTATCTGGCCAGAATCAAGACCTTCGGCATGGACAAGGGCGTGATGGCAGTCATGACGCGGACCGGAGAGCGCAGGATCTGGGAATACAACAACACGCTTCGCACCGAGGGCGTGCCGTCGCCCATCGTCCGTGGTATGGCTCACGATATCACCGACCGGGTGCGAGCGGAAAAATCCTCGAGGCTCTTCCGGATGTTGGTTGACCAATCCAATGATGCCATTGAGGTGGTTGATCCGGAAACGCTCCGCTTCATTGATATCAATGGTAGGGCCTGCATAGATCTGGGTTACACTCGCGAAGAACTTCTGTCTATGAGAGTTTTCGATATCGATCCCAATCTTGATCAGTCTAGGCAGGCAGGGGTTAACGCGGAGTTGGAGAGTTCAGGATCTGCCATCTTCGAGAGTCGTCACCGGCGCAAGGATGGATCGACGTTCCCGGTGGAAGTCAGCATCAAACAGGTTCAGCTTGACCGAATGTACTGGGTGTCCGTAGCCCGTGACATCACCGAACGCAAACGGAACGAGCAAGCTCTGCTGGAATCGGGGATCGCACTGGCCCGGATGAATCGAATCGCCGCCATGGGCGAGTTGACGGCATCCATCGCCCATGACATCAACCAACCCCTTGCTGCGGTGGCCACCGATGCGAGTGCCGTGCTGCACTGGCTCGCGGCACAACCGCCAAACCTGGACGAGGCCCGGGAATCCGCGACCAGGACGGTTCGGGAGGCGAATCGCGCCGGCGGCGTGATCGAAAGGATTCGTGCGCTGCTCCAGAAGGCGCCGCCTCAACTGCGGCCCCTGGATGGAAATGACGTGATCCGGGAAGTGTTGCTTCTGGTCAACAGCGAACTTCTAAGGGGCGGCGTGACCCTGAAGACCGAGCTGGTGGCCGATCTTCCCGCGGTGCTCGGCGATCGCGTCCAGGTGCAGCAGGTCATGCTGAACCTGATCCTGAACGCCATTGATGCGATGAGCATGGTCATGGATCGGCCGCGGGAGTTATTCGTCAAGTCAGCGAAGTGCGCCGATGGTGTGGTGATTCAGGTTCAAGATTCTGGGAAGGGCCTCGACCCGGAGCAGACAGACCGCGTCTTCGAACCGTTCTTTACCACCAAGCCCCAAGGTATTGGGATGGGACTATCGATCAGCCGCTCCATCATTGAAGCTCATGGCGGCCGCCTCTGGGCTGGCTCCGGATCTCCCCACGGAACTGTTTTTCAATTCATCTTGCCTGAGGCGGAGAGTGCCCATGACCAAGTCGCATAGCGTCGTGTTCGTCATCGATGACGATGCATCGACCCGCGATTCGCTCGGCAGCTTGATCCGCTCCGAAGGTTACCAGCCCGAGCCCTTCAGCTCAACCCAAGAATTTCTGAGCCAGAAGCGGCCAGATGTGCCCAGTTGCCTCATCCTGGATGTCAGGCTGCGGGGAAAAAGCGGGCTCGATTTCCAGCGCGAATTAGCCGAGGCCAACATTCACGTTCCGATCATCTTTATCACGGGCCACGGCGACATTCCCATGTCGGTGCGGGCCATGAAAGCAGGAGCCGTCGAGTTCCTGACCAAGCCGTTCCGCGACCAGGATCTGTTGGATGCAATTCAGGTGGCGCTGGAGAAGGATCGCAAAAGACGCCACGAAGAGGCGGAAACTGCGATGCTGCTGGAACGATTTGCAGCGCTGACCCCTCGCGAGCGGGAAGTGTTGCCTTTGGTGGTACACGGTCTGCTCAACAAACAAATCGCAGCCGAAATTGGCACCAGCGAGGCAGCAGTCAAGGTCCACCGCAGCCAGCTCATGCGAAAGATGGGCGCTGCTTCCGTGGCTGAGCTGGTCAGAATGGCAGGGAAGATGAGAATCCCTCGTAGTAAAGTCGCTTGACCTTTCCGAGCACGCCTTTACCAAGGTAACCCAGGGCTTTACCAACGTCGAATAGAATTGAACTCTGCACGGTGCTAGGCTGCTAGGTCTATCGGCTTTTCCCGGAAGGGGATCGGGCTGGCAAATCTCCTTGCGGGATGATCAATTTCGTGTCTATGATCTAAGTAATCTCTGGTCGGATTACGTGGGAAGTTTGCTCGAGGGGGGCGTAGCTGAAAGGACTCGTGCAAATGGTTCCTGATAGCCACTTCGAATTCGAAGGCGATCTGTGCCGTTACGAAGCACTGCTCCAGATGGCCGATCTGGTGGCGCACCAGTGTGCGCTGCCCGAGTTGCTGAGCGAACTCGCTCTCCGATTGCGCCAAGTAATTTTGTTCGAACTCGCCAGCTTTTCCTTGTACGACCGCGCGAAGAATGTGATGCGGTTGCACACTTGGCATGACGGCAAGCCCACTCATGCGCCCTCCGAAGTGCCAGGGGAAGATTCGCCCGGCGAGTGGGTGTGGCAGAACCAGCAGCCACTCATCATATCTGACCTAGAGGCAGAAACTCGTTTTTCCGCGGTACGCGAGATCCTCCGACGCCACGGAATACGATCCTACTGCGCGATACCTCTCACGACGGCGCAAGAAAAGCTGGGAACTTTGGGGCTGGGCAGTTCCCAAAGGCAGAGCTACGCGGAAAGCGACGTCCGGTTGCTGAAGAGTGTGGCGGAGTTGGTGGCGCTTGCGATTGAGAACGCGGTGATGCGCACGGCATTCCTGCGCGAGAAAGAGCGGACAGACACGCTGCTGGAAATCGGCAATGCGTTGATTCCCAGCCTGGACGTGCGCGACCTGTTTCCAGAAATCTCAGAAATGCTGAACAAAGTGGTCAGGCACAACTTTGCCAGCTTAGCGCTTCATGAGGAGGCGACTCGATGCTTACACGTATGTGCGCTGGGCTCGCCACGATCTCGGCAGGTGATCGAACTCGATACCCGCCTGCCCCTGGTAGAGCCACTCTGCGGGCCGTCTTTTCTCCACGGCGAACCAGAGATCTTCAATCGCCAGGAACTGGCGGGCTCCAGCCTGGGAACTCGCATGCTGGCCGAGGGAATCCAATCTCTTTGTTGTGTACCGATCATCCACCGGAAGGGCAGCTTGGGGACCTTGAACTTGGGTAGTACGGGAGATAACGCGTTTGACCACGAGGACATCAGTTTCCTGAAGCAAGTGGCAAACCAGGTTGCCACCGCTCTGGACAGTGCCCAGGCATACCGCGAAATCGCGGACCTTACCGCCAAGCTGAAGCATGAAAAGCTCTATCTGCAAGACGAAATTCGTTCCGTCCTCGGCTTTGAAGAAATCATTGGGGAAAGCCCAGCCCTCCGACAAGTGCTGGACCAAGTTCGCACCGTGGCGCCCCAGGATGCGACGGTCTTGATCCTGGGAGAGACGGGAACCGGCAAAGAACTGATCGCGCGCGCCATTCACCGCATGAGCTCCCGCAAGGACGCCAGTTTCATCAAGCTGAACTGCGCCGCCATTCCCACCGGTCTGCTGGAGAGCGAGCTTTTCGGGCATGAAAGAGGCGCGTTTACCGGAGCCATCAGCCAGAAGATCGGGCGTTTAGAGCTGGCCGACAAGGGAACGCTGTTTCTGGATGAGGTGGGAGAAATTCCGCTGGAACTGCAGCCGAAACTGCTGCGGGTGCTGCAGGATCAGGAGTTCGAGCGGCTGGGCGGGGTGCGGACGATCCATGTCAACTTGCGTCTGATTGCAGCCACGAATCGCAATTTGGCGAAAAGTGTGGCGGCCCACGAGTTCCGTGATGATCTGTACTATCGCCTGCGTGTATTCCCGGTGCAAATGCCGCCCCTGCGCGAACGGGGGAAAGACGTCCCCCTGCTGGTGCGCTACTTCGTTCAGAAGTTCTCTCGTAGGATGAACAAACACATCGAAAACATCCCCACCGAGACCATGAATGCCTTGGCTTACTGGACGTGGCCCGGAAATGTGAGAGAACTGGAGAACTTCATCGAGAGATCCCTAATTCTTTCCGAGGGAACGACCTTGAAGGTGCCCTTGGCCGAGTTGATACCTCCCTATGAGGGGACTTCGCAAAATTTCACCTTGGAAGGTCTAGAACGGGAACACATTCTCCGTGTGCTGCGAGAAACGGGAGGCGTGATCGCCGGACTGCACGGAGCCGCTGCCCGCCTGGGAATGAAGCGGACCACCCTGCAGTCCAGAATGCAGAAAATGGGCATTACGCGGGAAGAGTACCAGAACTGACAACTCCACATCGTAGGTCCGCAATCCTAGTCTCTGGTGACGATGGGTCGGCATTCCGCCGGAGCGTCGTCATTTCCGTCCTCCGGAATCCCGAATTCCAATACAGTTGGCGGCGATGTATCCAATCATTGCTGCAACTTGGCAGCATGGTCCAGTTTGGAACTTGGGCTGCCAGATAGATCGATTGATCTCCACTCTGTGGGGTAGTCAGGCTAGTGAACCGAACGAGGCGTCCTGCAAGAAGTCCGGATTTGTGCCTCTCGGTGCCTGCGAGGAGAGAGCTTTGTTAGCGCAAACGGACGCCCCGGGTCGGCGCCGAGATGTCGCGATCTTCCCTGGGAATGGAAGCGCCCAGCTGGGGAGCGATGCGGGTGGGCAGGGGCACTGGTTGCCCTTGCCTGTTCTCGCAGATATCGCAAGGCCGGGCGATTGCGGGCGACGCGAGGTGAATCGAAGTCATGCCCCGGCACAGAGCACTTGTTGCGATCCCCTATATCTGCTTGCTTGCGGTGTGCTATGGCATCAACAGGGCGACGCCACTGCGGGTTGGGAATTGGTGCAGTGCTTGCGATCGTGGGATTCCAGTACGCGTGCCATCGCCGCGGACTTGCTCGCCCGAACAGAGAATGCACGCTTCCTGGTCAGGGACTTGCGCCGGGCCCGGAGTCGTCTTCGCCGGCCAGGTGTACGCCTGGCCGAGCCCGTTGAACCAGGCGCGGGCAAGGTGGCGGCAATGAACACCCCCTATGGCTTGGAAATCACTGAGAGTTGTCTCAACTGCAAGTTGCGAAGAGAACACTGGTTTTGCGCCCTCTCTGCCGAGGGCCTGAAGTTGCTGGGCGGCACCAGCCACTTGAGCACCTACCCCGGAGGCACCCTCCTGTTTGTCGAAGGGCAGACGCCGCGGGGTGCGTTTGTACTCTGCTCCGGTAAGGCCAAACTCTCGACTACTTCGCGCGAAGGCAAAGTACTCATTTTGAAAATCGCAGAAGCCGGCGAGTTCCTGGGCTTAAGCGCTGTGATAGCCGGTGAACCCTTTGAACTGACTGCCGAGACCATCGGGCCCTGCCAGGTGAACCTGATCGAACGCGAAGCCCTGCTCCGGCTCATGGAAAAGAGTGGAGAGTTAGGACTTCACGCATCTCTGGCCTTAAGCCGGGAATTCCAGTCGGCATACCGGGACATCCACGATTTGGTTCTGACCCGATCCTCCGCCGGCAAGTTGGCAAGATTGTTGCTCTCCTGGACGCCGGGCCGGGAAGAGTTTGAGTCATCGGAAATCCGTATTCGGGCGAGCTTGACGCACGAAGAGATGGCACAGATGATCGGATCCTCCCGCGAGACGGTCACTCGATTGCTGAGTGATTTGAAGAAGAAGGAGTTCATCCGTCTGGACGGCTCGACACTGGTGATCCGCAATCGAACGGCTTTGGAAGCACTGGCTGCGTAGGTATCGCTTGCAGCCCAGGTTGACGGCCGGCCCTCCTCCCCGGCCGTCACCCCCCTCGCTGTCGTGAGGAGCATGCACCCACCTGTTCGGAGCAAGGGGCAGCCGGCTTTGATCGTGCTGTCCCCTTGCGCCGGCAGGAATGCCGGCTTAGAAGTGGAACCCAATCTGAGCAGTGAGAGTTCGCGGCGTCACATAATGTGTCCCGCTAAAGGTTGAAAGGAAGTTATACAACGCATACTTGTTAGTCACGTTGATCGCCGTGAGTTGGAGGCTGATTTTGTACCGGTCGCCGCGAAACAAATTATCGTGACCGACACTAACGTCGAAGAGGCTTCGCGGCTGGATGCGCTGCGGATTGTGGTCGTCATTCTCGGTCCCCGGCGCCGGCACTTTGATCAGCGTCGATCCGAATTGTGATGCAAGACATACGCTGGGCAAAGGTTGGAACGGTGTGGCATGCACGCCGTTGCAGGTGAACCCAGCCTGAAACTCCTGATCCGCGGTCAATGGCAGACCGCTGATGGTGTTAATTAGATTTATAGCCGGTTGGCCGTTCAGCGTAGTTGATGCCCCTGCACAAGTTGCGGTTAGAGGGTCGTAGCATGGCGTCGCTCCGGCGACGAGGCCACTGTCATATCGCCAGTTGAACCCAAACCACGGCCCACGCTTCCACGGCTGGTATTCCAGGTGAGTCGTTTGGTTGAAAAGTTCGTCATGGTCAATGCGGAATACTCCCGTCGCGGGAGGGATAATGGGCAGCCCGGCGACCTGCGGTAGAAAGAATCGCGCCGCCACGCTCGACATCGTCACCAGCGCCGAGAATCCGTGGTAATTGGGCACGCTCACGCGAAGGGCGAATCCGGGGATCTTGGATTTCGTCCACTCAATCGGGAAGTATATCGGCGTGGCGCCCACATTGCCGAAATCGTAGCCATTGTGGGTGTACTTCCAAATGTAATCCCCGCTCACGACCAGATATCGTCCAAATGCTTGTTGCAGGCCGGCGTGGAATTCATTGCGATAGCCGGGACGAATCGCTCCCGAGTTACACGGGACGCCAGGTGGCGGCACAAGCGTGGCAAGGAACGGAATGTTGCAGCCCGTGCTGGCAATGATCAGATTCTCGTTGAACGGACTCTCCAGAGTTCTAGCATAAGAAACGCGCAGCACCGTGTTCGTCGGCTTGATGTTGTAGGCGACGCCCACACGAGGTTCCGCTTGCCGGTCTCGACTGAGTGCGTTGTAGAAATCGCCGCGGAGGCCCAGATTGAAGGACCAGTTCCCGGTGGTGATGGAATCTTCGAGGTAGAGCGCCAACTCTTTGACGTCGGTGTGACCGGCGAAAGCGAACCGTGTGCCTCCGCCGGGCTGCGTCAGGTCGTAAGGGAACAAAGTCGTGCATGGAGCATCGATGGGCTGGTGGGTTATCGTGTTGTAACAGGGGTTCCCGTTCGCATCCTTTAGCCCGGGAAGAAGGGTCGGATCGACAATTCCGATGTGGTCATTTTCGTCGAGAAAGGTCTGCTGGTATACGGCACCCAACTTCACGTTGTGAATGCCCTTCACGTAGGACAGACTGGAGCGAAGGCCGGCATTGGTGAGCTTCCTGTTTTGGGCGACAGTTTCGCTTTGCAGGTCTGGAGCTAAATCGTTAAAAAGGTTAGCGCTGGGATAGTAGTTGTACTGATCTCTTCGCACGTAGCCGCCAAAGGCAAACACGGTGGATGAGCTGAGCAAGTGCGTCCACATCGGTGCAATGTTAAAGGTCTTGATTTGCGAAACCTGATCGGTCACGCCCAGTGGATTGCCGAAGGGATCGGTCAGCACACCAGCGCCGTTGACATTATGAAACTGCTGGTCGAAGGAATTCGGATTTTGAAACCATGAACGGGTGTAACCAAAATTCAGGAGAACGGAATCCGCGGCCGAGAATTTATAGTCCACCCGGTCGAAAATGTTCTCTTCGTTCCCTTTGTCATGCATCACGGCGAACTCCGGTGGATCGAGGAATCGGCCGCTGTTCAGACCGTTCGCGCTAATGAAGTTTCCCCACTTTGGGCCGCCATAGCCTAGGTTGAATCCCATATTGGATGTGCCAAAAGAGCCGTAGGAAGCCGTCACCTGACCGTGGGGCGTGGTCGTGCCTTGACCAGAGCGCGTGGTCACATTGATGATCAAGCTTGTTTTTCCGCCGTATTCGGCGGGTGGCGCGCCCTGAATAACTTCTAGCGACTGGACAGAGTCCAGGGGCACCTGGTTGGAAAAAACTTTACTCTGTTGGTCGGTGATGGGCTGGCCATCGAGCGAGAATGAGTTCTCAGCGTGATCCCCCAATCCGTGAAAAAGGCCGTTCGAATCAGCCGCAACTCCGGCGGTGGCCAGCGTAACCAGGGAACTTAGCGACGAGGATTGACTTTCAAGAGGAAGCTTGTCGAACAGGTTCTTGTCCACATCGGTGTGAGCAATCGGATCGTTCTCAATCAGATCACCCCCTTCCGCTTCGACTGTGACCGCGGTGGCTGACCCCTCAACTTGCAGCTTGATCGGAACATCCAGCGGCACTCCCGAGCGGAGTTGCACGTCCTGAACGTATGACGTGAATCCCGGAGCTGTAACCGTCAAATGGTAAGGGTTGAACGGGATGTTCGTAAAACTAAACTTTCCCGAAGTGTCGGTGCTGGTAGAACGGATGTATCCGCTAACGGGGTTATGGATCGCAACTGTGGCATTCGGGACAACCGCGCCAGTGGGATCCGTTACTGTTCCGCCGATGGACTGGGCGTTGGCATGAAGACCAAGCGCCAAATAGAAAACCACTGCAAAAGCCGCATAAAGCGCCTTCTGATAAGAAGCCAGCATGATTCCTCCAAAAGAATTTAGGGTGAAGACGAGCCGGATGAGGCTCCGATCGATTCTTTCCTGACCCTAAGCCGACGGAGGCGGGCGGATATGCTGAGAAGAAACAAAGCCTGAAGATCTGAAGGTGGGGAGTAAGGACGCCACCAAAACGGTTCGGACTAAGACTGGAACTGGCCGGTATACCGCATTCGTGAGCACTCCGGAATGTGCCACCGCACAAATCGAACATTCATGGCTGGGAAGCTTGGAACTGTCGGAGTGTACGTGGACGGCTTGGACAACGCCGGTGCAGGCGATCAGCACAACACACAACAAAGACAACCATGCGATGTGTGTGTGTCTGCGTGATTTTGGTCGAGTTGAAATCAAAACGAACGCCTCACCTCGCCTGTAATTCCAGGTATACCACAGTTAGACGTGGATGCACGACAGTGGTTACTGCGTTGCCAACACTTACGGTCAGAGCCCAAAGAGTTCCCGCAAGCGCTTGGTCTGGGCGCGGCTCACTGGGATTTCGGTCTGCTTCTTGTCGTCCAGGCGCACTTGATAGGAACTCTTGAACCAAGGAACCACTTCCTTGATGCGGTTGATGTTGACCAGGTAGGAGCGATGCGCGCGCCAGAAAAGGTTCGGGTCGAGGCTGTCCAACAACTCCTCCAGCGTGCGGCAGTTGGATTGTCCTTCCATGCCGCTGGGGCCAGAGGTTACCACGGTGATAATGCCATCCTCGATGGAAGCGAAACAAATGTCTTTCTGGTTTACCAGGAACAGGCGGCCGGCGGCCTTCAGCAGGAGCTTGGACGTCTGCGGCTTCTGGGATTCCAGCATCCGTACCAGAGTCTCTATTTTGTCGGAAGATGAGCTGCTGCTCTCGACTTTGGCTCGCGCCTTCTGCACCGACTGCGCCACCCGCTTCTTGTCGAAGGGTTTGAGCAGATAGTCCACCGCGTTGACTTCAAATGCTTTCACTGCATACTGGTCGAAAGCGGTGGCAAACACGATTTTCGGCAGTGGGACTCTTCGATCGAGCAGTTTCTTGATGACGCCGAAGCCATCGAGCCCCGGCATTTGTACATCGAGGAAAACCAAGTCGGGGTTGTGTTCACGGATCAGGCTGACGGCCTCGAGGCCGTTTTTACCTTGGGCGACAACGTCGACATCGCCGACATTTTTCAGCAGAAAGGCGAGTTCGTCGCGGGCGAGCTGTTCGTCGTCCACGATTACAGCGGATAAGGACATTCCTTCTCCAGCATTCAGCAAGAAGTATAGTAACGGCGTGCCCCGAGCGTCAACGTGACGGACGCACTACTGACGAGGCGGCATGCCCGGCATTCCCATCGGCATCTGAAACTTCTGATAGTCGCTCGGGACTTCAAACAAGCTCGCCGGCTGCGCGCCTTCTTTGATGTTCTTCATCTCGCCACTGTTGCTTTTCGACTCCCACTTAATCGGGAATCGCAGGCTCCGGTCCAGCCAGAAAGTGCTTACCTCCCCGCTGGTCGATGTTCCTTCGTACTTCACCGTGCTGCGGCCGTTGACCGTGTCGTTGCCCACTTTGTGGCAAGTTCCGTTGGGTTTGCGGACCATTTTCAGCCAGTCTGCGCAGGCGTTGTCCACATCCAGAGTGCGAAAGAAATTCCAGCTCCGTTGTGGACCGGGGAGCTGATGGGCGTTCGATTCCATGTACATCTTTCGCTCCGGCATAAGAATGTCCGCGGTTTGCGTGGTGTAGTTAAAGAGGACCACTGCCGCGTTACCAGCCTTCCGCTCCGATTCAAAGCGCAATTTGTCTTTGCCGACGTACATCTTGCCCACGGTACCGGGATTGTTGCCGCTGGTCTCGATGAAGTCACCGGAAAATTCTTCTTGTGCAAAAAGCGGAGTAAGGGAAAACAGCACAAGGCATAACACTCGGACGAAGATTCGGCGTGTCACAGCTGCCTCCTGGGTGAGCAATTTATCCAGCAATCTTGCGACGATGAAGAATAACAGAAATCATGCAACAGCCCAAGGACAGGCTTGGTCAGTTTTCAGGGAAGCGAGCCAAACGCGCGATTGTTGCGTCGCGGAGAACGCGACGCAGCGCGCGGCTCGCCCCGATCCTTCGCTGCGCAAAAGAGGCTTGCTCAGAGGCTTGCTCAGGATCACAATCATTATTGCTCACTCTACGGGCCCACATTTTCCAGGGCCAGGGCCATGCCCATTCCACCACTGACGCACAGCGTCGCCACCCCCCGTCTGGACTTGCGCTTGAGCATCTCGTGCAACAGCGTAACCGTGATACGAGCGCCGGTGCAGCCGATGGGATGGCCGAGCGCGATGGCGCCGCCATTCACGTTGAGCTTCGCGCGATCGAAATGCAATTCCCGGTCGCAGGCAATGACTTGCGCGGCAAACGCTTCGTTCAACTCGACCAAGTCGAAACCGTCCAGAGGGAGCCGATTTTTCTGCTCCAGCTTGCGCAATGCGGGAACCGGACCGATGCCCATGGTTCGCGGGTCGACACCCGCTGAAGTCACCGCCAGAATTCGGGCCAGCGGTTTAAGATTGTTCTTGTTCGCGAAGTCTTCACTCGCCAGGATCACCGCCGCGGCGCCGTCGGTGATGCCGGAAGAGTTCGCGGCAGTGATCGTTCCGGCCTGCGAGAATACCGGGGACAGTTTGGCCATCTTTTCCAGTGTGGCTCCGAGAAAAGGATGCTCGTCGCGGGCGAAGGTTTGCGGGCCTTTCTTACTTTCAAGAGTCACGGGCGCGATTTCTTGGTTGAATCGTCCGGTGTCGATGGCAGTTGCGGCGCGGGTCTGCGAGCAGAGAGCATATTCATCTTGTTCTTCTCGCGTGATCTTGTACTGTTCCGCCAGCAGTTCGGCGGTTTCGCCCATCACCATTTTCGCCAAAGGGCAGAAAAATCCGTCTCGATACATGCCATCCACGAGTTCCTGATTGCCCAGCCGATAGCCCCACCGCGCGCCATCGAGGTAATACGGCAGGCGGGACATGGACTCGGTTCCGCCAGCCAGGACACAATCCAGATTGCCGGTCGCGATCTCTTGATAGCCCAGTGCGATGGACTTCATGCCCGACGCGCACGCCTTGTTCACGGTGTATGCAGGAGTTTCCTGGGGAACCCCGCTGCGGATGGAGATCTGGCGGGCAGGATTGGGTCCTCCGCCGGCCTGGCGGGCGTTGCCGAAGATTGTTTCTTCAATTTGATGAGGACGAACCCCGGCGCGCTCGATGGCGGCTCGAGCCGCGACCACGCCCATGTCGGCCGCGGCCATTGACGCTAATGAGCCTCCGAATTTTCCAATCGGCGTGCGAACGGCAGAGAGAATGTAGACGTCGGGCAACCGCACCTCCGCTTTTCAGTCTAGCATTCGTGCGAGTGTGGGGGATTTCGGACCGACGAGGGCGTGCGAACGTGTTGGTTTCAGCCCGAAGCAGTAAACTGATTCTTCATGAATTACATCTACGGCATCAATTCCGTGGCCGAGGCGCTGAAGGCGCGTGGGCGTGCGTTCGCCTGGGTCGGAATCGCGAAAGAGCGGCACGACCTGCGCCTGCAGCGGGTGGTTGAGGAGTGCCGGCGGCAGGGGGTTGCTGTGCGATTTGTTGGGCGTGCAGAACTTGACCGCATGGCTGGGAACAACGCGCATCAAGGAGTGGTCGCGGTTACCTCGGCGAAGCAGTACAACGATCTCGATGATGTGGTCGCCGCTAAACGCGGGCAGTATTCCTTGGTAGTTGTGTTGGACGGTGTGGAGGATCCGCACAATCTGGGTGCGATTCTTCGTACCGCGGACGCTGCCGGTGCAGACGGCGTAGTCATCCCGGAACGCCGCGCTGCAGGAGTGACCGCGACTGTGACGAAAGCGTCCGCCGGGGCGAGCGAGCATTTGCCCATCGCCAAAGTCACCAACATTGCCCGCACTCTGGAAGAATTGAAGTCCAAAAACTTGTGGACCGTCGGCCTGGACGAGCGTGGGTCGCAATCCTACGACTCGCTCGACTACAACATGGACTGCGCGCTTGTGCTGGGCGCGGAAGGGAAGGGCGTTCACGATCTTGTGGCCAAGAAATGCGATTTTCTGGTTTCGATTCCTGTGCTGGGGAAGGTGCCATCGTTGAATGTGTCGGTGGCGGCAGGGGTTGTCTTATACGAAGTCGTGCGGCAGCGGCGGAAAAAGGCACAATGAAATTCCTCTGCGTCCTCAGTGTCCTCTGTGGTTCGATTGTTTCGGCTTCTGCCCTGGATCGCGAAGCGTTCACATTCACCCAGTACGGTCTGGATGTGCGAGTCGAACCCGAACAGCAGCGCCTGGGAGTGCGCGGCAAGATCACGCTGCGGAATGACTCGGACTCTCCTCAGAAGAATCTCGCCCTGCAGATTTCCTCTAGCCTAGACTGGAGGTCAATCCAGGTTGACGGCGAACCCGCGCAGTTCACCACTCACGAATACACTTCCGACATCGATCATACGGGCGCACTTTCCGAGGCGATTGTGGCTCTGCCGCACGAGGTTCGACCAAAGGACACGGTCGAACTGGACGTCGGGTACGAAGGAGTCGTTCCCCTTGATACGACGCGGCTGACGCGAATCGGAGTGCCGGAAGACAAGGCCAAGCACAGCGATTGGGACCAGATCAGCCAAGCGTTCACGGCCGTGCGCGGAATTGGATATGTGGTCTGGTACCCGGTGGCGACGGAGGCAGCTAGTCTAGCGGAGGGGAACAGCGTGTTCGAGACGCTGCGGCGTTGGAAGGCGCGCGAGACAGAAGCAAAGGCCACGATTACGCTAAGTTTGCCGCCTCTGCCGGGCAACGCCGCTTCCCCCAGCGTGTTTTGCAATGGCAAGATGCTGCGGCAGGACGCGAGAGGTGGAAGTCCCAGGTTTCCAGCAGTCGAATGTTCGTATGGGCCGCTCGATCTGAGCGCGCCTGCATTTGCAGTCGGTCTATATTCATTGCTCGACCGCCAGACAGTCACGATTTATCACCTGCCCGAACACAAGGCCAGTGCTGAGGATTACGCTTTGGCGACGGACCTGGCTGTTCCTCTGGTAACGGAATGGTTCGGCGCCCCAAGACAAAAGGCAGAAGTTGCCGAACTGGCCGATCCCGAAGCTGCTCCGTTCGAAAGCGGCAATATGTTGCTGACGCCGCTTAGCGGCGACGATTTCCGGTTGTATCAACTGACCGCGATCCATCAACTCACTCATGCGGCGTTCTTTTCACCGCGTCCATGGATTTACGAAGGACTGGCGCATTTTGCCCAGGGGTTGGAGCGCGAACAGCAGAGTGGACGCCAGGCCGCACTGGATTTTATGGGGCTTCACCGCACCGCGATCGCGGACGCCGAGAAAGCACTCGCAGCACCCAGCCAGAATGAGGCGGCCAATGAATCCCTCATCAACACGGGCGCCGAGGAGTTCTATCGTAGTAAAGCGATGTACGTGTGGTGGATGTTGCGGGACATGGTTGGCGAAGCAGCACTGAAGGGGGCGCTGTCGGCATACCATGCAGACCAGGACAAAGAACCCGCCTACGTGCAGCGCCTGATCGCAGCGCAGAGCAGGCGCGATCTGGAATGGTTCTTTGACGATTGGGTCTATCGTGACCGAGGATTGCCGGACTTTCGCGTGGAATCTGCCTATCCACGGCTGACCGTCAACGGCGGAGGTATCGTTAGCATCACGATAGAGAATCTCGGAGACGCAGGCGCCGAAGTGCCAGTGACGGTGCGATTCGAAGCCGGAGAGATCACCAGGCGGCTCGAGGTTCACGCCAAGTCGAAAGCATCGGTTCGGATTGAAGTTCCTTCGCCGCCTCAGGAAGTGAAGGTCAACGACGGCAGCGTTCCGGAGAGCGACATGGGCAACAACACTTATAAGATTGAGCCATTGAATCATTGAGTCATTGAATCATTGAGTCATTGAACCGTTGAGCCGAGCCGTTGAGCCGAGCCGTTGAACTTGGAATCACGGCTTAATGAATCAATGTTTCAATGCTTCAATGTCTCAATTCAACTGTCATCGTTCGGAGGAAAGTTTGGCCTACATTCAATTTCTTGGCGCGGCCGGCACGGTTACCGGTTCCAAGCACCTGATCAACACCGGTTCCGACTCCAGCGGAAACAGCGGCTTTCAGACACTCATTGATTGCGGAATGTTTCAGGGGCCGAAGGAGTGGCGCGAGCGTAACTGGCAGGATCCGCCGATTCCCGCGCACGAAATCGACGCCGTCGTGCTGACCCATGCCCACCTCGATCATTCTGGATGGATACCGCGCCTGGTGAAGGCAGGTTTCCACGGGCCAATTTATGCTACTCCCCCAACGATTGATTTGTGCGGCGTGCTGCTGCCCGATTCCGGTCATCTGCAGGAAGAGGACGCGGAATTCTATAACAAGACGAGGAAGTCAAAGCATAGCCCGGCGCTGCCGCTGTACACGCTGGAAGAGGCGCAGGCTTGTCTGCAGTACTTCCAGGCGGTGCAGTTTGACGAAACCAAGCAGGTCTGCCCGGAGATTTCATTCCGTTTCGTGCGGGCAGCGCATATCCTGGGATCGTCGATGGTGGAGCTCACGCTAAGAACCAACGGCCAGAGCCGTCGTATGCTCTTTACCGGAGACATCGGGCGCGTGCGCGACCGAAATATTTCTCCGGGCAAGGTTGTGCACTCAGGCCCGACCGAGGGCGAGACGGCGGATATTCTGGTGATGGAGTCCACGTACGGCAATCGTCAGCATCCGACCGATGATCCGCGCCCGCAGTTAGCCGCATTGATTCAGCAGACGGTACAGCGTGGCGGAGGCGTGATCGTTCCGGCATTTGCCGTGGAGCGCACCCAGAAGTTTCTTTTCATCCTGAAAGAATTGATGGAATCGGGACAAGCCCCGCGCACCCCGGTGTTCTGCGACAGCCCCATGGCCATTAAGGCGGTGGAGATCTTTCTGAAGCACACCGAAGAGTACAGTGACGAGACTCGGCGGCTCATCAGCCAATACGGCTCGCCGCTGCAATGGCCGGGCTTCACATTCGCCTCGACAGTTGAAGAATCGAAGAAAATTAACAGCTCGAACTTTCCGTCAATCATCGTTTCTTCCAGCGGCATGGTGACAGGCGGACGCATTCTTCACCACCTGGCGCAGAGGTTGCCTGATCCTAAGAACACGGTGATCTTCATTGGTTTCCAAGCGCCGGGGACGCGGGGTTTCACCATAAAGAGCGGCGCCCGCGAAGTGAAAATCTTCGGGGAGATTGTGTCTATCCGGGCGCAGGTGGCGGCGCTTGAGCAGTTCAGCGATCACGCTGATACACCGGAGCTGCTGCAATGGCTGCACACGTTTCCCAAGAAGCCAGCGACCACTTATCTGGTGCACGGCGAGCCGGCAGCATCTTCCCAGTTGCGGGAAACGATGACGAAGCAATTGGGCTGGAATGTGCAGGTGGCGCAGTGGATGCAGAAAGTGAGAGTCATTTAGCAATTGAGTGATTTGTAATTGGGTAGCTGAGTAATTTGACGTTGCCGAAAAATCTTATCCTGTTGTCATCCCGAGCGCGGCGAGGGATCCGCCGTTTGCCGCAGACGCTAGGACTGCAGATTCCTCGTCGCTCCGCTCCGCGGAATGACAAGGCTTTAGGATTTTTCAAATTACTCAATTACCAATTACTCAATTACTGAATTGAGGTTCCTATGACAGAAGCCGAGCTGAAAAAGAATCTTGATACAGCCGAGAAGAGCCCCAAACAGATCGCTGCCGCAGTTTCGGGACTGCCCGACAAAACCCTGCGCTACAAACCATCACCGGACAAGTGGTGCATCCTGGAGATTCTCGGGCATCTGGCGGATGCGGAGGTGATCAACGCCTATCGCATCCGGCAGATGCTGGCGGACAAGGACCCAGTGATCGCCCCGATTGATCAGGATGCCTGGGCCAAGCATCTCGGCTATCTCGAGTCTTCGGTACCGGAACTGGTGGCGCTCTATGGCTTGAACCGTCATGCCACGCTGCAATTGCTGCGGCGAATCAAGCCGCAGGATTTGCAGAAGTCGGCCTACCATCCCGAACTGAAAAAGCCGCTTACCGTCGCAGACATGGTGGAGAGAATCACGGCGCACGGCCCGAATCATCTGGCGCAGATCGAGCGGTTGAAAAAGGAAGCCACCGGTAAATGATGGGGTTGGGGTGGTTCATCTGCAACATGGCGCTCCTAATGGCCTCTGTCATCCTGAGCGGAGGAGTTGCTGCGCAGAGCGCAGGAGCTACGTAGTCGAAGGACCCCGGAGATGCTTGCAGTGGGGCAAAGGTGGAGAGGCATTCTTACAAATGCGCCAACGGCCAGAGCTAGTCGAGAGCACGGTGAGAACTCCCTGAATGGCCGCTACAGTGTCGAGTGACAGGGGGTCCTTCGACTTCGTTATCGCTCGCTACGCGAGCGATAACTTCGCTCAGGATGACAGAGGGCTGTAGGCCTTGCTCCCTCTAGTGTTCGTGGGCGTTGGTAAACCGAACCAACGCCTCGAGTTTGCCCGCTGCAGCGCCGGAATCAATCGACCTTGCCGCGAGTGGCAACGCGCCCGCCAGATGGTCCGCTTTGCCGGCGGCGACCAGGGCGGCAGCTGCGTTCAGCAAAACTACGTCGCGCCGAGGTGACTTTTTGCCACCGAGAATCTCGCGAATGATGGCGGCGTTGGCTTCGGCATCTCCACCGGAAATCTCGTCCAGACTGGCGCGATCCATCCCAAACTCTTCCGGCGTCACCTCGTAGCTGCGGACCGTTCCCTCGCGAACCTCGGCAACCCGCGTCGGGCCGGTGATGGTGATTTCATCCAGCCCATCCAATCCGTGCACCACCAGGGCGCGGTGCAACCCCAACATGCTGAGCGCTTCCGCCAGTTTTTCCACCAGCGCCGGGGAATATACGCCGACCACCTGGGCTGAAGCATGGGCGGGATTGGTGAGCGGCCCAAGCAAGTTGAAGACTGTTCGTAAGCGAAGCTCACGGCGGGCGGGTTGAACGTACTTCATCGCCGAGTGCATGGCTGGAGCGAAAAGAAAAGCGATGCCGACCTCTTCCAGACAAGCGCCCAGGCACGCAGGAGGCAGATTGATGTTCACTCCCAGGGCTTCCATCACGTCGGCCGAACCGCACTTGGAAGTCACGCTGCGATTACCATGCTTGGCCACGCGCACGCCCGCGCCGGCGACCACGAGCGCGGTCGCGGTCGAAATGTTGAAGGTGCCGCTGGCGTCGCCGCCGGTGCCGCAGGTATCCACCAGAGCATCGCGCTCGGTGCCACTGACGTCCACCGTCGAATTTTGGTGGATGAGCAGAGGCGCCGCAGCGGCCCGAATGGCTTCCGCGAACCCAACAATTTCTTCGACCGTCTCACCCTTCATGTGGAGGGCGACCAAGAGAGCGGCAATCTGGGCGTCGGTGCAGCCGCCGCCGAGCACCTCCGACATGACGGTTCGCGCCTCTTCGCGCGAGAGCGATTGGCGGTGATTCGCGATGCGATGAAGAGCGTCGAGGATCATCTGGTGGATATAAGAGTAGCATCGTTACCAGCGAGTCGCGGCCTGTGGGCGTGTACAAAAACGGCACCGTGCGAGGAAGAATGTGCCCTTCGTTTGATTTCGAACGTTTGCCCTGAACGCCAACCCTTCTATAGAATCTACTGTTTGCTGCCGCTGTCGGAAGCCGCAAGCAAGAGCCTGCCAGAAGTCGTTGATTTGGAATTCTTATGAAAATTCATGAGTATCAGGCAAAAGCAATCCTGAAGAAGTATGGTGTCGCGGTGCCTCGCGGTGAAATGGCGGAGACCCGCGAGCAAGCGGAAGCGGTCGCCAAAGGCCTGTTTGACGCGGGCGCCAGCGGCGTAGTAGTCAAAGCTCAGATCCATGCCGGAGGCCGCGGCAAAGGCGGCGGAGTGAAGATTGCAAAGTCGGTGGCGGAAGCCGCCGAGCTAGCTGGAAAGATTCTGGGCATGACCCTGGTCACGCATCAGACCGGACCCGAGGGCCGCGTGGTGCGACGCCTACTGATCGAAGAAACTCTGCCCATCGAGAAGGAACTCTATCTCGGCATCGTGATCGACCGTGTCGAAGCGAGGCCGGTGTTTATGGCGTCGGCGGCGGGCGGCATGGAAATCGAGCAGGTGGCGGCGGAAAATCCCGACGCCATCCTCAAAGAGCACATCGAGCCGGGCATGGGTTTGGAGCCTTTCCAGGCACGCAAACTCGCGTTCAAACTGGGCCTGAAGCCGCAACAGATCAACGAAGCCGTGCGCTTCATGACTGGGCTGTACCGCGCATTTCAGGAGACCGATTCCTCGCTGATGGAGATCAATCCATTTGTCAGTTGCAGCGACGGCCGTTTGTTCGCGCTCGATGCCAAGATCAATTTTGATGACAACGCTCTGTTCCGGCATTCGGACATTCGCGAGCTGCGCGATATTACGGAAGAGGATCCGTTGGAAGTCGAGGCCTCGAAGTACAACTTGAACTACATCAAGCTGGATGGCAACGTGGGCTGCATGGTAAACGGCGCCGGGCTGGCGATGGCGACGATGGATATTATCAAGTACGCCGGCGGTATGCCGGCGAACTTCCTCGACGTGGGCGGAGGGGCGAATGCCGAACAGGTTACGCATGCCTTCGAGATTCTGCTCAGCGACAGGAACGTCAAGGCGGTGCTGATCAATATTTTTGGCGGCATCCTGCGCGTGGACACGCTGGCTACAGGTGTGGTGGAAGCGGCGACCAAGACCCACATTCAATTGCCGATCGTGCTGCGGCTGGAAGGCACGAACGTCGAAGCAGGGCGAGAGATTCTGCGGCAGTCCGGGCTGAACTTTATTGTGGCGGAAACCATGAAGGACGCTGCCGAGAAAGTAGTGGCCGCGGCAGGAGCGTAGTAACGCTGCGCGTGAAGAAGCAGAGATCCTTCGACTGCGCATTTCTTTTCCTTCCGCGAAAGAAATGTTTCGCTAGGTGACATGCTAAAAGGGAAGTGCAGGGCAGGCATTTTATGAGCATTCTTATTGATAAATCGACGCGAGTTATCGTGCAGGGACTTACTGGCAGGGAAGGCACGTTTCACGCCAAGACCTGTGCCGAGTACGGAACTAAGATCGTGGGCGGCGTGACTCCCGGCAAGGGAGGAACCACTCACGAGGGCTGGCCAGTCTTCAACAGCGTGCAGGAGGCGGTTGACAAGACCGGCGCGGACGCTTCCATGATTTTTGTGCCGCCACCGTTTGCCGCGGATGCCATCATGGAAGCCGCTGATGCCGAGGTCGAACTGATCGTCTGCATCACCGAAGGGGTTCCCACGCTCGATATGGTGCGCGCGTGGGAGTTCCTGCAAAACCGCCGCTCGCGGCTGATCGGACCGAATTGTCCGGGCATCATTTCGCCGGGCAAATGCAAGATCGGAATCATGCCGGGACATATTCATCGCGAGGGCCCGGTCGGAATTGTCTCGCGTTCTGGCACGCTCACCTACGAAGCGGTGTATCAGCTCACCACACGAGGCATCGGGCAGTCCACGGCAATTGGAATTGGCGGTGATCCCATCATCGGAACTAATTTTCTGGACGCGCTCGAACTGTTCAACAAGGATGCGCAGACCGAGGTAGTGGTAATGATCGGCGAAATCGGGGGCAACGCGGAAGAGACGGCGGCGGATTACGTGAGGTCGCGCATGAAAAAGCCGGTCGTGGGATTCATCGCAGGACAGACCGCGCCTCCGGGACGCCGCATGGGACACGCGGGAGCGATTATCTCGGGCGGAAAGGGAACTGCGGCCGAGAAGATCAAGGCCATGGAAGCGGCCGGTATTCGAGTGGCCAAGTCGCCGGCGGAGATCGGCGAGACCGTGGTGGCGGCGATGGGAGTTGCGGCGAAGGCGTAAAGCGAAGATGAGAACGCCTCGAGTCACCGATCGCTAAGTCGATTTGATAGGGATCCTTCGACTCGCCTGCACATTCGTGCAGGCTCGCTCAGGATGACAATAGACTAAGGACTAACGACCAAGGACGAACGACTAATCTATGAAGACCTTGCAACGCACTTTTACCATCATCAAGCCCGATGCAGTTCGCCAGAATGCGGTGGGCGATATTATCGAGCAGTTCGAGAAAAATGGCTTCCACATTCTGGCGATGAAGATGCTTGAGATTTCCAAGCATCAGGCCGAGCAGTTTTACGCGGTACACGCCAGCCGCCCGTTTTTCCAGTCGTTGACCGATTTCATGTCCAGCGGGCCCATCGTGGTGCTGGCGTTGGAAAAAGAGAATGCCGTCGCCGATCTGCGCAAGCTCATGGGCGCGACCAATCCAGCCAACGCGGAGGAAGGCACCATCCGCAAGAAGTGGGCTACCAGCATCGAGCACAATGCGATCCATGGTTCCGATGCAGATGAGACCGCTCGCTTCGAGCTGAGTTATTTTTTTGCGGGATACGAACTGGCACAGTAGCAAGCCCAGTCGTTGGTCGTTCGTCCTTGGTCGTTGGCAAGACTGATTCAAGCCTGGAGAAGGATCCCCATGCCCTTAGTTCAAATCACGATGTTGACTGGCCGAACCGCCGACCAGAAGCGGAAGCTGGCACAGCGCCTCACGGATGCGATGGTGGAAGAAGCAGGCGCTCACCGCGAAGCTGTGGTTGTGACTTTCCATGAGGTCTCGAAGGAAAGTTATGCTTCCGGCGGTGTGTTGATAGCGGACAAGAAATAAGCGGCAGAGCGAACCTCTCTGGCCGCCACACCCTCATCCCAGCGGTTCGTACAGTTGGCTTTCAACTCGGTCCGCAATCCTGGGCAATTCCTTTTTCGCGTGCTGCAGAAAATGCGGTGCGGCGCGATGGGCTTCCAACGCGGCGTCGTCCTTGTATTGTTCGTAGATGAAGAACCGACGCGGGTCGGTCTTGTGCCGGTGCACCTGGTACAGAAGGCAGCCAGGCTCTTTTCGGGATGCCTCGCTCAGTTTGGAGAATACACTGACTACATCGCCTTCACGGCCCTGTTTTGCCATCCACGTCACCGCCAGAACGACCATCGCCCGCTCCGTTCCTAGATTTTTGCCTGCGCCCTGGTTTTCGATCCTGTCAACTCCCGCAGCTTCGCGGCAAACTCGTCAACGAATATGGTTTGCTCACGTCCCGGCCCGGTGGAGACCACGCCAATACGAGCTCCGCTTTCCTTCTCGAGAAAAGTCAGATACTCGCGCGCAGCTTTCGGCAATTTCTCCAGCTTTGTAATTGCTTGCGTGGACGTACGCCAGCCAGGCATCCTCTCGTAAACGCACTCGATCCGGCCAAAGCCGCTATCCTGTGCCGGCACCTCGTCGGTTTTCTTGCCGTCGATCTTATAGCCGACGCATACTGGAATCTCAGCCAGTTCGTCCAGCACATCCAACTTGGTGACCACCAGCCAGGAGATTCCGTTAATCATGCCAGCGTAACGGAGCAGTGGCAAGTCGATCCAGCCGCAGCGCCGAGGACGGCCCGTTACCGCGCCGAACTCGTTGCCCCGGGTGCGCAGCATATCTCCTTGAGCATCCCGAACTTCTGTGGGGAATGGTCCCTCACCAACACGCGTACAGTAGGCCTTAGTGACGCCGATGACGGTATCGATCGCGGTCGGGGCAACGCCGGTGCCGATGACTGCTCCGCCCGACGTGGCGCTCGAGGAAGTTACAAAGGGATAGGTGCCGTGGTCGATATCGAGCATGGTGCCCTGCGCCCCCTCGAATACGATGGAGTCGCCTTTAGTCAGCGCCTTGTTCAGCAGCGCTGCCGTGTCGCAGACAAAGGGAGCGATCTTAGCCGACGCCGCAGCGTATTCCTCGTACATTTTATCCGGGTCGAGTGGCTCGGAATTGAACAGCGCATGCGCGATCATGTTCTTTTCGCGGCAGGCGTTTTCGATGTGAGTCTTCAGCAGCTTGAGATCCAGTAGATCAGCCACTCGCAAGCCCCGCCGTCCCATCTTGTCTTCGTACGCCGGACCGATCCCGCGGGAAGTGGTGCCGATCTTCACCCTGCCCGGCGCATTCTCCGACGCCAGTTCGATCATGCGGTGGTAGGGCAGAATGACGTGGGCGCGGTTGCTGACAAACAAATTGCCGTCCACCTTCACCCCGGCCTCGCGCAGGGCGGCTATTTCCTTGAGGAAGGCCATGGGATCGAGTACGACTCCGTTGCCGATGATGCTGCAGCGACCGGAGCGCAGGACTCCGCACGGCACCAACTGCAGAATGAATTTCTTGCCGTTGATGATGACGGTATGGCCCGCATTGTGCCCGCCCGCATAGCGCGCCACAATATTGAAATTTTCCGAGAGCACGTCAACGATCTTGCCCTTGCCCTCGTCGCCCCATTGGGCGCCTACGATAACCGCAGCCTTGCCTCTCTTCAAATGCAGACTCCGTGGAACAAAATGACGCGGCCACCCAGGCCGCAATTGCGGGGTCGCACACACTCATTGCCCGCGGCACTCACGGATCGCTGAATTACAAGGATATAAGCGGAGCAGAGGTGTACTCAAAATGATAACCCGCCGGGCGGAGGAAGGCAATCGGGGTTGCAGGTGTCAGGCATCAGACTCTGGACGCCGCTGGCCTACGTCTGCAGCCCCAGGGGCCCGAACCTTGTAAACTGATTTCGATGCCGGAGCTTCCCGAAGTCGAAACCATCGCCCGTGGCTTGGCGAACCGGGTCACGGGAGATGTAATCGAGTCCGTGTGGCTGGGGTCGAAACCCGAACCGCTGAAATCTCCCGCATCCAAGATAGTCGCGACCCTTGAGTCCAAACGCATTGCCAGCGTGCGGCGGATGGGCAAGCACATCGTGTTCGATCTGGAGCCGAATGGGGTGACGCGGGCGCCCTCGTCGGGTAAGAAAAAGGGTGCGAGGTCCAGGCCGCCACGGGCGGGTATGCCCGCGCCTACATTGTCCGCGGCTCAGTGGATCGTACATCTCGGCATGACCGGACGTATGCTGGTTTGCAAACCCGAGGAGGAAATCGAGAAGCACACGCACGCGATTGTGCGGCTGACCTCGGGTAGGGAACTGCGGTTTGTGGACCCGCGCCGCTTCGGACGGCTCAGCGTTGCGCATGGTTTTGACGCCGGCGGGCACGAGCCGCTGGAAGTTGAACTGGACCGCTTCGTAAGCCTCTTCCGGGGCCGCAAAACACCGATCAAAAGTGCATTGCTGAACCAAAAGCTGCTGCGCGGTGTCGGCAATATCTACGCCGACGAGTCGCTCTTCCGGGCCGGCATCCGCCCACGGCGGCGTGCCGCCTCGCTGACCCGCGACAATCTACGCCGGCTTTACCTGGCAGTTCAGGAAGTGCTCAAGGAGGCCATTGCTTTAGGCGGGTCTTCTGTCTCCGACTACGTGGATGCCGACGGGGAAGAAGGATTCTTTCAACTGCAGCACCAGGTCTACGGCCGCGAGGGCGAACCGTGCGTGATATGCAAGGCCCCGGTAAAACGCGTAGTCATTGCCGGGCGCAGCAGCCACTACTGCGCCAACTGCCAGAAGTAGCGGCGCTCATTTCACCCACTAAAACGATTTTTCTAAGGGTTTTGACGCAATTCGTGGTTGGCAATTGCGAGTCAGGATGTTACTCTCAGCTTTTCTCTTTATGCCCAGCTATTCCATCGGGGTTGATCTAGGCGGGACGAATCTTCGCATCGCAGCCGTCGATGCCCAGGGACGCTTGCTCGAAAAAATCACGCTCGGCACGCAAGTAGCCTTGGGACGGGATCGCGTGGTCAGTGACATGTGCGAGGCCATCCAGCGCCTGGCGGGCAAGATTCGCGGGGATGGCTCACTGTTGGGGATTGGCATTGGCGTACCCGGGATCATTGACATGAAAACCGGGATGGTCCACGAGTCGCCGAATCTGCCCGACTGGTCCGACTATCCCGCGCGTGACGAAATCCAAAAGCGACTGGGCACCACGGTAATTCTCGAGAACGATGCCAACTCCGCCGCTCTGGGCGAGAAATGGCTGGGTGCGGCGCGCGACTTTGACGACATGGCGATGCTGACGCTTGGCACCGGCGTCGGAGGCGGCTTGGTTCTCGGCGGTCGAATCTGGCATGGCATGACCGGCATGGCGGGGGAATTTGGCCATACGACTGTCGAACCGGACGGCGCCCTTTGCGGCTGCGGTAACCGTGGATGCCTGGAGGCCTACGCTTCCGCGACCGCCGTGGTGCGAATGGCGCGGGAGGCCATTGCGAACGGCGCTGCGCCTGGGCTTTCCCGAGCCGCTGATTCGAACGCTGAGTTCAGCGCCAAGGCGATTTACAACTTGGCCATCCAGGGAGACGAAGAGGCCAGGAAAATCTACCGCCGTGTAGGAAGGTCGCTGGGGATTGCCCTGTCCAATCTGGTGAATGCGCTGAATCTTCCCATGTATGTGATCGGCGGAGGTGTCTCCAGCGCCTGGGAGGCATTTTCGCCTGCGATCTTTGAGGAATTGCGGCGCCGCTCGATGGTGTTCGCCGCGACAGACCCTGAACCGTCGCCTGCGGGAGGAGAAGGAGCTTCCGCACATGTGAAGTCGGGAGGCTCGACCAAGACGATCATCACGCGGGCTTTATTGGGCAGTGACGCGGGGTTGTACGGAGCCGCGCGTCTGCCGATGGTGTCGTAAGGGCCCTAGAGACCTTGCTTGCAACGTCTCTACAGCTAGCGTACAGCTGCTTTCTCCGTTACCTTCTTGAACGCCCTCAGGAAAATATCATTCTGCTCGGGCGTGCCAATCGTGACGCGGATCGCGGTCGGCGCACCCCACGGGCCTAACGCCCGAATGATTACGCCTTCGGCCTGCAAGCGTTTGACGACGGGAGCGGCATCCTCGCCCAGTTCGCAATAGAGGAAGTTGGCCCACGTCGGAACCACTCGAAATCCCAGCTCAGAAATTCCTTCCATGAGCCGTGGCGCTTGCTGTGCATTATTCTCGAGAGCCTTCCTGGTGTGAGCTTGATCGTCGAGCGCTGCCACTGCGGCTGCCTGGGCAACTACGGAAACCGAGAACGTGGTGCGCACGCGGGCGAAATAGGTCATCAACTCTGCCGGCCCAATCCCATACCCGACACGCACGCCGGCCAATCCGTGGGCCTTGGAAAAGGTGCGCAACACCACTACTTTGCGCTCCGCGTGAACGTAATCCAGTGAACGCGAGTACTCCACTCCGCGGGCGGGCGCGAACGTCTCGGCGAAATCGGAGTACGCTTCATCCAGGATCACGATTACGTGATCGGGAACCTTATCCAGAAAGCGGTCCAGTTCTTCTGGCCCGACCATGGTGCCGGTGGGATTGTTGGGATTGGAGATGTAAATGATCCGGGTATTGCGATCGATGGCTGCGGCGATAGCGTCCAGGTCGAAGCCATCGCTTCGCATCGGGATTTGAATCAGTCGGCCGCCCGCCGCCTGAGTCGCAATGGGATACACAATGAACGAGCGTTCGCTGGTGATCGCGTTGAAGCCCGGCGCGAGCAACGTGCGCGCAATGATTCCCAGCAATGCAGTCGAGCCGGCCGTGGGGACGATTTGTTCCGGCTGCACTCCATGGTGCGCCGCCAATTTCTGGCGCAGTTCGCTGACGTCGTTGTCGGGGTAGAAATTGCACTCGGTGAGAGCGGCTTGCATCGCCTTCACCGCTTTGGGCGAGGGCCCGAAGGGATTCTCGTTCGAGGCCATTTTAATGCAGTCCACTTGGCTCTCCCGTTGTGCCTGGCGGAGCGATTTGCCCGGTGTGTACCCGCCCAGGTTACGAACGTGTTCGGGCACCAACTGGCTGAAGTCGCTCATGCGGTCTCTTTAATCTTTACCATGTCGGCGGGCGAAGTGTCACCTGCGGTTGTGCCTACATCGGCGCGTTTACTTGGCAAGCGACCTCAGTTTTGTGACTTCCTCAGGCTTCAGTTTGCGGAATTCGCCTGGATGCACATCCAACTCGAGTGGACCGTAACGCACCCGTTTGATCTTTTCCACGTGATGACCAATTTCTTCGAACATGCGCCGAATCTGGCGATTCTTGCCTTCGATCAATGTGACTTCGTACCAGGGGTTGGCGGATTCGCGGATCACACGGATCTTGGCCGGGGCGGTTTTGACCCTCCTTCCGCGATCGGAAGCAATGAAAATGCCTTCCCGCAACCTGGCCAGACCATCCGCCGGTGGATTGCCGGCCACCTTCACCATGTAGGTCTTGGGCACGTGCGATGCGGCTTTCATCAGGCGGTTGGCGAAGTCGCCGTCGTTGGTCAGCAGCAGCAAGCCCTCGCTGGCGTAGTCGAGGCGGCCGACGGGATACACCCGCGCTCCCACTCCGTGAAGCAGATCCATGACGGTCGGGCGGTGTTCAGGATCGCGCAGCGTAGTTACGTATCCCTTCGGCTTGTTCATCAGCAGATACACGTGCCGCTCCGGCCCGTGAAGCAGCTTTCCGTTCACGCGGATGTGATCGTGCCCGGAATCGGCCTTAGTGCCGAGTTCTGTGACAATCTGGCCATTGACCGACACCAACCCGCCGGTAATCAGTTCCTCGGCCTTGCGGCGCGAGGCGATTCCGGCGGCAGCGATGATTTTTTGCAAGCGCTCAGCGGGCATGGGAGTTCAACATGAATAGTTCACAACTGCTGGGGCATTAGGCACAGGGCAACAGGGCTAGCTGCGTTCGATCTGTGTCCATCCACCGTCAGGGGACTTCACCCAGATATCGCCGCGCATGTCGCGCCATTCACCGAACGGTCGATCCACCTTCGAATCTGAGCCGATCCGGAGAACGTTACCATCGGGATCTTCGATCTGCATCTCATACGCCCATTCGTAGTTGGTTGGCGGATGCCGGACGTTGGCTCCCTTGCTCGTGTACTCCTCGAATAGAGGCTCGATGTCCTCTACACCGATCCAGACCCAGGTCCCGGGATTTCCCTGGTCACCTTCGCATAACATGATGTGGCAACGACCTCGTGAGACCGATGCGATAATACCCGCGCCCTGCCAATCCACCTTGAACCCAAGTACTCCCACGTAGTGGTCGATGCTGGCCGAAAGGCTTCGAACCGGGAAAATTGGTGTGACTCCTTCAAAAACGGTTGTAGCCGCTTTCAATGGCTCGATTACTGACATTTTGCGGATTCCTCCTGATCGAGGTTCACGGGCTGATTACGCTGCACCGTCGCGAGCTCTGCTTTCCACATGCTCCGCCGATTCGGCGTCTTCGAGGATCGCCTGCGCCTCCGCTACTTCAACGGTTTCGGATTTCGGCGAAACCTCATGGCTTGAAGCTTGGCCCTCGACTGCCAACAAATCACTCTGGAACGATTCGGCGACCAATTTCTCGAACTCTTCCATGCTGGGCAGTTCGCCGACGTCTTTCAGACCAAAGCGCAAGAGGAATTCCTTGGTAGTCTTGTAAAGGATGGGTCGCCCGATCACAGCCTTGCGGCCGGCGGTTGTGATCAGCTTGCGATCCAGCAACGTGGCAATCACTCCGCCTGCGTCCACTCCACGAATCTCACTGATCTCGGGCACGGTGACCGGCTGCTTGTACGCGATTACCGCCAGAGTTTCAAGCGCGGGCAGTGAGAGGCGAATGGGCGGCTTCAGGCTCTTGGCGAAGGCGCGGACCACATCGTGATATTCAGGCTTCGTAGACATGCGATATCCGCCGGCAACTTGACGGATTTCGATTCCGTGATCCGGAGAGTAGTGGTCGGCGATCAGTTCTTCCAGCGCCGCCCGAACTTGTAATTTGAGCTCGGTCGCGTCAGCGGCGCCTTCACTCACAACCGAGTCCTTGACCAATTGGATGATTTGCTCCAACGTGACCGGCGTCTCCGCCGCGTAGATGATAGCTTCGAGTTTAGCTTTAAGGCTCATATGTAATTCGCATTTGTCATCCTGAGCGCAGCTTGTCGATTGGCTTGCGAATCGACATGCGGAGTCGAAGGATCCCGAGCAGTCAGTTGCAATCTCAACGGATCAAGGCGTTCTCACTACGTATCCCAACCCTCCGCGATAGCGTTGGTAGAACACCTCGAAGCGTTCATAGTGAATCCTACTTTGCCGGGGTCCTTCGACTTCACAAAAACTTCGCTTCGCGAAGTTTTTGCTCCGCTCAGGATGACAGGTTGCTCTACCGCCAGTCATCGCGCACGGCGGCGTGCTCCGACATTACTGCTTCAAACCCTACATGCTTGCGCAACAGGATTTCGCCAAACAAGCGGTCCTGCCGCAATTGGATGGCCTGCAGACGCACCAATTCCAGAAGCGCCAAAAACATGCAGACCAGCGACTGCCTTGACTCGATGTTGCGCAGCAATTGCCTCAAACGGATTGGCCGGTCTTCCAGCGCCAAGCGACGCCGCAAGTATTCGATCATTTGCCCGACCGTCACCGTCTCCTCGTCTACCTGGATCATCGGCCGGTTGCGCGCGCGGTCAAGAATCTGCTGGAACGTCTTCACCAGGTCAATGACCTCGGCGGCGATCTCCGGCTCCGTGCCTTCCGCCTCCATGAACTCCTTGATCGCCGGGTTCGACCGGACGGCGTCTTCGATCTGCTGCTTCTGCATGAGCATCTGGGCAGCCGACTTGAATTTCTCATGCTCAATTAGCCGATTGACCAGTTCCGCGCGCGGGTCGTCTTCCGCTTCGGAAGCCGCGGCGGGATCGCGCGGCAACAGCATTTTCGACTTGATGTGGATCAGCACGGCAGCCATGTAGATGAACTCGGCTGCTACATTCACATCGAGCTCGCGCAGCTTTTCTACGTAGGCCAGGTACTGTGCGGTGATCTTCGCAATCGGGATATCGTAAATATCGATATCTTGCCTGCGAATGAGATCGAGCAGCAGGTCGAGTGGGCCCTGGTACACATCTCCGACCATGACCGCGAATGGGAAGTCACTTTCTTGTTGCCGGGTAGTGTGTCCCGTGACAAGTTCGGGCTGCGCCGGCGTGGTGGGCGCGACCTTTAAGGCCGATGTTCCGGAGACGGGATGTGACTCGTCGCTCATCGTTCCATGCGCTACTACTTTGAGGCCTGTGGCTTCGCTGGGGCTTGGTATTCCAGCGACATCTTCATTGCTTGCCGCACTTCGGCCATGGTCGTGTCAGCGACCTGCCGCGCCTTGGCCGAACCTGCCTCCAGAATATCCCAAGCCAGGCGCGGATTGTCCTCGTATTTCTTGCGGCGCTCCTGCATGGGATTCAAGATGTTAACTAGGGCGTCGGCAACCCAGCCCTTGCACTCGATGCACCCGATTCCGGCCGACCGGCAACCCTCGTTCACTTTCGCCATTGTGCCGGGACTGCTGAAAATCTTGTGCAAGTCTCCGACTGGGCAAACGTCGGGATTGCCTTTGTCGGTGCGGCGGATGCGTGCGGGGTCGGTCACCATGGTCTTCAGTTTCTGCCGCACCACCGGCTCGGGGTCGGTGAGCATGACGGTGTTTCCGTACGACTTCGACATCTTGCGGCCGTCGGTGCCCGGAAGCTTTGGGGCGGGCGTGAGCAGCGGCTGCGGCTCGGGGAAGACCTCACTGTTGTTTAGCTTGTAAAACTGATTGAACCGCCGCGCGACTTCGCGGGTCAACTCGACATGCGCTACCTGGTCCGCCCCCACCGGAACAAAGTCGCCTTTGTAAATGAGAATATCTGCCGCTTGCAGCACCGGATAACCGAGAAAACCGTAGGTGCCCAAGTCCTTTTCTGTGATGTTCTCGCGCTGCTCTTTGTACGTGGGCACGCGTTCCAGCCAGCCGAGCGGAGTGATCATCGAAAACAATAAGTGCAATTCAGCGTGCTGCGGCACGTGCGACTGGATGAACAGGACGCATCGCTCGGGGTCAAGGCCGGCGGCCAGCCAGTCGAGCAGGACTTCTACCGAATTCTCCTTGATTCGTGACGTGTCGGCGTAGTCGGTGGTGAGCGCGTGCCAGTCGGCGACGAAGAAAAAGCACTCGTACTGATCCTGCATGCGCACCCAGTTGTCCAGGGCGCCGACAAAATTCCCCAGGTGCAGCTTGCCGGTGGAGCGCATGCCGCTGAGCACGCGTTTGCGGCCCTCGGAAGAAGTGCGATCGGAAGCAGGAGGATTGGATCCAGAGGGCATCAGATTCTCAGTAAGATGGAAATGTAAAGGAATAACACAGGGCGGATCAAAGCCATGAGGAAATTGCCCCCAAAAAAGACCAAGGCCATCAATCCGAAAATTCCCACCGTGTCATACACCTGCCGCACCCTGTCGGAGAGGAAATGACGCAGCACATGACTACCATCGAGCGGTGGCACAGGAATGAGGTTAAAGACTGCCAGCAAAACATTGATCACAAGCACTTCATAAAGGAGCAGGCTTACCGGTACCAGGGCAGAGTTGCCCAAAGCAAGGCCGCGTAACGCACCTTGAACGATTACCCGGCCGTCTGGCGCAACCACGGCTATGGCCGCCAACAAAATCGTGGCGCCCGTCGCTACTATGAAATTACTCACCGGGCCCGCCACTGCCGTCAGAATGTCATCCAGCACGGGGTTCTTGAAATTGCGCGGGTCGACCGGCGTGGGCTTGGCCCATCCAATCACGGGGAGATGAGTCAGCATCGCAATTAGAGGCAGCACGACGGTGCCGATGGGATCGATATGGCGAATAGGATTGAGCGAAACTCGTCCCAGCATCCGCGCAGTCGGGTCGCCCCGGCGACTTGCCATCCAGGCGTGTGCCGACTCGTGAATGCTGATCGCAAACAAAAAGGCGATCACTTGGAACAGGATGTCAACATGCTGCAGGGTCATTCGATGTTGAACTTGATACTAACATGGAAGACTCGGAAATACGGGGAGATCAGGCAGCTTTGCGGCCTCCAAAGCTGTGCCCGCTACCGGTTTTCGAAGGCCTTGCGCAGTTCTTCCGGCGCGATCGGCTTCACCTTGACCGGCTTGGCGGGAACGCCGCCGACCACGTGAAAGGGCTCAACATTTTTGGACGCCACCCCCATCGAACCGACCATGCCATGTTCGCCGACTTTCACACCACTGAGCACGGTGGCGTGATAGGTGATGCGGGCCTTGGGACCGATTTCTGTCCTCTGATTGTTGACGATCATGCCGTCGTTGAGGTCATGGGCATGCGAATACACATTGGCGTAATCGGAAATCGATGAGCCCTCATGGATGATGATCTCGCCGCGATCGTCCAGCAGCACATATTTGTGAATGGTGCAGTTGTCTTCAATGGTCAGGTTGTATCCGAAGGAAATTTCGACGCCGTGAAAGATCTTCACGTTCTGGCCGCAGTGTTTGAGCACGTGGCGCGCTAGCATGGCGCGAACCCGATGTCCCAGCCAGTGATTCAGGCCCAGGGGAGAGCGGTCGTACATCATCCAGAACCAGATGAGCGGCTTGCGCTCGTTGTACTTCGTGACATCGACGTCGCCGTAGGTCTCGGGCTCGAGCGTGGCATTGCGTGGGTCGAAGGAGTGAATCAGAGCCTGTTCCGCCCACGGGTTGCCTGGGTTCGGCGCCATGTAAGGGCGACCAAGGTAGAGTTCATGCAGGGCATTCCGGACCACCTTGTTGCGATGTCCCGGGTCGCGATTCATAAACTCCTGGTCGAGCCGGTCAATCCACGCCAGGAACGCCTTTTCGGCGGCGGGAGTCGGGTTGAGAACACGATATTCGTATCGGGGCATAATCGCCTCGCTGACTAATGGCGGAATCTTAAAACATAGCATATTCGCCGGGGAGAACCGTCAAGGCGGATTCTCCACCACAGAGGCACAGGGTCACAGAGTTAACCCTTTTGGGTGTCTCTGTGACTCTGTGGTGAATAACTCCAGCCACAAGGGATGCTTTATAATTCGCGCCATTCGCGTGATCACTCTCGCCCGCAAACTCCGCTTGGTGGATTACTTTGCTCTGGGTTGGGGCACCATGGTGGGTGTGGGATGGCTGGTCGTAATGGATGACTGGCTGCTCCGCGGTGGGGCGCTGGGCGCGATTCTCGGCTTCGCCATCGGTGGCATGCTGCTGCTGCCCATCGGCTACGTCTATGGCCAACTGGTCACGGCGATGCCCGATGCGGCCGCTGAAGTGGCGTACACGGCAAAAGTTTTCCCGCAAGCCGTGAGCTTCGCCACGGGCTGGACCATGATCCTGGCCTACTTCATTGTGTGTCCGTGGGAAGCGGTGGCTGTGGGCAAGATCGCAGGCTACATTTTTCCGGCGCTGGATTCCATCGAACTCTACCGCATTGCGGGTCGCCCCGTGTATTTGCCGCACCTGGTCATTGGGCTCGGGCTGACCGCGTTGCTCACCCTGCTGAATTATCGCGGCATCCGGCTGAGCGCCACGTTTCAGAACTGGACAGCATTCGGGACACTGGCGCTGTTCGCGGTGTTTGTGGGCTGCGGGATCAGCCGGGGCTCGCCGCGGAATTTCCCGCCACTGTTCACCCACAGCGGATTTGTATCGGTTTTGCTGGTGATGCAGATTGTGCCCTATTTCATGACTGGGTATGAATCGGTGGTGAAGGGCGCGGAAGAGGCCAGTCCCGAGTTCCGCGCGCGGGGGTTTTTCAAGGCCATCTGGATGGCGATTGTCGTGGGAATTCTTTTCTACACCATCGTGATTGCGGCAGTCGGATTTGTAGCTCCCTGGAAGCAGCTCACCCATGAGAAATTCATGACCGCGGTTGCGTTCGAGCGTGCTGTGGGCTCACGTTGGATCGTCAGCGTGATTCTCGCGACAGCGCTGCTTTCGCTCTTCAAAGTGTTCAATGGAAATTTTGTCGCGGCCAGCCGGTTGTTGTTCGCCATGGGAAGGCGCGGGTTGGTAGCTGCTGGCGTCGCCACGGTGCATCCGCGCAATCGGACGCCGTCGACGGCAGTGGTCTGTATTGGCTTGGCCACGGCGGCCTGCATGTTTCTAGGTGATGCCGCCCTGGTACCCATATCCGAGGTTGGCTCGGTGGCTTCCGCGGCTGGATGGCTGGCGGCTTGCGCGGCTTATTATCAGATGGCGCCGTCGCCCCGGCAACGCTTTGTGGCCGGGATTGGAGCGACGGTCGCCCTGCTCATGATTTTGATGAAGATTGTCCCCGTCATTCCCGGACATTTCAGCGGATACGAATGGCTGGCGCTGGGGATCTGGAGTTTGCTTGGGGCCGCGCTGCGCTGGTTCTCTTGAAACATGTGCTCACGGCCCCGCTGCGAATCCCTAACCACAGAGGACACCGAGAACACAGAGTTAAGACTGCGTCGGCTGAATGCTATACTCCGTGTCCACTGCGTCCTCTGCGGTTAGGAAAAGAAAGGGAAGGGTGGCTAATGGGACTGGCTTTGAAGAGGTATTTGGTCGTGGCTGTCTTCTTGATGGCGAGCGTTGGGGTTTCTCGCGCGCAAGCTTCACGTCCGCCGACCTTCGATCTGGTCATTACCAACGGCCACATCATCGACGGCACCGGTTCCCCGTGGTACTCAGGCGATGTCGGCATCCGCGAGGGAAGAATTGCCGCCATCGGCAATCTGAGCCAGGCTGCGCGCGCCCGAACCATCGACGCTCAGGGGAAGGTCGTCGCGCCCGGTTTCATTGACATGCTTGGTCAGTCGGAACTGACCATACTCGTCGATCCCCGCGTGCCCTCGAAGATTTACCAGGGAATCACGACAGAAATCACTGGTGAAGGCGGATCGGCCGCGCCGCTCAATGATGCGATCATCCAGGCCGACCGGCCCGGTTACGACCACTATCACATAATCCCCGACTGGCGCACTCTCCGGCAGTATTTCGCGAGGCTGGAGAAACAAGGCATCGGCATCAATCTCGCCAGCTATGTCGGCGCGACGCAGGTGCGCCGCGTGGTGCTGGGAGACGATGACAAACAACCCACGCCCGACCAACTCGAACAGATGAAAGAGTTGGTGCGGCAGGCTATGGGTGACGGAGCGGTCGGAGTTTCAACGGCTCTCGAATATGCACCCGCTCCCTACGCCAGGACGGAAGAATTGATCGCCCTGGCCACGGAAGCGTCCAAGCTCGGCGGCATCTACGCTACCCACATGCGCAACGAAAGTGATTCTGTTCTTTCCGCGATTGACGAAGCGCTGCGCATCGGGCGCGAAGCTCATATCCCGGTTGAGATCTGGCACATCAAGGTTGCGGGCAAAGAGAATTGGGGACGCATGCCCGAGGTGGTGGCGAAAATCAATGCCGCTCGGGCTGAAGGAGTGGACGTGAGCGCCAACACGTACGCCTATACGGCATGGTTCAACGGCCTGTCGGCATTTATTCCGCAGTGGGCGCACGATGGTGGCGACGCGAAACTGGTCGAACGCCTGAAAGATCCCACCATGCGGGCCCGCATCCGCAAGGACTTGATGACTCCATCGAAAGATTGGGACAACGAATGGCAGGAAATTCCCGGCCCCGAATCGGTCCTGATCGAGGTCGTGCAGAACCCGAAGCTGCTTCCGTTGCAAGGGAAGTCGCTTGCGGAGGTTGCGAAAATGTGGAACAAAGACCCGATGGACGCGCTGTTTGATCTCGTTATCGAGGACAAAGCATTCACCAGCGTTGCCGTGTTCGGCATGTCGGAATCCGATGTCACTCTCGCCCTGCAGCAGCCGTGGGTCTCCATCTGCAACGACTCCGAGGGCACATCTCCTGAGGGAATTCTGGGCCAGGAACATCCTCATCCGCGTGCGTATGGCACTTTTCCTCGCATCCTGCGCAAATATGTGAGGGAAGAAAAGAAACTGACCTTGGAAGATGCCATTCGCAAGTTCTCCGCTTTGCCGGCGCAGCGGATGCGGCTGGCGGATCGAGGAGTGCTGAAGGTGGGCATGTGGGGGGACGTTGTGATTTTCGACCCGGCAACCGTACGCGACTTGGCGACCTTCGATAGTCCTAACCAGTATTCGCAGGGCATGGAATATGTGCTGGTGAACGGAGTGCCCGTGATTGATCAGGGAACGATGACGGGCGCGAAGCCAGGGAAGGTGTTGCGAGGAGCGGCTTACGTGCCGTAAAGACAGAGGAACGGTGTCTGCTCACGGTTTCAGCGCCGCCCGCGTTTCTGCGGCAGCAGTTTGCGAGACGCGAGGCTCGGTCACAGTACCGGTGATATTGAAGCCGGGAGCGCCGTCGCGAGTCAGATACACGTTCAGAACGCGCCCCAGGGATGCCGTGCCGCTTACGTCGTAGACGCCCGCAGCAGTCTCCAACCTGCCTTCCTGAATCTCGAACTTCCCATCATGCAGGAACAAGTGCGCGGCCAAATGGTGCATCTGCAACGGCCCGCTCCCTTCTGCGAGCGCGATATGCGGCAGCAAACCATCGCGCACCTCGATTTGGAGTGCGCCCGTCGCGGAGGCGAACAACTCAATCGCACTTGAACCCGCAGCCGTCGCGCGATAACTTGCCGTCGCTGAGCCAGTGATCCAGCCATCCTGCATGACCTCCGCAAGCCGACCGAGCGCGACTCGATCCAGAGTGCCGCTGCCGCTGTACTGGGGCGGCTTGGCCGTGAAGTCGGCTCTCCATTCGCCGGTGTGGCGCCCGCCCAAGACGTCTCCAGTCAGGTTGTAGAGTCGCAGCTTGCCATTCTTCAGTTCCACGTTCGCCGATACCCGGTCGGCTGCGAGTTTACGAACCGCCACCTGGCTCGCTGTGAGCTTGCCGGTAGCATTCAGCATGAAAAAATATGGGGTTCCTACAGTTGACGACGAAAGAAAACGATACCAAGGCCGTTTCGGAACATGTGGATTCAGTACTTGGTTCAGACGATCGGTCGAAATCTGGTCAGCATGGAGATCGAAGCGAACCGGACACGCGCCAGGCACAGCGCACTGCCGCGGCAGGGCCAAAGAGCCGCGCCACACCGTGCCTGCCAGGGAAGCCGTCAGGTTCTGCACACTGACTTGGTCGGGTGTGAGGGTAAGATTGGCGGACGCAATTTCCAGTGGCGTGTTCAAGCCGCGTACTTCAGCGCGAATCGAATGCAGTTGCGCTTTTCCCATCGCTCTCACCGGCCCGAGTCCTGACCAGTTCCCGGCAAGTTGCAAATCGACTCTGGCTAGTCCTTCGGCGACCGGCTGCGGTGCGGCAATTCCAACAGTGCGCGCCGCCTGCAACAGTCGCTGCACCTGAGCATCTCCCTGGACTGAAAAACCGTACCCCGAGCGCGAAACCCGGCCGCGCACCAGCACGGGCGCGGACTTGCTCAACGCCAGATTGAATGGACCGACGTCGACGTGAGTCTCTGCCGGAGACTGCAATGCGAATTGGTGAGCGCGGCTTGCCGAGTTTGCCGACGGCTTGAGATCTCCTGCGGAAGACAAAGAAAATGGAACACTGCCCAGGGCCCATTCCGTGTTCGTCAGTTTTGATTCGAGGCGGAAGTCCGAAGCCTCGCCAACGCCCTTCCAGACCGCGAGCGGCCCTCCGGCCTCGCGCTTAAGTCTCACATCCGCTCTTACGCTACCGCCCGCGGTTAGATCATCAGAAACACCATTCCTGACATGGCGAACGAACGCAGCCAGCGCTCGGATCGGCAGATCCTCAGCTGTAAGCGCAAGATCGTAGCCGCGAGACCCGAAGGGATTTGCGATGGAGCCATCAAGCGTGATCATGCCTTCGCTCACCGGTGCACGGCAGGCGACTTTGGAAAGCAGGTGATCCGCGTAACTGTAATGGGCGCTGCATTGGGCCGCCAGGCGCAGGTCACCGGCGCTGAATATATCGTAGCGCCGGAAGTCCTGAAGCGTCGCCCCAACATTCACGGCAAGATTATTTGGCGTCCCGGCCAGGATCGTTGAAAGCTTGACCGCTCCGCGAAACCCCTGATCGTTGCCGTAGACCAGTTTGCTCACTTGACCGAGTTGGGCACGGTCCCACTGCAGGCTGAACTGCACGGGCGTGTCACGCAGCTTTGCTGCTCTTTGCCACAAACCGCTGACTCTCACAATGCCGGTGTCGCTTAAATTGAAATCGGTACGTACCGGTTGCGCTTTCAGTCGCATGCCCCAGGCGTTTTCCGAGTCTTGCCACACAGCGAAATCAGCTTCGGTGAGCGCGTAGGGTTTCTTTTCTGCCCCGAACTTGAAGTTGATGCGGCCGCGATCGCCTTCGATATACGGAAAGCCCGGACGCATTTCCGTCTTCGCTTTGCCCGTCGGAGCAACCGGTATTTTGGCGGCTCGTTCGAGAAGATTCTCAAGATTCCAGTGCCCCTCTGGGTTGCGCACGAGGTTGAGGCTGGGTTCGGTGAGATTCAGGCGCGCGATCTCGAGTCGTCCCCGCAGCAGCGAACTCACACGCAACGACGCGGTAACTTCTTCGGCGCGCAGCATGGGTTCAGCACTGAATGCGGGATCGTCATGGACTACGAAGTTCTTGAGATCAAAGCCCGGCCGGGGGAGCAGCCGAAAATTCAGAGAAGCGACATCGACTGGATGTCCCAGCGCCAGACTTATGGAGTTGACAATCCGCGTGCGCAGGCGATTGGCCCCAGGGCGGATAAGAAAGAGCATGATGAGCAGCACAACGCCCAGGGTCACGACTCCGCGCTTGGAGCGAAAAAATCTCACCGCACCACCCTGAACGTGCGTCGCCAGCGAGTTTCATCGAAGAAGTGGATCACCACATGGGCCAGGAAGCCGAGGCGCTGGCTGAATTCTTTTTCCATATACTGGCCGGGCGGCGTCTCAAAGGACCAGTAGATGAACATGGGCCGTCCGATCAGGTTGGCCTTCGGGATGAATCCCCAATACCGGCTGTCGTAGCTTACGTCGCGGTTGTCTCCCATGGCGAAATAGCTATCGGGAGGTACGACCAGGTCACCTCCCTCGATGTACTGCCTGAGAAGCAATTGCCACTCCGGAGTGACATTGTTATATTCCGAAGGCGGCACCGCCGGGAAATTGTCGCGGTAAGGATTGTAAGCGGCCTCACCCCCCTGGTGAATCACGTATGGTTCGTCCAATTTCTGACCGTTGCGATACACCACGCCATCGCGCAAGTGGATGCGATCCCCGGGAATACCCATGATTCGTTTTACGACATAGAGGCCCGGTTCCGCCGGCGAGAGGAACACCGTGATATCCCCTTGTCGTATCTGCCGGTAGGGCAGCATGGGACCCATCCAATGGGTAGCGGGCGCAAACTGCTCGCGGTTCACGAACACGTGGTCGCCGATCAGCAGCGTGTTCTCCATCGAACTGGAAGGAATTTCAAAGGCCTGGACGATGAAGGTGATGATAAACAGGCCGGTCACCAGCACTGCCGCCAGCGAAGCCAGAAACTCTACTGTCGTTTCACGCGGTTTTTCTTCTTGCTCAAGTTCTTTCTTGGCCACCAGGCTTCATCCTGTTCTTTGTTTTGTTCATGGGCGATTGCGCCCTCAGTTGACTAAGCGAAACGTGCGCTCCCAGCGAGTAATCTGGAACAAATGGCTGACCGCATAGGCGAAATGATAAAGTTTATCACCCGGCGTAGAGGAAACGGGCAGGTCTTCATCCACGCTCCGCAGGGACCAATAGATCAGTAGGGGCCGCCCGATGATGTTTTCCCGTGGAACGAAACCCCAGTAACGGCTGTCCAGGCTTTCATCGCGATTATCACCGAGCGCAAAATAGTGTCCCTCCGGGATAATCAATTCGCCGTCCTCGACCATTTTTTTCATCTGCAGCGACCAACCTGCCCTCAAGTCCGGAACCGACATGTTGGTGCGGGGAAAATCGTCCCGAAACACGTCGTGTACGGCCGAACTGTAACGCACGTAGGGCTCCTTAAGGGGAACCCCATTCACGAAGACCTCGCGATTGATCAGGCGCACGCGATCCCCAGGCACGCCAACCACACGCTTCACGAAATGTTCGCTGGGGTTGACCGGATAGTGAAAAACGATAATGTCCCCGCGGCGCACTGGACGGTAGGGCATCAGGTGATCCCAGAAACCACCGCCGCCGTAGCGAGTCTTGTCCACCAGCAAGTAGTCGCCAATCAGCAAAGTATTTTCCATGGATTCGGAAGGGATCTGAAACGCCTGCACGACAAAAGTGATGACAAAGACCGCAATCACGACAGTTGCCAGCAGCGACTGCAGCGAAATCAGCCAGGCGCTCTGCGGTGCTTTGCCGGCCCCCATCATGACTCAGCCTGGCCGCGTCCTCTCCCTTGCGGTTTGCCGGCCAGGTTCTCCGGCAGCGACAACAGATATTCGAGCAACTGCCGCGCTGCGCCTTGCTCGGCCTCCTTCTTCGTAGAGCCTTCGGCTCTCCCCACGAACTCGGTGGAACCGTGATTACCGTCAGCTTGCAATCGTGCCTCAACCGTAAAAATCTTGCTGTGCTCCGGTCCCTGCTCTTTTACCAGCACGTAAGAGGGTTGCGGCCTTCCCCACGCCTGCAACTTTTCCTGCAGCGCCGACTTGTAGTCGGTGAGAGGCAAACTGCTGCCGCTGCGCCCGATGTGCTCCAGTTCCGGCGCGATGATGTACTGCAGGACCACGCGCCGCACTGCCTCCAGCCCGCCATCGATGTACATGGCGCCCAAAACCGCTTCCAATCCGTCCACTAGCAGAGCCGTCTTGTTGCGGCCGCCGCTTTTTTCCTCGCCTCGGCCCAGCCGCAGGTAATGGCCCAGTTCCAGATGTTGCGCCACCCTTATGAGATGCTTTTCGCTCACCAGGTGAGCCCGCAACTTGGATAACTCTCCTTCCCGAAAATCCGGGAAACGATGAAATAACTCCTCGGTCGTGATCAATCCCAGGACCGCATCGCCCAGAAACTCGAGTTGTTCGTTGTCACCCACTCGGGCACTGGCGAGTGTGTGCAGCGACTCCAGCTCGCGGGCTTGCGAAGTATGGGTGAGCGCCTGCTCCAGCAACTTCGGGTGTTCAAACTGATAGCCCAGTGTTTGTTCCAGGTCCGTGATGTTCCGAGACTTCATATTTGAATGGAGCGCTGCCAAGGACGCAGCTGGTTAAATGCTGAGGGCGAACCGTCCCTGCCGCAACTATCAAGTTGCCACTGGCGACCTTGGACTCCCCGTCGATCACTCAGATCAGTGAGGAGGCTGAGTCGAGTTCGGTGCAGTTGCAGCAGGCGGACTGGATCCGGGAGCTGGATTGCTGCCTCCCGTCAGTTGCACCAGCCGGTCACGCTCCTGGCGCGCCACCTTTCCCGCCGAAGTGTTCTCCTGAGTCAAGTCCACGGCGCGACTAGCTTCCTTTAGGGCATCGGGATACTTTCCCTGCTTATCCAGCGCCAATGCCAAGCGGAGTACCACCAGCGCGTCGGGCTGAGAGGGAAGGGCGTCGAGCGACTTGCGATAGTAGTTTTCTGAATCCGCATATTTTTCCCGATGGTCGGAGACACTGCCGAGAATGGAATACGCGGTGGAGCGGATCAGACCCTGGTAAAGTTCGATCTGGTTCGGCTGCAATCCCGCCGGAACATCGCTAGCCACGGTTTCAAGAGCGTGCTGGGCGTCCTTAGCGGCCTCGTCCCAGCGCTGGTCTTTGTCGAGGTCAGTGTCCTGTGTGCGTTCCGCGATCACTTCCGCCACATTCACCAACGCCTCGGGATCATCAGGGTCGATTTTCAACAGTTTCTGTGCGGCCTCCGACATCTTGTTGCCATTGTTGGCATTTTGGTAGCCGCGCATCTCGGCTCGATACAGAACAATGCGCAACTCGCTGGTGGGAAATTTGGCTGCGAAGTCGTCCGCCGATTTTTCCACGGCAGCCGGATCACTCGGACTAGCTATTGCCGCCTTGTACGCATCAAATTCCGCCTGCGTCTTGGCCTGGGGAGGACGCTTTCCCACTGGAGGGGGTGCAGCCGTGCCCTTCTGGGCTGTGCCCGGCTGCGCTGCAGGCTGATTCTGTTGGCCGGGAGCCGGCTGCTGTGCTAATGCAAAAGTCGTCACCGCTAACATCACGACGGTCATCGCTGCTTGCTTCATACCCTCTCCTTGGTTGCGACCCTGGCTCCAGTCGCAGTATGGTCGTTGCATTGCATCCTACTGCGGATGGCTGGGCGGCTCATAAGGCTGCGCCAACCCGCGTTCCGCAGCCGCCTTGGCCTCCGGCAAATCTGCACCGGCGTTCAGAGCCGCGCGATAATGATCGAGGGCGGCCGCCCGGTCTTCCTGCAAGTCAAAGATCCTTCCCAGGTAAATATGAGACCAGGCCACCACCTTGGGTTCGTGGGCCACGCCCAAGGCTTGCTCAAAATAATTGCGCGCGCCTTGCATGTCGCGGCTCATGGTCGCTGCCTGCGCCAGAATGAAAAGCGCCCGGCCGGGATCCTCATTCTTCTCGTCCAAGACTTCTTGCGCCAGCTTCTTGGCGGTTTCGATGTCTCCGGCCGACAGGCGTTGCTCGGCGGTTGCCAGTTTGCTCTTCTGCGGCCGCGATAAGTGCAGCAATTCGGGATCTGCATTGCTGGCGAATTTTACCTCCGCTGCCTGCTTTTGTTCCTTGCGTACGTCAATGCCGTTGATGATGTCTCCATACGCGTCGCGCAGGCCTGTTGGACTTTTCTCGAAGTGCGCCAGCGCCCCGTAGAAATACGGCGTCAAAATAAAACCTTGCGCTACGGATTGGTCGACGGCCTGCTGCCGTTGGGCTTCCGGAGTCTTGCTCGATCCCGAGGTGCGGGCTTCGACGGCGCGTATCAGGCACTCCGTGGCCAGGAGGGAAACATCATTCTTGAAGTTCTGATCCATGGGCGCAGTCTTAACATAGTCGAGCAACGGCGTCAGGCGTCCCATGGCAGTGGGATATTTCAGCGCAAAAGGATCCAGCAGGTAATGGAGGTAGGTGTGACGAATCTGCTCCATCTTGAGGGTTGGTCCCGCCCCCGGAGAAATGACTACGTAGTAGTCCGCACCGTAATTGCGCGCGTTGGTTTGCCCCGAAGCTCCCATGGGATCGAGATAAACCGTGAAAGTGCGGCCCAGGTAACCCGCAGAAGGCAATTTCAGGTAAATCTCCGTATCAAACAACATCTTCGACAGCGCTTCATGATAGCGGGCGGTCAAGGTGGCATAAGCTTGCTGGTGGCGTTCCCAGATCGCTTGCAGGCCGGCTTGCCCATAGAAATTCTGAACCAACGGAACCAGTCCGGCGACATAACTGGCGTCGGGTGGCAGATCAGCCTCCTTTACTTTAAGAGTCAGCGCCGGGGGAGCGTTGAGATTGAGCGCCAGAGAAACGTATTGGGCAAGGGTGCGTGCCGGGTCAGCCTGCTGATGATCCTGATAAAACTGGCACATTACCCCATGGGCTTCCTTCTTTTCCTCGGAAGCCTCGATGGCTTTCGCAACCTCAGCACGAATCTGTGCTCGTAACGGAGCGGATGCGTCCAGTTCCGAATCGTACCCGCAGCTATTGATGGCCGTCAGAACGGTGAACAGGGCCTCGTTGGTGTCCAGGGCGACGTTCGGCTGATTGTCCGCAAGCGACACTTGCACGAAGAACCCAAGCAACGCCGCAAAGAGCGAACTTCGGAACTTACGACCCAGGAAAACCTCCTGCAGCACGGTGGGATGTGTGGATCACTAGCCAGTTTAAGGGGTTCTGCAGCGAGGGTCAACGGAGGAAGGGGGATATACGCGCGGAGGGGATTTTGTGAGGGCGCAATGCTGGTACGGATCGCATACCGATTTGGTGCACTCCAGATGAAAATCTTTTCACAGTGTCGCGAGCGGGAAGGTGGGTGTACACTAGTCGCCGCTTTTGAAGTCAAAAAGGAGATTCTGGTTGGGGAGAATCTCTGGTTGTTGGCCTGGCGGTGGCAACAGTCACAATCACTCTCTCTAGGAGGAGAAACCAGTGAAAAGGTCCATTCTTGGAGTATCGCTAGTTCTGATGTTCGTTGCCGTAAATATCGCGGCGGCGCCACTTTTAACCTTCACCTTTTCCGACGTCCACGCTAACAAGACGGCAATGGAGACTGACTCTTTCGCCGTCAACAATGCCGCAGTGATCGCCGGAGACTATGTGGATTCCAGCGGCGTGCAGCACGCTATGATCCTCGCCGGGACGAAGCTTACCACGGTCGATCATAAGGATTGCGTGACGACTGGCGGTTTCTCAGCTGGTGCCATTGCGTTCTACGGTATCAACAGTGCGGGCGCGGCCGCCGGCTGGTGCGTCAACAGCACGACCGGTGCGGACAATTCGTTTACCTACGCGAAAGGGAAATTCACTACCATCAGCTTCCCAAAAGCAAACGCAACTCAGGCTTACGGAATCAATGACAAGGGAGACGTTGTCGGCCTGTACATTGACTCCGCCGGCGCTCAGCATGGCTTTTCCAAGGCAGGTAGCAAGTACAAGAGCATCGACGTAAGCGGTGACAGCAGCGCGGAAGCCTGGGGAATCAACAACAAAGGCCAGATCACCGTGTTTGCCATTAACACAGCTGGCGGTTACGAGGGTTTCCTCTACAACGGGAAGACCTTCAAGAAAATCACTGACCCCAACCAAGGCGCATCCGGGACCATTGTCCGCGCCCCGAACAACAAGGGCGACATCGCCGGCGCCTATTTCAATTCCAGTGGTCAGGAGGTTGGCTTCTTGTTTCATGGCGGCAAGTACTATGATGTCAAGGATCCAAAGGCCAGCAACAACACCCGCCCTGACGGACTCAACGACAAGCTCGAAATTGTAGGACGTTACACGCCGACTTCCGGCGCCAATGTTGGTTTCAAAGCGACCACCAAGCAGTAACCGCGCGCCTCGCCGCCTCATGCTCGCCAATCGGGCTTGAGGCGGCAGGGCAGAGGAGACCGCTTGCGCGGGGCTGCACTATATCCGTGGCACTCTAAGGGATTGCCCTCATCTCGCGGATAAATATGCCTGATCGGATCAGGTTCGGGGATACCATTTTCGCGTTCTGTGCGAAACGCGCGCTCCTGCCGATCGCTTCTATCCCTTCACACTGATCTTGGAGAATGACAGAACGGCCCTTCCAGCCGTGGGCCTGCCCATGGAAGTTGCCGGACGGAACGTGGTGAAGATCAGCATGTTCTTGACTTGCGACGGCAGATCTTTCATCTGCTGCGGATTCGATAGTACGCGGTAATCCTCGACCCGGCCGTTCGAGTCTACATAGGCTTCGATCACCAGGGAATCATCTTTAATCGAATCCAGGGCCATCCCGAAAGCCGATTGCTGCAATTGCGGCGCAGTGTACAACATCAAAGGAACATCGGGACTGCCAGCTTGCAAAGGCAAGGCCGAGAAGCCCATGAGAAATCCGAAAATCACCACCGCCGAGGCCAAGCCCGCGGTCGCCGGAACCATGAATGCATTGATCGCATTTTCCAGCCGGATACGCACATCATCGAAATAGGACCGCCGCGATCGGGCGCATGCGCGCGAGATCGCGAGACGCAGCTTCAGCGCCAGATCATCGGGGGCCTTCCTGCGGCCCACCTGCGAGAGCAAAAGTTGGGTCCGGCGCAGCGAAGCGTATTCCTGCTGGCAGTGAGCGCACCTGTCCATGTGCTGCGTAAGAGCGCGCATTTCTTTACCCGTGACCGCACCGTCCAGATAAGGTGAGAGCAACGAGTTGGCTTGGGAGCACGTCATGACACCACCTCGAATTCCCCTTCCTTGCAAGTAAGCCGCGACGGTGTTTCGATCTCTACCGCCCGTCCCTCCGCCTGCAGCCCCAGTTCCGACCCGACTTCTCGAACGTACGGCACTAAGCGCTGCTTGAGCGCCTGCCGTCCGCGGGTCAACCTTGATTTAACCGTTCCCAAGGAAACCTGCATAATCTCTGCGATCTCTTCGTAAGACATCTCCTGAATGTCACGGAGGATGACCGTCGTCCGGTACGGCTCGGAGACTTGGCGCAATTCCTCTTCGACTCGGAACCGCACTTCCTCATGCGCCACGCGATCGAACGGCGAGTCGCCACCGTCCACCAGGGAATCCTTGGTTGCGGAAGCAACGCTCGGGCCGAAGTCGGATTCCCGCGGCTCTATGGATGTTTCCTTCGATTTGTGTCGAAACCACCAACGCCGCCGGTTGGACGCCTCGTGTACGGCGATGCGATAAATCCACGTCTTCAGGCTGGACTCACCATGAAAATGCTTCATGCCGCGGAAAACTTTCAGGAAGACTTCCTGGGTGGTGTCAGCGGCATCGGCCGGATCAGTCACCATGCGATAAACCAGGCTGTAAATCGGCTGGTGAAACTCTCCGATCAACCAGGCGTACGCATCCTCGGACCCGGCTTTCAGTTCAGCCACGATTGCGGCTTCCTGAGCTCGAGCTCCGATCGCTCCCGCGAAATCACCCAAGGCAGTGGCTCCTGCCATCACAGTCATGGCCCACCCCTTATTATAGGTGTTTTCCTAATCCCAGGCTGCGCTGAAAATCGAACCATAGTTTCGCCGGCCAAGCCTCAAGAAGGGTGCTTTGCTTCTGGTGTTATAGACTCCGCAACGGCGCACCGGGTTCCAGAATGGAAGAGCTTATTTTTCAGCGTATTAGGGGGATCTCAAAGGGCAGTTCCCACCCAATTGCCACCTGTCAGAACGGCGCACTAGCTGGGACTTGCCGAGTCAGCCTACTGGGGTTGGGTTTGCGGTTGCGATTGTGAACTTGAATTCACGTTGGGCTTGGGCGGCGTGGCGGGTGTGCTGGGTTTTGTGGTCTTGGCAGTCGCCTTTTTCTTGACCGGCTTCTTCGGCGCTTCGGTGTCGTCCACGACCACTTTCTTGGGAGGAGGAAGAACTTTCACCGCAGCTTGCGCTGCCCGGAGTTGAGCACGGAGTTGCGTCAGCTCTCCTTCTTTCGCGTTGGACAAAGTTTCTATCCGGTCGGCCAGCGAGCGGCGTGATCGCTCCAGCGCTTCGAGATCGTTTTGCAGCGCCTGGTACTCGTCCTTGCCGCCGAATGCACCCGCGGACTCGACTACGGAGACAAAGACATCGTACAGCGCATTCAGATTGCGATAGAGCTTAAAGGTAAACGTCAGGTTTTCCGGAGAATTCCGCAGTTGGCCAATGATCTCGGGCAGGGCGGTTTGCAGGTTACGCTCGATAGACTCGGCATCGCCTTGAGTCCCGCGCTTGGTGTTGGAGTCGGTCTTCCATTTTTCAATGCGCAGTTTGGCCAAGTCCACCTGCGCGGATTGAGAGGCTTGTTCCAATTGCGACAACAGCAGATTCAACTCGCTGACTGAAGTGTACGCAACCGGAGGCCCCGACCCGGACGCAGGACTCGAAGGCGCGACCTGTGCGGCCGCGGCAGCAATCAAGACAGGCAGCAGACACAGCCGCCAGGGGTGAGTCGGGCTCAGTTTCATGAGGACGCTTCACTCAGGATACTCACTTTCGCAGTTTTCGTAAAACCGGGATCACGAACTTCGCTGGCACAGCCGGAACTACGTCATGTTTGACTAACGCTAGCTGGTAGGCGAGAATTGTGATGTCACATCCGGCTCTTCGTTGCCGGATTGCTGGTTCTTCCTCAGTGGGCCTGTGGCGCAGTTGGGAGCGCGCTTCCATGGCATGGAAGAGGTCGTCGGTTCGAACCCGACCAGGTCCACCAATATCCCGATCCAGTTGGCTCCCCATCACGTAACGCGCTGTATACTCGTCGCGTGCTTGGCATTGCACCTGAGCCTTTCCATTCCGCTTACTATTCGGCGCAAGTCTCTGGGTTCTTGCGTGAAGACGCTGCTGGCATCTTGGGAAAGCTTACTGCGGCTCACGGGCACGATTTGGAACTTCAGCAGCGACGGGCATGGGAAGAGGAAATCGAGATTCTCAAGTATGCGCTACGAGAACTGGACGGCACGATCTTCCTCGAGTTTGAGGTACCCCGGCTGGGAAGTCGCGTCGATGCGGTGCTAGTCTCCGGCCCTGGCATTTTCCCAATTGAATTCAAGTGTGGGGAGCGGCACTACCATCCTGCCGACTATAACCAGGCGTGGGATTATGCCCTCGATCTCAAGAATTTCCACCTCGCGAGCCACAATTCCCCAATCCTGCCGATCCTTGTTGCGACAGGCGCCACGTGCAGCGATGAAAAATGGGAATGTGCACACGCCGATGGTGTCAGGCCACCTCGACGCTGCTGCCCCGCCGATTTCCATCGGATATTGGCCGAGGGCTTGGCGCTTGTCGATGGTCCATCGTTGGATGGCGAAACGTGGGGCAATGCGCCGTATCATCCCACACCGACAATAGTTGAAGCTGCACGCCTCCTCTACTCGGGACAAACGGTGGAATCGATCACACGCAATGATGCCGGTGCTCAGAACCTTGCGATCACTTCAGGCGCCGTGGTAGACATCATCGACCGAGCGCAAAAGAACCATGAGAAAGCAATCGTCTTCGTCACTGGCGTGCCAGGTGCGGGAAAAACGCTTGTTGGTTTGAACCTAGCGACGCGACGGCATGAGTTCGGAGAGGCTCGCGCGGTATTCCTCTCTGGAAATGAGCCCCTTGTCGCGGTCCTCCAGGAGGCGCTGACTCGCGATGAACTGGACCGTCGCACCAAGCGTGTGCGCAAAAGCTGCGACGAACAAGACCGACGTGGCGGACGTGTACGCAAAAACGATATCCGGCGGAAGGTAAAACAATTCATCCAGAACGTCCATCATTTTCGCGATGAAGGAATCCGCACCTCGGCTGCCCCATTCGACCATGTCGTGATTTTCGACGAGGCGCAGCGCGCCTGGGACAGGAAGAAAACAGCTGATTTCATGAAGCGACGTAAGGGGTTGCCCGATTTTAACCAATCAGAATCCGAGGTTTTGATTTCGTACCTAGATCGTCATGAGGACTGGGCCGTTATCGTCTGCCTCGTAGGCGGCGGTCAGGAGATCCACACTGGTGAGGCGGGCATCGCCGCGTGGCTCGAAGCAGTGCGCGAGAAATTTCGACATTGGGTGGTGTACGTGTCACCAGATCTGACGGACTCGGAGTACGCTGCCGGCCATGCATTGGATGCCTTTGCAGACGGCACGCGAGTTGTGCCTGATCCAAGACTGCACCTATTGAGCTCGATGCGAGCGTTTCGGTCCGAGAAGGTGTCTGCCTTCGTGAAAGCCGTCCTTGATTGCGACAGCGATGGGGCACAAGGTCTGTTTCAGCAGATCTCGTTAAATTATCCAATTGCGATTACGCGCGATCTGACTCGTGCCAAACAATGGATCCTTGAACATAAAAGAGGTTCTGACCGCTACGGTATAGTTGCCTCCTCGGAGGCACAGCGATTGAAGCCCTATGCGATCGATATTCGTATAAACGTGAATCCAATCCACTGGTTCCTTAACGATAGACATGACACGCGTTCGAGTTACTACTTCGAGGACGCAGCGACGGAATTTCAGATTCAGGGGCTTGAGTTGGACTGGATATGCATCGCCTGGGATGCGGATCTTCGCTTACAGGGGAAATCTTGGCGGTACCACTCGTTTAGGGGCGACGGGTGGATGACGATCCATAAAGACGATCGAAAGCGGTACCTGCTGAATGCATATCGCGTTCTGCTGACGCGTGCACGTCAAGGAATGGTGATCTTCGTTCCGCCAGGGGACGATGCGGATCCGACGAGAGACGCTTCCGTTTATGATCAAACTTATGCTTACCTGTCGAGGCTAGGCATCGGTGAGGCCTGACTTACTCCTGTATTCATCCGATCCGACCGACAAACATGAACGTGACTCACCTGTACTTCTTACCTGTGATCCTTACCTGCGTTACGGGTACAAAGACCCAAAAGACGGTCCTCTGGGCGTTGTTGGATTTCTTAATCGGGGTTAAATGGCATGGAAGAGGTCGTCGGTTCGAACCCGACCAGGTCCACCAACCCTGCCACTACTTCGAGACTCCCCGCCGAAACTGGCTGATGCTACTCTGATCTCAGAGTGCCAGCATCTCTGTTTTTCGCGTGCGCGGGGCGCAGGAATCTTCTCCTCCTGCTTGCTGGAGCTTTGCTCGGTGCGCTGCCTTTGGCCGCAGGCCCACCTGCTTCCAAAGCGGCGAACAGCAAAGCTGGCCGTACCTGGTTGGTGCATTGGCAGCCGTCGCGGCTGGTCAATGGATCTCCCATCGTGTTTCAAGTGGCTTCGTCGCAGGTGAAATCGCTTTCGGGAACATGGCTCGACCACGAAGTCTTCTTCACGTTTGATCCTCAGAGCAAGAGCTGGTACGGACTCGCCGGCATCAGCCTGGAAACTCGTCCCGGCAAATATTCGCTGGAGTTGAATGGGACGGACGCGAACGGGAAGGAGATCGTGCTGCAGCGGAAGATTACGGTCGGGAAGGCGAAATATCCCAGCATCCGGGTGAGCGTCTCCAAACAATACACGGAACCGAATCCCGAACAACTGAAAAGAATCGGCGAGGAGAAGACACTGAAAGAACACATCTTCACGCAAATGGATCCTCAACGCGAGTGGGCGGGTAAGTTTCTGCCACCGGTGAAGGCGGGGATCTCCGATGTCTTTGGAACTACGCGCACCTTCAATGGCAAGGTGGAAGGCGTGCATCAGGGACTCGATTACGCAGTGCGCGAAGGGACACCAGTCTCTGCGCTCAATCGGGGCAAGGTTCTGCTGGCGCGACCGCTGTTTTTCGAGGGCGGCTGCGTGGTCCTTGACCATGGTCAAGGCTTGCTGACGGTCTATATGCATCTTTCGAAGATTGAAGTGAAAGAGGATGATCAGGTGACGCGCGGACAGGAGATTGCTTTGAGCGGGGGCACTGGCCGAGCCACCGGCCCACACCTGCACGTGGCCGTGCGCTGGCAGGGGATTTACTTAAATCCTGAAACGCTCTTAGGTCTCCAGTTGCCGTGAGTCTTTACGCCGTGCGGGGTTCGTTTCGCCGCCCAGTACCCGGTAAACAGCGCAGCGACTCCTTCAAATCCAGATTTCGAATCAGCCGGTGCAAATAGTTCACGTGCACCCCCAGTGCGCGCGCCGCTTCCGTGTAATTCCCCTTGGTTTCCTCAAGAGCGTTGAGGATCAGTTGTCTCTTCAATTCCTTGACTTCGGCGTGATACTTTGCGCCGCCTGCCCCAGCCGGCAAACTCTTCTCCAGAATGGATTCCGGCAGATCCTCCGAACGAATTACATCGGACTGAGTCAGCACCAGCGCCCGCTCGATGGCATTTTCCAGTTCGCGCACATTTCCGGGCCAGTCATAGTGCTCCAGGCATGCCATCGCTTCGGGAGAAATCTTCTTGATTTTCGTATTGCACTTTTTGCTGTACTTGGCGACAAAGTAATCAGCCAGCATCGCGATATCCTCGTGACGCTCACGCAATGGGGGCAGGACAATGGAAAGCACATTCAGCCGATAGAACAAATCCTTGCGGAACGTTCCAGCCCTGATCGCTTCTTCGAGATCCTTATTGCTGGCTGCGATCAGACGTATGTCCACGGGAATCGGCCGGGTTCCTCCGACCCGCTCGAACTCACGTTCCTGCAGAACTCGCAACAGCTTCACCTGCAGCGCGGGCGCGAGTTCTCCGATTTCGTCCAGGAAGACGACGCCGCCGTTGGCCATCTCTAACCGGCCTTTCTTTTGCGCAACCGCGCTGGTGAATGCGCCCCTCTCGTGGCCAAACAACTCGGTTTCCAGCAGCCCTTCTGGAATGGCGGCGCAGTTAATCGCTACGAAGGGCTTGCCCGAGCGCGGACTGTTGCGGTGGATGGCCCGGGCCGCTAATTCTTTTCCGGTTCCACTCTCACCCTGGAGCAGCACGGTCGAGTCGGTGGGCGCCACTCGCGCCAGGAACTGATACACCTGCTTCATGCGGGCGCTTTCCCCGACAAGGTTGTGCTCCAGATTGATTTCCGTGGAAAGCCGCAGGTTCTCCTGCTCAAGCCGTTGCAGCCGGCACGCGTTCTCCAAGGCTACAGCCGAAGTGCCGGCCATGGCCGCGACCAGCTGCAAATGATCCTGGTCGAAGCGATCGTTTGCATCGGTTGTGTCGAGATAAATGCAGCCGGTCACCTTTTGGAACATGGTGAGCGGGACGCACAAGAGCGAGCGGATGTTGGAGCTCACCAAACTTTCCACTTCCGCCAGATCGCCGGAGCTGGGGACGTCGGCCCCCAGAATCGCCATGCCCTGCTCCAGCACCTGCCGGGTAATGGTGCGGCTGACGCGTACCACTTGTGCGGTCTTGATCCGCCGGTGCCGCGCGAACACCGACCCGAAATGCTCGCCCCCTTCACCATCCAAAAGGATTGCGCCCCGCTCGGCTGGGATGGCCTCAAAAATCAGATCGAGGATTTGCGCCTGTAGCTCGTCGAGACCACGTATGGAATGCACCACTTGGCTGATCTTCAGCAGGGCATTCAAATTTCTCACTACTCGGGAACTGGCCGGAAGCTCTTTAAGAATCAAGTCCGGGTGCAGGTAGAGCACATCCCGAGGGCGGAGCTGGGCGGTCGCTTGGACTAATCCATCCTCGAACTCGACGCGTCCGCCCGCCGGCTCTTCGGTGTCTTCTTTCAGCAAGACTACAAAAATTGAATCTCCTGCCGAAATCTGGTCGCCGTGGTGCAGCCGCGCCTCCTTAACCGACACGCCATTCACGAAGGTGCCATTGCGGCTCTCCAGATCTCGAATGTCGTAACCGTTCTTGTTCCAGTTCAGGACGCAATGGCGCCGCGAAAGAGAAGGGTCGCTGATGGCAAGCAGGTTTGAGGGATCGCGTCCGATCTGGACTTCGCCGCTGGGCAAAGCGAAGCTCGAATCCTTCAAGGGTCCGGCAACGATCTGAAGCCTTGCGTTCACTTCATTCTTCCACTGCAGACCTCTCTAACACACTTTTTGCCGATTTGCACAAATATGTGATTGCGTTCCACTATCCGAAGGGATAGTCGCCCTATCTGTTCGGATAGTCGCGCCGGCTGTAAGAACAAAACCAACGTCCTCACTGAGAAACGCAACTTCGTCGAATCAATAGGTTAGAGAGGACTCGAGGTGCGGCGTGCCGTGCCGGTAATGGTTGCACGCGTGCATTGATGAGCGCGGGTACTGGCTTGGCAAAAAGCGATGGGGGAAGCGCTTCAAGCAGTCTGGCCAGCTAGTGCCTATCGGGAGCCTGGAGACCCCCTCATCAGGTTCCCGATTTTTTTGGATCGGATTTCGAGCGGTTTGGGCTCTCTTACCCGGTAGCGGTTGCCAGCGGCGGCGATAGTCGAGCCTCTTCATTCGGCACGGCTACCCCGTCGCGGAAGCTTACGGTTCGTCCCGAGATCGCCGGCACGCGTTCCCCGGGAACCAGAATGCCGGCCAAATTCAGCGGATCGGCGGCGGACAGCGTGAGGGCTTCCCCGGTCGGCGGCAACTTCCGCGTGGCTCGCAAGGACTCAACCGCAACCGGCAAGGCGAACTGTTCGCCCAGGAATCCATCGACGAAGCGCCCGCCGCGAATTTCGCCGCGATCTTCCAGCCGCCGAAACGCCATCTGCAGCTCACGCCACTTCGGCAGATTGGTCTCTCGCGCCAGCACGTCGCGGAAAACAATTCCATAACGCTTCAGCAGCATCCAGCACGTGGCCTCAACCGCACGGTTGCGCTCGACAGCCTGGTCGGTGTAGAGCAGAGCCCAGCGGCCGGAACTGTGCCGCGGGCGTGCGCTGCGGCCGCTGCCTTGTCCCGCGCGCCGTTTGGGATCGATCAGGGAGCGCAGGTTATCGAAGCCGTCGGCTGTAACTACCCCGGCGGCGACCAACTCCCATAACGCGGTTTCCACTTCCGCCTTAAGCTTGCCTGTGCCTCGCACAATGTCCGCAAAGAACGACGCCCCGCGCTGGCGCAGGAATTCCATCACCTGGCGTGCGCCCTCACTCAGGCCGCGGGCATCGGGCTGCTCTCCAACGGAATTGTGCGGAGACATCCAGTCGGCTTCTTCGCGTACGAAAAAGGTTATCGGAGCCACGCTGGTGGGAATCACTCGCCGCTTGCTCTGGGCGAATCCCGATTTCTGCGTCCCCGGGGCACCCGCGTTTGGTGCGCTGGGATAGTCCAGTGTCGCGGGATGCGGGGACAAACGCCCCCAGCCCACGGCGCCGGTCAGGCAGAGCTGGTCGAGCCACTTGGGATCGTAGTCTGTGATGCGCCGGGCCAGAATCTGCCGCTCCCAGGCGTTGGCCGGAATTTCAAATCCCTGGAGCTGCCGCAGTACTTCCAGGGTGGCACGTTCCCCCTGAACCTGCGTTCCCGGCGCCATGTGCTGCCAGCGCAACAGCCAGCGCATAAATTGTGCGGCGGTGACCGGTTCGATCTGCTTGCGCAGCGTGGCCACTGTCAGGCGATGGATCCGCGCCAGCAGCCGCCGCTCGCACCATTCGTTTTGGCCTTGTGGCCCCCCCGCCCGCGTGCTCGTGCCCGTGAAGTTGCCTCTCAGCACCGCTCCGCTCGCTTCCATGCGCAGCAGCGCTTTTTCGACCTCCGAGGCCGGCAGCCCGAGCAGTACTTCGAACTGGTTCGCCGTTACCGGCCCCAGGTGCTGCATCCAGCCAGTAACCAGCGCCAGTAGAGCATCATCGCGAGAGGGAAATGTGCTTTCCACATCAGCCGGGGCTGGTTCGAATGTCGCGTTCGGGAACAGCAAAGAAAATGTCTTGGCCCGCTCCACCGCGACCCAGTACTGTCTGCAGTTGTTGACAGCCTTGGTCGCTCGACCGTGTCCAATCAATTGCTGGAAATAGGCATCCCATCGATTATTCCCGCTCTCCACCATGTAACCACGGACGCCCTCGGGAGCCTGCCCTGAATGCAGTTGAAGGGGGTGGGCGAGAGCAAGCTCGCCAGAACCCGCTGCGGAGCTTTGCTCCGCCGGACGGACGAGGGCGTCCGTCCCTACATGGTCCGAAGGCAAGGCAATCAACGTGTGCAGCACGTCATGCAATTCGTCCGCATCGCGCACATCGGGCCAGGCCTCTTCCCGCACTTGCGCAATCGCTGCGGGATCAAGCTTCCCGACCTCCTCCAGCACCGACTCCGGCAGAATTCGCCGCATCTCCACGGCCCGCGCTCGCCGTTCTTCAAGCGGCGCGTCGTCCAGATAGGCATACGGATTCGCATTCAAAATCTCATGCGAGAACTGCGATGGCACAGGTGTATCCACCGCCACGCAGCGGATGCGGCCGTCTGCCATCGCGCGCAACAGATTCTTTAGCCCGTCCAGATCCATCGCCTCGGTGAGCATGTCTTTCATCACTTCATTCACCAGCGGATGGTCGGGAATCTGGATGTCGCCCTCGATGTTTTCCTGGCAAGCCGCTACGTCGGGGAATACCGACGCCAGCAGATCGTCCGAACGCATGCGCTGGATCTGCGGCGGAACTTTCTTGCCGCCTTGAAACCGAAGCAATGCCAGGGCGCGGTTGGCGTCCCAGCGCCAGCGCGTTCCGAAGAGAGGTGAGGCCAGCGCGGCCTGCTCCAGGATGGGTTGAACGGTGTCAGCATTCAGAAAATGAAAAACGTCAGCCAGCGGGAAACTGTGTTGCTCGGCCAGCGCGATGTTCAAACCGTTGTCGGTAGCCGCGGCTTGCAGTTCAAAATTAAAACTGCGGCAAAAGCGCTTGCGCAACGCCAGTCCCCAGGCTTTGTTGATGCGCCCGCCGAAGGGGGCATGAATGACCAGTTGCATTCCGCCGCCTTCGTCAAAGAAACGTTCGGCGATTACGGTGTCTTGCGTAGGTACCGTACCCAGCACGACCCGTCCCTGCACGATGTATTCGATGGCTTGCTCAGCGCCGGAATCGTCCAGCCCGCACTCCGCTTTCAACCAGGCGACTGCTTTTGCAACCTCCGGCTGGCTCGGTGACATGCCAATCGTCGAAATGTTCGGCAGCATGTCGCTGATCTGTTTCCGCAGTTCGGCAACGTGCAGGGACAGTTCCTCGGTTCGCGCCGGAGCTTCGCCGCGCCAGAAAGGAATGCCGGGGGGCGCGCCGTGCGCATCTTCCACCAGCAGCCTGCCTGATTTACCCTCCACCCGGCGAATGCGCCAGGAACTGTTGCCCAGTAGCATCACCTCGCCGGCCATGCTCTCGACCGCGAAATCTTCGTCCACCGTTCCAACCACAATCCCTTCCGGCTCGGCAACCACGTTAAACAGCGCCGTTTCCGGGATTGCTCCGCCGCTGGTGATCGCCGCCAATCGGGCTCCGCGCCGCGCCCGCAGTCGGTGATTGATGCGATCACGATGGATGTACGCGCCGTAGCGTCCTCGTCGCGCTGCAATGCCCTCGGACAGCATTTCGAGAATTGCTTCGTAGGTCTGCCGCGAAAGATTGCGGTAAGGATAGGCCCGTTTCACCAACTCAAATAGTTCGTCTTCGTCCCAGCCGGGATCGTGTGGAGCGAGCGCCCCCGACCGCGTGTCGGCATCTGGTAGTACTTCTTCAGTTGTAGTCCTAGCAAGAGCTTCGCTACCGTCAGACGCGGACAAGAATGTCCGTGCCACACGACTACCGCCAGCCGCGCAGATGGCGACGATCTGTTGCGCCAGAATGTCCAGCGGTGCGTCGGGAATCATTAGGCGGTCGAGATCGCCGTGCCGGATCGCGCGCACCAGCGCCGCACATTCCTGAAGTTCGTCGCGCGTGGTTACGAAAAATCGTCCTTTCGGAACTGCGCCCCGCCAGTGGCCGGAGCGTCCCACCCGTTGCAGCGCCACGGCAATGGCTCGTGGGGAGCTGATCTGCACGACCAGATCCACGGTGCCGATATCAATTCCCAACTCTAGCGAGGCCGTTGCCACCAGAACCTTGACCTGTCCTTCCTTGAGCTTTTGCTCCGCGTTCAGCCGCAGCTTACGCGACAGACTGCCGTGATGCGCGGCAACGTTGTCCGGCCCGAGCCTTTCCGCCAGATGGTGCGATACGCGCTCGGCCAACCGCCGGGTATTCACAAAAACTAGCGTGGAGCGATGTTGCTCGACCAGTTCCACCAGACGGGTGTAGATCTCATCCCACATCTCATTGGTCGCGATGGGACCGAGTTGGCTGGCAGGCACCTCCACGGCAAGATCTAATTGCCGCTTGTGTCCGATGTTGACGATCACTGGAGCCGGTCGACTGTTTCCGGTCAGGAAGCGAGCCACTTCCTCGATCGGCTTCTGGGTAGCCGAAAGGCCGATGCGCACGAGTGGCGAAGCCACGGAAGGGAAGGGCACGATTTCAGAAGCCTGCAGTGAGCCAAGCCGAAGAGTGCCACCCGCCATTTCCATTTCCCTTGTCATTCCGAGGAGCGATAGCGACGAGGAATCTGCTGTTCCCTCGCTGCCGGCAAACTGCAGATCCCTCGCTTCGCTCGGGATGACAACAGGGGGAGACGGCTTTCTCAGTCGCAGCGTCTCCTGTCGCAGTGCCTCTAGCCTTTCCAATGACAATGTCAAATGCGCCCCGCGCTTGTCGTCCGCGACTGCGTGAATTTCGTCGACGATCACCGTCTCCACATCGCGCAGAATCGCCCGGCTCTTCTCTGCAGTTAGCAGGATGTAAAGCGACTCCGGCGTGGTGACCAGAATATGCGGAGGGCATTTCAGCATCGCCCGCCGCTCGTGCGCCAGCGTATCGCCGGTACGGACCGCAGTGCGAATCTGCGGCATCAGCAGGCCGCGCTCGCCAGCCATCTGCAGAATCTCGCCCAGCGGCACTTCGAGGTTCTTCTGAATGTCGTTGCCCAGCGCCTTCAGCGGCGAGACGTAAAGAACTTCGGTTCGATCCTGGAGATCGCCGGCCAGCGCCTTCCTCACCAGCCGGTCAATGCAGGCGAGAAAAGCCGCGAGCGTTTTGCCGGAGCCGGTAGGCGCGGAGATCAGTGTAGTTCGACCGGCCAGAATATGCGGCCATCCCTGCTCTTGCGGCTCGGTGGGTGTCCTGAAGCGTTGGACAAACCAATCCCTTACGAGAGGGTGTGCCCAGGCGAGTGAGGCAGGGAAGGATGACATTGGCGGTATTGTAAACGGAAGCGTAGAGTTTCGCAAAACATTCGCCTATGGAACCTGATAGATCGCGAGGAGGGTCTGCGATATGTTGACGATGAGTAGTATGTATAGTAGTATGAGTATGAATAATATGTTCAGTGGAGGTAATCCCGAAATGGCAAGCGCAAGGGTCTCCGTTCTTACCAAGCAAGCCATAGTTTCAGCGGCAAAGAACTTTCGATGGAACCGCCAGATGCCAAAGTGGACAGTGATGGTGGACGGGCGGGAACTTCCGGCTAGGCCGCTTATCCTGGAGGCGGCGGGAGTGCCGCCTAACGATCCTACCAATTCACATCAAGCGGTCGCGATTTTGCAGGATCGAGGATTTGATGTTCGCTACGAGGGCAAGATAATTCAGAACGAAGACAGCGCCCAAGTACTGCAGCCCGTCACGGACGAGTTCATTCATAGCCTTCGCGGTTGTTGCAGGGGCAAGGGATCAATGCTCGAAGACCGGGAGCGCGAACACAGAATAGAGAAAGATCGGATGGCACGTGAATAAGACCTATGTGCTCGACGCCAACGCCATCATCCATTTTGCGGAAGACCAGAGTGGAGCGGAACGCGTGGAACAGCTAGTCAAAGAAGCTGTTCATCAGACCACTCCCTTGCTGATGTCGGTCTTAAATTGGGGAGAGGTGTTTTATTACGCGTGGCAGCGGCACGGGGAAGAGAAGGCGCGACAGACGATGGGGAATCTGTCGCGCCTCCCACTTGATCTCATCCCGGTCGATCTTCCTCAAGTCTTGAAAGCGAGCGAAATCAAGGCCGTCCACAAAATACCTTATGTGGACTCTCTTGCTGCCGCCTTGGCCGAAATCCGCCGGGCTGTTCTGGTCACTTCCGACCGCGACTTTGAGAAGCTGGGCCGACGTATTCCGGTTCTGTGGATTGCGCGAGAGTAAAGGACTGAAAGCTGCGGAGCTGCTCCGCCGGACAGCCGGGGGCGGCCGTCCCCACGCGGGCAGATCCAAATGCTAAAGGCTAAGAGCTAACGGCTGAAAGCTGATAGCTGGCAGCTCCAATGCTAGAATCGCCCTTCATGCCCAAAACACAATCCGCCAAAGCCCGCGCCAGGAGAATCAAACTCCTTCTGTTCGACGTTGACGGCGTCCTCACCGACGGCAAGCTGTACATCTTCCCTGCACCTGCCGGAATCCAGCAATCCACCGACGATCATACCGCCAAACATGGCGGGCAAGGCGGTTTCGGCCTGGTGAGCCAGAGCATGATCGAAGCCAAGGGCTTCCATGCCCACGACGGCACTGCCATTTCGTTAGCTCGCCTCGCTGGGATCAAGACTGGGCTGATCACCAAGCGCATTTCGGACACGGTCGCTCTGCGCGCCCGCGATTTGAAGCTTGAGCATGTTCACCAGGGCATCCAGGATAAGTTGACGGTTTTCGAGCAAGTATTGCGCCAGGAAGGACTTAGTTCAAGCGAGGCTGCCTTCGTGGGGGACGATGTCATCGACCTGCCGGTGATGCGGAATTGCGGCTTCGCGATTGCCGTGGCCAACGCCCGCAGCGAGGTGAAGCAGGAAGCCCACTATGTTACTCCACACGCCGGAGGAGAGGGCGCCCTGCGCGACGCAGTCGAGTACATCCTGAAAGCGCAAGGCAAGTGGAAACAGGTGGTTAGCGAATACATCTGCGAGAGAAGCCCGAAAAAGATCGGCTCTTAGCGAAATAAATCCACATGGGCTGAGTGATTTCGGCCGACACGTCAGGCTAAAAGCTAAAGGCTAAGAGCTAAGAGCTAAGAGCTAAGAGCTAAGAGCTAAGAGCTAAGGGCTAAGGGCTAAAGGCTAAAGGCTAAGAGCTAATGGCTAAAAGCTAATGGCTGATCTTAAAAAACCCACCGGCCGTCTGCTTGGGGCGTGCTCGGGTCGACAACCGATGGGCTACCGTTTCTCCTTACTCACCCTGTGCTTTCAGGAGCATTTGCAACCATAAAACCGCTTTAATGAAGAAAGTTGCGTCGCCACGCAAGAAATTTTTGGGTTTGCTAACTCTATGCCGCGGCATAACTTATTCGGGGATTGCGGGTGGGCGCGCTGCCATAAGCTGGGTAAAACGGGTGTCGCTTCGCAGCCCCGCGAACTCCGGATCCTTATACACGTCATCAATGTTCTTATAGCCCTCCTCCAGGGCTCGCCGCAGGTACTGGAGGGAGCGGTCCCGATCGTTCTGCTTGGCGAAGAGTTTGGCAATCACGTAATCGTAGCGCGCCCGGTCCTCCGGGGATGGCAACTGCGCTGAAATTCCGTTGTGGGAGGTCCGTTCCAGGATATCCGGATCGAGATCCACCGCCTTTTCATAGGTGTCGAGCGCCTTGTCGAATTCCCTTTTGGAGAAGTAAGCAGCGCCGAGATTGCTGAAGAACGAAGCCGAGTCGGGTCGTAACTGAATCGCCTTCTCGTATTGCTTGATGGCTTTTCCGTATTTTCTTTTCTCGTATTCTATGACGCCGAGATTGTTGAGCGCTTCCGCGTACTTGTGATCGTAGTGGATGGCTCGTTCAAAGTACTTTCCGGCCTCGTCGTAGCGTTGCAACTGCAGCTCGGCGATCCCCAGCTTATTGAGCAGCTGTGGATTGTTGCGGTTCCTCGCAAGCGCCGCGCGATAGTAGTCGAGCGCATCCAGATAAGCCTTTTGGACGCGCAGTTCGTCGCCGCGCTTTTCCAGTTCCTCAGCCGAGGCGTTTACGGCAGGTGGTTCGGCGCGCCGCATCGTGGGCGGGTTGATCTGCACCAGTTCGGGCGAACCGCTCTGCGCCGGAACGGCAGGCATGCCAAACATGGCCTGGGTCAGCAGGCAGAAGATCAGCGAACAGAAGATCCACATGCAGCAGAGAAATTGGCGATGCACGAGCTCACCTCCTGAGACGCCAGGCGAACTTCCTCGAATCCATGCTCAATATCTACAGTGACACCCTCAGACCCAACAAAGTTCCAGTCAGTGAGGAGCATCTCCGGTCTGCTCCGCTGGCTTGGACGGAGGGTTAGACGATTTGTCGTCCTTAAAGATACCCGCTATTTTGCCAAAGAAACCCTTTTTCTTTTGCGCGTCTTCGGCCGGTGCGTTTGGGTCTCGGGCCGCGACTCCGGGAGAGTTTGGCGGCGGCAATACCTTGTCCCCTCCAAGACCAAATATGCGGGAGAAAAGCCCTTTTATGCCAGAAGCCTGATCGCAGGTCTCGTTCGGTTCAGTTCCGGCGATAAACGCGGCGCTATATGTTTCCGGACAGGAGGGAGTCGCCAGCCGATTGGTGGCCTTATCCAGTTGGACATCCACTACGCCCACCGGTTGACTGAACGACTTCACATCCGCATATTGCGGGAGCGTGACGGCTTTCTTCATGAACTCCGCCCAGATCGGCGCTGCGCTCTGCGCCCCGCTCAGGCGGATGTCGCTGTAGTCGTCATATCCGACCCAGACGATACAGAGAAGATTGCTGGTGTAGCCGGCGAACCAGCCATCGTGCGAGGTTCCAGTCTTACCCGCTGCTGGAGCATTGAAACCGAGGGTGCGAACTTCGTAGGCCGTTCCGAAGTTCAGCACACCCTCCATCATATTGGTCATCACGAAAGCGACGCGCGGGTCCAGTACCGGCCGCTTGTCTGGCTTGAACTCCATGACCATATCCCCGGCGGCATTGCGCACCGAGTTGACCATGACCGGTGAAACGCGCACGCCCGAATTGGCGAAAACCGTGTAGGCAGCGGCCATATCCAGGGGAGTAGCGTCGTAAGCCCCCAGCGCCATCGCCGGAGTGGCCTTGACGGAGGTGATCCCGGCAGCCTTGGCCAGGTCCGCGACTTTGTCGTAACCCACTTCTTCCGCCAGTTTCACCGTCGCGTTGTTCAACGACATCGCCAGCGCATAACGGGCGGTTACGTCGCCGTGATACTCCTCTTTGTAATTCCGCGGCTCGTAGATCTGGTCGCCATACGCGAAGGTGCTCGGTTGATCCGTGACCATGGACGCCGGAGTGAACACCGGGTTAGCCCCATCCACCGCAGTATTGATGGCAGTGGCGTAGACAAACGGCTTAAAAATCGACCCAGTGGGACGCTTGGCCACGGCATGATCCAGTTGACTGAAGCCGTAGTTCCGCCCCCCGACCAAAGCAAGCACTTCTCCGGTATGCGGATTCATGGCCACCAGCGCCACCTGCGCTTGCGGGCCCGGTTCGACCGTGGTCTCGAATTTCTTGCCCACTTTCACGCGCTTGGTCCGCCGCTTGGTCACTTGTTCATCAACCAGCTTCATGCCCGTTTCCACGGCCTGAGCTGCCGCCTTCTGCAGACCGGGATCCAGTGTGGTGTAGATGCGGTAGGACTGTTCGTTGAGTTCACGTTCATTCAGTCTGCTGATCACGGTGTCGCGAACAAGGTCCACAAAATACGGGGCGTCGCTGGCTTCCACGTTGGGAGGTGCCAGCTTCAACGGCGCGGCCTTGGCCTGCTCCGCCTGCTCTCGGGTAATCGCATGGGTGTCTGCCATGCTGTCCAGCACCAAATTGCGGCGCTCCAGCGCGCGTTCCGGATGGCGATAAGGCGACAAGTAGCTCGGCGCCTGGATCAACCCCGCAATCAGCGCCGCTTCGGGCAGAGAAATATCCTTCAGGTCCTTGTTGAAATAAGCCTGCGAAGCCTGGGCAAAGCCGCTGATGGTGAATGAGCCACGCTGTCCCAGGTCGACGCGATTGGCGTAGAACTCGAAGATCTGCTGCTTGCTGAACTTCTGTTCCAGTTCCATGGCAATCAGCATTTCCACCAGCTTGCGCCTCACCGTTTTCTGCGGCGTCAGGAAGAAAGCCCGCGAAAGCTGCATGGTCAAAGTGGAACCGCCCTGCTCATGTTTCTGATGCGTGACATCAACCCAGGCCGCTTCTGCCAGGCGAATGAAATTCACCCCACTGTGCTGGAAAAAGCGCCGGTCTTCGATGGCAAGCACTGCGTCCACCAATACTTTGGGAATGTCGTTGTACTTCACCAGTTCCCGCTTGGAGCGCTGTTCCGCATCAAACAGCGAAGTGATCATCTGAGGTTCGAGTTCATAGGCCTCGAGATCGCCCGATTTTCCGGTGATGCTGGTCACTTGTCCATCTTGTATACGGATCGTGGCTGGCTCCGGACTATGGTAGGACTGGGGCCCGGGTTTGATTTCAACGCCGCCGTTCAGCAGCCGGTAGCTGCCCATCGGCGATGCGCCTGCATTCTCCGCGTAGCCGGCCCGGCGAAGTTGCGCCGCGATTCCGCGCGCATCCATTGTCTCGCCGACCTTGACCACGCGAGGTATGGCGTAAATCCTGGCAGAACTGCTGAATACTGCCCCCTTGAAGCGCTGCTCAATGATCCGGTCGTACTTGATGTAGTAATAGGAGAACAGGGCACTGACGGCGACGGCGAGAACGACAAATACGGCAAACGCGCCCCTGAGCACGGGATCGCGTGCGACGAATCCCCTGCCGCCTTTCCCACTGAGCTTTCTTTTCGGGATCTTTAGTTTAATGGCCACGTTGAATTGGCGGTGTCATCCACGCGTCGGCCCGGACAAAATCGCCCCACATGGTAGTGAGATGATGCGGGATACCAATGCGTTATCTGTTCTTCTCTTGCGCCAGAGCAGGAGACTCCGGTCGGATCGCAGCGGTTAGAGTCTTCCATGACTCCAAAGCGTTGCAACCTCCGGATCACTCCCGTCCCTATTCTAAATCACGCGGAATTCAGTATCGGTATTGACTCAAAAGGGGCTCTTATTCTCGGTGGAAGGATCGAAATGCAAATCCAGCGGGTATCCGGGCAGCTCCACGTGCACAGTGTACGGCGCCACGATGGTCAGCGAGCCGGTGCCGGTGACGCCGTGACGCTGGACCTTTATCTGTTCCCTCGACAGCGGAATCTCGAGGTCCTGCGCTTTCTTGAAGATCATTTCCTGGATGTCAGTTTCCGGCTTCGTAGTATAGGTTTCCAGCGTAGCTTCGGTCTTGATCACGTCCTGGAATTGGTAGTTGTTGTAGTAGACAGGGATCAACTCTGCTCCCAGATACACGGCCACCACAATCACAGCCAGTCCAATGCCAAGTTTAATGGTACCCATCGCGCGCTCCGGATTCGGCCCCACGCCGACGGTACAGCCATCAGCGCACAGGCCTCAAAACTCTGAAATAGTCCGTTATTGCGCTGATGCTAACATCCTGTACCTGGTGAGTCGAGCGCTGAACGACTTCGACAGTATCTTCGGTAACCTTCTTCCCGACGGTAACCCGATAGGGTATGCCCACTAGGTCAGCATCCTTGAACTTTACCCCTGGCCTTTCGTCCCTGTCATCGAGTAACACCTCGAAACCTTCGCCCTCCAGGCGCCGGGTAATGTCTTCGGCGGCATGTTTGACCTTATCGTCTCCGACATTGGTTGGGGTCACCACGATCTCAAACGGCGCGATTTGCGGCGGCAGCCAGAAGCCATTCGAGTCGTTGCTTTGCTCAATGGAAGCGGTGAGAATACGCTCAATCCCGATGCCGTAACTGCCCATGATCGGCGTGACTTCCTTGCCGTTGCGATCGAGCACGCGCGCGCCCATGGACTCGGAATACTTGTAGCCCAGCTTGAAGATGTGGCCAATCTCGACCGCCGTATCGATGCGGAGCGCAGCGCCGCAATTGGGGCAGCCTTCGCCTGCCTCGACATTGCGAATGTCGGCAACATCCGTCCACTGGAAGTCGCGGCCCGGCGTGACGTTTTTGAAGTGATAGTCGAGTTTGTTGGCGCCACAAATCATGTTCTTGCGGCCTTGCAACGACTGATCCAGCACCACCGCGAGGCTGTCGGCTGCTCCTGCAAGCTCCCTGTCAAACTTGGCGCGCACTTGGAGCCCCACCGGCCCAATGAATCCGCCCGGCCCATGAAAATATCTTTCCAACTCCTCCGGATGCATCGGGCGCAGTTCGCTCGCACCTATCAACGTCAGCAGCTTGGTCTCGTTTACGGTGTGGTCCCCGCGCAGGAAAACCGCAACCGGAATTTCGACGACCGTGTGGTCCCGCTTAGCCAGGACTTTGACGGCTAGAGATTCCCCGGTTTTTTTTTGCGCCACGTACGCAACAGCTTTGATGTCCTGCCTGGGTGAGACTTTCAAGAACTCCGCCACCTCGGCGATCGCCCCTTTTCCCGGCGTGTGGACTAACAAAGGCTGACCATCGCCTTCCGGCGCAAGATCCTGAACTGGTCCGAGCTTTGACGTCGCCTTTTCCATATTTGCCGCGTAGTTGCAGCTCTCGCAACTCACAATCATGTCTTCGCCCGCCGGCGTTCGCACCATGAACTCATGCGACTCCGAACCGCCCATAGCGCCCGAATGCGCTTCCACGACCATGTATTTCAATCCGCAGCGGTCGAAGATGCGACAATAGGCGTCGTAGTGCTTCTTGTAGGAAACGTCGAGACCCGCCGGATCGATGTCAAAGGAATACGAATCCTTCATCATGAACTGGCGCACGCGCAGCAGGCCCGACTTGGGCCGCGGCTCGTCGCGAAACTTGGGCGCGATCTGGTACCAGATTTGCGGCAACTGCTTGTAGCTGCGCAGTTCTTTCCGCGCGATCTCGGTCATGACTTCTTCTTCGGTGAAGCCCAGGCAAAGATCGGCGCCTTTGCGGTCTTTCAGGCGAAACATGGTCTCGCCCATCACCGACCAGCGGCCGCTGGCCTCCCAGAGTTCCCGCGGATGCAGCGCCGGCAGGTAGAATTCCTGCCCGATTTTGTCCATCTCCTGGCGGACGATGGCAATGATCTTGTTGAACGACCGGTTTCCCAGGAAAAGAAACGAGTAGATGCCGGCGGCAAGCTGACGGATATAGCCTGCCCGCACCAGAAACTTGTGGCTGGCGACCTCGGCGTCCGCAGGCGCCTCGCGCAGCGTAGGAATAAACAGCTCTGACCAGCGATGCATAGTTAGGGGTCCTGAGTAGCAAGGGATTGGCTATTGTAAATGATTGAGCGAGATCAACCAGGATGCGGCCGTCGAAATCGGCAATGCTCACGTAAGGGCGGACGCCCTCGTCCGCGGAGGGGAGCAACGGTCGGGCAGGAAACCCGTCTTTTGACTCGCCTCTGCTGCCACGGTAGAATCGGCCTTAATCACAATGCCAAGAACACGCTGCCACTACAACATCATGCTTCGGCCCGAGCCTGAAGGCGGATTTACCGCTATCGTGCCCGCTCTGCCGGGCTGCGTCACCTATGGGCGCACATTGCCCGAGGCCAGGAAGATGGCGAAGGACGCGATATCCGGTTTCATCAAGAGCCTAAGAAAGCACAAGGAACAGGTTCCCACCGAGAACTCCTAATTGCCATCTCTTACCCGGCGCAGATTCCTTCAAGCCACGGCGGCATTCGCCGCCACCAGTGCTTTGGCCCTGGGCGATGACACCATTCTTCGCGAACCGAATCACCCCAGGCTGGTGCGAATCGAACTTGCGCTCGCCCGATGGCCTGCTGCCCTCGACGGTTTCACCATCGCTCAGTTGAGCGATTTTCACTACGACGAATATTTCTCTGCCGCTCCCCTCCGAGCCGCCATCGGAATCGTCAACCAAGTACATCCGGACCTGGTGGTTTTGACCGGAGATTTTGTGACCGTGCCCGTCCTAGCCGGCTTCCGGCACATCAAGAAGCACGCAGCCGGGGTCATTGATCCTTGTACCGCCCTGCTGGCCCAACTAAGCCCTCGCCTTGGGATGTTCGCGGTCCTCGGGAATCACGATGTCGATTCCGATCCGGGTCGAATCATTGCAACTCTTCGCTCTCATGGGATCGCAACCCTGCGCAATGCTTCAATGCCTATCGAGGATCGAGGTGCGAGGTTCTGGCTGACCGGCGTGGATTCGGTGATGGAAGGCAAACCCGACATCAACTCTACTTTGCGCGGCATTCCTCCAAACGAACCGATCGTCTTGCTGGCTCACGAGCCCGACTTCGCCGACAAGGCCGCTTTGCACTCCGTGGACCTTCAGCTTTCCGGGCACTCGCATGGAGGGCAAATCTGGCTTCCCGGAATCGGTGCTCCCTGGCTGCCGGAGTTTGCCCGAAAATATCCGCGGGGACTTTACACTGTTGGTCCTTTGACCCTATACACCAACTTTGGCCTGGGCACGATCCGTTTGCCCATGCGATTGAACTGTCCTCCTGAAGTCACGTTGTTTACTTTGCGTGCCGCAAAATAGTTCATCGAATCCGAAAACACGGCCATAGCCCCGTTTTTAACTAGGCGCGGACGCAATTGTGTATTACAATCCCCGCAATCTGGCCTGGGAAGATGCAACAAATTTCCTACCTGAAAAACCAGCGGAGTTTGATTGCCAAGGCTGTTGGAGCGCGCCACTTATGAGAAACGTGTATGAATTGTTGCGACACAAGGAACTGGCCCTGGAGCGTGTGCGTAGCGAAGTCAAAGCGCTTCGAGCGGTTGTTCCTTTGCTTGCCGAACCGAATGACCCGGTTGTAAGTCAATCTGACCTCGCAGCGTCTCCAGCCCTTGGGAAGAACAAGTGGCCGCTCAAGGTTCAGGACACGCCGCGGGTCCCCTTTACCTCATAAGACCAGACGCTAAGCGGAACTGCGGTTATACTTTATGGTTCGACCGCTTGGTCTCTAGGTTCATTGAGTGCGCAACCAACCCATCCTAATCACCGGAGGAGCCGGTTTCATCGGCTCCAATTTCATCCTGCAGTGGCTCACGGCCCAGGACACGCCGGTGGTGAACCTCGACAAACTTACCTATGCCGGCAATCTGGGAAACCTGGAGAAGGTAGCTGCCGATCCGCGCTATCGTTTTGTTCACGGCGATATTTGCGACCGTAAACTTCTCTCTGATCTGTTGCGGCGTCACCATCCCTGTGCCGTCGTTCACTTTGCCGCGGAAAGCCACGTCGACCGTTCTATCCACGGCCCCGATGATTTCGTGCGGACCAACGTGCACGGAACCTTTAGCCTGCTCGAAGAAGCGCGCGCTTATTGGACCGAAATGGAGCCGGAAGAAAAGTCAAGTTTTCGCTTCTTGCATGTTTCAACCGACGAGGTCTACGGATCCCTGGGACCGGATGATCCGCCCTTCTCGGAAACTACGCCGTACGCTCCGAATAGCCCGTATGCCGCGTCCAAGGCGGCTTCCGACCACCTGGTCCGCGCCTATCATCACACCTACGGATTGCCCGCTCTCACCACGAATTGCTCGAACAACTACGGGCCGTATCAGTTTCCGGAGAAGCTGATTCCGCTGGCGATTCTGCATGCCATGAATGGCAAGCCGATCCCGGTGTATGGCGACGGTCAGAACGTCCGCGATTGGCTGTTTGTGGGCGATCACTGTGATGCCATCCGGGCAGTGCTGGCTCGCGGCCGGATCGGCGAGACTTACAATGTCGGCGGCCGGAACGAGAAACGGAATCTTGAGATCGTGCACACCATCTGCTCGATTCTCGACGAGTTGCGGCCCGAGGACCCGGTGGTCCCGCACAGCAAGCTGATTACATTCGTGCAGGACCGGCCGGGACACGACCGGCGTTACGCGATGGATGCGCGCAAAATTGAGCGCGAACTCAATTGGCGGCCGCAAGAAACTTTCGAGAGCGGCATTCGGAAAACCATCGAGTGGTACCTCGCCAGCGAGGCCTGGATTCGGGAAGTGACCAGCGGAAATTACCGGCAATGGATTGAGAAGCAATACTCGATGTGAGTCAGCATTCAGCAGTCAGCATTCAGCAGTCAGCATTCAGCATTCAGCATTCAGCATTCAGCAGTCAGCATTCAGCCAGGATTCAACCACATCAGGCGCCTCAGGTAATCACGAGATGACTGAATGCTGAATGCTGAATGCTGACTACTGAGTGCTTGAATGCCAAAGAAAAAGAACATGTCCGCCTACAAAGGCATCATCCTAGCCGGCGGTTCCGGCACCCGTCTCTATCCCGTGACCCACGCGGTATGCAAAAGCCTGCTTCCGATTTATGACAAGCCCATGATCTACTACCCGCTCTCTACGCTCATGCTGGCGGGCATTCGGGAAATCCTGATCATCTCTACCCCGGACGATCTACCCAGGTTCCGGCAATTTCTGGGCGACGGCTCGCGCTTCGGCGTGAGCCTTCACTACGTGGTTCAGCCCCGGCCAGAAGGCATCGCGCAGGCCTTTCTCGTGGGCAGAGAGTTCATCGGTTCGTCCTGCTGCGCCCTGGTGTTGGGCGACAACATTTTCTACGGGCACGATCTGGTGAAGTGCGTGAAAGAGGCAGCCGGAAAGAGCGCAGGCGCACGGGTCTTCGCGTATCCGGTTCAGGATCCCGAGCGCTATGGCGTTGTCGAATTCGATTCGACCGGCACAGCCCTGAGTCTTGAGGAAAAGCCCAAAACGCCGAAATCACGTTACGCGGTTACCGGACTCTATTTCTACGACAATCAAGTCGTCGAGATTGCAAAGTCGCTCAAGCCTTCCGCCCGCGGAGAACTGGAAATCACCGATGTGAATAAGGAATACATGAAGCGCCGGCAATTGGAGGTCGTGGTCATGGGGCGGGGCATGGCGTGGCTGGACACCGGTACTCACGAAGCCATGCTGGAAGCATCGTTGTTTATCCAGACCATCGAGACCCGCCAGGGACTGATGGTTTCCTGCCCGGAAGAAATTGCTTACCGCTACGGATACATCACCGGCGAGCAACTGGAGGCGACCGCGTCTTCCATGAAGAACAACCGCTACGGTTCCTACCTGCTGCAATTACTGAAGGAGAGAGTGTTCTAAAGCAGCTCTACACCACCGAGCCTGTCATCTCGACCGCAGCTTTCACTTCCGGAACGGAAGCGAAAGCGAAGTGGAGAGACCTGCTGTTCAAATGCAAGCCAAACGCTGTTGTCCTCGAACACAGAAAGCAGGTCCCTCCACTCCGCTTCGCTGCGGTCGGGATGACAGGTCCTATGCACGGATGAATGTCAGGGAAGGTCCATGAAGGTGGAGGCAACGGGGAGCGCACCTGGGTCGGCCAGACGCGCTCCCCTAAAAGTCGGAGCTGACTTACTACTCCGTAGCGGTCTGCCAGCCGTTATCGGTTTTGTCCAGCGCCAGCGTTACCTTGGTCGGCGCGTCGTGATAAAAATTCGCCCCGTGCTTCTGGATCAGCGTCGCGCGATCCCAGGTGTTAAAGCTCTTCACCATGGGGCCAGCCGCATCCAGGAGGTCGCCCAACTGGTTGGTGCTCCACTTCCAAGTCACGTCGATCGTGGCACGCGTCGGGCTGATCATATTGACTTTCGAGACTTCAACCAGTTTCCGCTCCGCCACCGGAACCAGGTAAACTTCCGATCCGTCCTTCTCTTTGGACATGCTGATTCCCGGGATGCGGTTGAAAAATTGTTCGCCTGCCGGGGTGAGCGCAACCGGAGTGGTTGTGCCGTACGTCCCGGTGTCCTTGCCTAGCTTGATCAGCCCTGCCTTCTCCAGCAGCCGGTAGTGAGGCGCATGGCCACTGTCGTCTACAGAGGACTTGACCAGTCCGGTGTGGAACCGGAGTGAAACTGGTCCTTGTTGCTCCAGCACCGACGCCGCGATTCTGGTCGCATCTTGCATGCTGAGCACTTTGCGGTTTTGAATAATGTAGTAACCCGCCACGCCGACTATGGCCAGGATAAGCGCCACAATCAGCAACAAGGGCACGACCGAAGATGTGCGTCTTTCCAATTCGATCTCTTGTTCAAACATTGCCATTCCTCCCCTTCACCCGCGCCGACGATCGCCGGAGCACCGCCCATGATTTCCGGAGTACCGTCGCTTCCATTGTCGGAAAAACCGTCATAGCAAGATGTGATCTGCCTCACATAGGAATGTTCTCTGGATCACGATCCAGAGCAGATCACGACGCAAAGCAAATTCCACTCCCGCAGTCGCGCGTTCTCTTGAGAGTTGCAAGACTTTTCACTTCGGGGTCTCCGATTCAGCTGGGGAATCGCGGTCAACTATATGTTGTATCAACAACATACGGTAGTTTCCCGCTGGCATGGAGATTGCCAATCAGTAAGTCAAATCGGCAGCTGTGGCTTCGTTTCTCTTCCCCGCCAAGCTCCGGAATGGTGACAGGCATGCCGCTTCGCCGGTTATTTCCGCTGGTTCTCGTAGCCTCCGCTCCCGTCCTGTGTCTGGCTTCAGTTGCCGGACCGCGGGTTCCGGCCGTTCCGGCATCGCTGGCTGCCCGCGAACATCAAGTCTGGACCCGGGCACTCCGTGACTCGAAGTTTGCGTCCCTGCCGCACACCACAGCGCGCGCAAGTTGCGCAGCCTCAGATCCGCCCGAGGCGCTGGCCACCCCGGATCCGCTACTCGAGCTCACCGGCAAAGATGGCGAAGTGACGGTCAGTTTCATTATTGGTACCGACGGCCGGGTGCACGCCCCTCTGATTCTCGAGAGTGCTGGCTTGCCCGGGGACCTTACGGTTCTGAATACCGTGCGTTCCTGGCGCTATCGTCCAGCCATGTGCAACGGCGTGCCCACCGACGCGGAAGCGGAGATTCGTTTTTCAAGCCGCTAGAACCCTGATTATTGTGCCGATGCAGGCGCGAGCGTCCTCGCCCGGGAGGGGACCGGCTTGAAAGTAATATTTGACCAGTGCCGTCAACATTCTTTTCGACTAGAATGAGCGCTTGCCAGACCGTGACATGGAGCCGGAAAAGCACAAGGCCAGGAATAAAGACGCGCCTATGACAGGACCGGGCAGCAAACTACCGGACGAGGACGAGTTCTTCAGTCCGGTAAAATCTGACGCGCACCGTTCCAAACCCGAACAGGACGCGATTGCAGCCGCGCTCCAAGCGGTTCAACAGCTCGGCCTGCAGGTGGATGCGGACGAGTCCGTGACCGCTGTTGCTGAGGGCGAAGAAGGACGCAGATGCCATTCCTGTGGAAAACCCAACCGTGCAGGAAACCGCTTCTGCTCTGCCTGCGGGGTTCCTTTGCAACAGGCTCCGGCGGAAGAAAGCGAAGCTCCCGGCGCAAATCTCAGTGCAAGGCCAGCAGCGGCTCCGGGTCCGCACTACTACCACCACCATTACCACCACCATTATTTTTCTTCGACTGAGGGCATTGCAGCGGGCAGCGGCGCCGACCACCATGCCGCCGGTAACGCTCCGGTAGCGCGCGATGTAGCTCGGGCGCGCACCCCATCCGCCGGAGGCTCGTTAACCCGTGCGGAAACCGCAGTCCGCAAGCTGACGCAGGATTGGGCGCTGGCTTGCAATACCAAGCAACTCGACGATCTGGTCGAACTCTACGGAGCCGATGCCGTCGTGTTGCGGCCCAACGTTCCGCCGATGCGGGGCACGGCCGCGATTCGCGAATTCTTCTTTGCCCAGCTCGATGCCGGGATGGGAGAAGTCGAGATGGAATCGTTGCGCACCGAGGCGTTCGGAGACATTGCCTACGAAGCGGGCCGCTGCCAGATGCTGGTCCCTGTCGCCATGGGCAAGCGCCGCGAAGAGCGGGGCAAGTACCTGATCACGCTCGCCCGCCAGGCCGGAGACTGGAAGATCCTCGCCGACTGCTGGTCCAGCGATTTGAGCCTGGGAGTGAGCGCGGAACCCAATTCCACGAAGTCCACCGCGCCCGCGCCCGGCCCTCCGGCTCTCCGCCCACCCCGCAAGAGCGTGTGACCGAGAGGCAGCCCCAAGGATCATCGTCCCATTTCGGGAATCTCTTTGTATATCTGGAAGATAATATCCTCACGCAATGGGCTTCTAGCGCGTTCCCAGCGCCGGGATGATGTTTGGGTCATCCTGGCACTCGACTGTCGTCCTACGGGGCTCCTAATGGCCATTAAATGGCATTCTATGCGATGGCCGGACCGTCATTTTGGGTCTCAATTGCAGGCGGAACGAGGAATCAACAACTTAGCTTGGAGTGAATCAAAGTGAGACGCCCCACTTCTCGCGCAGAAGTGCGAGAAATGGGGAAACCAGCTACCGGAGGAGTAGTGGCTCAGTTTGATATGGAAGCGAGCCAAACGCGCGGTTCTTGCGTCGCAAAGAACGCGACGCTTCCGCCCACCCCATCACGCCAAAACCGGGCGTGCTGGGGACCCCGGTCCGCGCGGCTCGCCCAGATTCCCTCGACTTCGCTCGGGACAGGCCCCTCGCTGCGCAAAGAACGCTTGCTCGGGATGACAAATCAAACTGCACCACCCGCGCAGAAAGTTCCCGACTGGCGCAGGCCTCGAAGCATCGCGTATATTAAAGAGTTTCACATCTCCTGAAATCGCAAGTCGCGCGAGGGTCTTCATGTTGATGCTAGCTCGTTGTGCTGCTGCAATTTTTCTCTTGTCTTTTGTTCTAACCGCCGAGGCGCAAGAAGCGCCTTCGTCGCAACCTCCGCTGTGGAGCTCCAAGCCGGACGTGACCGCATTCGAGAAGATCGAGGATGCCCACCTCGCGGCCGCGCAACAGCAAATTGATCGCATCGTCGCGCTCAAGGGTGCGAAAACGATCGAGAACACTCTCACCGCGTACGACGATGCCATCGCCCAGCTCGATGCCGCGAGTTATTTTTCCGGCCTTATGGAGGCGGTGCATCCTGATGCGACCTTCCGCGATCACGCGACGGCAATGACTCGCAAGGTAAGCGCCGTGCAAACCGCCCTTTCGCTGAATCGTGACGTTTACCAGGCGCTGGCCGCCCTGGATGTGTCGCAAGCCGATCCGGCCACGCGCTACTACGTGCAGCGGCAAATGCTGGAATTTCGTCTTGCCGGCGTGGACAAAGATGACGCCACCCGCGCCCGCCTGAAACAGCTCAACGATCAGCTGACCGACGAGCAATCCATGTTTCAGCGCAATATTAACGACGGCCAGAAAAGCGTCAGCGTGTCCGATCGCTCCCAACTCGATGGCTTGCCCCAGGACTACATCGATCGCCACAAACCCGGCGCCGACGGCAAGATCGTCATCACCACGGATTATCCCGACCTTCTCCCGGCGCTGAGGTTCAGCAAAAGCGATGCATTGCGACACCAGCTCTGGGAAGCCTTCTACACCCGCGCCTATCCGAAAAACCACGATGTGCTGATGCACATGCTGCAGACGCGATATGAGATTGCGACCCTGCTCGGTTACAGCTCCTGGGCCGACTACAACGCGGCTGACAAGATGATCGTAAAGGGCGCGAAGATCGCTGACTTTATCCAGGAGGTAGACTCGGCCGCGCGGCCAGTCGCGAAGCAGGAATTTGCCATGCTCCTTGCCGAGAAGAGAAAGACCGATCCCGGGGCCAAGGAGATTGGGGACTACGAAAATTCGTACCTTGAGGAAATGGTTCGCCGCTCACAGTTCGATTTCGATTCGCAATCCGTGCGGCCTTATTTCCCTTACCAGCGGGTGAAGCAAGGCATCCTCGACACCGCAGCAACGCTGTTCCACGTCAGTTTCCGGCAAGAGCAGAATGTTCCGGCATGGGACGCCACGGTCGAGACTTGGGATGTGATGGATCACGACCAGATGATCGGGCGGTTCTATCTTGACATGCATCCTCGTGCGGGAAAATTCAGCCACGCGGAAATGATGCCCGTGCTCGACGGAATCCGGGGAAAGCAGGTTCCGGAGGCGATCCTGATATGCAATTTTCCGCCGCCGACGGCGAGCGATGCCGGCCTGATGGAATACGCCGATGTGGTGACTTTCTTCCACGAGTTCGGCCATCTGATGCACCATATCCTTGGCGGCCAACTGCCCTGGGCGGGAGTCAGCGGCATCAGCATGGAGTCGGACTTCGTGGAGGCGCCGTCGGAGATGCTGGAAGAGTGGATGCACAGTCCCCAGGTGTTGGCATCCTTTGCACGCCATTACCAGACCGGCGAACCGATCCCGGCGGAACTTGTGGCACGCATGAATCGGGCTTCCGCGTTTGGACGCGGCAATTGGGTGAGCCGGCAGAACAGCTTTACCGCGGTCTCCTACGATGTCTACAAAGACAAGCCGCAGGATGTGGACCTGGACGCGGTCTGGCGTCGTGATGCGCAGGGGTACACTCTTTTCACTCTGCAACCGGGCACGCACCCTTACACATCATTCGGCCACCTGTCGGGCTATTCCTCTGCGTATTACACCTACTTGTGGGACAAGGTGATCGCCGAAGACTTCTTTAACCAGTTCGACCACGCGAATCTGCTGGCCGGCGAAGCGCCCATGCGATACCGGCATGTAGTACTGGAGCCAGGCGGATCCATGTCGGCCAATGACCTGGTAAAGAATTTTCTGGGCCGCCCGCAGAATCTGGCTGCCTTCCAGCACTGGATGGGCGAGGAGTTTGGGGCCGCACCGGAGGAACAGAAGCCGGCTGGGCAATAACGCTGGGATTGACCAGGTCTGGATTGTGGCGCCGGCGGCTTGGCCTCGCGCGGTGGGGGACGAAGACGCCCCCAGAGCCGCCGCAACGGCGGCGCTACGGTCTCATGCGGGGATACCGAGTTTTTGCAGATCCCGGCGCAGCTGCGCGGCATTCTCCATTCGGATGGCGTGCATCCCTAGCTGCGATGCGCTATCCAGATTGAGCGGACGGTCGTCGATAAAACAGCATTCTTCCGGGGCTCGCTGTGTTATCGCCAGGGCCAGTTGGTAAATTCCCGCCTCCGGTTTTCGCAATCCGACAAAACACGAGCTCACGAACAAGTTGAAGATTTCGCGCAAGCCGAAGGTCTGAATGCGGTATAGATTGAGCTCGGTTGACTCGTTGTTGATCGTCCCCATCAGGTATTTGCACGATCCCGCCAGCGCACGCGCCAGCTGCAGAGTTTCGGGGCAAGGCTGGGACAGAGAAAACATAAAGTCCTTGAACGCCTGCGGAGTGAAGGGTCGGGAACGGTAGAAGACGGTCCGCTCCAGATATTCCTGCAGACCAATCTTGCCGCGTTCGAAGGAAGAAACCAGCATGTCGTGCCGGTCGTCGAACTCGGCCTCATCCAGATGGAACTGTTGCAGAGCCCGCTGGCGTTGCGCGCGGTCCCACGCGTTGGTAAGCAGAACGCCTCCCACATCCCAGAAGATTGCGGTGATCTTAGGCAACAATATCCTCCTATGAGCGTGGTGACTAACCATAATACAAGAGGATTTTTCGCGTCGACCGCGAAGAGAGGGGAACGTAGTTCCAGCTTATCTAGTCCTTGAAAGCGGCTCCAACTTAATATCCAGTGTTAGGTCCTGCCCAGGTCCGACGTTGACGACCCCGGGGTATGTCCAGGGCCCGTACCCTTCCATTTGGACTACGAAGTTGATGTCGGTATTAGAGGGAAGCAGGATGCGGTAGGGATCGCCCATTCTTATGCCCATTCGCTTAGAGGAATCCGAAGCCCGCGTGAACTCGAAATACGGCGTCAGGATGGCGCCCGACAGCGAGTCCGTGACGTGGCCGGTTAGAACTCCAGCTCTTGGGCCGATTCTGATCTCGACATTTGCCTCGGGTCTTTCCTGCGTCAACTGAACATGTTGTGCCTGACTCTTGGCGGTCTCGTAGAATGTCGACGACAAGTCCGCGTAGTAGTCTCCCTCTTGGTGCGGGTAAACTGCCCAGCGCTGTCCATAGAGGTGACCGTCCGGCGTGCGTCCGGTCACAACCACTAGCACGAAATGGCCGTCATCATCGGTCCGACTCTGCGGCAGCCCACCAGAGGTTCCCATGTCGAGAGGGGTTGCTTCGACAACGATGTGCGGTACGGGCACGCCTTTCTGATCCACGACTGTGCCACTGATCTTCGCCGTTCCCGCTGCGGCGAACGAGGCGACGAAAACTAGAAAAGCCGACATCGAATAACTCATTGTCCGTACCTCACCTACGGTTGAAGTATAGTGCCCGGTGCGCGAGAAGAGTACAGATGCGCGAAAAACCCCGATCCTGGGTTTCCAGGATCGGGGTTGGTGGATTCCGTTGAGTTAGTAGCAGCCGGTGTGCGGGGTAAAGCTCTGCCGATAACTCAGGTTGTCGATGTCGCGGAACAACGGCGTTCCTGGCGGCAGGTTTTGGTAGGTTGTGAACAGCGGATCGAAAGTGTAGTTTCGAGTCGGGGGCTCATAAACCGTGCCGCCGCCATTCTTATCCGTTCCGGTGGCATAAGTGGAGTAGTACATGCTCACCATCGATCCCTTGTAGTTCAGGATCTGCCCGCTCCACTTTTCCAGTTGACGCAGGAAATTGTGCAGTCCGCCATCGGTGCCCCAGTCACCCACGGTCCATGCCGCACAACAGGTGGTGACCGGGAAGTTGATGTTCTTTCCGCCAGCGATCGCCGCTCGATAGTAAGTGTCGCTAGCCACGCGTCCGGCGTCGTTGCTGGGAGAGTTCAAGCTCGCAATGTCGGACCAGTTGTTGGACAGCATCGTAACCGAATCCCCGATTACGCCGGCCGCCGCATGCGCGGGCTCAACTCCAGGCGGATTGTTCCAGGTGGGATCATAGTTACCGTCGCCAGGAGTACAGCCAGGCTGGCCCGCAGCGGTACAGTTCGAGTTGTAGTTGCCCAGAATGTAGACGGGATTCTCTGAGCCGACGGTGAAGCCGCCCTTGCCATTATCCGGCCGGACCGGCACGTAACCGAGCGAGCCGTCCACCAGTCTCAGCACATGCCGGGCCCCGCTGACCCAGTTGTTCTGGGCGACCGAGCAACTCGGCATGCGGCCGGGAGCAACCGTAAGGTACGGGTTGGGAGCGGCGGGATTCGCCATGACCAGCCGGTTCACGTTGGGCGTGGTGTAAGCGACGCCCACATAGCCCAAACCCAGGCCGAGGTTGCCAGCCCCGAAATTGTCCAGTACGCCATTGTTGTTGTCGTCTTCCGGCGACTCGGTCTTTCCCAGCGGAATTGCCTGGAGTCCACCATCTGGCGTACCCACCTGACTGCCGGTGTTGACCGTGTCCTCGAAACCGGAATCACCGGTTTTGGTACCGGGGGCATCCACTTGAGTTCCGTTGGGGTTGGGCAACATTCCCCGGCGGTCGGAGAAGTACAGAACGTAGCCGTTCTGAGCGGTAAAGTCCACCAGATTGCCGCTGCCCGGAACGGTTCCATTCAGCCATTTCTGCAGGTTGCCCACGTCCAGCTCGACCGCGTTCATGACGCCGGCCGGAGTGCAACTCACTCCCTGTACGACGTCTCGGGTTTCGCCTTCACGGGCGTCGTAGAAATTGATGGGATACCAGTTGTACATGGTGGGGCTTTGCCCACCCGGCCCGGTGCTGTCGCCATACTGATAAAAGTTCGTGGCTATGTCCTTGGTCACCTCGGGTGGCTTGCCACTGGTGCAATGCCACACGCCGCTGACCTTTACGCAGCTTGGCCCCGAGCCGAGCGAGTCTATCACTCCATTCGCGTTGCGATCCGCCGGCTCCTGGAAAACCAGGATGGCATTGGGATTCACGTCGTTGCCCCCCGGATTGCCGCCCGGGGCGGTAGGCGGAAGCGTATCGCGGGCGAACCCCAATTGCAGCCACTCGGCTGTTACCGGGTGGTAGGCGCCAAAGGCGTCGCGGTATTCGACGCGCAGATAACCATCCAGCAGGTTCCACGTGGTATTGCCGACCGGAGGAGCGGGATAAGCGACCGGAGTGTACCAGGGGTAAGGAGCAGCCGCACCACAGCTTCCGTTTGCGGAGTTGCACTGAGACAGGGTGATCGGCTGCGGCGACTGGGTCAATCCGTGATTATCCCCGGCCGGGTTTTGAGCCATAAGCGGAGCGTTTAAGTCAAACAGGGTTACGTCACCTGCCAGCGGCGGCAGGGGTTGGTACAGCCAGTCGGCCGGCGCCGTGGTTGCCGTGCCAACCCAATTGGATGGGTCGGGGACGGCGGTGCTAGCCGCGGCAAAGTACATCGAATAAGAATGCCCGGCTGCCAAGGGGGGCGTTCCGGCCGGCACCGAAGTGGGCCACACGCCAAGCTGAGTGTTCACCCCGTTTAGGGCGTCGTTGAAATTCGCCAGGCGGATATTGTTTGGGTCGGCGGAGCCAGTCGCGAAGCCGGGGTGCGGAAGTTCATTCGGATTGTCGGAGAGCAACACCCGGATCGCGGCTTCATTGTAGAGGCGTGCCGAACCTAGTAGTGAGGTGGTCAGTTCTCCGGGCGGCGGCCGGCGGATAATCTCAAAAGCTTGTGGACCGTTGGCGGCGTTTCCTGCGCCGTTCACAAAGGGAAGAGATAGTTGCTTGGCTCCGGTGCCTCCCACGGCCGGGGGAGGGGGGATGACCCCTAAGTTTCCATTCTCAATCCAGCCGTGGTAAGTGCCCTGAGAAACTCCACCCCATGCAGGGTTCTGCCCGCCGGTAGTCCAGGTGTTGGCGGCCGCCCCTACTGCCACGCTGCCCTCGTTCACGGCGTTGTTGTTATCGACGCCCATGTTTCGGCAGGTCGCCGGTGTGGGCGGGTCACAACCCAGCGTGGTCGTGAGGACGTCAACGTCGCCCTGGTGAGTCGGTGCAGTGCCGTTAGTCCTCCCGTTGGGGAGTTCCCAGCGAATGACGTTTCCCCAAGCCGTAACCTTGTCGTGAAAAGTCAACACGCTCCCGTCACCCTCGGCCAGATATAAGTCGCCGTTGGTGTGAACGCGGCCGGCGAAGTCCAGGTTCGTGCCGGCGAAGAAGCTCAGGTCGCTCTCCGAGAAGATACCAAACTGGAACACCGGGACCAGTGCCACTTCGACGGTGCGCGACATGTTCACTTCGTCGCCTACGGGCCCGATCGCGGTCACCTGCAAGCTGATGGGAAGGATCTGCGCGTACAACCCCGCGTAGGGACCGGTGGCGACCGGTCCGAAGTTCGTTGCCAAGCTGCCATCCGGGTTGGTGGCTGGGGTGAGGGTGTAAACCGGGTAGCTCATAAACGCTGTGTTGGTCGGCGCCATCGAACTCAGACCCTCAATGGCGCTAACCGAGGGCGCCTGAATGTTCTGGAACAGCGAGGCCAAGTCGGAGGTCATGTGCTCGATGCCACCCTCGGCGGCATGGAAGGCCAGGTTGTTCTTCTCATCCTGGCTACCCACTTGAGACTCGGTATTGACCATCATGAGCAGGCCAATCGAGATCCCCGACAAGATCAACAACAGCATGAGGGAGGCAATCAGAGTGAATCCCCGTGAACCACTTTTAGTGCTATGCATCGTGTAACTCCTCAGTTCCCATTGCCAATTTCTGTCTGCCACTAAATTCATTCCTCCGCTGACTACTGACCATAGCGATTCTGGTAACTCAGGTTCCGTGCGCTGATCGAAGTCTGCAGGTCGAAACTCTGGTAGCCCCTGGTCGATGCCAGCTGGCTCCTGGAACCGGCGAGTTGGCTGCGGATGGTCAAATGGGCAACGTTGACCTTGCGGATCAGGTTGAACGACGTACCGGTGGAATATCCTGCATCGCCTGCGGCGTTGAGGAGGTTCCCGAGAGTGTCATAGGTGTCATAGGTGAACTGGAGGTTGGCCACATTTTCCGCCACCGGGACGGGCATCTGTCCGTTCACTTGCCGCATCAGGACGGGTACCCCGGCCCCAACTCCGGCGGGATCGGGCAGAACCCAGAGGTAGTACGTGATCACATAAACTCGGTTGGCTACGGTACCAGCGCCGACTGTAATTCCCGACAGATCGCCTGCAGCGCCACTTTGGTTAATCCACAGAGGGTCGCCATTGATGAAGGTGACAGTGTAAGGGCCTCCCCCCACAGCCGCGGTTACTTCCGCCAGCGCCTGTCCGGCTGAATTCGAGAACAGGACCAGATCGCCCGGCTTCAAACCCACCACCGGATCGTCGACCGCCTGAGGAAAGACGAGACCCGGCGGCAAGATACAGGTGGCCGGCGGAGGAACAGGCGGCGCGGTGAAGGTGACGGGATTGACCGTCGGAGGAGGCGGGGGGAAGGCTACCGTATAGCAATTCAAGGCCAACACCGTATCCTCGTAGACCACCGTGATCACGTCACTCTTGGTCGCACTACCGGGCGGAGTGATGCCCATCCGGTATCCCGGGATAATGCCGTATAGCGTCGGGATACAGGCGCCCACGTTGGAGGAACAAGGATAGGGCAGGCCGGCGCCGGCGACGCCGACGCAATTGTTCAACAAGGTGCAACTCGGGGCGTAGCCGTACAAAGGTCTATTGGCAGTGGCAGTGGGCAGCTCTATGCCTTGAGCGAGAGCTGGCGGACCAGACCCTGCCAAACTGATATCCTTGAACATCAAATCGGTCGCAGCGCGCAGATCCTGTTGCATCTCTGCTCTTTGGGAAACGACCCAGGTCGCATCCACGCCCTGGCTGAACAACTGCACCGCCGCGCCCACCACCATGACGCCCAGGACCAGGGAGACCATCAGTTCCATCAAGGTGAAGCCGCGGATCGAAGTTGTAAATGATCGCCTCATATTTCCTCTTTACCGAAATTGCGAAATGAAGGTCGTGAGGATGTACTGCTTCGAGGTTTTCAACTGGGCCGTCGTGTATTGGACCGTGATCTGAACCTGACGCAGCGTGGGAATCGGATTGCCGGTGCTGTCGAGGACCGGGGAGATCAGAATCTGGCGCGAATAATTGGTCAGGGGATAACACACGTCGGGAGGACAGGTTCCCGCATAAATTCCGCTCGATCCTGGTTGTTCCAGGATTTGAGGACCGCAGGCGGCGTCATCGGCGGTGCCGATGATTCCGTCCACGCCGGCACAGTCTATCGGAACCAGTCCAGGAATGAAGATGCCGCCGGCGCCTGTATTCTGAATCCCCGACCAGGCCACGTTCGCGGTTTCGCGTGCGGTTAGAATGCCTTCCATAGCCTCGTTGGCCAATTGTTTGGCAATTGCATTCTCCTGCGAGGTCTGCGTGGAAGCCATGGCGAGGCCCAACACGCCAAGCATACTGAGCATTCCGATGGTCAGTACCACCATGGAGATCAGCACCTCGACCAGCGTGAATCCCTGCTCGCCGGGCTTGCTCCCTGGCCGGAAAGCAGCTTTTCTCTGAGCCTTCACTGTTGCCTCCAATACGGGTTGCCGTTGTTATAGAGACGCCATCCCCGCATGCGTCCCGTGGCTCCCCACAAGGTGATCGCGCGCGAACTGTACAACTGTCCCGTGCGTGCGATATAGACGACCCCATTGTTGATGTTGCCGACCACATCCTCTCCGGTGCCATCGGGATAGAAATAGATCACGTTCTTGACCCCGCCGGTGATGCCTTGATCGAAGTCAATGGCCGTCCCGCCATTGCCAAAACCGTCCGGCGTGTTGGGTGCTGCGGGCAGACCCGTCAAGGCATTGAAACCGACGTCGGTCGGCAGGGGATAGGTGGCAACTACTACCCCGCTTGAGCCTTGCGTAATCGAAATCGTGTTGGGGTTCCCGCCGTTGAAGGTCACATAGAAGACCTGGCGTTGTGACACCGCGATATCGCGCGCGTGCCGCAGCGTCATCAGGGTGGTGTTGTAGGCATTGGTAACGCGCGCCTCCAGTAGGAGCGGCTGTATGAACATCGCGGAGATGGCGCTGGCAATCAGAAAAACAGCCATCACGATCATCATCTCGATCAGCGAGAAACCCTGTGTTCTGCGCGAAACCATGAGCCCTTTCTTTCCTTACGGGGAGTATGTCGGAAGCCAGCCTTGATGCAAAAGCTCCTGTAGCTTCCGTTCTCACCGCCATCTCGGGGTTGAGCTTGGCGTCCTTCAGCGTGTGTGGCGTAGAAGGATTGCGGCTCCAAAGCCGGCGCCGCCGCTTGGCCAACCCGCATGTACGCTCATCGTATGGAGAGGGTGAGAGAGCGTCAAAGTACTAAAGGAGCAGACTCGATCGTTGGACTTACGTAACGTAATTGGGCAGGGTAACTTTCGTCACTTTGGCACGGTGGCGAGAATATTTCTGATCCCTTTGGACCCTTCAGGCCCCGCGCGTTGCGGCCATCGTCCTGCGATTTTTGTTGGCAGGGGTGCGGGTGGTCGGCGTGTACACGCAGGAGCGGACATCGTAATGCTCAGCCAGACAATTGCCACAGAGGTGAAGTTGGTGGACCTTGCAGTGAATCACCGGGGCCTCGGTTCCGCACAGGTCACAGCCGCCTCGTACCGGCCGCCTGGAGTTTTCGGGCTCTTTGCCGGAGCCCACCGATTCGAGGCTGGCTCGCAGCGCCCGCCCCTTCAAATAAAAACCGGTAGCGAGGAACAGACCGCCTATAGAAAACAGGCCCGCCCCCGCCCCCAGCAGATCCGCATCGGAGCGGTCACGCAGGATAGCGGGAAGGAAGCAGAGTCCGATAAACATCGCGAGCGCACCCGCTGCCATCATCCCATTGGCTGTCCGTGAAGACATGATCTGTCCTTTTAGGCGCAGAGCAAGAACCCGCTTGCACTAATCCTTGGAGTGCACACCTGACAATTACAGCCCCAACCTATCGGGTTGACGGCCTTAACTCCAGATGACGAAAGTCACGGGGGTCGGCTGCAGCGTGACTCCGGTAACTTGTGGTCATCATGCGCCAACCCTAACATTCTGGTTACTGTGGCGCTTACATCTCTATTGGTGTGTTCGGATGCCCAGGCGGCGCAGGTGCTCGGTCAGATTCTGCACGAGCTGGGCATCCGGGTAGAATCCTGCGGCGATCCCCGCCTGGCACGCTCGCGGCTGGATGAGCAGCAGTTCGATGCGCTGCTGGTCGATTGCCAGGATGAAGCAGCCGCCGTGGACCTGATTGCCTATGCCCGAAATACGTCGGCTAACAAGACCACGATTACGATTGCCATGGCGAGCGCGGGAAGCCAGGTGCGCCATATTTTTGCGAGTGGAGTAAGCTTTGTTCTCTACAAACCGATTTCGCGCGATCGCGCCGCGCACAGCCTGAAGGCGGCGCATGTGCTGATGCTGCGAGAAAAGCGCCGCCAGCCGCGTGTCCAGGTGCAAGCCCAAGCTTCGCTGACGTGTGCCACGATCGAAGATGCTTCTGCCACGCTGCTCGACCTGAATGAGAACGGCGTCGCCATTCAGGCGGACCAGAAATTACCGCCCAGCTGCAAAGTGTATTTTCAGTTTGCGTTGCCGGGGAGCGCGGCTGAGGTTCGGCTGTCCGGAGAAGTCATGTGGCAGGATGCCTCGGGGCGGGTCGGCATCCGTTTCGCGCAGGTCCCGCAAGTATCGCAGCGGGCTCTGAAAAGTTGGTTGCAAGCCCGTCTGCCCCAGGCGGAAACTGGCGATGCCACGCCGTCGGCGCCCGCACCGGCACCAGACGAAGCCCGTACAGAACCTGCTGCGGGTCTCGGATTGCTCTCGGCTTCCGCCCCCGACCGCCGCATCCAATCACGCCATGCCTGCCGTCTCGGGGCTGAAGTTTACCGGGAAGGAAGCAGCGTTCCGCAACGCTGCAATCTAAGCGACATCAGCGCCGAGGGTTGTTACGTAGAAACCGCGGAGCCCTTTCCCGCAGGGACTGCCCTGGAGATTGTGGTGCACACGCAATACTTGAAACTGCGCGTACACGGAAAAGTTCGCAGCATGCATCGCGGTTTCGGCATGGGAGTACACTTCACGCTAAGAACCGCCGACCAGCGGCAACAGGTTCATCAACTCATCGCTTGTGAGGCGCTGGACGCCGAGACTCCCGTCGAACCGAGCTGAGGCGGCACGGGCTCCCTGCTCGTTCTTGCCACAACAGGAAAGTGCGCCGACCCTGACCACTCCAACCAGCCCTCATGGGAAAATAGCTATGATGGCGGCCTCATGGATGGGGCTTGCACCGTTAATGTCGCTTACTGCACCAAGAACGGTCAGAACAACTGTCAATGCCCCGAGTTTGTGTGTGCTTTGGGGAACTCGAAGGGCGCGACGGACTGCACCCAGTACGCGTATGTCTCTGACCCGGTTATCAAACCCTACTGGGATATAGCCGAGAAGTACGGCTTCGCTAATTACATGTTCCAGACCAATCAGGGACCAAGTTTCCCCGCACACCAGTTCATTTTTACAGGGACCTCAGAGCCCGACGCAAACACTCCGCTCTACAAATACTTCGCCGCGGAGAACACAACCACGGGCGCCGACGATGCTGGATGCGTTGCCAGTTCCGGTTCGCTCGTCTCCCTCGTGGATACATCGGGGGTCGAATCCACTCAGGTGTATCCGTGTTTTTTGCATCCCACCTTGGCGACGCTGCTTGACAACGCTGGCGTCGCCTGGCGGTACTACAGCGATAAGGAGGCGTCTATCTGGACTGCACCCAATGCCATTAGTACCTTATGCGGTGCAAGCGGCGGCCATTGTCAGAGTTCCGAATGGAAAAGCAATGTTGGGCCGAACCTGGAGGGATCTAAACGCAACGGCCAAGCAACCTTAGCCCCGTTCATGTACGACCTGACTACCTGTAATTTGTCCGACTCGGGTGGCGTGTACTTCGTAGTCCCGGACGGGAAATGGTCGGATCACGCACTGAACAACAAGGGGCTTGGGCCCGACTGGGTTGCGGATATCGTGAACGGAGTAGGGTATAGCACCTGCACGGGCGGGCAGCCTAACTGGTCGAACACAGTGATCTTGATTGTCTGGGACGACTGGGGAGGCTGGTACGATCACGTAAACCCCACAGCGACGATAGGCCACAACAATAACGGGGGATACTACCAAGGGAACGGTAACGGCCAGTACTATGTATACGGCTTTCGCGTGCCGCTACTCGTTGTCTCAGCTTATGTGAAGGAAACCAATGGGAGCCCGGGCTACATCTCGGGGACCATTCAGAATCCCCTCTATTACGATTTCGGGAGTATCCTACAGTTCATCAAGAACACGTACCAAATCACAAACGAGATCGATTCTTTTTATCACTACGCCGATTACTTCGCTGACATCTATCCGACGACTTCAGATCTCTCTGACTTTTTCCTGTTCTGCGGAACCTGCCAGCGAACGTTTCTGCCGATCACGCTCTCGACTAACTCAAATTGTAACCAGAGCATGTGCGGATCGAATCAGTGCGATGCGCACTGCTTCATCCATTACGGCGGAGGGGTGACAGATCCGGACACTGAATGACATACCCACCGCCGCAAACCGGCTGCTGGCCAGAGTTTAGCCAGCAGCCAGTTTTCTTTGGGCTGGCCTATGGAGTAATTTCAAATACGACATCGTAGGCTGTGCCGTAAAGGTTACCTACCTTGTCGAGAACGACTCCGCCAATCGGGAAGCCTCCGTCTGTGCCTGTGAAGCTGTGTAGCACTGTGTACTTCCACGCTCCGTTCGCTTGCGGCGCAAGTTTGTAGACCACCCCGCAGCCCCCACTGCACTTGGGCGAGCCGCCCTGGGCGGCCGTGCCGTACATGCTCCCTTTCTTGTCAAAAACCACGGGCCCGCTCGGAGTGTTCCCTGCCTTCCCGCCCCGGAAGCTGTAGAGCACGTTCTCTTTCCATTGGCCTTTCCGGCTTCGCTTTAGTTTGAATACCGTGCCGCAATTGCCTTCACCGCACTTGTTCACCCCGCCACCCGGAGTTGTGCCATAAAGATCTCCCGAACCGTGGAAAATCACCCCGCTTGTAGGCCCCGCCCCGTCAGTACAGGGAAATCCTCCCGGGCAGAATTGATATAGCAGAAGCTCTTTCCATCCACCGGAGCTGTACGTTAGCTTGAACACGGTGCCCCCGTGATATAGCCCTCCTCCTCCAGAGGTCCCGTACAGGTTGCCGACCTTGTCGAATATCAGTGGACCAGAAGAACTAGTCGCATCGTAGTTTCGGCACCCCCAGTCAAACAAGATATTTTCATTCCAGCCGCCAGATCCCGGCGTGAACTCGAAGGCCACGCCATAGCCGTGGCAGGTCCCGCCCCCGGCAGAATCATAAAGGTTACCCGCGCCGTCCATGACGAAACCAGCGACAGGATTCTGCCCGTCGTCACAGTTGTATGGGTATTCACGGCAGAAGTCGTAAAAGTCGGTGAAAGTCCAGCCGTTGGATCCGGGTTGAAGCTCGAAGGCAGTGCCATGGTCATGAGCCCCGCCACCGGACGCTGTGCCGTACAGATTCCCCACCGAGTCGAAGATCAGTCCGCCATTGGGAGACGACCCATCCTGGCCGTTGAAGTCGTGCAGCGTTGTCAGTTTCCAACTGCCGCTTGAATTATGCACCGACTCAAACAGGGTGCCAGACTGGTAGGGACCTCCGCCGTTGGTTACGCCGTACAGGTTCCCCTTCGCGTCAAGGGTGAGGCCGCTGAACAGCGCCCCGCTAACATGTTTCAAAACCTTGAACTTGGGTTTGGCCCAAGCGCCGGGCATCAAAACCAGAGTTGCCGCAACCACCACCAAAGCATGCATCAAAGCGAAGGGCCACTGTTTCAATCGCACGGAACACCAGCTTCTTCGAGGAAGCTCGCACAGGGAATGCGAGGCGGGAAATCCTCGTTGGGGCGCAGTATACCATGAACCAGCCAATGAGATTCATTGCCCGATGGTCGAAGATTATGAGGCGTAATAAGGTATCTTTGCGACCGCGCAGCCGGGGTTAATCTCGGCAGTGCCGCGAAGAAGAATTACAACTTGCTAGGTGATGCGGGTCGCTGCGCCGCTGGCGGGCCTCGGCACCGGGAGGACTGAGAAGTTAAGGGGCACCCTCAGTTCGCTGGGGTCAGATTCGTCACCCCGCTCTCTCTTCCAATGCCGCTTTCCGAAAATACTCCAGCGACATGCGCAGACCGGTCGCGAGATCAATCTTCGGCTCCCAGCCTAGTAGGGTTTTAGCTTTAGTAATGTCCGGCCGGCGCTGTTTGGGATCATCCTCGGGCAGAGGCTCGTAGCGGATTTTGCTTTTCGATTCCGTTACCGCCAACACCCGCTTGGCGCATTCGAGGATCGTGAACTCGACCGGGTTTCCAATGTTGACAGGAAAATGCTCTGACGATTTTGCCAGCCGTATGAAACCTTCGATCTCATCGCTGACGTAGCAAAAGCTGCGAGTCTGGCTGCCATCGCCATAGACGGTCAAATCTTCTCCACGCAGCGCCTGCTTCATGAAGTTGGGAACCACACGGCCGTCGTTGAGCTGCATGCGCGGCCCGTAAGTATTGAAAATGCGCGCGATGCGCGTGTCGACTTTATGATAGCGATGGTAGGCCATGGTCAGGGCTTCACTGAAGCGCTTGGCCTCGTCGTAAACCGAACGCGGGCCGATGGGATTCACGTGTCCCCAGTAAGTTTCTTTCTGCGGATGTTCCAGAGGATCGCCGTAGCACTCCGAGGTCGAAGAAATCAGATATTTCGCCCCATACTTTCGAGCCAGATCGAGGGCGTGAAGAGTTCCTTGCGAACCGACTTTGAGCGTCTCAATTCCGTGCTTCATATAATCCACCGGGCTGGCCGGGCAGGCAAAATGGAAAACAAAGTCGACGTGGCCGCAGTCGAAGGGCTGGTTGATATCAATTTCGCGGAATTCGAAGCGGGCATCGTTGCGAAGATGATCGAGGTTGGACAGCCTTCCGGTGAGCAGATTATCCACCACAATTACGGAATAGCCGTCCGCCAGCAATGCGTCGCATAGGTGGGAGCCGAGGAAGCCGGCTCCGCCGGTGACCAGAGCGCGTGCTTTGCTCATGAGTTCTTGAGTTTCTTCGACGGTGTGTCCGCCGCCAGCGGTTCAGGCTCGGGTGTTACCGCTGGGCGTCCGACGCTGTAGTAGGTGAAGCCGTGCGCCGCCATAGTCTCCGGGTGGTACAGATTGCGCCCATCGATCACGATCGGGTATTTCATTTGTTTGTAGAGGCGGTTCAAATCCAGGGTGGCAAATTCTTCCCATTCGGTAAGGATCAGAAGCGCGTCGGCGCCACGAGCCGCTTCGTAGGCATCGCTGGCGAATTCCACATTGGATTTCAATATCTCCTGTGCTCGCTGCTGCGCGGCCGGGTCGTAAGCGGCAATTTGGCAACCCTCCTGCAGCAAGGTCTCGACCAGCAGAATGGCGGGTGATTCGCGGATGTCGTCGGTTCCACCTTTGAAAGCCAGGCCCAGCACGGCCAGACGCTTACCCCGCAAGGTCCAAAGCGCGCTGCGCACTTTCTGCAGAAATCGCCGCCGCTGCTCCTCATTGATGCGCATCACTTCATCGAGCAAACGAAACTCGTAGCCGCAGTCCCGCGCCACGGCGCGGAAAGCTTTGAGGTCCTTGGGGAAGCAGGAGCCGCCGTAGCCGATTCCAGGACTCAAAAAGCGCGGCCCGATCCGGCTGTCGCTGCCGATTCCCTGACACACTTGCTGCACATTGGCTCCCACCGACTCGCAAACCGAGGCCACGGCGTTGATGAACGAAATCTTCATAGCGAGGAAAGCATTTGAGGCATGCTTGATCAACTCGGCGCTTTTGGCGCTGGTCACAATGATCGGCGGGGGGACGTGCCCACGGTCGGATTGCGCAATCGCGTCCGGGCGAAGGTAGTAACTGCCGCTGGTCAACGGAGCATAGATCTCACGCAGCACCGCCGCGCATCGCTCATTGTCGGCGCCGACCACGATGCGGTCAGGATACAAAAAGTCCACGACCGCAGTTCCCTCCCGCAGAAATTCAGGATTGGAGGCCACATCAAACGAATCCGGGGGCGCCGCATTGCGCAGGACGATTTTGCGGACCCAGTCACTGGTGTACACCGGCACCGTGCTCTTTTCCACGATCACTTTGTAGCCGTTGATTGCGCCCGATATGCTTCGCGCTACGGACTCGACATAGGACAGGTCCGCTTCGCCTTGTTCGGTGGGAGGCGTGCCGACGGCGATGAAGATGGCGGCACTTGCCCGCACGGCCTCCTGCAGATCGTCGGAAAATGTTAGGCGATGTCCACGGTGGCGCTCCAGCAGTTCGGGAAGGAATTCCTCGTGAATCGGAACCTGGCCGTTCTTCAGTGCGGCCAGTTTCTGCTGATCGTTGTCCACCAGGATGACATCGTGGCCCATGTCCGCGAAGCATGCCCCGGCCACCAGACCCACATAGCCTGATCCCACCACCGCGATGTGCATCGAACCGCCCCCTCCGGCCAGCCCAACAAAGGCTTTCGGTTTCGGAATCTCTACTTTATCAGTTTTTTGTTTCCAGCCAGACGAGGGATGGCTTTAATTCGACCGGCAGGATGCAAAACGGGACTCGTCGCGCCCCGCTGTTTTCCGGGCTACGCCCCGCGCAGAAAACTCTTTCCCTTCCTCTCCGACCCCAGCGCCAGCACGGTGATCAGCAGCGCAATGTTGGCGATCTCAAAACCAGCGAGGGCCCAGCTATATCCAAGTTTGTCGCGCAGTGCGAATTCAATACTGTTGGTCCCGGCGGCAAACAGAATGCCCAGTTGATAGGCGAGGCCGGGCACCAGGCTTCGCGCCTCATCGGGAGAAAGTTCGTTGAGATGAGCCGGAATGACTCCCCAGGCGCCTTGTACGCCGGCTTGCATCAAGAATGCACCGAGCGCAAGCATGGCCAGTGATACGCTGAACGCCCAGACCGGGATCACCGCCAGGGAAAGGACCAGCGCTGCAATCATGCTGAAGCGGCGGCCTGCTCCTTGCGAGAGGTGACCAAACACGATGGCACCGATGATCGCCCCGACGTTATACAGGATCGCGACATACGAAGTGATGGCCGGAGTCAATCCGCGCGCTGACTTCAGAAAATCCGGATACAGATCCTGCGTGCCATGCGAGAGGAACAACATGAGCGTCATCAACAGCACGAGATAAGAAAAGATCTTCCAGTGGCCGCTCGCCGTGCGCAGAATAGCTCCCACAGTTGGCGCGCGATGCTGTTTCCAGGCTTCTGACTCCCGCACTTTCGACAAGACATAGAAAGTCACTACCGCCGGCACACCGCCGATCCAGAACATCGCGCGCCATCCCCAAGCCGGGAGCACAAAGCGTGCCGCCACTGCCGCCAGCAGATACCCGATCGAGTAGCCGCTCTGCAGGATTCCGGAGAGTATGCCGCGCCACTTTTCGGGAGCGCTTTCCATGGCCAGAGACGCGCCCACTCCCCACTCGCCTCCCATGCCAATGCCGAAGATCGCGCGCAGCACGAGGAATGTTGTGTAATTCGGCGCAAAGCCACACAACAATTCCATGAGCGAGAAGAACACGACGTTCGCCATCAGAGGCGTGCGGCGTCCGTAGCGGTCGGCGAGCAGGCCAAACAGGAAGGCCCCTATCGGCCGCATCACCAGCGTGGCAAACAGCGTGGCCACAATTTTGCTTTTGTTCACGTGGAACTGGACTGCCAATGTGTCGATCAGAAATACCAGCACAAAGAAGTCGAAGGCATCGAGTGTCCAGCCGAGATAGCTGGCGCCAACCGCCATCCATTGCTGGGAGCGGATAGATGATGTTCCGGCCGCTTGGTGATTGAAGGTCATTCGAAGTGCCTGAAAGAGATAAGACCACGAGTAGTCTGACAGCGCAATCTCACGGAGTTGACTCGGCAGCATGTCACGGGTGCACTGTGACATAGATCACATCGGTCATGTCAGGTTCTCGCTTGTTTCCTGGAAGGATTGCAGTAAAATTCTGCTGTCCAGATTCTCAGAAAATTAGCGACGGTCTCGCGCCGGCTTGTGGAAAGCCGTTTTCGGTACTTCTGCCCGGACGGCTAGCGGCATGACGAGACCTGGGACTTCAAGCTTTTTGGAGGAACTTTATGAAATCAAGCAAGGTTCTCTTCCTTTCCTTCTTTCTTATGGTCGCAAGCGGTGTGTTGCTGCTGCAAAGCCAGGGGCAAACCTCATCCGTAATGCCGATCGGCAAGCCGCTGCAGATCAAGGCGCCGCTGGGGCTTCCACCTGTCCCCATCCCGGCGGACAATCCGCCCACGGCTGAAACCATCGCCTTGGGCCGGCGGCTTTACTACGATACCTCTCTCTCTCTCGACAAGACTGTTTCTTGTTCCAGTTGCCACGATCCACGCTTCGGCTTTGCCGATCCCAAGCCCGTGTCTGAAGGCGTAGGGAAGAAGACTGGAACACGCAACTCTCCTCCAGTAGTTAACGCGGCATACTTCAACGTGCAATTCTGGGATGGGCGTGCGCCCAGCCTGGAAAAGCAAGCCGAAGGACCGGTGCAGAATCCGGTGGAGATGGCGTTCACGTTAAGCGGAGTCGAGCAGAGGCTCAATGCGGATTCGAGTTATCGCGAGGAATTTGCCAAAGCCTGGGGTCCGGGGCCCATCACCTACGAAATGGCGGAGAAGAGCATCGCTTCGTTCGAGCGCACCGTGATTAGCGGCAACTCGCCCTTCGACCGCTGGAAATATGGCCATGACGAAAGGGCGGTGGACGCATCGGTGAAGCGAGGCTTCATCGTTTTCACTTCCAAGACCAGGGGCAACTGTGCCGTCTGCCACGTGGTCGGGGACAAATACGCCCTGTTTACCGACAACAAGTTTCATAACGTCGGCATCGGCGTGGACTTGGGAAACATCACCGATCCCGGTCTGTTCGCGGTGACCCATGTGGAAGCCGATCGCGGCAAATTCAAAACTCCCTCGCTGCGCAATATTGCGCTGACCGCCCCCTACATGAGCGATGGCAGCCTCAAAGATCTGAAGCAAGTCGTGGATTTCTATATCGGGGCAGGGAACTCCAATCCCAACCTGGACAAAGAAATTCACGCTCTGGATTTTCTGACCGGGCAGGAGCGCAGCGACCTGGAGGCCTTCCTGAACTCGCTGACGGGAGAAATGCCGCCCGACATCGGGCCACCGGATGCCCCGAAGGAGCAGGCAAAGAAGTAGCGGAACGCGAACCCATCCCGTGGTCGGGTGTGCTGCCGCAGGGGAGTCAGTAGGTTGCTTTAAACCCGGAGAAACTGACGGGTGCCTGAGACTGCAACTGGAACACCACTCCGCTGTCTTTAGCGCCGCCCTCGTCTGTCGTACCATACAGATTGCCTGCAGCGTCCTGAACGAGGCCTGCCAGAGGCCAGACTCCGTCCGCGCAGGCTGACGCGACGCAAAAGCTGTATAGGACGGTTTCGTTCCCGGCGGTATCGACCTTGAACACCGTACCGCCGCCGGTAGTGCCGCCGTATTGTGTGGTGCCATACAGATTGCCAGCCGCGTCCTGGATAAGTCCCGCAACCGGCCACAAACCGTCCGTGCAGTTCGAAACCGAGCAAAAGGCGTACAGAGTGGTCTCGTTGCCAGTGCTGTCCAGCTTGAAGGCCGTACCGCAGCCACCGCCGTAACAGCTCTGGCTGTTGCCGGCGCCTCCTAACCAGGTCGTACCATACAGATTGCCCGCTGCATCCTGGATGAGACTCGCCACAGGCCAGACGCCGTCCCTGCATTTCGAAACGGAGCAGAAGCTGTACAGAACAGTTTCGTTGCCAGCGGTGTCCAGCTTGAACACTGTACCGCAGCCTAGGTAGTAGCAATCAGTGTTGTTGTTAGCGCCCCCGAATTCTGTCGTACCATAAAAGTTGCCGGCAGCGTCCTGAATGAGGCCTGCCGCAGGATTGGCTCCGTCCCTGCAGTTCGAAACGGAGCAGAAGCTATACAGAACAGTTTCGTTGCCAGCGGTGTCCACTTTGAATACGGTACCATCTGCGCTAGCGCCGCCGCCTTGTGTTACTCCATAGAGATTGCCGGCAACGTCCTGAATGAGGCCCGCTGAGGGACTGGCTCCGTCCGTGCAGTTCGAAACAGAGCAGAAGCTGTACAGAACGGTCTCGTTGCCAGCGCTGTCCAGCTTGAACACCGTTCCACTCCCGCTGGCACCGCCGAAGAGCGTCGTACCATAAAAACTGCCGGAAACGTCCTGGATGAGGCCCGCGGCGGGGTTGGCTCCGTCCGCGCAGTTCGAAGCAGAGCAAAAGCTGTACAGGACGGTCTCATTGCCAGCGGTGTCCACCTCGAACACTGTACCGCAGCCAACGTGAGAGGACGCGCAGTTGCTGCCGGCGTTGGCGCCGCCTGCGTAGGTCGTACCATAAAAGTTGCCCGCTGCATCCTGGATGAGACCGGCCCGAGGATTGGCTCCGTCGGTGCAGCCCTGAGCGGAGCAGAAGTTGTGGAGGGCCTGCAGACTGTAGGGCAGATTGTAATACGAACCCACCAGAAGCTTCTTATCGTTAATGCCGCGAGGCTGGGTTAAGGCAGGTCCCGCGGGGTCGTCGAAGTTGTAGAAGACTCCTCGGGATGTGCGCAATGCTCCATGCGAAGATTTGCCGGTAGTGTTCCAGTCCCAATCAAAAACGATGTCGCCCGCGCTGTCGATACCCCAGGGGACGCTGTCGACCGCGCCAGGCACGTTGATGGTCGTGTATTGGCCCCCAGAATACAAAGCACCCTCGACATTGCCGGAGGAGTCGAACCAATAGAGAGTGATCGCGCCTGCGTTGTTGATCCCGAGGGCTGCGCTGTTTGTACCATTTGGATCGTCCAGCGTCTGGTACTGCGTGCCATCCCAGTAATATCCATGTCCGTTCCCTTGACTGTCGACGTACTCACCAACAACATGGCTCCTATCGTTGACTCCGAAAGCTGCAGATGTGGTTGAGCCACTGGGGACGAGGTTGACAAAGGTAGCGTTCTGGTAGAGGAACCCTTGTCGAGTGCTCAGGTCGCTGGAAAAGTACGTTCCCACAATGTACTTACCCTTCGGACTAATGCCTTCCAAAATAGTATTCGCGCCATTCGGGTCATCCACGGTGGTTACCTTGCCACTCGCGCTGCGGATGAAACCATGGTAGACGGCATTGCTGTCCACGTAAGTTCCCACCATAACGCCAGCCTTGGAGACACCGAAAATGGATGTGTCTGGTTCGCTGGGAACACTGATAGTCGTGAACTTGAACTTGAGTTGATGTTTCGCCTCGCCGGTGATTGCGACCCCTGTCAGAATTAGAATTCCAACTGTGATCCGGAGACCCGGAAAGCAGCGCCATTTCCGCATCGATTTCTTCCTTAGTTTTCTGGATCGTGTCGCGCCCCTGTTCCGTCACCCGCCCAGAAAGTCGGGGAAAGAGCAGGACGATTCCTTGCTCCAAAAAAGCGGGGAGTATCTTACACCGATCCGGTCTGTTCCCGACAGTGTGAAAGATTCTTCATCTGGAGTGCCCGACGGTCTTGATCCACCTTTTTGCACCGCGAAGACTGCCGATATCCGACGTTCTTGCAACATCCACCCCGGCACCGCGGTTTGGCTGCGGGCTGGGACACCGGGCCTCCATCCGGCTCGCAAACAGTTGCAAGGGCCTTCAGACGGGCATTGGATGGGCATTTGGTGCCGTTTGGTGTTGACAAGTCGCAGTTTTCGCGGGAAACTCCGCTCTACCACGTATTGACGTGTGCCAACTTGTTGGTTTGGGCCTTGAAGCGGAAAATGGCTTGAATGGCAGCACAAGTCCGCACTCCCAGTGGTGGGGCAACCAGATGGCTCAGAGTCCAATATCGCGGCCCAGTGCTTCCGACCCGCCCGAGCCGTCTGCGGTTCAGCCTGGTTTGGAAGAAGGACAAGAAGCCGGGGTATTTCTTTCGTATTTGGCGGCGACACTGTCTAGCCACGGCGGAGGCGCCTTATCCGCCGATCTGGCACTCGATCTGGTACTGAATGAGATTGTCGAGCAGACCCGGTTGGCGACCAATGCCACCGGATCTGCAATTGCGCTCGCGCGAGAAGGCGAAATTATCTGCCGGGCCACCACCGGCACAAATGCGCCTGATCTCGGGGTTCGCTTGGACGCGCATTCCGGTCTATCAGGGGCCTGCGTTCGCACCAGGAAATGGCAGCGGTGTGACGATACCGAGGCCGATTCGCGTGTGGATGCCGCTCTATGTCGCCGGCTAGGCGTGCGTTCCATCCTGGTTTTTCCGGTGCTGAAGGGAGAAGAACTGCTGGGGGTGGTTGAGATCTTTTCGTCGCGCCCCAAGGCCTTCAGCGACCGGGACAGTCAGACCCTGCAGGCCCTCTCCCGCAACATTGTCGACAATATTGAGCGGGCTGCGGAAGTCCTGGCTGTACCAACTCCTGCGAAGCCATCTCCATCCCCCGAGCAGAGTCCTAAACCTCCGCATTCCGAACGTCCTGGGCCTGTTGTCAACCCCTCCCCAGACATCAGTCCGTCGCCCGCAAAGGAAGATTCCAAGTCGCAACCAGCAGGCGAAGATTTCAAGACGCAACGCCCAGACTATGGCACCGCGGTTCTGACTGTAATCGTGATCGCAGTGGCTTTACTTCTGGGGTGGATGGTTGGCCGCACCGGACGGCAACGAACGATAGGAGCAGTCAAGGCCAACCCGGCTGTGAGTTCTGTTCCGCCGGTATCCCCAGCCCCGCAGGCCCAACCTACGATCTTGACGGCCACAACGGCCCCCGTCTCACCCGAGCCGGGAGATTCCCAACCGCCGGCGACCGCTTCCAAGAAGAGCGAAAGAGAGCGGACCCCGTCAGACGGATTGGTTGTCTATGAGAAAGGAAAGGTCGTTTTTCGGGTACCGCCGTCGCCGTTACCAACCCAGTCAGCCAACGCTGAAGCAAGTGAAACATCCGCCCAGCCTCAGGGCCAGGGATCAAGTGAAAACACTGCTAATCGCCCGCAGTTGGTTTCTCCGGAAGTTGCCAACGAATATCTCACGCTTCGAGTGGAACCGGAATACCCCGAGCAGGCGAGGGAACAGCACATTCAGGGACCGGTGATTCTCGAGGTGCTGGTCGGCAAGGACGGAGCCGTCCAGAAACTCAAGTCCGTCAGCGGCGATCCCCAACTTGCAGCGGCGGCCACGGATGCGGTCCGGCAGTGGCGCTTCAAACCTTACTACCGCAAGGGACGGGCCGAAGAATTCCAGACTCGGGTCACAGTCAGTTTCAGGCTGCCGTAAGGTCGCCAAGAGTCGGCAGTAGTGCAGCTTCATTGTCATTCCCGGGCAAGCCGCGCGAACCGGGGTCCGCAGCACGCCCGGTTTTGGCGTGATGAGGCGGTCGGGTCGTGTTCTTTGCGACCCAACAATCGCGCGTTGGGCTCGCCTCCCTGCCAATCTGCGCCACTTGCCAGAAATCTTTCCCAGGGAAGAGCCGCGAGCTTCTCTACCCCAGTTCTTCCTCCCCTAGATGGCCAGGCTGCGGCTCGGACACTGAGTCGGCTGCCTTCGCGGTAGAGCGCGGGCCGTTGCCGCGGTTGAGCGCGTACACCGCCAGCTCAACTCGGGTGGAGACTCCCAGCTTCTCAAAAACTCGGAACAGATAATTCTTGACGGTGTGTTCGCTCAGATCTAACCGTCGCGAAATCTCGCGGTTGCTGCATCCTTCCGCGACCAGGCGGGCGATTTCCTCCTCCCGCTCGCTGAGCTGATAGGAGCTGGCCCGGCTGTTGCCTTCAATGGGCAGGGGCTTGGCCAGCGCCTCCAGCACAAACTGAAGTTCGACGGAGCCGGCCCACACCTGGCCTTCGTGCACACAGAGGATACACTTGCACAAGGTCTCGAAAGATTCCGTTCGGCAGAAAACGCCGCTGGCCCCAGACCGGAACGCTTGCACCACCAGGTTGCGCTCCGGCGTGTCCAGCAGGACCACGATATTTGCTTCGGGATGAGGCCGGCGAATCTCGCGCACCACACGCAAGCTGTCGGGAGCGTCCTGCGAGGCTCTGGTTCCGATCAGAATTACATCAAATTGGGCCCTGTCTAATAACTGGAGAGCCTCCCCAAGATTTGGGGCCGGTACCGCGTGGTAGCGCCGGCTGCGCGACAATGCCTCCGCCAGCAGTTGGCAGCTCATGGCAACCGGGTCAGCCACCAGAACTTTAATCCTGGGATCCGAGTTTTGCAGCGAAGCCAAGCGATTTAGACGGAAAACACGGGGAAAAGCCTGCGAATTCTACGTTGAATCCCCGGCACGGACAAGAGTCCTCGGTCTCCTGTGCGCCTCTGCTCCCGTTCGTCAGGATGATATTGGCGGACGGCCATGATTCCCGTAAACTTACAAGGGGCGTTTCCAAATCGGTTTGGCCTGAGGACCGTCGCGTGGCAGAGACCGAAGACTCTATGACTTTGTGCTCTTGTTCCGGTTCGAGTTTGTCGGGCAGAGTGTAAAGGAGAGGATTTCAGCCGAGTGTCTTCGGAAACCCTGCCGAGGAACTGCTTCCAGCAATGATGTGACCTCCTCAACTCATATCACAAGGATTGGTTGGTGAACTGGTTGGCGTGAGATGGTATTCTCTTCACGCGAACCACGGTAGGAGAGCGGGATGTATCTGAAGTTTTTTGGATTGCGTGAACAGCCCTTCGGTGTAACCCCAGACCCGCGCTTTCTTTACCTCAGCGCAGCCCATCGGGAAGCGCTGGCCTCGTTGTATTACGGCATCGAGGCGAACCGGGGCTTTCTTGGCCTGATCGCAAGACCAGGCATGGGGAAGACCACCATCCTGTTTCACCTGCTGGAGAAATTCCGCAGCTCCGCCCGCACCGCATTTGTTTTTCAGACTCAGTGCACTTCGCGAGAATTCTTGCGGTTTCTGCTGGGAGAATTGGGTTACGAAGACGACGGCCACGACTTCGTACGCATGCACGAGGAGTTCAACAAGCGTCTTCTGCAGGAAGCCCGCGCCGGCAATCGACTGATCGTAGTCATTGATGAGGCGCAGAATCTCGATGCCTCGGTGCTGGAGACGGTGCGCCTGCTTTCGGATTTTGAGACGCCCCGTGCCAAGCTGATGCACATCATCCTCGCTGGACAACCGGAGTTGGCCGACAAGCTGGCTAGCCCCGGTTTGGCTCAGTTGCGCCAGCGAGTCTCGATCGTCAATGGTCTCGAACCGCTGTCCTCCTGGGAAGTCAAGAATTACGTCGAGCACCGTTTGCGCATTGCCGGCTACGAAGGCGAGCCGCTGTTTACCGCCGAGGCGTACGAGGAAATTGCGAAATTCACCGAGGGCATTCCCAGGAACATCAATAACTTTTGCTTTAACGCGCTTTCGCTGGCCTGCGCATTGCGAAAGAAGATGGTAGACAACGACGTGGTCAAGGAAGTTATGGCGGACCTGGACATTTCCAAACTCACGTCTGGGGCTCAGTCCGACAGCGCGGAGGCCGAGGAGCCCTATCTGCGTGCGCAGAGCGTCTCCAACGTTCACCCCATTCGGAGCGCTCACCCAGAGAGCTTGAGTCCGGCCGAGGCTGCGGCCTACATGCAGCAAGTCGCGCTGAAGCTGAAGAATTGGCAGGAATCGCTGGACAAAACCCCTGGCGGGGTTCGCCGCCGCCCCAGCCACCACCGCGGTGATCGGGAGGGCTCGTAGCGGTTGCTGCCCCGCGGGGTGGCCCGCGCCCCTTCCTTATTGTGAGATTACGCCCGCACGAGCGGTCCCGGATCCGGAGGAGTCCAGCCTGGGGCAGCATCCTGCAGGCTTTTCATCATGAACTCCCATCGCTTTCCCATGTCCTGGCTCCTTAGGTCACGGGATATCTTGAGACCGCACGATTTTATCCAACCCACTACTTCGTCAGGCCGCTGCGTCATTGAGAGATAGAACGCAAGCACCTCGCGCCACCAGTCCTCTCCTCGCAAAAACCTTCTCAGCACCAGTTTCTGCCGCTCTCCGCTTGGGTCCGTCGTTAGGTCTTTCGCAGCGAGGTACTCCTGAAAGGACAAATGTGCAAATCCAACTCCTCCAGCCAAACGAACCAGCAGCCCGTCCTCCAGCAACTCTGCGAGTAGGTTCCTCCAGTCGTCGTAGACCGCCGGAAGGGACTCTTTGATGACTGAACGGATGTCTGATTCTTCAGCTCCTCGCCGTTCATTAATGTGTAAGTGGCCGGCGAGGCGGGTGAGGATACTGAGTTTGGCGTTTGAACCAAACTTCGTATCACGTCTTACATTCTTTGCCACGTCCCAACCGCCGCACATGAGGTCAACGAAGATGTCATACAGACTTACTTTATTCTCCGGCAAGGATTGCATTCTCCTAAATACCGCCACAATAAGCGTGGCCAGAAGTGGGACACGCATCAGGGGCAAAAGCGTCCGCGACTTGTCGAGTTCTGCGTTGAACTTTTGTAATTCCTCGGGGTCATCGCCAAGCCAGTTTGTAATGAACTCCTTGACCTGGGCGTCGGTCAGTTCCGCGAGGTTGACTCGGGCCAGCCATCCAAGCCAGTGGCCAGTAACGTAGTCACGTCCTGTAACTATGACCTGAGCCGTCGGAATTTCCGTTGGTATCAGCGATGCAAGTTCCATCAGTTTCCGTTGCTGGTCGAGGGTGGAGACCTCGTCCAGACCGTCAAGGTAGAAACGGACCGGACGTGACTGATCTTTAGCGGACTGGACCAGACGTCTAACGTCATCAGAACGCAAGAAGACTTCTTCGATGCCTGTTACCGAAATTGTGGCCAGCTGATGGAGGGGAACATAAACTGGAATGACCTCCGAGGTCGATTCCGAGAGTAACTTCACGTCGTTCAGGAAATTCCATTTGCAAAACGAAGTCTTGCCATAGCCAGCGGGGCCCGCCACAAGGAGAGCCACCTTGGTTTTGTCCAGCAGATCTTCTGGCATGAACTGGTCACGCGCAGCCCATGTTGCTCGAAACGCCGCCGGAGCGAGTTGGACTATCTGGTTCGTCGCGCAGTAGCTGAGGTGCGCGGGCGAACCGAGCCTTTCGATGATATTTGTGCACCCTTTGGCAAACTTGTTTGCTTCGTCCAGACGCTCCCCCAACGCAGTAAGCGCCGTCTGAGCGCGATCGATTAGCGCTTTCATGGGCTGCGGGTCGATCTGGAGGGGAAGTTGTACCGAATGCCTTGCTGGAACGCGGTCGCCGCGGCGCTGACGTTCGGAGCGAAAACGCTCGTACTCTGCCCGCCAGCTTGCGCGAAGAGACTCCGCCAGACTCAAAAGTTCTGCTGAGGTCGGCTCCGCGTCCTGACCCTGTGCCTTGTCCCATGCTTCAGGGTGGCGCAGCAGGCTAGCCACCGAGGTTAGTTGCTGAGCGAAGTCGGCAATGGTTTCTTCGGAACTCGATAGCTGCAAGGCCGGAGGCTGAATACGAGCGGTGAGCTGAAACTCCTGCAGCGACTTGCGGAATCGCTGGCGGACGTAAACTTTGGCCAGCCCCTTGCCACCGGCTGATAGGATCTGGTGCTGGGTCATCAGGAATGTGATGGGGTCGGTATCGTCAAATGTCCGCTGTAGCCTCGCAATATAAGAACCGAGCAAGGTTGTTTCAAACGCGACAAACTCGGGCCAGTGTCTGGCAAACTTTTCGAGAAGCGGCCGACCGCATAAGAATGTTACTTGTCCTGATCTTCCGCGCATCTTCCCTTGTACGGACCGCATCGTGGTCTGGGGACATTCGTAGGGGCTGATAACGTATACGCGAGCAACGTTCTCTTCTTCCGCTGAAGAATTGATATACGGAGTATCGGGCGCCTGTTCGGACTGAACCAGAACGTTGCGCCCACTTGTATTTCCATCAGCGGCGCCGCTTATCTTTTCGTTCTTTACAACGCACGCATTCAATATCCAGTCGCCCATGGCGTCCCGCGAATAGAAAATGATGTCCTTTCCATACTCCTGACTACCGTGCGTAATCCTGGTGCCCTGAATCCCAGGCATTTTGGAAAAGAGTGTCGCAAGGCGCTCACGGAGATCAGCTTCGGAAGAGAACGACTTCGTGAAATGTTCCAATTCGGACGCCATGATATTTCCATAATCATCGCCAACGTAAACTCTGAATGCAATCGGGAAACGTTGCGTATGGCGCGAGGCCTGGTGCTCCAGGTTCACGGCCTGCTTTTGGGCGCTAACCTGGGCGTCGCCACCTTTGTCAAGTCTACTTTCGTAGGTATCACAACTTGCCGCAAAACGCCCATCGCGTCCCATTAACCTCCGTAGAATCAGCAGTTCCCGTCTTGGGATGTTCCACGTGGAACACTCCACGCATTCGATTCAGTGTTGCAGGTGGGAACACCGTCGGCGGGGTCGGGGACAGGCAGCCCAACCTTTTCGCGCCAGGCGTGAAGGGTGGAACTCTGCTGATGCGGCGCGAAGCTGCTAGCTTTGGCCGATGGGTGCGGAGAATCGGCTCACGATTTCAGGCGTTCCCACGACCTTGGCTGGTCCGGGCAGAGGCAGCTTCCTCCGATCGCGGGCTTCCGCGGCATCGCCTCCATTGCCTAAGCTGTACGCGTACAGCACCACTTCGACGCGCTTGGAAACTCCCAGCTTGTCAAAAATGCGGAACAAATAATTCTTCACCGTGTGCTCGGTCAGGCCGAGTCGCTGCGCGATCTCGCGGTTCGACAATCCTTCCGCCACACAGCGCACCACTTCCTGTTCCCGCCGGGAAAGCAAAACCGTTCCGCGGGCATCGATCGCCCGCAACGGAAGGGCTTCACCGAGCGCTTCCAACAAGTAGCGCAGCTCTCCGCTGTTGGCCCAGATCTGGCCCTGGCTGACGCAATGGATGCACTTGGCCAACGACTTCAAGGATTCGCTGCGGCAGAAAACACCGCGCGCTCCCGCCCGGAACGCTTCTACGACCTGGCTCCGCTCAGACGCGTCCAGCAGCAATACCACACGGATCTCAGGATGCAATGCGCGCAGTTCGCGCGCCACCTCAAAGCCCTTCTGGCGATCGTCCTCAAGTTCGGCGCTGATCACCACCACCTCGGGCCTTTCCCGGTCCACGGTGGCCAGGATTTCTCGCGCGTCCGACATGGGATCCAACACCTGAAAACGCTTGTCGCGTTCCAGTGCGGCGGCGAGCAGTTGACTGTTCATTCTGGTGCTGTCGGCGGCCAGCACTCGGATCACTTCAGAAACTTCGGGTAAGGCGATAGCGTGAGCCATAAGTAGAGCCTGGGTGTTTGGCGGCAGAGAGCGCCCCAAACGGTTCATCAATTGGCCTGACCTGGAAGGGTTAGGGTCCTTCCCACCTGGTTGGCTGTTGGTGCTTAAAACCTGTGAACAGCGGCGAGATCAGCTACTAACGTTCGGAGGAGAATGCCCACCACTGCCAGCCGCCACCCCTGGGCGACTGTTCCCGAGACTTTAGTCTCATACTTGGACAGTGTAAATGGCACTTTAGTGCCAGAAAAGAGAAATCTCACTACTGAACCGTACACCTTAACATCTTATGTACAACTCACTGATTCAATGAAGGATGAGTATCGATAATGAAAAATCGCTGCATGGGTGGACCCTGCTTTTTCCTCGCGAATCGGACTGTTAACCTTTCCGATGCCGGCCACAGAACCGGCGAAAAACTTCGAGCGTGCGCCCTCATCCTCGGGGCGGCTGCAATCCGAAGCCTTCCTGCGCCATCCGAACAATCTCACGCCCGATGGGAAGTGACGCGGTCGCTGCCGGCGAGGGAACGTTCCACACCTGCAGCATGTTCTGCGAACACACAAATTGAAAATCATCCACCAGCGTTCCGTCGCGACGCAGCGCCTGCGCCCGCACTCCGGAGCCGTCCGGAACCAAGTCGGAACTGCGAACTTCCGGCAACAGATTTTGCAACGCCCGGACCAACGCCGCCTTGCTGAACGACCGGTAAAATTCTCCTGCCCCGCTGCGCCAGTATTTCGCCGCCATGCGCCAGAACCCGGGATAGGCAAAGGTGCTGGCCATGTCCCGCAGGCTGAAGTCCGTCCGCACATAGCCTTCCCGCTTGAACGCCAGCACTGCATTCGGTCCAACGTCTACGCCGCCGTGAATCCGGCGCGTGAAATGTACGCCGAGAAAAGGAAAACGCGGATCCGGTACGGGATAAATCAGCGCGCGCACCAGCGGCGCGGCCTCCGGCGTCAGATCGTAATATTCGCCGCGGAAAGGCACGATCCGAACTTCGGGCTTCTCGCCGGCCATGCGGCTGATGCGGTCACTGTGCAGTCCCGTGCAATTGATCACGTATCGAGTGCCGAAGTTTCCTTGGGTAGTTTCGACTGCGATTTCTCCACCTTGCCGCACAATCCCTGTGACCTTGGTCCGGGTCTTCACGGTTCCACCCTGCGCCACAATCAATTCCGCGTACTTTTCACAGACGGCCGCATAGTCAGTGATGCCCGTGCCCGGCACGTGCAGCCAACGCACGCCGCTGCAGTGAGGTTCGATCTCGAGGGCCTGCCCTCGGGCGAGTAACTTCAAGCCCGCGATCCCGTTGGCTTGGCCACGCTCCAACAGCGATTGCAGGCGCGGAATTTCATCGTCCGTGGTTGCGACGATGAGCTTGCCGCAGATCTGGTAGGGAATGGCGTGCTCCCGGCAGAACTCGACCATCGCGCTGGCGCCCTCGACGCACAGCTTTGCCTTGAGCGAGCCGGGCTTGTAGTAAATTCCGGAGTGAATCACGCCGCTGTTGTGCCCGCTCTGATGGCGCGCCACCCGGTCTTCCTTTTCGACCAGCAACAATCGCAGTTGGGGAAACAAACGGGAAGCGTGCAGGGCGGTAGAAAGGCCCACGATTCCGCCGCCCATCACAACGATATCAAAGCTCTGATCTGGCATTGAATGGATGTGCGGCAATCCCAGGGCTCGCCGCCCGAGAACTCACCATGTAGGATTAGATATGGAAACGCCCAGGCCACGCAAGAGTGCAACAGAAGAAAGCGGCTATGCGCAGTCTTCAGCGGGCGGAGACGGCGCCGTGCTCCTTCAATTCACCGTCAGCGTCACCGGCGTCGTGCGGGCGAGCGTGCCGGAGACTGCTTTCACCATTACTGTGTACGTTCCTGGATTTGTACCTGGCTGTCCCGAGTTCCCGCTTGTGCTGCTGCTACCACTGCCACCACCGCAAGCAATCAGCAGCCCCAGGAGCACAGCGCCGACCGCCAGCGTCGCCAGAATTTGATTGCGATTGCGCCGCGGCTGCCTGCGCCTCGGCCAGCGCGAAAGCAGCAGCCCTGGCAACAGCAGCCCCAGTCTGTAAAGGTCCGATCTTCGCGCACCTACCGGCCTCAAGGAGGAAAGGACCGGCGCCGTGGTGCTAATCGTGAGTTCTACCTTGGTATCTCCGCTACCCGCATTGACCTGCGCAGGGCTGAAGGAGCAGGCGCTCTCGAGCGGCAATCCGAAGCAGGAGAGAGCCACCGAATTGGGAAAATTGCCGCCCAAGGGCATCACGTCGAGATCGTAAATCGCCGCCTGCCCGGCCGGGATCGACTGTACTCCAGACTCGTTGGTGATCTGGAAATCGAAAGTCGTGGTGAACTTCACAGGAACCGTGTGCCCGATGCCCGATGGATCGGTGCCCTTGCCTGCGATATTGAATCCATAAACCTGATCAACTTTGCTTTTCACCGTGACGGTAAAAGGCGCTCCAGTTCCCGTGGGCGTGAGCTGCGTCGGATTTGCGACGCACGTCGGAGGCGCACCCGACCCGCAACTCAGATTCACCACGCTGTTGTAGCCGTTCTGAGCGGTCAACGTGCCATTGAACACACACAATCCCGTCACCGACGCAATGGCTGTCGCCGAGTCCGTGCAGCTACACTGCGCCGATTTCGAACACGTCGCGGCCAGCCCGTAGTCCGCGAAATTCGTTATGGTCAAAGAAAGCGGCGGTGGAGGCGGCTGCCTGTTAGGACCGCCGGCGGTTGCGCCGTTAATGGTTATAGGAAATGTGCCAGTCGGAGTGCCCGGCATGGTTCCAATCGTCAGGATAACTTTTACCGGCTTGCCCGCAGTCGGATTGACCGAGCTCGAAGGCTCGAAGTTACACGCGGCTTCGGCTGGCAGGCCGATGCAAGAGAGATCCACTGCCGCGTTAAACGATCCTGCCGCCGTGACTTGAAATTGCACCGGCCCAGAGGTGTTGGGAATGTTCACGCTAATGCTCGAAGTAGAAAGCTGGGTCAAGGCGAAATCGACCACATGCAAGGTGAGGGGGAACTCATACTCCAGTTGGTTCACGTCGATGCCATCGACTGCGAAACTATAGTCGCGATCCGCGCCGCTGGCGGTCAAAGTGAAGTCCGCCACCGAGTTTTGCGCTGAGAGCGTGACAGGGTTGGGTGAGAAGGACCAAGTAGATGGCGGGCTAGTTCCACCGCAGCTCAGCGTGACGCTGCCCTGATAGCCGTTCAGGGCGATCGCTTCACCACTGAAAACGGCTGGCTGGCTTCCGAACACGGTCATGGTGTTGGGTGTCACGGTCAGCACGTAGTACGGCGTCGTGACTATGGGAAACTGCCATACGCCGCGACCGTACGTGGACGCCCGCAGAAGCTGATCCCTGCCGTCGTTGTACATGGCGAGAGCGGTCACTGCAACATTTGGCAGATAGCCTCCCGTTGTTCCGACCTCTGTCCAACTGGGGCTGGCCGTACTGCTCGCAAACACACCCACGTCGGTGCCCACGTACACGATTCCGCTATCTACCAAGACAGCGTTGGCAGGTGCATCGGGCAAGGCGTTGGGCGGGCTGCCGCTGAAGTCCGCCCAGGTAATGCCACCGTTCGTCGTCTGCCAGAGGTGGGACGTAGGAAAGGCAACGGTGTTCCAACCCATAATGCTGACGTAAGCGCTTTGGGCCGACCGATCAGAGCTGTCGATCGCAATTCCAGAGATAGGAAAGTTATTGGGATTGATTGTGCCAGTCTGGTCGACCCAACTCGAAGGTCCGTTGGCGACGTTAGGGCTGACCCAAACACGCCCGCCCGGCGGCGACGTTGGAATGAGCGGCCCAAAGCTGTCGGTGCCAGCATAGATGGCGGTAAAGCTATTCAGATCCACGGCGGCGGCTAGCGATCGCACAAGGTTCATCTCGTTGCCGGTGCAGATTCCGTCCCCGCCCGTTTCAAAACTGTGGCTCAGCACGGAGTAGGTACCGCCGACGCTCGGCCCGCGCCACACCCGGCACGTGCCCACGATCAGTTGAGTGGGGTCGCCGGGTTGGAAGATGAACGGCGGATAATATGGTCCCGTGTCTCCGCCAACCGTCGCGCTGCTTACGATTTGGTTGTTCTGGAAGTCCTGCGTGTGGCAGTTGATTCCCGAAGCGCACGCGAAAATGTTGACTCCCGAGATCGCATCGGGAGGATTGGAGACGAACCATGCGTCTTCGTTAGTGGGGTCGATCTGGTTGTAGCCGCCATCGCCGAAGTTCACGTTCAGCCAACTGCTGCTGATCAGCGCCGATGCGGTCCCCGGCGAGCCGTTGCCCTGCGTGCCTCCCAGAATGACGTCAGGGTCACTGGAAGCCTGGGAGAACGAAACAAACTGAGTCATCGAGCCTAGTGTCTGATTCAGACTATCGAACTGGTTGCTGCCGCTGCACGTGCCGGTGGTCAAGCCAGTGTAGCCATCCAGCGCCCTATAGATCCCGCCGTCGTTGGCGAAGTACATAACGTCCTGGGCGTTGGTGTTGATCAGGGAAGCGATGTCGTGCTGGGCGGGGTGCACCTTAGCAATCGAACTGCACCCATACACATGGGTGAGATTGAGAAAGGTATTCGATCCGCTGCCGCTGCAGGTAGGATATGTGCTTGTGATCTCACATTTGTAAAGGTTGATGGCCCCGGCATAGAGATCGGTGACTCCGCTGCTGCCGTTCGGCACCGCCGCCAGTTCCAAGTTGTAGCCACCTTGCTCTGTTCCACAACCGATTTCGTCACCGCAATTGATAATGCCGGCATCGTTGATCTGGCTCCAAGGAGTGTTGCCACTATTCGCGGTTGTCCAGATGCCCTGATCGAAATCATTCGCGTCCACGTACCAGGCGTACATTTCGTTCCGGCCGGGCACTACGGCGATCTCGCCGCGATAAATGGGGCAACTTGAGGAACTCGGATTCGGTGGGCAAGCCGATGTGGTCAGGCCCGTGCCGGGTTGGTTCGCCAGACGTGTCCAGTTGATTCCATCGCTCGAGGAATAGAACCCGTGGTAGCGCAGCGCCGCAAAGAACATCCCGGCGCTGCCGTTGTAGATAACCGAGCTCACTGAGCCGGGAGCGACCGCCACGCCGCCGTCACTCACGTTGGCGTAAGTCCACGACGCGCCGCCATTGATCGAGTAGTAGAGACCCAAGTTTGCGGTCACTGGATCTTCTAGGCCCTCGATAATTCCCTCCGAAGCTCCCGCCGCCGCGGCCACAACTAGGTTCGGATTACTAGTGCTGAAGGCGATCTTGCTGAAGGCCATCCCCGCGAAGGAACGCGTGCCCGTGCTGTCTGAGGAAATCAGAATCCAGCTATTGCCTGCGTTTGTGGATCGCAGAATCCCCAGGCCGTAGTAGGAGTCGGCTGAGCTGTTGGCTTCACCGGTGCCGACCACGATCACGCCAGTATTGCCCGGTTGGATGGCGATTGCGCCCACCGCCAGCGTGGCCTGACTGTCCGTGATCGGTGTCCACGTGACACAACTGGCATTACCGAAACTCCCACAGGCGGCATTCTGTGACTTCCACACTCCGCCATATGCTCCGCCAACATAAACCGTGTTCCCGGTTTGATCGGCGGGATCGACGGCAACCGCGGTCGCTCGTCCGGAAACCCAACTGTAGTCATACTGTCCGTCACCGCTCGCATCGGAGGCCAGGGGCGCTGGGCCGAGGGGACACCAGACCCCGAGCGGAGAGTTTTGGCATGAAGCGGACTGTCCCGCCTTCTGCGCCTGCGCCAAGCGCGCTGGCCGCATTCGCGTCTTCTGCAGGAGAGCACGGTAACGCAGCGTGGCGGCGGATTCCCCAGGAATAGCTCGGCCGCGCAGGAACCACTGCTCGCGCTGCGTGGCTCGGACCTTGTCGGCAACATGCCGCGGCTGAGGTTCTGAAAAAGGCTTTGCCCCTTGTCCGAAACCAACGGAACTGGTCGAGCCCAGGAACAGCAGCAGGAACCACGAGAAGAGAAGATCCCCGCTCACACACGTCCACCCGGACCGAAGCGAAGCGAGCCGGAAGCTCCGATATCCATCCACCATGTTCAGCCCACCAACCCCTCTTGTTCTAAGGCTCTCTAGTTTGGGAAAAACCTAAAGTCTTGTCATTCCGAGGAGCGAGAGCGGCGAGGGATCTGCAGTTTTCCTCGGATCGTGAAGAACTGCAGATTCCTCCCCCTCGGCTTCGCTCGGGGCTCGACCTTCGGTCTCGGCAAAAACCGCCCCGGATGACCACAAGATGGGATCTTCCACCAGCTCGAACGCTCCTACGCCACCTTGGGCGGAAACAGCGGCTCGGATTTACTGGGCGTGATTTTCCCCAGTTTGACCAGGCGCGCCACAATCGCCGGAACAGTGCGGTTGTGCGTCTTCGCAATTTCCTTGAAATCCATTCCTTTGCGCACCTCCTCGCACACCTGGGCATCTTCCGTCCGGGACCAATACTTGCCCGCGCTCGTCGGCCGGTTCTGCTCGCGTTCCTGTTGTGCGGTCAATGCCGCGACCGCTCGGTTCAAAGACTTGACCGCTTGCGCGCAGCGGCAGACGGAGTCGTCAGGCAGAGCCTGTCCCGTCTCCGGATTCAACCCATCTGCCAAACCACGTATGAATTTGATCGCTTCCTGAATTTCCATCCCGGCACCTCCGTTCCAGAACAGCTATCGTAGCCGCGCGGCGGCGCGGGCCTTTGTGACCGCTGAACATTTCCGCATCGGGCCGGCCCAGATTGGAACTGGCAGGACTTCGATTTGGCTATACTGATTTCCGTGATTTGTCATTCTGAGCGCGGCAGCGGCTTCGCGAAGCGAAGGTGCGGCGGTGTCGAAGGATCCCTAGCTGATCGGCAAAGAAAGAAGTTGCCTGGCATTCTGACGATGCGGCAGTAAATGCGTTTCCGTTCCACGTTGAGGACCGATGGATTGGCAAGCGTTCTGGCTCACAATCCGGCTGGCGGTGCTGGTCGCTGGGATTCTGGTGGTGATCGGGTTGCCCATCGCCTACTGGATCACGTACTCGCGTTGGCGATGGAAGTTCCTGGCGGAAGCGGTCGTAGCCTTGCCGATCGTTCTGCCTCCGACAGTGCTGGGATTTTATGTGCTGGTGGCGCTCGGTTCGCGTAGTCCCTTAGGACGCTGGTGGCAGGCCATGACCGGGCACACCCTCGCATTTACATTTGCTGGGCTGGTCATCGGCTCCATCATTTACAGCCTGCCTTTTGCGGTGCAACCCTTCGCCGCTTCCTTTGCGCTCGTCGATCCCAGACTGACCGCGGCTTCGGCGACTCTGGGCGCTTCCCGCCTGCGAACATTTTTCCGCGTAATTTTGCCACTGTCTGTTCCCGGACTTGTGACCGGAGTGGCCTTGAGCTTTGCTCACACCTTGGGCGAGTTCGGTGTGGTGCTGATGGTCGGGGGAAACATTCCCGGAGTCACGCGGACCGTTTCCATTGATATTTACGACAAAGTTCAGTCGCTGAGCTACGCGGCCGCCAACCAGACCGCCTTGGTGCTGCTGGCGATTTCCTTCGCAGCGTTGTCTCTGGTCTACGGCGTGAACCAGAAAGTATGATCGGCGTGGCTTTGGAAATGACTCGCGAGTGGGAGTGTGGCGCGGACATTCTTGTCCGCGTCGTATAGGTGGCCGCTGCGGGGCTGGCATCGGCAAGACTGCGGGTGCCCATCCTCCGCGCTTTTTGTGTTCAGTTCCATGTCATGGGAGGACACGCAGTTTGCGGAAGGATGGGAGGCGAGCGCTGCTGGCGGCAAAGGCCGATGCGATTATGATATTGCCATCGGTGAAGGCCGCTTCTCACAATCTCGCGCCCGCCACGCCCGCCAGTGTAGCGTTTACTGACGAGCTTGTAGCCTGTTTGCGCAAGCGTTTTGCCAGCGGCGGCCACGATTTCGCGCTCGACGTCTCGTTCAACCTCACTGCCGGGATTACGATCCTATTTGGGCCCTCCGGGGCAGGGAAGACCACGCTGCTCAACTGCATCGCGGGCCTGACCACGCCTGACTCAGGGAAGATTGCGATTGATGGACGGATTCTGTTCGACCGCGAGCGCGAAATCAATCTCTCCGTGCGCCGCCGCAGAATCGGTTACGTGTTTCAGGATCTTGCTCTGTTTCCTCATCTCAATGTCAGGAGAAATGTCGAGTACGGGCTCGCGGACGTTGATAGAAACGAACGGCGAAGGCGAAGTGACGCCATACTCGAATCTTTTCGCATCTCTCATCTAGGCGAACATAAGCCCGGCCAGATTTCCGGCGGGGAGCGGCAAAGGGTGGCGCTGGCTCGCGCGCTGGTCACCGATCCTTGCGTCCTTCTGCTCGACGAACCGCTCGCGGCGCTCGACACCCCAACAAAATTGAAGATCATTGATGACTTGCGCGCCTGGAACCATGAACATCGGATTCCGATTCTTTACGTGACTCACAACCGCGAGGAGGTCTTCGCCCTGGGCGAACGCATGCTGGTGCTGGAGAACGGGCAGATTATCGCGGACGGCACTCCGCATGAGGTCATGACTGCGCCACATCTGGAGACGGTGGCGCAATTGGCCGGCTTCGAGAATATATTTGACGCCATAGTGGTTGCTACAAATGAAGACCGCGGCACTATGACCTGCCGCATCGCGGGCCGCCAAGTGGAACTGGAAACCCCGCTGGTGCGAGCGGAAACAGGCTCGACTCTCCGCGTGGGGATTCGCGCCGGCGACATCCTGCTGGCCACGGTTCAACCCAGCGGCCTGAGCGCGCGCAACGTGATTCCGGGGCGCATCGTTTCTCTGGCGCAGCGCGATGTCATCGTCGTGGCTCGCGTCAATTGCGGAGTGGAGATGGAAGTTCACCTCACGCTCGCCGCACGCGACTCCCTTCAACTCCAGCCGGGCCGCGATGTCTGGCTGATTGTGAAGACGCACTCCTGCCATCTGATGGCCAGGCCTTGACATCTTTTTGCCAGGTGCAAGCAGCGCAATCCCGGTAGTGGCTCAGTTTGATTTGTCATCCCGAGCAAGCGTTCTTTGCGAGGCAAGAATCGCGCGTTTGGCTCGCTTCCAGATCAAACTGAGCCGTTACCGCAATCTCTTTCATCTTGACGCCAGTTCAGCCCCGGGCGACAATGTGACCTCGGCCCGCCGCACTCCTCCCTCGCAGCGGCCACGGGGCCGGGAAGGTCGATGTCGTTGGAAAGCAGGTCCCTCCACTACGCTCCGCTCCGGTCGGGATGACAAACTTATGTAGGCGAATATTGACTTTGGAATAGCGGTTCACGGTAGAAGGTGAATTCTCATGACGACGAAGGCGCAACGTCGGATCTGTCTCTTGGGGAAGAACCCGATTCCGGCGAGAAGCCTGCGCCCGGTCGGTGCGGCACTGGTGTTGGCAAGCACGCTGGTATCGGTAGTCCTCGCGGCGCAATCGGTACAAGCGCAGACCGTCACCACATTCGAAGGCATTGACGCATCGCAATATGTTTTGCACGAGAGGCCGCAACATGACGTTGATCCCAACGGCGCAGTGGGCACCAAGCAGTTTATGGAATGGACGAACGTAGTCTTCCAGGCCTACGACAAAGCATCCGGGCAGCCGGTTTGGTCCGCCGGGCCTGTGCAGGGCACTTTGCCGTGGAAGAGCAACAAGATCACGGGCTGCGATATTGCCGGCGATGGTGTGATCCTCTTCGATCGCCTGGCCTCGCGCTGGGTAGTTGGTGGGCACAACACCCCTCCCAAAGGAAACACTTTCTCCTACTGTATCGCTGTTTCGAACACGGACGACCTGGCTTCGCCCTCGCTGGCTTGGTACGCCTACGAGTTTCCCCTGAATATAGGGGTGAATGGAGAGAATAATCCCTTCTTCCCGGACTGGCCCAAGCTGGGTACCTGGGCAGACGCTTACTACTTGAGCTTTGATGCTATCGACGTGGACCAGAAGCGTATTGTCGGGGCCGGGTTTTGCGCGATGGATCGCACAAGCATGCTGACAGGGTCCAAGAACCCCAACCCCATTCAGTGTCTTACCGATCCTCCCCAACTTCCGGCGCATGGCTCTTTCTATCCGAAACACAGTCCCATCCCGGCGGATGTGGAGGGTCTGACTCCACCCCCTTCGGGCCAGGACCTGTTTTACGTGAGCATTCAGGCGCCTCCCAGTGGTCGAACAACATCCAACACCATTAACTTGTGGGACTTCCATCTCAATTGGTCGGGAGGTTCCACCCTGACGAACTCGCCGCTCACCGTGCCCACCTACACTCCCGGATGCTATGAGCCGTCGAAACCGACGGTTGCCACGTGCGTTCCCCAGCCTGCCACCCGCCCGACCGGTGGCCATTATGTAGTGGACTCGGTTGGCGACCGGTTGATGCCTCGTCTTGCCTACCGGAATTTTGGCTCTTACCAGTCCTACCTGGTCAGCCATACGGTTCGGGTCGGTACAGGCGCAAGCAAGCAGACAGGAATCCGCTGGTACGAGCTTCGCGGCAGCGGAACTCCCACGCTCTATCAGAGCGGCACGATTAGCCGGAGCGATTCGATTTTTCGCTTCCTGCCCAGCGTTGCTCAGGATCATGTTGGCAACGCCGTCGTGGGTTACAGCGTGTCCAGTCCGAAGATTCATCCCGGCATTCGTGCGTCGTCCTGGAGCCTGACGAAAAACGGGAAGGCGGCGGAGGTCGTGATTCAGAACGGGGGAGGGGATCAGGAAGACTCATTGCGCTGGGGCGACTATACCAGCATGACTGTAAACCCGGTGGATGACTGCACTTTTTGGTTTGTGGATGAGTACTTCGCCGCCAACGAGATCGGACCTCCCATCAACTGGCACACCAGGATCGGGAGCTTCGCCCTGCCCAGTTGCACGGGCGGGAAAGCGCGTAGGCCGTAAGGTTCACCCCGCACGAAGGTCACGCTCGCGCCCACACTTGCGACCAGCAGTTCCTGAATCAAGTGTTGCATGTTATGTCGGTTGCACACAGGACCGACGCACCGCCTGCTATCCAAAATGAGCGTGGCGAGTCTAGCAACAACAGGCGTTCATCCGAGCCCATCCCACATGCGAAGGAGTAACCCAATGCGCCGAAGTGACTACACGCGTTTTGTACTGATTGCAATGGTTGCGCTGGGCGTTGCCACGTGGACTGCGTGCAACAACACCAGCAACAGCGCGGTGTCTGCCGCCGCATCATCCGATGCCGGCAAGGTCCCCATCACAACAAATTCCGAAGAGGCAAGAAAAGAATATTTGCAAGGGCGGGATCTCTCGGAAAGACTGCTTGGTGCAGAGTCCATCCAGCATTTTGACAAAGCCATCGCGCTCGATCCGGATTTCGCCACCGCCGAATTAGCGCGCGCTAACAACTCTCCTACGGCCAACGAATTCTTTGAGCATGAGAAGAAGGCGGTGAGCCTGGCGGAGAAAACTTCGGAAGGCGAGAAGCTGTTGATCCTCGCGAATGAAGCGGGAACCAACGGCGATGTAACCAAACAGAAGGAATATCTCGACAAACTGATCGCGGCCTACCCCAACGATGAGCGGGCCCAATTCGCGCTGGGAACCTTTTATTTTGGCCAGCAAGATTATGCCGAAGCCGTCGATCACCTCAAGAGAGCGACCGAACTGGCCGCGAACTACTCGCCGGCTTACAACCTTCTCGGCTATGCCTACCGGCAGCAGGCGGATTACTCCGACGCCGAGCAGGCGCTCAAGAAATATACGGAGCTCATTCCCAACGATCCGAACCCTTACGACTCATATGCCGAATTGCTGCTGAAGATGGGCAGATTCGACGACTCGGTCGCGCAATACCGCAAGGCGCTCTCGATTGATCCCCATTTCGCCGCATCGCATTTCGGAGTTTCTGCCGACCTGATGTATACGGGTAAGTCCGACGAGGCGACTGCCGAATTGCAGAAGTTGGCGGATGCGGCACGCAACGATGGCGAGCTCCGGGTTGCGTTCTTCGGCATGGCAGTTGTTGCCGCCGATAGCGGCAAGTTGGACAAGGCGCTGCTGGCAATCGACAAAGAATATGCCGTGGCGGAGAAGAAAAACGACGTGGCGGCCATGTCGGCCGACCTCCAAGCCAAGGGGAACATTAGTTTTGAGATGCAGAAGTATGACCTGGCTGCACAGCTGTTCCAGCATTCCCTCCAGTTGGTTGAAGATTCGAGCCTCTCGCAGGAGATCAAAGACAACCAGAGCCTTCTCTATCACTTCAATATGGCCGCGGTGGCAATCGGAAAGAAGGACTACGCCGCAGCCAAAACTCATGCCGAGGAATTCCGCCAAGGTGCGGGGGCTACCAAGAACCCGCAGCAAGTGAAACAGGCTCATGAACTGGCAGGCCGAATCGCTCTGGCACAGAAGGATTACGACCAGGCCATTGCCGAGTTGGCACAAGCCAACCTGCAAAACCCGCAGAACCTCTATCGCCTGGGCCAGGCTTATCAAGCCAAAGGCGATGGAGCCAGGTCCAAGGAGTATTTCGCGAAGGTTGCCGGCTTTAATTCACTTCCGCAGCTGAATTACGCCTTCATTCGAGTGAGGGCCCAAAAGATGGTTGCGGGCAAGCAAGGGTGACGCTAGAAAGAGGAGCGCTGAGGCGCCCGCTCCTCTTTTCTTTGTGTGGTGTGTCTTGTTGTCATCCCGAGCGGAGCCGAGGGATCTGTAGTTCTTTACCATGGGAAAAACTGCAGATTCCTCGTCGCTCTGGCTCCTCGGAATGACAAGCGCTCTTGTTTTTTCTCGGAGCATGATTACCGGTCCGCGCGAGACGGCGGTGATGCCCCTGCTTCTTCCACCCGCTCCATCTCAATCACCCCTACCCACTGGCCTTTCCGCCTGTTGCTGTAGACCAGTCTTCCACCCAGAATCTGTGCGGCGGCGGCCGGCGGAACATCACGATGGTAGCCGAAGAATTGGTTTTTCCATTGTTGCCAGGTGTGCCAGCGCTCGAACCAGGGATGCGGGGGCTCGTACTTGGTCGAAAACACCAGCGCCACATCGAAACTGGACCGGAAATCGGCGGCGGCCATGAGCTGCTCCACGGTGAAATCTCCAATACGAAAAACCTGCATCGGGCGGGTGACATAGCCGAGATAGGGTCGCGAGATTTCGTCACTCGCGGGCCAGGCGGTCAGGACGCGGGCCATGGGATAGCGCGCTTCCAGAAAGCCCTCAGCATGCTGGTGCAGCAGAATGTAGTCGCGGTAGGCCAGATTGTCCTCGATGGAAAACCCATGCGGAGGATTGACGAACAGCGCCACCACAAATGCCAAAGCCACAATTGCGACCACGCCGCGCCACAAGCGTACCCTGCGCCACAGCGTCGAAACGCTGAGAATGATCACCAGCGGGAGCACCGGAAGCATGTAGCGGGCCAGCACCGCGCCCCCGACCACAGCCATCGCCAACACGTACGCGACGATTATCGACAGAAAGGCAAACTGCGTGTCCAGAGCGATTCTTTTCCGGTCTTCGTTGTTGTCGCGGAGCGGAGGAAGCCACATCGCGAACAGTGCCGCCAAGGTGAGCGCATACAGGTTCAGATATCCCACCGTCTGCCACAGGCGCAGTCCCAGCGCGAGCAATGCGCGCAGGGGATGCAGCGTGGCTTGCACGTTATAGCGGAAGAACTCGGGATTGCCGAAGACGAATCCGGTGCGCAGGTAGTGGAAAACGTACCAGAGCGCCAGAGGGACCAAAGGAAGAAGAAGCAACAGTCGGCCGAATGTAGATTCCTCAGGCGAGAAAGCCAAGTCGGCTCTGGTCGGTGGCTGTGAGTCTTGTCTCTGCTTTGCCACTAAGAGCCCTCTGGCCAACTCCCACGCGAACAGCGCCAGCGGAGCCAGAACTGCTGTTTCCTTCGCTAGCACCGCCAGTGAGAACCAGAGGGTTGTAGCACACCTTCGATTCTCGACATACGCGAGCACGCCCCAAAAGGTCAATCCTGCCGCCGCCAAATCCACGTGCGCCAGCGAACTCTGCGCGAAGAATACAGGGTAAAGCGCGGTGCAGATCGCCGAAGCCACAGCGATCCCGGTGTTTGCCACCCGCTGGGCCAACCGGAATACGCCCAGCACAGAAAAGGCCGCAACCAATAACATCGCGGTGCGGGTCACTAGCGGCGTATAACCCACGATTTTCCACGCTAGGGCAAGGTACGCCATAACCAGCGGCGGGTGCGCATTGGAAGGAGTGGAATGGGGGATCAGCGCTCCCGTGAGCAGCAGATCGCGAGCCGCGGGAACATAGTATCCCGCCTCGTCCCAGAAGTAAGGCAGACGGAGCAGGCCGACATGGAGTGCGAAAAGCGCCAGGAAGAACAGCGCGAAAAGCAGCGCTGCAGAATATCGGCGCGAGTCGAGGTTGCGGGCCACCGGCGCCGTCTAATGTACGGGCCCGCTAGCCGTCATTCGGGGATCGAGCTTGATCTCGCCAAACGCGCTCTCATAACCCGACACGTTTTGTTGCAGAATCGACATGAGTGCCTTGGCCTGCTGCGGACTCAGATAAATTCCCTGAAAATTCTTAACTTCCACCTGGGTTTCCGTCTGCTGTTGCAGCGTGCCGAATACCAGAAAGAAGTCCCACACGTTCACCCGCACCTGCACGCTGTTGGCATAATTTTCCCGATAATCCGGCGCACTGACCAGCTTGATATTGGGTTGAGATGGAATGGTCATAGGACACTTAGTTTAGCGGCATCGGCGGGCATAAGGAAAGAGAGCCTGTGCGTCGGCAGTGGGTCAGTTTGATCAATGCTAACGACTGTGGTCATCCCGAGCGGAGCATCTCGATTCGCTTACGAATCGAGGCGTGAAGTCGTCGGCGCCATTTTGCCGCCTGCAACTTGCATGGATGACTGCCGATTAGGCGATTCAGTATGATGTAGTGATAGCCAAAGGCCGGGATGGCGGAATTGGCAGACGCGCACGGCTTAGGACCGTGTGCCGAAAGGCGTGCAGGTTCAAGTCCTGTTCCCGGCACCAGGTTGCCCCGTGCATCGTAGAAAGGGACGAGGTCCCTCGACTGCGCTCGGGATTTCGCCAGCAGGCTCCCGCTGCGCTCACGCCTGCTAGACGGCTCAAGTTCAAGTCCTGTTCCCGGCACCATTAGTTCTCACCCACGAACAGCGGGTCCCCATTCGACTCGCGGTGTTCGCTCAAGGCAGGCTCTTGAATCGGTCGCTGAATTCGCAGCGAATTCAGCAAGTCCTCTCGGGATGACAATTGGTTTTCAGACGCAAGCTTTCCCTCCCAGGATCGAGGCAGAGGCTCAGTGGCGAGCGAAAGCTTTTCGATTCATTGCACCTGCTGCAATCCTTGATAGATCGCAACCCCTGCAATCACCAGGATGAGCACTCCCGAGACCGCTCCCAGCCAGCGCACGATGGGAGTGACTTTGTTGACCTTGTGCATGAGTTCGATCTGTTCCTTTTCCATGTGGGACTCGGATTCGCCCAGGAACAGTTGGTCATCCTCTTGCATGGTCAGGGTGCTGCGGTAGATCAGGAGGATGATCAGAATAGCGGTGAGAACTCCCCACACAATCAGCGGCCATACCAGCATCTGCATAGGTTACCTCCGTGCTGATCTCAAGCTGATTCCAAGGCTCCCAGCGGTGCGGTTGCGACCGAGAACCGAGCCGATAAGCTCCTCGCGCAAATTATAGCCCCTGAATGCCATACGTCGAGGGTTTTTGTTTTCAATTGCGACCCCGGTGGCCTCAGGCTCATCTAAAATCTAGACGCCGGAAGGAGCAGGCATTTTTGTCCGTGACCTACGGGATGACTTTGCTATAATCTTTCAGCGAGTAATTTCAAGGAGATACCGATGGCCACAACAACCACCCCGGAAGTACAGCCCAAGACAACGCCGATTACTTTGACTTCGAATGCAATCGCCAAGGTCAAGGAGATCATGGCGCAACAGAACCCTGCCCCTAGCGGCCTGCGCGTAGGAGTTGTGGGCGGCGGTTGCTCCGGCTTCTCCTATTCCATGTCTTTTGAAAACGCGTCCGGCCTCATGGACAAAGTTTTCGACATGGATGGACTCAAAGTTTACGTGGACGCCACATCGGTCATGTATTTGAATGGTTGCATCGTCGATTACGTCGAAACTCTGGAGGGCGCCGGCTTCAAGTTCGAGAATCCGAACGTGAAGAGCACTTGCGGTTGCGGGTCGTCGTTCAGCGTGTAAAGTTCGCTGGCCTCCAAAGGTTAGAAAGCCTCATCGCCGTGCGGTGGGGCTTTTTGCTTCCCGGCGGAACTGAGAATATTCCTACTGCTCATCCTGATCCGGTGGTATTTGCGGCGGCTGCATTCCTCCTGGCCCCGACTGATTACCCGGAGGCGGCTGTTGACCCGGGGGCGCGCCGTTCGTTCCAGCAGCAGGGGCACCGCCGGTTGGAGTCGGAGTGGTGGTCAGCGGCGGCGCTCCCGTGCTGGGCATGGTGAGAAGGCCTCCGCGGTCCGTGCTCGGGTCGTAAATGAATTGCCATTGGTAGTAGCGATCTTTCTTGTTGAAGATGCGGATGGTTTTCTCTTTGCTCGTGCTCGCCACTCCGAGCATCGGTCCCCCGCCAAAAACCTGCTGATTATTTCCCGTCCCGGACGCCTGCCCGAGCGGGCCTGAACTGGTCGCCGCGCCGGCTGACTTTTGTCCTGGCGCTGGGTTAGGACCAGTGGAATTTTCGTCCTCCCCGCCTGTTTCCTCGGAGTCTTCACCCGCAGCTTCGTTCGATCCTGCGTTACCTGCTGTCCCAGTGCCGCCCGAGTTCGGGTTAAGGCCGGCGCCGCCTGGGTTCGGGTTAAGCCCGCCAACGCCCTGTCCCATTCCGGCTGCGGCAAGGCCTCCGGCGAGCGCATTAGCATTGAGACCGCCGGCTGCCAGGCTGGCTTGCCCTCCGGCGCCGCCCGGTCCCTGCGCGCCTGCGGGTACAAGAGGGTTACCGGGAGTGGCTCCTCCGATCACTCCGCCGGACATCAGTTGGACGTCGCCCATGTACAGAATCTTGAAGTCCTTCCCGGTGATGGGGTCCTTGTAGCGCCTGCGCAGGAAGCGGACCTCGTTGGTCTTCTCCAAATCTTCGATCTTGGTCGGGTAGCGGCCGAATTTCTTCACGTAATGTTTGATCGCCCTGGCGTACTGCACACCCCGGTGAATCAATTCTTCCTCGCGATCGCGTTTCATCTGGAATGCAATCGTAGGAGCGATAACTATTGCGGCGATGGCCAGCAGCGCCACAGCCAGGATCAGGATGAGCAGAACGTATCCGCTCTCACCGTGAGATGGTTGCCGTAGATGCGCTCGGACTCTCATGTTGATTTGTAATTCGTGATTTGTAATCGGGTAATTTGTTTGTCCACCGGGAGCGCTGACATTCGGCGGACACGAGAAATTACAAAATTGCAAATTACTCAATTGCCAATTCTGCCATTATCCCTGGGTCAGCGGAATACTTTGCCGGTTGTTGTTGAGTACGTCCTCGATTTCGACCGACATCGGCGAAATGCGCACCACTTTGTAGTGACGATCGACGACCTCTCCTTCGCTCGCAATGAACACATCCTCACCCTGGGAAAGAAAAATCTTCTTTGGTTCGCCCGGCTTGCTGGCAAATCCGAAAAACTTGAGATTGATAGGCGGTGGAGGGGGCGGAGGCGGCGGGCCCTGAGCTTCCTGATTCTTCTTGTCGGTCGTTCCATTACCTTCGGGCTGAGGAATCTCCGCCTGGGCCAGGAAAATATTCCGCCCATTGCCTTCGTACTTGGTATCCTCGCTGGCCTGCAGCCAGTCGTATCGCAGGGAAGGGTCGAGCGACCGCGGCGCTGCACCGACTTTTCTGCTCCGCCCGCGGCCCTTGGTCCGCGCCGTTGGTGGAGGGGCCGTCACGGGAGAGGTGACGGATGCGGGCGCGGCAGGCGTCGGAGATGAATCGCCGGAACTGAACAGCATCCGCCCAACCAGCACGAGGGCCAGCAGCGTAAGCACGCCGGTTGCGATCAGCTTGGTCCGATTTTCCGCTCCGATCTTCATTATTTAGGCAGCACCCGTTTTCAAATAAGTTTCCACTTTCATCTGCAGCCTGACGATCCCAGCTTGCTCTCCGCCCAGCGCCACGCTATCCACCAGGAAGAACAGCTGGTTACGCTCCAAAGCGTTAATGAAGCGCACCAGTTGCAGGTAGTCGCCCGCGAGATCGGCTTCAACCTCAACTGGCCGTACGCCCACTGGTTCCGGATCTTTGAAGGTGTACTTAATGCTTCCGATTTTTACACCATTCTCTGCCGCGAGTTTGCCGATATCCTCAGAAATCGCGGAGTCCTGCGACGGCAGTCGCTGGGCATAGAAACTATCGATTTCTTTACGGGCGATGGGGATTTTCTTGTCCAACCCGCGCAGCGGCTCGACCTCCCGCGTCTTCTGCTGTAATTCCTTCCAAGACTGACTCATTTCCGAACGCCGCGAGAGTTCGGACCCGACCAGCGGAGAGAAGTAGACCACGATTGCCAGCACGTCCACGACCGCCATCGTGGCCAGTGCGAGTTTCACTTTGCGACGTGTATCTCTGAGATCTGGCACTATCGAACACTCCCTGGTTTGCCCGCGACTTCGGTCGCGGGAACGTAAAGCGCGCTGATATTGAACAGCACGGTGTCTCCCGAGGTCCCTCCGCTGCTGTTTTGAGCTGTTTCCTGTTCGATCTCGGTCTGCTGAAAGCGTTGCGAGGCTTCCATCTTGCGCACCAGTTCGAGCGCGCGGTCGCGGGAATCTCCCGCCACTGCCAGTTTGATTTCCAACCGGTCGTCTGGCGCCAGTTCGGGATGGATCGAGACGACGTGCAGCCGCGGCGGCATGACGCGCTCCATATCCTCGAACACCTGGGTCCACGAGAAGGCCTTGCGGTAGAACAGATCATTGAGGAACTGCGACCGGTCGCGAGTGCTGCTGTTCTGAGGCAGGTTCAGCAGCGCTTGCGCATCTGCTCTTTCCTTGTCGCGGGCTGCGATCTGCGCCTGATATTGCTGCATCAGCGTCCTGTCTTTGCGGGCATCGATCCAGCCCCGAACTGTGAAATAGGTCAAAGCCAGGGTCACAATTCCGAGCGCGGCCAGCGCGCCGCCCCAGCGAAACCAGAAGCGCCGCAAATCCTCGTAGGGCTGAGTCGCGAGATTGATGTCCAAGCGCATTCTAGGAAAGCAGGGCCCCCACCACCCCGGCCATTCTCCATTTGGGAATCGTACCTACGCTCGCGCCCAGTTGTGCAGAGTTCACTAACTCCGTTACCGTAACCCCGGTTTGCGCGCGCAGGGCGGGCAGGGCACCTCCGGTGTCCGACAAGCCCGCCACAAAAATCTGCTCAATATTCAGATGGTAGGTATCCTGGAAGAAAACAATCGAGGGATAAATTTCCTCCGCCAACTGCTCTCCCGTAATCGCGGCTCCGCGCGTATTCTCCAGGGTGCGGAACAGCAGCAATTGGTGATCATCGAGAATTGCAATGCTGGCGGTACGCGGGTCCACCTTGACCACCAGAGTCGGGCGGTCGGCATCGGCCGCTCCCAGTGCGGCCAGCATCGAGGGCAGCACCACGCCCGGGCTGTATCCTGCGTCGCGAAACGCCGATTCGTAGTCCTCGATCACGCTCGTCAAGGCGACTGCGGCGACGACGCGAATCCCGCCCGTCGAAGGTTGTGAATGGTAGGAGACTTTGGCCTTATCCAGGTCAAAGGGAAGCGACTTCTTCAGCCGGAAACGCACCACGCCTTCCGCTTCCTGGCGGTTCGCCGGAAGCGTCTCAAAATCCAGCAGCATGACCCGGGCCGCCGCATCCGGAAGTACCGCGATCACGTCGCGCGAGCGGCCACTTACATTCCCCAGCGTCTCTCGAATGGTCTCGAAGACGCGGGTGCGCTCCCGCAGATTCGCCTCCAGCAGGTCGGGAACCACGCTGCCGGGCGCCAGGTCGGCGGCCGCGCACATCTCGATCGTGCCGCCGCGTTCCGAGACTCGTCCGGCCAGCACACGATCAGCCGCGATTTCGCAGGCCAGCTTCGGCTTCGAACTCGATTTGAAACTAGGGCTCATTCTCGACACTACTCGCTGCGGCGCTATTACAAATGAAACGCCGGGAAGCCAATAAATGCAATAACTGGAAGGGCACTGTGCGTATTGGCCCTAAGATCAGCAATAGCCAGTCGTTACCCTGAGCAGCACCTGAACACTTGTCATTCTGAGCCGATTGGCTGGTTCGCGAACGTGAACCGGTCACGGAGTCGACAAACCCCTGTTCAGCCAATTCCAGTTACTAACACACCCCGGCGTTCTCGCACCACCGCCGCTCCCAATTCCCAAAATACCTGGCGAGAACACCCCAAGCATTTCCGGGAACTCTGGCTTGTTCGGGGTCCTTCGTCTCCGCATGTTCTGCGCTTTCCGCGCAGAACATGCTCAGGACGACAGTTGAACTCAAGATCGATCCACGCCGGCCACTTGACTGAACGGAGCTCAAGCCGCACTTACCGCGAGGTCTCGATGAATGTGACCTTATTGATCTCTTTCAGCGTAGTCAACCCTGTTCTCACCTTGTCCAGGGCGGACTCACGCAGGAAACGCATGCCCTCTTCGCGCGCCGCACGACGGATCTCTGAGGTCGGTTTCTTGAGCAGAATCATCTCCCGGATACGGTCACTCAAATCGAGTAATTCGTGAATGGCAGTTCGCCCGCGGAATCCCGTCCCGGCGCACTCAATGCAGCCTTGTCCTTCGTAGAACGCCACTTTCGACCATTGCTCCGGATCCAGGCCGCTGGCCTCGAGCACTTCGGGTGCATAGTGCATCTCCGTCCGGCAGGATTCGCAAATCAGCCGCACCAGCCGCTGCGCCAAAATGCAGTTCAAAGCGGAAACGAAGTTGTACGGCTCCACGCCCATGTTGAGGAAGCGGCCAATGACATCGACCACGTTGTTGGCGTGGACCGTGGTGAACACCAGGTGTCCGGTAAGAGCGGATTGAATCGCGATCTGCGCCGTCTCCGTATCGCGGATTTCGCCCACCATGATCTTGTCGGGATCGTGGCGCAGAATCGAGCGCAGCCCGCGGGCGAAAGTCAGTCCTTTCTTCTCATTGACCGGAATCTGAGTGATGCCGCGAATCTGGTATTCCACCGGATCTTCGATGGTGATGATCTTGTCTTCGTCGGTCTTGATTTCGTTTACCGCCGCGTACAGCGTCGTGGTTTTGCCGCTGCCCGTCGGTCCGGTCACCAGCACCATGCCGTACGGCTCTTTGATGTAGCGGCGGAACTTGCGCAGGTCTTCATCGTCAAAACCGACCACATCAAGCGTGAGCTTATGGAACTTCTCGCTCATCGATTCCTTGTCGAGCACACGGAGGACGGCATCTTCGCCGTGGATGGAGGGCATGATGGAAACGCGGAAGTCGATGGGCCGTTCTGGACTGCCATATTTCACGCGGAAGCGGCCATCCTGAGGAACGCGCCGTTCGGAGATATCGAGCTCGCTCATGACTTTAATACGCGAGATGATGGTCGAGTGGTGTTCCTTGGCAATCGGCGGCATGGCCTGGGTGAGCACGCCGTCGATGCGGAACTTGATGCACACCGAATCGTCGCGGGTTTCGATGTGAATATCACTGGCGCGCCGCTGCAACGCGGTGAAAATCGTGGTATCCACCAGGCGAATAATCGGGCTGATGTCGCCCTGCTGCGCGGTCAGCCGGTCGATGGAAATGCTTTCGTCGCCTGCCCCCTCCTCTTCATGGATGACGTCCAGGGCGAAGCCTTCGCTGGCATCCTCGAGAACGCGTTTGGACTGCTCCGTCTTTTTGAGGATTTCGCTAATCTGCGCATAGGTAGCGACTTTGGTGAGGATGCGCTTTCCCAGCAGCAGGCTGATCTCGTCGATCATCATGAGCTGGCTGGGGTCGGCAATCGCGATGGCCAGCCGGCCGTCCTCGGTCTCCTCCAGCGGAACAAAGCTGTAGCGGAACATCAAGTGGGGAGAGATCTTTTTGAAGAGATCGTGATGGAGCTGGAAGTTATGCAGGTCGACGAACTGGCAGCGATAGCGCCGCGCGACGTCTTGTGCCTTTTCCAGTTCCTCGTTCTGGGCGCCCGGCGCCACTACGCCGCCATTTCCCCCGACGAAGACTGTTTTATTTTCCGTCATACTTGCCATTTCTGCCCGCCTACAGAACCCTAAGGGTCAATTTGCTCGACTAATGAATACTCGATCCCAGCGTGAAGATGGGCAGATACAGCGAGATCAGGATTCCACCCACGAACACCGCCATGATAATCAGGACGAGCGGCTCAATCAGAGCCATAGCCGCGCCCAGCGCGGTCTGCACGTCCTCCTCGTAAAACTCCGCCACCGAGTTCAGCATCGCCGGCAAGGCTCCGGTGGACTCTCCCACCTCGATCATCTCCACCGACAACTCGGGAAACATCTTCAGCTCGTCCAGGCTCTTGGCCAGTGGCTGTCCTTCGCGCACCCGGATGGCGGCTCCGGAAATGCCGTTCAGAATGCTCCGGCTGCTCATCGAAGCCCCGGAAGTTTCCAACGACGGGACCAGCGGCATGCCGCCCGCCAGCAGAGTCGAGAGCATGCGGGCGAAGTTCGCCACCTGGTATTTCAACCATATCTGCCCCAGCAGCGGAAGTTTCAGCACAATGCGATCCAACCGCTCCGCTCCCCGATCCGTCTTCTTCCATTGCCACAATGCCAATATGCCGATCACCACCGCCGCACCGATAAGCGGAGCGTATCTCTGGGCGTGGGTTCCAACATCCAACATCAGGAGCGTGATGGCGGGCAACTGCGCGTTCATGTCCGAGTACAGCTTGGCAAACTGCGGCACCACATACGTGACCAGGAACACCAGCATGCACAGAACGACTGCCACCAGCAGAGTCGGGTACACCAGCGAGACCGCCAACTTCTTTTTGAAGGTCAGCGCCAGGCGCTGGAAGGCGATGTAGCGGCCCAGCACTTCTTCGATGTTGCCGCTCTTCTCACCCGCCATCAGCGTGGTCGTGTATATCTTGGGGAACCCGCCCTGGGCCGAAAAGGCGTCGGACAGCAACTCCCCGCCTTTGACCCGATCGCGGACATTCTGCAGCAGGCTTTGCAAGTATGGATTCTTCTGGCGCCTGATCAGCAAATCCAGAGAATTCAGGATAGGCAGCCCAGCCTTAATGAGGGTCAGGAATTGCTGGTTGAAGATGACGAACTGGCTTTGCTTGACCTTTCTGCGCCGCGATAGGCTGAAGTCCCCGGAGAGAATACCGCGCGGCTTGACCCAGTACACCAGGAAACCCTGCTGCACAAAGCGGTCGCGAACCTCGGCCTCGGAGTACCCATTCTCCAGTTGTTGCGTGAGATGCCCGCGTTCGTCCGCCAGTTTTACCAGGAATTCGGCCATACCGTGGTCCAGTTACCGTCCTGCCCACCTAAGTCTAACATTCGCAACCGTCAATCAGGTCTCGACTGCCTGTCTAAGCCTAATCGGGGGTAACGAGCCACCTGGGACGATGCCAAGGCGAAGCGCGATAACCCCGCAATACTATGAAAAATCTACGTTTATTTCCAAGCCACAGAAGCCTATTGCCCAAAATCGCCTTCAATCACCTCAACCCCGTCCGGGGGAACAAACTGGAAGTTGCGGTCCGAGACTTCCACATTCTCCTTCTGATCCGTAAAGCGATATTCGGTTACGGAACCGTCCACTTCTTCGATCAAAATCCGGGTAATCCAGCTCTCCGGGGAGATCTCTAAGAGCACCTGGCTGACCCGGTCAGCCAGCGCCTTGGGAACGCCCCTCAGGACCACGTCCCCAGCCGCCAGCGGCTTCAAGTCCGGAGCCAGGGATAAGCCCTGCAATTCCTTCTCCAGTCGCGTTTTACCCAGAAGGAACGCCAGCGGCGACCGCAGATCGTCCAACTTCTTAACCGCTGTTCGCCGCACTTGACGCTCTCCCGGGACGTAAAACCAGGCATCCTTGCCGTCGCTCAGAAACAGCTTCTCCCTGGGAGAACGGTACTCCCAGCGCATCTTGCCGGGTTTTTTTAGCCAAAGCGTGCCCGATTCCGTCCGATCCATGCCCGCCCCCCGGTAGATTTCGGTGAATTCGGCCTGGAGGGTATGCAGGTGGTCGTAGTGGGCGTCCACCGCCTTGGCAATGGCATCGACGTCGGGCGCCGGGCTGGCGGTGGCAATCGCGGTCGCCACTCCTAGGACAACAAAGTTGCGCAGTAGGGAAGTTACGTCCACAGGACTAGTTTACGGGACGGGTACCGGACCGGGCTAGCAAAGCGCTGGACCGCCACGCGGGGTGCCGGGTGCCCCATTTCTCGCGCGCTCTTTGCGCGAGAAGTGGGAAGATCACGAAGACCCATTAGCTAGATTCCCGGCGTTCTCCCGACACATGCGCTTTCATGTAGGCGCGCAAGATGGCATTGATGCGGGTTTGGTAACCGCGCTGTTGCCGGAACCAGGCCAGCAAGTCCGCATCCAGCCGCATGGTGACAACTGTTTTCCGCATGGGCCACACGACCTTCGCATCTTTCCAGAATTCTTCGTCCGTCGGGCGCACGTCGGGGTTGGACTCAATGCCACGGCGTATCTGCGTAGCGCTCATGCGACGCAGTTTGTTCCAGTTCGTGCCGGCGCCGCGTTTAGCTCTTGATGCTTTGCCAGTAACGGCGTCTTTCGTGCGGTTCCGCCCGCCACGCCGAGATGAGGCGCCTTTCGTCATCGTCTTCATCCGCATAAATCACCGTGATTTCCAGATTGTTCACGAGACCAATTGCATACACTCGACTTTCGCCGTAGTCGAAACGGTCATCCGCCTTTTCAACCGTAGGCCCATAAAAAAAGTCGCTGGGCATCCTCAAAAGCAATCCCGTGCCGCGCAATATTGCGGTGGTTCTTTTCCTCGTCCCAAGTGTACCGCATAGTGTGTATTTACACAATGTCAATATCAAGAAGGCGTGCCAGACCTAAACTGCAGATGGTATGACATTTTCGTCCATGCTAGCGCTTCGATGTGTCAGCGGGAGTTGGCCCGGCAGCAAAGATCGAATATTGGTGTGTTCCTCCGATCTTCTTGAGCCAAGTCCTAGAAGCCAGCACATGCTCCAGCAGCCGATTGTGATAGAGCACAAATACCGGTCTCGGCTGGCTTCGCAAAGACGTTTCCAGGTTGGCCATCATCTCTGTCAATCCCGCTTCCGGCAGCGGATTGAACAGATAGAGCACAAGCGGTTCCGGCGGAAATGCGAAATTGCGCGCGTCGCCGCACAGCGACTCGATCGCGAAGCACTGTCGCGAAGCGCTTTTATACTTGGCGATATTCTCTTGCGCGATGCGGTGCAGTTCGGGCAGCAGTTCGATTCCCTGAATGCGCCGAAAAGGGTACTCCGCCGCCATCAGCAGCACGCGTCCCTTGCCCGAGCCGATGTCGATGAAGGCAAATTCGCGAAAGTCGAATTTCGCACTCGCCAACATCGGACTCGCCGCCATTAGTTGTGTGAGCATTTCGCGAAACAGTTCGGGATCGGTAGGCTGATAAGGCGAGTGAAAGAGCCCGAGCAGACGATCGTGCCAGCCAATCGTGGCGCCGGTTGTATCCACACGGTAGTCCCAGTCGTAGTCCACGTCGCCGTAGCGTTGCCGCCGCCGCGAGGGAGTAGATTCGCGGGCAAACTCCCACAGCGTCAAGATCAAATGGTTCAGGGCAGGGAAGAATCCATCGTGCGCGGCCTTGTCCTTCCACCAACGACGCACCGTTACGACGAGACTTGGTCTGGGAATGGAGTCCGCGGGCATCGCAGACCATGGTAATGCTTCCGGGTGCGAAGGAGAGTTCCGACATCGACTGTCGGGCCGTGCCTGGTTATTCGGCAGTGGACATTATCGCTGCCAACACGCCGGCAAGAATGCCCGCGCGCCGCACAAGCTAGCCGAGAGGCTTGGACATCCGAACCAGGTGGCAGGGAATCTTCGAAAGCTGATCCGCGGGGAAGGGCAGCGTCCCGCTTTCCTCGTAACCAAAGCGCCGATAATATCCCGGCAGTTCCTGGCGCAGATTCACGATGGTCAAATCCATGACACGGCAACCCGCCGCCCGGCGATCATCTTCCGCCGCTGCGATCAGAAAAGATCCCCAGCCCGCTTTTTGCCGCACCGGATCCACGGCCAGCAATCCAAAATACCCGCGTTCCCCGCGCTTTTCCACGTAAACACAACCGACCAAGGCGCCCGCCTCTTCGGCGAGCAGGAACTTGCCCTTCTGCAGGAGGTCATGCACCTTCTCAGGATTGGTACGGTCCTGGTCGATGAAGAAGCGTTCGGGGCGAAAAGCATCGTTCACCAGACGCGCAATGTTCTCAGCATCCTGGGGCTCTGCTACGCGCGTCTTGATCTGGTTGAAGTCGGTCCGATCCGTACTCGTGTCCGTCTGGCTCATGGCGAGAGTTTAATCCGAGGGCAGGAACTTTGGCTTCAGGGGAGGCACGTACCCGGGAGGCGTGCCTTTTTGAATGAAGGGCAGGTCATCCGGAATGCGCACTTCGACGCGCCCATCCGGCGTCAGCTTGTAGGTGTGGCCAAGTGGATCCAGCGGAATCCCGTGCAAGACACCTGCGGCGACCAAGTCCGAAAAGCTGTCCGGCAAATGGGGGTTCTTCTCGCGATATCGCGACACCAACGCTTCGAGGTTGGTCACGTCTTCGTCCACCTGCAGGGCGCGCAAATGGGCTACCGCATTGGCGCGCACATCCGGATCTCGCGCGGTCTGGTAGGTGGTTGCCCACAACATGCGGGCGGTTTCAAGATCGCCGGCGTGCTCTGCCATTTGGGCGGCCAGCACCTTCAGGAAAGCGTGCGCGCTCGGTACGCGGGAGCCACGCTCAAAGGCATCCGCCGCGGCGGCATAATCCTTCAGATCCATGTAGTAGATGAAACCCAAGTCGTAGTAAAGCCGCCACTCATTGGGATTGTTGCGAATCCCGAATTCTGCCAGCTCAATGGCGCGTTGTGGCATGCCCGCGCCATAGGGCGGTGCGGGAGACAGAAAGTTTGCGCCAAACTCGTAAGCCACGGTCAAATGCGGATCGAGAGCCGTCGTGATTTCAAGCAGAGGCGCCAGCAGGTCATAACGGGTGGCTCCGGCATAGTGCTTGCTCCCAAAGTACTGCACAGCCCGCGTCCAGTACACATCGGCCAGCAAGCCGTCGTATCCCAGGCTTAGGCGCTTCAGCACTTTGGGCGAAGGGATGTAAAGCACCTCCTGCAACGTAGCTCGGCTGCGCAACTGATCGATGTGATGCAACACCAGCGCCGATGACAGCAGGCAGATCAGCAGCAGCGCGCTGGCCGTCACAGAAACTCGCCGCGAGGGATTCATTTCAGATTCCGGTGCTCGAAAATCCATACCGCGCCACACAGGGCCATGGTGGCATAGATCAGCGCATAGGCGGTGTTCAAGAAGATGAGTTGTGGTGAAACCGGCTGCTCATGCGCCACTGAGCTGATTATATTCAGCGCGGAAAAGTTCGGTATCAGATACGCCGCGCCTGTGGCTAGCCAACGCGTGGCGCCATGGGTCATGGCGGCGAATCCGCGCAAATCCTCGGCGAAGCTGCCGACCACGAACAGGGAAAACGCCAGCACGGCCGATTCCACCGGAGTAGAAAATGCCGAGAACAGCAGCGCCAGCGCGGTGATAATCAGAAACTGAAGAATGATGAAATACAGAGCGACCAGCACTAAGCCATCGCCGGCTTGAAAATGGCGGGAAACGTAGAGCAAGGCTGCGAATACGCCAAGCGCCATGAAAAATGTATTCACCACCAGCGTCCCTGCCAGCCCGAAGAACTTTCCCACGATGAACTCCCAGCGCTGTACTGGGCGGGAAAGCACGGTGTAGAGAGTGCGCTTCTCAATCTCCTTCGAGACCAGCCCGATGCCGATAAAAATCGCGATCACAACGCCGAACAGCGAAACCGCGGTGAGGCCAAGATTGATCACCACCAGGCGCTCGATTCCGATCGAAATCTGCCCCACCAGAATGGCTGCTCCCGACATGAGCAGCGCGAATGCGATCAGGTTGTAAAGCACACGATCCCGCACGGCTTCACGGAAAGTGTTGGAGGCAATATAGGCAATTCGTCCGCTCATGACCTCACCCCCGCAACCGCCTGGGAAGGCTGTAGTTTGCGCACGAAATATTCTTCCAGCGAAGTTCGCACCGGAGTCACGGAGATGATCCGCAGACGCTCCCGCCGCAGGGCGTCAATGGCGGCGTCCTGGTTGCCTTCGCACACGACCGCGCGGACGGTGTCCCCGGTCAGGTGACATTCCGCTCCCAAAGCCGTCAGTGCAGTCGGTACCGTGTTCCCTTGCCAGACCAGTTCGACTTTCCCCTCGACGCTCGAGGTGAGATCGGCCACTACGCCCACACCGCGCAGTTCACCGAGATGAATGATCGCCACCCGGTCGCACAGCGCTTCGGCATCGGACAGAATGTGAGTGGAAAAGAAAACCGTCTTGCCTTCCTGCTTCAATTGCTCCATTAAATCTCGTACTTCGCGGCGGCCCATGGGATCGAGCCCGGACATGGGCTCGTCAAAGAAGAGCACTTTGGGATCATGCAGAATGGCTTGTGCGATGCCTACCCGTTGCAGCATGCCTTTGGAAAACTTCCGCAACTGCACTCCGCCCACATCCGGCAGCCCCACGCGCTGCAGGACTTCACCGACCTTACGGCCGCGCTCCTTCGGCGCCACGCCGGAGAGTTGCCCGTAGTATTCGAGCAGTTCACGGGCCGTCAGGTAATCGTAGAAATATGGCTGCTCCGGAAGAAAACCGATCTGCGCCTTCATTCTGGGATCGTTAATTTCCATTCCCAGAATGCGTGCCGAACCACCTGTGGGGAAGACCAAGCCCATGAGCAGTTTCAAGGTGGTTGTTTTTCCCGCGCCGTTGGGACCGAGAAATCCAAAAATCTCTCCCTCCTCCACGCTGAGGCGCAGGGGCCGTAACGCGGGCTTCGCCTTCTTGCGCCAGAAGCCCACGTGGTAAGTCTTTTCGAGGCCCAGGATCTCTATCGCAGGCATGGCAGGAGAACTGAATTTTTTCATTCTGTGCTACTGGAAAAATTATATGCAAAAACACCCCGGCGCGAGATGGCGTGGCGGATAACCGATTACGAAAGTAAAAACGGGATGGGTATTGTGTCAGTGCTTGGGGGTGACCTGAGCCCAGAAAAACAAAGGAGCAACGGATCTCTCCGTTGCTCCCAGGCTTGTACCCTCCCCCAGGTACTTCGCCAAACTCACGCTATTGCAAGTTGGTATAGGCCGCGCAAGCCGCGTTGGTGGTGACCGGAGCGGTGTTGCCCACAGCCGTAAAGCGGATCACGCCGTCTTCGTTCGAGCAGAAACCGCGCACGCCCGTAGTATTCAGTGCAGCCGGAACGCCGCCGACGGTGTAGCCCAGGTTCAAGCCGCCCGCTGCGACTACGCCCAAACCAAAGTAGTAGCCGCTCTTAGGCGCGGCCGGTACAGTGGCATTGGCCAGCACCCAGTCAATCAAGCAAGCGCTGGTCGAGGTCGGGGTCACAGTAAGCGGGCAACCGGTCGCGGCCGGAGGACCCAAGGCCAGGATGGTTCCCGCGTAACCCACGGTCGGATAGCTGGAAAGATAAGCGACCTGGGACGTGTTAATGGTACGAACTGAGCTGACCGCAGAGGACTCGTTGGCCGCAATGCGCGCCCGCAACAGGTTCGGAATCGCGATGGCCGCGATGATTAGAATAATCGCAACCACGATCAGCAACTCAATCAGTGAAAAACCCTTCTGTTTCCGCATCTCGTTTTCCCTTCTTCTCCGTTTTATCAGGTATGGTCTCAGTAGACCCAATTGCCGATTATGTTCGCATTTTAGCGGCCAGAACCAAAAGTTACCAAGGGGACTGCTCCAAATCCTAGGCACGCTTTATTTTCAAGGGTTACGCACTCCTTAGTAACGGTGGTTCTTTCCCCGAGGTGGTGTCGGGCTGCCATTCCTATCAGATTTTGTCGGCGGGATGACAACTTGTGTCATTTTGCCACAAGAGGCTGAGACTAGAATCCCAGAATGGAATCAGGCTGCTTCGCGGCACCTGAGCCAGACAAAAAGAGAGCCACGGATCTCTCCGTGGCTCCCCGGCGGGTACCCTCCCCCAGGTACTTCGCCCAACTGTCGCTATTGCAAAAGGGTATAGGCGGAGCAGGCCGCATTGGTGGTCACAGGAGCTGTGTTGCCGATCGCCGTAAAGCGGATGACGCCGTCGTCATTGGAGCAGAAGCCGCGCACGCCCGTAGAATTCAGTGAAGCCGGAACGCTGCCGACGGTGTATGCCGCGTTTACGCCACCGCCAGCCGTAATACCCAAAGCGAAATAGTAGCCGCTCCTGGGGGATGCGGGAACCGTGGCGTTGGCCAGCACCCAGTCAATCAGGCAAGCGCTGGTTGAGGTCGGGACAACGGTGTTGGGACAACCCGTCGCGGCGGGAGGTCCCAGTGCCAGAACCGTGCCGGCAAAGCCTACCGTCGGGTAGGTCGATTGAAAGGCGGTTTGCGATGTGTTGATCGTGCGAATCGCGCTGACCGCCGAGGACTCGTTAGCCGCAATCCGCGCCCGCAACAGGTTCGGAATCGCAATGGCAGCAATGATTAGAATGATGGCTACCACGATGAGCAATTCGATCAGTGAGAAACCTTTTTGTTTATTCATCACGTCTACCTTGGCTCCAGTCACGGAATGCTTACTTTCAACAAGCCAACCTCAAGTGGGGCAATTTGGCTGCCATCATGACCTGGAACCGCCTAGACCATAGTTGGCGCCGGCTAAGTCCTATGCTTGCACTAGTGGGGAAGAGAAACAACAAACAGGTGTACCCAGGAACCAATTACGACAGTGACCCGAGGGGCAAGAAATGTGACAAATTTCGTCAGGCCCAGCGGCCTATCACGACACTTTTATCACTACACAGGTCACGTCATCGTGCTGGGGTGTGGTTCCGACAAATTCATCGAGTCCGCCGATGACGCGGCGCAGCAGTTCATCCGGCGACGCGGTTACTCCGGCCTGCAGAACATCCAGCAGTCGCGGCTCGCCGTACTCCTCTTCCCGCGCGTTTACCGCCTCCACCAGGCCATCGGTGAAGATCACCAGCCAATCGCCCGCTTGCAAGCTCACGCGACCGGACTGATAAGAGGCATCCGCCTGGATCCCCAGCGGCAATCCGCCATTACTGAGCCGTTCGATCGCTCCCGAGCTACGCCGCAGAATCGGTGCGTTGTGTCCGGCATTGATGTAGGTCAATGCGTGGCTGTCGGGATCAAACTCCGCCAGGAATGCGGTGGTGAAGCGCCGGCCACCCTGGCTGTTGGTGCACGCGTAGTGGTTCATGCTTGCCACCAGCTCAGGCAGCGAGCAGGAGGTTTCCGAAAGAGTTCTAAGGCTGGCCTGGAAGGTGGCCATGAGCAGCGCCGCGGGAATGCTTTTTCCAGCGACGTCGGCTACGGCGAGAAGAAAATGTGGCTGGCGGGAATCCGTGACCGGCCGCGCGAACACGTCGTAAAAGTCTCCGGCAACCGTATTGGCCGGCTTGGTGGCGAAGGCCAGGGTTAAACCCGGTACTGGAGGAGGCGCTGCGGGCAGCAGCCAGCTTTGGATGTCGCGGGCGATTTCCAGGTCGCGCTTCATGACTACGCGGTCTGCGATTTCCAGCATCAGCAGAATGAAAATCAGTCCCCCGCCCCAAAAATGCGGATCGAGTTCAAGGACCACGAGTTCTCCCGACTTCCCGTGATAACTGTAACCGCCGGCGGGAAAGATCAAGAGCAAAGTGCCCAGGAGCAGCAACACCCGACGCGCGGGAGTAAGTTTCTCCAGAATCGCCCAGGCGAATTCCTGAACCGTATGCCAGAGATTGTGGCGGCGGGTTTCCTTTGGCGACCGGGCAGCGAAATCGCGCTGATAGAGCCGGTAACTGGCGCGGGCGTCAACTCTGAACTGCTTCCACAGTTGGCTGAGTTCGAGTCCTTCAGTGACCCGTTGCCAGAACCGGTCGAGCTGCACGAAGAACGCTGGCCGGGGCTTGGCATTCGGCGGAGGCGGCGCTGGAGCGGCTTGGTAGCGAGGCGAACTCATGGCAACCGTGGGAGCAGCCATTATAGAAGCTGGAGCGACAAAACGGCGGTCGACAGAAGACGGGCGCCCTCGCCCGTCACAAGCGACGTGCCAGCACCGCCGAGGCAGCCGCGCCTACGCTGCAGGTTGTGCGCGCAGCACCACCAGCGTCATGTCGTCGTGCTGCTTGGCCCCAGCCACAAACGTGTCGGCGGCTTGCATGATGCGAGTGATAATCTCCAGCGGACTCAGCCCGGCACAACCGTTCAGGGTCTCGACCATCCGTTCTTCACCCCATTCTTCGTCAGCACCATTCATGGCTTCGCTGATGCCATCGGTGAAGGCGATGAAGATGTCTCCCGGCGCAATCGTCAAAGCAGCCTGCTCATACGGAAAGCTCTGGAGCAAACCGACCACTGTTCCGCCGGTCTCCAGCCGTGAAAGCTGCCACTTGCCGTCGCAGTGATGAAACAGCATCGGCGGATTGTGTCCGGCGTTCACGTAAGTTAGCTGCCGCGAAGCGGGATGGTATTGCCCGTAGAAAAAAGTCGCATAGCGGTTGGCGGAGGAAGCTTCATAGACCAGCCGGTTGACATTGCTCACTAACGCCGCAAGGTTCTCCGGGGCACGTGTGGCCTCACCACGCAGCGAGGCCTGCAAGCTGGCCATCATCAAAGCGGCAGCAATGCCTTTGCCGGAAACATCGCCGATCGCAATTCCAAGCTGGCCTCCCGGCAGGGCCAGAAAATCGTAATAGTCGCCGTCTACGCCGAGCGCCGGACGGCAAGCGCCCGCATATTCAATGCCTGCGATAGGAGGCAGGGTCTGCGGGAAAAGCCGCTCCTGCACTTCGCGAGCGATCTCTACCTCGCGGTTCAGACGTTCGCGCTGCGCGACCTCCTCCGTGATCGCGGCCATGAGGCGCGCATTCTCCAGCGCCAGGCCTGTCTGCGCGGCCACAGATTTCAGCAATCGCACGTCGGTGCCCGAGTAGGGCTCATCGGATCGCTTCGGCCCCAGGCTGATGAATCCTAAGAGTTGATCGCGCGCGCTGAGGGGCAACAGCAGTTCGGCCTGGAGCTGCGCCAGTTTGGCGCGATCTTCTTCACCCACGTCGGGCTCCCGATACAACCAGGAATCGGGATCATCGAAGTAAACTCGGGCGGGGTCCTTTTGCTCTTGCAGTACCTTCACCGTGCCCGTGCCCGCCGCAAAGACCACATCGGGAGCGGCACCGTACCCCAGAGCGTAGGCCGGACGGTAAAGCCCGCCTCCTCCCAGCAGAACCGCCACGTGCGGGATGTGTAGCGTGTCCGAGATGCGCGCGGCCACAGTTTCAATCAACGGCCGCGTTTCCACCATGCTACGCACTTGATCGCTGAGATCGTTGAGCACCTGCTCGGCATCGTAGGCCTCGCGGAAGAAGCGGCGGTCGGTCCAGGTGCGCAGCCGTTCTCCAAGTCGAGGAATGCTGAACATGGCAGTGACGGCTAGGGCAATGACGATGATTTTCTCGACGCGATTGGAGTGACTTGCAAGCGCGAACGCGGTTGCGATCACAACCGCAATGGCGATGTACTGAAGCACGCGTATTCCATTCTTCGCCAACCCATACTGCAAACCTTGGCGCACCACCACCCTTACATCCATCGCACGTTGCACCACAATCACGTAGGCCAGTGTGAGGGGAAAGATCAGCATCAGCGCCAGGGCGATCCCGATGAGCCAACTGGGATATATGTCGTAGAGCGACTTTCCCCGAATCTCTGCGGTGACGGTGAGGATGAACAGGGGAAGGGTTCCGACGGTCGTACCCCAATAGAGCAATTGCAGCCTCCGCCGGGCATCGCGGGAAATGGCCATCGCAGACTTGGTGAAGATGGCGGTGAAAAAGCCGAAGCCCACAACGCAGTAGAGGTATAGCTGCAGCGGAGTTTGCCAACCAAGAAAGCTGTAATAGACCGACTGCGCGGCAGAATAACTTGTCATCTCGAGCACCGCGATCCTTACCATGACAACTCCTCCAGCCACTGCGGGAGCGATTACAAGCCAGGGGATCACTTGCCGCCAGGGGCCCAGGCGCGTCCAGAAAGGAAACGGCTCCGGGAAGAAAAAGCCGAACAGGAACATGAAGATCGGCCAGGAAGCCGCAAGGGTCATGTGATAGCCCATCGCCACTTCGCGTAATCCCGGCCCCCAGCTCTCAATCGTGAATGAAGCTCCTACGAGCTGGGCAAAGCAGAGCAGCAGCCCGAGGACCACCCACGCCAGCCGATCCCTCGGTCTGACCAGCACTACCCAACAGCCCAGCAGGATGCAGCCGAAGGGCATCACCACCTGTAGCGCAAGGTCGAGCACAATTTTGGTGATCGGTGTTGTAGCCGCCGTGACTGGCAGGTCTACGGTGTGGACTTCTGTGCCGGAACGAACCGTGACTCGGATGCGGTCGCCAATCCGCGTATGGGCGAGCGATTCTGCCAGGACGGCAGTGCCCGTGTACTTGCTTCCATTCACTTCGAGGATGCTATCGCCTTTGTGAAGGCCGAGTTTTTCTGCTTCTGGTGAAACCGTCTCGAGCGAGGAGAGGGCGGTGGCGGGAGCGATGAGCGGAATGTGCACTATCTCACCGCGCCAGATGTCCTGGCTGAATCTCAGCTGATAGAGGACAGATCCAACGAACAAGATCGCCAATGCGATGTACTGCCACACCGGAAATGCAGGCTTTCGGTTCGAGAGGCTGGCTCGCATCGGCATGATTGTACCTTGTGGCGGCTTCCTGCATGGCTCAGAACAGTTTGAGTTGATCTGAGGTTTCGCCGGCCGCAAGCGGATGGGTCCTCTGGCTATAGCGGTCGTAATCGCTGCGGATGCCGTATTTCTGACGCAGTCGCGCCATCAGCTGCGAAAGGCGTTTACGGTGCGGCGCCGGGAGGAATGCTCGATCTTTGAAGCGTTGTCTGTAGCTTTCAACGAGTTGGGGAAACTTCTCCTCAAGGAACGGGAGAAAAACGGCGGCGGAGCAAGGTTTCAAGAAAAGAGAATTGGCGAAGATGTATTTTCCGCCCACCTCAGCCGTGGCGCGAACCAGCGCCTCCAGGTCGCGTGGCGAATCGGTGATGCCGGGAAGGACCGGCGCACAGATTACGCCCGCGTTAACACCCGCCTGGTTGAGATTTCGAACCGCCTCCAGCCGAAGATCGGGACGCGGCGCTCGTGGTTCAAGGATCCGGGCCAACTCGGTCTTCAGGGTGGTGATCGTGAGATTCACAAACAGCCGGTTGTTTTTCGCGACGTCGGTTAACAGGTCGATATCGCGCACGACCAGGTTCGACTTCGTAACAATGCCGATTTCCAGCCCGCGATGCCGGGAAAATTCCTCAAGAATAGCCCGCGTCACCTCGAAGCGCCTCTCGGCCGGCTGATAGGGATCGGTTGCGGTGCCAATCGCGATTTCCTCTCCCGGCTTGACATGACGCAGTTCCTGGCGCAGCAGGTCAGCGGCGTGTTGCTTGACGAAAATCTTCTGCTCGAAATCCACCCCGTCGCGTAGTTCCATGAATTCGTGCGTGTAGCGGGCATAGCAGTACTTGCAAGCAAACTCGCAGCCGCGATAAGGATTGATGGTCCAGGTGAAGGGCATGCGCGTGCCGGTGCACCGATTTAGCAGAGAACGAACCGGGAGCGTGAAGTATTCGACTTCATGACCTTCCCGCAGGGATTCACCCTCGGAGGCAAGGCGGGCGATACCAACGAGTTTCGGCTTTGACTCGGGAAGAAGAGGAAGAGAAGCCATGGCGATATTCGCTGTTTGTTCGCCATAGACTAGCGCTACAACTTGACCATGTCAACGCCTATTTCGGGGGCGTCTCAATTTCATCGAATTCCAAGATTCCCAGAAACGATTTGTTATCTCCGCGTACTCTGCGCCTGTTCTCAGCGGTCTCTGCGCTTCAAGGTTTTAACGAGGCCGGCAAACACAAAAGGCTTAAATCGCAGAGGCCGCAGAGAACCGCCGCCTGTGGGTTAAGATTGGCGCTACTGCGTCAGGCTTGGCCGGGCGCTGTTTCGAATAGCTTGGCCAACCTATTCCTTCCCGCCCTTCTCGCCCGGTGGCGGCGGAATCGTGATGTCCACGTTGATCACCGGGCCAAGCTCAGTCAGCGGTTTATCGAACTCCGAGGTGTTGCCGACGACCAGCACGGCAAGTTGATCCTTGTGCAGGTATTTCTCCGCGGCGCGCTCGACATCCGCCTTTTGGACTTTTTCGATTCCAGCCCGATAGCGTTCCAGAAAATCAGCGGGGTACGCATAGAATTCGTACGCCATGCGTTCACGCAGAACTTTCTCCGGCGAATCGAAGTTGAAGACAAATGAATTCAGAATGGAATCCTTGGCGCGCTTGATTTCATCTTCGGAAATCGGATCCTTCTTCAGATCGTCAATCTGCTCGTAGATCGCCTGAATGGACTCCACGGTGCTCGCGCTCTTGGTCCCCATCGAAATCCGTACCATCCCTGGGTGATCGAAGGCGCTGCCGACACCGCCGCCCACGTCGTAAGCCAGGCCCTTCGCCGTGCGGATGTTGCGAAACAGCCGCGAGGAAAAGCCGCCTCCGAACGCTTCGTTAAAGACCTGGGTCGCGAAATAATCCGGATTGTCGCGCCGTATACCCAATTCCACCATGCGGATGTTGCTTTGATTTACGTCGGGCTTGGCAATCAAGTAATAGCCCGGCTTGGCGGGTTCGAATCGGATTTCAGGCGCCTTTACCGCCGGACCTTTCGTCCAGGAGCCGAATGCCTCCCGCAGCTTGGCTTCCATGGCTGCGGAATCGAAATCGCCCACCACGCCCAGAATGATGTTGTTGGGCTGCACGTGCGACTGATGCCAGTCGATCAAATCCTGTCGGCTGACCGCTGCCACGCTGGCGTACTCCGGCTCACGCGTGTAGGGATTGTTCTTGCCGTAGGCCAGCTTCGCCGACTCCCGGCCGGCAATTTCGTGCACATCGTCATTGCGGCGGGAGATCGAGTCAAACATCTCTTTCTGCGCGAGATCAACTTTATCGGCGCGAAATTCGGGCTGGCGCAGCAGTTCGGCGAACACCTTGAACACATCGTCGAAGTCGGCCTTCAGGCAAGACCACGAAATCGTGGTGGAATCTGCGCTGTCGCCGGTTTCAACCTTGGCGGCGCGAATCTCCAGATAGTCATCCAGCTGATCGCCGGTCTGGGACTTGGTGCCGCCCGTTCGCCAAACTTCGCCATAAATATCGAGCATGCCGGTTTTGGCCGCGGGCTCTTCCCGGGAGCCACCACGAATGCGCATTGTGCCGTCGATCAGCGGCAATTCATGATCTTCCTGGAGGAAAACGATCATTCCATTAGGAAGCTCGATGCGCTTGGGCTCCTGGGGGTGAAAGGCCGGCAGGGGAGCAATTGGAATCTGCTGCCAATCCGTGGCTTGCGCTGCCGCCCGAGGGGCGGCTAACACTGCCAACATCACAGAGGCAGCCAACAAACCAGTGAGTTGGCGTTTCATTGCGCGCCTCCTTGGTTCGCCTCGGTCGCCGCAGGGGCGGCGGTTTCGATGATTCCCACCGTGCGATTCGCGGAAACAAAAGTCTGTTTAGCGACGCGGCGAATGTCCGCCTTGCTGACCTTATCGATCCGATCCACCTGCCGGAACAGTTCGCGCCAATCGTCGTAGCGCGCCTGGTTGATCCCGAGTTGAAATGCCAGCCCTTCATTGCTGCCCAGGCCGCGAATCAGGTTGGCCTTGGCCCGCGTCTTGATCATCTTCAGTTCCTCATCGCTGATGTCTTCTTTCTTGATCCGTTCAATTTCGGCATGAATAGCCTCCGCCATTTCCTCTGGCTTGTGACCGGGAAGAGGGAAGGCATAGAAAGCAAAAAGATGTGGATATTTGGTTCCCGGCAAGCCGGTGAATCCGGCTGAGTCGGACGCGATTCTTTTGTCCCGTACCAGCGCCCGATACAATCGCGAGGTTCGACCGCTCGACATCAAGTCGGCGATCGCGTCGTATACCGCATCGTCTGGACTGCGATAGTCCGGCCGGTGATATCCCTCAAGATAAAGCGGTTGCGACATCTCCTGCAGTACGACTCGACGCTCGGAGTTCTGTGGCGGCTCAGTCGTAGTTCTCTCGTCCGGCTTTTCGTGGGAGGGAATGCGACCAAAATATTTCTCGATAATCGGCATGGCCTCTGGCGCCTTCACATCTCCCACCACCGTTACCACCATGTTTGACGGAATGTAGTACTTATCGAAAAATTTCTGCGCGTCGGTTGCCGAGAAGGAGTTCAGATCCGACATCCAGCCAATGGTTGGACGATGATATTCATGGGCCTGGTAGGCAGCCGTGGTGAACTGCTCGAGCAACCGCCCGATGGGATTGCTGTCAGTGCGCATGCGGCGTTCCTCGATCACCACGTTCCGTTCCTTGTAGAACTCTCGCATCACGGGGTGCATGAAACGCTCAGATTCGAGATACGCCCATAGCTCCAGGCGGTTTTCCGGCAGGGAATAGAAGTAGTTGGTTTCGTCCAGGTTGGTGGAGGCGTTCAGATCTTCGCCGCCATTGCGTTCAACCAGTTCACCGAACTGGTTGGGGATCACGTACTGGTTTGCATCTTTGGTGGAATTCTGCCAGGCCGCTTCCAGTTGTTTGAGCTTTTGTTCGTCGCGGCCCACGGGCTTGTCGCGCTCTTCGATGTAGGCGGCATAGTCTTTCTCGACTGTCTCCAGGGCGGCCTTTTCGGCGGGGTAATTCTTGGTGCCAATCTTGTCGGTCCCCTTGAAGGCCATGTGTTCGAACATATGCGCCAGGCCGGTTTTGCCGAGGGGATCCTGCGCCGAGCCGGCGTCCACATGCGTGTAGAAGGAGAACACTGGCGCTTCCGGCCGCTCACAGATCACCACGGTCAAACCGTTGTCCAGTTTCTTGACTGTCGTGCGCTTCTCGAACGAAGCGATATTCTGGGCGGCAGCCAGAGCGGCGACTGCCAGAACCGCGGCGAAAAACTTCAGAGGACGGTATTTCATCGGACCTCCACCAGGTTGGACGTGAATGATGGGTAGAAGTTTGAAATTACGTGGCCGAAGGGGAAGTTGTCAAACTGCGGGTTCACGAAGGCTTTGACCGGCACCTTATAATCCAACGTAATATGGCCGGCAAACCTGCTGTAGTGGACATCCAGGGGAAACACCTGTCCCTAACCAACCTGGATAAGGTCCTGTATCCCGCGACCGGCTTTACCAAGGGCCAAGTGATTGACTATTACGCCCGCATCGCGCCTGCCCTGATTCCGCACCTGTCGAGTCGTCCGCTGACGCTGAAGCGCTATCCCGAGGGTGTGGATAAGGACTATTTTTTTGAGAAAAACGCTACCAAGCACCGTCCCGACTGGGTGAAGACGGCCCCGATCTGGAGCGAGGGCAACCAGCGCAACGTGAACTACATTCTGTGCAACGACCTGCCGACACTGGTTTGGATCGCCAATCTCGCCTCGATCGAACTCCACCCGTCGCTTTCGCTGGCGAAACAGATCATGTCCCCGACTATGTTGGTCTTCGATCTCGACCCCGGCGAACCAGCGAACATTGTGCAATGCTGCCAGGTGGGCCTTTGGCTGCGGGAGATTTTCGAGCATTTCGGATTGCGCAGCTTCCCTAAGACGTCGGGTTCAAAGGGTCTGCAGATCTACATCCCCTTGAACACGCCCACCAGCTACGAAATTACAAAGCCCTTCGCCCATGCGCTCGCCCGATTGCTGCAGGACGAACACAAAGATCTCGTCGTTTCCGACATGAAAAAGCAGTTGCGCGTGGGCAAGGTGTTAGTGGACTGGAGTCAGAACGACGAGCACAAAACCACGGTCAGCGTGTATTCGCTGCGGGCGCGCGACCAGCCGACGGTCTCCACGCCGGTGAGGTGGGAAGAAGTCGAGCAGATGCTGAAGAAGAGAGATGCCAGCCTGCTGATATTCGAGGCGAAACATGTCCTCGAACGTGTGCAGAAGATGGGGGACTTGTTCGAGCCGGTTCTCACCCTCAAGCAGAAGCTGCCGAAGTTGCCGGGCATCAAGGAAGCGGAGCCCCAGGCGATCGAAGCAGGACTTGATCTGGCTGCCCAAGCGGAAACTACCGGAGCCGGGAGGTTGAACAAGAGCGGGAAGCCCGCCCGCAAGCCGTCTGTGTCAAAGAAGAAAGCGCGAAAGGTATAATCCTGATCTTCTAAGTCCAGCGAGTGAATCGGAGCAAGCGATGGCGCAACTTTACGCCGGAACATCCGGATGGGCCTATCCGAGCTGGAAGCCCGACTTCTATCCCGCCAAGCTGGCGCAGGCGAAATTCCTGCACTACTATGCCACACAGCTCAATGCAGTCGAGGTGAACTTTACCTTCCGCCAACTATTGAAGGAAACCACAGCCCAGAAATGGATCGCGGAAACTCCCAACGGGTTTCGCCTCAGCGTGAAAGCGCACCAAGTCATTACCCACATTAAGCGCTTGCAGAAGACGGAAGATTTTCTGCCGCGCTTTCTAAGCACGGTCGAACCGCTGGCGCGCGCGGAAAAGCTGGGGCCGTTGTTGTTTCAATTGCCGCCAAATCTGAAAGCGGACGCCACGCTGCTGGCAGAATTTCTGACCAGCCTGCCGCGCTCCCTACCATCGGCATTTGAATTCCGCCATGCTTCGTGGTTTACCGACGAAATTTTTGACCTGCTGAAGGCGGGGAACCGCGCCCTTTGCGTTGCCGAGACCGAAGAGCGCGTCACACCGGATGTGATAACGGCGGACTTTTGCTACTACCGCTACCACAAGCCGGCCTATACCCCTGATGAGCGCCGCGCCATGGTGGCCCGGATTCGAGAGCACCTCAGCGCGGGGAGAAATGTCTTCGCCTACTTCAAGCACGAGGAAACGCCCGAGGGCGCGAAATACGCCGTCGAGTTATGGAAGGAAATTCAATAACCACGGAGGATCCGGAGAACACTGAGTGAACCTCGATTATTTTCACCACAGAGGCACAGAGAACGCATCAGAGGTTTGTCTTCTCTTAACTCAGTGTCTCTGTGACTCTGTGGTGAAAGGGGTGCATCCGGCTGATCACTTTGCTGCGTGTCCGATAACGCGCATACTCCAGCCGTGCCATCAGAAGTCAATTCCCGCGTAGTCTCCGGCTTTCTCGACTACCTGAAGATTGAAAAGGGGCTAGCGCCGCTCACGGTCGCGGCCTACGCCACCGACATCGGCCAGTTCTCCGGATTCCTGGAAAGCAGTAAGCGCACGCTTCTGAAGGCGCGCCGCGACGATGTCCGGGACTTCATCCAGCAACTGTTTGCGAACTCAGTGGACGGCCGCTCGGTAGGACGCAAGCTTTCCGCGTTGCGCCATTTGTACCGCTATCTGCTGCTCGACAAACTGATCGAACACGATCCCACCCTGAACATTGACTCGCCCAAGCAGTGGAAAGTGTTGCCCAAATCCCTGGCGCGCGACGAAGTGGAGGCCATGCTGCGCAGCCCGACCGCGGTTTCCAATCACAAGCAGGCCGAAGCTCTGGCCGCGCGCGACCGCGCGATGCTGGAGGTTTTCTATGCCGGAGCGCTCCGAGTCTCAGAAATTACCGGCGTCAAGCTCGAAGACCTGAAACTCGATCTCGGATATGTGTTGGTGCGCGGCAAAGGCGATAAAGAACGGATCGTGCCACTGGGACGATCGGCGCAGGATGCGCTGACCGGGTACATGAAGCATTGGCGGCCACTGCTGGCGGCAGGGAGGAACTCGCCGCTTCTCTTTCTCGGACGCGGAGGGCGCAAGTTGACCCGCCAGCGTATCTGGCAGATGGTTCGCGCCATGTCATCGAGTATGGGGCGCAACGCCAGCCCGCACATGCTCCGCCATAGTTGCGCCACGCACATGGTCGAAAACGGCGCCGACCTCCGCACGGTGCAGACCATCCTCGGCCACGCGGATATTTCAACCACGCAGGTGTACACGCACCTGGCGCTCGATCGGCTGAAGAATGTTTATCAGAAGCATCACCCGAGGGCGAAAGCCAGATGACAAACTTTTTCACCACAGAGACACAGAGCCACAGAGAATATCCAAACCGCTTGTTTCTGTTTTCTTTCTGAAGGCTTCTCTGTGCCTCTGTGACTCTGTGGTGATAAGAAAAAGATGAAATCACCGACTAGTCCGAAGAGAACGACGGTCGAGAAAGCCATTGACCAGTTCCTGCGTTCGCTTCGCGAGCGCAACGCTTCGGTGCATACCATCAAGGCTTATACCGGCGACCTGCGGAATTTTGCTGCCTACGTAGGCTCGCGCAATTGGCGCAGCATCGATCATGTAACCATCCGCGGATTCCTGTCCCATCTCTACGAAAAGGGCCTGGGCAAGACCTCAATCGCGCGTTCGCTGGCCGCGGTGCGTTCGCTCTACCGCTGGCTGGCGCAGGAAGGCGTGGTCGAACAGAATCCGGCCGCGTTGGTTTCCACGCCGAAGCTGCCGACGAAGTTGCCTCGCGTTCCCACCATCGAAGAAATGAACTCCATACTCGATGGAGAAATGCCTGAGGTGGCGTCATTTCCTGAGCGCGACCAACTCATGTTCGAGCTGCTTTACGGCTGCGGCATTCGCAATTCCGAACTGGTCGGCATCAATCTCGACGACATCCGACTGAGCGCGGAAGCCATTCTCATTCGCGGCAAAGGAAAGAAAGAACGCTATGTTCCCTTCGGCGATTCGGTCAAGAACGGGCTCGCTGCGTACTTGCCCATGCGCCAGCGCACGCTTGCCGAACGCAAGAAGAACACCAACGCCTTGCTGATTAACCAGCGCGGTGGACGGATCACGACGCGCAGCGTAGGGCGCATCGTTAAGAAGATCGCCGTTGCTAAAGGGCTTTCACCCGATGTCCATCCCCACACTCTCCGTCATGCTTTTGGCACGCACATGCTGGAAGAAGGCGCCGACCTGCGCGCCATTCAGGAGATGCTCGGACATGAGCGGCTATCCACAACCCAGCGCTACACCCAGCTCTCTATGAAGCACGTGCTGCAGGTCTACGATCAGACGCATCCCCGGGCCAAGTGACAAAGTCGCGCAGGACTTCCCTGTAGAGACGTTGCTGGCAACGTCTGCGGTGCTCCTGAACGCCACGCAGGCAACAGCGGACGAGACGTAGAGCTATGCCTCTACCGACCTTACATTTCTCAACTCGTTCCACATGGTGACCACTCGCGTTCTCACTTCCGCCGTAAGTTTTTCGTACGCCGCTTCCGATGCTTCGCCCTCTGGCGGCGGAACTATCGGATCACCGAATTCAATCTGCAAGCGCGCGAACTTCTGGAAGGGCCTTCCGCGCGGCCACGCTTCATGAAAACCCTCAATCGCCACGGGCACAATCGGCGCCTGTGTGTGCATCGAAAGGATTGCTGCCCCTTTCTTGAACATCTTCGGCGGGCCGTCGATCGAGCGCTCGCCTTCCGGATAGAGAATCAGAACTCGCCCGTGCTGCAGGCCGAGCGCTCCGGCTCGCATGGCCGGAATCAGATTTGCATCCGGATCCACGACTACAACTCGCAACCACTGTGCCAGCGTGCGCATGAAACCTGCGCCAAAAATGTCGCTGGTTCCCACCGAGAAAGTATTGCGAAACACTGGCCAGGGCAAGAGGCTTCCCAGAATAACCGGATCGAGAAAACTCTGGTGATTGGAAGAAAGAATGAATGGCCCGCGCGAAGGGAGCTTCTCCAAACCCAGCACGCGCAACTGGAAACGGTCCAGTGCGATGATCTGGATCAACCTGCTCACCCCGTACCAGAATGCTTCCGCGACAGGCCGCGGCCGGACCACCTCCAAAAGCTCCGGATCGCTGGACTCCGCTTGCAGCACGGCTTTCCAGCCCGCGAAATGCGGGCGCGAAGCAGCGGCGCTTCCCCCTGCTGCGCTCTCCAGCACAGCACCCGCCAGGTCCCGCACGGTGTAGATTTCAGCCAGGCGTGATTCATTCACATCACCTCCAAGTTCTTCCTCAAGGGCGGCGAGCAGTTCCACTCGCTGCATCGAATCCAGGCCGAGGTCGAGTTCGAGGTTATTCGCAGGACGGATCGACTGAAGCCTCGTCCTCGCCATTCCTCGAATGATCTTCAATGCACGCTGCACATCCGCCTGCTCCAGCCAGGCTGCATCTTCCGCGCTGAGCGGCTGCTCTGCGGCAAGATCTGCCTCCCCGGAACCCTTCGCCTGGTTCGCCCGAACCCGCTTCTCAATTTCGAAACGCTTGATCTTGCGCGTAGTGGTGCGCGGCAAGTCTTCCTGCCAGATTTCGTAACTGCCAACACGTTTCGTGGAAGGCAATTGCACCGAGAGACCTTCGATGTCGTAGCGAAGTACTTCTTTGACATTGACGATTTTTCGCTGTTTGAGCGCCTCGAAATTCGGAACGATCACCGCGTGCAGCCGGTCCGACGCGGGATCGCCCGGCCTCCCCTCAATTCCCACGACGGCAATTTCCTTAATGGAAGGAGACTTCAGGTAGTGGGCCTCGATTTCTTCTGGATAAATATTCTTTCCATTACTGAGGACGATGATCTCTTTCTTGCGTCCGGTGATAAAGAGATTCCCACCCGCGTCGAAATAGCCAAGATCTCCGGTGTAGAGCCAGCCGTCTTGCAGCACCGCGGCGGTGGCGTCCGGCCGGTTCCAGTAGCCTTTCATCACAATGGCCCCGCGAATGGCGATTTCACCGACCCGGCAGCCGCCATCTTCCGACGGTTGCGGATCAACAATTCTTGCCCCGACGCCCTTGAGCGGCTTGCCTACCGAACCGATCACGTTGTCATCGGGCGACGTGGCGCAAGCGGCGGCGCTGGTTTCGGTGAGCCCGTAGGCCTGAAGCACATCAATTCCCAGTGCATAAAAATCGCTTCCGACTTGCGGATCGAAGCGGGACCCCCCGGTCACCAGGTAGCGCATCCTTTCGCCGAAAATCTTGTGGATCCTCGGGAAGAAAATCCTGCTCGGATTCCAGCCAAACCGACGGCAGAAGCGCACAATTGCCGTCATCGCGCGAAAAGCCCAGATGGCCGGCTTCCCGCGCTGCTCTACCTCTTTGAAGATGCGGTCATGGATCAAATAGAAAAACTGCGGCACCACCGCGAACGCGGTGATCTTGCGCCCCTCCAGCGCCCGCAGCAGATCGGTGGTGTTCAAAGTTTCCAAATAAACGACGCGCGAGCCCTTCACCAGCGGCAACAGCAGATTGGCCATCTGCGATAGCACGTGGAAAAGCGGCAGCACGCCAAGCACTGCGTCTTCGGGGCCAATGTCGGCCCAGCCAAATACAGCTTCGACCTCACCCATCACGTTGGAGTGACTCAGCATCACACCTTTGGGATCAGCCGTCGTGCCCGACGTATAAAGAAGAGAAGCGAGGCTATCGGAAGAAACGGGCACTGCCGCGAACGTGCCGGGCCCGCCCGCAAAGATGCTGTCAAGATCGGCAATCTGTGTGCCGCGGGCAGCCCTGCCCGCCTCCGCCGAGTCGAGCAGCACAATGCCGGTCGCTGACTTACCGATCGCTTCCGAGGCTATCGCCAAGTGCTTAACATCACAGAACAGCAACGAGCTGCCACTGTCCTTAAGCAGCTTCGCAACTTGATCAGCATGGAAGGCCGTGTCCAGCGGAACCGCAGCGCAACCTGCGGCAATGATCCCGAGGTAAGCGGCCACCCAGCGCGGGTGATTGTCCGCCAGGATCGCTATCCGCGCACCCGGCCGGAATCTGTTGTCCGTCAGCCAGCGGCCAATCGACTCCGCCATGCGCCGCAATCCTGCATAGGTATAGCTTTCAATCCGGTCGGGCCGCAGAATCTCCAGTGCGACATTGTCGGGCCAGCGGTTAGCGCACTCGCAGAAACGGTCGTAGAAAGTAGACATGAGTCGGAACGGGAAAATATACCTGAAAATAGCAGTTAGCACTTGGCGCCGGGCATTTGGCTGCTCGAGATTCTTGCCCGGATCCTGGCTGAGCCCGATCTTCGCTTAACTGCTAAGTGCCAAGTGCTAACGGCTGGGCCTTTCCCGGCCTCCGCGACCGACCTTCTGCACCTGCATCTAATATGCTAGGCTTCTAATAAGATATTAGGGCCGGTACCTCGCCGTTTGCCCGCCAAGGAACCTCGATTTGATTAATGCTCTGGTAGCCAAGGTCTTCGGGACCAAAAACGAACGCGAACTCAAGCGTCTGAGGCCTCAGGTTGAGGCTATTAACGCGCTCGAGCCCGCTATGCAGAAGCTCAGCGATGAGGAACTGCGCGCCAAGACGGAAGAATTCCGCCAGCGCATGCAGGAACGCTTGACTCAAATTCCCGACGAGCCGGCCGCCGATCCCGAGCGGCTGAAGGAAATTGACGAAGAGCGCAGGAAGCTCAGCAACGAAGCCCTCGACGAGATTCTGGTCGAGGCATTCGCCGTAGTCCGCGAAGCCGGCCGCCGCGTGCTCAACATGCGGCATTTTGATGTGCAACTGATCGGCGGCATGGTTCTGCACCAGGGCAAGATCGCCGAAATGAAGACCGGCGAAGGCAAAACTCTGGTTGCGACCTTGCCGGTTTATCTCAACGCGCTCAGCGGACGCGGCGTGCATGTGGTCACGGTTAACGATTACCTGGCCAAGCGCGACTCGGAATGGATGGGCAAGCTATACCGCTTTCTTGGTCTCACCGTCGGCGTCATCGTCCACGACCTCGATGACCAGCAGCGCCGCGAGGCCTACGCCTCTGACGTGACTTACGGCACGAACAACGAGTTCGGTTTTGACTATCTTCGCGACAACATGAAGTTTGACCTGCGCGATTGCGTGCAGCGCGGGCACAACTACGCCATCGTGGATGAAGTGGACTCCATCCTGATTGACGAAGCTCGTACCCCGCTCATCATCTCCGGCGCCAGCGAAGAGTCCACCGACAAGTACGCCCGCGTCAATCGCATTATCCCCAAGCTGGAAAAGGGCGAGGAAATCGAAGGGGCGCCGGGCGAACCGGCGCAACTCACCGGCGACTACGTGGTGGACGAAAAGCATCGCAGCATCACGGTCACCGACGAGGGCTGGGAAAAGGTCGAAGCATTGCTAGGCATTGGCAACATCGCCGATCCTGAAAACTGGGATCTCAAGCATCACGTGGAGACCGCCGTCAAGGCGCATGCTCTCTATCATCGCGACGTGGAATACGTGGTGAAAGAGGGAGAAGTCATCATCGTGGATGAATTCACTGGCCGCCTGATGCCGGGACGCCGCTGGTCGGACGGATTGCACCAGGCGGTCGAAGCCAAGGAAAACGTCAAGATCGAGCGCGAGAACCAGACCCTGGCCACCATCACCTTCCAGAATTATTTCCGCATGCACAAGAAGCTGGCCGGCATGACCGGTACGGCGGAGACCGAAGCCTCGGAGTTCGACAAGATTTACAAACTGGAAGTGATGGTCATTCCGACCAACAAGCCCCTGCTTCGCCAAGAAAACCCTGACGTCGTTTACCGGACCGAGAAAGAAAAATACTTCGCCGCCGCCGACGAGATTCAGAGGCTGAATGTCACGGGCCAGCCGGTGCTCGTGGGTACGGTGTCGATTGAGAAATCAGAACGTCTTGCCGAACTACTGAAGAAGAAAGGCGTCAAGCGCGAGGTCTTGAATGCCAAACAGCACGAGCGCGAAGCCGAAATCGTCGCCCAGGCAGGCCGCAAGGGCATGGTGACCATCGCCACCAACATGGCCGGCCGCGGAACCGACATTCTTCTTGGGGGCAACCCCGAGTTCATGGCCAAGCAGGAGTGCGTGAAGAAGGGAATTGCGCAACCGCTGCGCGCCGCGCAAGGCAAGATTCTGGTGGATGTTGACCAAGCCAAGAGCACGGTCTGGTATTACGCCGGGAGTGAATACGTCGCGCCCACCGATCAGTGGACCGAGATCTTCAACCGCTACAAACAGCAAACCGATAAAGAACATGACGAGGTCGTCGCCGTCGGCGGCCTGCATATTTTCGGCACCGAGCGTCACGAATCGCGGCGCATTGATAATCAACTTCGTGGCCGGGCCGGCCGTCAAGGCGATCCCGGTTCGTCCCGCTTTTACCTCTCGCTCGAAGATGACCTCATGCGTATCTTCGCCAAGGAGTGGATCTCCACCCTTCTCCAGCGATTGGGCATGGAAGAGGGAGTTCCCATTGAATCGCGGCTGATTTCGCGCCGCATCGAGAAGTCGCAAGAAGCCGTCGAAGCACAAAACTTCGAAGCCCGCAAACACTTGCTCGAGTACGACGACGTAATGAACAAGCAGCGCGAGGCGGTGTACGGCCTGCGTCATCAACTGCTGGCAGGCCTGGATCAGAAAGAACTGATCCTCGAAGACTACGTCTCCGGGATCCTGAGCGACTTGATGGACCAGTTCTGCGCCGTCAAAGTTCATGCTGCGGATTGGGATCTCAAGGGCCTGAAGGATTCCGTGTTCACTCGTTTTGGCGTGGACATTCTGGCGGAGGGAATCAAGCCTGAGATCTTGAACCGCCAGGAACTGGGCGACGCCATCTTTGACAAGCTCAAGGCTCGCTACGACGCCAAGGAAAAACTCATCGGCCCCGATGCCATGCGCTACCACGAGCGCATGATCATGCTCAGCGTGCTCGATGCTCAGTGGAAAGACCATCTGCGTGACATGGACCACCTGAAAGAAGGGATCGGCCTTCGCGGCTACGGCCAGCACGATCCCCTGGTCGAATACAAGCGCGAGTCCTTCGACATGTTCGAAGCCATGATGCAGCGCTCTCAGGAAGAGACGGTGCGCTATCTCTATCTGATGCAGGTTTTGGAACGGCCGGCCGAAGTGGGCGTCGCACCCGGACGCTCCGCCGAGGGGCCCGAAGGCGGCGTGTCTGTGTTGAGAACGGGCGGCGATGGAGACGGCCGGCGGCCTCGTCCTGTGGCCACCTCGGTAGACGAAATCGAGGAAGCCTTTCAGCGCAGGAAGCGCCGCGAACTGGAGCAGGCCCGCATGGCCGGATCCGGAGACCTGCAGTCGGTGCAACAAGTGGTGCGTGGCACCGCCAAAATCGGCCGCAACGACCCTTGTCCTTGCGGCTCGGGCAAGAAGTATAAGAAATGCTGTGGCGCGGGGGCGTAGCGGGCAAATCCTAGCCCTGTCATCCTGAGAGCGCAGTAGCTGCTTCGCCTTGCGAAGCAGGATGACAGAGCGCCACTATTACCCATACCAAAATCTGTCATCCTGAGCGCAGCCTCTGTTTCGCAAAGCGAAACAGAGGCGGAGTCGAAGGATCCCTCCAGTGCCGGATCCCTTTGTTGCTCGTCAAGGCATTTTGCCTGTGAATTGGATTCGTCGAGACTGCCCGAAATCGCTACCGGCCGCCGACTCCAAGCGCAGTAGCTGCTTCGCCTTGCGAAGCAGGATGACAGAGCGCCACTATTACCCCTACCAAAATCTGTCATCCTGAGCGCAGCCTCTGGTTCGCGAAGCGAAACGGAGGCGGAGTCGAAGGATCCCCCCAATGCCGGATCCCTTTGTGGCTGCGTCAAGGCATTTTGCCTGTGAATTGGATTCGTCGAGGAATGCCTTGAATCGCTGGCACACGCCCCTGCCGAACAGGGATCCTTCGACTCCGCATGAACTTCGCTTTGCGAAGTTCATGCTGCGCTCAGGATGACAATTATCGAGAGGGTTTTTGTAACACGAACGCTTTCACCACGATGTTATTTGGCTGAACTCCCACCGGAATCATAGTCAGCAGCGAATACTCGCCGGGCTCAAATTTCTTCCGCGGAGTGCGCTTCTGGATAACCGTGACATCGCCCGACCCCGAATTCAGCACCAGCAAATAGTTCTGGCTTTGTGAGAGCGCGAGCCCGTCGGGATGGCTACCCACGGGCAGGGTCGAGATCATCTTTCCTATATCAATGTCGTAAACCGCCACCGTGTTCGATCCGAAGTTGCTCACATACAAACGGGAATTGTCTACAGTCACGAGTCCGCGCGCCGGATGAGTGCCGATCAAATAACTGCCGCCAACTTCGTTGGTCGTGGTCTCGATGATGGAAATGTTATCCGAATCGAAATTACTCACCATGAGCTCGCCACCATCCGGCTTCAGCGCCAGGTGCACCGGAGTTTTGCCTACATCGAGCAAAGCGAGCAGCTTGTCGGTCTTCAAATCAATGGATGCAACCTGGGCCGATCCCACGCAGGCTACGAAGGCTTTGCTATTGTCGGGAAGAATTGCGATGTCTTCTGGCTCCTGACATACAGGAATGGTGCTGCGCACTTTAAGCTGGGCCGCATCGATCAGCGAAACCGTGTTGTCGCCCCGATTGCTGACCACGACGGTCGCGCCATCCGGAGAAACTCTGGCCAGCCCAGGCGAAGCTCCTACGCGGATGTTGCCCAGAACGATCCGTTTCTCCAGATCAATGACCGAAACATTCGCCGATCCTGAGTTGGCGACGTAGCCGCGCTTGCCGTCGGCAGAAACATCGATGAAGTAAGGCTTGCCATGCACGCCGATGGTCGCGACCACCGCATTCCGCTCGGCATCAATCACGCTGATATTGTTCGATCCGGTGTTGACGACGTAGACTTCATTCTTCTTGCTATTGGCCGCGATGCCCGTGGGCTCGATTCCGACCGAGATGTTGCGCACGACCGTGAAGCCCTTCACTGGGTCGGCCGTGAGGTTGATCACGCTCACCGTGTTGCTCTTGCCATTGGTGACGTAGGCAAACTCGCGATATAGAGGAAGGTAAGTGGTGATTTCCCGCCCGTGGAAGTACCACCAGCCAACGCCGCCGAGAATCGGCAGCACAACAATGATGAGGAGGAGCTTTCTCAAGGTTGGTTCCGCGGAAGAAGCAAGATTATCAAAGCGGTGAGGACCAAAGTCGCTTTCTGCAAGTCGTGAGAGCTTCGAATTTGCCTTTTTGGCTTCGCGCTGTTAGCGCGCCACCGGTGCGGGCTTCCGAATCCCCGCCACCGTCCTCCCCACCACCGCCGCGATCTGCCGTACCTGCGCCATCAGTTCGTCGAACTGATCGGGATAGAGCGACTGCATGCCATCGGACAGCGCTTTGTCCGGGTCGTGATGCACTTCAACAATCAACCCATCCGCTCCCACGGCGACCGCCGCCCGCGACAGTGGCGTAACTTTATTCCGTTTCCCCGTCCCGTGGCTGGGATCAACAATGATGGGCAGATGGCTGAGCCGCTGCACCGCGGGAATGATGCTCAGGTCCAGCGTGTTGCGCGTGTGGTCGGCAAAAGTGCGGACACCGCGCTCGCACAGGATCACGTTGTAGTTGCCTTCGCTCATCACATACTCGGCCGCCATCAGGAGTTCTTCCAGCGTCGCCGACATGCCACGCTTGAGCAGCACCGGCTTCTTGGCCCGTCCTGCACGTTTCAGCAGCGAAAAATTCTGCATGTTGCGCGCGCCGATCTGAATCACATCGGCATACTCTTCGACCAGCTCCAGCGACTCGTTGTCGATGGCTTCAGTCACAATCTTCATTCCAAACTGGTCGCGAATCTCGGCCATGATGCGCAGCCCATCTTCTTCCAGGCCCTGGAACGAATACGGAGAAGTGCGCGGTTTGTAGGCTCCGCCGCGAAAGAATTGCGCGCCCGCTCGAGAGACGCGCTCGGCCACGGCAAATGCCTGCTCGCGGCTTTCAATGGCGCAAGGCCCGGCCATGATCGCAAGCCCCGGACCGCCAATCGTGGCATCGTTTCCGGCAAAACGAATGACCGTGTTGTCTTCCTTGAAGTCACGGCTGACCAGCTTGTAAGGCTTGGTGACACGGATGACCTCCTGCACACCCGACATTTCTTCCAGCGTGCCCGGCTCGACCTCGCCCTTGTTGCCGGTGATGCCGATGGCCGTGCGCTCCGCGCCGGGGATGGAATGAGCACGGTAGCCGAGCGCCTCGATTTTCTGGCAGACAGCACGCACCTGCTCTTCTGTGGCGTGCGCCTGCATGACTACTAACATGGTCCCACCTCGAAAGGCTCAAGTTTATCTTGAAGTTCGGCCCCTCGCAAACCCGCGTGCAAGATCGAACCTGCGAAGATCGAAGAAGAGGCCTAGCAAGCTACCGCTCCACGCCGCTTTCATTGCCGAAACGCCCATCGATAAACCCGGAGATGACAAAAGAAACGTGGCCGCGCTCAGGAAGTCGGTCAACAAGCCCCTAGCAGGCTGCTGAAAAACTCGTGAATGCGTCTGCTGCCGTGGAAGAGCGGCGCTTCGGCGCCGCGTAAAGCGTGCAGAATCAATACGGGCTTCAGCCCCTGTGGGCGCCCCTTTTCGGCGAATGGACTTTTTCCGCAGCCTGCTATAACGTCTCGGTTGCAAACGCTCCTCATCGTCCAGATCACAGGTTCGCCAGTGCAGACATTCCCGCGTCAACCTTGTAAAATCTGCGATGCATCAGGTTCTCCGCAAGACTCTGACCACAGGAATCTCAAATGGCAGAAAAATCATCTTTCTCCAGCCCGGATACGAGCATTGATTCCGTGCTTCAGGAACAGCGAAAGTTCGAGTGCCCGGAGCACTTCCGTGAACGCGCCCACATCAAGACCCTCGAAGAGTACGAGAACATCTACCGCGAGTCCGTCGAGCAACCAGAGAAATTCTGGGGCCGCATTGCAGCCGAGCTGCACTGGTTCAAGAAGTGGGACAAAGTTTTGGACTGGAACAATCCTTGGGCCCGATGGTTTGTGGGCGGCCAGATCAACCTGTCATACAACTGCCTCGATCGTCACGTGCAGACCTGGCGCAAGAACAAAGCGGCTCTGATCTGGGAGAGCGAACCGGGCGAGGTGCGCACGCTCACATACCAGCAACTGCACCGCGAGGTGCAGAAGTTCGCCAACGTGCTGAAGTCGCTCGGAATTAAGAAAGACGACCGCGTCGCCATCTACATGGGCATGACCCCGGAGCTTCCCATTGCCATGCTGGCCTGCGCCCGCATTGGCGCGCCTCATACCGTGGTCTTCGGAGGGTTTGCGGCCAATGCGCTGGTGGACCGTATTCACGATTCTCAGGCCGTGGCTGTCATCGCGCAGGACGGATCTTACCGTCGCGGCGCCGAGGTCAAGCTTTTCCCCGCCGTGGAAGAGGCGCTGAAGTCGTGCCCGTCGGTGAAGCATGTGGTGGTGTACAAACGGACGGGCTCGCCGCTCAATTTGCAGCCCGGACGCGATCACTGGTGGCATGAACTGATGGCTTCCGTCCCGGACGAATGTCCGGCCGAGCCGCTCGACGCCGAACATCCTCTCTACATCCTTTATACTTCCGGAACCACAGGCAAACCCAAGGGTGTGGTACACACGACCGGCGGCTACTCGGTCGCTACTTATCTGACCACGAAGTGGGTATTCGATCTCAAAGAAGAAGACACTTACTGGTGCACGGCGGATATCGGTTGGGTCACCGGACACAGCTACATCGTTTACGGCCCGCTGCAGAATGGCGCGACCAGCCTGATGTACGAAGGCGCGCCCAATTTTCCCGAGCCCGATCGTTTCTGGAACATCATTGATCGCCACCAGGTGAGCGTGTTCTATACCGCGCCCACCGCAATTCGAACTTTCATCAAGTGGGGAGAGCAATGGCCAAGAATGCACCGGCTCGATAGCCTGCGTCTGCTGGGCACGGTCGGCGAGCCCATCAATCCCGAAGCCTGGATGTGGTATCGCGAAGTCATCGGCCATGAGCGCTGCCCCATCGTAGACACCTGGTGGCAGACCGAAACCGGTCAGATCATGATTACTCCGCTGCCCGGGGCGATTGCCACTAAGCCCGGGTCGGCCACGCGCCCGTTCCCGGGGATTGTTCCCGAAGTCGTGACCATGGACGGCAAACCCGCCCCCGACGGCTCCGGCGGGTTTCTGATCATCCGGCAGCCGTGGCCGGGCATGTTGCGCACCATCTATGGCGATCCCGACCGCTACGTACGTCAGTATTGGTCGCAGATCCCCGGTGTTTATTTCACCGGCGACGGCGCGCGTAAAGATAAGGATGGCTATTTCTGGATCATGGGGCGGGTCGATGACGTGATCAACGTTTCCGGCCATCGCTTAAGCACGATGGAGGTCGAATCCGCTCTGGTCGCGCATGAGGCAGTGGCCGAGGCAGCTGTGGTGGGGCGCCCCGACGATCTCAAAGGCCAGGCGATCGCGGCATTCGTCACGCTCGAGCATGGCCGGATTCCCACTCCAGAGCTAAAAGAGGAACTGCGCCGATGGGTTGCCAAGGAAATCGGCCCGATGGCCAAGCCCGACGATATCCGCTTCTCTGACATGCTCCCTAAGACGCGCAGCGGCAAAATCATGCGCCGCCTGTTGCGCGAATTGGCTACTAGCGGAGAAGTGAAGGGCGACACTACCACACTGGAAGATTTCGGGGTGATTGCCAGGCTGAAAGAAAGCGACGAGGCATAGGATCTGATCCCGCAGGATCGGGCGATAAAACACCGGCCGAGCTGGCCTTTCGGCGGATAGGTCTGGTCGAAGTATGCTATAATAACAATCGGCGGCTCTAAGAGCGCCGATTCCGAGGCCTGCGCCGAAAGGTGTGGGCTTTCGCGTTTTCCGACCATGTATTTTGCTTACGTGGACGAGTTCGGGCATATCGGCCCCTACACCGGCCGGGCTGAACCCAAGTATAACGAAAGCCCGATTTTCGGTCTTGGCGGTATTGTCCTACCCGCAAATGAAGTAAGAGCATTTGCGACCTGGTTTTACCAGCTCAAATCAAACCTACTTTCGTGGGAGATTGAGCAGTCCGGTCAGGCTGCATATCTGTGGGAAAAGAAGGGTTCGCAGCTATACACGACCGAGAACATTCTGAAGTATCGCCAGCTTCGCGTGGCGACGAATCGGCTTCTTAATCATCTGAAGTCCGTTGACGGCTGCTGTTTCTATGTCGGCTTGGAGAAGTACTCATCACCGCCTGACCATGACGCCAAGAGCTTGTTCCTAGCCGTCCTCCGAGAGATCATCAAGCGTATTGACCAGTTCTGTGAGAGGAATGCTTGTCCGTGGCTCTTGATCATGGACGAGCAAGAGAAGAACGAATTCCGCAAACAGATCGTATCCACTTCCGCAGTCAGCATGTTCGGCCCCGCCCGCCGCACGAGACTGATTGAGCCGCCGCTCCAAGCCGAGAGCCACTTGTTTCAGACGCTCCAGTGCGCCGATTGGATATGCGGGCTGGTGGGAAGGCTTGGGGCTTACGTTTGCCGTCCCGACGAATACCCCGATTTGGACTGGACCACGCGATACTTCCAGAACCGTCTGAACGGTTTGGCGCCCTTTTCCGCGTTCCGGAGGAGACCGCAGTAAACTGCGATTCGGAACACAAGGCGAGGAAACTTCTACCACCTCTACGCCGAGGCCGCCGGGAACCAGATGCCTGAGTTCCAGCTCTTGGACTTCGGCTGCTGTCCTTCGAAGGCACACAGGCTGGCCATACCCGCGGAGATCTCGGCTTCCGCCAGCGCCTGCCCGATCAGTTCCTTCGAGCCTCCATTGGCTTGCTCCAGCAAGGTGCGCGCCAGCACCCGAACTTCTTGGTCCGTCGAGGCCATGGCGCGGATCAGTTCCAGCCCGGCATCCTGCTCCCCAAACTGGGCCCAAACCATCCCGCATAGAATTAGATAGTTCCCGTACATCCTCACCCCCCACGAACCGTAAACCCTCAGATGCTGGTTATACGTATGTAAGACGCACGAGGTGGTTCGTTTTTGTCAATTTTTTGTGAAATTTGTACGACAGGGCGTTGACGAGATCGTTGCAATTGCGGTCCGGCCCTCCGGACAAATACCTGCGTGCCCTCTTAGTTACCTCGAAAGGACTTTCGTAACCTAGCCCACCTCAGGACAACACAACTACCCTCAGCGACTGGGGGTTCAACACGCGTGCTTCAAACCAGCATGCCTCAAACCAATATGACCAAGAAAATCACTCACTCGCTGTTAGTCCTGGCCGTGGGGGGACTGATGTTTGCCGGTTCCGCCGCTGCTCAAACCACAACCTCAGGCGCGGGTCCCGGCGTAGTCGATCCCGGACATCCTCGCGTGAATCAGGTAAACGGGCGGGAAGCCAACCAGCAGCGGCGCATCGCAAATGGTGTCAAGAATGGCAAGCTCACCCCGGGACAGACCGCCAACCTGGAAAAAAGAGAAGCGAATGTGCAGGCCAGAGAGCAGAAAGACATGGCCGCGCACAATGGTCATCTCACCAAGGCCGAGCAGAATGGAATCAATCGGCAGCAGAACCGCATCAGCCGAAGCATTTACAAGGACAAGCACAAGTAGAATCGTTGCCGTCGATATTTGCTTGCAACCAAGCCGCGGCCTGACCGCGGCTTTTTTATTTGTGCCGGAATCGCCGCAACCCTGCTCCCGCGGATGGTCGCGCCTCACCGTCGGCGTCACTGCTCATTTCGCAGAGCGGTTTGCCGCTCCTCCGGCGTCATCTGGCCCCAGAGGACCTTCAGATCCTGTTCGTAACGAGTGTTGCTCGGGTCTTGACGCAAGGCGCGGGCGAACCAACGATACGCCGCCGGCAGGTCGCGGGTGGCGCAATGGCCGGTGGCGTACATCGTGCCCAGCACGCTCTGCGCCTTCGCATTGGAGCGCGCCGCGGCCGCGAGCAAACTTTTCTGCGCCCGCGCGCAGTTCGCCGGGACTCCGTTGCCGTACAAATAGTTTTCTCCTTGCGCCTCCAGTGCGTCGCTTTCTGCCGCCGGGGTAGTGGGCGGCAGAGCCGCTGTCTTCGACGGTCTCACCAGCGCTGGAGATTTCGTAGCAGAAGTTTCCGCCGGCGCCGCCGCCGCCGCAGGAGGGCTTTCGTTCGAAGCGGATTGCCCAGGGCCGGAGTTGTCTGACTGCGGTGACTGGGCCGCTTGCTGCGATGGAGCGGGTTGCTGCGGCTGGGCCGCCTCGGGCGCTGCGCTCGGCGCCCCCGCTGGCGCCGCTGCGGCCGCAGGGGAAGCTTGTGCCTGGCTTGTCGCCTGCTGATCGCCAACTCCAGTGTTCGCCTTCTCGACACGCGTATCTGGATTCGCGCTTGCCGCCGGCGCAGCCGCCGCCGGAGAAGCAGCCGAGGCCTGCTGAGAAGAATTTGCCGCTTCGGTACTGTTCGCGCTGGGGCTCCCCGCAAACTTGCCCGCCCACGAACGCAAATCCTGCCGCCAGTACCACGCTCCTGCGGCGACCGCCGCAATCAGGATGATCAAAACCAGGTATCGTCCTCGATGGCTGGAATCGGGTTCATCCTCGAGCAGGTAGCTTACATCCGAATGTTGGCTGGGCTCATCGGCCAAACCCAAAAAGGATGGTCCGGTCACCGGTTTCGGAGTGCTCGGTTGCGCCGCGGCTGCCGCTTTCGCCGGGGGCGCTGGGTCAGCCCCTGCGGGCCGCGCCGTCGAAGGCTGACTCGGCGTGGCTTGCGGAACTCGCAATCCCGCGCCACACATCCCGCAGAAGCGATGTTGCGGGAAGTTTTCATAGCCACACTTTTCGCAGCGTACCAGCATCGCGTATGCCTAGACTATACCCACTTTGATGGCACCTTGGCGATTCCCGTTGGGTGGATTGCGGGCATATTCCCAGGCCTGATTCCGGATCATCGGCGCCATTCGCGCCAGGTTCGGCGGTTAATTTTCAATCCACGGCCCTGGCCGGTTCCGCCTATCCGCTCCGGGTCTTGGGCAGGCCTCTTTGAGCACACCGGGGACAAAAACTAGGGAATGCCCTAGTAGGAGCCTGACCGCGCGCGTTCTACATTGGTTCCATCGGAATGAACGTGGGGGAGCCAATGACGGAAAAAAGGAAACGCGAAAGAGTAGTGGCTGAGATTACGACCGCGCACTTGATGCAACTCATGCAGGAACAGGGCCGTTCCCTGGATCACCAGCAAGCGCTCAATTTCTTGAACGAAGAGGGTCGCGCCTACCTGATGTGGAAGCACATGATGTACGCTGGCGAAAACTACATCAAGTCGGTGCTGGCCCAAACCCCTTCGCCGCAGCCCATGTAGCTGCTTCTGCGCGCTGACCGGACGTTGGCCGCAGCCGTTCCTTCTCAAACCGGCAGCGGCGGCCATGCCAGCCATGATTACGACTATGATGGTCAGAACGGCAACCACGAAAGCGCCGTCGCCGTCATCAGAGCCTCAACCATGAACTCGAAAAATCAAGCCCCGGGTAACGGGCCACACATTTCCTTCATTCTTCTCGCAACCGATTTTTCGCCGCAAGCTGCCAGGGCTGCGCAATGGGCCCGGTCCCTTGCGGACGTGTTCGGGGCCAAGCTGATTCTCCTGCACGTCATCGACCTGTTCACCCTGGCGGAGGTCGGCTGCGTGATGGGTGGCGCCGATCCCCTTCTGCTCTTACGCGAGCAGGCTCATCGCTGCATGGCGGACTTGAAGGCCCTGATGCCAGAGGCTCAGACGATCATTCGCGAAGCTTCCCCCCGTCCGACCATCGTGGAGGCCGCGCTGGAACTGAATTGCCAATTGATCGTTATGGGAACCCACGGCCGTTCCGGCTTGGCGCATCTGCTTCTGGGCAGCGTTGCCGAATACGTCGTGAGGAACAGCAAAGTGCCGGTGCTCACCGTCCGCGGGGATTGATTGCCGGGTGCTCCACGTCTCGCGCGGTTCGAGACGTGGGAGAGCGTCTTCCGCCCCCAATCCTGTCAAGCCCCCTCAGCCGCCCAATTCCCCCCAGCCTGCACATTCCACGGGGAGAATAAAGTTGGAAACCTTGGCATACTCTCCCTCTCCCATGTGCTATACTATAACTATAAAGCATAGAAAGGGCGCAGCCCATAGCTGCGCCTTTTACTTTTCCGATGAAAGGAACTCAGTCTTGATCTCATGTCAAAACAACCCAAGATCTCCGTTGCGCCCGCTGGCGCAACCGAGAGCACGGCCCCCGAACCCATTCACCGCAACACCAAGCGCATCGGAGAACTCTCCGAAGCCGCTTTTCTCCTCAAGGCCGAGAGCCTGGGCCTGCACGTCGCCAAGCCCTGGGGCGACAGTGAGCGCTACGACTTCATCGTCGACGCCGGCGGCCGCCTCTGGCGCGTGCAGCTCAAGTGCACCGAGGCGCTCAGCGCCCGCGGCTACGATATCCAGCCCACCTACGCCATCTACGGCAAGGGTAAAGTCGTCTACACCGCCGAGGACATCGATGTTCTCGTCGCCCACATTATTCCGAAAAATGCCTGGTACGTGCTGCCCGTCGAGGCCTTCTCGCCCTGCAAGAATTTGCGCTTCTATCCCGACATCCTATGCAAGCGCGCCCGCTGGGAAAACTACCGCGAAGCCTGGGACCTGCTCCGAACCCAAGAGCCGTATTCGCAAGACGTCATCACTCGTGCCGCCCTGGAGGCCGTTTACCGCACCGAGTGCAAGGGCCAGGATTGGCGCCGGTGCCTGCTCCATGCGCTTCGCCAATCTCTGCGCCAATCCCAAAAAACATGCGATGCAGCCCCTGACTCCCGACTCCCGAAAGCTATTAGCCCCTAGCCGGGTGCCCCACGTCTCGCTTTTCGAGATGTGCGATGGTGCGACACCTCAACCCAAAATGTCATCCTGAGGCAGCGGAGTCGTTCGCTCGCGAACGACTCCCAACGAAGGATCCATGCACCTTGTGTTTTCGCTCGCTTTGGAAGGGCAGGGCTTCAGCCATGCCGTAAGGCTTCTGACTTTGATTCCCGCCCCGCAGGGCCGGCCTTCCCGCGGATGGCCTTGACTCTCCCCACCCCTCGGCGTATGTTTCTCCTTCCCCCAAAACATAGGCCCCGGTGTGTTCCTCGAAACGTCGTCTGTCCGGAGGACCATGAACAAAGCCGTTCGCCTTGCCCGCGTCGCGATGTACGCGTGTTTGTGTAGCGCCCTTTACGCGCAAACTCCTGATCAGCACAACCAAGCTCCTGCCCTGTCCGCACCAGCCCCCGCGCCGCCACAGACTCAGGCAGCTTCGCCGCCCAAAGGATTCACACTCGAAGACGCAACGCCGTTGAGGATGAGAATCAATCGAACTGTCTCCTCCGCCGATGCCCACGTTGGAGACACGATTGACTTCGAGGTCCTGGAAGAAGTGCGGGTCAACAACGTGCTCGTCGTTCCCAAGGGCGGGCTTGCATTTGCCACAGTGACCGAGGCGCAAGCCAAGCGGAGAATGGCACGCGGCGGAAAGCTCGACATCAACATTGACTACGTGCGCCTGGTTGATGACGAGAAAGCCGCACTCCGCGCCGTCAAGGCGGTCCAGGGTGGAGGCCACACTGGGGCCATGACCGGAGGCATCGTCGCCACAGCCTCGTGTTCTGGCCCGCCGCGCCGTTTTTTCTGTTCATGCATGGCAAAGACATTACTATCCCGAAGGGCACCGAAATTACCGCTTACGTGAACGGAGACATGAAGCTTGAGCTCACGAAGTTCGATGTGGCGCGGGCGCCCTCGCCCGCGAGCGTCGAGTCGGCAGGAAGCGCCGCAACCGCCACTCGGCAAACAGCCGGGGAGGCTGCGGTTTCGGCCGCGCCGCATCAGCCAACCGGGGAGGGCACGGCTTCAGCCGTGCCGAATCCGCCGGACTCGCGAGCCACGGCCGCGCCAGCGCCCGCTGCCGCCAGCACTGCCCAACTGCAAATCGCATCCACACCCGACGGCGCCGACATCGAGATTGACGGCAGCTTCGTCGGAAGCACTCCCTCCACCGTAGGAGTTGCCTCCGGCCCGCACGACATTTCCGTGAGGAAGCCTGGCTTCAAACCCTGGGAACGGAAGATCACGGTTTCGAGCGGCCAGGTGAATGTGAATGCTGTGCTGGAACCTGAGCCTAAGTGACCCGCGGGTTCTCCCCCAACGCGTTTGCAACTTGCTGGTGGGGTCCCGGCAAACAATTTGCAGGCCGGCTACTCAGGTGCAACAATGGTTTCCAAAAGGCTGCGCTGATGTTTTGACCAACGGGGCGTGAGCCTCGTCGCTTATAAGGCATGAAAGCGGCTATCCTGATTCTCGCGGCGCTGCTCTTCAGCCCGGTGTTGCGGGCGCAAGAAGACACATTCCGCCTTACCGTGCTCGGCTACCAGTGGACAACGACCAATAAAACTTTAACGTTCTCGTGGCCCGGCTATGCCAACACGTCCTGCAGCGGAAGCACAAACATCAACGGCTATGTTTCCGGCGGAGGGAACATTTCTGCAAGCGGAACAACCTCCGAAACGTGCTCCACTACCTATACGCCGCCCACCAACCAAAACTTCGATATTCGGAAACCGGTCGTGTTCATTCTCGCCGACAGGGAAGGCAGCCGCATGGTGCTGACATGCACCCGCAACGTGCGCTGGAGCCAGTGCCACGCTCTGAGTCCCGGCGTGTTCCTGGCCCGCAATGACAACGGGCACTTTGAGGTGGAAGCGCATTTCGGGAAGGACAAGAAGGAGTGGGTAAAGTTCGACGTTGTTCAGCAGACTGCTATCAGCAGGCAGCAAGCTCAGACGCCTCCGGGCCCACAAGTGCCGGCGGCTGTTGGCGCGAACATTGTTCCTGCGCCCTGCGGACAGGCTCAACTGCAAATCGCGTCCACGCCCGACGGCGCCGACATCGAGATTGACGGCAACTTCGTCGGCAATACCCCGTCCACCGTGGGACTGTCTCCCGGCCAGCACGGTATTTCTGTGAAGAAGCCCGGCTTCAAGCCCTGGGAGCGCAAGGTCACGGTTTCGAGCGGTCAGGTGAATGTGAATGCCGTATTAGAACCCGAGTCGAAATAGAAGCAGCAATTCTGTGGACTTTTCCTTTTTCTTCGCCTACAGTTAGGCAGAGAATCAATGACGGACCTACACAAAACCCACGAGATCCGTTGCCGGGTGCCCCATTTCTCGCGCTCTTTGCGAGAAGTGGGGAGAACGAGCGCACACCGTACTGCACCACAATGGTGTATACTGGTGCTGCTATGGCAGTACCCAAGCGATCCCACACAACATCCCGCGCAAAGCCGGTCCGCCGCAGCGTCACGTTGCCTCCCAAAATAGCCAGACAGGTCGAGACCTTGGCCAGGCAGCGCGACCTCAGCGACAATCGCGTGCTGGTGGAACTCATCGAGCAGGGAATCGAAGCGCAACAACAAAAAGAGAAAGCATTCTTCCAGTTGGCGGAACGTTTCCGCGCCGCCAGCGATCCGGAGCAAGTCAAGCAGTTGGGCAACCAGTTGGGCCGCTTCGTGTTTGGTGAGTAATGCCCGGATTGACCGAATGAAGATCGAAACCTGGTCCCGGCTCCCCGCCGCCATTCGCGCCCATCTGGTCGAGCGCATGCACGACCGCAACATCGGTCTCGAAGACCTCAACCAACTGCGAGTTTGGATGGAGTCAAAGCCAGATGTACCTGACGGGCCGTGGTACAAGGAGTTCGGCTCGTTCAAGCTTTGCGGCGAAGGAAAGTTCCCCAAAACCTTCCTTCTGCCCAACCAACTGGCGAGCGGGGAGCAGCTTTAAACCAACCCGTCATACTACTCGGTGAGCCATTAGCCAGCTGCCCCGGTCCGCCGCTTTGCGAGACCCGGGAACCTCACGCCCCCGCCGCTACGCGGCGAGGGCGGCGATTCCGTTGCTTTTCTTCCACCAGACGGACCTCCAGGCGCGCCCCCAAGGCCTGCGCCAGACGGATCAAAGTATCGAGCTGCACATTGGCGGGCTGGCTCTCAATCCTGGAGACTTTCGGCGCGCTCATGCGGGCGCGCGCGGCGAGCTGAGTCTGATTCAGGCGCTGCTTGGCGCGAAGTCGCGCAATCTGCACGCCGATCTCCAGGCCGGCCAGCTCTTTCTTGACCAGTTCGCGCATGAGTGAGCTTTCCATTTGGTTACGGTAATAGCGATCGAATCTATTCACGATGTTTCCCCTTCTTGGCGGTTCCTTGGTTATGCCGTGCCATCCGGTCGAGAGCCTTGCCCAATTCGGATGCTTCCAGCTTCGGCGTGCGCTTCACGAATCCGTGCAACAGTATGAAAGTCCTTTTGGCGTCGGCAAAATAGAGAATCCTGATTTTGTCCTTGCCAGATTGAGTCCGCAATTCCCGGATTTTTCCCGCAGCCTGCGATGAGTAAGGGAAGGGCAGGCTGGGGCCGTGCATCTTCAGCGCCTGGATAAGGGCCAAGGCTTTGGCGCGCCCCCCGGGCCGAAGTGATTCCAGGAATTCTTCCACGGGAGCGCTGCCGTCCGGCTCTTGGTAGAAGTCAACAACCCAATCCACCCTTATATGGTATACCATTAAATATAAAATAGCAAAGATGGCCCACTGCCTCCAGGTTTCCGTTACTGAGGGCGCCCTGCGTCTGAGGGAGTAGAGAGATTGCTTCGGAAAGCTGGGAATGCCGCATTTTCCCAAGACGCCTTCGTTGTCAGGGCCCAGAGCCCCGGCCTCCACGCCGCCAAGCCCTGCGGCGACAGCGATCCAACTAGCTACCAACTCGGTAGCCCCACGTCTCCCGCTTTTCGAGACGTGCGATAGCCACTAGCTCTCAGCTATTAGCTCCTAGCTGCCAGCCCCTAGCCCCAAGCTACTGTTCTATCAATTACTTAGCTCCGTCCGCTGCCCCAAACAACCGCTAAACCCCGATTTTCGCCCTTTCATTGGGTTACGCGTGCCAAACAGGGATTGGCTTCAATAGGATAGCTGCCAGGGAATGAAGGGAGAGGTCCATCCAGCGTGACCCTCTCCTTAGAGTGAAGGTCAACAGGTCAGAGGGTAAGGAATCGTGAGGGACGGGGCAAGCCGCGTCTCTCATTCGTTTCAACCCTAGGTTCAACGTACCAGGTTCAGGCTTGTTCGAGTCAATTTTTTGGATCAAAGTTTTGGGTCAACATTTAGGTTAACCCAGGGAAAGTGGCAAATGCCTGACTTGCCAAGTTCCGAGCAGCGGAAAGCGAGAGGACGATGCACAAGCCAGTAAAGTATGTCGAGAAAGCCGCGACTATGGCCGCCACCGGCGTATGGGCCGTGTTTGATCGCCTCAACCGGATCAAGCCCAATCCTTCTCCGAAGCCGAAGTGGTCCGACAAGCCTCTGCTGAAGTCCTACGAAAAGAGCAAGCCGCCGCTAGGCTGGCCGCGCTCCACTGACTCTTTGTGCCCGAAGTGCGTCCCTGAAATTCGCCAGCAGATTCTCGACGGCAAGCTGCCCGTCGACGTTCTGATGAACGAAAAGGTGGGCGAGATCAAAGCCCAGATTGTCGAGCGCGACGGTAGAATCCTGATGGTCAAGGACTGCCCCCAACACGGCCGTTTCGAAGATGTGATGTCAATCGACACGGAGTTCTCGCAACATCTGGAAGAAGTTTTCCCCGGCCGCGATATCCGCGCCCACAACGATGAGAAGCTTCACCACCACGGCTCCAGCACCGTGAAGTATGGCCGCGGATCCGTCCTTACCATCGACTTGACCAACCGCTGCAACATGATGTGCGATCCCTGCTTCATGGACGCCAACCAGGTCGGCTTTGTGCATGAGTTGAGCTGGGAAGACATCAAGACCATGCTCGACAATGCCATCACCATCAAGCCCCGGCGGCAGATGTCGGTGCAGTTCTCCGGCGGCGAGCCTACGCTTTCGCCGTATTTCCTCGATGCCGTCCGCTACGCGCGCAAAGTTGGATACAACAGCGTTCAGGCGGCAACCAACGGAATTGAATTCGCCAAGAGCCTGGAATTCGCGCAGCAGGCTGCCGAAGCGGGCATGCGCTATGCCTATCTGCAGTTCGACGGAATCGGCAATGCCGCCAATGCTCACCGTAAAGTGGGCAACTTGTTTGACGTGAAACTGAAAGCGATCGACAATCTGCACGCCGCCGGCGTCGAGATCGTGCCGGTGATCACGATTGTCAATGGCATTAACAACGAGCAAGTCGGACGCATCATCCAGTTCGCGCTCGATAATCCGAAGAAAATCGGATTCCTTTCCTTCCAGCCGGTCTCGTTCACCGGACGCGATGAAGCTATCACCGATGAGCGCCGTGTCGCCCAGCGTTATACGCTCTCGCATCTCGCGCACGATGTAAAGAATCAAACCGGCCTCGGCCAGCCCGCTCGCGACTGGTTCCCGATTTCCTTCATGGGAACTTTTTCCGACTGGGCCGATCTCATGCACTCCAGCGACGCCGACAACAACTGGGGCCAGCTCTCCTGTGGCTGCCATCCCAATTGTGGGACGGGGATGGCGGTGATGATTGACAAAGAAACGAAGGAAGCAGTGCCGGTAACGGCGTTCCTGCATGGGGATCAGCTGGCGAAAGACATCGCCAAGGTCAACGACGCGGCGCGGGGAAAATTTCTGACTGCGTTTGGAATGGCGCTGTGCCTGATGAAGAACTACGATCCATTCCAGTCTCCGACGCATTTCAAGTTGCTCGATCTGCTGCGGAAATTCGACAAGAACTACAACGTGACTGGAAAGAATTACGGCAAAGTCGGGCCGGACCGCACGATTGAAGATGTAATGAAGCGGCGTCAGGATCGCTGGAACTTCCTGTTCATTGCCGGGATGTGGTTCCAGGATCTGTTCAACTACGATTTCCGGCGGACGGAGCAGTGCATCATTCCGTACGCCACGCAGGAGGGCGAGATTTCCTTCTGCGCGTATAACACGGGCGTGGGCTGGCGCAACATCATCGAGAAGATGCACATGACAGCCACGCTCACCAAGTGGTACGAAGAGCACGGGCGGCATGAAATTTTCGCCGGCGGCAAGAACGTGAAGATGGAGTCAACCGAGCATTCGCTGGTGCTGAAAGACGGGATCGTGACTACCGAGGAGCAGCATGATCTGGATCGGCTGGGCATCGCCAAGAATGCTGGCGAAGAAAAGAAGCGAGCGCGGGATGCGAGACTGAAGGATCCCACCTTTGCGCAAAGAACGCGCAAGGATGGGGCACCGGAGCGAAAAGATGGGGCACCCGAATACGCACCCGAGGCGCGCGGGCCGAAGAAAAACGACGCAGCCTACGATGCCCGTATGGCGGCCCTGTATCGCGAAGTCGTGCTGAAAGAGAAACCGGCACATTCGGAGAATGGATTCATCCCCTTGGGCGCGTTGGCGAAACCGGCAGCGCCGGTCGAAGTGGGTGAGCCGGTGGCGGGAGACTAGTGGTCAGGAGTCGGTAGTCAGTAGTCAGGAGTCAGTAGTCAGGAGTCAGTTGAGGGCCGCCGCCAGGCGGCCCGAGTTGTTTTATTGGCCCGGTTTCAAACTATCGAGGGCCTGCTGCGCGGCCGTGAGTTTGGGGTCGAGTTGGAGAGCGTGCTCGTAGGCATTGCGGGCTTGGTCAACGCGGCCGGCCTGCTGCAGGAGTTGTCCCAACCGCAGGAAGGCCGCACCCGAGGGCGACTCGGCGGCATTGCGGAGAGCGTCGGAAAAGTCGATTTCCGCTAAACCTTTTTTGGCTCCGGCCCGCTGGGGGTCGACGCTCAATGCCTGCTGGTAGTTGGTGCGCGCCTGAGCGTAGTTTCCGAGTTTGCCGTATAACCTGCCTAGCGCCTCATAGGCGACGGCCCGCCCTTCAGGTTTGGGCGCCAGCTGAAGGGCGGTGTCGAACTCGGCGATCGCCTCACGCGTGCGTCCATTTACTTCAAGGGCGACGCCCAGATTCAGATGGCTCACCGCATCTCGCGGCCGAATACGAGCGGCGTTTTGCAGATGAGGGAGAGCCTCCGGGTTACGGTCCAGCGACAACAGCGTAACGCCCAGGTTGGCTTCGGCGTTGAAATTGTCCTTGGTAACGTTGACCGTGTGCAGCCAGAGCTCATAGCCGCTCTGCCAGTGCGGGATCTGGTAACAGGTGAAGAGAATAAGAATAACCAAGACCGCAGCGGCGATCTTAGCCCGCGATGCGAAACTGAGTTGTTTTTTGTCACACACATCAGCCGCGACCCACACCACCATCAAAAAGATTCCAATCAGCGGGACGTAGGCGTAGCGGTCGGCCATGGCTTGCTCGCCGACCTGGACGAGTCCAATGACCGGAACCAGCGTGCCGAGAAACCAAAGCCAGCCGGTCACCAGGTAGGGGCGGCGGGCCCGCTCCCGCCATACCAATGCGCTCACGGCTACGAGAAAAAGCGAGGCCAGTGCTACTTGCCAGATCGCCAGAGTGGCGCCGGGATGGGGATAAAACACTGCCAGCGGTACCGGCCAAAACGCCTTCCACACGTACATGGCGTAGGCGTAGACGGCGTTCTCCAGCCGCACGCCCAGTGGAAGCGCCAGTTTCATGGAGCCATAGGAGCGCTGTGCGAACATGGTGACCGCGCTGTCGGCGGCGGATAGCGCCAGGAGCGGCAATTTTTCAAGGACCAGCCGCAAGAGGGAAACCTGAGGCACCGGAGGTATCGGATCGAGGCTCAGAAACTTGGCTGATGTTTCGCGATCTTCAACCTCGGTGAGATCTTGTGGCGATGATTCTCCCCAGCCTCGGATTCTTCGCAAGGGCCAGAAATCCAGCAGCAGAAGCACGCAAGGCAAAGTGACAACCATGGGCTTCGCGGCGAGCCCGAGTGCGAACAGCGCGGCCACGGCGAGGTAACGCTTGAGGTTAGGTTTGAGGGCGTACCCGCCATAAGCAGCCAGAGTCAGCAGAAAGAAAAACGTGCTCAGGACATTCTTCCGTTCTGCGATCCAGGCCACGGACTCCACGTTGAAGGGATGAACCGCGAACAGCGCCGCCACCAAAAAGCTGCGTCCGGTGGCGCCGGTCGCGCGCAGCAGCAGCAGGAACAGAAGCACGACGCTCAGCGCATGCAGCAACAAGTTGGTAAAGTGATGCCCGGCAGGATTCAGGCCATACAGCTCGCAATCGAGGGCGTGGGAAAACCAGGTCAGCGGGTGCCAGTTGGAAAATTCGGTGGATGTTAAAGCCCAGGTGAGCGTTCCCCAAGTCAAGCCGGCTTGCACGTGTGAGTTGTTGGTGACGTAACTGTCGTCGTCGTAGCTTTCGATAAACGAATGCCCAAGAACGGGGCTGTAAAGGACGAAGGTCAGAATCGCCAGCAAGAGGCAAATCAGAAGAGTTCGCTTTCGAGGCGACGTCAGCAGCGGGGTTCCGGCGTTTTGCGGGACACCGGCCTTTTTTGCTGCGGCGAGTTGCCGCGCCTCGCGCCGTTTTTCTGATCTCGTTCTTACCGGCATGTTGAAAGCCAGGAACCAATGTCTGCCATCAATGTGGAAGTATAACGTGCTTGCGGGTGGGCCACATTTCGCGACAAGTATGGCTGGGGACAGGGATTTGGGGTGCCCGATTTTTCGCGCTCTTGGCGAAAAGTGGGGCCCGGGACTTCGGCAGCGGGCTCGCACGCCCGCTAAACGCCTCAGCTTCAACGTGTGGACCGAGCGTAAGCGCATCGAGAAATTACGCTACATGCATCGCAATCCGGTGAAGCGCAGCTTGGTTGGAAGAACCCGAGCAGTGGCGCTGGAGCAGTTTTCGCTTTTACGCGTACGGCGAGACCGGCGCGGTGCGCGTGAACGACTGGCAAGTGCTGAAGGTGAAGATCCGCACGGCGTGACCAACCCGCTCCCGCGCTGCCCACTTCTCGCACAGAACGCGAGAAATGGGGCACCCCAAATTCTGTCCTAAGGTATGCTTGCCCGCTAGATGTGAGCCACGCGCCTGGCGCGATCCTCGACCGCCGGAGGCGGCGCCGGCGCTCGGGTGAATAGTGTTCGAGGCTCACCATCGTAACTGAGGCTGCCGACATCACTGCGACAGCCAGCGACGTTCATGGCAAAATGGTATGATCGCTTTCACGAAGCGGATCCCCTTTCACTCTAACGCAGGAATCAAATGAAAATGACGTATCGTTTGCTGTGGCTTGCCTTCGGGCTCGGGGCTATCTCTCTGGCAGTTCCGCCGCCAGTAATCCGGCGTCCGGGACGGGGCAGGGAACAGTCGCCACTTCCAGCCTCTATCTGAAGATTCGGGTCGAAAATCCGCTGAAAGTATCGGCGCTGAAGCCGGGAGACCAGGTTGCGGGAAAGCTTTTGCGCAATGTCTATTCCGGGGATCACGAAGTCTTTCCCGCCGGCAGCCGCGTGCAATTGACGGTGGACAAACTGGAACGTCTGCGCCGCGTCCCCAACGATCACTGGCCTTGGGTCATCAAGTTCTTTACTCCCCGCCATCAGAACTCTCCCACGTTTCAATCGGGCAGCGTCACTCTGCCCAGCGGGACGGAGATTCCACTGCGCGTGTCGTTAATCTCGATCGGGCGTGAGAGGGAAATCCGTGCCCAGGCTAAGTCCGGGAAACCGTCGCCGGATTCCGGTGCCTCGTCGGCCGAAATGAGCGTTGCGGGACCCGTTCCCGACGAGCCCGCCGGCAAAGCTGGCGCCATCGTGACGCTGGAAGCGGCGGAGACGAGTCCCGAACCGCAATCCGCACCGGCCCTGCCTTCGGGTCCGATCACGCTGGCCGCGGGGACGCAGGCCAGGGTCATCCTTTTGGGCACTGTCAGCGCATCCGGGAGCCGTCCCGGCGATTCATTTCAAGCGCGCGTGTTGGAGCCTGTGCACGCAGGTTCCCAGGTAGTGCTGCCCGAAGGCAGTCTGCTGGAAGGCAAGGTTGTGCGCAGGACTCCTCCGCGCCGGCTGAGCCGGGCAGGCACGCTGTTCGTGACCTTCACCGGTCTGAGTCTGCCCGGAGGAAGCAGCGATCAACGGATCGTTGCCTCAGTTGCAAGCGTGGAAGTGGACCAGCGCTCGCACACCAAACTAGACGCCGAAGGTGAACTCAAAGGGGAACGGCCGGGTAAAGTCTGGATGCTGGTGAACGTTGGAGTGACGGCGGGAATCGCGAAAGAGGTGGATGACGGTACTCAGTTGCTGGCCGAAGCCCTTATTTCTACGGCGACCGACGCTTCGACCGCGGGAACCGCAAGGATTGTCTCCACCTGCGCCTCAGGTTTGTTCATGCTCACACGGCATGGAAGGGATGTGGTTCTGCCGCGCTTCACCGAGATGGATGTGGTGTTTGACCGGCCCGTGTCGCTGCTCGGGCAGCAAGCAGTTCCTGCTGCACAGTAGGCGAACAAAGAGACTTTCAGCCTCGTGCCAGCCGTCATTAAGAGCATGCAGCAAGAGTCATACTGACGCTGCTACTGCGCCCTTTCTCATCGTGACTAAGGGGTGAGCTTGAATACCACTCCACAGCCCAAACCGTTGCAACTGGTCAGATCGCCGCCGTAGTAGGTAGTGCCGTAAAGAATACCCTTTGAGCCGCGGATCAAATCTCCGGCGGGAGATTCGCCGTCCGTGCCCGCAAAGCTGTGCAGGACTGTCTCTACCCCGGTGTGTGCCAGCTCGAAGAGTGTCCCGATGTCGCTTGCGCCGCCGTAATAAGTCGTGCCGTAGAGGTTACCAAACCTGTCCTGGACCAAACCGCTGTAGGGAACTGCCCCGTCTGCCGGCGGTCCCGTAAAGCTGTACAGCACCTTGTAAGCGAAACCACAGCACCGGAACACCGTCCCGAAACCTGCACCGCCGGAGGTCGTGGTGCCCCAGAAAATACCCGCTTTCTCGGTCAAATCTGCTAACGGACCTGCCCCGTCGGCAGGACTTCCAGAGAAGATGTATTTCAGACGAAACACTGCGCAGTTCGGGTAGCAAGGATAGAGCTTGAATACGACTCCGCAGCCACCGGAACTGCAGTTTAGATCGCCGCCCTCGAGAGTAGTGCCCCAAAGGTTGCCGTCGAAGACCAAGCTGTCAAACGGGTATGCTCCGTCGTGATTTCCACCCCTGAAGCTGTGCTGGACATTCTCCGCGAGGTTAGGAGGCAGCTGGAAAATTGTTCCGAGGTTTTGGGCGCCGCCCATTACGGTGGTGCCGTAGAGGTCACCGGCGGCATCGAGAACCACACCTCCATTGGGATACGCCCCGTCTACCACGCCCCCGACGAAGTTGTAAAGCAAGGCTTCCCCCCAGCGAGCGCCGTGCCTCGTCAACTTGAAGACCGTCCCGCAGCCGACGCCGTTGCCATCATTGCAGGTGCCATTACCGCCATAGTACGTCGTGCCATAGAGGAGGTTGGCCGCTCTGTTGATCAATACACCTCCATTGGGAGTCGCCCCATCTGGCGGCCCCTTGAAACTGTACAGCACGCGTTCGTTGCCGGTTTGCGGATTCACCTCGAACACTGTCCCGAAGCCGTGAGCGCCCCCCGCAGTGGTAGTGCCATAGAGGTTCCCCGCTCTGTCCTCAATCAAACCCGCGTAAGGATTTCCGCCGTCCGTCCCTCCCGTGAAGCTGTAGAGTACGGCGAAAGTCTGCGCTTGGGTCGCAACCGGACTTAAGCCAAGCAGGACCGCTAACGTCAGCGCCGCACTTGCCGCTCGCATGTGCATCTTCGAAATCCAGCTCTGATGTTGCCCTGAGTTTGTCATGATCGGCTCCCTGTTGAACGCCAGCAATCCTACCCCTCGCCTCAAAATCGGTCAATGGAGACTTTTGCGGCCCCCGAAAGAATTCAGGAGTGTCCTAATTTGAACTTCTCACTGTTGGATCGTGACATTCAAAGAGGACACCACCAGAGGTCTGATTGACACGCGGCTCGGACAGGACGACAATGATGCGCCCGCCTTGAAGGAGGAATCATGCAGGGTCAACGTCCCCGGACACCCTCGAACCTTTCCGATTCACTGCATCACCGGCTCAACTCGTATGCTCTCGCGGCGAGTGCAGCCGGAGTAGGACTGCTGGCATTGGCGCAGCCTGCCGAGGCCAAGATCGTTTACACGCGAGCTCACAAGAGCATCAGCCCTAATCACACGATTCCTCTCGATCTTAACCACGACAGAACCACGGATTTCCGTTTCAAGGACGTCCATTTCACAACTACCGCATTTGGGTTCAGTCACCGCGGAACTCTGTCGATTCTCCCCGCTCGTCATGCCAACGAAATTCAGGGATATTCCAAGTACACCCGACATTACGCTTCCGCGCTCCAACCCGGCGTCCTGATCGGTCCTAAGGGACCATTTGCGCCCGGGCAAGAGGTGATGGCCACGGTGTACAGCGATACCGGCGCTCATCGCGATGTCGGTAGTGTGTGCAATGGTCCGTGGTCCAATTCCATCAATCGCTATCTCGGTTTGAAGTTCCTCATTCAGGGAAAAGTCCATTTCGGCTGGGCACGTTTGAAGGTGAGTTGTCCGGGGACCGACGTCGTTGCGACCCTGACCGGCTATGCCTACGAAACGATCCCGAACAAGTCCATCATCGCGGGCAAGACCAAGGGGCGGGATGTGATTACGCTCGCACCGGCGACGCTTGGTCACCTGGCCGAAGGAGCGACGGGCCTTCCGGCTTGGCGCAGAACAAACTCGGTCGTGGCTACTGACCAGCGGCCTTGGCAGCTCGCCTTAGACTAGGATGCTGACCTCCCCAGTCCCCGGCTGCGGGAATAAATCTGCCTATTCGGTGCTATTCTTGATCTAGTTACCGGATTCGGCAGACCCTGTTTCTCCCCCACAAATGTGTGCAATCATTTGCACATCGAATCCTGTAAATATATGTAATTTGTTGATGATAAGAGTTAAACGCCAGGCTCAGTTTGGCATGCTAGATGCGTCCTAAGAAGCTAAACTGGGTGCACTTGCGTCCCAGCCACTCCCTCCTCGACCGCTAAAGCCGTTGTGCCGGAGCTATCTGAAGATGATCAAATTAAGGTTTGTATTACTGGTTGTGCTGATCTCGTGGTGTGCGCAGGCGCAGGTGGTTACATCATTCGAAGGCATCAATGCCGCGCAAGATCCGCATCCGGAACATGACGTGGATCCCAATGGCGCGGTCGGGACCAAACAGTACCTGGAGTGGACCAATGTCGCCTTTCAAGCCTACGACAAAGTGACCCTCGCTCCGGTGTGGTCGGCGCCGCAGCCCGGCACATCGCCGTGGAAAAACAACGGCGTCAAGAACTGCAATATTAACGGCGACGGTGTAGTTCTGTTTGATCATCTTGCGTCCCGCTGGGTGATCGCTGGACACAACGCGCCCGGTATCGCCGGACCCTACTATTATTGCGTGGCGGTTTCGAACACCGATGACCTGGCCTCCAGCACGCTTGCCTGGTACACGTACCAGTTTCCACTCAACCCCGTGCTGGGAACGAATGCCGAAGGCCATTTATTTTTCCCTGACTGGCCCAAGCTGGGGACGTGGCCGGATGGTTACTATTTAAGTTTTGACGCGCTGGACGTGAACCAGGGATACAAGGCGATTGGGGTGGTATTTTGTGCTCTGGACCGGACCAACATGCTGACCGGCTCCGCCGCGAATCCCATGCAGTGCTTCAGCGACCCTCACCCGCTTCCGGCAAGCGGGAGTCTGTATCTCAAGCACAGCCCAGTTCCAGCGGATATTGACGGTACGACTCCGCCTCCAGCCGGCCGGCATGAATTTTTTGTGAGTCTGCAGAGCCCGCCGCATGACGGAGTGTCCACCACATCGAACTCGATCAACCTGTGGGATTTCCATGTGGATTGGACCAACCCCGCGAAGTCGGCATTAACGGGTTCGTCGCTGAACGTGGCCACCTACACGCCGGGATGCTACAACCTGAAACAGCCGCTGAATACGGTTTGTCTCCCGGAACCTGCGACTCGCTCGACGGGTACGCACTACCACCTCGACGTGGTCGGAGACCGGTTCATGCCGCGTCTGGCGTACCGGAATTTTGTCACGCACGAGTCGTTTCTAGCCAGCCATACCGTCCGTGCCAGCGCAACCAGCGAGCAGACTGGAATCCGCTGGTACGAACTTCGCGGCAGCCAGACTCCTGCGGTCTTCCGCAGTTTTACCATCAGCCCCGACCGATCGCTGTTTCGCTTTATGCCCAGCATGGCTCAGGACCACGCCGGCAATGCGGCCATTGGCTACAGTGTGGGCAACATCAGAGTTCATCCTGGCATTCGGGCCGTGACCTGGAACCTGGCCAGAAACACGAAGCGGGTCGAAGTGACGATCAAGAACGGCGGCGGGGACCAGGAGAACTCCTCCACTTGGGGCGACTACACCAGTATGACCGTTGACCCGGTGGATGACTGCAGCTTCTGGTACGTAAACGAGTATTTGCCCGCGAACGAAACCGGCACCGCCATCAGTTGGAGTACGACGATCGCCAAGTTCGCAGTGCCCACCTGCATTCCTCGGAAATAAGCGCGCTAGACGGGCCACGCAAATTTCGCGTGGTTCTTCGTTAGTGAATAACGCCCGCCGATTCCTTCCGCCACGCCGGAATCGCCGATGCACCTCGCGCCAAGTGACCGAGCGTGGCGGGTTCAAGGGTGATGACATCGTTACCCTGCGTCTTGCCCGCGAGGATGGGCTTGTTGGGGATGCATCTGACCGGTAAGCTTCGACTTCGCGCAGGGCGGGCTCGTGAAGCCGTGCCCTGCGCAGAACGATTTGTGAGATCGATAGCCTCTAGAGGCCATTCCGCAGTTGCCGTTTCCTTCGCAGCTTAGCAACCAGTTCCCGCAGCCTATTCCGGCGACATTCCCGACCTACCTCTACACCAGGGCTGCCGGCAGGAGAATGAGCGGCTGAAGCAGTTGGTGGCGGATCTGAGCGTGGTCAACATACTGCTCAAAAAAAGCGCTTAGCAGGGATGCGATCACGGCGAGTCCAACGGTGCTCCGTGGTCAGTCGTCGTCAAAATCAGCCGCGGGCTTCTCCTCCTGGTGCAGGAAGTAATCCGCAGACAGGGGCGCGGGGATCGTATGAAAAGCGCGTGGCTTCTGGTTGAAGTTGAAACAATCGGAGAGATCGTCGGAAGTTGCGTCCCCAAAGCCCAGCGATGGCAGGTTGAAAACCGTTTCCACAAAATGCACGATGCTGCTGAAATCATGCGTCTGATGCGAGATGTAACTGGTTTTTGCGTAGGGGGATATGACGATCAGAGGCACGCGAAAACTGTACTCGTAGGAGTTAATGATCGGCGGTGCAACGTGGTCGTACCAGCCTCCCCAGTCATCCCAGGTGACGATGATGGCGGTACTGTTCCAATACTTGCTCTTGCCCACCGCGTTGACCACGGACGCAATCCACGAAGGCCCCGAACCGTTGTTCCCATGCGGATGATCAGAAGATGGGCCGGTCGGTATCGCCCAAGTGACGTTGGCCAAGTGACCCTTGGCAATGTCCTTTAACACCTGTTTCGGGCTGGCGATCACATTGGCCCAATCTTTACCGTTATAAATATGGCTAATGACATTGGGGCCAGTCCAGATGTAATCCAGGGTTATCGTGTAGTACCGCCAAGTGAGGCCCTGGTTGTCGAGCAAATCCATCAGGGTCTGATGCTCGAAGCACGGGAACGCTACCTGATTCTCCTGGCCCAGAGGATTGATTAAGTAAGTGAACACATAGGGAGGAGAACCACAACCAGAATGTTTAGCTGGGCCCGGAATTCCGAATGTGTCCTCGCCGTCGAATAGGTCACTGGTTTCAGTGGGAGCAGAAGTAGCGGCGATGATGAATTGATGCGCCGGATAACTTGGCCCCTGATTGCTCTGGAACATCCGGTCCCCAAAAGCATATTGTTCCGCCATCTGGAAGTAGGGCTTCACATCCGAACGTTTTACGTATTTGAACTGCATATCGGGCGGACAATGCGTGCCGCAGTCGCCCAGAATCAGGTCGGCGCCGTCCATCTTTCCCCCGTCGTACATCCTCACGAAGTCAGGATGGTAGTGGTCGAGTTCATATCCGTTTTGCAGGGATTGGGGCGTGAGCGTTATCTTTTGACCCTTTGAATTGATGCCGTAGTTGGCGGTGTCGGCGCCCTTCAGGCCATGAAACAGGTTGTCGGTCGTGCGGTTCTCTTGCATCATGATAATCACCTGTTGGATTACCGATGCTCCGCCAGATGGATGTACGTTCCCAGAATGGCTTGGCCGTGGGCTGGCAAACCCAAAGGGAGCGGAGAGGACAAGCAAAATCAGCATGGAAATCAGGCGAAATAGCACGGAACCCTCCAGGAGTTGAACTTCCGCGTGGGAGAGGAAACCCCAAAAGCTTAGGGAGAATGTAACCCAGGTACGTCCTTAATGCAAACTCAAGAGCTCGTACACCCCCCCACCGGAAGTGCCGCCTTCATCGGTCACGCCGTGGAAGTCGCCTTTCGTGTCTCTGAGCAAACTGGTCTACAAGGGATATGCCCCGTCTGACGCGCCCCCGCCGAGTACGGCGGAGCTGGCTACGGAGTGGTGTTCAAGGTGAGTTCCAGTGGCACCGAGACTGTGCTGCAGACCTTTGCCGGGGGCACGGACGGTAAATATCCGTTCGCAGGACTGGTCCGGGAACCGAACGAACTATTTTTGGCACAACCGCGTATGGCGGTTCCTCGGGCGCCGGAATCGTGTTCGAGCTGAGTAAGAGCGGCAAAGAAACCGTGCTGCACACCTTCGCCGGCGGCACCGCAGACGGCTGCAATCCCTACGGAGGTTTGATCCGCGACGCAGCGGGTAATCACAAAAGGACTTTCGGCCTCCTCCCATGGAGAGAAGGCCGACTCCTGATCGCTGCCTGATGTCGTCTCCCTCACCGTGCATCAATCGGTGTCGGCAGGGGTTGGCGGCGTCCGGTCATTGAGAAAATATTCAGCGTTGTGCGGAGCTGCAATGGTACGGAACCTTGTCGGTTGCTGGTTAAAGTTGAAGCAATCCGAAAGATCATCAGCGTAGGCATCTGCATATCCCAGTGACGGCAAGTTGAATACCTCTTCGGTGAATTTCAGGATGCTGCCAAAATCATGATTCACGTGAGAAATGTAACTCGGCTTGGCGTAAGGGGAAATCACCAGCAGAGGCACGCGAAAGCCATACACATACCCGCAGCCCCACTGTTTGCAATCCACCAGGACCTGAGGCGGCGGAACGTGGTCGTACCACCCCCCCCAGTCATCCCAGGTAACGAAGATGGCCGTAGTGTTCCAGTATTGGCTCGTGCCGATCGCGTTCACGATCGAGGCTACCCAGGAGGGTCCCAAACCGCTGTTCATCCAGGGATGGTCGGAAGCCTGTCCGCTGGGCGTCACCCAGCTGACACTGGGCAGTTCACCCTTCGCGATGTCGGACAAAATCTGGGTCTGAGGAAGAATGACGTTCGCCCAATCCGGACCATAACGGATATGGTGAATCGCGTTCGGGGCAGTCCAGATACTGTTAGGAGCAGTAGCATAGTAGCGCCAGCTGATTCCTTGGTTATCGAGCAGATCGGTCAACGCGGAGTGTTCGAAGCACGGAAACATCTTCTTTGACTCGTTCCCCGAAGGATCAACCAACCGAACGGATACATTTTTAGCGCCCGCGCACCCCATGTCCCAATTCGCATGCAAGAAACCAGCTACATCCTCCGCGGCAAATAAATCGCTCGTGGCGGTGGGTGCCGAAGTCCCGGAAAGAATGAACTGATGCGCCGGGAAGCTGGCTCCTTCGTTGGTCTGGAACATTCGGTCGGCAAACGTGTACTGCTCGGCCATTTGGAAATAGGGCATCGCGTCCGAGGACTTCACATACTTGAACTGGGGATTTGGTGGACACCCGCCCTTGTCGCACTGCACGGGAATAAGGTCCGCTCCATCCATCTTGCCGTGGTCGTACATGGCCACGAACGAATGATGGCCGTGATCGGGATCGTACCCAGCCGCCATCGCCACTGCCGCCAGCGGAATGCGCTGGCCCTTCGAATTCAGGCCGTAACTGGCGATGTCCGCGCCGTTCGCGATCAGCTTCTTGTCATGAAACAAGTTGTCCGTGCTGCGATTCTCCTGCATCACGATAATCACGTGTTGGATCGACTGTACTCCGCCGGATGACTGCGCGTCTTCGGAACTGCCGGGCTGTGAGCTGGCAAACGCAAAGGGATTGGAGAAGACGAACAGAAGCAGCATGGGAATAAAACGAGATGACACTACATCCTCCACGGGGATCAGACTTGAACACAACGGGAGAGGAACAAGAACCTTAAACAAAATGTACCCCAGACGCAGCATTAACGCAAGGGCAAATTCACTTCCGCCAAGAGCCCTCCTCGCGCCTTCCGGCCAGCGTTCATCACCTCTAGAACCAACAGGTTGGGCGCCCTCAGGAGCTCAGTCTACACACTCGCTAAGAGCCGCGAGTTGCATCGCCGATCTCGGCCTGGCGGCGGCACTAAAGCCGGCGTGAGTCACTCCCTTCCCTGGAGTTCGGCAGCAAGACGTGCAGCCACTTTCGAATCGATTCCCACCGGCTCCATTCGTGTCCGCTCTGTTCATCGCGCCCAGTGCAGCTTTCGCCCGAATCGCGCATCCACTTGCACTTATTCCGCAAGACTTTTCACAAGCGGCGCGTGATGACAAAAAGCCGCTTGCTTCCACGCTAACTCCGTGATACAAGGGCCCGCAGTTCAAAAACAGTTCGCGTGACAAACGGAGGAACTATGGTGAGTAACACACTGCAACAACGCATTTCGAAAACACGTTTGGGAACGGCAAGTGCCGCCCTCACGTTAATAGCTGTGCTTGTGCTCGCGGTAGTTACAACCCAGCCGGCGCAAGCCCAGACTTTCACGGTACTTTACAACTTCGCTGGCCCGACCTCGGACGGGGCGTATCCCTACGCAATTCTGCTCCGGGACAAGGCGGGCAATCTCTATGGCACCACCTACTACGGCGGATCAGGCTACGCTGGAACGGTGTACAAGATCGATACGACCGGTACCGAGACCACGGTGTACAACTTCACCGGCGGATCGGACGGAGGATATCCGTTCGCTTCACTGATCGGTGACAGTGCTGGCAATCTTTATGGCACCACGGCAGATGGCGGCACTAGCGGCCAAGGAACCGTGTTCAAGATCGATACGACCGGCGCCGAAAGCGTGCTATACAACTTCGCCGGAGGAACAACCGACGGCTGCTACCCCTACGGCGGTATCCTCACGGACGTAGGCGGTAATATGTACGGGACCACCGGGTCCTGCGGCGCCTACAGTGAAGGTACGGTGTGGAAGATCGATACGACCGGCACCGAGACTCTGCTGCACAGCTTCGCTGGCGGCTCAACCGACGGGGCATATCCCTACTACACAACTTTGATCAGGAAGAAAGGCAGCATGTATGGCCTTACCGAAGGGGGCGGCGCGTCCAGCACGGGAGTAGTGTACAGGATAAATAGGAAGAGCGGTGCGGTGACTGTGCTGCACAGTTTCGCTGGAGGAACGACGGACGGATGCTATCCCTACGGAACTCCGACGATAGACCCGAAGGGTAATCTCTACGGTACCACCGATTCCTGCGGCGCCTCCAGCCAGGGAACTGTCTGGGAAGTGAGCAAGAAGGGTACCGCGACGTTGGTGCACAGCTTCGCGGGAGGAACGACGGACGGGGCGTATCCTTTGGATGGCCTGAATAGGGACTCGAAGGGCAACCTCTATGGCGTTACCGAAGAGGGGGGAGCTAACAGCACGGGAACGGTGTTCGAGCTAAGTAAGAATGGCACAATAACCTTGCTACACAGCTTTTCGTACTCCAGCGACGGGGGGTACCCCGTCGGAGCTGTGATTCGGGTGAAAGGCACCATCTCTGGCACCGCCGTGGACGGTGGCAGCAGCGGCTATGGGACGGTGTGGCAGCTGACAAAGTAGTTACGATGGCAAGAACTCAGTAGCAGGTTCAGCGCGGTCTATAGAGGATTGGGGTTGATGACTATTCGAAGCGGTAGGTACAGTGCAGTTTTCTAGGCGCCGCATCGGACAGGGAGTTTTCGAAGCAACCGCAGCCAACATCAGTCCGCGCTACCTGCTGTTCTGATCCAACAAGTATTCTTGGAAGTGGATTGCAGTAAGGCTTCCCACCCAAGTGTAAGCCTCTCCGGAAAGCATTCCCATCTCATCGAGCTTGCGGCCGAATGCTCGTCGAGCCGTGACCATTTCGCTGCGGGAAAGCGTCGCAACCTTTCACGATACGCCAGCATCCGCTTGTCATGGTGACGACGGTGTCAGTTTCCACACTGTTCCGAAGCCGACCTTGTCGTCTTCCGAGGCGGTGCCGTACAAATTGCCCTGCGCATCCCGGACCAAACTTCCGTAGGGATATTGTCCGTCCCGACCACTGAACTTGTGCAGGACGGTCTCAGCGCCTTTGCTATCCAGTCTGAATACGGTGCCGCAGCCATAGCCTCCGGAGCACCCGGTCCCGCCGCCATAGCAGGTGTTGCCGTAAAGATTTCCCTTCGCGTCCATGATCAAGCCTCCGTTGGGACATCCCCCGTCGCTTCCTCCGGTGAAGCTGTACAGCACAGCTTCTTTGCCGCTGGTATTCACTGTGAACACAGTTCCCCAGCCGTGGGCTCCGCCCCAGCAGGTGTTTCCGTAAACCCGCCCCTTCGCATCCATGAACAAACCCGCGACGGGGTTGGACCCGTCCTTCGGATATCCCGCAAAGCGGTGCAGAACGGTCAATGTCCCGCCCGGACTCAGTTTGTACACGGTTCCGTCGTTTTGCCCGCCGCCGATGTCGGTAGTACCGTACAGGTTTCCCTTCTTGTCCCGGACCAAACCAGCGAGGGGATGTCCGCCATCCGAACCACCGGTAAAGCTATAGAGCACGGTCGTCTTGCCAGCCTTCGTCGTCTTGAACACTGTTCCATAGATGGAAGAGCCGCCAAGCTCTGTGGTCCCGTAAAGGTTTCCCATGGCGTCCATGATCAGACCGGCGACGGGATTGGATCCGTCCGATATTCGCCGGGCAAAGCTGTGCAGGACCTCCTCCTTGCCCTTCGGGTCCACCCTGAACACCACTCCGTTATCGGAAGTGCCGCCGTAGTCGGTGGTGCCATAGAGGTTCCCCGCATGGTCCCGGACTACACCTGCAAGGGGAAATCGCCCGCGGGGCCGTCCAGCGAAGCTGTACAGGACGCGCTCAGTGCCGCTGGTATCCACCTTGAAAACCGTTCCCGCACTGGAAGAGCCGCCGTAGTAGGTTGTGCCATAAAGATTGCCAGCGGAGTCCAGGTCCAAACCGGCGCGGGGATATTCCCCGTCTGGCGACCCAGTAAAGTAGTAAAGTACGGTGAAAGTCTGCGCTTGCGCCCATGGGATCGCGACCACGGTCAGCCCAAGCACGAGCACAACCGCGGTCGCGGCACTGGCCGGTAGCCGCCATATCCTCGAAGTCCAACTCCCGGGTTGAGCTCGGTTCGCCATGGCCGCCCTCTCTGGTAAGGGTCCCACTATCCTACCCCTCAAGCGCGAGATGGCAAAGAGACTTTCGTCCTGCTGCGAGAGCGCAAACTTGGCCTGATTGAGACCCCATGCTCCGGGGCATGGTCGCAGAGGAGGAATTTTCCGGCCCGTCGAACGACAAGCCATCGAGCAGCCGGCGTTCGGCAATAGGGTCTACCGGGGGAGTAAAAAGGCTCCTTGACGAGAGTTTTGCTGTCGAAGTAGCATAAACCACCTGCTACGTGCCGGCGGCGCCGCAAGCTCGCGCCCCGGGGGCCGGCCCCGTAGTGATCCTTTCGCGACCCGCAGTGAAATAGAACTTATGAAAACATCCAGAGCCGTCAGCTTCTTGTTATCAGGAGCGTTGCTTGTTGCACTTCCTGCTTCCTCGGTTGGCCAGACAACTCCGCCCATGGGATGGAACTCGTGGAACTACTTCGGGCTGATAAAGAACAAGCCGCCTTCGGACACGATTATTCGAGCCCAAGCGGAGGCCATGGTGCGCAGCGGGATGAAGGCTGTCGGCTACACTTACGTCAACATTGACGATGAGTGGCAAGGTGGGCGTGATTCTGAGGGAAACATCCGGCCCGATCCTATTAACTTTCCCCACGGAATGGCCGCTCTCGCCGATTACGTGCACAGCCTGGGACTGAAGATCGGTATCTATTCATCACCCGGCAAACTTTCGTGCGCAAAGCGGGTTGGAAGCTATGGGCACGAACAACAGGACGCTAATACCTTCGCCTCCTGGGGCATCGATTACCTGAAATACGACTGGTGCAGCGCTACCGGGGACCCTCCGACAGTTTTTCAGCTGATGTCGACCGCCCTGCAAAACACCAATCGGCCGATCATATACTCCATCTCCAACTATGGAATCGACCAACCATGGATGTGGGGCACGGCGTCGGGCGCGAATCTGTGGCGCGTCAGCCCAGACGTAAAAGATGATTTCTATATCATGGCGGAAACCGGCTTCGGTGACAATGGACTGGAAACCTATGCCGGTCCCACGAAAGGCTGGAACGACGCTGACATGCTTCAGATCGGCAACGGAGGCATGAACCTCGGCCAATATCAAATGCAGATGACCCTGTGGTGCATCATGGCTTCGCCCCTGATTGCAGGCAACGATCTGACCCTGTTGCTGGATAAGCACAGCAAGTTGCAGCAGGAGTATCGGGCCCTGCTCACCAATTCCGATGTGATTGCCGTGGATCAGGACCCCCTTGGCGCCCAGGGCCGTAGGGTGTGGGAACAAGGCCCGCAGGAGATCTGGAGAAAAACAATGTCCGACGGCAGCACGGTCGTGGGGGTTTTCAACCGTGTATTGGGCACGGTGAACGTCCCACTACCGTTTCAGCAGATTGGCGTGAAGGGAACCGTGGATGCGTATGACCTGTGGGCAAAAAAGGACCTGGGAAAGATTCAGAACGGGTACCTGGTGTCGCTCGGTGCCTTCAGTGCAGCGATGCTCAAACTAACGCCCATCAAGTGAGTTATAGGCTATTCGGTGAATCGAGGGAGCAACCTAGGCTATGGTATGAGACTTGGCTTGGCAGAGTCCAGCAGTTACTTTCCTCATAGAGTCTGCAATTAAACCGAGGTGGAGCCGTGCGACGATTACTGTCCCTGCTACTGCTGCTGGCAACGAGCGGATCCGCGCAGACGACGCCCATCCAGCACGTCGTGATTATCATTAAGGAAAACCGTTCGTTTGACCACATGTTCGGAACTTTCCCCGGGGCCAACGGGGCCACTACGGGAATGGCCGGTTCGAAGCTAATTCCTCTCGGTCATGCTCACCTCCTGCAGCGGGATCTACCCCACGGTTGGTCCACTTCCACCGATGCCATCGACCATGGAAAGATGGACGGCTTCTACCGCTATGCGAAAAATGACGCGGCTTATGTTCAATTTCAACAGGCCGACATTCCGAACTACTGGCTTTATGCGCAAAATTTTGTCTTAGCCGACAATTTCTTCTCCTCGATGTACGGAGGGAGCTTTCCCAACCATTTGTATTACACGGCGGCGGACTCAGACGAGATTACCGACAATCCTGTCGGTGATAGGCATCGTCCGGCACACTGGGGTTGCGATTCGAGCGCGGGAACCGAAGTTCCAACCAGGGACCCATCCACGGGGAAGGTGTCGCACATATTTCCCTGTGTTGATATTCCGACTTTGCCCGATGAGTTGAACGCGGCGGGGCTTAGTTGGCGGTACTACACGGCCACTGCGACCCAATACGGTTACGTATGGTCGGTGCTGGATGCCATCAATCACATTCGCAACGGCAACCAGTGGGACACCAATGTTGTGCCCGTGGACAATTTCGAAAGTGATGTGCAATCCCACCTCGCAGCTGTGACCTGGATCACTCCGCCAGGCGGCGACTCCGATCATCCCGAGCCAAACGTCAGTATGTGCGTGGGAGAGGGCTGGTCAGTCCGGGTCATTAACGCCATCATGAACTCGCCGTTCTGGAATTCCACGGCGATTTTTCTGACCTGGGATGATTTTGGCGGATTCTATGATCATGTTCCACCCCCCACGGTGGATTATTTTGGTCTGGGAATCCGGGTTCCTTTGCTGGCGATCTCTCCCTATGTGAAAGCGGGAACTGTGCAGCACGGGCTCTCCTCGGTGGCCTCGATACTGCATTTCGCGGAGAGAGTATTCGAGTTGCCTCCGATCACCCGCCGCGACCAGACGGCCAACAACCTGATGAACATGTTTGACTTCAATCAGCAACCGCTGGCGCCGCTGATTCTCACTCCGCGAAAGTGTCCACAGGTGAAGAAGTTACCCGTTGGACCCGAGGACGACGGGTCCTATGATGACGGAGATTAATGCTCCATCGGCAACCGAGTACCGCCTCAAGACGGTGGAATGCGGGGCCCACGGAACCCAGGAAGACTGAAACGTCTGGGCACAAAACTAAAGACAATGGCGTGCCGGATGTGATATTCCACATGGCAATATCGAACTGGACATGATTGTCTAGTAGCGCTGACCCTCCCTCAAGTTCACACTCTTGCGTTCCCGGGAAGCCAGCAAGCCGGTGCAATACGACTTCAGAGGGACCACGCGATCCAGGCGCCCCGCGGCCTTGCGCCAGGCGATCGAGATAGACCGCGAAGCGCCTTTGTTGGGCGTCTGGCGCTACCGAAAGTCCGGCCCCGTCGAGATAGATAGCCGCTAGAAGCTTGTGTAGAGGTAGGTCGGGAACGTCGCTGGGATAGTCGCTGGCGCAGCTCCGCTGGTCCGCCCTGCATGCTTGATCGTGTCATTGGTCTTGGCGATGCTGAATCCGGTGAGCGGCGGTGCTTTAGAGAGCAAATAATCGCTTGGTTTTCCGGTAGTGCCGAACTTTGGGTTCCAGATCACGGTGCTTCCCGGATCTTCGCTCATCACGACCGGAGTTGAGGGTGGTTTTCCAAATTGCCAAGTGTTGGCGCCGCGTCCAGGTTTATCAAAAGTCATCCAATCAAATGCAGTGGGGGGCGGCGGCAAATTTGGGCAACTCCCGTTGGTTGCAGGTTTTTTCAAAACCCGAAATGCATGCGAGTCGGTGGAAAAACCTCCTCCCACTCTCCAATACGCATTTCGCCGGAAGTCTTCGAAGTTGCTGAATTGCTGGCCGCAGGAATTGGTGCACCCCGCGTCGGCGATAAAGGAAGTGTAGGGATTCTGCAGGTTTACCGTTTTGTCAAAGTTGAAGATATTGTCGTAGAGCTGGACCTGCGGAGCCTGCAACGTATAGCAGCCCCCGGGCCACGGGTACAAATTCAAAAACATCGAGCGTCGGGCGAGCGAGACAATGTTATTGCTGTAGAAGTTTCCCGGCCCTCCCTGCGGCGGGCCCTCGGTCATGTGAAAGGCGTGTCCCGAAATGTGGTAAACAACGTTGTAGCGCACATCGGCGCCTGCGGTCTGTGCGTCCAGGTAGATGCCCTCACCTCCGAAGCCCTGTCCCGGGCCGACGTATTTATTGCCGATAAGATCAATGATGGATCCGTCGCTGACGTCGTGGACGATATTGCTATAGATTTTATTGCCCGTTCCGCTTCCGTTGGGACCGCCCACGTTGTAGTAGAGCGCTCCGCCGTCCGACGTGATGCCCTGCATCATGTTCCAGATATGATTGTACTGGCTCAGGATGTCCGTGCCGTTGGCGCCAGATTCAGCTCCGGGACATGTCTCCTGGCAGATGGTGATGCCTGCGTGATAACCGTCGGTGATGTCATTGTGAAGATAGGTGATGGTGTTTCCGTTGCCTTGGGGAATTCCCTCGCCGCTGGGGTAGACGCGGGAGTAGCCGTTCACCAGATTGTTTTGCACGATCACGTTGTTCACTACGTAGGAAGCGTTGTCTGTTTCCGCCGGATAATGCCCAATTCGAATGCCGCTGTCGCCAAGGTCGGCAAAAGTCGAGTTCTGTACGGCATCATGCTGCGCCGGCGTACCCGAACTTCCGGAGCTCGAGGCGATTAAGATTCCTGAGGCGGATGTCCGGCTTACATTCACTTTGTCGAAGGTCACGTACTGGCAACTTTCGCAGTCGATCGCCTGCGGGACTTGCAGATCGCCATTCACGTCGTTATTGAACCCTGTGGTATAGGACGGGACGAAGTTATCCACCTGAAACCCGATACCGCTGAAAGTTACGTGACCGAGATTCGTCGCCCAGAGCAGACTACCTCCGATAAAGTCAAGCAGTTCCTGCCCGTTTGCTTGCTGCGGGAACTGGTTGCTTAACTGCGAAGGAAACGGTAACTGCGGAATGACTTCTGTATCCGTGTTCGGGTTTTCACCGGATTCTGCAACATAATTAAGCACCGGGGGGTTCGCGGAACGATCGAGGAACCAAATGCCCGTCACTCCGGCGGAAAATGCCGCCTGAAAAGCGTCATCCACGTTTTCAACAATGTAGCGGTGTCCTGGGACCGGTCCGAAATAATAGTATTCCTTAACACTGCCGTTGATGGCGCCCAACAAGTAGACAATATGGTTCGTGGTGTCGACACAGTTTATTCTCATGGAAGCTATCGTCCAAGCCTCGAAGAGGAGGAGTCCGACGTCACCGGCGGGATAATTGTTCGATGATTGGCAAGGTTGAGAAGTGACGACTTCCCCATTCAGATTCGTCCAATTTGTGATTGTGGTCTCGTTTGGGTCATATTCAAAGCGGTCCAGGCACTTGGAGTTATTCCCTTGGGTGACGCTCGGGCAACCGGTGTTTCCCGGGGGCACAGTGCTGTAAACCCTCAGCATTGTCCCGAGTCGGCAAAACGATATGTCGACTTGTTGGTTGGCCTGAGTCGACATGCAGGACCCATTGCTCATGTAGTAGCCAACGCCCAGGGGCGACTCCAGGCGCGAACGCAGCCGGCGTTGCCCGTTGTAAAAGAGGTACTCGAAGGGTTGCAAGGGTTCGTTGTTGGCAATGTTGGCGGGTAATTGCACTTTCCACAGATTGCCGGAAACGTTCTGCCAGGTCAGACCTAGCCCTCCGGTGCCGATTGCGACTCCGCCGCTGACGATTGGATTCTCACCGGGATAGGCCTCCCAAACAATCGGGTAGGTGGAGCTTCCCGAATCTGCTGAGGTAAAGACTAGCGTTCCCGGGTTCGTGGGACTCAGCGGAAGATAATAAGTCCCGCCTCGAACTTGCACTGTCACGGATTCCGTTTTGGCAAGTGTCTCGACCGCAAGCTGGGCTTTCGCCAGCGACGCAAAAGGACCATTGTTGCCGCCAGTATGGGTCGGAGACAGCCCATTCCATGAGTCATTCCCATCGGTAGCAACGTAGAAGGTTGTGTCGGCGGCGGCGCGAGCGGACAGAACTGCGCAGACCGCGGAAAGGAGAATGAGCCAGGCGAGCAGAGCGTTTCCCATAAACTTTCGGACGCTAAACAATGCTGACAGGTGGACGTTTGCAGCTGGCACTTCTTGGTGTTTCATCTGGGCTACCTCTTAGGAGACATTGAACCTGGCACAACTTTGTGGGGGAGCGGGTAACATCGCTAGGCAATGTGATATTCCTAGCCTAATAATGCATTCCACTCTATCACATCCTACTGCCGCTTGTCTTCGTTTTTTTGTCCCAACCAGCACTGCTGACCCGCGTGGCACGCCCCACGGTTTCGAGGTGGTAATCGGTTCCCCGCGAGCACTAATCCCCGTCAGCATCAGTGTGGTCATCATCAAGCATCGGTCCAGTTCCCTTTGGACACTTTCGCGGGGTCAGAATCAGCGGCGGCAGCGGCTGTTGATTGAAGTTAAAGCACGGACTCTCCGCGGTTGCTTCGCTGCTGAGTTTCACCGAGAAGGTGTTTAACTTGCCTCCACTCGCCCAGCGCGATAAGACGGCAAATAACCTGATGAATATGTTTGTTTCGCACCAAGCTGATTCTGCTGCTGGCGGAAGGCGCATGGTTCAGTGCGATCAAGCGACCGGGCAGAGAACGAGACTGGGCAATGCTGCTGAGGTCGGAATGCTGTTGCTGGGTGAGCAAGATTTCGCTGCCAGTGGCCATGACAGTTACTCTGCGACAGACCACTAGCCTATAACTCACTTGATGGGCGTTAGTTTGAGCATCGCTGCACTGAAGGCACCGAGCGACACCAGGTACCCGTTCTGAATCTTTCCCAGGTCCTTTTTTGCCCACAGGTCATACGCATCCACGGTTCCCTTCACGCCAATCTGCTGAAACGGTAGTGGGACGTTCACCGTGCCCAATACACGGTTGAAAACCCCCACGACCGTGCTGCCGTCGGACATTGTTTTTCTCCAGATCTCCTGCGGGCCTTGTTCCCACACCCTACGGCCCTGGGCGCCAAGGGGGTCCTGATCCACGGCAATCACATCGGAATTGGTGAGCAGGGCCCGATACTCCTGCTGCAACTTGCTGTGCTTATCCAGCAACAGGGTCAGATCGTTGCCTGCAATCAGGGGCGAAGCCATGATGCACCACAGGGTCATCTGCATTTGATATTGGCCGAGGTTCATGCCTCCGTTGCCGATCTGAAGCATGTCAGCGTCGTTCCAGCCTTTCGTGGGACCGGCATAGGTTTCCAGTCCATTGTCACCGAAGCCGGTTTCCGCCATGATATAGAAATCATCTTTTACGTCTGGGCTGACGCGCCACAGATTCGCGCCCGACGCCGTGCCCCACATCCATGGTTGGTCGATTCCATAGTTGGAGATGGAGTATATGATCGGCCGATTGGTGTTTTGCAGGGCGGTCGACATCAGCTGAAAAACTGTCGGAGGGTCCCCGGTAGCGCTGCACCAGTCGTATTTCAGGTAATCGATGCCCCAGGAGGCGAAGGTATTAGCGTCCTGTTGTTCGTGCCCATAGCTTCCAACCCGCTTTGCGCACGAAAGTTTGCCGGGTGATGAATAGATACCGATCTTCAGTCCCAGGCTGTGCACGTAATCGGCGAGAGCGGCCATTCCGTGGGGAAAGTTAATAGGATCGGGCCGGATGTTTCCCTCAGAATCACGCCCACCTTGCCACTCATCGTCAATGTTGACGTAAGTGTAGCCGACAGCCTTCATCCCGCTGCGCACCATGGCCTCCGCTTGGGCTCGAATAATCGTGTCCGAAGGCGGCTTGTTCTTTATCAGCCCGAAGTAGTTCCACGAGTTCCATCCCATGGGCGGAGTTGTCTGGCCAACCGAGGAAGCAGGAAGTGCAACAAGCAACGCTCCTGATAACAAGAAGCTGACGGCTCTGGATGTTTTCATAAGTTCTATTTCACTGCGGGTCGCGAAAGGATCACTACGGGGCCGGCCCCCGGGGCGCGAGCTTGCGGCGCCGCCGGCACGTAGCAGGTGGTTTATGCTACTTCGACAGCAAAACTCTCGTCAAGGAGCCTTTTTACTCCCAAGCCGTTGCTGGCGACTAGAAGTGAATTTCCTCTTGCGTTGACGCTGTTTTTGGGTTACATTCTTTTTAACGTAGTCCGTTCCTCTCCCGTTGTGTTCAAGTTCAATCCCCTGGAGGACGTCGTGCGATCTCGCCTTATTCCCATGCTGTTTCTGCTCGCCCTCTCCAATCCCCTTGGGTTTGCCAGCCCACAACTAAGCGGTTCCGGCGACGAGCATTCAGCTGGCGGAGTACAGTCGATCCAACACGTGATTATCGTAATGCAGGAGAATCGCAGCACGGACAACTTGTTTCATGACGAAAAGCTGATCGCGAACGGCGCGGACATCGCCAGTTACGGCCTGAATTCGAAGGGCAAGCGTATTCCGCTTACGCCAGTGTCACTGACGGCTGGTTATGATCTCGATCACAGCCACCCTTCGTTTGTGAGGATGTACGATGGGGGCAAAATGGATGGAGCGAACTTTATTCCAGTGCAGTGCGGTAAGAATAAGAAGTGTATCCCAAATCCCCAGTTCAAGTATATCGAGCCCTCGCAGTTGGCGCCCTACTTCCAAATAGCCGAGCAGTACACCTTCGCCGACCGAATGTTCCAGACCAACGAAGGAGCCAGCTTCCCGGCGCATCAGTTCATTCTTTCCGGGACTTCAGCGCCCAGCGCCACTAGCGATTTATTTGCCGCCGAGGATGTAGCTGGTTTCCTACATGCTAATTGGGACATGGGGTGCGCGGGTGCTCCAAATGTATCCGTTCTGTTGGTTGATCCTTCGGGCCACGAGTCACAGAAGATGTTTCCGTGCTTCGAGCACCCCGCGTTGACGGATCTGCTCGATGACCAGGGACTGACCTGGCGCTACTATGCCACGGCCGCGAACAGTATCTGGACTGCCCCGAACGCGATTCAGCATATCCGTTTCGGTCCGGATTGGGCGAACGTCATTCTTCCTCAGACGCAGATATTTACCGACATCGCTAATGGTCAACTCCCCAGTGTCAGCTGGGTGACGCCAAGCGGACAGGCTTCCGATCACCCCTGGATGAACACGGGTTTAGGACCGTCGTGGGTAGCGTCCGTTGTCAATGCGGTTGGCACGAGCCAGTATTGGAACAGTACGGCCATCTTCATCACCTGGGATGACTGGGGAGGGTGGTACGACCATGTTCCGCCGCCCCAGGTCTTGGTGGATTGCCAGCAATGGGGTTGCGGGTATGTGTATGGCTTTCGCGTGCCCCTGATCGTGGTTTCGCCTTACGCCAAGCAGAGTTACATTTCTCACGTGAATCATGACTTTGGCAGCATCCTGAAATTCACAGAAGAAGTCTTCAACTTGCCGTCGCTGGGATATGCGGATGCCTACGCCGATGATCTTTCGGATTGCTTCAACTTTAACCAGGGGCCGAAGAGGTTTCGCACAATTGCAGCCCCGCACGACGCTGACTACTTTCTCAATGACCGGACGCCGCCAACCCCTGCCGACACCGATTGATGCACGGTTAGGGAGCCACCTCGAGTGGGCTGCTATCTCCGAATCAGGTGTCGATCAGGGTTCCGACTTCTCTCCTTCGGGGCAGGCCGAAAGTCTCTTCGTGATCTTGTGCTATAGAGCTTAGGATGGTTGGGTATTTGACAGGGAAGGTGTTCATGACGAATAGAGTGCCACATCGGGGCCGCATTTCGCGGATATGGCGGCGAGTGACCAGTACCATGCTGGCGTTGGCAGTCGTGCCTGTGCTAGCGGTAGTTCCAACTCAACCGGCGCAAGCACAGACTTTCACACTGCTGCACAGCTTCACTGGGGGGAAGGACGGCGGGTATCCCTACGCAGGTTTGGTGCGGGATGCCGCGGGCAATCTGTACGGCACCGCCGAGTACGGCGGAGCCGGCTACGGAGTGGTGTTCAAGGTGAGTTCCAGTGGCACCGAGACTGTGCTGCATACCTTTGCCGGGGGCAAGGACGGTAAATATCCGTTCGCAGGACTGGTCCGGGAACCGAACGGAACTATTTTTGGCACAACCGCGTATGGCGGATCCTCGGGGGCCGGAATCGTGTTCGAGCTGAGTAAGAGCGGCAAAGAAACCGTGCTGCACACCTTCGCCGGCGGCACCGCAGACGGCTGCAATCCCTACGGAGGTTTGATCCGCGACGCAGCGGGTAATCTCTACGGCACCACCGAGTTCTGCGGGGCTTCCGGGTACGGAACAGTGTTCAAGATAGATACGACCGGCACTGAGACGCTGCTGCACAGCTTTGCCGGGGGCGCGTCAGACGGGGCATATCCCTTGTGGACCAGTTTGCTCAGAGACAAGAAAGGCGACTTCTACGGCGTGACCGATGAAGGCGGCACTTCCGGTGAGGGAGTGGTGTACATGCTGAGTTCGAGCGGCACGTTGACCGTGCTCCATGCCTTCGCGGGGGGAACCGCGGATGGATGCAATCCCTTCGGAACTCCGGCTATGGACAATGCAGGCAATCTCTATGGTAGCGCCGAGTTGTGCGGTTCGCGCAACAAGGGAATCGTATGGGAGTTGAGCACGGCGGGCACCGAGACCGTGCTGCATAGCTTCATTGGTAGGTCGACGGACGGGGCATATCCCGGCTCAGGTGTGATTCTGGACGCGCAGGGTAACCTCTACGGTGACACCGAGGGTGGCGACGCTTTCGGCCTCGGAGCGGTGTATGAACTGAATCAGAATGGCACGCTAACCCTGCTGCACGGGTTCAACGGGCCGGACGGGGACACCCCCTTCGGAGGCGTGACCCTGGATGGAACAGGCAATCTTTACGGCACCTCGTTCGCGGGTGGAGTGCAGGGCTCTGGGACAGTGTGGAAGGTAACGCCCTAGTCGGAAGCAATGCTGCCGCGACCGTGGCGAGGTGGCCACTCGCCCCGGCCGCTGAAGCGATCAGGGGCAGTAGCATCAAAGGCGACGATCATCGGGCGGGAGCGGCCGCAAAGACGCAGCTTAAGGCGTGAACTCAAATATGGTTCCCGGGTCATTGGCGCCCCCGAAGATGGTCGCGCCATAGAAATTGCCTTTCCCGTCAGAAATCAGGTTCGCGTAGGAACGGGCTCCGTCCCTCGGCCAACCTCGGAACGAATACACCACGCTTTCCGTCCATCCGCCGTTGGCAGGGGTTAACTTGAAGATTACGCCGTCATTTTTCGGACCGCCCGTATCAGTCGTGCCATAAAGATTGCCCGTACTGTCGAAGGTCAACCCAGCGAATGGAGTAGCCCCATCTGGGTTGCCGGTAAAGGAATACACGAAGCTCTCGGTCCATTTGCCGTTCGACGGGCTTAACTCGAACACCACGCCGCAACCGTCCTTGCAGGCGGTTCCGGAACCGCCGTAGCGGGTGGTGCTGTACAGATTGCCGGCAGTGTCCATGAGGAGGTCGGCGTCGGGTTCGATCCCGTCGGTGGGCGATCCAGCAAAGTGATGAAGCACGGTTTCTGTCCATTTCCCCTTGGAGGAAGGCGTCAATTCAAAAACCACTCCATGCCCTTTGGTGCCGCCGCGGCCAGTCGTTCCATACAAATTGCCAGACTGGTCGAAGATCAGCCCGGCGAGGGGGCCGTTTCCGTCTCTGCCCTTGAAGTTGTAGAGCACAGTCTTGGTCCAGCCGTTGTTTGAGGGCGAAAGCTCAAATACCGTACCTTTGCCATAAGTGCCTCCGCCGTTAGTGGTGCTGTAGAGATTGCCTGTTTTGTCGAAGATCAGTTCCGCAAAGGGGTTCTCGCCATCGCTGCCGCCGGTAAAGGCGTGGAGGATGGTTTCCGTCCACGTGCCGTTACCGGGTGACAATTCAAAAACTGTGCCGCATGCGTAGGTACAACTTGTGGGGCCACCGTAGCGTGTTGTGCCATAGAGATTGCCGGAGCCGTCAAAAATCAGACTGGCGCTGGGCTTGCCCGCATCTGAGGGACGTCCTTGAAAGTTGTAGAGTATGTTCTCAGTCCACTTGCCCTTGGACCCAGGCGTCAACTCGAAGGCGATGCCACAGCCGTTGTGACACGGTCCCGTGCCACCCTCGTAGGTGGTACCATAAAGCTTGCCCGAGCTGTCGAAGATCACAGCCGCGAACGGAAATTGCCCGTCCGAGCCGGCTCCGAAGGAATGCAGGACCTTCACCGTCTGCCCATCGGCGGTCGCCAACATCAGAACCACAGTGAAGATCGCCATAGCTATGCTTGGGGCGACAGAAGACCTCTTGCGGTGCATAAGCGTTACCTCCCGGGAACTATATTCAAGATGCCGAATCGGCTACTATCGCGGCGGGCGACTTGGGACAGCCGAGGCCAACCAGTCTCCCCCTTCGCGAATCCCCTGTCAATATGAAAGACTTTGCAACATGAAAGGGTTTGCGGCATCTGGGAGACCCTTCCAGAGAAGGCAACTGGTGTACAAGGCAGGCAGTCACTGGGAGACACCTCTCTTTGTTTTCGGTAGCTGGTTGGCGGGGTAGTCAGTCATGCAGCAGCTCATTAAGGATATTCGCAGTTGATTCGATCCGCTCGACGAGGCACCCGAATCGGACTGGAATTTCGGCAGCCGAAGGAACTCTTATGGGAGTTGTGGGCTGCCTGTGGCGCAGCACTCGGGTCCATTTTGTTCCAGGCTCGATGGCACCAGTAACCTTCGACCTTGGCCCGTTTTGCCCACGCGCTGCCGCCTACCACTTTTATCCCTGTGCGGGTGGGTAGCCGCCGATGACCATTTTGTTAGAACCTCTCAGTCGTCGTCGGGATCGGTAGGCGGGGAATTGTCGTTGAGGAAGTACTTGGCTTTCAGGGGCGCTTTGATGGTATGGAAAACCAACGGCTTCTGGTTGAAGTTGAAGCAGTCGGTGAGGTCGTCAGAGTAGGCGTCGCCAAACCCGAGTGAAGGCAGGCCGAAAGCCGTTTCCACGAATTTCACGACGCTGCTGAAATCGTGGGTCACGTGCGACACGTAACCCGGCTTGGCGTAAGGCGAAATGACGACCAGAGGCACGCGAAAACCGTACATGTAAGAGTTAATGATCGGTGGCGGAACGTGGTCGTACCAACCTCCCCAGTCATCCCAAGTGACGAAAATGGCGGTACTGTTCCAATACTTGCTCTTGCCCACCGCGTTGACCACGGAAGCCACCCACGACGGCCCCGAACCATCGTTGCCATGCGGATGATCGGACGAAAGCCCCGGAGGTATAACCCAGCTCACGTTGGCCAAGTGACCCTTGGCGATGTCCGTCAACACTTGTTTCGGAGAAGGGATCACGTAGCTCCAATCTTTACTGTGGTAAATATGGCTAATCACGTTGGGGCCGGTCCAGACGTAATCCAGCGACACCGTGTAGTAGCGCCAACTGAGGTTCTGGTTGTCGAGCAGATCCATCAACGTGAGATGTTCGAAGCATGGGAACATTACCTGTTTTTCTTGGCCCACGGGATTGATTAAGTAAGTGAAAATATAGGGAGCAGAACCGCAACCAGAATGCTTAGCGGGCTTCGAGATTCCGAATGTATCCTCCCCCTCGAACAGTTTGCTGGTTGCTGAGGGAGCAGAAGTAGCAGCGATAATAAACTGATGCGCGGGATAGCTCGGTCCCTGATTACTCTGAAACATTCGATCCGCAAACGCATAGTGCTCGGCCATTTGGAAGTAGGGTTTCACGTCCGACTCTGGGACATACGCAAACTGGGGATTTGGCGGGCAGCCGGTGCCGCATTGTACTGGGATCAGGTCGGCCCCATCCATTTTTCCCCCGTCATACATCCACACGAAGTCAGGATGATAATGGTCCAGACCATAGCTGTTGGCCAGCTTCACCGGCTCCAGGGTAATCTTTTGTCCTTTCGAATTGAAGCCGTAGTTGGCGGTGTCGGCACCCTTAAGGCCATGGAACAGGTTGTCGGTTGAACGATTCTCCTGCATGATGATAATCACGTGTTGAATGACCTGCACTCCGGGAGGCGAGTCTTTGCCTCCGTTCGCTTGGTCAGTGGCAAACGCCAGCGGAGTCGAGAGCAGGAGCAGAAGCAAGAAGGAAGCGAAGCGAGACAGCACGAAACCCTCCAGTAGTTGAGCTGGAACAGCGGGAAGGAACCGCAGAACAGCCGAACGTAAATCTAACCCAAACCGCGTCGTCAATGCAACTAGACAATTTGGTAGTGTCTGAAATCTGCGTTGGTGCTATTTGTCAGAACGTCTTACCGAAGCGGTTTGCAAAATACGTTTGACACTTCACCCGGAGAAGACGACGCTGCTGAAATTTGGGCGCTACCCAGAGGAACGCGCGAAGAGGCAGGGAAAGAAGAAACCCGGCACCCGGGGCATCAATCGGTGTCGGCAGGGGTTGGCGGCGTCCGGTCATTGAGAAAGTAGTCAGCATCGTGCGGGGCTGCAATTGTGCGGAACCTCTTCGGCCCCTGGTTAAAGTTGAAGCAATCCGAAAGATCATCGGCGTAGGCATCCGCATATCCCAGCGACGGCAAGTTGAAGACTTCTTCTGTGAATTTCAGGATGCTGCCAAAGTCATGATTCACGTGAGAAATGTAACTCTGCTTGGCGTAAGGCGAAACCACGATCAGGGGCACGCGAAAGCCATACACATACCCGCAACCCCATTGCTGGCAATCCACCAAGACCTGGGGCGGCGGAACATGGTCGTACCACCCTCCCCAGTCATCCCAGGTGATGAAGATGGCCGTACTGTTCCAATACTGGCTCGTGCCAACCGCATTGACAACGGACGCTACCCACGACGGTCCTAAACCCGTGTTCATCCAGGGGTGATCGGAAGCCTGTCCGCTTGGCGTCACCCAGCTGACACTGGGGAGTTGACCATTAGCGATGTCGGTAAATATCTGCGTCTGAGGAAGAATGACGTTCGCCCAATCCGGACCGAAACGGATATGCTGAATCGCGTTCGGGGCAGTCCAGATACTGTTCGCGGCCGTGGCATAGTAGCGCCAGGTCAGTCCCTGGGCATCGAGCAGATCCGTCAGCGTGAGGTGCTCGAAGCACGGAAATATCCTCTGTGACTCGAGACCCGAAGGATCAATCAACCGAACGGTTGCCTTTGGAGAACCCGCGCACCCCATGTCCCAATTAGCATGTAGGAAACCAACCACATCCTCGGCGGCAAATAAATTGCTAGTGGCGCTGGGTGCCGAAGTCCCGGCAAAAATAAACTGATGCCCCGGGAAGCTGGTTCCTTCGTTGGTCTGAAACATTCGGTCGGCGAAGGTGAACTGCTCGGCTATTTGGAAGTAGGGCGCCAACTGCGAGGGCTCGATATACTTGAACTGGGGATTTGGGATGCACTTCTTATTCTTACCGCACTGCACTGGAATAAGGTTTGCTCCATCCATTTTGCCCCCGTCGTACATCAGCTCGAACGAATGGTGGCTGTGATAGAGATCATAACCAGCCGTCAGTGACACTGGCGTAAGCGGAATACGCTTGCCCTTCGAATTCAGACCGTAACTGGCGATGTCCGCGCCGTTCGCGATCAGCTTTTCGTCATGAAACAAGTTGTCCGTGCTGCGATTCTCCTGCATTACGATAATCACGTGTTGGATTACTTGCGATCCTGCACGTAGCCCAGTGGTGCTTTCGGGATTGTTTGACTGTGCCCAGGCGAATTGGGTGGCAACGACGGCGGGCACAAGTACCAGTGCTGAAACCAGCGCGGCCCTTGCCGCTCGCAGGCTCACCCGCGAAATCCAGCCCCGCTGTCGCACTGAGTTCGTCATGATCGCTCTCCTTTTACAGCCCAACCATCCTACGGCTCCTGCGACAGATGGCAAAGAGACTTTCGGCCTACTTCGAAGGAGAGAACTCGGACCCCGATTGACAATGAGTCAGAATACCACAGAGAAACCGCTTTTTTCAGCCAGGTCTGCATCTATGGCAAAACACTTCAGGTCGCAGACCCGGATCCCCTTCCCATGAAGGATGCTGTCGATAAGTGCAAATACCTGCATATTGACGGATGATCCGAGGAGAGGGATAATCCGAAACCTGAACGGGGGAGGGCGCCGGCCGGACCGGAACCAAAAACCAAGAGATTCAGTCCAAAGTTGGATGTGGGCCCGCCTCGTGGTAATACTGCACAATAACGATTGGCATAGATCGCTGCGGGCTGGGGGGCGGAGAAGTTCTGGGACGCCACTGTCCGGGGAGTAACACGAAACGGCGGAGCATATCAAGCAGATTTGTTGAAATAAGAGCGCCGGCTTCGATACGGAAAAAGCCACCATGACCGACACAACGCGACATCAACACCTGATCTCTGGAAATTGCCTGCGAGCCGCGAGTGCCGAGCTCGCCTTCTGGATTGTGCTGGCAGCCGCGGTGCTTGGCCATCCGGCCCAAGCGCAGACCTACAAACTGTTGCATTCGTTCAAGGGCCAACCCGACGGGGCTTATCCCCAGGCAAGCTTGACCTTCGACAACTTAGGCAACATCTATGGCACCACATACGGGGGCGGCGCCGGCTACGGAACGGTGTTCAAACGGGATTCCTTGGGACACCAGACCGTGATGTACAGCTTCAAGGGGGCAGGGGACGGAGAATATCCCCTGCGCGGCGGCGTGATTCTGGACGGGGCGAAAAATCTCTACGGCGCGACTTTCGCGGGCGGATTTTTCGGCTATGGAACAGTGTTCAAGCTGGATTCGACCGGCCAGGAAACCGTTTTGCACAGCTTCGGTGGGACTGCGGGCGACGGGCTGTATCCTTTTGCCGGTGTAGTCATGGATGCGGCCGGCAATCTCTACGGTACCACCCCGTACGGCGGCGGCGCGTCCTACAGCGGAATCGTCTTCAAGGTGAATACCAGTGGCAAGGAGACCGTGCTGTATAGCTTCACCGGGACGCCGGACGGAGCATATCCTTACGGAGGTGTGATCCTAGATTCGGCTGGCAATCTCTACGGCGCCACTTATGGAGGGGGCGCCGCCGGCTATGGAGCGGTATTCGAGCTGGATACCAGCGGCAAGGAGACCGTGCTGTACAGCTTCACCGGAGCGCCGGACGGTGCAAATCCCTTCGCGGGTTTGGTCCAGGATAATACGGGCAACCTCTATGGAACCACCGACGGCGGCGGCGCCGCTGGCTACGGAACGGTATTCAAGCTCGATACCAGCGGACAGGAGAACGTACTGTACAGCTTCACTGGCATCAAAGGGGACGGAGCGAATCCCTACGCCGGTGTGATTCTGGACACTTCTGGCAATGTCTATGGCACCACCTACAATGGCGGCGATCTTAGCTGTGGTCTGAAGGGCTGCGGAACGGTGTTCAAGCTCGATACGACCAACAAGGAAACCGTGCTGCACACCTTTGAAGGGCATCGCGGAAAGTTTATAGACGGAGCATGGCCGTTCGGAGGGTTAGTGCGGGACAGTGCCGGTAACCTGTACGGGACCACGAACAAAGGCGGTAAGTATGCGCCCCTGCAACAGCGCGTAGGGACGGTGTTCATGCTCACCCCGTAATTGCCCCGCCGCCCCTTTCTTGGGACCGAGGGCGCATTGCGCGAAGGCGGAGGCACGGCGATACGATGGTTGGCAAGCGTAAGAAACCCGTGAACTGGCGTGTCAGGACCACTCGCGCCAGCCGCCACAGGCTTTAAAGTTGTAGCAGCCTGTGGTGAACTCGCGATTTCAGAGTCTCTAGGGCCCGAACACGCGGGGCCGGCCTCCGTTTGGGCCATTTGCCTTCGGGCCACCTAGTGGCCAGTTCACTTCCTGGCCAGCCACTGACTTATTCTGCAGCAGAATGGGGGAGGCGCCAACCATCATGTGGGATTGCGAAATGGGGTGGACATTTCCGTTCAGGTCCACGTATTGAGTAAAGCCAGGCGGAACTTTATAGCTCGAGGTAGCATTCCAATCAACGCCGACACCGTCGGTGGTTTTGAGGTACCAGACCGCCTGTCCCCGGTACCCTTGCCGGCGACTCAGATTGACAACATAGGTTCCATTCCATCCCGTGCATTCATAGATGTTCGGCTGAAAGTTTCCTGACTTATCAAGGCAGCCCGACGACTGCATGTTTGCTCCCAGCAGCCAAGCTGCAACCTCCTGGTACCCTGCACCTCCGGCAGTCAATTCGCCGGGGTCGTTGTTGGGGTTATACAGCGGGGCCATCCCCGTCCACGCATCCCAGAAAGATTTCTTCATTCTCATGGCGACTTCAAGCAGCACATATCGGGCCGCATAGGCAGCCTGGGCATCTTGAGTGGGGGGCGTAAAGTGCCACCACGATCCTTCCGTGTTCATCAGAGGGCTCGTGATGTGATACGTCGCCATCAGGTCGACTACCAGCCGGGTTTGGTTGATCATGCCTTCCGGCACCGGATAAAGGGACTGGTGATTTTGTGTGACCGGATAGGCATGAAGGTCCACGCGGTCAAAGTTCATGACGGCGCCTGGCGTGGCCCAGTACTTGGAAAAGAATTGGAAGTCGCCGGATGGGGAATCAACAAGGGCACGCGGATCGATGCTTTTGATAATACGCTGGCCGTCTTGCGTCATCTTTACGAAGCCTCCCATGGTCAGGACGGGATCGTAGTTGTATTTCTTCTGAGCTGGATTCCACTCGCGAACAACAAACGGTTCGTTCCACAACTCGTAGTTCCGGATGATGCCATGGCATTGAGGGTCCGTGGTAGGACATCCTGTCTGCACTCCGGTGGCGGTGTAACGCGAAACCAATGCGGTGACAAAATCATCAAAGGTCTGCCAGTCGGCGGGAGCATCACAACTTCCCGGCTCGTACTTGCATGACGTATCCCCCGGATCGGAGGACGCCCAGGTAGGAGTCGAAGACACTTCGTACAGCACGCCAATACCGTTGGCTTGGGCGAGTTTGGTGTACTTGTCCAGGAGGGTCCAATCCGGGCCACCCTGGTTCTTCTGAATCTGCGCCCAGGCGACGCCGTCGTCCCATAGGCGGACCAAGCCAAACGGGTTGACTTGACTGGAAACGCTAGGCCAATCGGTTTGCGTATTGTGTACATGTAATCCAAAAAAATACTGTGGGATCGCTCCCCGCAAGCCGCGGTCATAGACGGCCAGATCTAAGAGACTCTGAGCCTTCTTCGGAGGAACGGAAGAATCCGTGACCTCCACCGTCAAATTGTAAGTGCCAAGAGTTCTCGCGATTCCGGAAATGGTTCCATCGGAATGGGCCTGCAGTCCCGATCCGGCGAGTCCGCTCACGGTCCAGGTGAAAGGAGGCGTCCCGTTCGACGCGTAGAGTTTGAACTGATAGCGACCATTTTGCCGGGCCAGCGGTATTCGAGTCGTCAGCACTGCCAGTGGATCTTTCTTGCTAGCTTGGCTCAGTGTAGGGATTATTAGAGCCGTGATCAGCAGGCCAATATGGAAGAGCCGTTTTTGCCAATTCATTTTTCGCTCCCAATGAGGCGATTCGAAACAGAGTCAGCCAGAGGCTGAACCCGGGAACACCCGAGTTCGGTGACGATGGTGGCGTGAGAGATGGTGGCGCTGGAATGCCCGGTTACGGCGGCGGCTCGGGCGCAGGTCCACACGCGACGGCCTGGGATTGTGCAGGCGGAAGAAAAGTCGGCTGCTATACGGGGGAGTCGCATAACGTCATGGATTGTGAGGGTTCTGCCTGGAATAGAGAAGATTCCGTTAGTACATGGAGGCGGGTGTCCGAAAGGCCGAGTTCAGGGCCGCTGTTTCCTGCCTCGGAAGCGGCCAGGAGGACCTGTGGGGAGCATGAGGAAATTGTGGAAGCCGCCACCTTGGAAGCGCGCAGGTGAACCAGGGTGGAAAATGCGTTCTCAGGCTAGCCCGCTGGTGGCAACGAAGTCGGCGGCGGCCTGCGGCGGCGAGACCCTATCGAAGGGCGCGGTCACAGAGACTTACGGTGAAGTTTCTCCCAACCTGCTGATCGAAGCGGTCGTTGACCCCGAGCATCCCAATCATCTTTGCTTGCAACCTTGGAACGGGCGCCGGAGCACGGCAGCACCACAGGTTTCCTATCAGGGCCAGACGTACGTTGCAGGCCCATTAATGCCGGTCTCGCGCAAGCGGTTCGGTTTTCACCCGGTAGTCGGCCGTTCGGATCCGTTGCAGGTTTGGTTTCATTGATGCGCGAAGTGTTTTCCCGTTACGCGAATCCGTCGGCGGACGTGGTCAGCATTTTGACTGCATTTTCACTTGCAAGTTTCGTTGTGGACTGTTTACCGCTCGCGCCAATTCTTGATCTGGTGGGACCGGAGAGCGAGGTCAGTAAAGTCCTGCGCCTCTTGGGATGCACTTGCCGTCGCCCGCTCTTGCTCGGAGACCTTGTGGTCACCCCCGGAATCATTGTCCCTGCAGTTCCTTGACAACCAAATCATAGAAGGGCAGCCGTGGAGCGGCTGCCCTTCGGGCGATTGTGCAAACCCAACGCATTGCGAAGACTCATTCCTGATCCGCGTCGCGCCGACCGCGCTGTCCGGGTGAGCGCTCAACGAGCTCGAAGCTTGAGCCTCAAACCATGTTGCGACAATTCACTACTGTTGTTGCCGGAACACTCCTAACGCCGGTTGGGCACCGGTATCAATGAATAACACCCGTGTGCCGTCGGCCATGTAGAACGCGATGGGATCAAGGTTAAAGGCCGTGCCGTCGTTCAGTGTTCCCGTAAAACGTCCGGCGTATGTGGGGTCGTCCGTGAACGGGCCACCCGAAAGCGTCAGACCCGGATTCGGTGTAAAGGACGAGCACAGCTTAGTCGTAGTGTCAAAATTGCAAACGTTGAGATCCTCTGTGCCGGCTAGGCCGGCGGCTCCGCTGGCTGTGGCCTGGCCTGTGCCATCGTCCTCGCCTCCGGTTGACGGTGAGAAAGAGAAGCCCATGCCATACGGGCCAGTGAAGGAAGAGACGCTCAGACTTGGCGCTTGCGTGTAGGTCGTCCCGACAGTTTCAATAAAGGGACTGCTATCCACCTGGAGGATCAGCGCCGGTGCATCCGTGGCTCCGGTCAGATAGAGAATCCAGGTCGGGCCCTGGCCGTTGCTGCCATAGAACATGCCGCTCGTGGTGACGCGCCCCGTTCCGGTGGAGTCAACTGCGTAACTCCCGGTGAGCGTATCGCTGATCACTGTTCCAAACTGATTTAGGTCGGTATATCCATTGCTGATGTTACCCCCGCCGTCGGCGGTGAAGAGGCCGGCGTAGACCGTGGGCAGGAGGGTGGTCGTGCCTACGGTGCTATAGCCCTCGGTACTGTAAACGACAGTCGCGCTGAATGCAGCATTTGTGGTGAATTTCCCAGTGCTGCTTCCCTGGGCGTAGGCCGCCCCGCCAGTCGTGCCATAAATGGCGTTGGTTTCACGGTCTTTCTCGACCAGTTTCACGTGCGTGTCGTCAACAATGTAGCCAACGTAGGTCAGGGGTGCGCCCGTGCTTAGGGTCAGATTGGCTACGACTTTGCCGAACGGATCCGGATTCGCCACCGTGGATTGGTTCGCGGCCAACTGAATTCCAGTGCTCACCGTGCCGTTGTCGTTAATGTCCACCACACTGCCAGATCCGGAAATCGTACCGGCACCATCCACATTGAACACGCCTCCAATACCGAGCGGCGCTTTGGTGTATGCAAATTCCACCCCATTGGTCACAAAAGCATAACCGCCGGTGAGCGCATTCGCCTTGCTGTACGGAGTCTGCAGGTCGAGGGTTCCACTCGAACTGGCCGACGCGTCAAACTGCGTCACCATGCCTTGTGTGCCGTTGAGCAGCACCACACTGAAAGTTTCCACTCCGCCCACACCGATGCCTGTGTCTCCCGTGTTCAGTGTGATCGTGCCGCGTCCGTCCGCGCCGATTGTGTAGCTGCTGCCAGTTGGTGAAATCTGATCTGTTGCAACCTGCGGTTGGTCGGAATAAATCTGCTCTCCGCCCGTGATGTTCCCGCTTCCGTCGGCAGTAAACACTCCCGTGACTTGATAAGCTCCAGGCGGGACGCCCGGCACTTTCTGGTTGTAGGGCCAGTAATCTCTTCCGCTGGCCGCGAACACATAGCTTCCATTCAACGCCGCGTTGCCGAAGCTGGTCGCGACGGTGACGTTGGCGGAAGTGTAGGCACTACTGTTCGTGGTTGACGCTGCGGTTATCACAGCACTGACGGCCGAGCCAGGCGCGGTGTAGTTCGTCGACTGGCCACTTGCCGTGTGCGTGGGATTGAAGGATCCGCAGCCCGCCGGAACGCACGACCAGTCCACACCCGCGTTCCCCTGATCATTGGCAACCAGCGCAGTCATCGTGCTGCTGTTATTAACAATGAAAAATGGTGACGGCTGGGGATCAAATACCACCACGATCGGCGAATTTCCGGTGATGCCAACATAATCCGAAACGAACTTGTTGTTATCCGCTGTGGAGGTTGCGGTTATGGTTACGGCGTGGTGCACCGGGATTTGGGCAGGCGCCGTGTAGGTCGTCTCGACGGTGCTGGCCGTATGCGTGGGATTGAATGAACCGCACGACCCCACGGGTACGCAACTCCAGTCCACCCCCGCGTTCGAATTGTCACCTGTCACCTGGGCGCCAACTTGAGCCTGGGCGTTGATCTGCATGTTGTTCGGCGGAGGCGGGTCGAACGAAACCGAAATCCCACTGTTGCCACCGATAATTGTCACAGTCGCTGATACGGATTCCTTATATGCGGTCGAGGTGGCAGTGACGGTCACTTTGTTGCCTGAAGGAACAGATGGGGGCGCCGTGTAGCTGGTGGCAACGCCGCTGGCGGTGTGCGTAGGATTGAACGAGCCGCACGAATTTGCGGGGGCGCAGGTCCAATCGACGCCGCCGCTTTGCGAGCTGTCGTTCGCGACCGTGGCGGCAACATTCGCCCTGGAGTTAACCTGAAGAGATACGGGTGGCGCCTGATTGAAAGTAATCGTGCTGATCGTGACGCTGCCTGCAGCCGACTTGGTGTTATCCGCGGTCGAGGTCGCGGTGATGGTTACTTTGCCGCCAGAGGGCGCTGCGGCGGGCGCGGTGTAGGTAGTGGCGGCGGCGCTGGCCGTGTGCGTAGGATTGAACGAGCCGCAAGTGCTGGCTGGAGTGCACGACCAGTCGACGCCCGCGTTTGACGAATCATTGGACACGGTCGCGGCGACGGGAGCGGTCTTGCTTGGCTCGAGCGACGCGGGTGGCGCGGTACTGAAGGAAACTGAAATCGGTGGCGGAGGCGGGGGCGTGGTCGAACTCGACCCTCCTCCGCATCCCACCAGAGCCGCGATCATGCAACAGCCGATCAGCAGAAGAATCCATTGTCTGGTCGTCATACAACCTCCCCTTTTTTGCCGCATGATTCGCCACCAAAACGCAGTCCAAGCTCGACGGGCCAAGTTAGGCAGACCAGGTTCGACGGGCAAGGGTTCGGCCAGAGGCAAGAATCCGTGCGCACTTTCGAACTACAGGCCAGGATGTGGCTCCAACGTCTTAATACGTTATACGTTATCGCAGGAAAGCCCGCCCCGTGGGGAGCGGGCTCCCTGATCTCTCATCCTGACCCTGAGCGCCTCCAAGGGGAGGGATCTATGCATTTACAACTCGATCCATAGATCCTTCCCGGCCAAAGGCCGGTCAGGATGACCTTCCAGGTATATGACGCACTGACGGGGCGCGACACTAACTGCGACTAGCCGCGCCCCGTCACAAATCACTGCTCCTGCAACCGGAAGACTCCGAGTGCAGGTTGCGCGTCGATTTCGATGAACACCACGCGCGTGCCGTCCACGACGTAGAACACAACATTGGCCGGACCGGTGAAAACAGTTCCTTCTGTCAGCGTGCTGGGTTGGAAACGTCCGCTGGGATCCGCCGTGAAGGTACCGGTGAGTGCCTCACCTCCCACGGTGGGCACGAAGTCATAGTTAGTGTCCATCGTTCCGGCCAAGGCGCTTATGCCATCGGCGATGACTTGACCTGTGCCGTCATCCTCCTTGCCGGTCGGGTAGGCCACGAAGTTCATGGCGTAGTTCAGATTGAAAGATCCCGCTGTGTACGCTCCCGGAGTGGCTTGCGTGTAAGCCGCCCCAGCGGTTTCAATGGGCGCTTTATCCACCTGAAGAATCAGCGCAGGAGTGCTGGCGTCCCCGGTCAAATAGAGCATCAAGGTTGGACCAGGGTTTCCACCAAAGGTAAGGGTGGTCGTGACGCGGCCCGTCTTGCTGGGGTCGACCGAGTAGGTTCCAGCGAGCGTGCCCGTCGTGGGGGTGCCAGCAGCGTTTTCGTCCGCGATGCCGCCGCTACTGATGTTGCCAGCGCCGTCAGTGGCGAACAGACCCGCATAAACTGTCGGTCCGACGGTGCTTTGGCCGAGCGTTTCAAAGACGACCGTCGCGTTAAATGAGCTGTTCGTGAACGTTCCGGTCGCAGCACCTTGTCCGAGTGCGGTTCCGGCGGTGATGCCATAGGTATCGTTCTCGATCAACCTCACATGGGTATCGTCAATCACGTAACCAACAAGCACAACGGTCTGAGCTGTGAAGCTTGCTGTCAGCGTAAACACCGCTTTCCCGAAAGGATCGGGGCTGGCTACGGTTCCAGTTAGTGTCTGGTTCAGGTTCTGGGTGGTGTTGTCAATATCGTCTGCCACACTACCCTTGCCTGAGATGGTGCCAGGGCCATCCACGTTGATGATTCCACCAAACCCCAGCGGCTTTGGCGTCGATGCAAGATTAACTCCCGATGTAACAAAAGCGTACCCACCTGAAAGATGCGATTTCGGAGTCTGGAGATCGAGCGTTCCGCTGGAGGTGGCGGAGGTATCGAACTCGGTGATCAGACCCTTCGTCCCGTCAATCACGACGAGTCCTAGCGTTTCGACGCCGCCGACGCCGACATTTGGAGTGTCGGTATCTAGTGTGATCGTTCCCCGTCCGTCCGTGCCAATCGAGTAGCTACCTCCCGTAATGCTGCCGACGTAGACGCTCACAGTATTGGAGTAGTGCTGCTCTCCGCCAGTGATGTTGCCAGCCCCATCGGCAGTAAGAGCGCCGGTCAGCTGATACGGCCCATGAGCGTCAATTCCCGCTGCCTGGAACACATAGCTGTCACCTCCGGTCATTCCGATCGTGGAGTTGCCGAAGTTAGCCGACGCCGTGATTATCGCGGTCGCCACTTTCGTCGGATCTGCCGTGGAAGTGGCTGTTATGGTAGCCGCGCCGGCAGCGCCGACCATGTACAGGTTGGCAACGCCGCTTGCGGTGTGTGTTCCGTTGGGGAAATTCCCGCAAACGCCTGAGCACGCCCAGTCCACACCGGCATTGGAGATGTCATTACTGACTACAGCGGTGATCGAAGTCGGGTTCGGATCGGTAGTCAGCAGCGACGGGGTTGGCTGAGGATAGAACGCGATGGCGACTCCGAGGATCGTGACGTTAGGGGCGACGAACTGAGTCGGATCCGCAGTCGAGCTGGCTTTGATCCTTGCTGTGACTGGGCTGGCAGGCGCGGTGTACGTAGTTTGTCCACCGCTAGCGGTGTGCGTTGGATTGAATGAGCCGCAAGTGCCGACCGGACTGCACGTCCAGTCCACGCCCTTCTTCGTCGTGTCGTTGGTAACCGTTGCGGTAAACGGGGTGGCCTGGTTCACGTCCAATGAGGATGGAGCATTGAATGTAACGGTCGGCACCGTGATCGTGGTTATGCCCGCAATCGTTTTCGTGCTATCTGCCGTCGAGGCCGCGGTGATGGTGACCTTATTGCCAGTCGGCGCGGAAGCAGGCGCGGTGTAGGTAGTCGCGGTGCCGCTGGCGGTGTGCGCAGCGCTGAATGAACCGCAGGAGCCGGCGGGAGCACAGCTCCAGTCCACACCTGCATTCGCCGAATCATTAGCCACGGTCGCGGCGACCGGAGCGGTTGTGCTCGCCTGCAGCGATGCCGGTGGCGCGGTGCTGAAGGAAACCGAAATCGCCGGCGGTGGAGGAGTCGTCGAACTTGATCCGCCGCCGCAGCCCACGAGCGCCGAAATGGCGCACACGCCCACAAGTAAGAGTGCCCAACCTCGAAGCCTCATCACTGCCTCCTTAAAAAATTTCGCCGCAGTTTTGCTACCGAAGCGCGTTCGCGATAGGAACAGGCTACGCCTGGCATGGCGGCGCAGCATGCACAATCTCCGCGTACCATCGTCCAGCCATCAACAGTCAACCCGCATCAGAGGGAGAAGTTTCTCGCACCGCTCTTGTGTACCGACTAAAGTCTCACTTTTGTGAGCCGTTGGCAAGGGCTATCACAGAATCGGGGTATGCTGCTGGTAACGCTACGGAGCCGGATTTTCTCGCAGAGCGATTCGCCACTCAGCGTTTGCCGTGCGTTTGCTATCGCGAAATTGCGGCATCGGGCTTTTTCGGGCTCCAGAAATTTCTCCAAAAAAATGCCCATGATTCTATTCTGAAAATTTAAAGTACGGCGCGAATCCGTCGCTGCCGCGACCTTCCTGATTTGTTGGCGCCACGCGGGAGCGGGAACGAGACGGAAGGCGAACTTTTTCGAGTGTAATCGGGATGTTACAACAGTCACGCAGTCAGAGCGGGCCTGTTGCCGACTCGGAGAAACGGGCCCCCATTTAATCGCCGCGTACTTACAGCAGTGGCTCAGGGCAAGTACTCCCACACCGTCCCGTAATCGTGGTAGCCGTAGGTGGTGCCATACAGCGAGCCGTTGGGACTGCGCAGCAATTCGCCGTAAGGATAGTCGTTCGAGCCGTCAAAATTGTGCAGCAGAGTGAACGTTCCTTTTGCGCTCAACTCGAACAACACTCCATCATTGTTGGCGCCGCAACCCCAGGTGAGCCCATACAGATTGCCCTTCGCGTCGCGAGCCACGCCCGCCTCAGGGCCGCACCCGTCTGACGTACCCCCGGCAAAGTTGTGTAAGGTGACCTCCCTGCCTCTCTTGCTCACCTTCCATATAGTCCCGTAGTTGTTGGAACCGCAAGCGGAGGTAGTCCCGTAGAAGTTTCCAGCCTTGTCCTGCGCCACCGTCCCGGAGGGACCGCAGCCGTCCGACGTGCCGCCGGCAAAGCTGTGAAGCACCGTAACCTTTCCTTTCTTACTCAGCTCGTACAGCACTCCTTTACCGGAATTGCCACCATTGAAAGTGCTGCCATAGAGGTTACCAGCCTTGTCCACCGTCAGATGTCCAAGCTGTGGCCCCGCGCCGTCTGATGGAGACCCGGCGAAGCTGTGGAGAACTGTAAACTTACCCGTACTGTCAATCTTGAATATCGTCCCGTTGTTGGAAGAGACGGAGACGCATCCGTAGGTAGTTCCGTACAAGCTACCGGATTTGCCCACGATCAGGCCCTGGTACGGGTAGCAGCCGTCCGAGCCACCGGTGAAGCTGTGCAGCACCTTTTCGTTCCCTGCGGTGTCGAGCTTGAATACGAGGCCACATCCTTGGGTGCAGCTGCCAGAGCCTCCCCAGGGGGTGGTCCCGTAGGTGTTGCCAGCCTTGTCCCCAGCCACCGGTGTCTCAGGGTATTCCCCGTCGGAGCCGGAGAAGCTCTGCAGCACGGTTTCCAAGCCAGCGGTGTTCACTTCGAAAACCACGCCTAGGTCCGAGTAGCCGCCGTACACGGTGGTGCCATACAGATTGCCAGCCGAATCCATGATTACACCTGCGAGCGGATGAATGCCGTCGAAGTTGCCGTCGAAGTTGTAAAGTGTGGTGAAAGTCTGGGCCTGTGTCAGAACCGCAAGCAGAAGCACAGCGCCTAGCGTCAAATGGAGTCTGTTACTGAGCCTTTGAGGGACCGACCGATCAAAACGGGCGGGTTGCTTAGTTGGGCGTGTCATGGCGCCTCCCAAAAGTGGCGACTCTCAGTATCTTCCCGCGACGAGCCCAAGTCAATTTCTGTAGGCGATTACACTCCGTCGAAAGTCGTGCCTAACTCATTTGGAATCAATCGGCCTCAGAAATGCGCTTTCATCCCCATGGGTGGGCCGCAGGCCCATGGGAACTCAAAACCCCCTCGTTCGGGGTAACTGCCGGTTTCCGGCCAGCAACCACGGTAGAGAAAAAAGCTAGAAATCATCCACACCAACCCCAACACCCCCACCCCATTAAACCAATCAACCAACCACACAACGCCACGTAAGCCATAACGCCCAGCACACGACATCCACTCCACTTGGCCCGCCAGTATCAACTCGGCTGTCCAGTGTGCCACAGGGCCGCCAGCACGCCGCGCGCCGGGCATCTGTGCCAGCACATGGCCCGCGAAAGTGGATGCAAAACAACAGCCGTTCGTATGCTTTCAGGCGCTTTTTGATTGATTTCAGCGTGTTCTAAGCTGCTTCCAGCACATGGCCGCGCCGGGCCGCGCGCCGCGTTGCAAGCGCATAACAATTTTTAGTCCTGCGAATCGTCGGCGGAACCCTATATGTGCGTGGGGACCGCATTGGCGCTCATTGAACTCTCACGCACACACCTTGAGTGCGGTGGCGGCCGCCCGCCATCGCCGAAGCAAGGCTAGACCGGGCGAGCCTAGGCAGCGGTGGAGGGGAAGGTGTCGTGAAATCTTGACCCGGAACGATTGTTTTCACAGCTTGTGCAATGGTTTACACATCGATCAAGCCGGCAAATGTTCTTAAGTTGCTCGCAATAAAGAGCAATTCCCGGGTCCGGTTTGGTATGGGAGGTGCTTTCATACCCGCAGTCGGGCCCAGCGGAACCAGCCGCCGAGCGGCGTTTCACCTGGGCATTCTGGCACACAGAATCGTCAACAATCATGCACGGTACGGTGTTTGAAAGACTGGCTGCCACATCATCTGTACGAGACTTTCGTCTGTACGAGACTTTCGTCTCTATTGCGAGGAAATGTTGATGTGGTATGGTTATTTCACTTTCCCTCCCCAATCACAGGAGTAAACACCCGGAGACAGTTCGCTCGATGATCAAATCCAAGTGGTTCGTAGCGCTATTCTTGCTCGCTCCCTGGCTTATGCAGGCTCAGACGGTGACCTCGTTCGAGGGGATTAACGCCTCGACCGACTTTATGGCGGGCCACGATGTCGATCCCAACGGGGCAGTCGGGACCAAGCAATATCTGCAGTGGACCAACAATGCTTTCCAAGCCTTCGACAAAGGCAGCTTCGCTCACGTGTGGAGTTCCCCGCTGGCGGGCGAAACGCCATGGGACAACAATACGAACACGCCGGATTGCGCCAAAACGGCGATTCATGGTGACGGCCTCGTTTTGTTTGATCGTCTCGCATCCCGCTGGGTGATCGGGGCGCACTCTACGCCGGCCAAGGGGAACAGCAACTACTATTTTTGCATGGCGGTTTCCAGCACCGATGACCTGACGGCCAGCAATCTCACGTGGTATGCCTACGAGTTCTCGCTGAATCCGATCCTGGGAGTGAATTCCAAGGGAGTTTCCTATTTTCCGGACTGGCCGAAGTTGGGCACGTGGTGGGATGCGTACTACCTGAGCTTTGACATTCTGGATCCAAGTAACAGGTTCGCGATCAGCGGTGTCGGATTTTGCGCCATGGACCGGACCAACCTACTGACCGGATCCAGCCCGAACCCGATGCAGTGTTTCAAAGATGGACCTTATACTCCTTACCTCAAGCATAGTCCCATTCCGGCGGACGTTGAGGGGACAACGGCGCCGCCTGCCGGCCGCGATGAATTTTTTCTGAGCATTCAGAATCCGCCACGAGATGGAAAATCCACCGGCACCAATTCCCTCAACCTGTGGGACTTCCACGTGGATTGGACGAATCCCAGTAACTCGACATTCACCAACTCATCGCTGTCGGTACCGAACTACACTCCCGGTTGTTACACCTTGGCGAAGCCTACCAACACGGTCTGCGCCCCCCAGCCTGGAACCAAACCAGGCGGTGGTCACTACCTTCTGGATACGGTTGGGGACCGACTCATGCCTCGGCTGGCGTACCGGAACTTCGGTTCGTACGAGTCGTTCCTCATTAGCCATACTCTGCGAACGGGCAAAGGCAGCAATGGCCAGACCGGAGTCGGCTGGTACGAATTTCGCGGCAACGGCTCCAATATTCCCGCCCTCCATCAGAGTGGAACGTTCAGCCCGGACACCACTGTTTACCGCTTTATGCCCAGCATCGCCCAGGACAAGGTCGGCAATGTTGCCATGGGTTACAGCGTCTCCAACACCAAGAATCACCCGGGCATTCGCGCGGTGGGATGGAAGCTGGGATCCAATCAGAAAAAGATCGAGCTAACGATTCAGAACGGCGGCGGAGATCAGCAAAACAGCGCATTCTGGGGTGACTACACCAGCATGACCGTAGACCCGGTGGACGACTGTACTTTCTGGTACGTGAACGAGTACCTGCCCTCCACGGAGTCCGGCAAAGCCATTACTTGGCACACCCGGCTCGCGAATTTCTCGGTTTCGGGCTGTAAGAGCAATGGCAAGAAGGTCACAAACCCGGACCCGGCCAGGGGAGGAGCTAGTTCGATAGGAGCGGGCCAGTAAGAATTGGGGTCATTCGATTCGGTCCGAATCTGAAAGGCAAAAGGTAGATGATGTCAAGTTTCAAACTCATCGTTGTTGCTGGTTTGGTTTGTATGCTGGCCGGGACGGGGACGCGTGCTAGTGCGCAGCAACCGGTATCGCCGTTCTTCTTCGGGATGTCGATGACCGGTGGAGAAGTGGGCGCGGAGCCGTGGCCGGTGGATTCCTTTTCCGGGATACGCCTGTGGGATAGCGGAGTTCCGTGGTCGACGCTGAACCCTGCGCCGGGTGTCTATGATTGGAGACTTCTCAATATCTGGCTGAATCATGCCAAGCAGAACGGGGTCGATGTCATGTACTGCTTCGGCCGCGTACCTCGATGGGCTTCGTCGGTACCCGCCGACGTGAGTTGTGCCAATGAGCCGGGCTCCTGCGATCCGCCCAAGGATCTCAATTCCGACGGAACCGGGACCGATCAGGACTGGAGGAATTTCGTCACGGCGATTGCTACTCATGCGGCCGGGCGCATCCACTATTGGGAGCTGTGGAATGAGTTTCCCAATCCTATGCGCTGGCACTGGCCGGATAATAAAGGGCACGGACATGCGACCGCGCAGCAGTTGGTTCGTATGGCCCAGGACGCGCGTCAGATCATCAAGAAGGTCGATCCGACCGCGGTGATTGTGAGTCAATCGGGAGCGCTGCGCTTTAACAACGACGTGTCCAGATGGCAAGCGTTCATGGCTGGGGGCGGCGGCAATTACGCCGACGTCATCGCATTTCACGGTTACACGCAACCCAACGGGAACGGTCTGCCGCAGCCAGAATTTCTCACGGGTATGTTGAACGGGGGGCCTTCCAGCAACGGCTATCCCTTCGGTCAGCAAGGTTTCATGGGCTTCCTGCAGGGTTATTATGGACCGGGGCAAATGCCGCCGGTGTGGGACACGGAAGGCAGCTGGGCAGGAAACATCGCAGGCTTGACCGATCCGGATGAGCGGGCCGGCTTTGCTGCCCGGTTTAACATCTTGAACCTGTCAGCAGGCGTGCAGCGCTTCTATTGGTACGAGTGGGATAGCAACTTTGCCGGCACACTGTGGCAATGGATCACGCGCTGGGATCTGGTCTTGCCCAATGCTGCGGGTGAGGTCAGTGTAATGAAGGGCTTTGGCGATGGCAGCTTCCAGGCAGCGGTGAGCCACGGGGCGGGCAGCAACCCCAATGCGGCTGCGGTCGGGGACTTTAACAACGACCAAGTTGCAGACATGGTGGTGGCGAACCAAGGCAGCAATAACGTCACGGTAATGTTGGGCAACGGCGACGGCACTTTCAAGGCAGGAAAAACCTGCTCCGCGGGCAACAGCCCGGTCTCCGTGGCGGCGGGAGATTTCAATAAAGATGGCAAACTGGACGTGGTCACGGCCGACTCGACGGCGGGCACGGTGAGCGTATTGTTGGGCAACGGCGACGGCACCTTCCAGTCGCCGGTGTCGTACAACGCAGGTTCGAATCCCTCCGCAGTGGCCGTGGGCGATTTCAATAACGACGGCTATCCAGACATTGCGGTGGCCGACGCGGGCAGCGGCGTGGTGAGCGTGCTGTTAAACCGTGGCAGCAGCGGCGGTTTCGGGGCGGCGGTGTCCTACGCCGCCGGTAATGGTCCGTCCTCGGTCGCCGTGGGCGATTTCAACAAAGACGGTTACGCCGACCTGGCAGTCGCCAATATGCGCGACGGCACGGTGAGCGTGCTGTTGAACAATAGGAACGGAACCTTCGGAGCGGCCACTGTTTACGCCGCGCACCTGAACCCCTCGGCGGTGGTGGCGGGCAACATCATTGTTTCCGGAAACCTAAGCCTGGTCGTTGCGAATGAGGGCAGCAACGATGTCAGCTTGCTCGTGGGGAATGGCGACGGCACCTTTGCAACCGCGGTGAATTACGCCGTGGGCAGCGAGCCGGTGTCGATCGCGGTGGAGGATTTCAACGGCGACGGTTTCCCCGACGTGGTGACGGCCAACAAAGGCGACGACACCGTGTCCACGCTCATCCACTGTACGGGCAAGAAGTGCAACGGGACTATCCTCAATCCGGCCATGTCCACCAAGGTGGGCAGCAGCCCCGTCGGCATAGCGGTGGGCGCCTTTGCGGTCATCGGCAATAACGATCCTGGAACCCTGCTGAAGCCGGGGATGGCTTACCAGACGATGCAAAACTGGACGGTGGGAAACACCATCAGCACACCGTGCAACGGGGCGCTTCCGCCCAACTCCGGGGTCTGGACTTGCGGCCTGAGCGGACCGAACGGCTACCAGGCGCAACTGGTGTGGGTCCTGGACCCCTCGAACCAGAATTATTACTGCAGCCATAATGTGTGCACGACTGAAGCCTATACTACGGATCCCAAGTACGTGCAATATCGGACGGTCTATGGTCAGGTTCTTCCGATCACGGGCAACAGCGTGCCGATTGGGTATTTGCCAATTCTGCTGGAGAGTCAGAATCCGGGACACCAAGTCAAGAGACTGGTCCTCAAGAGACATGTAGCACAACGGGCAACAAAGTAGTGACTTGCAAATATCGTAAAACGAGGTGACCGATGAAGTACCGATTCGCGATTATGCTGCTGGCACTGGCGACAGCAGTTGCATACGGCCAAGTTGCGGGGACGGCGGAGACCGTCACTGCGGCTGGCAAGAATGAGGTTGCACATCCCCCGGCAACTGCAGGCGCGTCCAGCCTGCCGGCTGAAGCCCGGGCCAACATCTCGGCTGTTCTGGGACGAGAGGATCGTAGCTATGAGATCAGCACTCACGGTCGCGAACTCAGCGCGCAGAACCCGGAACAGGAACTGAGCGCGGTGTTCAAATCGAACGGCGTGCGTCTGCGGGCCGGCAAAACGGATCTGGGAATGGCGTTCCTCGGCTATGGTTATGGTAACAGCCTGCAAAACGGGGGCGCTGCCGCTCCTCATGCGAGTCGCAATCGCGTGGAGTACCGGCGCGGAGCGCTGACGGAATGGTATGAGAACGGGCCGGCAGGTCTGGAGCAGGGATTCACCCTGACTGCAGCGCCCGCACGGAAGCCGGGCGAGCCGCTGACCATCGCGCTGGCACTGTCGGGAGACTTCACCGCAACGCCGGATGCAGATGGAAGCGCGCTGACGCTGACTGACCGCGGCCAGCGGGAGAGCGTAGTTTACGGAGGCCTCACCAGCTACGATGCCAACGGTAAGGAGTTGCGCACCTGGATGGAAGTTCAGGGCCGGCAGCTGCGACTGAAGGTGGAAGATGTCGGGGCGGTTTATCCCCTAGTGGTAGACCCGTGGGTCCAGGTGGCGCGACTCACAGTCTCAGATGCAGCAAAGTACGACTTCCTTGGCAACTCTGTTTCGGTGAGCGAGGATGGCAAGACCGTGGTGGTCGCAGCGGCGCAAAAAAACTCCCAGCAAGGAGCTGTGTATGTGTTTGTGCGTCCCGCCAAGGGCTGGAGCAACACCTCGACCTTCCAGGCCGAGTTGACCAACTCGAACGGACAGGCGGGAGACAATTTTGGCGCCTCTGTGGCCATCAGTTCCGATTCCAAGGCCATCGCGGTTGGAGCGTCGCAAGTGACCCTTAGCGGCAACGCTTACCAGGGACAGGCTTATGTGTACGTCCAGCCATCCACGGGCAGCTGGGCTACGACGGGGACGCCCAACGCGACTCTGACGGCCAACGATGGGGGACAATATGACTGGTTGGGAAGTTCCATTGCGTATGACGGCCAGTCGGTGGTCACTGGTGCTTTTGGTCACAAGGTCGGCAGCAATTATTACCAGGGCGCAGCCTATGTGTTCACCATGCCCGCGGGCGGATGGAACGGGGCTCAGAGCCAGAATGCCGAACTGACTTCTTTGGACGGACAGTCCTGGGATCTGTTTGGTTGGTCCGTCAGCGCCTTTAACGGCGTTGCAGCGGTGGGAGCGCTTCAGCATACCGTGGGCAGCAACGTGGAGCAGGGCGCGGCGTATGTATTCGTTGAGCCCAGCGGCGGCTGGGTGAATGCGACTCAGACCGCGGAACTGACGAACTCGGCTGGCCTGTCCGAGGACCTTCTCGGTTCCTCGATTGCGATCAGTCCCGACGGCACCACGGTGGCGGCGGGGGCGGAGGCCGCCAACGTTGGTGGCAACGGTGCGCAAGGCGCTGTCTACGTGTTCGTCAAGCCGACCGGCGGTTGGACCGGGAGCCTGGATCAACCGTTCCAACTAACCGCTAAGGATGGCGTGGAGGAAGATTACTTCGGCACTTCCGTGGCCATCAACTACACTGGCACCCAGATCGCGGTGGGGGCCCCCCTGGCACCTTTCTCCAACAGCGGGAAGCACGTCGGTGCGGGACCGGGGAAGGTTTACACCTACACCAAACCGACCGGTGGCTGGATCAGCACGTCAACCTACGCGCAGGAGTTGAAGGTGACCGGCGGAAAAAACGGCGCCGAATATGGGTTTTCGGTGGGCACCAATACCAACACCTTAGCGGCAGGATCGATTTGCGCCGCCACCAAGACCCTGACTGACCAGGGCGCGGCGTTTATTGCTGGCGAGAAAACAGCACCGCGTGTTATCAAGTGAGAGTCGGATTTCAGCCGCTCTCCCCGCTGCAATCCGTTCCGAAGTACTGAGGGGAGGCCTCGAAGAGGCCTCCCTTCCACATCTTTTGAGAAGCTGGCCCACTTAGTTGCGCCGCTGCCGCGCTCTTGCGATCGTGACTAGAGCGTCAGCTTCCACACCGTTCCAACCCATTGCGGGTTACCGCCTATGTAGGTGGTGCCATACAGGTTACCTTTATTGTCGCGAATCAAACCTCCGACCGGGTATTCTCCATCCGACCCGGCGAAGCTGTGCAGCAGGGTTAGCGCTTTCTTCCTCAGTTCATACACCGTGCCGTAGCCGTAAGCGCCGCCCTCCTCGGTGTCGCCGTAGAGGTGGCCCTTAGCGTCGAGAATCACACCTGCGACGGGATACGCCCCGTCCGACGACCCGCCAGCGAGGTTATGCAGCACGGTCTCGGTACCCTTCTTGCTCACCTTCCACACGATTCCCTCATAAGAGGAACCGCACTGAACGGTCGTACCATAGAGATTGCCGTCCTTGTCCATAGCCGGAGTTCCCTCGGGATAGCACCCGTCCGTCGTCCCGCCCGTGAAGCTGTGCAGCACTGTCAACGTGCCGCTCTCACGCAGCTTGTACACCACTCCGCAGCCTTGGCTTGCGCCTCCGTAGCAGTTGAGACCGACACCGCCAAAGGTGGTAACGCCATAGAGATTGCCATGACTGTCCCTGATCAACCCTGCGGATGGCAACGTTCCGTCCGCCCCGCCAGTAAAGCTGTGCAGCACGGTTTCGGTGCCGGTCGTGTCCAGCATGAACACCGTGCCGTAGCCGAAAGCGCCGCAGGAGTCAGTGATGCCGTAGAGATTCCCCGTCTTGTCCCGGAGCAAATTTCCCTGGGGAATGCACCCGTCGGTGGCCCCCCCGGCAAAGCTGTAGAGCACAGTCTCGGTGCCGCCGGTATTCATTGTGAACACTACCCCATTGTTGGAGGACCCACCGCCGGCGGTGGTGCCATAGAGATTGCCCTGCGTGTCCCGGATCAAACCGCCGACGGGACTTGAGCCGTCCGTGCAGCCGTCGCCGTTCGGACAGAAGCTATACAGCAAGGTCAGCGAGCCCTTCTTATTCAGTTCGTATACCGTCCCATTGTCGTAAGTGCCTCCCCATTGGGCGGTGCCATAGAGATTTCCCGCCGTGTCCCGAACCAAACCTGCGTCGGGATTTGTGCCGTCCCACCCGTGGAAGCTGTAGAGCAGCTTATAAGTCTGCGCTTGCGCGGGTTGGGCCGGAATCAGACCTGACACAAGGACGCCCGCTAACGTCACAGCGGCGCATGACGCTCTCAGATGCATCGTAATCCGGTGCCGATGTTGCGTTAAGTTCGTCATGATTGCCTTCCCTGTGAGACGGCACCATCCTACGCCTCAGGCGGAACATGTAAAAGAGGCCTGAGGCCCAGTTCAGAGAAAAGGGCGGAAGAGTGGCCATGGATGGTGTATCCCAACCGGCGAGGTTCGCCGGAAGGTTGGATCGCAAGATTGGGTCTTGCTACAACGTCTCAATCATCTTCAGGATTGGTAGGCGGGGAATTGTCGTTGAGGAAGTACTTGGCTTTCAGGGGCGCTTTGATGGTATGGAAAACCAACGGCTTCTGGTTGAAGTTGAAGCAGTCGGTGAGGTCGTCAGAATAGGCGTCGCCAAACCCGAGCGACGGCAGGCCGAAAGCCGTTTCCACGAATTTCACGACGCTGCTGAAATCGTGGGTCACGTGCGACACGTAACCCGGCTTGGCGTAAGGCGAAACGATGACCAGAGGCACGCGAAAACCGTACATGTAAGAGTTAATGATCGTTGGCGGAACGTGGTCGTACCAACCTCCCCAGTCATCCCAAGTAATGAAAATGGCGGTACTGTTCCAATACTTGCTCTTGCCGACCGCGTTGACTATGGACGCCACCCACGACGGCCCCGAACCATCGTTGCCATGCGGATGATCGGAGGATAGTGCCGGAGGTGTGACCCAGCTCACGCTGGCCAATTGACCCTTGGCGATGTCCGTCAACACTTGTTTCGGAGAAGGGATCACGTAGCTCCAATCTTTACCGTTGTAAATATGGCTGATCGCATTGGGGCCAGTCCACACATAATCCAGGTTAAAAGTGTAGTACCGCCAACTGAGGTTCTGGTTGTCGAGCAGATCCATCAGCGTGAGATGTTCGAAGCATGGGAACACTACCTGATTTTCTTGGCCCACGGGATTGATTAAGTAAGTGAAAATATAGGGAGCAGAACCGCAACCAGAATGCTTAGCGGGCTTCGAGATTCCGAATGTATCCTCCCCCTCGAACAGTTTGCTGGTTGCTGAGGGAGCAGAAGTAGCAGCGATAATAAACTGATGCGCGGGATAGCTCGGTCCCTGATTACTCTGAAACATTCGATCCGCAAACGCATAGTGCTCGGCCATTTGGAAGTAGGGTTTCACGTCCGACTCTGGGACATACGCAAACTGGGGATTTGGCGGGCAGCCCTTCCCGCATTGTGTTGGGATCAGGTCGGCCCCATCCATTTTCCCCCCGTCGTACATCGCCACGAAGTCCGGATGGTAGTGGTCTATACCATAGCTGTTGGCCAGCGGCACCGACTTCAGGGTAATCTTTTGCCCTTTCGAATTGAAGCCGTAGTTGGCGGTGTCGGCACCCTTAAGGCCATGGAACAGGTTGTCGGTTGAACGATTCTCCTGCATGATGATAATCACGTGTTGAATGACCTGCACTCCGGGAGGCGAGTCCTTGCCTCCATTGGCTGGGCCGCTGGCGAACCCCAGCGGAGTCGAGAGCATGAGCAGAAGCAAGAGCGAAGCGCGGCAAGAGGGCACAAAACCTCCGGTAGTTGAGCTGGAATAGCGTGAGGGGAACGCGAAACAGCTGTCGGTAAATGTAACCCAAATCGCCTGGTCAATGCAATAAAAAAGCTCCTCCCCGGCCGCGGCAAAGCGGCACAGCGGGCCATGGCTTTCCCATCAGTACTCGTCAGAATCGGGTTGTGGCGACTTGTCGTTCAGGAAGTAATTGGCATCCAGTGGTGCTTTAATCGTATGAAAAGTCATGGGTTTTTGTCCGAAGTTGAAGCAATCCGTGAGGTCGTCGGCGTTTACGTCGCCGAACCCGAGCGAGGGCAGGTCGAAAACGGTCTCGGTAAACTTCAAGATGCTGCTGAAGTCATGGGTAACGTGCGATACGCAGCCAGGTATCGCGTACGGAGACACGATCACCAAGGGCACGCGAAAACCATACTGGTAGGAATTTATGATCGCGGGACGTGATCGTACCACCCTCCCCAATCATCCCAGGTAATGAAAATGGCAGTGCTGGACCAGTAAGGGCTATTGCCGACCGCGTTGACCACTGACGAAACCCAGGAAGGGCCAGAACCATCGTTCTCTTGCGGATGATCGGAGGACACGACCCGCGGCATTACCCAAGCCACATTGGGTAGTTGATTCCCGGAGATGTCTTTCAAGACCTGCGTCGGGTCGCCAATCACGTATTGCCAGTCCTGGCCCAAACGCAGATGTTTGATCGAATTGGGGGCCGTCCAAATCTGACTTAGCATGGGAGCGTAATAGCGCCAACTGAGTTGCTGGTCGTCGAGCAGATCCATCAGGGTGAGATGTTCGAAGCAGGGGTAGATTATCTGTCTCTCCTGGCCCACGGCATTAATCAAGGGAACGAATTCGTTCGGAGGAGCGGTGCATCCAGTGTGCAATGGCGCATGGCTAAAACCGTTGGGATTGTCCGCAACGAACATCTCGCTGGTCGCGCTCGGAGCGGAAGTGCCGGCGATGACAAACTGATGTGCCGGATAGCTCTCGCCTTGGTTGCTCTGGAACATTCGGTCGGCGAAGGCATACTGCTCCGCCATCTGGAAGTAGGCATCAACGTCCGCTTCTCTGACATATTTGAACTGGGGATTGATACATCCCTTTGTGCCTTGGTGGCAGTTCACGAAGACCCGGTCCGCACCATCCATCTTGCCGCCGTCGTACTCAGCTACGAACGGAGCATGGGCGTGACCCAGGTCGTAGCTGGTTATCAAGGGAATCGGTTCCAACTTGATTTTCAGACCCTTGGAATTCATGCCGTAGGCGGCGGTATCGGCGCCCTTCAACCCGTGGAACATGTTGTCAGTGGAGCGGTTCTCCTGGACCATGATGATCACGTGTTGAATCGCTTGAGTTCCAGGATTTCCATCGCGGGCAGGATTGCCGGACCCTGCCGCGGCGAATCCCAGTGGAGTCACCAGAACGAGCACAGCCAACACGAGATGGAGGCGCGATGGCATTGAGTCCGGCAAAAAACGCGGAAGAGAATCTAACTGATGCGAATCCATAACGCAACAGAGTCATTCGTCTCTAGATCCGGGACTGCGCTGGGCGACCACTTCCTGCGGGCGCCATGCTGCGAGCTTCGACCGCCACTCCAACTACATTTATTCCCAGCCGGGGCTCCCCGTAGTTCGTTGCTTCATGGGGTCAACAAAATCGGCTGTCCGGTGATCTCCACCGTTCCGCCGGAAAGAGCTTGCGTTCCCTGGTCTGGATCAATGGTCTGGTAATGCCCGTACTGCGATGGGTAGGTATAAGTGGTGTGGTCGCAAGTGCCGTGCTTGATGGGAGTGGAGCCTTGGCACCAGGTTGTAGAATTCGGCTCGTCCCACCAAACGATCTGCTCCTGGGTTCCTCCGCTACTAGTTAGATTACAGGTCCAGATATTCGAGCCCGTGTTTGCGCACGAGCTAGTCAAGGTACTGCCGACCAGCCAGTTGTAGGTTTGGTTGTAGGCCTTGCCGCTCCACCACAGACCCTTGTCTGGCCCAACGCAGTTGGGGTCGGTATACCACCAGAAAGTGCCTACGCCCGCCCTGCCATTTGTCTTATTACAATCCGCGTCGTATCTGTACGCGTAGCAGCGGGCGAGTCCGGCTGACCAACATGAAACCCAGTAGCGAGCGACGAATCCTCCCTGCATGTCATAATCTGACAGGGGAACACCAACGCCGCATCTACCCGCACCTTGCGGTTTATCACAATACCAACTCCCCTCGTCCATCCATATCGGCAGGCTCGCATCCGAACCCTGTAAGACGCTCTTCAGCTTATTGGTCTTGCTTATGATCTCTTCGCCTTGCCCAGTACCGTCATTGACATATCCATGAAAGGTCATTCCATCTGCAAGCCCGTGAAGGCCCCGGGAACCGTCACTGGGGCAACCAGTTCCCGTACATGTACCGCTACAGCCCGCCTGTGCGCCGCTGGGGCAGCCGCAGGACGTTTGCGGGCTTCCCGTGCAGTACATGATGTTCTGATTTATTGTCGACTGCGGGCTGGAAGTGTTCCCCTCAAAGAACTTCGATCCGTTGTTCATGATCGGGCCGATGGTCGCTTTCATGTCGGCGAAGATCCGCTGCAACTGGGAATAGGTACAGATGCAGGTGTAGCTCGCGTTTAGATTGCCGCCACCGACGCAGCCACTTACGGTGCAAGTGCTTGGACAGGCTTGTTGGTCAAATTGGCTGGCGGTGCACGGGTTCCGGTCATACTCATTCATAAAATCCCAGTAGGTCGGAATCGCGTACGCGGCGGGATCCAATCCTGCGATGTGGGTGGCCTCGAAGGTGAACCAATCAATGTAGAACTTGTCGGTTCCTGAGCCATCGGGCGCGATGTCAGGCGGTAGCCAGCAACGCCACGGAGGAGTGTTCCCACAAGCGCCGTCGGGCAAACGTGCGGGCGCGCCTCCAAGTCCGTCTCGAATGCACTGGTGAGTTGCGTCGTAATCTGTTCCATCATCATTGCAGCCGTTGGCGTAGGCGGCAATCCCTCCGTTGGTGATGATCACGTCGCACGTCGGACATTGCGATTTGATCGAGGACAGGGCTTTGTCGAGCGCGTTCCAATGCCAGTTATTGTTCGAGGCGGTGCAAGTACCTCCCAACCAAGATTGTCCCGGTATGCAATCACCGCTTTGCCACAGTTCGTCCCAGCGATTCGCGTTGTCCCAAATTCTCGCGGCCCCGAAGCTGGTTTGGGGCGTATAAACATTCCAAGCATCGTGCAGCCCGAACAGAGTTGCCGGAATGCCCCCTCCACCACCATTCCCCCCTCCACCACCGTTGGTGCCTTGATTCGAGCTGCCACCTCCGCAACCGGCGAGAGCAAAGCACGCGAGCAGAATTAACAAGCGACTTAGCCAATGGTTTCTCATAGGCAACGGTAAACTCCTTGATTTTAAGGTATATATTAACGCGCCTCCGAACTTAGGGCGCTGTCCGCAGAGACTTCACCGAGTCATGAAGGCCTATCCGTCTCGTGCGTTCCGCGCTGTGCTAGCTTGACGGAAAGTGGACACAGAGTGGGAACCCCATTTCAGGGAAAAAGTTGCTAATGTCTGCCAGAACATCGAGGTGTCTGGGCAGCCGAACCGCCCCCACACCGGCGTTGGCGGGCTCGAACCCCGCCGCGATACCGCTTGACTCCAATACGCATTGATGGCATATTTGGGCAGTGCTTTATTTTTGCTGAGTGGTGTCGGCAGTCCGATAATCGGATGATGACCCTTGCTCCCTGAATTTTCCGGTCCGGACACTGGCAAGAACCGCTCCCAGATTCACCTCCTCCTCACATAATACTCATCGGAAGTGTCGAAATGATCAGATCAGCGTTGTTCGCATTATTCGGTTTGCTAACTCCATTGTTTATAGGGGCCCAGACGGTAACCAAGTTTGAGGGGATTAGCGCTGCCACCGATCCGCACGCGGAGCACGATGTCGATCCGAACGGCGCGATTGGCACCCTGCAGTACATGGAGTGGGCCAACGTTTCGTATCAGGCCTGGAGTAAAACGCCCCCGTTCAAGGCGGTCTGGCCAAAGCCTCAGCTCGGTACGACACCCTTTACGAACGCAGGACTGAACAGTTGTGAGAGCATTGGCGGAGATGGCCTGATAATTTTTGATCGCCTGGCGTCGCGCTGGGTCATTGCTGCCCACAGCAACAAGGACAGCAGCGGGAACTACTATTTTTGCGTCGCCGTTTCCAGCACCGATGACCTTTCCTCGAGCAGCCTGACGTGGTACGCCTACGAATTCTTGCTGAATCCGGCGATGGGTGGGAAGTACTTTCCGGATTGGCCGAAGATCGGAACTTGGCCGGACGCGTACTACGTCGGCATGGATCTTTTGAATACCAAGAACTACAGCTTCGCCGGCATCATGACCTGCGCGCTGGATCGGACCCATATGCTGACCGGGGGCACTCCGAAACCGATACAGTGCGTCCCATACACGGCGACGGATGCCTATCTTTACCACAGTCCTGTCCCGGCCGATGTGGATGGCACGACCGCGCCTCCCACCGGTCAAGACGAGTTTTTCGTCAGCATCCAGAATCCGGTGCGTGATGGGAAATCAACTACTTCGAACTCCATCAACCTGTGGGATTTCCAACTCGATCCCAATTGGGGTGGAAACTCGAAGCTGGTGCCGTCCTCGCTGAGTGTTCCCACCTTTGCGCCGGGATGCTACAACCTCAAGAATCCGGGGAATACGTTCTGTATTCCCCAACCGGCCGGACCCGACCCGTTGAATTCGGTGGGCGACCGGCTCATGCCCCGAATGGCCTATCGGAATTTCGGCACCTATCAATCGTTTCTGGTCAGCCAGTCGGTGCAACCTACAGGCAGCAGGCAGCAGACGGGAATCGCCTGGTACGAACTGCGTGGAAGTGGCACGCCGACGCTTTATCAAAGCGGCACGGTCAGCCTGGATACCTCGACTTACCGCTTTATGCCCAGCATTGCTCAGGATCACGTCGGCAATGCAGCCGTGGGCTACAGCGTATCAAGTGGGAAGATTCATCCCGGCATTCGCGCGTCTTCATGGAGCTTGATCAACAACACCAAGCCAGTCGAGGTGATTATTCAGAACGGCAGCGGAAGTCAGGAGAACAGTAAGAACTGGGGGGACTACACGAGCATGGCGGTGGACCCGGTGGACGACTGTACGTTCTGGTACGTGAACGAGTATCTGCCTTCCAATGAGACGGGCAAGGCTATCAATTGGCACAGCAAGATCGCTAAGTTTAAGTTGTCCAGCTGTCAGTAATCAGGGATCGGTAGCCCGTGCCGGCTGACCGGTTGGGCGGACTTTGCAGGATGGAAGCGGTGAAGCACGAAGGTGGTTTCTGTTCGACCCAGGTATGTGAGAGGTGGATGATGTCAAGACTCAGCCTTGCAGTTTTGGTTTGCACAATTCTCGCCCTGTTAGGGGCAAGCACGCGTGCACACGCGCAGCAGCCGGTATCGCCCTTTTTCTTCGGCATGTCCATGACGGGAGGAGAGGTCAACGCCGAGCCTTGGCCGGTTGTCCCTTTCAGCGCAATCCGTCTGTGGGACAGCGACGTGGCATGGTCGCAACTCAACCCTGCGCCAGGGGAATACGACTGGAGACTTCTGAACATATGGATGAATCATGCCGAGCAGAATGGCCAGGACCTCACGTACTGCTTCGGCCGGGTGCCTGCCTGGATATCGTCTGATCCCACCGACAGGTTTTGTGCCAACGAACCCGGCTCGTGTGATCCACCCAGGGACCTCAATCCCGACGGGACCGGCACGAACCAGGCGTGGAAAGACTTCGTCACCGCCATAGCTGCTCATGCCGCGGGCCGCATTCGCTACTGGGAGCTTTGGAATGAGTATCCCAATCCGAAGCGCTGGCACTTTCCAACCGGCGGTAACGGGACCGCAACCGTGCAGCAACTGGTTCGCATGGGTAATGACGCGCGCCAAATCATCAAGTCGATCGACCCAAACGCAGTCATAGTCAGTCAGTCAGGCTCGCTGAGGTTTAACAATGATTGTCCGAGATGGCAACAGTTCTTCCAAGCGGGCGGTGGCAGCTACTCAGACGTAATTGCTTTTCACGGGTACGTTCAACCCAACGGGAAGAATGCTCCGATTCCGGAAACATTCGCAGGTTTGGTGCAGGGATACACGGGCGGGGGCGATATTCCCTATCCCTGTAATCCGAAAGGCGGTGGTTTCTACGGCATCCTTCAAAGTTTCAACTTGACCCAGCCGGTGTGGAATACGGAAGGCAGTTGGGCAGCCAACATTGCCGGTTTGCATGATGCCGATGAGCGGGCTGGCTTTCTCGTCCGGTTTCACGCCTTGAACCTATCCACAACCGAGCAAATCAGTAATCAGACGTTTGGCCCGGTGCAACGCTTTCACTGGTACGAGTGGGATAACACGCTTGTCGGGGCACTGTGGGAATGGATCACCCGCTGGGACTTGGCCTTGCCCATGGCCAATGGGGGCATGGATGTGATGTGGGGTTTTGGCGATGGCAGCTTCCAGGCGCCGTCGAATCACGGGACGGGCAGCACCCCCGCTGCGGCTGCAGTGGGGGACTTTAACAACGACCAAGAGGCCGACATAGTGGTGGCCAACCAAGGCAGCAACACCGTTACCGCGTACTTGAACAGCGATAAATCCCCTGGAACCTTTGGAGCGGGGACCACTTCTGCGGCAGGCAAAAGCCCAGTCTCGGTGGCCGTGGGCTATTTCACCGGGGCTGCAAAGAACCTAGATGTCGTCGTGGCCAACTCGACGGCGGGCACGGTCAGCGTATTGTTGGGCAACGGGGACGGCACCTTCCAGTCCCCGGCACCCTACAGCACCGGAGGTTCGAATCCGTCCTCGGTAGTGGTGGCGGATTTCAATAACGATGGCTACCCGGACATTGCGGTGACTAACGCGGGCGATGGCACGGTGAGCGTATTGTTGAACAATGGCAGCGGTGGCTTTGGGACGGCTACGACTTATCCCGTCGGTCATGGTCCGTCTTCCGTCGCGGTAGGCGATTTCAATAAGGACAAGTTTCCCGACCTCGCGGTCACCAATGCCAGCGATGGCACGGTGAGCGTGCTGTTAAACAATGGCAGCGGCGGCGGCTTCACACAAGCGTCCTATTCGCCCTTGACCGTCGGGAACGGTCCCTCCGGGGTCGCCGTGGCGGATTTCAACCGGGACGGCTATCCTGATTTGGCGGTGGCCAACCAGACCGATGGCACGGTGACGGTATATATGAACAATGGCAGCGCCGGCGGCTTCACGGGTGCGCTGGGCTCGCCCTACACCGTAGGTAAACAACCGGTTTCGATTGTGGTGGAGGATTTCAACGGCGACGGCTTCGGCGACATAGAGACCGCCAACAAGGGCGACGGCACCGTGGCCACGCTCCAGAACTGTCACAACAAGAACAAATGCAAGAGCCAATTCAATGCAGCCACGTTCACCAATGTGGGGAGCAGCCCGGTTGCTATGGCCGTGGGAGCCTTCGATGTCGTCGGCAACCGCGATCCGGGAACTGTGCTTAAACCAGGGGTCGCTTGGGAGGGCGTTTACCAGTGGTTGGTGGGAAATACCATCAGCACCCCTTGCACTGGGCCGATTCCGTGGATACAAAATAAGGGTGACAAGGGGAACCAGGGGGTTTGGACCTGCGGCATAACCGGAGGATCGAATGGTTATCAGGCGCAGCTGGTGTGGTACATGGACGACAATTACACAACTGGGTGCAACAACAATGTGTGTAAATCCACGACGTACACTGTGCCAAGCGGGTACACTCAATACCGGACCGTGTACCAGCCGAGTAAGGTTAATCAGATCAAAAACGGGACGGTGAATATTGGATACATACCGATTCTGCTGGAGAATCACAGCGAGGCGGGGCGACTACCACACAATGGAGTACTGAAACGCAAGGTGAGGTCAAAATAGGACTTGCTGGCGTTGTAAGACGGGAGAACAATGAAGTAACCGGTTCGCCTCGGGAAGGGGAGGTTGGCGCGCGCCGCTGGCACATGCCGGCCGGATTCAGGAACGTCACCCGGGTCCGCTGGGTGCAGACGTTTCTTGCGCCGCTTCTCCCGAGCAGAAAACGCAGGTGCAGGGAGAACTCGTCCGAGCACGATTGTTCAACCAGCAACAGCCCCTCGGATTGTGCTTTCCGCAGGTTCATATCTCGCGTTTATGGGTGTTGCAACGACGTCAATCGAACGGGTCAAGAAGAACTTGTTTTGGCTGGTTTCGCGGGTGGCATTCTGGATGTATCGCCACGCGCCCATCTTCGGACCATGGCCCGCTTCGGTGGGTATCATTCAAGAGGGAACCCAGTTTCTGGTGATCCGCCGCAATGATGGGCGGGGATTGTCGTTCCCAGGAGGGTTAGCCTTGCCCTGGGAAAGCGAGGAACAGACCCTCATTCGAGAGGTTCGTGAAGAAACGGGACTGCATGCGGAACGCTGCGAGTTTGCTTTCCGCTACGAAAGTGCAGCCGTAATGCCGGCCCGCATTGCGGTTTTCCGGGCCGAGGCAAGGGGCGAGATTCGGCACTCGTGGGAGGGTACCGCGGAATGGGTCAAAATCGCGGAACTCCAGAACAGTATCATCTCAAGCCAAACCTACATTGTGGAACAGCTCTCGGGTAGTGGCTCAGTTTGATGTGGAAGCGAGCCAAACCCGCGATTGTTGCGTGCCAAGGAACGCGACGCTTCCGCGGGGCTCGCCCAGATCCCTCGCTATGCAAAGAACGCTTCAATCGAACTGAGCCGCTACCAGCTCTCGGCAGCATGCTTATAACCCGCGAGTCCCTCGCGAGCTGAATACGAAGTTGCATGTTAAACTTGAATCATCAAGGCGGTGAGCGGGAGCCGCCCGCTTGCAACTTCCCAGTTTGACACCCGAGGAGAGCCCTGCCCTAGTGAAAATTCTGGTTGTACACAACCCATATCAACAGCGGGGCGGTGAAGACGTTGTGTTCGAGCAAGAGTGCCGCATGCTGCGGCATGCCGGCCACGAAGTGGTTACCTACGTGCGGAGCAACGATGAGGTCTTACAATACAAGGGGCTCCGCCAGCTCGCGCTGGTCCCACAAACCATTTGGGCAACCGACTCCCGAAGAGAATTTGCGGCCTTGCTGAAGCGGGAGAAGCCCAGCATTGTGCATGTGCACAATACGTTTGTCATGATCTCTCCTTCTATTTTCTCGGCTTGCCAGCAGGCTGGAATTCCTGTCGTTCACACCCTGCACAATTATCGTCTTCTGTGTCCGGTGGGCACTTTCTTCCGGGATGGGCATGTGTGCGAAGACTGTGTCGGCAAGAGCTTATGGTCTGGCGTGCAGCACGGCTGTTATCACAATTCCAGGACCACTACGGCCGTGATTGCTTGTATGATTGCAGTTCATCGCGGCCTGCATACCTGGACGCAGCCTTCCCATTTTTATATCGCCCTGACAGAATTTACCCGCAAGAAATTCATCGAATCCGGTTTGCCCGGAGATCGGATTTTCGTGAAGCCGAATTTCGTAGAGCCCGACCCGGGCACGACAGGCGAAAGAGATTCGTACGCCGTCTTCGCGGGCAGGCTCTCTCCCGAGAAACGGGTGATGACGCTGCTGGCGGCGTGGGAACGAGGAACGGCGCGTTTTCCCCTTCTGATTCTGGGTGGTGGTCCGGACCGAGTGGAGTTAGAAGAGATCGCGTGGCAGCGAGGCCTGTCGGGCATCCGTTTTCTGGGACAGATTCCGCGTGCGGAAGTCATCGCGACGATTCGCAAGGCTCGCTTTCTGGTTTTTTCCAGCGAATGGTACGAGAATTTCCCGGTTACCATTGCCGAGGCCTTTGCTTGTGGTACTCCCGTGATCTGTTCCCGCCTGGGTGCGATGGAAGAGATCGTCACGGATGGACATACGGGATTACATTTCACTGCTGGGCAGGCGGACGATCTGGCAGAGAAAATGGACTGGGCCTGGAACCATCCGGAGCGTATCAACGCGATGGGAAGGGAAGCGCGACGGGAGTACGAGACCAAATACACGGCGGAAATAAACTACAAACTGCTGACGGACATCTATAACGAAGTCATTCGCCGGCAGTGAGCAAGGCTTTCTTCCCGCAAGCCCACTCATATTCGCGAAGAGGATTTCGGTGATTCACGTCCCACGCAAGGCGAGCTTTTGGAGTGTCGCGGGTTGCTGCATCGCCGGGATCTCGATCTGGATCGGGTTGCGATCCTCGGCTGCTGCTCCCGGCCCGAACGGCCCCATTCCCCCAACTTTTTTCGGATTGCAAATGCACAAGCCCACCGCCATCAGCCAGCCCTGGCCCAGCATACCTTTTGGAGCCGGGCGCTTGTGGGACAGTGGCGTTTCCTGGGCCGAGGTGAACCCCTCGAAAGGTGTCTACGATTGGGACATTCTCGACAGGTGGCTGGCGAAATATCACGAACACGGCATCGACGAACTTCTCTATGCGTTTGGCCGCGTGCCCCAATGGGCCACATCAAGACCCAATGATTCCAGCTGCGCCTTCCAGGGAAAGGGCCAGTGTGATCCGCCCGACGATTTGAAGCCGGATGGCACGGGACCGAATCAGCACTGGAAAGATTTTGTCGCCGCCATTGCCGCCCACAGTAAGAACAGTCACGGCGCGCACATCCGCTATTGGGAGATTTGGAATGAGCCCTACATGGAACAGCAATGGACCGGGACCAATGCCCAGCTGTTACGGATGGCCGAAGACGCCCGCAACATTATCCGGAGCATTGATCCCAACGCCGTTATGGTCAGCGCATCCTCTGCGATGAAGACCCCTAAAGAGCAGCAATGGATGGAGAATTACCTGCGCGACGGAGGTGGCAAGCCCGTGGATGTCATTGCCTTTCACGGCTACATCCACAGCGGCAGGCCGGGCGTGTATCCAGTTGCCGCCGATATTCTTCCCGCAGTCCAAGCCCTCCGAGGAATGATGGACGAGTACGGACAACTGAAAGGGTGTTTGCTGCGTGAGATAGAGCCATATCTTGAAAATCAAGTGGCTTTTTCCGTCTCCAGCGTTTCCCGGTCAAAATCAT
>CAVYPX010000018.1:0-87555 GCA_963770485.1 uncultured Acidobacteriota bacterium
CTGCCATAACAGCAATGCCCGTTCCGGCGGCAACACCAGCGAGCGCCTTTTTTGCGCCGGGCTCGCCGTGCGCGAATCCGTAGCCCCCGATGACGATTGCAACCAGACTTGCAACCTTCGCAATGGTGCCAGTGAAAAGGCTTTGGATGGCGTTGAAGCCGGTGTCGAACGGTGAACCCTGTGCCGTCGCGGCCACCGGCATCAAAAGAAGAAGAGCAAAAACAGCGGCGGTTGGATGCGTCCACTTCGACCGAAGAAGCAGCTGGAATTGGCGGATCAGATAAACTTGGAACCGTAGCATATGCACCTCCGGCAGCACCTCTAATCGTCTGCTGTTGGCGCAAAGCTAACCCCACTCAATCACGCTGTCCAATGAATGTTCGGCGGAAAGCTATTCCCGGCAGGAATGGCTGGGGAGAATTAGGGTGATTGGTCTCCGGGACGGTCGATGCACTTTCGGATTACGTCGTGAGAAGACCTGCGTGCCGGCTCTTGTGGTCTGCTACTATCAAGCCCTAGAAGCCATGCGGTGAAATGGCCTTATACAAATATCTGACCCCTGCTCGCCTCGACGTCCTCGAACGCCGCAGGATCCGGTTTACTCAACCTGCTGCATTCAACGATCCATTCGAATTCAAGCCATATATCGAATCCGCTGCCTCGCAGGAGCACCTCAGCGAGTACCTAGAGCAGAACTTTGATGAGATTCTACGGCGGGAGTTGAAAGAGTATCCGATATTGAGCAAACTCCTGCCAGGAGAGAGCGCTGTTGACCTGCTGCGTCCATTAAAATCGTCCATTCCTGGTCTCTTTCAGCTGCTGCAGCCCCAATTCCTGCCCGGTGTGTCAGCGGCGATCAACTCGTCGCTCAACGTAAACGTCGGAGTCCTTTGTCTTGCCGAAATTCGTGACTCGCTTCTGATGTGGGGGCATTACACAGACAACCACGAAGGGTTCGTGATCGGGTTTGACCAGAACCATCCGTTTTTCTCCGTTCGACGAGGGCCCGAAGACGAATTTGGCTTCTTGCGGCAGGTAAAGTACTGTCGCAACCGCCCGAGAGTCACGTTGGCCAATACCACAGGCACGGAGTGGTTTGAGACAAAATCCGATGAGTGGGCTTACGAGAAGGAGTGGCGCATGCTGCGGGTACTGGAGGGTGCCGAAGCTCGGCTAGAAGCCATACCGCACCCAATATGCCTCTTCAGTTTTCCGGCAGACGCCGTTGTCGAGATAATAGCCGGATTAAGATGCCCGCTGGAGCTTCGTGATCGACTGAGAACCCTGTCCAAGGCCTATCCTAGGGCGAAGGTATTTCAGGCTCAAGAACACTCGTCCGAATACGCTCTTTCCATAACAGCCGACTCGGGGATTTCCTGATTTAACCTATCGCGGGTTTGAGACGTACGTTGCGGGACGACTGACTTAGATTGTGAAAATAGTGAACGGAGGTATTTTCGATCTGTTCGCGAAATGGGGTCGATGTTTTTCGGAGTGGGTGGCGGCCTTTCAACAAGCAAAATTGTACGATAATTGTACGATGGACAGGCTTGTGTAGGCCTTTTGGCACTTTCGTCCCTTCGTTGAATCAGTAAGTTACAGAATCTAAATGGGGATAAAAGGTTCGACTCCCGCCGCCTCCACCATTATAAACTACTGATAATAAAGTAGTTATAAAACAGTAGAAAACAGCGTACAATAAACGTACAATGGATTCGGCAACGAGGCCGCTTCCATGCTGTCCGTTTACTCCCGCCACTATCCTCCCTGCCCTTCCGACGACATCAACTACAAACGTTGCCGCTGCCCAAAGTGGATCAATGGCATTCTCGGATCGGATGGCCCCTTCATCCGTCGCAGCGCCAAGACCCGCAGTTGGGAAAAGGCTGAGGATTTCAAACGCAAACTTGAAGAGGAATATGAGGCGAAGCAGCAAGGACTTGAAGAGGCCTCCCGGCCGAAGCCTGCTCTCGTAACCGTCAAAGAGGCCGTGTCACGTTTTCTGAACAGCAAGCGCAACGAGAATCTGGCCGACTCGACTCTCGATAAGCTGACAACGATCTTCGAGAAGCAGCTCCTCGGTTGGACCACTTCAGTTGGGTTTATACACATCACTGACATTACGACTGCCGATCTCGAAGGATTCCGTGACACATGGACCGATGGCGCCCTTGCAAAGAAAAAGAAACAAGAACGGTTGATCGGATTCTTCTACTACTGCCTGCGACTCGGCTGGATCAAGTCCAATCCCGCTGTTCTGTTAGGCCGAATCAGAGCAGACGGGCCTCCTACCGACTACTTCCCTGCGCATGAATTCGACAAGATAATGGATGCAACGTACATCTATCAGCCGAGGGGCTGGGTGGAATGCCGGAACCAAGCGACGCGGCTTCGCATTCTTACATGGCTGATGCGCTGGAGTGGACTTGCAATTGGGGATGCCGTGACTTTGGAGAGGCGGCGTCTGAACGAGAATGGCGAGTTGTTCCTATATCGCGCAAAAACCGGCAGTCCTGTTTACGTTCCACTACCTCCGGATGTGGCAGAGGCATTGAGAAATATTCCGCCAGGCCCCAGTCCCAATCCGCGATATTTCTTCTGGTCTGGCAACGGTTCACCGAAGTCGGTAGTTGGCAATTGGCAGCGGAGTTTCCGACGCCTCTTCAAAATCGCAGACTTGCGCAGCGACGACGGATCGTCCAAGCGTTGCCATCCGCACATGTTTCGGGACACATTCGCGGTCGAGATGCTGCTTGCCGGAGTCCCACTGGAACAGGTCTCGATGTTGCTTGGTCATAAGAGCGTGAAGATCACAGAGAAGCACTACGCGCCATGGGTTAAGGCGCGGCAGGAGCAGCTTGCGGTCAACGTCCGAAAGTCTTGGACTGTACTTGATGCGGGCAACCAAACGGGAAAACGCAAATCGCCGAAGCGCGCGAAAAGTGCCTGACGGGGATTGCTCCGTCTTCTGCCGGGTAGTTGATCTCTAGCTTGCTCTGCGTAGCCTTCGATGAACGCGGTGAAGGACCGTCTCAGGCACCCGCAGTGTCCTGTATCCGCGCTTGTGCAACCTTTCTTCTGTGCTCCAGTGAATCACGCCTGGTTCCCTTTCAAGTATTTTGCGAACGGTCTTCTCGCTGAGTGCCCAGAGCTCGGCGATCTCGATGATTGAGTAGTGCTTCTCGCGAACTAGTTCAATCGCCGGCCCAGCCGAAGGGCCGGAAACCGTGTGGAGGGCGTGGGAGGACTCGGCTGGCTTTCGAACGAATTCAGACATGGCATGACTCCAACCGCTGCTGCGTTGTTTACCAACTTGATTCCGGCCGCTCCGATTGTCCAATGAATTCTCAGCCGACATCCATTCTCAACGGGAATAGATGGCTGAAAACAGCCACTCGCAGAGTCGCTTTGTGCGGGTCTTTCGGGTTGGCGATTGAGACCACCAATGCAGACTTCTTCCCTGCATGTGGCGAGTAATCCCTAACTGAAATCACAACAATCGCTGGATGTCTAATCGAGGTCGTCTCGGCGGCTAAACTCGGATTGTCGTGATCAGCCGCGAGTCTGCGGATTTGCCTTTTTCATGGCGACTACTCGGGCTGACACGGGCGATCCGATTGGCTTTGGCGGACGCCGCTGATCTGCATATCTGCGGAGGAAGGACCGCACGAATTCGTTCGTCAATCGTGAATCGTCGTCTTTTCTCATAATCACACACGTTTGGAAACACAATGAGGCATCAGAAAGCGGCCTTACAACTACACCTTCGGCGCGAAAGCCAAGGGCCGTAGGTTTCGTGAGAATGGCCACCCCGACGTGCTCAGATACCAGGTGAACCGCTTCTTGCGGGGTAATGATGTCGTGCCCGCGTTTCGGAGTGATTCCCTCACGTCGAGCCGCATCCATGATTGCGTCGTGAACGATGGGGTGAACTCGGCGCGTGAACAGAATCCATTCATCTTTTGCCAAGTCCTGGAGCACGAGTTGTTCCTTTTCAGCGGCCGCGTGGCCTTCCGGAAGGACCGCATAGAGCGGCGTCAGAACGAATGGTGAAACCTCGATCTGAGAGTCCTTTGGCGGCGCCGTCACAAGGGCCAGGTTTAGTTCACCTGCTAGAACACTCCGGACCAACTCGATTGAGAACTGACTGATTAGTCGAATGGCGAGATTAGGGTACAGGGGGAGACGAACCGCAAGAAGGTCCGAAACCCAGGCTTGGTCTGCCTCATGCGAGTGCCCAATCGTCAAAACATTATCTGCTCCGTCATGGGCGGTACGAGCCAGATGAAAAGCCCGCTCTATATGTAACAGAGAAGATCGTGCCTCTGCGACAAAGACTTGCCCAGCATCGGTGAGTTCAACACGCACAACCCGTCGATTGTCACGAGTGAACAAACGAAATCTGAGCTGCTTTTCAATCTCAGTGATCTGTCTGCTGAGCGCAGATTGGGTAAGGTTCAATCTGAGGGCAGCCTTGGTAAAGTGCAGTTCTTCGCCCAAGGCAATGACGGCGTGCAAGTGGCGTACTTCGACGTTGGGAAACACTGCTCCAACCCCCGCCCAAGAGTTCGGTGAGACCAGGAATTTCGTTCTGCCATTTGTGCGAAGCGACGAGTAGCTTAAGAGCTTGGAACCCGGCCGTCTCTGTAAAGTTTCTTGATGGGCTAGAAAAAGTTTTGATACCTTGCATTTGAAAGCCGCTCTAGACTGGGGTTTTCGGGCGTTGTGCACTTGTACCGCGTCGCACTTTACCGGCTGGCGCCTAGCTGGTAGACCGTTCCGACCACAGGAGAGTGAGTGCCTAGAGCGCTTCCGGGACAGGGCAGCTACGACGTGTAACTTATTGGATTTCAATGGTACTGACAGCCCGTTCTTGATCCTTTAAGGAAGTCCTTGATCCTGGCTATTGGGCATTAATCGGACCTGGATTTGGAGGGTTGCCGGATTCCGACGATCTCCTCGAACGCGGAGCGAAGACCGCCCTATCAGTCAACAAGGGCTGTATCAGTACTAAATCGACGGACGAACCGACAACTTCCGGATTGGCCGTAGCTCGGGCACAATGCCTCCTTTGCGCTCGCAACCCCGACCGCCTTCGGAACAATCTACGGCAGTTTGCCGATCGTCCCAAGGTGCTGCGAATTATCTCGTTGTTGTGTTCGACTTGCTTCAGAGTGGTCGGCCAACAGAGAGGATCTCCGAGCGGCGCATGATCCGCTCACGCAAGTGTTCAATGCAGTAATACGATTGCCACCTGCGCCATTCTTCCGATCCAGTTGCGACCTAGGTGCCGTCCTCAGGTTGGCACGTGTGCCTATCAAACTGTTGTTGGAGATTGGCCTGGGCGTCGACGGTTCGACTGAGCGCACTCATCGGGACTTTGAATTCCCGGCTGCAAAATGTGCAGACTGCGACGACAGCGGTAGAGCTAAGCCACTTGACAACTCTAAGACTGCGCTTTTTCGACGAGTTGTTCTTCGCAAGCATAGGACTTGAGAGTTACGCGCCATCCAGGAATGCATTCAATTTAGGTTCCAGTTCCACTTGTTTTGGACTGTCTTTTTGATTATGAGCGGGCCTTTTTCTTCTTGGCGGCCCGGTGTCTCTTAACGGCGGCTTTGGCGCGTGCGATTGTGGTTCGTCCGAAATTGATTTTCTTCAGAGCCATGCCCACAATTTGCCACAGACTAGGAAATCTTTGCAACCATAGGGAAATCGGGGCACAGAATGCGCCTCCTGAACGGTAGTAAACGGAGGATATGCGAAAGCGCCTTATCGATTCGACCCCGGAGAGTATTCGGACTGGCGGCGCGGGTTGGTTAGGTATCGAGAGTGCAGCTGTCTCGATCTCCGCGAAATCGGCGCCCGGAGATCTTCCGCCCGACCACGCGTCACGGTTCTCTCCGCCTGCTTAACGCGGCGCGACAACTGTCTCCGGTTCGATTTCCAGTGCGCCGCCATGGATAGCGACTTCTTTATTGAAGCTAAAGTCAGTGGGAGCGGTACCGGTGATAAGCCGTGCTCCACGACTGAACGTCAAGTCTTCGAACGCCCATTGCATGAAAACCAAAAGCCGATTCCGGAAGGTTACGAGATTCATCACGTGCATACAGGCCCACACGATCCAGGCAAGCAAGCCTGAGAGATGAACCCCGGAGGCATTAGCCACTGCTGCCCAGCGTCCGATCACTGCAAGTGAGCCCTTGTCGGAGTACTGAAAGGGAGCGAGTTCCGGCTGACATTTCACTTTGCACAAGATTGCCTTGGCCGCATACCGCCCTCCTTGCACGGCCACTTGCGTCACTCCCGGCAAGGGTTTTCCCTGCGCGCCGACAGAGCAGGCAAGATCCCCGATGACATAGATATCAGGATAGTTCGGAATCGTCAGGTCAGGTTTTACCTTGACTCTTCCTGCTTTGTCAGTTTCAGCATTCGTGCGGTGAGCGAGAATTTGTCCAAGCGAAGAGGCCTTAATGCCACCTGCCCAAATCACTGTCTTCGCAGCGATGTGATCCAGATTCCCTTCGCTCTCAAGTGTCAGTCCTTCCTTATTTATGTTCTTCACCATCACGCCGCACTTTACCGTCACCCCAAGTTTCACAAGAGACCGAGTCGCCTTCTCGGCCAAGTCTTCTGGAAACGACGTGAGCACTCTGGGAGCTCCGTCCAGCAAAATGACTTGGCTGTCTTCCGGACGAATGGAGCGAAAATCATTCTTGAGCGTTTGTCGTGCGATCTCGGCAATCGCTCCAGCAAGTTCCACGCCGGTCGGACCAGCGCCGACGACTACAAACGTTAGCCACGGCTGGCGCTGAATTGAATCCGAGATCCGCTCTGCAACCTCGAATGCGTAGAGAACTTTATGTCGGACGAGCGTGGCTTCTTCGACCCTCTTCAAACCTGGCGCCCATTCCGGCCACTCTTCATTCCCGAAGTACGAAGTTTGCGAGCCGGTTGCGACGATTAGCGAGTCGTAGGGGAGAACTGCGCCATCAGCTAGGACTACCTGCTTCGAATCAGCGTCAACGTCCTCCACCGAACCCAGAAGGACACGGGTATTCTTTTGCTTGCTGAGCACGCTTCGCAGTGGGGCTGAAATCTGTCCGGGCGACAGTGAGCCGGCCGCAACTTGACCAAGAAGGGGCTGATAAAGATGGTAATTACGACGATCGATTAAGGTCACGTCAAACAAGTCTGACTTCAGCGTCTGGGCGGCACGAAGCCCGCCAAACCCGCCTCCGACTATGATCACTCGCCACGGACGATTCCCCGATATTTCTCGTTTCATACATGTCTCCGTTCTGTTCACATCCTCAGAAATTAGAAGTTGATGCCGTGCGCCCAGCATGGCCGTATTCCGCCGCATCACTTGCGTCCGATCAATGCCGGAAGAATCGGAGTTATCTGGAGCTGAAGATTCCATTTCGGACCATTGACTTGTGGACGCACGGCGTAATATTGGGCCTGCACGTCGAACTTCACCGGCAAGGGCCCGAGTTTGCGCAGCTTTCCGACTTGCAAGCCCACCGGAAATGCCAGTTTGTTACCTCTCGGCGCTTCCCAGTCCACAGACATACTGGGATTTGTTCCCACGCTCCATCCATTTGAGTACACGTGGACAAAGGCGTAGTACAACAACATATGGCTGGTCTTTCGACCGTCACCGCCGACCGAGAACCACTGTTGCGGAAACACGTAAGTTATAAAGTTTTTGCCTTGATACCCAACCGCAGCGGCGGGTCCGACTTGCCATTTGTTCTCGCCGATCAGAGAATTCGTTGCAGTCGGAAAGATAAACGACGGGCCGGCAGCAAGCAGCCAGTTACCTACCAGCTTGGGGCCAGGCGATAGGGCAAGCGCGAGCACTGTATCGCCGAACGCTGTCACACGTTTGTCTTGTCCGGTTTGGTCGAGGAATGGCGTCGTGCTGAACATCTGTATTATCGGGCGCGTGATCAGGTTCCAGTCATCACTCAGTTTCACCGACATTAGGGGCTGAAACTGAAGATTGCTCTGGACTCGGTTTCCATTGTTCGCGGGCATCCCTATCCAGTTGGTATTCTGCTGAACCTGCATCAGCCAGGCGTTGGCTAGTGGATTAGCCGCTTGCTTGCTGGCCTCGGCGGCGGAGTCGTTCTCAGCCGCCGACGGCTCGTGAGCGGTCAATTCCTGTGCTTGCGCGATACCTGAGTTCAGGCAGGCGAAGATGAGTGCCACGGCGAGAATGGTCCTTATGATGAACCGGGCGAGTTGAACAACGCATACCATCATGATTCCCCTCATTTCCGTGATTGACCCGATGAACGATGGGCTCTCTTGCGCTTTGCCTTTTAGCTCTAGCCTTCGACTACACGCCTTGGACAATTACTAGTTCCGAGTCAGCCGTGGCTTGGCGCAGCGCCTTTGGCTCGGCGTATTCTGGCGAAGCCCACCACTCTCGCGCATGCTCCATGCTGGGAAACTCGGCGATGATTAGCCGTTCGCGCGGCCACTCTCCCTCGAGAACAATGGGGCCGCCGCGCGCAACCAATCGGGCGCCATACTTCGCCATTGTTGGCAGCAGCATCCGTCTGTAATCCTCGAACCGAACCGCATCTTTGACCGTAAGACTTGCAATGACATACACAGACATGTGTTCCTCCTTTATCGCGTGATCGATGATTTTGCCGTACGAAGTTCTTGAAACTGGCTGTCACGTTGTTTTCCGTTCCGACTAAGAAGCGTAATCGCAGCCGCGAGCAGCCAAAACGCCTGAACTCCAGCAACTACTGTGACTGCGTCAGGCAAGGTCAGAGTGAATAGACAAATCGCCCCTAGCGCCGCAAATACGACTGCTAACGGAAGCACCACATATCCAAAGAGTCCGCGCCGCACCTGCGAGCTGAGAAAAACAATCCCCAATGGCAGGAACAGAACTGGAGCTAACATCAGCCAATAGCCGCCTAAAACGATCTTTGCGAGTAGAAAAGTGATAATCATTTGCTTTAGTCCTTTCGCCCGGGCCGGTATCACCCGCCCGTTTTTGGGCTGGCTCCGCCCGCGTTGTCGGGTTCATTCCTGTCGTCTGGAATTGCATCCGTTCTTGCTCCAGGCTGCAATTCCATACGCGTAACGGCACCATGCGGACCGCCGTGAGCATCTGCATCGTGCCTCTGGCCGTTCGATCAGACCTGGTTCAGTTGGTCGAACAGTTTTCCCAAACTATGCCGCGCCTAGTGCTTCGGCGCGGTTGCTGGACTTCATTCCGGCTTTTTTCGCCACTAGTCCCGCGAAGGAACTGCGCACCTGCGCGAAAACGAGGAACCATAGCACCGTGACGACAATGGCGGGCGCCATGTTTTCTGAGTCCAAAAACATGTGAAAGCTAAGAATGTTCACGATCACCGGTCCTAGCAGCGTCAGTGCGAGCGGCACGTAGCGGTTGCTGAGTAGCAGCGCACCACCGATGAGTTCCGTTCCGAACGCGATCACGTAGTAATGCGAGCCTAATAAAGCTCCCATGAACTGTCCCGCGAGACCGGGCACTGGCGGACTCGGGAAGAAATGTAGAAACGCGTTGAGGCCAAAGACCGTGAAAACGAGGCCCAGCAACACCCTGGCGATGACAAAGATGTACTTCATTGTTTTCTCCTTTTATTTATGCTGATCGATCAATTTGCGAACGTAAGTGGACATTTCCAAGCGTCAGCGGCTCGGTCGCCGCCCCCGATTCAGGGTGTGTCCTGCTTGGTCGAGGCTTCCATGCTGTGCTCATGGTGGCCAGCATGCGGACCGCCCATGGCCTTGTCGTGGAGCGTCTGGTATGTGCGCTCTCTGGCGGCGGCCTCCTCCGTGGTCAGGTGCAGCGGCTGGGGCGGCTTTTCATAGCTGTCATATTCGTAGCCGAGCGGCGCAGTGCGATCGGTCATGCTGACCGGCAGATCCGCGCGCTTGCCGCTTCTGTCTCCGTACGAGAACTTGCGATTGAGGTATCGGGGATCAGTAGGATTCTTATTCCCGAGCCGGTTCCAGCTTTCCCAGAGGCGATCGATGTTGGCGTGATGCAGATAGAACATCGGGTCAGCGCCGACGGTGGAGAAATCGGCCATGTCGCCCCCGAGGCCAATATGAGTGAAGAAGTGAGGGTTTATGTCCAGTCTGGGATTGAACCCGAGGTTGCCGTTGGGCCCATCGATGTAAAACTTCTCGTTAAGGGCGTCCAGGTTGATCCAGTCCTTGAACGGTGTATCAATGCGTCCGCCACCATTGACCCAGAACCAGCGCGTACCGTCATATAGCGGGCTGCCTGGGTCCCGGAACACGGCTGGCACGACCAAATCAGCTTCGTTGCCGGTGATTGGGTTCCAATAGGGAAGCGTAAAGTCCTCGTCGTGCAGAACCTCGCGAATGACCCCCTCGAACTGAATAAGCATCAGTCGATGCCAGGGGAGGAAAAACCACTGTTGAAACTGCTCTGGGTCGGAAGGGTTGGTAGCGTGGGCTTGGCAGCCGTCCCACACGGCCTCGGCATCAGCTTGAGCCTCCTTCGGGAGAGTGGCGATGACCTCTGCCTTCTTTTTCATGGAGAGATCCCACAGCGCAGCCGGGTAGCCCTTGACCCAGTGGGTATACCACCACCAAGTCCATGAATGCTGATCGGAGTCCGGCAAGGTCTTCATGATCTCGACCGCCTTCGCATATTTCGCCAGCATCACCTGACCTTCGGGACTGTTCACGTTGTAGCGAATGTACGGCTTCTTCCCTCCGGAAGAAGCCGTGCCTACGCTGTTCGCGCCCTCGGTCGAAATCGCGCTTACGTTCTTCAGACGAGCGGAAGAAGTAGTCGCTATTTTGTTGTCCACAGCAGCGGAAGGAAGAGCCGCACCCACCGTTTTTGCACCTGTGGAAGGCGGCGCTTCGTCCTTCTTCGCACCCGTCGCAGGAGGCGGAAAGAAGAAATTCAGCTCCAGGACATCATGCTGTCCGGTGTGGACTTCGAGCCGGGGGTCCTGGAACGACAACGCACCAGCGGACTGAATCATGCCGCTGACGAGATGAAATTCGTTACCGATCACCGCGCCGGCGATACCATGCCGCGGCATTGACATTGGTGGCAGCGAGATCCATGAATTGGTGGCCGGTTCGTACGCCTCGACGGCGCGGAATGCTCCGACGAGCTCTTTCGTAGTCACCTCGCCACCCGCTATGTAGATCCTGCGGCCATCTGTGCCCGTCGCGCCGCCGCTGCGTGGCGTCGGCATCCGTTCTTTCGGAGCACTCCACATATCACTTACTGGGCTGTACTCCTCCACCACATCCGTGTTGGTGGCAGACAGGATGAAGGCGTGGCCGGTGCGGCCGCCAATGACGTAGATTTTGCCGTTAACGGCGGCGGCGTACGCATGATTGCGCGCCACCGACATTGGCTTGCGGCTCTCCCACTTGTTCGTGGCAGGGTCAAAAACCTCGTTGGTAGTAAGAACCAAAGATGGACCGAAGAACGTGAAGTATGGATCCTTGGAATCTGCCACCGTGGTCGCGCCGCCGATGACGTAGATTTTGCCGCCGACTTCAACCGCTACTGCAGCCCCGCGTTTCGTCGGTAACGGAGCCAGCGACTTCCAGGAATCGGCTGCCGGATCGTACTGCCACACGTCAGCGATGGGTTCCCAAGCGCCACCGGTCGGGATCTGCGTGTCCTTCGGAGGCACGAAGCCGCCGATCACGTAGAGCTTACCGTTGGAAGTGGCTATGGCGGCATGGTGGGCAGACCGCGGCATACCTTTTTTCTGAGTCCATTTGTCGGTAGCCGGGTCATACTCGTAGTTGATGCCGGCAGCTTTACCGTCGTCCCAGCCGCCAATCACGTACATCTTGCCGTTAACGGCAGTGCCGTAGAGTTCTTCATCCGGCATAGGGAAGGGTGCGGCCTTCTTCCAGGGGTTTATTGGCATCTGCGCCAGCGCGGCGGTGCAGAAAACCAAGCTGGCGATCAGGGCAAGCAATGCGGTTCCACGTTGTAGCAATTTCGACATACATTTCTCCTTTTGAGTGTTGAATTGAAATCAGTTTCTCGATGGCAGTTTGAAGATCAGGCCAAACATTAAGTAGCGGACGTCTTTGATTCCGTTTGTGTTTTCCCACATGTAGGAAGGCTGAAACGACACATGCTTCTCGATGGGCACCGTGACGCCAGTCCATGCTCGGTTTTTCGTCCACCCGCTTCCCTGGTCGTAAAAGGCTTCGTAGGACGCGAAGGGTTTCCAGATGTGGCCCCCAACCGCGACGGGGTACGCGAGTGCGATCTTATTGCGATAGCGGTTGATCTCTTTTTCTGGAAGAGATTTTCCGCCGTACATGTATGTTGGAAGAAACCTTCTGACGTACATGTTGCGTTCGGAGATTTCAAACTTGTGGACCGAGAACATGACCGTCCCGTCGATCCGAAATTGGTGCTCCTCGTAAGTGCGAGTAAATCCTCCCGAATGATTCGCGAGTTCATTAAGCCCGTCTGGCGGGACCGAGTAATACAGATAGCTGGGAGTGATCGAAAGAAACTTTGTCGCGCGAAAAGTGGCGTCAAACTGCCCTGACGGTGCTTTCAATTCGCCGATGTAAAACCCATAGAACTTCAGATCGATCCGCTGTCGCACAGGAGCAATCAACTCTGCCCAGCCCGTGGGCGCGACGACCGAGCCACTTCCGCGTCCACTCGGTACGTCTACTTCTTGGGCAATGCACCGCCCGCCAAGGAAAACGAGCCCCAACACCAGAACAGTTGGCACCACTTGCAGCGCAAATTTTGTAAATCCTCGCATGGCTTCTCCTAGCCCGGATGCGTTGTGTCAACGCTCCTGATTGGTTTACGAATCTTTAGGCGGACCAGTGATGGTGGACGGAATTGCCTCACCCCAAAGATCCCGCTCACGACCGGATTGTGAATGCGATCACATCCAGCTGTGACGTGAATCACAAAGGCAATTGGCGCGCCAAAGTGATGCCAGGGCTAAGTGGTGGATTTCATTGCGGGCCACGCAATTTGTCGGCGGGATCGCAATGCCTCTGCCCTTATGTGGGCAGTTGCTTTTGGGCAGCGGGCACCAACACCGGTAGTGGGCAGTCGGGCCGCCAACTGGATCAGTACATGGCGTCGCGGCATGCACTGGTGCAGGTCAAATCGCAGTGTGCTCGCGGTGCGCGAGTGACGGTTGGAGTCTCCTCAGGTTTACGCTCTCTTTGGAGGCTCGACACAGCGCATCTATCAATGCATTGCAAGTCGCTGTCTTTATTGCACTCAGGGCTGAATCGGTGGATACTTGACGCTCAACTGCGCTGCCTGTGCCGTTGGCGATACTCGGTCATACATCCATTAGAATCGACCAGGCTCGCGACAACTGGTGTGAAGTTGTTGTCAGGCCAGTGAATTGCAGGGGAGCACCGGAGCCATGACGGTGACCGATGATCGATATCGAACTCTACTTGGTGCATTCAGTGCCGTGGCCGATCAGCCCACCGTCAAAGCTGTTCTGCATAGCCTGCGTGGCGTTCTGGCGAGCACGTCCAAGTTGCATGGAGTGGAACTGTATCTGTTGAGTGGTGATGGACAAACCCTGTCTAGCTTCGAGTTTGATCGAGATGAAGACGCGCCGGCGATTAACGTCGGGGCCAAGCTATTACGCATTGGTGCCGTGGCGAGAGTGCTTGATGAACAGAAGCCGGTCTTCATCCCCGACCTGGCAAAAGAAATGTTGAAGCATCCTGATCTGGCCACGTTTGCACCCGAGGTTGCAGGGCGGAGCACCTATCTTTTTCCCGTCTCTACGTTCCAGAAGCAATTCGGTATTCTGTCGACACCAAAGTTGCCGGGCCAGCAATTCGCTCAGGAGGATGTCGAACTTCTGGGTTCTCTGGCGTCGCACGTAGCAGTTGCGCTCGAATGTGCCTTTGCGAAAGATCGCGCAGAGCAGTACCAGCGTGAACTCGCGAGCGAGCGCGACCGCCTGCGCCTGGTGCTCGAAATCAACAACCATGTTGCGAGGCTAGACATTAATGAAGTGCTTCGCTCCGCGACTGCATCGATCCGTTCGTATTTTGTGAGTGACTTCACCGCCTTCTGGATCCTCGATAAAGACTCGAACGAGCTGCGCGGAGTCGGTCTGGATTTGCCGATCAGCAAGGGCGCCGTATCGGAAACTGCATCGGCCGATTTAACCGCGGACGATTACGAAAAGCTCCGTGCGCGGCGTGCTGACATCTTGACAACGGTGGATTTCGTAAACTTGCCGGCGTCGTTCGCAAGCTCGTTGAGAGCAGAGTCAATCTCATCGTTGGCTCTGGTTGCACTCACCACAGGAGGCGGTCCGATCGGTTTACTAGCGGTGGGCAGCCGCAAGGCCGATGCGTTCGGACAAAAAGACCTGGATCTCCTGTCACAGATTGCTATCCAGTTATCGCTCGCGCTGGATAATGCGCTTGCCTACGGGCGCCTGAACGCATCCGCAGCCCGCCTGGAAGAAGAGCGGCTCTATCTCGAAGCAGAAATACAATCCGAGTACAACTTTGAGGATATAGTCGGCAAGAGTGCCGCTATCCGCAAGGTGCTGGATCAAGTAGCCATCGTGGCGCCGACCAGTTCCACTGTGCTGCTGCACGGCGAAACTGGTACGGGCAAGGAGCTGGTCGCCCGGGCCATTCATAATCGGAGCCCGCGCCGTGCGCGAACATTCGTCCGCCTGAACTGTGCGGCCATTCCTTCCGGACTGGTGGAGAGCGAATTGTTCGGTCATGAAAAAGGTGCCTTCACCGGAGCGCTGATCCAGAAGCGCGGCCGCTTCGAATTGGCGGATCACGGCACTCTGTTCCTCGATGAAATCGGCGATATTACGATGGACTTGCAGCCCAAGCTCTTGCGCGCTTTGCAGGAGCGGGAGTTCGAACGCCTTGGAAGCACAAAAACGCTTCAGGTGGATGTTCGCTTAATCGCGGCCACGCATCGCAATCTGGAAGGCATGATCCGCAACAATCAGTTTCGCGAAGACCTTTTTTACAGGCTGAATGTGTTTCCAATCGAAATCCCGCCACTTCGTGAGAGACGCGAGGATATTCCGCTCCTGGTGCATTTTTTTGTGTCACGGTTGTCCCGCACAATGCAGAGACGTATTCGGTCAATCCCGAAACGAGCCATGGAGGCATTAATCGCCTCCGACTGGCCGGGTAATATTCGCGAGCTCGAGAACTTCATTGAGCGCTGCGTGATTCTCACACAGGGGGACGAATTGAACGTGCCTCGGACCGAGCTGAGAAGATCTGCTGAACGTTCAGTGGTCTCTGCTGTTTCCACATTCGAGCAAGTCGAGCGGCAGGCCATTCTCGATGCGTTGAAAAATGCATCCGGAAAGATTGCAGGCAAAGGAGGCGCAGCAGAGCGCCTCGGTCTAAAGAGAACTACGCTTCAGAACAAGATGAACAGGCTTAGCATCACTCGCGCCGATTACCGGGCCTGACCGCATGCGGGCTATTGCCCCGCATCTTTTTCTGCTCATTCCTGAACGGCCTCTATTCTCAATCAGTTAGAAAGAGAACTCCCGGCACAGTAACTGCATCTCCCATTGGCCCGCCTCTCGAGGACGGGTCCAAATCCATCGGGAGTTCACAAATGCTACGCGTCATAACGAGCCACACAGTCGACATTCTGACCTTCAAACTCGAAGGTCGATTAACCGGCGAGCGAGCTGAACAAGTCCGTACGCTCGTCACCCGAAGCAACGCCGAAATGAGACTTATAGTTGATATCACCGAGTTGATGTTTATCGACGCCCTCGGGGAAGAGGTACTGTCATTTGTTAAGCGGCTTGGAGCACATTTTCTAGCGCAAACGGCATACTCGCTGGATGTGTGCGAGCGCCTCCACCTGCCGCTGGAACCCAAGCAGGCCTCGGGCACACTTTCGGCTGGCCCTAACGGCAATAGCCGTCCGCTCGGACACTAATAGCATTGGTGTCTCTGCATTAACCAACACGCATGTGCTCTCGATATACGACTTGGAGAACAGGAGCATTCGCTCTCAAAGCTCTATCTGCCCGTATCTGGGCAGTGTCTGGGTGACATGACCGCCCTGGGGCAATTCACCTGAAGGCCAATGGCAGTTCACATCGGGATGACAAACGATTTCATTTCGGTTTCCTTCAATCACAACAGGATCGGCAGTATCGTTCGGCAACGCCCGATACTAACGTTTGACAGTAGTATCGTGATGCGTTAGTATAGAGGCGTGATCGCGAGTTTCCGTGACAGGGAAACGGAAAGGCTGTGGCAAACTGGCGAGACCCGCCATTTGCCTGCTGATCTGCATCGCAGAGGATTTAAGAAACTCGCGATCCTGAATGCGGCGGTCACGCTCGATAACTTGAAAGTGCCACCGGGAAACCGCTTGGAGACGCTTCGCGGCGACCGGGCGGGTCAGCAAAGCATTCGAATTAACGATCAGTACCGGGTGTGTTTCGTGTGGCGGGATGGAAATGCGTTCGACGTGGAGATCGTTGATTATCACTAGGAACGGAGCGACTTATGGCTAAGGTCAGGAAGATCTTTGCGGTTCATCCGGGAGAGATCCTGAAGACAGAATTCATGGAACCCATGGGCGTAAGCGCCTATGCCCTGGCCAAGGCGCTGAGCTTTCCTGGCATCTATGAAGTTGTGCGGGGAGAGCGAGCGATCAGCGCCGACACCGCTATTCGTCTGGGGAGATATTTCCGTTTGCCTGCGCAGTTCTGGCTCAATCTTCAAAATGACTACGACCTTCGAATCGCCGAAGGCAGCGGCGCCGGCCGCGGAATCAGACCACGATCAGTCAGCCTTGACGCTCAACTTGCAAGCAGTCGCTAAGCCCAGCGTAAGACAAGAGAGAAGGGTTCCCTCCAACTTTTGGGGTTCGCAGGTACAATAATATCGAACAGGAACAGCTCATTTATGACAGCTACACGAACGGTTCGTCCACAGGACGCTCACCCGCGCGCGGTTTCCACCGAGATTCCGCCCGTCCCCCTGACGATTGAAGGCTACAGCGTGCTGCATCAGATGATGCGCTTTCGCTGGGCGGCATGGCGCCCGCTGCGTCCCTCGCTGAAGACCGAGATTATTCACGAGGCCAGCGGCGTGCTGGCGAAGATGGAGCAGAACGCATCCGGGCAGTCCGGGCTGTTTTCTCTGCTCGGGCACAAGGGCGATTTGATGTTCGTCCACTTCCGGCAGTCGTTTGACGAATTGAACCAGGCGGAACTGCGACTGGCGGGGTTGAAGCTGAATGACTACCTGGAACCGGCGACATCGTATCTTTCGATGATTGAGCTGGGGCTGTACGAATCCACCATCAAGACTTACAACGAACTGGCAGAGCGAGGCGTAGAGCCGCATTCGGAAGAATGGAAGCGCGCGATCAACGAAACCCTGGCGCGGCAGAAAGAAGCCATGCGGCCGCGTTTGTTTCCGGAGTTTCCCAAGCACCGCTATATCTGTTTTTATCCCATGGACCGGCGGCGCGGAGAAGATCAGAACTGGTACCGGCTGCCTATCGAAGAGCGGGCGCGGCAAATGAACGAGCACGGCTTGGTCGGACGGCACTATGCGGGCGAGGTCAAACAGATCATCACCGGTTCGATTGGGTTCGACGACTGGGAATGGGGCGTAGACCTGTTCGCCGATGATCCTCTGGTATTCAAGAAGCTGATCTACGAGATGCGCTTCGATGAAGTGAGCGCGGTGTATGCGCTGTTTGGCACCTTTTACGTGGGACTGCGCTGCTCCTGGTGCGAACTGGGCAGGCTGCTCAACGGACAAGTACCAAAATCCTAGATCGCAGAGAACGCTGAGGTTCCGGGGAGAGCGCAGAGAGAGGCACGTTTCCGCGATCTCTGCGCCTGGCTCAGCACGCTCTGCGATATATCTTTTGGGAATCTTTCAAACCGGAGAACTGATGGCAACACTTGGACTCATCGAGTACAAAGACGCGAGCCCGGAAGTGAAGGCAGTGTACGACGACATCATGGCCACGCGCAAAACGGACTGGATCAATAATTTCTGGAAGGCGATTGCGCACGATCCCGCCACGCTGAAACGGACGTGGGAAGACATCAAGCAGATCATGGCGCCGGGAGCGCTCGACCCGCTGACCAAAGAGATGATTTACGTTGCGGTCAGCGTGAGCAATCAATGCGGCTATTGCATTGCTTCGCATACCGCTTCAGCGCAGAAAAAGGGCATGACCGATGCAATGTTCAAGGAGTTGATGGCGGTAGTGGGCATGGCCAATGAGACCAACCGGCTGGTGGCTGGATACCAGGTGGAGATTGATGAGCAGTTCAGGAAGTAGTAGCTAGTAGCTGGGGCTGGTAGCTAGGAGTCGGCGCGGGATCAGGAAGTGGGAGTCGGGGGACACAGACTGGTATCCGACACCCGACGCCCCCCGCAGCTCTGGCCCGCTTAGGGCACGTAGGCCCACACCGTCCCGCCGTCCGGGCTGCCACTGCCGCCAAACGCCGTGGTTCCGTACAGGTCACCCTTGGCGTTGCGGAACACGTCGCCCTGGGGACTGTAGCCATCTGTCCTGGCAAAGCTGTGCAGCAGAGTGAGCGTTTTCTTGCTCAACTCCCACACGGTTCCGTAGTAGTTCGCGCCGCAGCCGGGCGTGTTGCCATACAGGTTTCCCTTCGAGTCCAGGGCCACACCACCGACCGGATAGCAGCCATCCGACGTGCCTTCCGCGAAGCTGTGCAGGATGGTTTCTTTGCCCTGCTTGCTCACCTTCCACACGGTCCCGTAGGAGTAGTCGCCGCACGCGTTGGCGGTCCCGTAGAAGTTGCCTTTCGTATCCACCGCCGGAGTGCCATGCGGCAAGCAGCCATCCCTGGCTCCCCCTTGGAAGCTGTGCAGCATAGTCAACTTCCTCTTCTTGGTCAGCTTGTACAGCACGCCGCAGCCATTATCGACCCCAGAGCAGTTGCTTGAGCCGCCGCCCGTGGCAGTCAGGCCATAGAAGTCGCCGGGCTTGTCCATGATCAGGTGTCCTTCGGAGGGGTAGGCGCCGTCCGACCGTCCGCCCGCGAAGCTGTGCAGGATGCTCTCTTTGCCAGCACTTGTCACCTCAAACACTGTCCCATAACCCGATGCGCCACAGTCTAGAGTAGTGCCATAGAGGTTGCCAGCTTTATCCATGACCAAGCCTTGCCAGGGATAGCAGCCGTCGGAAGTGCCCCCGGCAAAGCTGTACAGAATGGTCTCGTTCCCCGCCGTGTCGATCTTGAACACCGCGCCGTAGTCCGAAGAGCCTCCCATCCAGGTGGTCCCGTAAACATTACCCTCGCCGTCAAGGATGACTGCAGCCTCGGGGTAGGCTCCGTCTGGCTCATCGCTGAATGTGTGCAGCACAGTCTCAGTGCCGGCGCTGGTCACCTTGAAGACTACCCCGCAGCCGCCGTTGCAGCCAGACCCGCCACCTTCGACGGTGGTCCCATAAAGGTTACCGGCTTTGTCCTCAACAACGCCCGCACTAGGGCTTCCCCCGTCTGACCCGTCGGTGAAGTTGTAAAGTGTGGTGAAAGTTTGAGACTGTGCGGGAGCCGTCAACGCAAGCAAGATGAACAGCAGTGGACCCCACGCAGCAAGCGCATTGTCGAGTTGGCGATGAACGGAATCAAAAACTCCAGAAGGCGGTTTGGGCGGTTGCGGAGACGGTCTCATAAATCCCTCCCGTCAAGCGCAAGCATTATAACCGTGCCGGGCAAGGGTTTCCTGTGATGATGACCGAACACATTGTCGGGGCAATATGTTAGCCGGTCAATTTACGTACCAGGCCATAACACTCAAAATCCTTCGCCGAAAAGACCGGCCTGACAGCAGCGACCGCGTCCGGCGGCACGGTGTGCAAGATCAAGTCCTGGCCATCGGGCTGGCCTATCTGACTACCGACTCCTGACTACAGACTCCTGGTTCTCGCAAACCTGAACTCATGCTTCTTCATATCCACGCGGCGGCCGCGGAAGATTACGCCCTCGGATTGCAAGCGGAAGCGTTGTTCCAGCCCCGATTCACCGGTCAGTTTGATCTGTCCTCCGGCGCCCAGCACACGATGCCAAGGGAGTCCCACGGAACGGCGCAGAGCGCCGACCACTTGCCGTGCGGCGCCGGGATATCCGGCGGCGCGGGCAACAGCGCCGTAGGTAGAGACTCTTCCCCGAGGAATTTTACGGATCGCCGCGAGAATCCGCGCGTGCATCGTCATGGACGTGGGTGATCGGTCCGCCCGCGCCGGCATCGAGAACTACGCGGCCGCGCCCTTGCGGAACGATTGCGCGGCTTGCTCCTCGTTGTCGTAAATGTCGAAGATTGTTACCAGCTTGGTCACCTGCAGCAGGTCGCCGACACGTTGCGTAAGGTTGGCCAGCTTGATCGAGCCACCAGCATTGCGGGCAGTGGTGTAGAGAGCTACCAGGGTCCCCAACCCGCCGCTATCGATATAGTTGACGCCCGCCAGGTTGAGTACCAGCCGATTGTTCTCCGTGATCAGCTTCTTTACCGTGTCTCGAAGATGGGCGGATTCCTCTCCAAACACGATGCGGCCAGCACAATCCACGATTAGAATGCCATCCACGGTCCGCGTACTCAGTTTGAGTTGCATTCGGAGCCCTCCCGAGGCCGAATTAAGAGTCAACGTCAGAGGGTAACCCTTAACCACCCGATACGCAAGGGTTTCGTGCCCCTTCCCCCGCACCCCACTCCCAAGAATCTGCCCAACCCAGTCGGCGAAGCTACGACTGGGACGCAACCGGACATTTTAATTTGCTGCAAACAGGAGATCGTCCAATCGGTCTGTATCCCCGCGTCACTTTCCTGAACGCCAGACAGCGAGTCCAGCCGACCCCTGCGCGAGCCGACCCAGGCTGGCCCCTTCGACCGTGACAACATCCGATCCCTCTGTTTTGCCAGCAATGATCGGCCGATTCGGAATGGTTTCGTACGCGTAGCCAGTCAGGGTCGCGGTGATGCTACCAACCTTGGGAGAAACGTTGAACCGAGCCCAGCCGTAATGAACCTTCTTTCCGATGTAGAACTTCAAGCCAAGGCATCGCTGCTCGACGTTCACCCAACTTCCTTCCACAAACGTGCTTCCGCCTTCGGTCGCGATGGCGAACGCCATTACCTTCCCAGGGAAGTACTGCCTGTTGCCGCCAATCACGGCGCCGGGCTTGAGAGCTGACGCCCAGGGAAATCCCTGCACCGTTTGGAACCCTCTGGCGCCGTTACCCTTGGCAGGACTGGCCGAGAGCGTCCACCAGGCAGAATCCGTGTCACTGGCAGCCACGTCTTTTAAAGTGAAGTCGACGACCTTGTCGTGGTTGAGGTCCAGGTTGTAGCTTGTTCCCGTCTTGATGATGTGGTGCGCCGGCGTGTACACGATCTTGGCTTCGCTGGGCCGTGCTAAGGCCAGCACCCCGACTCCCGCCGCAGTCGCCGCTAAGGTATAGGACTCGAGAAGTCGACAGGTTGACTCGCTTAACTTGGACATCGTTCTCGGATAGGTAGCGCGGCTCATAGGCCCTCCTTCAAGTCGTTACTTGTGGACGCGTAAATCGTCGGTCCGGCGGGTTGCGTGCCTGGCAGACACCCGCTAGGGCGTGATCTCAAATACAACCCCGTCCTCCGCACTCCCTCCGATTTCCGTTGCCCCGTACAGGTTTCCACGCTTGTCAAACAGCAAGTCGGTATTGGGGAAGCCGCCGTCGCTGCCGGAGAAATTGTGAACTACACTGTATTTCCACCGGCCATGGGCTTCGGGAGTTAACTTGTAGACCAAGCCGCAGCCCCCGCCCTGGCAGTTGCCGCTTCCCTGAGTCCAGATGGTGCCGTACAGATTGCCGGACTTATCAAATGCGGGTCGTGTGGCAAAGGAGCCGGAAAACGAGCCGGTGCGGAAGTTGTAAACCACCTGAAAGTGCCAGCGGCCGCCGGATGGAGTCAGCTTGAACACAGTGCCAAACCTGAAAGCTCCATCCGCCATGGTTGTGCCGTACAAGTTCCCTTTGCCGTCAGGAACGATTTCACCCGGCTGGGCTCCATCACGCCCGGTGAAGGTATGCAACAGCTTCTCTTTCCACTTTCCTCCTGACTGCACCAACTGGAATACCGTGCCGCAGCCCAGGCCCTCGCAAGGGAAAGAACTCGACCCTCCGTAGGCCGTTGTGCCATAAAGAGTGCCGTCCTCTCCCCAGATCAACCCGGCCATGGAGGCATTGCCGTCGCCGCAAAGGGTCTGCGAGCAGAAATCGTGAAGCACGTCTTCCGACCATTGGCCTGTGCCCGGGCTCAACTGAAAAACTGCGCCTGCCCCCCAGCCGAATACCAGACGACAGCAGTTGCCGCTTGCGTAGTTGGTTCCATAGAGGTTCCCGGCGCTGTCAAAAATCAGCCCACCATTTGGGTCCCCTGCGCCCGCGCTACCCTGAAAGCTGTAGAGAACGCTCTCTGTCCAGCCGCCCGAATTGGGCGACAGTTCGAACGCCGTGCCACAGCCCAAGCCTAAGTTGGAGCAACCTCCCTGGCCATAGGTTCCGCCATTTTGAGTTGTGCCATACAGATTTCCTTTGGCATCGAAAATCATGCTGCCGTCTGGAGTAGCTCCATCCGTGCACTTGCTATCCGTGCAGAAAATGTAAAGTACGCTTTCGCTCCAACCACCTGTGCCGTGCGTCAGCTTGAAAACCGTGCCACAACCCGTATAGCCATAGCCGCAGTTCGTTTGCGTACCGCCGCCATTGGCCGTGGTGCCGTAGAGGTTTCCGTTCGCATCGAGGGTCAGCCCGCCACTCGGTGCGGCTCCGTCCGGGGTGCCCTGAAAGGCATAGAGCACTTTGAACTTGCTGGCCGCCCAGGAGCTGGGTACAACCATCAGAGCCAGCATGAAGGCCAGAGCAGCCACCCAAGGGGGCAGACTTGAAGGCACTGCAGAAGACTGCGAAGACGGTCTCATAAACTCCCTCCCGTCAAGCGCAACCATTGTAGCCCCATCTGGCAAGCCTACTGTGACAACTCGGTGAACATCGACGCAGCCCAGAACAATGGAGCCCGGGGAAGCAGCTCCAGTCCAGTCCCGGCAGATAGCCCGCCAGGCTGCGGAAATCACGTATAATCATCGTTCTACCCCATGAGCTACCAGGTTCTGGCGCGCAAGTACCGTCCACAAAAGTTCTCCGAAGTGATCGGGCAGGAGCATGTTACGCGCACCCTGAAGAACGCCATCGAACAGGGGCGCACGGCTCACGGATACATCTTCAGCGGGCACCGGGGAATCGGCAAGACCACGGTGGCGCGCATTCTGGCCATGGCGCTGAACTGCCGCTCGTCGGATAAGCCGGTGGCGGAGCCCTGCGGAATCTGTGATTCGTGCCTCGAGATTCGCGCCGGGAATTCGGTCGATGTGATTGAAATTGATGCTGCCACCAACCGCGGAATCGACGAAATCCGCGAACTGCGGGAGGCGGCACGCTACCGGCCAGCACGTGACCGGTTCAAGATCTATATTCTCGATGAAGCTCACCAAATTACGGATGCGGCCTTCAACGCCCTGCTGAAAACATTGGAGGAGCCACCGGGGCACGTAGTTTTTATGCTGGCGACTACGCAGCCGGAAGACATTCCTCAGACCATCCGCTCGCGTTGCCAGCACTTCAGCTTTCGCGCGGTGCGCTTTGAGGAAATTCTCGGTCAACTGAAAGATCTGGCCGGGCGGGAGAAAATCGAGGCCGACGAAGATGCGCTCGCTCTGCTGGCTGAAGCCGGCGACGGCTCGATGCGGGACGCGCTCTCCATTCTGGATCAGGCGATTGCCTCTTGCGGTGGCCGGCTGACCGCCGAGGCGGTCCGCCAGCTTGTGGGCGCCGCGCCCTCGGGCGTCCTGGAAGAAGTGATGCAGGCGGTGTCCCGGAGTTCGAGCGAAGAAGTTTTGCGGCTGGTGGACAAGCTGATCAGCGAGGGACACAGTCCAACTCACTTTGCGCGGCAGATGGTTCGCTTCTTGCGGAATACGGTGGTGGCGAAGGTCGCCGGGGGGGAATCTTCCCTGCTGCAGATTTCGAGCGATGAGCGGCAGCGGGTGGCGCGTGTCGCCGAACTGTTCAGCGAAGAAGATTTGGCGCGGCATCTGCAAATTATGTTGCGCACTCACGGGGAACTCGGTTACCGGCAGGAGCAGCGCTTTCATCTGGAGCTGGGCCTGCTGAAGATGACACATGCGCAGCGACTTTTGCCGATTGAACAGTTGTTGAGCGATGTAGCCGCGCCGAGTGGCGGCGGTTCGAGGCCGTCCAGCAAGCCTTCGGTGGTTCCTGATACGCGGAAAAACGAATCCCCTTCGGCAAACCGCTTCGGCCACGTTTCTCCGTTCGAAGCCGATTCGGCACGCAAGGGCGGTTCCAAAACCCGGCTGTCGGCTGAGGAGAGCTTGCCGCCAGGTCCCCGGGTCGCCGCTTCAGGATTGACAAGCACGCCCGTCGTGATGGGAGCGGCAGCCCCGGCGGCTGTGGCTGAGCCAGCGCCGGAAATTTCCGCAGAGCCGACGGAGAGCGTCCAACAAATACGGTCGGCGCGGCCCGGCGACTCGCCTGACGACGCTTTGCGTAACGCAGTGCTGGATGCCTTGACCGGTGGGGGGCATCGGATGCTGGTGTCCATGCTCGAAACCGGCGAGTGGCAGATTGAAGGCAACGAACTGGTGATCAAGGTGGCGTCGTCCGCCACGGTCATTGATATGTCTCTCGGGGCAGACGCAAAGCGGCTGGCCATCGCGACGGCCAGCGGAGTGGCGGGCCGGCCGCTCAAGTTGAAAGTCATCCCCGGTGGGGCGGCGCAGAGTGGAACCAACAACCGTCCGTCCTCGAATGGCGGTGGGCGCAGCCGCGCGGAGCAAGACCCGGTGGTCCGGCGCATGAAAGAGAAGTTTGGAGCGGAGATCAGGACGATTATTGATTACAAAGAAAAACGGTGACGCCGTCACCAGTCGGTGGTAGAACAGCAGGTCCCTCGACTTGTTTGCGGGGCGCAAGCACCCTGCAAACGACGCTCGGGATGACAAGTTTTCTCTTGGGGAATGTTCGGCGGTCAGAGAGGGTTAGCGATGGGCGGATTCAACCTGCAGGAAATGATGTCGCAGGCCAAGCGGCAATACGAAGTTCTCCAGAAGAAGCTGGAGGAGACCATCGTCGAAGGGTCTTCCGGCGGCGGCAGTGTCGTCGTCAAGATGGACGGCCGCAAGCAAGTGTTGAGCATCAAGATCGATCCTGAAGCGGTGAAGAGTGGCGACGTCGAGATGTTGCAGGATCTTGTGACGGCCGCAATGAACGGAGCGAGTCGAAAAGTGGATGAAGCCATGCAGTCCACCATGGGCGGGATGCTGGGTGGGCTGGGAATACCGGGATTGTGAGAATTAAGTGTCATCCTGAGCGAAAAGACTGCTTCGCGACGGCGAAGCAGTCATGCAGTCGAAGGATCCCTATCTGCTTGCGCTTAGATGACCGCCTAAAGGCGTTCTTGCAAGAGGAGGTAAGGGAAGAACTCCCTGAATCGTCGCCGCAGGAGTTGGGGCATGCGGGGTCCTTCGACTGCATTATCGTCCGCGTCGCGGACGACAATTTCGCTCAGGATGACGACTATAGCAAGTTACCCGATTACCAAATTACCCATGTCTAAATTTGCGGAGCCGATGGCACGGCTGATCGAGGAGCTGAAAAAACTGCCGGGGATTGGCAGCAAGACCGCGCAGCGGCTCGCGTTCCACATCCTGCGCTCCAGCGACGATGATGCCGAGGCGCTGGCTGCGGCCGTGCGCGACGTGAAGGCCAGCCTGCGGCTCTGCTCCATCTGCAACAACATTACAGACGTGGATCCATGCCTTTACTGCAGCAGCGTGACCCGCAACCAGCGCCTGGTTTGCGTGGTCGAAGAACCCACCAACATCGCAGCCATCGAGAAGACCAAGCACTTCAACGGCGTGTACCACGTGCTGCATGGCTCGATTTCGCCGCTGCACGGTATCGGCCCGGAACAATTGCGGATTTCCAACCTGATGCGGCGGGTAGATGACGGGCAGGTGGACGAAGTCATCCTAGCCACCAATCCCACGGTCGAGGGGGAAGCGACTGCTACCTATCTTTACGGGCAATTGCGACGCGCCGGACTCCGGGTGACGCGCATTGCGATGGGCATTCCCGTGGGCAGCGACATCGAATATGCCGACGAGATCACGATGCTGAAGTCGATCGAGGGGCGGCGGGAATTGTAGTCCGGTGTTCTTGTCGAGATTTCGCAGGCCTCCGGGGTGTGCAAATTGTGCAAGAAGTTTGCCTTGTGAAGACCCGTTCGCCGCGGCTCGATGTTCCAATAACAGGCCAACAACATTGTGTGTTATCAATACCTTACACCATATTCCACCGCCGAACGGATTACCCCGCGGTTTGGAACAATGCTTGCACTCTCAGGCATCCGTTCTGTCGGCCTCTTGATTTTTCAAGGCTGACCCGAGCGGTGCATTTCGGGAAACCGGTCTGGCTAACAATTGGGCTAGACGCACCTTCGGCGCCAGTTCGCGCCGCGCTGGGATGTAACCGCATCACAACTCGACGCTCCAAGGGACCGGGCTAACCAGCCCGGTTTTCTTTTTTCCCGGAGTGCCGGCTTCGCAGGGTAGAAGTGCGGTTTCAATGAGTTCAATCGCCTGGTTTCGTAAATTGAGTCTCCACCAACCGTCTCACAGAAAACCCTTGTCCACCGGGCTTATAATACGTGCGGCACGGCGGGGGGAGTTATGAAATCGTCACCAGGCCCGCCCATTGTCGCAGAGAGAAAATGTGCCGTTCCAGCAGGGAGGTATTTATGGTGAATCTGAATGGCCATCGCGGCCGGGTGGTGTGGTTCCTCGTGTGGGCAACTAGCGCGGTGCTGGCAGCGACAGAAATTGGCAGCCAGTTGGCCTCAGCGCAAAGTTTTAGTACCCTCTACTCATTTCCTGGTGGTGCACACGGCGCTTACCCTTATGCTGGCCTGATCAGCGATGGAAAGGGCACCCTCTACGGCACTACCAATGGCGGTGGCAGCTCACATCACGGCACGGTGTTCAGTCTTTCCGGAACTGGCAAAGAACGCGTTCTGTACAGTTTTGCCAAGCCGAGGGGCGGAGAGTACCCCTACGCGGTTCTTTTGGATTCCTCGGGCGATTTGTATGGCACCACACCGTTTGGCGGAATTTCAGGCAAGGGCGTGGTGTTCCGTGTGGATAAACAAGGCAGAGAGACGGTCCTGTACAGATTCGCCGGGAAAAACGACGGGAAGAACCCTTACAGCGGGATGGTGCGAGATTCGTCGGACGACTGGTACGGAACTACCTTATTTGGGGGTACAGTCGGCGGCGGGACGGTGTTCAAGATAGACAAAAGAGGTCAGGAGACGATTCTGCACAGCTTTGTTGGTTACAACGGGGATGGGGCAGAGCCGTACGCAGGCTTGATCCAGGATGCGCAAGGAAATATGTATGGCACCACCGCGTCAGGAGGCGGCGGCACATGCGTGGTCGAGTGTGGCACGGTGTTCAAGGTGGACACGAGCGGAACCGTAACCACTTTGTACAGCTTCAAAGGAGGAATGCTTTCTGACGGCCAGTATCCCTATGCCGGGGTGGTGCTGGATAGCTCCGGCGTGCTGTACGGCACTACTAATGAGGGCGGCAGCGCAGGCTACGGAACCGTATTCAAAGTTGATGCGCAAGGTAACGAGACGGTGCTGTCCAGCTTTGCCGGCGGAACCGACGGGGCCTATCCGTACGCCGGAGTAGTCCTGGACGGCGCCGGCAAGATTTATGGCACAACCGTCTATGGCGGCGCTTCCGGCTATGGGACGGTGTTTCGGGTCGATACCAGCGGCAAGGAGACGGTGCTACACAGCTTTGCGTACTCCGATGGCGCTTATCCTTACGGAACTCTCATCCGGGACGCGTCCGGCGCACTCTATGGGACTACCGAGCGGGGAGGCCGCTTCGGGTATGGGACAGTATTCAGGCTGAAGTAGTGTAGGCGAGAAACCAGGCGGCTGAGGAGAGGAGGCAAAGTGAAACGAGTTTCGATGGAGACTAAGAGAAAAAGAGCCTGGGGTTGGGCGACATCCTTGCTGGCGAGCGGCGCCTTGCTGTTCGCAGCGATCACGCCGCGAAGCGCCCAAGCGCAGACTTTCAAGGTACTGTATTCATTTCAGGGAATCCCCGATGGCGCAGGGCCCAGCGGGCTAATCCTGTACGCATCCGGCAAACTCTACGGCACCACCCAGGCTGGTGGTAAGACGACACCATGGCATTGCTCTTACTATGGTTGTGGAACAGTCTTTGCAGTTGACACAGCGGGCAAGGAAACTGTGCTGTATCGATTTAATGGGGCAAGGAAGGACGGAGACGGCCCCAACGCGGGTTTAGCTCGGGACGCAGCAGGTACGCTGTATGGCACCACCGTCGCCGGTGGTGCCTATGAGGGCGGCGCCATTTTCAAGCTCGATACCAGCGGAAAGGAAGTTCTACTGCACAGCTTTGGGGATGGCAACGACGGCAGTCTCATTTGGTCTCCCGTCGTTCGAGACAAGGCAGGTTCTCTTTATGGCACGACCTCTGCGGGGGGCCGCCCGCCATACAGTTTTGGAATCGTCTTCGAGCTGGATTCCTCCGGTTACGAGAATCTGCTGTACACCTTCACCGGCGGGGCTGACGGGGGACGTCCCGTGGCCCGATTGATCCGAGATAGCCAGAACAGCCTTTATGGTGTTACCTCCGCCGGGGGTAACACTCAAGCCTGTTCCCTTGGTTGCGGCGTTGTGTTCAAGCTGGACACGACAGGAAAAGAGACTGTGCTGTACACATTCAACAACGGGTCGGACGGCGCAGAGCCTAACAGCATAGTGCGAGACGCCACCGGCAACATTTATGGCACCACCGCGTATGGCGGCACTTGCGGCGGCGGGGTAGCTTTCAAGCTGGACACGAAGGGCAGATTCAAAGTGCTCCACTGTTTCGCGGGGGATCCCAAGGACGGATCTGGTCCGGGCGGGCTGATGCGGGATGCTCGGGGCCAGCTCTATGGAACCGCCACAACTGGGGGCGGAGGCGACTGTTACGACTATTACGGCGACAAAATTGGCTGTGGCGTTGTCTTTAAGCTTGATAAGAGCGGCAAGGAGCGCGTGCTGCACAGGTTTAAGGCCGGCAAGGACGGGACGTTTCCATACGGGTTGGCGGTCGATGAGCGCGGCAACTTTTACGGGACCACAGGTTCCGGTGGCGACACAAGCTGCAACGCGCCTTACGGCTGCGGAACCGTCTACAAGCTCTCAGTTCGATAGGACCGCACGCCCGGGCCAGTCTCGCCTGCGCTGCCGAGCCGTTTCACCAGCAATCCGGTCCGACGACCATCTACCACATGATTGGCGACTAGCCCGCGTCCCGAAAAGTCACCAAGTGGAACGATAGGCTTCACTTCTTCGGCTTCAAGTGACAGGCATTTTCGAACTGAGTGAGATTCAGGCCCGCCGGAGAGAACGTCGCGATGTTGTCTGGAGAATCCGGGCCTGGCAACTGGATCTTGAACGCGGTTGCGCCAGTCAGCCTGCGCACCGAATCCTTATCCATGTCCAGGAAACGGCCATTCCAATTCCAGCCGTGGTGATCAAGGTTGCTGTCGGCGCGAACTCGCACCTCCACCTGGGGGCGTCCCCAGAAGCTGGGATGGTCAGGGCGGACTCTGACGCCGGGAACAAAGTGGCCGAACACGTAGTTGCCGCTTTCACAGAAAATGTTGATCTTGGGATTCCGTTCGCTGTCCCGCAGAGGATTGTCGCCCTCCAGTTGGAAGCGAGCCCTTTTGACGTCGGTCATGGGGTCCTTGGAATCGAATTCAAGCCATTTCCCCCCCGCGCTAATGGGCGCGACTTTCTGTTCCGGAGGAGGCGCCTGGTTTCGCCCTGGCCGCCCCTGATTCCGCGACGGTGGTGGTGGCGGCTCCTGATCTTGAGACGGCGGATAGCCCTGATCCTGAGACTGCGGAGCGGCCTGATTCTGGGATGGCGGCGGGGGTGGCGTCTGGTCTTGCGCTAGCACGGGCGTCACCAAGCCGAGAAACAGACCAGCGGTGAGCAGTGTGTTCGCAGCGTTCATGAGCGTTACCTTCTTAAAAATGCCAGTGACTGATTGGCGTTGTCTTACCACGGTTCAATCTCCTCCAATTCCTTGTTTGCTTTGCGGCCTTTGCAGTCCCAAAACTTCTTACCGCAAAGTACGCGTAGGGCGCCAGGTGTTTCGCGCCGTCGTGCTTTCATATCCCTCATCTCTTTACTCTCTACTCGTGCACTGACTTCGAGTCGGCGCTGGGTTGTGTCTCCACAAAATAGTTCGACTCGCGTTCCGTCGGCAGAATGCCTTCTGGCAGCGCCCCGCGGTTGTATTCGGCCATACGGTTCTTCCATTTGAGGAAGTCGGTGATCGTCTGCGGCTCGATGCGAACTTCCACACGCCGAAGGCTGGCCAGCAATAAGTTCATCTCATACTGAAACCCCACTGCGGTGCGAAAGTTCTTCGCGGAGGCCCGGAGCCTTTCGACTTTCCGGTTGCGGTATTCGAGCAGCCCCCATCCCGGGGGTAGTTCTGCCGGGCAAAGCAGGCTAGGCGGAGTGAGATAAAAGCGTTCGCATCCCAGGCCAATTTCGGGCTTCTGGCGAAAGGACTTATCGCGGTCGGCGAGGAAATCCGCTCGCGAGATTTTGCACTCGACCAGAACCGAATGGCAGGCACGCTTCCAGCCGATGGCGTCGGGCATCTCGCCGCTCAGGCAAGCCTGCTCGGAAAGAATCACTCCACAGCGATAGGCGCGCAGCCATCCCACGGCTTTCTGAACCAGTTGGCCATGAGTCATGGTCTGAAACTACGCCAAACGATGCGGTCGACGGGAGTGACAGATGAGCTTCTAGCTCTCAGCCATCAGCTCTTAGCTCTAGGTGCGTAGGGGCGGGTGCCCTCACCCGCCCACCGGAACTCCGCCCTAACCCGCGGTTCTCGGTTGCCGGTTCCCAGTTCTCAGCTTTGCAATTCTTAACGGTTTCACCATAACCGGCCTGCGGTAGACGGCTTCCAGCAAATGCCGCGCGGCGGCGATTCCTTCCGCCAGACGATCGCGCGCAGAATAACCCTGGGCGACGATGGTGAGAACGCCATTCTGCTCGCTGACTGCGAGGCGCTGAATTCGTCCGTCGCGGGCGGTATCGAAAGCATTTGCCAAACGAAGAATTCCTGCCAGTTTCAAGATGTTCTGGCGCTGGCCGGGATATAAGCCAGCCAGTGTTTCTTGTCCACCACGAGGCAGCGCGCGGCGGTGATAACGGGCGACAATGCCCGCCAGACGCAACCGCTCAGCGCTGCAACCCAAGGGAGGCTTGAGCTTCTGGATAAGGCGGCAGGTGGCCTTGTGATGTTTCTTTTCTCCCTTGGAGCGTCCTACGTCGTGCAGCAACGCGGCTAGTTGCAGGATGGCGCGTTGCTCCCGATCTTTTTCGTGCAGCCCGCGCTCCTGCAACCCGTCGTAGAGCTGAAGCGTAAGACGCGTAACATGGAGAGAGTGGGTGAAATCGGGATCAAGAAATGAAGCCCACAGCTTGAGGCGGCTCAGCGCGGCGGCTTCGATCTGCTTCCCGGTGGGCAATTCGGCTCGCCACGCTTGCCATAGAGAAGTCCTACCCACCATCTTAGCCCGGTATTTCTCGATCCGCGAGCTTCTTTCTTTGATGATCCTGGAATGCCAGCGCGATCGCGCCTCCTCGTCAGGCAAAGCGTTGATCTGCAGAAGAGTTGCCCAGAGGACATCGAGATCGTGGACCTCGCCCAGCAGATCCTGCAATTCCTTAAGATCGTCGCTCCAGGCAGCATGCTGGACGGGCAGAAAGTTTTCCACGATGTAGCGAAATCGTTTCAGCCCAATGCGCAAGCGGTGAAACGCAGCTTGGGAACCGTTGCGCACTGCCCGCCGATGCAGTTCCTGGGCTTCGGTCCAACGCTCCAAGGCGAGATGCTTAAACAGCCCGCCCTTTGTACGCATTCTGATTGCCCGGCGAGGCAGCGCCGTGCTCCATCGTCTCCATTGCTTGTGATCGAACTCTTGCAGGGCTTTGGCGGCATCTTCCTTGAGCTGACCCTCACGACTGAGGAGAAACCGCAACAGCGTGGCGGTCACCGGATCGCCGGGATCGCCCAGGCGGCGCGCCCATTCCTCCATCACCTGCACATCACGCAGCTCTCCCAGGCGGGAGAATAGCTGTTTGCCCGCTTTTTTCATCTGCTTCCAGGAAGGATCGGGATCCATAGCCATGAGGCCGTCGGCCATAGAGCGGCATCGGCGCAAGGCGACGCGCAAATCGTGGACAGGATCGGGAGCGAAGTCAATGCTGGCGTGGTGGCATTCTTCCAGCACTTGTTGCATCCAGAAGGCGAGACCGGCCTTGTTGCTCGAGCCGGGGACCTTTGCGCGTGCTACCGTGGCAGGCATGTAGACGTTGTCATTATAGGATGACGAGGGCTTGCCAGCCTGTAGCATCGCAGGGGTAGTGGCTCAGTTTGATTTGCCATCCCGAGCAAGCGTTCTTTGCGCGGCGAGAGCCTGCCCTGAGCGCAGTCGAAGGGGATCTTGGCGAGCCGCGCGAAGGGTCGCGTTCTTTGCGACCCAACAATCGCGCGTTTGGCGCGCTTCCATCCCAAACTGAGCCACTACCCGGCGTCGAGCTAATTCCAGTGTTTGTAGTGATACCATACCTTCCGCAAATCGAACTGGACGTCGCGGCACAGATAAATCGTGGCGTTTTCCTCCGCCATACCAAAGCGATTATAGTGCTCGAGTCCCTGCCAGGTTGTGCAATTGTCCTGGACATCTTCACGACTGAACTGCAGAAAAATAAGATTCTGGTAGGCCTCCGTTGGTGGTCCCCAGTACCAGTAGGTCTGGTGACGGGAATATGCGTGGGGAAGGCCGTACTTCGGGCCGAACAGATTGATCGCTCCCGCCTCGCCGTAGTTGCCCGTGAGGATGCCGGTTCGGGCCCGGTCTTCGGCGGCGAGCGAGTTGTAGATTTCCGCGACTTGCGCCACCAGTTCCGGCCAGCCGAACTGATCGGCGAAATATTGCGGCAGAAGGCTTTCGTGGTGGACTTCCGCTTTGGGGGGCCGGATGCCGATCTCCTGGGAATAAGCGAGCCACCCGTCGGGCGACAAAAGTGGCAGCATCAGCGGAGCGATCACTATGCCACCTGCCGTGATAATGCCGAGTACCGCCGCTTTCGGCCACAGCCTGCCTTGCGTCAGGTTCCAGTCATTCAGCGCGCCTTCCCAGGCTACCGCGCCAGCCGCAATCACCATGGGATAAATCGGAGCGACATAGTAGTCCTTGCCGTGCAGAGCCATCATCATGAGGAAGAAAGCCAGGAATGTCCACCCGAGCACCCGGTACCTACTGCCTCTCCCGATAAGAAAATGCCACAAACCCGCGGCCCACACGGGAAAAAGATATGGTCCCATCGTGAGAATCTGTTGCTTGATGAATGGCAGCGGAGGCAGTTCAACATTCTTCCCGCTGACTCGGACGTTGTGCAGGTCCTCCAGCGTGGGGAAGTGATGGACGATTTGCCAGATGATATTGGGCGAAAAGATGAGCAACGCGATGGCTCCGCCGATCCAGACCCAGGGCCTGGCGAATTCCTTTCGCTGCTCCGTCAGAAGCAGGCCGACTACGACTGCCAATCCGAAGAACAGCGTAGAATGCTTGTTCATCAGCCCCAGACCAGCGAAAGCACCGAACCATATCCACAGCCGCGGATCTTGCGTCTGGATGATACGGATCAGCATATACACACAGGCCATCCAGAATAGCGGCTCGAACGCATTCATGGACATAAGGCCGTCCATAACCAGATAGATCGGGACGCAGAGTACGGAGAGACCCGCCAGGGCTTGGGCGAAGACATCCCCGCCCAAACGACACGCGATCAGCATGGTCAGCACGACCAGCACCGCCCCAGCCATGGCCGGGAACGTGCGCAGTACGTGCAACGAGCCGCCGAGCAACAAAGCAATGCGTGCGACCAAAGCAATCATGGGAGCGTGGTCGACGTAGCCCCAACTCAGATGCCGGCCGCATTCCAGGTAATACAACTCATCGCGGAAGTATCCGTAGCGGCCGCTGAGAAGCAGATGAATGAGGAGCTTCATTCCCGCTAAGGCCAGCGCCAGCCGAGCAGCAAAAACTGGAACCCCGGCGGAAATCCTGGAATCCGTGCCCAGTTTCGAAGAGGTGTCTCGGAGTTGGACGATCGGCGAGTTCATTCCGCTCTACATGCTCCGATAATCAGAATCATTAGGTATTGTCGCGGCTGGAGGCAGCATTTTCAAATGGTTGAACTCGGCGGGCGGGAAGGAGCTTCGGAACTGCGGGGCAGGTCCGACTTCTCGCCAAGCTATTACTTCCGTAACATGCAACTACTTACCCCTTGCATTACCCTTAAGCGGGAGTTTCAGGAGCCGCGTATTTCCACTGCCGCGACAACTCAGCGAGACAATCGAAACGCGTCCGCGCGCGCCTTCATTCACAGCTTGAATATCCTCGTCAAGTATGTGCGGCTCTACGGCTTTCAGCACAAACGCACCGAGGGGCAGTTCGAGAGCACATGGAAGGAATTGCAGGAGGGACTACCCAAGGAGCGGGAAGGCAATTTTTTGCTGGGAGTCTCCGAAAACCGGCTGCTCCTGGATGGCGTCGCCCTGGAAACAGGACAGGCGGAGCGCAGCTTCGCCCAACTTCTGAACGCGGCCGGCCTGGCGAGTATTCAATTCTCCAACAGCGTCACGATTGATGACTTTGCCAAGCTGGTGCGTGCCTTTGCCGTGGGGGGCTCGAAAGCCCAGGATATCGTCAAGCAGATCAAAGATACGCTCGGGGACAACAAACAGGCAACGATCCGGATCAATGAAGTGAAATTTGTTGCCGCGGACCCGGCCACCGGCGAAGTGGCGATTGCCGCACAAATTGCCGCTCAGACTCTTGGTCCCGAGTTCAAGGAATGGCTGAATGATCCGCAGAAATTGCTGCAGCTCATTGCGGCTGCGGAAGGCTCCCATGCCGGCGGAGGCGCGGGGGGCGCCCCCATTGGAAGTGTGCCTAACGTCCGCTCCAATACCAGCGAGCAGCCGGGGGGCTACAGTGCCTCCGGCGGTACAGCCTGGGCTGGCGGAGTTGTGCCGCTGCAGGAAGAAGAGGTGATTCAGGCCATCCGCCTGCTTACCCGTTTCGGAGAAGCCAGCACCGATCCCACTGCCAACCCCGGGGCGCTGCACACCGAACTCACCCAGGCGGACCCGAATACTAAGCTCAATTTGCAGCAATTGCTGGAGAGCCTGGCGGCCAGAACTCAGACGGAAAAGACTGACACCCCGCTTCTGATGAAGGCGGCTGAGCACATGGCCATTCGCTTCGCCATGGAGCGTTTCCAGAAGGGCGATGTGAAGGTGAACGCAGTGCACCAGATGCTGGAGCACATGAGCCGGCAGATGGACACCTTGCGCCGCATCCTGCGGACCCATGAAGACAAGATGAGCAAGGCGGGGATCGTGGTGGAATCCCATGCCGATATTCTGGACCGCATGTTCTGGGCGGAGGTGCCGGAGGCCGGCAAGAAGAGCGTGCTGCTCTCAAACGAGGCCCCGTGCGTTCCGCCGCGCAATATACGCCAGTTTGTAGAGCTTCTGTTGGAGCGCGGTGACAAGGAACCCGCGCGCGATATCCTGCAGAACTATGCCGGTTGCCTTACTGCCAAAGATGCTGAGCCGCGCCGTAAGACGGCCATCGGCCTAAGCCAGCTTGCCGACTTGTTTGCCACTCCCGGGATTGACTTGATCGGCGGCACCGTAAAGAAAGTGGGTGAGGCGCTGATCAAGGACGCCGATCCCGAGGTGCAGAGCCTGCTTAGTGCGGCCTTCGTGCGACTCAGTTCCGAGGCCAGTAATCGCAAGCAATTCGGCGCCTTGAATGATGTCTGCGGCGCCATCGAAGGCGTGGCCAAGCAACGGCCGGCCATGGCCAACGAACTGCGCCCACGAATTGGAGTGGAGAATCGTCTGCCAGAATTCATCGAAGAGGCCCTGCGGATGCCCAAAGTTCCGCAGGATCTTCTTTCGGTTCTGCGCCGCACTTCGGAAGCCGCTGTGGAGCATCTGGCCGACCGATTCTTCCGCTGCATGCGGCGGGAAGAGTGCGACCGGATGGTGGAATTGATGCAGGAACTTGGTCCCACGGGAATTCAGCAGATGCGAGAAATGCTGCGCGTGGGACAGGTCCGCCAGGCATCCTCGGTAGTGGGCCTCTTGAGCCGTCTGGATGTGCCGACATTGCTGGAGCTGCTGCCCGTGCGCCTGCGGGAATGGAACCGCTTTTACCACGATATCGTGGTGCGGCAGATTGCCTACGGCGCGGCTCACGATCGTGGACGCACTCTGCTGGAAATCCTGGAACATCTGGATCCTGTGGTCCTGCCGCAAGCGATCGATGAGATCGGCATGAGCGGTGACCGGACGACCGTCCCTCCGCTGATCGTGATGGCCGAATCCGGCGAGGCCCAGGGACGTTCCCAGCTCATCCAGATGAAGGCGGTCGAGTCGCTGGGAAGGCTGCGCGAACCGGAATCGATTGCCGTGCTGCGCAATTTGCTGGAAGCCAAGAAAATGTGGAAGTGGATCCATCATCGCGAGCTGCGGATTGTGGCGGCGCAAGCCCTGGCCAAGATCGATCCGCGTTATGCCAGCCAGGTGATGTCGGATAGCGGTCTGGTACCTGGCGAACTGGCGATTGCGCCCCTCGACGCGGCTCCCGCTTGCCCCTGGGTGCGGCAGCGGCGCTACGAGCGCATCATTTTGCGGCGAACCCTCTCCGCCTTTATCAGCAGTTCCTGGGGAAGATCTTCCATCTTGATTCGCGAGCTCAGCTTGGGCGGGGGCATGGGCACGAAGGAAGACAATCTGCGCGTAGGCTCGGAAGCCAACATTGACATCTCGGTGGGGGTGCGTCACATCCGCGGCCAAGTCCTGCTGCGGCGCGCACGGGTCAACGAAGTCGGTTTTGAGATCGTGAATACCGATCTGGAAAGCCGCTACCGCTTGCGCCAATTGTTGATGGAAACTGTGGAGCGGGTTCCGGATACAAAAGAAGCGGAGTGGAACGGCCAGAGAAAAGTGTAGCTCGATTCCCTTCTGAACGCGCACCCCAACAATCGCTGTCATCCCGAGCGGAGCGGCGGCTTCGCGAAGCGAAGCCGCCGCGCAGTCGAGGGATCCCTTGTCTGCTTGGCCCAAGCATGGACGCAGCAAGGCGTTCTCACGCTGCAATGAAACCGGAGACTCCCTGATGCGGCAACGGCACGACCTGGCACCGCTGGGCTCCTTCGACTACGTCGCCGTGCGCTAGGCCCACGGCAACTTCACTCAGGATGACAGGTACAATAGGCGGATCCTACTTCACCTTGGCGAAGATAATGACCAGGGTGTAGAGCGCCAGCGATTCGATTAGAGCCAGGCCCAGAATCAGCGCCAGCTGAATGCCAGGCCGAGCCGCAGGGTTCCGTGCCAGACCTTCAGCCGCAGCCGCCGTGGCTTTGCCTTGCGCCAAGGCGCAAATTCCCGAAGCAAAGGCCATGGAAAACCCTGCCGCAATGGCGACCCAGTTGACCGCGCTCGACGCCGCTGCTTCCCCGCCCTGCGCAAAAACAGGCACCGCGAAGCACAGCACAGCCATCGCCATGAAGATGTAACTCAGTGTTCGACGCATTGTTTCTCTCCTTGTGACTATGAATTACCGCCAGTGGGTGGTTGACGTCATCCCGTACAGACGCCCTCACGCTGTCGGAAACCAGTAACTACCAGTAGCCGGTAGTCAGGAGTCAGGATTTTCCCGAAGCTACTGACTCCTGACCGCTGACTCCTGACTCCTGCCCTTAATGCTCTTCCGCCACCGCTCCCGCCAGATACACGGTCGTGAGCAGAACGAAGATGTACGTTTGCAGCACCGATACGCCGATGTGCAGCCCCAGAAAAAGAATCGGTACCCCGATTGGAACCAGCGAGAAGAAAACCAGGGTCACCATATCTCCCGCAAACATGTTGGCATAAAGACGAATGGTGAGCGACAGCATGCGGGCAAAATGACTGATCAGTTCGATGGGCAACAGCAACCAGGACAACCACCAAACTGGACCGAGAAAGTGTTTCAGGTATGCGATGCCCGCGTGCTTGAATCCCTGCGTCTGGTAATAGACAAAGGCGCAGATCGCGCAGCCCAGGGGAACCACCGGTACGGCAGTAGGCGATTCGAACCCGGGAATCAAGCCGATGAGATTGCAGGTCAATATAAAGAAACCGAGAGCCATCAGGAAGGGCGTAAAGCCTTCGCTGTGGTGACCGATGATTTCATGGCTCTGGTTGACCACGAACCCATGTGCGCCTTCGAAGATGTGCTGCAGGGCACCCGGTTTATCCACCGAAAGCCGCGAGCGCACCAGAGCGAATAAGAGGATCAGAAATAGGAATACGAGAAGCTCCATGGCTACGGCATTGGTGACCGGCGCTTGCGGGTGTTTGGGTTCAATATGGAGCGCCCGCAGCATCCCGGCGACGGGACCCGCGAATACTTGGTTCAGAAACGCTGTAAACCAGAGTTGTTCGGGCATAAAAACAGCTTTAGCTCTTAGCTTCTGGCTCTTGCCTTCTAGCTCATGGCCCTTGGCTTCTAGTTCTCACCTTGAGCCGCACCAACAGAGTGATTTCGCAATCGCTCCGTTTGCATCGCGACTATCATCTTCCATCGCATTGTCATCTCGACCGGAGTTTCTCCTTCCGGCACGGAAGGAGAAACGCAGTGGAGAGACCTGCTGTTTCCAGTCGCATCGTAGCAACTGCGAAAATGCTCTAAACTCCGCGGATCAGCGCCGCGTAAACTTCGTACCCGGCCTCGCAGGCAATTCCCGCAACGGGCAAAAACAGGCCCGCAAACAGCCCATAAAGACTCGCGGGAGAAACACTGAATATAGCATAGGCAGCCACGGCCATCAAAAGGTAACGCAGCAGGAATCGAGCCACAATCCCGCCGCTGGATTGCCTGTGGCCGCTTTGCGTAGCGCGGTCTGCCAAGGCAGAGACTACCCGCTCCAGCCAATGAAAATTGAGGTAGGCGATGACGCACCCGCAGGCAAATCCAAGGGCGATCCGCCAGCCAAAGCGCAACCAGGCGGCAGCACTAAAGACCACAGCCAGCACGATCATGAAGCGGGGGATACGCGAAATCGCACCGGAATAAAATGACTCCGCCTGGGTTTCCGCATCCACGCTCATAGGTTCACCCACATGCAAGGCAGAATACAACGCGCGGAGCGTGTGAGGTAATTGAAAAACTACTTGCTATCCGACGAGGTCACCGTGCGAATCAGTTCGACGAAACCGGCCACGATCCCAAGAATCAATCCCGCGAGATAAAGCCACGTCGTGTGCAGCCAATGATCCAGCGCCAGGCCGAGCAGCCATCCAGCAACGGTTGCCGCTGGAAAGATGAACGCTAACTGGCTGTACTTTGCCAGTTGCACCCAGGGATTCTTCTTCGCGCCGGATTCGTCGTCATTCCGTGGCATGGCGTCTTGAGATATCAAGTTCTGCGAATCGTAGGTGATGGGATTTCGTCACGTGAGCCTCTGTCATTTCTTCCTATTTTGGGAAGCCCTTTGCTTTGTACATACATCTTCAAGCTAATTTCCCATTTCCTTGCCCCTAGACGAGCCTGCACGTTCTGCTGGACCCCAAAGGGTCATCCGGGGTGCAACTCTTCGCCTACGGGCCGCAGAACGCCAATGCAGGGCATTCTAGGCGACAGTCGGATAGCAGTTTCGCAGCTTCAGCCCGGCGCGAACCAATTTTCAACAACTTAGCTCAGAGTGAACCCATCCCGTGGCCACGCGAGGGCTAAGAAGGCAGGCGTTCCTCGGTGGCTAACGCCCCTGGGGTCAAGGAACACATATAGCCGTAGCGGCGCGCCTGAAGGCGCGCCCTTTCAAAGCAATCGCTCCGCCTACCCGTGCAGCGACCAGGTCACCAACTGGATAAACCGCTCGGGGAAGATGCCGATTCCAACCGTGGCCAAAGCGGTTACGCCCAGCGCCGCCCGCATGGCGAGGCTGATCGGCAGCCGCGACTTGTCCAGGGCTTCGCGCATGAACATGGCATTGGCGATGCGCATGTAGTAGTAGAGCCCGAATACGGCATAGAGCACCGCCAACGACGCCAGCACGTAATGGCCGCTTTCAATCAGGCTGAGGAAGATGAAGTATTTCCCGTAGAAGCCGGCCAGCGGCGGAATTCCTGCCAGTGACAACAGGAAGATCAGCATCATGACCGCCTCGGTGGGCGCGCGGAAGAAGAGGCCGGCAATGTCGTCGATCTCGTCGCCGATCACGTCGCGTTGCCGCAGCGAGGTAACTACCGCAAAAGCGCCCAGGTTCATGAAGGTATAGACCAGCAGGTACAGCAGGATTCCCTTGATCCCGTCAAACAGCGCAGGATTGGAAGGTTCGACCGAAGCCGCCGCGACCAACCCGAGCAGCATATAGCCGACGTGGGCAATGGACGAATAGGCCAAAAGCCGTTTCAAATTGTTCTGGGTAAGCGCCGCCAGGTTCGCGCCGGTCATGGTCAAGATGGAGACGAAGATCAGCAGCGGGACGTAGTAGGTCCGTAGCGGGTAAAGTCCCCAAAGAAAAATGCGCAACAGCATCGCCCAAGCCGCCGCTTTCACCGCTACTGACATGAATCCGGTGACGTTGGTCGGTGCGCCCTCGTACGCATCCGGCGCCCATTGATGGAACGGGATTGCGGCGATCTTGAAGAAAAGGCCGGTCGCCGTCGCCAGCAAAGCCACAATGACTACGGCGTGATCGCCCGGATTCGGATGTTCGCGCAGAAACAAACTCAAGTGCGTGCTGATGTCGTGCAGGTTGGTGCTGCCACTGAGGCCGTAAAACAAAGACAGGCCGTAAGCGAAGATTCCGGAAGAGAACGCACCGAGCAAAAGATACTTTAGCGCAGCTTCATTGGAGCGGCGATCGCCGCGCAGGAATCCCACCAGCACGTAAGTGGAAATGGCCATGAGTTCCAGCCCGATGAAGGTGAGAACGATGTCAAAGCTCGAAGCCATGCACATCATGCCGACCACCGAAAAAAGGATCAGCGCGTAGAACTCACCGTGGTGCTCATGTTCGATCTCCAGATAACGCACTGACATCAGAATGGAAATGGCTGCACCGGCCAGAAACAGGTAGAAGAAATAAATCGAGAAGTGATCCAGCACCATGGAGCGCATGAACGCCCACTGGGGAACGCCCTGGCCGCCACGCATGAATTCAATCTGGGTCAGTTGAATCTTGAGCACTCCGACAGCAGAAAAAAGTATGCCCGTAAAGGCGGTGGCGGCGTTGATCCACTTCCACTCAGCCGGGATCATCAGGTCGATGAGCAGGATGCCCAGCGCGAATAGAGTGAGCAGGATGATGGGCAGCGACAGCAGATAGTCCGTGGCCGCGAAGTATTGTGCGCCCGGCACTATTTCGTCCCCTTTGCGTGCGCAGAAATAACAGGAACTGCCACCGCTGCGGTGTCGGGAGCCGGAACCTGATTCGCGGGTCGGGCTGACGCGTTGACGACACCGCTGATTCCCGGATAGCCGGGCCTGACCGTCAGCACAAGCTGGTTGACGGGTTGCTGCAGGATCTCAAAAAATGGCTTGGGATACAGCCCGATCCAGAAGGCCATCACCAGCAGCGGAGCGAAAGTCAGCACCTCGCGCGGTGTTAAGTCGTGCAGCTTTTCATTTTTCGGATTGGTCACTGTGCCAAAAAACACGCGCTGGTAGAGCCAGAGGAGGTAAGCGGCCGCCAGAATCACTCCCGGCACCGCCCATGCCGCCCACTTCCAGTTTTCCATGAACGTGCCTTGCAGGATGGTGAACTCGCCGACAAAACCGTTCAGCAGCGGCAGTCCCATCGAGGAAAGAAACATGATCATGGTGATCGTGGCATAGAGCGGCATCACGTTGGAGATGCCGCCGTATTCCGAAATCTCGCGCGTGTGCCGCCGCTCATACAAAATGCCGACGATCAAAAAGAGCGCGCCGGTCGAAATGCCGTGGTTGATCTGTTGCAGCACCGAACCGCTCAGCCCAAGCGGCGTCAGCGCAAATATCCCCAGCGTGCAGAAGCCAAGATGGCTCACGGAGGAGTAAGCCACGAGTTTCTTCATGTCCTTCTGCATCAGGGAAACCAGCGCGCCGTAGATGATCCCCACGATGGAAAGGAAAATCATCCAGAAGCGCACTTTGGGATGCATGACCACGTCTGGGAAAAAGGGCAAGGCAAAACGGACAAAGCCATACGTCCCCATTTTCAGCAGAACGCCGGCCAGGATGACGGAACCCGCAGTCGGCGCTTCCACGTGCGCATCGGGCAGCCAGGTGTGGAAGGGAAACATCGGCACCTTGATGGCGAAGGCCACGAAAAATGCAAAGAACAGCACAATGGCGAACGTGGCGCCGTAGGCGGGATCGTGGAAGATGTGCGGCGCGGTCTGGTAGAGCGCCTGAATGCTGAAGGTGTACGTGCCGGTCTGGTGGTAGTTGTAGAAATACAAGAACAGGACAGCCAGCAGCATCAGCACGGAGCCGAGCAGCGTATAGAGGAAGAACTTGATTGCGGCGTAAAGCTTCCGCGGACCGCCCCAAATCCCGATCAGCAAGTACATGGGCACCAGCATGGCTTCCCAGAAAACAAAGAACAGGAAGAAATCGAGGGCCATGAAGACGCCGAGCATGCCGGTCTGCAGCACCAGAAACCAGATGTAATATTCCTTCACCCGGTTCTCGATCGCGGTCCACGAGGAGAGGATCGAGACCCAGCCGAGCAACGTGGTCAGCATGATCAGCAGGAAGGAAATGCCGTCGATGCCCAGCACATAACCCGCGCCGATCGAGGGAATCCAGTTGTTGGCCGCGCCCTCGATGAACTTGAATCCGGGCTCGAAGCGCTGCGCCCAGAACCACGGCACCAGCGGCAATGAAACCAGGAGTCCGGCTAAAGCGAAAAGGTTCGCGATCCAACGGATAGCGTCCTTGTTGTCCTTCGGAACAAACAGGAGCAGGATCGCGCCGGCCAGCGGCGTGAATAAGATGATCGAGAGAATATGACTTTGCATGTTTAGTCCAGAGACGGTGTGGCGCGGGCATTCTTGCCCGCGCGCTCGTCATCGCCAGGCATAATAGGCGACAAATCCAACCAATCCAACTACCATCACCAACGCGTACCACTGCACCAATCCCCACTGCAGCAAGCGCATGGGATACGAAAGTATTCGCGACAGATTCGCAGTCCCGTTCACCAGCAGTCCATCAATAATCCACTTGTCCCACCAAACCGACAGCGTCCCCGCAAAGCGGGTCATCCATCCCGCCGCGTTGACCGTTCCGTCAATCACGTTCGCGTCGAACCACGACGACGCTTCGCCCATTCCCATCGCGCCAAGACGCACACCGCCGACTTTGCGGCGGCCGGTGAAGGCGTAGTCGTAAGCTTCGTCGACGTAGTACTTGTTGAGAAGCAGGTTGTAAACCGGCGGAGCGGAGGCGGCGATGGGTTCGACATAACCCTTGTCGGCCTCACGATACGCACGCCACGCCATGCCCCACCCAACCACGGCTGCGCCAACCGAGAGGAACATCAGTGCATACTCAATCGGACTTGTATGTTCCTCTTCCTTTTGTCCAGCGGCAAGCTGTGCCGCCTTCCCTTCCTCTTGGAAAACGGTTGCCTCCCGCGCAAATACCGGCTCCAAGAACTTCGCGAAACGATCGGAGCCGCCGAGACTGTGCGGCCAGCCCAACCAACCGGCGCAGATGGCACAGACGGCAAGGATCACCAGCGGCACGGTCATCGACCTGGGAGACTCGTGAATGTGATGTTCTACCTCATGGCTCATGCGCGGGCGGCCGTGGAAAGTCAGAAACATCAGCCGGAACATGTAGAAGGCGGTCATCAGTGCGGTGATGAATCCAATCAGCCAGAGCAGGCGGTAGGCGCCGCCTTCAGAAGACCACGCCTGCCACAGAATTTCATCCTTGGAGAAGAATCCTGCGAACGGCGGTATGCCGGCGATGGCGAAAGTCGCGATGAACATGGTCCAGTGCGTGATGGGAATGCGTTTATGCAAGTCGCCCATGTTGCGCGTGTCCTGCTCGCCGCTCATGGCGTGGATCACCGAACCGGAGCCAAGGAACAAGAGCGCTTTGAAGAACGCGTGCGTGAACACATGGAACACGCCAGCGGCAAATGCTCCCACCCCGAGGGCGAGAAACATGTAGCCAAGCTGGGAGACGGTCGAATAGGCCAGCACACGCTTGATGTCGTTTTGCACCAGGCCGATGGACGCGGCAAAGATGGCGGTGAGCGCGCCGATGATCGCAACTGTCTTCATCGACGTCGGCGCCAGAACGAACAAGGCATTCGAGCGCGCCACCATATACACTCCGGCCGTCACCATTGTGGCGGCGTGGATCAGCGCGGAAACCGGCGTTGGCCCTTCCATAGCGTCGGGCAGCCAGACGTAGAGTGGCAACTGCGCCGATTTCCCGCATGCACCTACAAACAAGAGCAATGTCGCTGCGGTAATAATCGGATCGCCGATGGCGAAGTGCCCGCTGCGGGCCAGGAGGTTGATGTCGGTGAATCGCAGCGATCCGAAATACCAGGCAATCGTGAACATGCCCAGCAGGAAGCCGGCGTCACCGATGCGGTTCACGATGAATGCCTTATTGGCGGCGTCACTGGCGGATTTGCGGTGGAAATAAAACCCGATCAGCAGATACGAGCACAGTCCCACGCCTTCCCAGCCCACAAACATCAGCGCGTAGTTGTTGCCCAGGATCAGCATGAGCATGGAAAACATGAAGAGGTTCATGTATCCAAAGAAGCGATAGTAGCCGCCTTCATGCCCCATGTAGCCGATGGAATAAATGTGGATCAACATGCCGACGCCGGTCACAAACAGCAGCCAGATGCTGGAAAGCGGATCGAGCAGGAAACCGGCATCCACGTGGAACGGGGCTGGAGTGCCGTCACGCGTAACGTAGTTCAATGTGCCCGCGTCGCGAGAGACGTAGCCCTCGTGAACGGTATCGCTTCCCAGCCAGGTGTAGAGAATAGTCTGATACGGCTTGCCCGGATTGTCGTGGGCATACCCGGTGTATTGCCAGACTGCGCCACACGCCCAAAGAAATGCCACCACAACCACACCGACGCAGACCGCGCTGACGGTGGACTTCTGCAGCTTGCGGCCAAAGAAAAACATCATCGCCGCGCCGAAGGCCGGCAGCAGCGGGATAAGCCAGATGTGGGAAAGAAAAAACATGTCGTTGGTCGTTCGCCGTTAGTCGTTGGCCTACTTTGTCATCCTGAGCGTAGCGAAGGATCTATGGATTTTCTCGACGCTTGCAACAATGCATAGATTCTTCGCTTCGCTCAGAATGACAGCGCCTTTTTCTACTACTCGCTACTAACTTCCAGCTGCCAGCTACCACTTAAGTAGATCCACCTCATCCACATTCACCGTCTCCTTGTTGCGGAAGAAGGCGATCAAAATTCCCAGGCCAACCGCTGCCTCAGCCGCGGCATCGGTGATCACGAAGATCGCAAATATCTGCCCGTGCAATCCCCACAGCCGTGAGAACGCCACCAGGTTCAGATTCACCGCATTCAGGATCAGCTCAATCGACATCAGGACAATGACCACGTTGCGGCGAGTCAACACCCCGATCACGCCCAGAACAAAGAGCGCCGCGGCGGTTACGAGATAGTGGAGTGTGGTTATTGGCGCCACCAGTGTTCCCTCAGGGGCTAAAGCCCCTTGTTTTTCGCACTTGATGGCACGGCTAAAGCCGTGCCCTTCCACAATTCAGCCGTTACCCAGTAGCTAGGGAAACCTAGCTACTAGCCCCTAGCTACTAACTACTAAATTCTCTTCTTCGCCATAACGACTGCACCGATAATCGCAACCAGCAGCAATAGCGAAGCGATCTCAAAGGCGAACATATATTGTCCGTAAAGCATCACGCCGATCTGCTGGGTATTGCTGTTCTCGGCCGGCTGCGCGATATGCTCAGGAAATAAATCTTTTCCTTTCACGTACACCAGCACGAACAGCACGCCCAGTGCCGCGGCGGCGAGAACCCCGATCAGCCATTGCTTGTTGAACTGCTCTTCTTTTTGCGAGCGCTCGATGTTCACCAGCATGATCACAAACAGGAACAGCACCATGATTCCGCCGGCATACAGAATGATCTGGACGCCGGCGACAAACGGCGCATAGAGCATCAGGTACAGCCCGGCTTGCGCCAGCAGGCCCAGAATCAACGCCAACGCAGAATGCACGGGATTCTTGCGCGTGATCACCAAGACGCCGCTGAGCACGGTCAGCCCGGACAAGAAGTAGAAGAAAAAGGTTGTCGCTACCGGCTGCATATCAGAGCAACACCCCCAGAATGGCCGTCAGGATGAGCACGCCGATCGCAATCGGCAGCAATACCTTCCATCCGACTTTCATAAGCTGATCGAAACGGTAGCGCGGCCACGTGGCCCGATACCATATGTAGAGATACATGAACACCGCGACTTTCGCGACAAACCAGAAAATATCCTGAATGCGGTCGCGCACCGGAGGAGCAAAAAGTATCAAACCAATCAGGCCCAGTACCGCGCCAAATCCCGCCAGGCCGAGAGTCTGAATCCGGAAATAGGGATGCTTCGGCATGCGCACGACCCCGACGAAGGCAATGACCGCCAAAGCTATGAAAATCGCTCCCGGAAACAGGGAGAACACCAGATCCCAGATCGCGCCGGTCAACGTATTTGGAAATGGCCGCATCCAGCCGCCCAGCCACAAAGTCACCGCGATGGATGAGACTGCGATCATCGCGGCATACTCGCCCAACATGAACAGCGACCAGCGCAAGCCGCTGTATTCCGTGTGGAAGCCGGCCGTCAGCTCGGATTCAGCCTCCGGCAAATCAAACGGCGCGCGATTCGTTTCCGCCACCATTGCGATGGCGAAAATGACAAATGCGATGAAGCCCAAAGGAAAAAACTTGAACAGGAACCAGATTTGCTGCTGTTGTTGCGCCTGGACGATGCCGATCATGCTCAGCGTTCCGGTGCCGGTCTTGTTCAAACTGGTCATCAGAACGGCGGACACCACGGCCATTCCCATGGCCACTTCGTAAGAGACCATCTGGGCGCTGGAGCGGAGCGCGCCAATCAGCGGATAATGCGAGTTCGATGCCCATCCCGCCATCACCACGCCTAAGACAGCCAGCGACGAAACGCCCAGCATAAACAGCACGCCGATATTCAGATCGGTAATGGCGTGTGTCGGACCGAAAGGCACAACAATGTACACAGAGAACGCGGCACAAAGAATGATCAGCGGTGCAATCCAGAAAACGAATTTATCCGCTTTGTCCGGGACGATGTCTTCTTTAGTGAACAGCTTGATGGCATCGGCAATCGGTTGCAGCAAGCCGTGCGGGCCGACCCGCATAGGACCGAGGCGGATCTGAAAATGCGCCAGCGCTTTCCGCTCCAGCCAGTTCATCGCCATAACTGCGACGGAGACTCCGCCAAAAACCACCAGAATGTAGACGAAAGCCCAGAAGACGTTGCCCGCCTGCCCTGGGGTCGTATTGCTGCTGAGGTAGGAAGTGATGTAATCGAGCATCAGCGGTCCACCTCACCCAGCACGATGTCGAGGGTACCAATCACCGCGATGACGTCTGCTACCAGTTGCCCACGCACCATGATGTCGAGCGCCTGCAGATTTACAAACGATGGCGGCCGCACACGAATGCGGTAGGGTTGCGTGGAGCCGTCGCTGACGATGAAATACCCTAGCTCTCCTTTGGGCGCTTCGATCGAGTGGTAAATCTCGCCCACCGGTGGCTTCATGACCTTCGGAACCTTGGCCATGATCGGCCCTTCGGGAATTCGATCGACCGCCTGCCGGATAATCCGCAACGACTGCCGCATTTCCTCCATGCGAACCAGATACCGGTCGTAAGTGTCGCCGTTCGTGCCGGTGGGAATCTCGAAATCAAATTCCGAGTAGGCGGCATAGGGCTGAGCTTTGCGCAGATCCCACTTCACCCCGCTGGCCCGCAGAACAGGTCCGGTCACGCCCAGCGCAATGCAGTCTTTTGCGGAGATCGTGCCCACGTTCTTCGTCCGGTCCAGCCAGATGCGGTTCGTGGTCAGCAATTCCTCATACTCTTCGATTTTCGGCGGAGCAAAATCGAGGAACTTTTTGACGTCGTCCTCGAAACCTTCGTAGGTCTCGTACAGACATCCGCCGATGCGGAAAGCGTGCGTCGTCAGGCGGGCGCCGCAATACTTCTCGAAAATCTTGAGAATTTCTTCCCGGTCGCGGAAGGTGTAGAAGAGCGGGGTCATGGCGCCGATATCGAGCGCATGCGTGCCCAACCAAAGCTGATGGCTAGCCAGCCGATTCAGTTCCGTGAGGATGACGCGAATATATTTGGCGCGCGGCGGCGCTTCCACATTGAGGAGTTTTTCCACCGCCTCGCAGTAGCCCAGACCATTCGAGACCGCCGCCACATAATCCATGCGGTCCACGTAAGGATTGAACATCGTATAGGTGCGGTGCTCTGCGATCTTCTCCACTCCGCGATGCAGATAGCCGATGACGCACTCCGTTCCCAGAACCTTCTCGCCATCCAGCTTGAGAATCACGCGCAGCACGCCGTGGGTGGCCGGATGCTGCGGGCCCATATTGATAATGAGTTCGTTGGTATCGAGAAAAGTCTTATCCGGTTCGCCGAGTTCAAGATGCGAGAGATAGGCCTTGGGATCGGTCGTCGTGGGCTCTGTCATTGGCCGCTCTCGATTCCCAGGTTGATCTGCACCCACTCCTGATCCTGCTGAATGATTCCATAATCTTTGCGCAGCGGGTAGCCTTTCCAGCCGTCGGGCAGCAAAATGCGTTTCAAATCGGGATGCCCGTCAAAGCGGATGCCGAACATGTCATAGACTTCGCGCTCCAGCCAGTTCGCCGTCGGCCAAATGGAAACCGAACTCGGCAGGGTCTCACCATCGGCGATCATGGTCTTCACGCGAATCCGTTCGTTGCGCGGGAAGGAATACAGAATCCAGATGACGTCGAACTGTCTTTCGCGATTCGGGTAGTGTAGCGCGGTCACATCCACGCAGTAATCGAACTGCTCCTGGTCGCGGAGAACCTGCAACACATCGGTGATAATCGAAGATTCCACCACCATGTAGTTCTGGCCGAGGTAGCTGCTGGCCTCGCGAATCCCCGTACCATGGCGGCCCTTGAGCTTGCTCACCATGGGAGAATCCCACGGAATGGTAGCGGGCCCGGCAGGCTTCGCGGGTGCGGCGTGAGTTGCGGGCGGAACAGGTTTTGGCGGAACCGGAGAAGCTGCAGGTTTTTCTATGGGAGCAGACTGAACTGTGCCGGGAATGGGCTTCTCCGCCGGCGGTTTCGGCTCTCCGCTCGGCGGAGGCGTAGGCGATTTGGTTTCCTCAGGCATCCCGCGAAAAGTCAAACCTCCGGCTCGGCAGACGGTTTGGAGGAACGTTAACTTTTAACAGCTTGGGAACGGCCCTGTCAACGACGAGCGTCCGCCTCAGTCTCAGCAAACTCGAAGATTCCTTAGAAACGACTGGTTGTCTCCGCGCACTTTGCGGCTGTTCTCAGCCGTCTCCGCGTTTTAAGATTTTGACGAGACTCGGCAAACACAAAGTTTTAGATCGCGGAGGTCGCGGAGAACCCCCGTGGAGTGCGCCGAGAAACCAGGCAGAGAGCAGACTGGGCCTGCGCCCGCTCACGTGGCGTCCCGTCACGCCCGGCGAGCCGCCGACTGGTGCGCCTCGATCACGTCGCGGATGCGTTGCGCGTCGGCCTTGCGATGTCCGTGGCTGGCGATCGGATCGGTGCCTCCGGTCGATTCAATCACGATGTCAGACCACAAAATGCCCGTCGAAATCTTCACCGACGCCACTTGCATGATGGCAATGCTTTCCTCGGTGTTGCCAAACAGTCGTGGCTTGACCCGGCTGACTCTCTGCGGGCTGACCACAATCCGCGTCGGGAAAAACAAGTTCCCCCTGGTCCAGCGGCTGGCGATGAAGGTCTCTCCGGCGGCAGTGTCATTCGTCATGAGAGCGGCAGATTCCGTGACCTGGCCCTTTTTCTACGGTCTCAACACGAACCGCTGCTGGCTAAGTGCTAATTGCTAGATGCTGCTTCTCACACCCACTCGAGAGCCCCTTTTTTCCAGATCCAGATGTAACCCACGATCAGGACGGCCAGGAAGATCAGCATCTCGACCAAACCGAACACGCCCAGCGCCTTGAATTTCACCGCCCAGGGAAACAGGAAGATGGTCTCTACGTCGAAGACCACAAACAGGATGGCGATAATGTAGTAACGAACGGTGTAGCGTCCGCGAGAATTGTCATAGGGATCGATGCCACACTCGTAGGGCATCAGCTTGACGCGGTTGGGATTCTCCGGCCGCACCAGCTTGGCCAGCACCAGGGTGAGCGGGATCAGAATCGCGACGACAGCGACGAAGATGAAGAGTGGAACGTAGTTTTGGGGCATAGGACTCTAGCCTATTTCTCTGCGTGCTCGGAAATCCCGAAAAGCAATACTAACGCCGACTGGGATGGTCGGCAAGACGGCGACCCATTTTGGATTTTCCCCAGGCGGGGCTGCCTGGCCTGGTCACCCGCCTGCGCGAACTGCCGCGCTACTTACTGCAGTGGGTTAAGGAATCTCTGATTACTGACTTTGTCATTTCGAGCGTAGCAGAACCGCCCGTTTGCGGGCGATTCTGCAGAGTCGAGAAACCTGCTTTTGCTTTCCCCTGGGCCTATATCACACTTTTCTCACGGCACATACGACCACACCGTCCCGTAGCCATAGAAGCCGCCCGCGGAGGTGGCGCCGAACAGCTCACCCTTGTTAGTCCGCCACAGGTCGCTGTCGGGCTGTTGCCCATCTGAAGAGTTAAAGCTGTGCAGCAGAGTGAACGTGCCGCCCGCGCTCAACTCCCACAACGCTCCGTAGTAGCTACTGCCGCACCCTCCCCAAAGCGTCCCATACAGATTGCCCTTCGCGTCCCGAACCACACCACCGGCTTCGCAGCCGTCGGAAGGGCCAAAGTCGTGCAGAATGGTTTCCTTGCCTTTCTTGCTCACCTTCCATATGGTCCCATAGTTAAGGGAACCGCAGAGTTCGGTGGTCCCATAGAGGTTTCCGTTCTTGTCCAGCGCCACGGTCCCGGCGACCCCGCAAACCGTCCACCCGGTAGCTTGGAAGCTGTACAGCAAGCTCAGCTTTCCTTTCCTGCTCAGCTTGTACAGCGCTCCGACTTGGTTAGCGCCGCCGTCCCAGGTGAGGCCATAGAGGTTTCCCTTCGTGTCCATCGTCAGATGCCCCACCACCGGGGAGGAGCCGTCTGACGGGCTCCCAGCGAAGCTGTGCAGAATGCTGAAGTTGCCCGCACTATCGATCTTGAATATCGTCCCTTGCTTGGCAGAACCGCAAAGGGCGGTAGTGCCGTATAGGTTTCCGGCTTTATCTCTGAGCAGGCCTTGTTGTGGGGAGCAGCCGTCCGACCTTCCGCCGGCAAAGCTGTGCAGCACCGTCTCGTTCCCCGCGGTGTCGATCTTGAAGACGGTGCCATGATCACCCTTGGCGCCTCCATGGGATGTCGTCCCGTAGAGGTTGCCGTTGCCGTCACGAGTCAACGAATCTGCGGGGTATTGCCCGTCCCCGCTAGCCCCGAAGTTGTGCAGCACGGTTTTCTGGCCGAAGGTGTTCAGCTTGAAAACCACGCCGTACCCAAGGGTGCCGCCGAACATGGTGGTCCCATAAAGCTTGCCGGCTTTGTCCTGAACAACACCCGCGTACGGAAATTCCCCGTCCGAGCCGCTGGTAAACTGGTAAAGCGTGGTGAATGTCTGGGCTTGAGTGAGAGCCGCCAACCCCAGCACGACCAGGAATGTCACTACATACACTTTGTTGGTCACGATGAAAGCCTCCTTTGGTCGATTTGCGAGTTGCTCCGGGAAAGCTGGAGTCCGAGAGGCAGCGTCCAGCGCGGGTCAAACACTAATTGTAACCGAGGCGAAGGGAAGTCAAGGGTTCGTTTCTGAATTAGTTTCTGGTGTGAAAGATCTTGCGACACAGGCGCAACTTCGCGCAGGTTGCGACGCCTGTTTATAATCGCAGTTCATCTTTTGTGAACAAAGGAACCCATTGGCACTCGACGAAAACATCTACAAACTGCGACTGGAGAAGCTCAAGCAGATTGAAGCGTTGGGACAGCAGGTCTATCCGACCCAGTATGACTTCACTCATACCATCCCCACAATTCTTGCGGAGTACTCGGAAAAGTCGGCGGAGGAACTGCAGAACGCACGCATCGACGTGCGGGTCGCCGGCAGAATCATGGCCATCCGCCTCATGGGCAAGGCGGGGTTCGCCCACCTGCAGCAAGGCGGACAGAAGCTGCAAATCTACGTCAAGAAAGACGCGGTCGGCGAAAAAGGCTTCGAACTCTACAAACTGCTCGACCTGGGCGATCACATCGGGGTCAGCGGATACCTGTTCCGCACACGCACCGGCGAACTCACCGTGCACGTCGAAACGATCACCTTCCTATCCAAAGATCTGCTGCCCTTGCCCGAAAAGTGGCACGGCCTGACCGACGTGGAGCTTCGCTACCGCCAGCGCTACGTTGATCTGGTGATGAATCCCGAAGTGCGCGAAGTCTTTCTGAAACGCAGCAAGCTGGTGCAATCGATGCGGCGGTTTCTGGACGCGCAGGGCTTCGTCGAAGTCGAGACTCCAATGATGCAGCCGATCGCGGGCGGTGCCGTCGCCAAGCCGTTCGTTACGCACCACAACACGCTGGACATGGATCTCTACCTGCGCATCGCGCCCGAGCTTTATCTGAAGCGGCTCACTGTCGGGGGGTTTGACCGTGTGTACGAGATCAACCGCAATTTCCGCAACGAAGGCTTGGGCTGGCGCTGGAATCCCGAGTTCACCATGCTCGAGTTCTACCAGGCTTATACCGACTATCGCGGAGTTATGGACCTTACCCAGCAGTTGATCACGCAAGCTGCAATCGACGTGAACGGGACGACGAAATCGAAGTGGGGAGAACACGAACTCGACTGGGCAGAGTCAAATTGGCGACGCATGACCATGCGCGAAGCGATCATTCATTATTGGCCGGAGGCGGCAGGGGCGAAACCCGCCATGTCGGACTTCGCTTCGCACGAGTCGGTGAAGGCGTTAGTTCACCGTTTCAATCACTTCATAAGGGCCGCGAAGAACGCGCTCCACGGAGTCACCACAACCCGCGTAGCCTACGACCCCAACGAACCTCCGGGCAAAACCATCGCGAATCTCTTTGAGGCAACGGCCGAGGAACAATTGATTCAGCCGACCATTATCTACGAGTTCCCTACCGCTGTCTCCCCGCTCTCCAAACAGAAAGCGGACGAGCCCGAGTGGACCGAGCGCTGGGAGATTTTCGCCGGGCAGATGGAGATTTCCAACGGCTTCAGCGAGCTGAACGATCCCGAGGACCAGCGCCGGCGCTTCGAGCAGCAGCTCAAAGAACGTGAGCGCGGCGACGAAGAGGCTCATCAGATGGACGAGGATTATATTCGCGCGCTCTCATACGGAATGCCTCCGGCGGGCGGCGTAGGCGTGGGCGTGGACCGGTTAGCCATGTTGCTGACCGACTCGCACACCATTCGTGATGTGATCCTGTTTCCGCTGTTGCGCCCGGAAAGAAGTTCAACCACAGAGGACACAGGGAACACGGAGGGGAAATAGACCTGTCATCCTGGGCTGCCTTCAAGCTGCGCAGGATCTAGGAACGGCGTCATCCTGAACCGGCTTCAGCCGGTGAAGGATCCCGCGCGGACGACGAGAATGCCCACGGCGAAGCATTGAACATCGCGCTCCACGCGAGATCCTTCGTGGCCAAGGTCACTCAGGATGACGTCCCCCGGTGAGAATTACCTTTTGCCCGCAAGTTTCGGATAGACGTCCCGCTTCTTTTCCCGGAGACTGGAATCAAATTCCCATGCGCTTCGACCTGGATTCCGCCACGCGCCGCCGTCTCGGTTATCGTCTCATTGACCAGATTGACAGCTTCTTCTCTTCCCTGCCCGACCGTCCGGTGCAGCTTCCCGCTGAACAGCGGACTTTCGGAGCGTTGAACGATCCTCTCCCCGAGGAGGGAGCCCCTCCCGATCAAGTTCTGGACGAAATCTTTCGCGAACTGGTGGACAAGGGCTTCCACGTACCCAGCGCCAACTATTTCGGGCTGATGAACCCTACTCCCACCTACATGGGGGTTCTGGCGGACGCGCTGGTGTCTGCTCTCAACCCGCAACTGGCGAGCGTCAAGCGTTCACAACTGGCGTCGAAGATTGAGCACGAAACCGTTCGCTGGATCGGAGAGCGAGTAGGCTGGCCCGGCGAATTTAACGGAACTTTCACCACCGGCGGCAACGAAGCTAATTTCAGCGGAATGGCACTGGCCTTGGCGGCAAAGTTCCCCAATGTTATCGAAGAGGGCGTGGCCTCCATTGGCGGGCAGCCGGTGCTCTATGCCTCCGACGAAGCCCATCACTCGATTGACAAGTCCGCGGGCCTGCTGGGCATCGGACGCACAGCCCTACGGCGCATTGCCGTGAACCAAGGCGTGCAGCTCGATCCACAAGTTTTGCAGCGAACCATCACAGCGGATGTTGCGGGCGGCAAGAAGCCCTTCTGCGTCGTAGCCACAGCCGGGACAACGAATTCCGGCGCCGTGGACGATCTTCTTACCATCGCAGAAATCTGCCGGCTCTACCAGCTATGGTTGCACGTGGACGGAGCTTACGGGGGCTCAGCCATCTTTTCCGATCGCCATCGCCACCTGCTGCGCGGCATAGAGCAGGCTGATTCCATCACCATTGACCCACACAAATGGATGGCGGTGCCGCTGGCCGCTGGCGTGATTCTCACCTGTCATCCCGAGCTGCTGGAGCGGGCTTTTGCCGTCGCGGCTCCGTATATGCCGAAGGCGACCGAAGTTAAAGGGATCGATAACTCACGCATCAGCGCCCAATGGACGCGGCGCATGAACTCGCTCAAACTTTGGTTGACGCTGCGAGTCCATGGCCGGAATGCGTACCAGGAACACATCGATCGCCAGCTCAACTTGGCACGGAGTTTTGTGGCGTGGGTGGACTCTTCCGAGCACTTCCAAATGGCTGCGCCGCAAGTGTTGCCAATTGTCGCGTTCCGGCTTAAGGCGGATAACTTCGGTGCGGAAGAACTGGCCGCCGCCCATGCCGGCGTGGTGGAAGAAGTCACGCGTGACGGCAGCCGCTGGATCTCGGAAACCAGAGTCAACGGCCGCAGCGTGCTGCGAATGATGGTAGTCAGCTATCTGACCGAGGAACGCCACCTGCACGCTTTGGAAAACGCCTTGACCGCGGCTGCCATAAAGATCGGGGTCGACCGCACGGTGGGGTAGCCAAGTTGATTCCGGGTATCCAGGAACGCACTAGGAATGGTGCACCAATCCGTCCTACGCTTGGCTTAGTTTCTAACTCCACCAACATGCGGCGCTATCGTAGTGTCCTTCATGGACGCTGGGTCGGTAGCGCTTTGCACTTTCTGCAGATTCTGGATCGTGGCTCAGTTTGATTTGTCATCCCGAGCCAGCGTTCTTTGCGCAGCGTGGGATCTGGGCGAGCCGCGCGATGTGTCGCGCACTCCGCGACACCATAATCGCGCGTTTGGCTCGCTTCCCTATCAAACGGACCCACTGCCGGACTCTGCCACAGCGGGACACCCTTCGCGGATTTGCCTTTTCAAAATTCAGGGCGTGACCGCCAGAACAGTTTCGCGTCATACTGGCATGGGGCAAGCTGCCCTAACCAGTTTCGATGAAGAAATGCCTCCTTCCGATTCTCCTCCTGGCGCTCCAGCTCCATGCCCAGAGCAATAGGGGAGAGCTGCGCCTGAAGGTAACGGACCCGGACGGGCTGGGCGTAAGAAGTTCCGTCGAACTGGTCAGCGAAGCCAACCAGTTCCAGGAAACGTTCGTCACCGACGAAGCCGGAACGCTGGCTGCCCAACGTCTTCCTTTCGGGCTGTATAGAATCGAAGTCCGGCGCGAGGGATTCGCACCCTTCTCGAACTCGCTTGAAATCCGCTCCGCCATCCCCGCCGAATACCATGTGACTCTCCGCATCGCCGCCATGAGTACGTCCGTGACTGTCCACGACGCAGGCACGCTGATCGATCCTCATCGCACCGGCGCCATCAACCAGATCGGGAAGGAAGCAATCGCGCATCGAACATCCTCTTTGCCCGGCCGTTCGACGGTGGACCTGGTAGATTCGCAGCCGGGCTGGCTCTATGAAGGCAATGCCGTGCTGCATCCGCGTGGGTCGGAATACCAGACCCAGTTCGTCGTGGATGGGGTTCCCCTCACCGACAACCGCTCGCCAAGTTTTGGCCCGGAAATTGAAGCGGACGATGTGGAGTCCGTCAGCGTCTACACCGCCGGGATTCCGGCCGAATACGGAAGAAAAATGGGTGGTGTGGTCGAGATGACCACCGATAAGGCTTCACAGCCCGGCTTCCACGGCACCATCGTCCTCGGCGGGGGCAGCTTCGATACCGCCGATGGCTACCTTCAAACCCAGTATGGATGGGGCAAGAACACGCTGGGAGTCAGTGCCGCAGGCGCTAGGACCAGCCGCTACCTGAATCCCCCGGTGGTCCAGAACTACACCAATACCGCGACCACGGGTGATTTCGGAATTCACTACGAACGGGACCTTACGCCCAGCGACCGCCTCGGCCTGATCCTGCGCCGCGCCCTGTCCCGGTTCCAAGTTCCCAATGAGATCGTGCAAGAGCAGGGCGGGCAAAGGCAGTACGGAAACAATTTCGAAACCGTGGGGATTCTGTCTTACGAGCACATCTTTACGCCCAACGTTCTGGGCGATTTTCGCGCGATGGTCAGAGATGATACCGGTAACCTGTCGTCGAACCCCGCATCCACCCCCATTCTCGCCTTTCAGGAGCGTGGTTTTCGCGAGGCTTACCTGAAGGGAACGGTTTCGGTTCATCAAGGCAGGCAAGAATGGAAAGCGGGATTCGAGGGGGACTTCACCCACATCAGCGAAGCCTTCCGGGACGCGATCACTGACCCGACGCAATTTGACCCGGGCACGCCCGCGACTTTTCAATTCTTCGGCACCCGACCGGACCTTGAGCAATCCGGGTTCGTCCAAGACCAGATTCGCATGGGGAAATGGACCGCCAGCCTGGGCCTGCGCTGGGATCACTATCAGTTGCTGGTGAATCAGAACGCGGTCAGCCCGCGCCTGGGAATTGCGCGCTATTTCCCCTCCGCCGATCTGGTGCTCCATGCCGCTTACGACCGAGTCTTCCAAACTCCGGCGTTCGAGAATATCCTGCTCTCCAGTTCCCCCCAGGTCGTTTCCCTCGATCCCGAGGTTCTGCGATTGCCGGTGCTGCCTTCGCATGGCAATTATTATGAGGTTGGGCTAACCAAGGGATTCCTCCAGAAGTTCAAGCTGGATGTGAATGGTTTCGATCGCGTGGTCAACAACTATGCCGACGATCAACAACTGCTCGATACCAGCGTCAGCTTCCCCATCGCCTTTCGCAACGCCAACATCTACGGAGCGGAAGGCAAGCTCGACCTCCCGCACTGGGGGCGCCTGTCGGGATTCATCTCCTATTCTTATATGGTGGGTACTGTCCATCTTCCGGTGACTGGCGGGCTCTTCCTCGGTGTGGACGCCACTCGGGCTCTCCGTCAGACGAATGGACGTTTTTTCGATTCTCAGGACCAGCGCAACACGCTACGGACACGCTTCCGCTATCAACTGACGCAGCGGGTGTGGGCGGCCCTGGGCGGCGAATACGGCTCCGGCCTTCCGGTGGAATTCGATGGCACCGTGCAACAGGCCATCGCCCAGTACGGCCAGCAAATCATCAATCGGGTGAATTTTGACCGCGGCCGCGTGCGACCTTCGCTCTCCATAGACGCCTCGGTGGGAGCCGACATCTACAAGAAAGAAAAAGTCAGTATGCGGCTGCAAGCCGATGCTGAAAACTTGAACAATCGTTTGAATCTTATTGATTTTGCAGGACTGTTCTCTGGCAATTCCGTAGCCCCGCCGCGCAGTTATGCGCTCCGTTTAACCACGAACTTCTAGCGGCTTGGCGAAAACAATCCCTTGCTGTCATCCCGAGCGCCGCGAGGGATCTGTAGTCCTTCACGATATAAGACGTGCTGCATGGCGTTCCCGCCGGTCGCACATAAAATCGGTTTCAACGGAGGGAACCCTATGACTGTACCCACACTGGTGAGTGCTTGTGCGGGAAACAGACAGTTTTCTAGTTCCCCGATTCAAATACAACTCCCATAACCGCGATTATCTGGCCGTAGTGCCAAAGACGGTGATTCTTGACGGCTTGTGGAAGGGATTCCCGCCCGCGATTCGGTCGGCATCGGTAAAGAAAGGCTGAAACGGGCTGGCTTAGTGCTATACTCCGGGACTGCTGTGAGGATTGGCTTTCGCTCCCCTCCCTTTTCCCCGGCTACATTTCCGAAGTGAGGTAACGATCTATGCGACGGAAACCCTGCTCCAAAATGATGGTGGTTTTGGCCACTCTAGCGATTGCTCTGGTTTTGGTGCCCAGCAGTTGGGCTGCCGACAAAGAAAAAGTGCTTTATAGCTTCAAAGGCGGCACAGATGGTACTACACCCGTCGGCACGCTGGCGGCGGACGTAGCAGGAAATCTGTATGGCGTTACCCTCAGTGGAGGTATGAACGGGACCGGCACGGCGTTCAAGCTGACCCGCTCAAGCAAGGTCTGGAAAGAGACCGTACTCCATACCTTCGGAAGTGGCAACGACGGAGCCAATCCCTACAATGTGATTCTTGACCGCGCAGGAAACGTTTACGGCACAACTGCCATCGGCGGGGGCGCGCAAAAGCTATGTTCAGAGGGATGCGGAACGGTGTTCGCACTAACGCGGAACGCGCGCGGCAAGTGGAGCGAAAGGATAATTCATCGGTTCAAACCGGGGCAAGGTGACGGTGCCGGCCCCTACGGAGTGTTGATACTGGACGCTTCAGGCAACATCTACGGGACTACTTCGCAGGGAGGCACCGGAAGTTGCAATGGCGGCTGCGGCACAGTGTTCGAGATGACGCCTCGTAAGGGCAACGAGTGGAGCGAGCGCGTCTTATATAGCTTTGCGGGCGGTGATGACGGGAGCTGGCCTTATGCGGGATTGCTTGTGGACGCGAAGGGCAACATGTATGGTACGACCGGTGAGGGGGGACAGTACGACAATGGCACGGTCTTCCAGATGGTCCTGTCTGGTAGAATCTGGACGAAGACGACACTCTACAGCTTTCGTGGTTATCCGAGTGACGGCGAAACACCAGGGGACAGCTCTTTGATTTTTGATAAGGCTGGCAATTTGTATGGCACTACGGCCTACGGGGGTACTCACGCCTGCGGTTGCTGTGGATGCGGAACAGTCTTCGAGTTGCACAGTTCAAACGGACAGTGGTCTGAGGGCGTACTGCACGACTTCACCGGCAGGAAGGATGATAGATACCCCTTTGGGCCGGTTTTCGACGGGGCTGGCCATCTGTATGGGACAACCTCCGGCCAGATAAATGGGCAGGCAGGGACGGTCTTCGAGCTAATTCCTTCCTCGGAAGAATGGAAGGAACAGGTAGTCTATGGTTTTCGGCGTGGCCGCGACGGGTATGCGCCGAGCGGAGGAGTCGTAAGGAGAGCAGGTGACCTGTATGGCGTAGCTGCGTTTGGCGGCGACCTGAATTGCGGAGAAGGATATGGGTGCGGGGTGATTTTCGAGGTTATACCCTAGTTTGTGTCGAACTGGTTCGCGCGGAATTGGGAGAGACGATTTCCGCCTCTCCCCGTCTTGGGCATTTTTCGGCTAGTTGCGGCGTGCTACGGGCAGAAGCCGTTGCCCTTGTAGCAATTGAATATTTGCGTCTGCCATTTGCAAGTAGTTTGGTTATTTTGCTCTCCCGGACACTGAGTTTGGGTGGTGTCGAAGTATTCCCCGGTGCCCCAGAATGTTACGTTATCGGGGTCAATGCTCACGCTGACGTATTCTCCCCAGATGTTGTCGGATGCGTCCGCGCCCGTCGCGCTAGCGGTCACTGCTGGTGTGCTCTCGGTCCCTAAAAGGTCAATCCTTGCCATGTAAGGACTGGGGTCGGTGGTCCCATTGCCAACACTGAACGTGTAGCCGATGTTTTGATTCTTGTCGATAGCATTACTCGGCATCCAGTAGAAGAGCGCAGGCGTACTTCCAACATCTTGGAAGTCCCCCTGATAGACGAGTGTGGGCGCCGTACTGGGGCTGACCGGGCCAGCGAGTGTGTAGTAACGCACTCCAGTGCGCTGGGTGGTATTGTCCTCCTGAATCGTCTGGGTGACCGCCATGTACTCGCATGAAGTGTACGAGACACGGCCCTCTGTGCAAGGACTGATGTTCTTCGACAATACTGCCTGCGTTTACGCGTGTTTTTCCGGAGAGGAACCGCTTCGCGGATGGCGGCGAGAATCCTCGGGACCGTTGTGCGGCCGTCCGGCAGCGGTAGAGTGCTTCACTCCCTTTTCCGACGACGGCGCTGATCCCAAGTTGAAGGCGTACAGCACGACTTCCACCCGGCTGGAGACTCCTAGTTTGTCGAAGACGCGGAAGAGATAATTTTTGACGGTGTGCTCGGTGAGCTTCAAGTGCCGGGCAATCTCCCGGTTCGACAAGCCATCGGCCACGCAGCGAACCACGTCCTGCTCACGTTTGGAGAGCACCGACAAGCCGCTGGCATCAGTCAGGCGCATCGGCATCGCCTCGGAAACCGCGTCGAGCAGGTAGCCGAGTTCGCGGCTGTTGGCCCACACCTGGCCCAGATGAGCCGAGTAAATACATTTGGCCAGAGATTTCAGGGATTCCGTGCGGCAGAATACGCCGCGGGCGCCGGCGCGAAACGCCTCCAGAACCGCGCTGCGTTTGGAACTGTCCAGCAGCATGACGACGCGAACCCCGGGGTGCGAGGTGCGCAGCTGGCGGGCTACCTGAAGCCCCAACTTGGGATTGTCCTGCAACATCGGGCTCAACAGGACTACGTCAGGCTTTTCGCTGTCTATGGCGGCCAGAATCGCAGCCTCGGTGGGTTCGGTTTCAATGATCTGGAAGCGCTTATCCCGCGCCAGGGCATCGGCCAGGAGTTGGCTCGTCATGCGCGTGCTGTCGGCAGCCAACACCCGAATGGGCTGTGTTACTTCCGGCGAAGAATCTGGAGCTGACATGGGACTTGCGGCAACAACCAAAACCCTCCTCACCGCCCTTTTCTCGCCCCCTGTGCCTCGATAGCAGACACACCGGGCCGCTGCCCTGCCGGGCGGTTCATACTTCACGGTAGCCTCCCGGTTTTGCGGGTGTAAACAGTACTTTCGTACCCAGAAGTACATGTATGACGGTTGGAGTTCCACTTCTCCTAACAAGCTGCGGCAAAAGTCCCGGTTGAGTTGATCTTGGGTGGCGCAGCGCTTCAGCATGTGCGATAACCGGCCTGTTGTTCGGAACTGGCTTTAGCCGCTGGGGTCAAAACGCAGGTTGGGAAAGGTTCTCTGGTCGCGGCGAGCCGGGGGACAAAAGCAGCCCGGCCGTGAGACTATGAATTCTTCGCGCTTTGGGCATGTCCGAAGGATTGCCGGCTGTCAGGGAACTGCGGGAATGGAGAAAACAGCTTGATCGTTCTCGTCGTCGGAGGTGCGGGATACATTGGCAGTCACGCCGCTCGAACCTTGCGAAGGTTGGGGCACGAGGCGGTGGTCTATGACAATCTGTCCACCGGGCATGCGTTTTTGGCCAAGGGATTCGAACTGATCGAAGGAGATATCGCTGACCCTGCGAAACTCTCCGCTGCCATACGCCGGGTGGATTCGGTCATGCACTTCGCCGCCCACGCCTACGTGGGAGAGTCCGTCGAGAACCCGCGCAAATACTTCCACAACAACGTGGAAAAAGGTCTCACGCTGCTGAATACCTGCGTGGATTGCGGCGTGCGTCGCATCATCTTCTCCTCCACGTGCGCCGTGTACGGGGTTCCAACTAAAATGCCGATCCCCGAGGATATTCCGCGTGAGCCCGTGAACCCTTATGGCGTGACCAAGTTGTTTCTTGAGCGGGCGCTCGAAGCTTATGACCGCGCTTATGGCCTGCGCTTTGCCAGCCTGCGCTATTTCAATGCCGCCGGCGCCGATGAAAGCGGAGAGATTGGCGAGCTGCACGATCCCGAACCCCATCTGATTCCCTTAGCGCTGGCCGCGGCGAGTGGGACAGGTCCGCAGTTGGAAATTTTCGGTGAGGATTATCCTACGCCCGATGGCACCTGCGTCCGGGACTACATTCACGTGAACGATCTCGCCGAAGCGCACGTGCTGGCCTTGCAGCATTTGGCCAACGGAGGAAGTTCGGTCGCCGTGAACCTCGGCACGGGACGAGGATGTTCGGTGAAAGAAGTGCTCAACGAAGTCGAGCAAGTAACGGGACGCCCTGTTCCCCGGCGTGTGGGACCGCGCCGGCCGGGCGATCCGCCCGAGTTGGTGGCGGATCCCAGAGCCGCCGAGAAGCTGCTTCACTGGAAAGCTACCCGCTCACTCAACAACATCGTTACCACCGCCTGGAATTGGATGCAAAGCCGGGGAGCGCGGTAGACAAAAGGAATGTTCACGTGGGGACAGCCGCCCCCAGTCTGCCTGAGCGCAGCCGAAGGAGCTGTCCCACGCGAGATTAGTCTCAATCTGATTCACTTCGAGCTAAGTTATTGAATCTTCGTTCGGGCTCCAGCCAGGATGCGGAATGACGGTCTGACCATCGCGTAGAATGCCATTTAATAGCATTTGCAGGCCCGTAGGACGACGAGCAGGTGCTCGGATGACGTTTGGGCCGTCCCGGCATCTGGGAACTCGCCAGAGGCCGATTGAGTGCAATGTTATCCCGTAGCTATAGCAGAAATTCCCGAATTGGAACAATGTTTCCTATCTTGACGTCGGTCACCCGCCCCACTGACATCTCAAACATCAGCCTCGGCATATTGTTCCTGGTGCCGACCGCGCAGGGGCAACCTTTGCCGCGCGGAGTAGGGTGAACCGCACTGCGATGGCTCGAAGTTTCGCCGAGTTCAAATGAAATCAGCAAGATTCCAATCGCTCAGGCGCTCGAGGAGTTTGGCCCGCGAGTTGCGCTTGAGCTCCGGTTCAGACTTGATTTGCGCCTCTAAAGTATTCCACCAATGCGCCGATGAGGAGTCTTGGCGGCAATCTTGAGTGGCCGCCGGACGACCATCGAACTAACACTTCTAGGAGAAACCTATTATGTCAGTAGCTGGAATTTACAGTACCACCCCTTCTCAAACGCTCTCCGCACAACAGTCAAGCCAACCTTCCTCAACTGGCATGACCTGGCAAGAGTACACGAAACAACGGCGAGTCGACGTGCAGGCGCTCAGCGCGGCGTTGAAAACAGGCGACCTGAACGCTGCCAAGCAGGCCTACAACACTCTGGTCACGCTAGGTAACACACTGCCCGGAGATAACGCCTTCGTTCGCTCGGATCGGGCTATGGATTTCAACGCCATCGGGGGAGCGCTGGACAATGGAAACATTGGCCAAGCTCAGACAGCCCTTACCACACTTCAGGATACCTTCAAGAGGGATTTTCCAGTGCAGAGCGGCCGTCCAACGCCAGCTGTCGTGACCAGCAAGGCCGCGCCAGCCGGGTCGAGCTCGGCGGGCGCAGTAAATGGCGTGAATACATTGGCCTGAAGCCACTCATTCGCCCAATAAAAAAGGCCCTCAGCGCTGAGGGCCTTTCATCACTACAAAAACGTTACCGCGGGTTGGTCAGATCACAATCCCAACCTTCAGCCGACGTGCGAAACCATGGAGGCGTCCGCATCGGAAGAGATTCCAGCCGAGTCCATGGTCACAACCGGATACTGCAGCCGCAGCAGGGTGCTGGCGGCGTACTGTTCGATGAAGCGAACTTGCTCCGGGGTCAGCTTTTCCTGCCAGCCGCCCATCTTGCCGGAGCGCACGAAGCGTCCGCCCGGTTGCACGCTCTTCTGAGGCCGCCGCGCCACTTTGGAATAGTTTTCCTGCTTGTACAGATTGTCTTCTTTGTCGCGCATCTTCTGCACGCTGTTGTTGGCGACCGCTCTCTCCACCGCACTCGCGTCGACCGTCACGCCGAGGAAGTGCACGATCTTCAGGAACATTTCGACGCTATTTTTTCGCAAGTCTTCGTAACGGAGGAGCAGAAGATCGCCTCTGCCAGCCAGCGGCGAATCGATCCAGGACTGCACGTGGTTTGGCCATGTGCCGTGCCGCTTGCCGCGTCGGAGCATGTCGTCCAGATAAGCTTCAAACGTGGGGCGACCGATGCCCAGATTTTTCTCGAAAGCAAACTCTGAAAGTGCGACGTCGCGCACATCGCGGACCAGGTAGATGCCTTTCTTGTAGACCGGCCGGTAAGGCTCATGCGTGCCGATGAAGCGTCCGCCATCCGGGAATAGCGTCCAGCCGTGCCTTGCGTCGCTCAAGCCGCGCAATGCCGCATTGACGTCGTCGAAGCTCGAAGGCTTCCCGGTCAGAATCTCAAACAGGACGAAGCGCAACCAGGTGCTGCCGGAGCGCGGGTAGCTGCCAAGAATTATGTCGGAAGGCTTCAGACTCTGGTGGCGCCACCAGACTATCGGGTTTCGGACCCTGGTGGAAGTGATCCGATGACGAACCCGGCGAAAGAAAATGGCTGCCTTACTGGAAGACACCGCTGATTGTTCTGGATCGTGTGACATTGAAAACCTCAAGACTAGATTCGACGTGTAGGCGCGTACGGCGAGAACGGTTAGACCTCAGGGGCTAAACGAATCGGGCTGTTTCTGTGGGGATGAGTCTCCCGGTCACTTTGGGTACTTCGGGTTACGGCTCTGGAATCTGGTCCGTGGAAACAGCTACAGTCCAAGCGGCGAGTTGATTCGGGTCACGCGGGCGCTTGCCTTTGCCGATGGTCATAGGAAGTCTGGTTCTCAGCGGGTCACGAATCTCCATGACACAACGACGATGAAAATGATTATTCCGGCCAAATACGCCCAGCCTCGCCCTTTTTGGAGTTTTTCATGATCTATCATGAAGTACCTCGCCTAGACCATCATGCCACAGACGGGATGCTAAAGCGATCCTGTGAAAAACCAAACTGACTCACTACCGAAAATTTCACCTTGCTTGCATTAGGCAGGGTGATAGGTTCAGACTGAAGACTCCTACCCGGTGATTGGTTGCCCTCCGGGAGCCTTACGAGTGGAGGGCGGAAAAGAGATTTCCCATGAAGCTCATCGTCAGAGTACCGATTTTCATGTTCGTGACACTGCTGTTCTGCGAGCACTTGTTCGCTCAAACTCCCAATAACGGCAAATTCGTATTGCTTCCGGAGGTTCCGGTTGCCGTGGCCCTGAATGCACCGGTTGTGGCCAGCGGGACCGAGGCTTCGGATGTCGATGCAAGTCTCTACACGATCTTCAACAATTTTGGCAAAAAGCCGAACTGCTACGACAACGAGGGCTGGGTTGTCTCCGGGAAAGATTCTAGTCTTGGGTATTCCCAATATATCGCCATGAGGTTCACACCCAAAGCGGATGCAACCGTAACGGAACTCAAGCTGGCCCTATTCCGGACCACCGACAAGCCCGGAGGAGCGGTAATCAGCCTGAATGAAGACATGGGCAACCAGCCCGGTAATCCTCTCCACACCTGGGTGACCAGCAAGCTGGGAAACTCCGGGAAGCTGCCTTGTGTGTACACGATGGTGAAGAGCAAGCACGGTCTGCCCGTCAGGGAGGGCGCGCAATATTGGGTGGTTGCCGCCGCTACGGGGACCGAGATGGACGGATGGATTTTCACGTACAAGGGCACCACTGGGAACTTTGCCTACAACTATGACGACGAAGGCTGGAAGATCGAAAATTCCAATCTTTCCGTGTTTGCCGTGTTGGGTACCCGGTAGCCCGCCAGGGATCAGCTCGCAACTCGCGAGGGAACTCCACCAGCGATTCTCTGTAGGACGAAAAAGTCCGTGTCTTTATTGGGCGTTTAGCGGCACCCTTCGACTTCGCTCAAGGCAGGCTCCTGAAGCCTTCCCAAGAGCCCTTTGTAAGATAACTCGCAGTTGAAAGGTGCCGAAAGAAAGCAGGTCCCTCCACTACGCTTCGCTTCGGTCGGGATGACAAAAACGGCTCAAACGTAACCCAGGCCCGCCAGGCGGTCGTGGATGATCTTTTCACCCTCCGCGTCGGCGCCGTCCCCCGGAGTGCGTTTTTCCATGCCGGCGACGAGCGACCGTCCTTGCATGGATTCCGGAATTTCGTATCCCGCAAGATCTAACAAAGTGGGAGCGATGTCCAGCAGTTTAGCGCCTTCGTACTCGCCGTTGATCGGACAATTGGGCGCGGCCAGCACAAACATCCCGTACTGGGCGTGATTGCAGCCATCCGGACCGGTATCGTTTTCCTGCACGTAAATATTGGGGTAGCCGACAGTGCCGATCGAGCGCCAATCCAAGCCGCCGAAATGCACGATGAGATCAGGAGCCACGTTGCGCACAGTGTGGTAAATCTCTTTGGGCTTGAAGACCAGCGAGTTGAGCGGCTTGCCCTTGTCGTTGAGCATCGCCTCAAACTTCGCCTTGATCTGATTCTGGAAAGCGTCGTACTCGGCGGCTGGAATCACGCCTTGCGGTTCGCGTCCCTGCACGTTGAAAAACACTCGCGCGTAATAACCGCCTTCGCTCCAGACTTTGGTCTTGGCCCAGTTGACTTTGAGCTTGTTAAAAGGCGTGACTTCGGTCGGATACTCGTCCAGCACCAGCAGGCCTTCGTTGATCAGCCACTGATTCACGGCGATGCCGCCATCCAGACGCTGGGCACCGTGATCAGAGACGAGCAGCAAAACGGTTTCGCTGTCGAGCAACTCGATCACATTGCCAATCTGCTCATCGAGCCAGAGGTAGTAATCCGGGATTACGTTCTCATAAGGATTGCCAGGTTCGTACTGCACGTGCTGCTTGTCGAAGTAATTCCAGAAACCGTGATGCACGCGGTCCAGGCCGATGTCCACGTACTGGAAATAATCCCACTCCTGTTCGGTGAGCATCCACTTCACCACTTGCCACTGTTTGCGGCTCATGGCAAAGATTTCGTCGCGCAGCCAGTCTTTGCGGTCGGTGCGAAAGTTCTTGACATCGACGGGATATTCGCCGACCAGTTCCGTGATTTTCGCCTTGATGTTTGAGGGATAGGTGAAGTCATCTTTCTTCGTGTCGGGCGTCAGAAAGCAGCCGACGCTGATCCCGTTAATGCGCCGTGGCGGGAAATTCGGCGGCACGCCGATGACGATGGATTTTTTGCCCTCGCGCGCCAGGTGATCCCACATGGCATAGGACTTGATCGAATTGGAGTTGGCGAAGCCCAGCTTCTCGTAGGAATAATCCATGCGGTTGCGGAAGCCGTAGATGCCGAGCGAACCGGGATCCTGGCTGGTGCTCATGCACATCCACGCGGGAACTGTGATCGGGGGCACAACGCTTTGCAACCGGCCATAGAGGCCGGCGTCCATCAGGCGGCGAATATTGACCAGGCGCTCATCCCCGAAGATGACTTCGGGAGCGCAGCAATCTAATCCTAAAATGCAAATTTTCATGGCGGAATGATTTCAGGAGCTGGTTGAAAAATCCTATCCCATTGTCATGCCGAGCGCAGCGCGGGATCTGTAGTTCTTCAAGGTGCAAGGAAAACTGCAGATTCCTCGTCGCATGCGCTCCTCGGAATGACAAGGATTTAGGTTTTCGACAAGGCTCCTAGTCTACAGCAGAGACTTCCCTTCCATCGACGGATGATCGGCAACGCCTAAGTAGTTCAGGATCGTTGGCGCAAGATCGATAATTTGTGCGTGGTTGTGCGCCACGGCGCGGTTCATGAACAGTATACCGGGCACCGCATCCGGGTCAATGATGTGGTCGCCGCTCCAGCGCCGGTTGTTGTTCTCAAACAGCGAATTCGAAAAACCGCCGAGAGAACTCTGCCAGGATACGCGGAACCCGGAGTGAAAATTCACCAGCAGGTCGGGCGAATCCTTAACGTAGGCTCCGGAGTAGAGTTCTTCTTTACGCGAAACGCTGCGGACGGCGGGCTTTGCAGTTTCTTTGTCGGGAAATTCGGCGAGCCCCTGTTGGATAACCGTGCGGACTTTATCGGCTTCGCCAGTTCCCTCTTCGAGAATTCCGCTGCGCTCGCGGCCTTTGATGTTCAGATAAATCCCACCCAGGCCGACGGCGTAGGCGTAGGTTTTCGTCCAATCCACTTGAGTGCTGTCGGTCAGGCCTTCGTCCGGTTTCTTGCCGTCTTTGAGCGCGAGGAGGTTGTTCTGCCACAGCCAGGTGTTGGTATCGAACGCGCGCCGGAAGGTGTTGAAGCCGTGATCGGAAAGAACGATCAGCAGGGTGCTATCGTCAACTTTCTCCAGAACGCGGCCCAGCAGTGCGTCGCACTGACGATACAGTTCATCCACTTGCGGGCCGAAACTGGCGGCCAGATCCTGATTAAAGTTGGGATGATTCGGGTCAATAAAACGCCAGAACATGTGCTGCAGGCGGTCCGGAGTATCGAACACGGTGAACAACAAGCCTTCCGTGAAGCGGTCCAGTTCGTGCATCATCATGCGTTCACGTTCCTGGAAAACCAGTTCGCATTGCGCTTTGTAGGCCATCTCGTCGAAGCGGCCGTTGTTGTGGCCGGTGTGGTCTTCCGCCATACCCACGGTGGCGAACAATCCAATGCTCTCGGAAAGCGTTTTACCGTAATCGGCCGGGAAGGAAATCGGAAACAGGGGGGCCGCAGGATCGAAGTTCACCGGCGAGGCGTAAAATTCCACGTGCGGTTCGATTCGCCGGCAATAAAAACGCAGGAGGCCGGTTACCGACTGCAGCATGGACAACTTAAACTTGAGGCGTATCCAGGGGCTCCAACCGTTCTCCGGGGCTTCGATGGGCGGATTCGATCCGGCCGTGATGATGAGCTTGCGGGCGCCACGGTCCACGCGGACTTTGATTTCCGTGGTGATGTCTGAAATTGGATTGGTGCGGGGATTGCGCGGACCGATCGCGCGGGTGATGATCTCGGCTCCGCCGTCGAGGTAGATGACCTGTTCGTGTTCCTTGGGTTGAACGGTGCGGTCTTGGGTGTAGAAGGTTCCGGTGCCCTGGCTCCCGCGAATGTCAGGCACGCCGACGCCCGACAACATCTTGCCCAACAGGTTTTCTGCAGGAAAAGTGACCGGACAACGCAGCACGATGCTGGGAATACCGGCCCTGGTCAGATATTGCCAGAACGGTATGCCGTTCCGCTTATTCACCACACGCGGCGGAGCCAGAACGTTCTTAGGCCTTTCGAACCGGCTCAGCGCGATATCAGGGAGATAGGTTTGCGGGTCTCGACAAATGAAATCAAAGATTCCATGACCGCCAGGATTCGTTCCCGTAACAAAAGAGGACCACGCGACCGGAGTCTGGGCCGGGTAGGTCGTGCCCAAACGACCATAGTGGCCGGCACTGCGAATCTTCGCGAAATTCGGGAGTTCGTTGCGCTGGAGCAAACGCTCAACAATGGCCGGCTCGAGCCCATCCAGGCCAACAACAAGGACTTTTTTCTTCATCGATCAGTCCTGCCCGGAAGCGTCCTTCGGCGCTTTCTGTGGAGCACTGGAGGGATGAAGCTTGTTCGCAATCTTGCCGAAAAAAACCACGATCTTGTTCCAGAACATCAGGGCCAATCCGGCGATGGTGGCAAGACCGGAGGTCACGCCCATGATCTGGTCGGGACCACCGTACAATGCAAGCAATTCGAGTCTCATTGCGTTCTCCTTGGGAATTGTGAAATCGGTTTATCCAGGATTATTTGGGGATCCCGGCAATCTTGTTTTCGAGTGGAGGGTTTGAACCAGCCTTGGGATTATTGCCGTTCACCTGGTTCCACAACTGGGTTTCTTCACTGCTCATCACGGCCTTGCCCTGCGAACTATCCACCAGGTTCTGAGATTCGGCTCGATCCTCGGGATAGCGGTAGAGCTGCGCTGGGTCGGCTTGAGACACAATCAAGTGCCACTGCGGATCCGTGATGGACTTCAGCCAGCCTTTGTACGCCGGATATTGCGGCGGAATGAACAGATCCTGCGCCATCTCAGACAAGGGGTAAGGCCAGTCGGGACTGATGCCCGGCTGGTTCCACAACTGGGCAAGCGAAGGTACTGGAAAATCTTTCTGATTGGGCTCACCCAGCAGGTCGAGAATAGTTGCCGGCAGCGAGGCTGTACCGCTGATGGGCCGGTCGATCCGCATGCCGGAAGGAATGTGGCCGGGCCACCAATAGATCAGTGGAACCCAGGTCAGCTCGCGGTATAGCGAAGTACCGTGAGTAACTAGCCCATGTTCGCGGAACGACTCGCCGTGATCGGACGTGATCACGATGAGAGTGTCCTTATCTAACCCACGGCTGGCCAGCTCCGAAAACAGGGATGCAATCTGGTCGTCGATGTAGGAGATTCCTCCGTCGTAGCGGTCAACCTGCAACTGAAAGCAAGCCGGGCTGAGCCGCATCAACTGGTCGAACTCGGTTCCACGATGCAGCGGATTCAGGCGCTGGGCGAGCGTCGCCTCGCACTGAACTACTTGGGCGCGGTCCGCAAACTTGTCGCGATAGGGCTGCTCCGGAACATAAGGAGAGTGGATATCAAAATAGTTGATGAAAGCAAAAAACGGTTTCTCGTGGTCCCGGTCAATCCAGTGCAGGAGCGAGCGGTTGACATCGGCGGCCTTCTTGCGGCCGGGCAGTTCATCGAGCCCCAGAAGACCCCCAACATAGTCGTGAAAGACCAGCCGTCCCCAGAACGTGCGGTAGGTGGCGTCCGCCACGGAATAAAAGTAGTCTTCGAAGTGGAGAAATCCCCGGTCGAACCCAGCACGCCGGTTGAAGAAGTCTGTGTTGGCAGAGAAAGCTCCTGTCCGGTAGCCGCGGTCATCAAGCACCTGGGCCAACGTGGGATAGCTCTGATTCAGCGGCTGTTCCCGCAGGGGACCATGTTCATGAGGATAGCGCCCGGTGAGCAGAGACTGATGCGCGGGCAGGGTCCACGACGAGGTGGAAACCGCATCTTCAAAAAGCACGCCCTGCTGGGCAATCGCGTCCACATGTGGGCTGGTTGGACGTCCGTACCCATAACTGGACAGGTGGTCGGCACGCAACGTGTCGACCAGAATCACCAGAACATTGGGAGACGACTTGCTCGCGGCCGGCAGGTGGCTGGTCGCGATCTGTTCCCGCAGGCGGATCCCGCCTTCGACCGCAACGAGCAAAAACACGGTCGCCGCGATTCCCAATTTCACCACCCTGGGAGCGGCACTCAAAACCGTTTCGCTTTTCGGATACAGGCGGCCAGTGATGACTGTGCCGAAGCCTGTGGCCAGCACCAGCATAGCGATGGGGCCGACGCGACCGGTCAACCCTGCCCAGTCCACGATCGCCATAAAGGAAAAAAGAAAGAGGGCGACTCGCAGAGTCGGGATGCGAGGGAACAAACGGCCGATCGTCGCCAGCACTAACCCCAAAACCAGAAACAGGAGCAGATTAACGATCGGCGAAATCCAGAGGATTTCGACAGACACTCCTTCAGGAATCCGGGAATTGAGAACGAACCAGGGAAGACCGTGGAAGGCCCACAGCCCGAAACCTTCCACGACGCCTGTGATTATCCCGAAGCATGCCGCCAACAGCAACATCCGCCCAGTTGGCAGGCTCGGTGCGGGCTTATTCGGGGATGGGCTTGTGAACGTCATTGACTCGGTCTCGCGTCTATGCTTTTTGTCATCCTGACCGGCCTTCAGGCCGGGAAGGATCTATGTACTGGACCTTTGAAATGCATAGGTCGTTCGCTTCGCTCAGAGGCTGTGACTTTTTTTCTCGTATTTCAGGATGACCTGGCATTTCACGAATCACCGCATTTTCAACGCTCTGTCATCCTGAGCGAAGTTGTCGCGCGCGAAGCGCACGGCAACGCAGTCGAAGGACCCCGTGGCTCTGAAACCTGGCGCAGGCCTTACAGGGAATTTTCGCTTGGCAGCTTCGTGAAAACGCCTTCTTAAATTGATCTGCCCCACACGAATAGGGGTCCTTCGACTCCGCGGCTGCTTCGCTTCGCGAAGCGGCCGCTGCGCTCAGGATGACAGATTTGAAAATTCGATGAATTCGTGACATGCCATGTAATCCTGAAATGCGAGAAAGCAATAAAGTCACAGCCTCTCAGGATGACAGGTCTTAAATTCATGCCTTGAAGCTACAGGACACAGCACTACGCCAGTTCGTATTTTCTGAATCCAAGGAGTTGCGAAGTGATCCGCACAATGAACCGCGGATTGTTGTAGAGATAACGCTTCCACAAGCGGCGCGGTTCCTGGCACATGCGATGCACCCATTGCAGGCCCATCGCTTGCAGCCAGTCGGGCGAATCCTTGATCCGTCCGGTGTGGATATCGAAAGCGGCCCCCACGCCGATCATGAGCTTGGTGTCGAGCTTGGGAAGGTATTCGGCCATGAAGCGTTCTTGCTTGGGAGTGCTTAGCCCCACCCAGAACATATCCGGCTTCAGGCGCGCAACCAACTCCTGTAATTCCTTCTGCTCTTCGGTGTTGAGCGGCCGGAACGGCGGCGTATAGGTGCCGACCACCCGCAGCCCGGGAAACTTGCTCTCCAGGTTGGCCTTGAGCTGTTCCGCCACTCCCACATCTCCTCCGTAGAAGAAATGCGTGTATCCCTTCCGGACTGACTCTGCACAGACGTGCAGCATCAGGTCGGGGCCGGTGATCTGGGTCATTCGATGGAAGCCCTGCAGCCACCCCACCCAGACTGTGGGCCTGCCATCCGCGGTGGTTAACAGAGAGCGATTAATAATGGTGCGAAGACCGTTGTCGGTCTGGGCCTCCATCACGCCGTGCACCCCAGTTACGCAAATGTAGCCCTTGGCACCGTCAGCGATTGCCGATGCCATGAGCTGCAGCGTCTCCTCCGTCCTCAAAGGCGTAATGCCGACTCCAAGGACGTTGACCCGCTTGGTTGCTGGTTCTGTCATGTTCTTGGTCAATGATCTTGCACGAAGCTTAGCCGACTGCGACAGGTTGTGGTGCAGCCTTGCTCTTGACCACGGATTCAATCCACTTGTAAGTGGGAACCAGGCCGGTCTTGAGGTCGATGGAAGGCTCCCAACCCAGCACCTGACGCAGGCGGTTGTTGTCGCTGTTGCGACCGCGCACGCCCTGAGGCTTGGAGAGATTGTGGACCTTCACCAGCTTCTTGCCCGCGATTGCGCTGATCATATCCACCAGACCATCGATGGTAACCAGCTCATCCGTGCCCAGGTTCAGGGGTTCGTGGTGATCGGAGTGCATCAGGCGAAGCAAGCCCTCGACGCAGTCATCCACGTGCATGAAGGAGCGGGTCTGCTGGCCGTCACCCCAGATTTCGATCTTGTCGCCGCTGGTGGCCAAGGCAACCTTGCGGGAAATGGCCGCAGGCGCTTTCTCTTTGCCGCCTTCGTAGGTGCCGAGAGGACCGTACACATTGTGGAAACGCACGACACGGGTCTCGAGTTTGTGGTCATGGCGATAGTACTTGCACATTTCCTCGGTGTAGAGCTTTTCCCAGCCATAGCCTGGCTCGGGATCGGCGGGATATGCGTCTTCTTCCTTCAGCGGTTCGACGTTGGCATCCTTCTGCTTGTAACCAGGGTAGATGCAGGCGGAAGAAGAATACAAGAACCGCTTCACGCCATTCTGGCGGGCAGCTTCCAGCATGTGGATGTTAATGAGAGTGTTATTGCGGGCGATGTCGGCGAGGAAAGCGGTGATGTAACCGATGCCGCCCATATCCGCGGCCAGGGTGTAGACGCGATCGATGCCTTGGGTGGCCCGCTCGCAGTTGCCATACTCGCGCAGGTCAAGGAGTTGGAAATCATCGGCCGCTGTGGCTTCGTACTCCGGCTCCTTGATGTCGACACCTCGTATCCAGAAGCCCTCCGCCTTCAGACGCTTCACCAAGTGGTGCCCGATAAAACCGCCGGCCCCGGTTACCAGAATACGCTCAGAATTCTTCATTACTTTTCCTCTCCTTCGTGAAATTGATAAGTTGATTTCGATTTTACAGCGATTAATTCAGGCGCCAGCCAGAATCAGGCCGAGCGCCATTGGCCGCTTGCGGCCAAACTTCCCTAGATCGAACTTACTTAGATCGAACTTGGGGAAGGTACTGAAACGGGCTCCCGCCAGCGTGGAACCGTGTGCACCACCACCGGCTGTTCCTCAACTTGTTCGGCAAACTTGCGCAGCACCATGCTCAAGCCAAGCAGGGCGAGAAACAACATGAAAAGCACTGTGGCACGCCCCCCGAAGGCAGCCGTAAAGAGTCCGGAAATGAACAGATCCAGGTACAAGGCAAAGCAACCCACAATCAGAGTGTTGGCTTGCTGGGAGCCGCCCGCCCTCTGGTATTTGCCCACCGTGCGCTTCGCATAGAACAGATTGGTCAAAATCGCCGCGTGGATCCCGAGCAGGAAAATCAGGCCCACAATGCCATTGTTGTAGAGGGCTTCCAGGAATCCATTGTGCAGGTGAGGCGCAATGTCGGAGACCTTGCCTCGTTCCATCGTCCACATGAATTTCGTTGCCAGGTAGCCGTGGCCTAGCCAGGGCCGCTGTTTAATGAAAGCAATGCTTGTCTCCCAGATTTCGGTTCGGCCGGTGAGCGTCCCCCCAGCGTGATAGGCGTTGAGATAGTGGGCCAGCGGCGCCACCGTCGCCACCAGGCTCGCAGCCAGAACCCCCGCCCCTAGCAGCAATCCGATGCTGGATGCGAGTTTCTTCTGGAAAGCGAAGAATACGATGGCAGAAATCACGCCGGTGATGATTCCGGTCTTGCCGAAAGAAAAGATCATGGTCAGTAAGCTGAGCAGAATGATCAGTTTTAACCATAACCGCCCGTGAAGGGAGTTCAAAATCAAAGTGACGATCAGCAGGCAGCCGGCGGTTTCTGACAACACGACTGGATCGGCATTGAATCGCCCGCCTACTCCCTGGAACATAGTGGTGGGATCGGCAACGGCCTCCGCCACGGCAAGAATGCAAATGAACAACAAACCCCACATCGTGGCCCAAAGAAATGCACGCACATCGGTGAGCTTCTCCATGCAACTGGTACAAAGCCCCACCACCAGAACAACCAGCGCAAGCTTAAATCCCCAACCCAGAGAGTATGCGGGACTCGGAGAATAACTGGCAGCGATCAGACATGACACCGTGAACAGGGAAAGCCACTTGAAGGAACCGGAAAACAATTTACCGAGATAGCCGGGCCTGGCCACCGAAATCAGCAGCAGAGTCAAGAATGCGATGACCCAGACGACAACTTCACCGTAGGCATCTACAGAGTACTGTCCCTCAAAAGTGTTCTGCACGTCGCTAATGCGATCGAAGAACTTGTCGGAGATGAGCAGAAACCACCAGACCAGTAAGGCCAGGCTGAAGGTGGTCCGCGTTGCGCTAAGAGCTCGTGCTTTGGCTGCCGCCAAAACCAGGCAAAGGGGGATCAAAAGCAGCGCGACCGCACCCATGGTCTTCAGCGAGCCGTCGGAAACCAGCCAGACCGGCCCCAACCCCAGCATAATGGCAATCAAGATAGCCAAGCTCGCGCCTGGCGCGAATGCTCTCAGGCGCGACTGGCTGGGAACATATACGGCATCGCCTTGCATCGTAGCGCGGACCGATGGATTCGAAGAAAGTGTCATGCGGCTTTCGGAGTAGCTGTTAACTTGCTACGCATAAGGAACATCAGCACCACGAACGACGCAACCTCTGTCGCATTGCTGGCCCAGACTGCTCCCTTGAGCCCGAAAAAGCGGGTCGCGGGAATACCCACGATCACCGAGATGAGCGTCGTCGCGAAATAAGCCACAAAAATCGAAGCTGGTGATTCAATGGCCCGCAGGGCGATGGCCGGACCATAGCCGGCGCTCCAAAAGATCGATCCTAGAGCAAGCACCGGAAGCAAGTAAGTTACGTTCGTGTATTTTCCAGCGTACAGCAGACGGAAGACGGGTGCGCGGAACTCTACGATCAAAGCCCAGTAAATCACCGCGCCGACGACTGAGAGGATCATCAGATTACGCGTAAGCGCGATCAGCCCGCTGCGTCCCTGCTCTGCTTGTACGCGGGCCGCATAGGGAAGAAATAACAGCGAAAGCGCACTCAAGGTCTGATCCAGCGGGGAAAAGAAATTCATCAGCGCTCTGAGCTCTCCCGACTGAGCGATGCCCGAGAATGTGCTAAGCAGAGGATAGAAGATGTAGGTCGGGGTCCAGGAGGCGACACAACTGGCTAGCGCCCACCGTCCGTAGCGCCAGTGCCGCTGCCAGCTTTCCCTCAGCGCGGGCGCCGGGTCTCCCGCCGGCAACTCTGAGCTGAGACGGATCAGCAGCAATACATCTGCCACCAGTGCGGCTATGCCCATCAACACAAAAACTTTGAAGGGTGAAAGCAGGCTGTGCCGATAGGCCAGGAACAGGCCGCCCAGCAGCAAAACGCAATACAGAACCGATCCCGTTGCCGCCCGGCCCGGAGACATCTCCAGGTAGAACGCGCGCCGGGCATACCAAAGCAGCAAGAGACAGGGCGAAGCCAAGGCAACCCCAAGCAGCGCTCCGGACAGTCCGCCTGCCCATCCCAGCGCCTGCGCCACCGCGGCCGAGCTACCGACCAAAACAAAGACTACGAAGCTGATGATCAGATGAACCCACAGCATGGAACCGCAATATCCGCGCAGGCAGCGCCGGTATGCGGCCCCGCCAAAGACCGCCATCGGTTCCAGCACCAGGGCGCCGTAAGTCAGTTGCAGCAAAACATAAATTCCGAAAGCGACCGCATAGGCGCCGTAGAACTCCGGCGTCAACCAGCGTGCCAGCAGAATGCTGATCACGAAATTGGAGCCGGAAATCAGCCCCTGGTCAAGAAGGGCGAGTCCACCTTTGTGCGCCCAGCTGGTAAGCTTGCCGAGAAGCTCGCGATCAAACGCCAGGAACCGGGCTAGCACACTCTGACGTGGCAGGTCAGTCGTAGCCGAAGCCAAGAGAATCTCAGGAGGCTCGGCGACCGTCTCAACCGGTTCTTGAGTGTTGGAATTCAGCAAGCGTTCTTCTCTTTACTTTACTTTCTATTTTCTACGCCGTGGGCTGAAGATTCACGGAAGTTGCGGATGGGCCCATGTGGGCTTGGGATCGGTCGTGAAATCCGGCGGACGCAGCGGCGCTCATGCTGCGATGGTTCTTGTCGATACACGCCTTGAGTTTCGCCGCCAGTTGATCGACTTGTGGCGGAACCAGAATGCCCTTGTGATTGCCGGTAATTTTCTGTACATCCACGGCTTCACCGGCAAGGCCGTCCCAAATGGAATAAAGATCTTCAAAGCTGCGCAGGGACATCTCACTGGCTCGGAACAACGTGATTTTTCCGCCGTACGGCCGCAGGACATAGCGATCGGCCGCCGCCTGATTCGTGCGCAGAACATTCTTCAGAAGGCGAGACGTAAGCAGGCTCTTGATTCTGCGTTCCACCGTCTCGGTCGCAATCGAGGGCAAATCGCGGAAGAGAGTTTGAGCTGACGGATGCAGCAGCAGACGGAGAACAGTGCTCGAGATCGAGCTCAAATTCCCGGCATAAGTATCGAGCAAGGCCAGCAGTCCGACGGGCTCGCCGTTGGCCCGGAGTTGCTGCGCCATCTCGTAGGCAACAATACCGCCGAGAGAATATCCGCCGAAGAAATATGGGCCTTTGGGCTGGATCGTCTTGATCTCAGCGATGTAATGGGCTGCCATTTCTTCGATTCGAGTGAAACACGGACTCTTCCCGTCCAGACCTTGCGCCTGAAATCCGTAGAACGGGTAATCCGGGCCCATCAGCCCACCCAATTCGCGAAAGTTCAGCACATTGCCGCCGACTCCGTGAACACAGAAGAAAGGCGGATGGGAACCAGCCGGCTGAATGGCCACCAGTGAAGACCAATGCCGTGACCAGCCATCCTGGCGCAGGACTGTGGCCAACTGCTCGATCGTCGGAGCCTGGAAAAGCATTGCCAGGGGCAGAGTTTTGCCGAGTGCCTGACCCGTACGGTGCATGAGTCTGGCCGCCAGCAGCGAATGTCCGCCCAGCTCAAAAAAATTGTCTCTGATACCAATTGGCTTCTTGCCTAGAAGATCTTCCCAGATCCTGACCAGCTTCAACTGAAGAACGTCAGCGGCAACCGCGGTCTCTTGAGCCTTGAATTCAACTTCTGGCGCCGGCAGCCCGCGGCGATCGATTTTTCCATTGGGCGTCAAGGGCATCGCGTCCAGGAAAACGAACGCCGACGGCACCATGTAGTCCGGCAGATGTTGCTGCAGGCTCCGCCGCAGTTCAGCCGCGCTCGGTTTCGCACCCTGCTCGGCCACAAGATACGCCACCAGACGCTTCTCACCGGGAATATCTTCCCGCGCAATGACCGCGAGTTCGCGAAGACCTGGACGTTTGGCGAGCGCGGCTTCGATCTCTCCCAGTTCCACACGGAAGCCGCGAATTTTGACCTGATCATCCCGGCGGCCGAGAAATTCAATTTCCCCGGAAGGCAGATAGCGGGCCAGATCGCCGCTCTTGTATAGGCGAGCTCCAGGCTCAGTGGAGAAAAGATCGGGAATGAACTTTTCCGCCGTCAACTCGGGGCGGTTGAAATAGCCTTGGGCCACACACACGCCGCCAATGTGCAGTTCTCCGGGAACTCCGATCGGGACCGGGTTCAGATGCTGGTCCAGCAGGTAGACCCGGCAGTTCGCCAAGGGACGTCCGATAGGAAGGTTTTCAGGAACAGGAGTGCCCGGAGCCAATTTCGGCTCGTAGGCCGTGACGGAAACGCTGGCCTCCGTGGGACCATATGCGTTGATCCAGCGCACCCGATTCCCCACCGAACGCAGCCACGCAGCGTAGGCAGTCGACGAAGCCTTCTCTCCGCCCACCACGACCAGCCGCAAATCTTGCGGGATGGGTCTCTTTAATTCCGGAAGGTGATGCACCCACTCATGCCAGTAAGCCGTCGGCAAATCCAGGATGGTAATGCGCTGCCGTCCAATCCACTCCAGGAAATCCGGAACGGCCAGCGGCATCTCCGACCTGAGCACCAGGGTTGCCCCGCTGATCCAGGTGGCGAAGAGTTCCTCCACGGCAATATCAAAGCTGATCGAACAAAACTGCAGCATCCGGTCATCCGGGCCCAAGCCATACATCCGGGCCATATTGATGTTGTAGTTCACCAGCCCCGCATGTGTGAGCAGCACACCACGCGGCTTACCAGTGGAACCGGAGGTGTAGATGACATAAGCAATGTCGCGCGGCGTAACGCCGCTGTTTGGATTGGTGCGCGGCTGCTGGGAAAGAACCGTTGACTGCTCTGCCAGGAAAAGCACTTCGCAGGCGGATGGAACCGCCTCGGGCAACATGTTCTTCGCTGTAATCACGACCCGCGCCCGCACGTCTTCCAGCATGTACGCGAGACGCTCCGAAGGATAGTTGGGGTCGAGCAGCACACACGCCCCACCTGCCTTTAATACGGCCAACACGGCTACGGCAAAATCGAGCGACGGATCGAGGCAGATTCCTACCCGCAGGTTGGGGCCAACGCCGCGATTCCGCAGATAGTTCGCTAACTGATTTGCCCGGGAGTTCAAGTCCCCGTAAGACAGCTGATTTCTTCCGCACACCACCGCAAGCGCCTTGGGTGTGGCTTCGGCCTGCGCTTCGACCAGCTCATGCAAACATTTGTCGCGGGGATACTCGCAGTCAGTCTTGTTCCATTCGACGAGAATATGCCGCTGTTCCTCCGCGGTGAGGATGGGCAATCTCGATACCTGCTGGTCGGGGTCTGCAGCGATGCCCTGAAGCAAAGTTTGCAGATTTCTCAAGGTGCGATCGATGCTTGAGGCGTCGAATATCTCTGGGTTGTAACGAAGACTCAGGTGAAGATCCTGCCCGCGTTCCTGGATACCCAGGTGCAGGTCAACCGGCACGTGAGCAAACGCGGTTTGCGCAGAGCTTGGTTCAACGCTCAGTTCCGCGTTTGGTTCCGCAATCGATGCCTGGCAGGAGAACGCGACCTGGAAATCTACCTCTGAGGTGCCGGGCTCTGATACCGGGTGTTCAGCGGAAGGTCGAAGCGAAACATCCGTCTCTGACAGGGCTTTCAGCACGCGCGCCCGGACATCGGTGAGCAGCGTCCGAAACGTCGGATCGCCGGAGAGATCCGTGCGCAACATGAACTCACGTTGAACTCGGCCCGAGCCGTTGGTAACGGCCGCATCCGGGCTGGGAAGAGAACAACCCATCACGATGTCTTCTTGCGAGGTGCAACGAGAGAGTAGAACGTGGAAGGCGCTCAAGACCACCGCCGAAAGCGGCATCTCCTCTCTCAAGCCCAACTGGCGGAGCGAGTCGATCACGCCGCTGGCTACGCGCAAAGAGCGCCATGCCGAGCCAGACACCAACACCCCTGGCCTTGGCTTGTCCGTATGCAGATTTAACATTGGAGCGCTTGAAGATTGGCGTTTCCGCGACTCCGCGGTCCGCCGAGGCGCGAGAGGCTCAACCGCCTCCGGTTCACTGCGCCCGTGGGTAAGGTTTGGGGCTGCCGGTTCTGACGGTGAAGAGCTGCCTGTGAACCTATGGTTCATTGGGTCGAGACATTCATGGCGGGGCTAGGGCCTTTGAGACACGAAAAAGCGCGGCTGCAGCGAAGCCTCGAATCAGGCCGCGCCGGATCCGCGGAGGACTGCAGGGATGGTCCGGGCGAGAATCTGGAGGTCAAGCCACAAGGACCAGTTGCGCACGTATTGCAGGTCCAGTTCCATCCACTGGTGAAAAGGGAGTGAACTGCGGCCGTTGACCTGCCATAAGCACGTAATTCCGGGCCGCACGCTAAAGCGGCACCGCTGCCAATCCTCACCGGTTTCAGTGAGTAACTCGTAGTCGCGCAACTGCAGTGGGCGTGGGCCCACCAGGCTCATGTCGCCGGCAAGAACATTAAAGAGCTGGGGTAATTCGTCAATGCTGGTCTTGCGCAGAAATTTTCCGACGGTCGTGAGCCGGGGGTCGTTCTTGATCTTGAATACCGGCCCGGAGACTTCATTCAGGTGTTCGATTTCCTGCAGCTTCTGTTCTGCGTCTACGACCATGGTGCGGAACTTATAGATGTTGAAAACCCGCTTGTTCAGGCCGATGCGTTTTTGCACGAAGAACACGGGGCCCGGGGATGTCAGCTTGATCAGGATCACTGCCACCAGCAGCACCGGCGCGATGGCGATGAGCAGCAGCAACGACAGGGTCAGGTCGATCGTGCGCTTGATCAAGGTAGGCCAGCCTTCCACCATTCCCGCGGAATGCGTAATCATGGCCGCGCCGTCGAAATCGTCCGCCATTGGCCGCGCATTTTTCAGGTTAAACAAATCCGACAGGATTCGGATGAGAATGCCCTGCTGCTCACACATGGCCGCCACGTCAGACGCCAGATCGTGAAAGGAACGCATGGGCACTGCGATTACCACTTCATCCACCACGCTGCGCCGCACAAAATCCCGCAGGTCTTCCAGGCTGCATACCAGCGACCAGCCGTGGCTGCGCAGTTCCTCGACTCCCGCCCATTCTTCATCCGCGAAGCCGAGAATCCGATACCCCAGTTCCGGTTTCGACTGAATCATACGGGCGAACTCAATCGCCCGTTTGTTGGAACCGATGATCAGCATATTGCGCGAGTCGCGCCCGTGCGAACGGAGTCTTCGCTGCCAGGTCCGCAGGGCAACCCTGGTAGTCACCGCGACGCATGTGCTCACCACCCAGAAGATGGCTACGAAGCCTCGTGTCACCATCTGGAAGCTGAGCAGGACCGAGCCCAGAAGAAGCAGCAGAGATCCCAGAGAGGTCGCTTTGACTACGTCGACTGCCTCGGCTCTGCGCCGGGTCAAGCGCTTGGAGTCATACAAGCCAAGCATGGAGAAGATGAAGTGCCACAAACCAAGCAGAATAAGAAAGACAATAAAATTCTCGAGTTTGACTTTGATCTCGAGAAACTGGGCAAACGAAACCGGTCCGACCCTGGCCAGAACTGGCAGAGTGGCCGCTCCAAATGAAGCCACCATCAGCACCAGGTCAAACAGCTTCATGGTGCCGGTCATCATTCGTCGTCGGATGGGACGCATTCTTGACTCCCCTGGGGAAAAGTTACGACCGTGATCCTAGTCCGTTGATGTTGTACGGAAATGAGAGATTATTTCCGTGTCTCGTTGCAGTGCGATGGAATTGCGGTCTTGCGGATCAGAGATGCTTGTAAATTGCTTCGGGAATGGGAAATGTCCTCCGGTTTAACACCACACCGCGAATGGGAACATTGGCCGTGCGAAATTCGTGCATCGCTTTGCTGGCGGTATCACGGCGCGAGGAGTTGGCCTTCAGTACCAACACCACCCCGTCCGACAGACCGCCCAGAACGATTCCGTCGGTTCCCGAGTCCAGCGGCGCCGCATCCACGATGACGTATTCGAACTCGGCTCGTAATTCCTGCAGACGCATCCGCATGCGATCGGACCCCAGCCAAGCTTGCGCGTTTTCCACCGGCGAGCCGCAACTCAACAACCAGAAGTTCGGCCGTGATAACGGCCGGAGATACCGGCGGATCCCATCACTCTGGCTCAGTGCTTCGGTAAGTCCGTAGTGATTTTCAAGCCCAAATTGCCGGTCCAGACTTGGGCTGCGAAAGTTGCAGTCCAGCAGACAGACCGAACCACTGACCTGAGTCGCCAGGAGTTCGCCCGCGCGTGCGCACAGCCAGCTGCAACCATTGCCCGCTTCGGTTCCGGTGAAAACGACAACTCGCGGGGCCTCGGCGCCCGGAATCTGAAACAGGCGATGCACCAGTTTCGATATTTCGCCCCGGGCGATCTCCGCCACCTCCAGAAGGGGCGCGCCCACCACCGTGCTATCCGGCATTGGGCTCGGTCTCCGCTCCTCGTGCGGCGAGATCTCGTGCAGTTTGTCGGCCTGCTGTAACAACTCAAAATTCTTGCTCATGAACAACTCCCTGAGTCACCGTTTCCAAAGTGCGTGATTCTGAACCTCATGTTCAACCCTGATTCCTGGCCCTGCATGTCCCGTTTACTGCGATCGTGTGATGCTGTGGTTGCGAATCTTGTAGAGCAAGCCGCGGTAACTGATTTGAAGCAGGCGGGCAGCCTGTTTCCGATTCCACCCGGTGTGCTCCAGGGCGTGCCGAATTGCCTGGACTTCAGCCTTGGCCATCAAGTCACGCAAAGTCAGGCCAAAGCCGTCCCAAACATTCCCGGATTTGGAGCCCTCCGCCGAGTTCGCCACCACCTCTGGCTGAGGTCGCGAATCGGTGACTTCATCTACCGCCATATCTTCTCGCTGATCGGTCACATTAAACCTGGCCGGGCTGAGCCATTATTGCCCCGGTGGTGAATAAGACTTCTATTCCGGCTCCGGTGTCTGAAAAGGCGCATTGGGGGTGTTCCGGCCGTACAACTGGTAGCTGACGCCGCCGCCCTGGTCAGGAACCGCCGCCAGGACAGGCCGATTCAGGAAGGCTTCCACTTCGGCGGGCGTGTGGAAAGAGGGATCAAAGTACTCCAGCGTGAAGACCGCTCCTGCACTCACTGTCGCGGCCAGGAACACGCCGATCAGACCATACATCAACAGGGATTCGCGGGGCAGGCTGGGGACGCTAGGCCTCTCGGCGACGGCGACGTTAAGAATGCGCTGTGCGTCGAGAGCGTCTGTGATCCGCGCCTCCTCGCGCTTACGCAGATACAGCAGGTAATTCTCTTCGGCGGATTTCGCGGTGCGAATCAGGTCTCCCTGTTCCACGCCTTGTTGATCCAGTTTTTCGGCACTCGCCAGAGTCTGGCGGACCAGCTTTTCGGTCTCAGTTGCTTTGGCCTCATAGCCGCGCAACTCCGCCTTGGTTTTTACCAGCTCAGAGTTGATCCAAGCCGAGGCCGGGTTCTGGTCAGTGGTGACATCGTTGAGAGGCTTTTCCCCGGCAATGGCGGCGCGGGTATTGGCGATTTCGCGATCCAGTTCCTGCAGCGGCGGATAATCAGGCTGATATTTCGAGGCCAGATCGCTACGCTTCAGTTCCAGGCCAAGAAGAGTGGACTTCATCTGCTGCAGCACTGGGGCATCGTCCTGCTGCCGCATCTGTGTGGTGAGTCGCGTAGGCGTCGTCTTGGACAACTGCTCCATCGCATCAATCTTTTTCTTGGACTCAGCCATCGACGCTTCGATCTGCCCCAGACTGGCATTGAAATCGTTTACCTTCTGTAAGGTGATGTCGCGTGACAGGCTCGGATTGGCAGTGCCGGCTTCCTGCGGAAAGGCCTTGAGACGCCCCTCCGCGGTGTCCAGTTCGGCTTTTGCGCGCTGCACTTGTTGGTCGAAGAACTGAAATTGACCCGGCGTGCGCTGCACTTCTTCATGTTTCTGAAGGTAAACATCGTCGAGCACGCTCAGAACCTGCGCTGCCATCTTGGGGTTGCTGGAGCTGTAGGTGATCCGGATGACGTTGGTCTTGGGCAGGGAGTCTACTCCCAAAGCAGAGCGGAGGTTGCTGACTGCCTTGCCGATGCGCCGCTCGGGGTCATGGGAACCGAACGCACGGCCCAGCCACGAGTGCGGCTGATCGAGCCCGCACTGCAACACCACTTTGCGAAGGACATCCTCGCCGGTGATGAGTTCAACCTCCGAGTTGATCTCCTCCTCCGTCACCGTGCCGCTCACCACCATCTGGCTGTTCTGTTCCGGCGTGACCACGGGATCGACGCGCTGGCGGCGCACCAGGATCTCCGTTTGTGCCCGATACGTGGGCCACACCACGGCTGCAACCAGGGAGCCCAGCAGAACTCCAAAGAAGCACCACATTAACGTTCGGCTGCGGCGGAACGCCATGGCGGCAAAATCGCGCACCGTGAACGAAACAATCCGGTTGGGGTTTTGAACAACTATTTCCTGTCCTTCCATGTCTAATCTCCTTGGTATTTCCCGCGGGGAGCCGGGAGGTGCTTCATGCTAAAAAATTTCCCCTACGGGGTCATGCGCGGGATCATGCTCAAGTTCGCAGTGGGTATGAACGGCATCAACTTGGAAATGCGGTTCTTGGGGATAAACAACATATCTCCCGGTTGCAGGTGCAGGTCCTCGGCCAAATTGTGCTCGCTTTCCATCTTCTTGACATCCACCAGCTTGGCTTGTGTCCACTCGTCAGATACACGCCGGTAGAGCACCACTTGGGAGTGTTTCGCGCTGGGCAGAAAACCACCGGCCATCGCGATCGCTTGCACTAACGTCGTATCGTCCCGCAGTTCATACTTGCCAGGATGACCGACCTGGCCGTCGGCGATGAAATACGGCTTCTCAAAATCCTTGAGAACGATCGACACCACGGGATGATTCAGGACCTTGGCATATGCTTCACGGATCCCGTCCGTCACTTGCGGCACCGTCTTGCCCACCACATAGATGTCGCCCGCGTCTCGTAACGAGACATAACCATCCGGCTGCACCGTCACTGTCTGATTGAACTCAGGCGTATATTCAAAGGCCACGTCAAAAATGTCTCCCGGACGGATCTCGTACCGGGGATGGCGCTGTGAAAACCATGGTCCGCTGGTGGTTGAAGGTACGGGCGCAGTTGCAGTTGCGGACGTCTGTGCCACGCCGGCAGCGGAGGCAACAGCAGTCTTATTGTCCTGGCTGAATGCCACCACAGATGCCAGCAGTACGACGACAACGTGAATGGAGATTCTGTTCATAGTCACTCTCGTGTAAGGAAATGCGAAACCTTTCAAGCCTCGTTCTTGGGAGATTCTTTTGTCAGTTAGCGTACCGGATCGAGGTCGTAACCTGCGATGCGAATGGACAACGCACGTTGAATCACTTCGACGGAGATACTCAGGCTGCGGTCATCATTGTGCCAGAGTTGACAGCTTGGATGGCGTGGCTTTTCCCATCGTTCTCGTAAAACTCCTTGAGTCTTTTGCGCAGGCGGTGCGCTTCCACGCGCGCAATTGCATCCTCGCCGGCGTCGAAGGTGGTCTTCGAGCGCCCGAAAACCTCGGTTGCAATCTCGTATTCGTGAAGCTGATCTGCCCCCCCCCTGGAAGTACTTCTGGCCAACGTAACTCAGCAACCGCGACAGGCGCGGCGAGCGTGCCAGTGCCTCGACAACCGCTTCGAGTTCCTCGCGCTCCGCCTGTTGGGGGAGTTTGGATCCGTTGTCCGGCACTTTGACGCTCCTGTTTGTCTTCCCCCCGGCAGCGACGGGTTGGGACAACTCTCATGATAGAACCCGCGGTACGGCGATGCAACGGAGCAATTGGCGGTGTTGGAACAGTGAAGTTAAAGAATTTATAATCAATAATGTACGGATTTGTACAAGGTACCTGGGAGTCTGCCGTACAACACAGTACAAGATTAACCTTTCGCGCCGTTTCGCTGGGCACATAGGGTTTCGCAGTCAGCAGTGCAACGGATTTCTGCGTTCAGGCATAGGCAGCGGAGACCGAAGGCTGTGTTGTATGGAAGGTCTTAGGGAAAGCGTTTACCACAGATTCGGGCCCATTCCAGGGCGGGAATCTGCTCACAGAATGGATGAACCGGAACTGCCCGCCCACTCAGAGGTCAAAAGCGGGCATTTTTCAGGCTTATCTGGAAAAGCGATTTACTGATTGAACCGGAAGTTGAGGTTCCAGATTTTGGAGGCATGCTTTGTTGAAGTCAATGATGCACAGTTCACGTACTCGGGGTTCGCAGCCGCCGGTGCGGAGATTGCCGGGTTGCGCCGCCCTGGTTGGCGCGGCTCTGATGCTGCTGCTCCCGGCTGGCCAGGCGCAGACAACGGCGTCCATCTCCGGATCCGTCCGCGATGCGTTCGACGCACTGGTGCCCGGCGCCA
>CAVYPX010000019.1:0-84334 GCA_963770485.1 uncultured Acidobacteriota bacterium
CGCTTTTTGCAAAGGTGGGAGACTCATGCAGCCCGCGCCGAGATTCTCCATTCGCGCCCCGACTTCATCGTCCCCACCTTTACACAGAACGTAAGGGTGGGCCAACCCCCGCACACCATTGGCCCTCCCGCCCCCTCGCAAAAGACGCAAGGAGCGGGGCACCCGGCAGAAAACCTAGCTGAACGACTTCATTAGTAAACTAGAAATGTGTAACCCGTAATGTTTCCAATCAGCGGGCTGCTTTGCACGCCCGTGTTGGTGGAAGTCGCATCCTGGCCATCGGTGGCGTAGGCGTACAGGATGTGCATACCTTTCTGCAGCGGACGCTTCACTTTGCCTTGGAACCGTCCGGAGCCTTCGTTCTTGGCGGCTAGCCAGCTCCCTTGCCAAGTATCGACTTGGAGCAAAAGTCGCTCAATCTTGGTCGCGTGCGGTTTGAACGTATCTTTTGCTGTGAAGTTGAAAGATGGCCTCACACTGTGGGTGCGGTTATCCTGCAGTGGTTGAATCGTAACCCTAATCGGGACCTTCTGCACTTGCTGCTCGGTGACAACTGCAACGTCATCGGTTCCATAGAAGGCTGCATAGAGCTTACCCGTGATAGAGTTTACTCCCAGAGAGGCGAATCCCTGGGCCTTGAGCGCAAGCGTAATCGCGGTATTGCTGATGCCATCGATGACCGCGACACTGTCGACATTGTTGTTAACATAGATCTTGTTCGCGGCGGGATTCACGCTAATACCCCGGCCTGCGTTGGTGTGCGGAGGGACGATGTTAACGATTTTCTTCGTCGATTCGTCGATTACGGTGACGCTGTTGGAGTTTGACACGTAAACCTTGTTTGTAAGCGAATTGATAGCCACCAAATCGGGGCCGTTCGCATTTGGGTCGGTGATTGTGGTGACCTTGTTTGTGGCTCCGTCGATCACCGTCACGTTCTGGCTGTTCGCGACGTAAATCCTATTAGTCACGGGGTCCACCGCGATGGCATTCAGCCCCTTTGCGTTAGGATCCGTGACCGTGGTGGTGGTGTTCGTGTTCCCATCGATCACCGTCACGTTGTTGCTTTGGTTGTTCGCGACGTAAATCTTGTTTGTGACAGGATTCACGGCTATAGCAATCGGCCACTTTGCATTAGGATCGGTTACAGTGGTGGTGGTGTTCGTGCTTCCGTCGATCACTGTTACATTGCCGGAGTTGTGACCGTCTCCTCCATTATTGGCCACATAGATCGTATCGGTCACAGGGTTCACGGCGATCGCCCAAGGTTTATAAGCGTTAGGGTCGGTTACAGTAGTGGTTGCATTCGTCGCGCCGTCGATCACAGTCACATTGCCGTCGTTCACTCCGAGTATTCCAAGATTTGCTACGTAAATTTTGTTGGTCGGTGGGTTGACGGCAACAGCTTCCGGAAACTGGGCGTTAGGATCGGTCACGGTCGTCGTCGCGTTCGTCGCACCGTCGATCACCGTCACGTTGCCGTAGCTGCCGTATCCGTTATTGGCCACATAGATTTTGTTCGTGGCAGGATTGACTGCTGTCGCTACAGGCCTTTGGGCATTGGGGTCAGTTACGGTCACAAAGCCGTAGGTTCTTCCGTCGATTACCGTGACATTATTGCTGCCGTCGTACAAACCGCCGTTGCCTATGTAGACCCTTCCCGTGGCTGGATCCACTGCGATAGTGTTGGGAGCAACTGCGTTGGGATCGCTGACCGTCGTAATGGCGTTGGTTGCACCATTGATTACGGTAACGTTGTTGCTCCCCGCGTTGGCTACGTAAACCGCGTTACTCATCGGGTCCACCGCAAGGGACAGAGGCTGGTAAGCGTTCGGATCGGTCACTGTAGTTGCAGTGTTCGTGGCCCCGTCGATCACGGTCACATTGCCGTAGCCATTGCCTCCGTTGGTGGTCTGACCGGAATTGGCGACGTAGATTTTGTTGCTGACCGGGTTGACTGCTATTGAGACCGGTCCAACTGCGTTCGGGTCGGTTACGGTCACAATGCTGTTGGTGGCTCCGTCGACCACCGAAATATTGCTGCTGTTCTGATTGGCGACGTAAATCGTGTTCGTTACGGAGTTCACTGCAACAGCAATCGGGTGGTTGGCATTGGGGTCATTGATGGTGGTGATTTCGTTGGTTGCGCCGTCGATTATACTGATGCCGCCGCTGCTGCCGTTGAGATTTGCTACATAAATCTTGTTGGTAACGGGATTCACAGCTAAAGCGACGGGATAGATGTTGTCCGACTTGCCGAGCAATTTATAGGAGTTGGTGGCTCCATCAATCACCATCACGACACCGGGACCATATTGGGTATTGAGATCGAAATTAGTGGTCGCGATGTAGATCTTGTTCGTCCGTGGGTTGACGGCCACGGCACATGGGCTCCCATATATAGCGTTTTGCCCTTCGTACGGACCACGGATTGGCGTAATGGCGTCGGTGTTGCCGTCGATGACGAAAGCCCAAATATTGTCGTAGTTCTCGTACGCATCCTGCGACACATAAATCTTGTTCGTGACGGAATTCACCCCTACAGCGTTGGGGAAGACCTCGTCATCTTGAGTGATCACCACTGTGCGGTTGCTGGCCCCATTGATCCTGGTGGTAGCACCGTGAAATGAGCCGACCACGTAAGCGTCATCCGTCGTGGGATTGACTGCCAAACCCATCGGAGCCCCCGCTATTCCACCTATTGTTGCAGTCACTGTTTGCCCAAGCATCCTGGCAGCGTGGCCAAAAAGGGACATCATTAGCGCTACGCCAACTAGCCAAGAAATCCCGAAGCTTGTGAACTTATCGTTGCGCGTGAAAGCCATGGTTTCCTCCCAAAGGCTTGTAGTCCCGGTTTTGACGATTCGAGACCTGATGAGGACATTCGCAGTGCCAAAGCTAGAGTCCAAAGATTGAGGAGGGAGTTCTTCGACATCCAGCGGCGGCTATTATCCTTCTGTGCATTGCTGGCTGTCAAGAATAAGAAACAAGGGGAAACAAGGGGGAAACAAGGGGGGAAACAAGGGGACAGACGGAACGTTCACCAGATTTTTTTCCGAAAGTTAGGCAACCGAGATTACGGCCGGTGGCCCACTCAAGCCCGGTTTCGGCTTGAGCGGGAGTTTGGAGGGCAAGCAGACCTGTGACCCTCGTCTAAGTACCATCATCACTATAACTTGAATGTCGGTACAAACACGTGATGACGATATGTTCCACGTGGAACACTCCGCGCATTCCGTCTAATGTTCCACGTGGAACACGCGGGCGAGGGCGCCCGCGCCACACCGTCTTATCCCCTGAAATCCGCCACGCCATCCCAGACCAACTGCACCGCAATCGCCAGCAGCAGGAAGCCGAAAATGCGATTGATGGCGCCGGTTGCGCCTGGCCCAAGCCGCTTCACCAGCGGACCTCCGAGGCAGAGAAATAGATAGACGACCACACCGAGCGCCACAATGCCGATCACCATCCCGAAGTAAGTGATCATGCTGCCGGCGTGTGCCGCCAAGCCCATCACCACGCCGATGGAACCCGGTCCGGAGAGCATCGGCATGGCCATCGGGGTCAGCGAAATGTCTTCCTTCGTGCTCGCCTCATTGCTTTCCGCTGCAGTGATGCGGCTGGACCCGGTCACCATACCCCAGGCGGTATTGGCCACGATCAGGCCGCCGGCGATTTTCAGCACGGGCAGCGAGATGCCGAAAAATATGAGCACGAAGCGCCCAAAGAAAAGAAAGACGACCAAAATGGCGAACACGTAGATCGCGGTCTTAAGCGCGGTATGCCTGCGCTCGGCGGGAGGGAAGTCAGAGGTCAGCGTGAAGAACAACGGAACCCCACCTAAAGGATTCACGATGGGGAACAATGCCAGGAAGGTGGCGATTGCCGCCGAGGGCAGGTCTCGCACAAAGTATTGCACCGCGTTGCCGCCTGTCATAGCTAGCGATAGCCCTCCAGCGCTTTAGCCGCGCGATTCAGCGCCGCAGCCAGAGCCGCAACCTGCTGCCGGGTGCGGTCGAGATCGTGTTTGTCGATCGCTTCGTTGACTCCGGGGATGACCACGGCCGCGTAGCCGGTGTATTCTCCCGGAGCATAAATTGCGTGGCGATACCACGGTCGGTTGGGCAGCCCCTCGGGAATCAGCAGGGCGCGCTCTGCATCCCGCAGAGCCTGATTCAACTTACGGGGATCGCCCGGCGAACTCTTCTGCCGTGCCAGAATCTTCGCCCCCGCCTGCTCGAAATGATGCGCGGCCTGTGCAGCGGTGGTGAAGTCGGGTGACTGATTGCTGAACTCTGTCTGGGCCTTCTTCTTTGCAGAATCGACGTAGGCCACGATTTCTTTGCCGTATTCTTCGTAATCGAAGGGCAGCACGTCAGCGTCGGCCATGCGGATGGTTTCAATTCCGAAAACACGCGCCATCTCCTGCTCGTAGACAAAATCAGGATCAGCAAATTTCGTAAACCAGTTGAAGTTATCGAACGCCGAGTGGTAAACGCCATAGGAACCGGTCGAACTCATGTCTGAGGAGGGAACGCCAAGGTGTTGCAGGAATACTGTGTAATCTGATCCGCTGCCCAGATCACCCACAGGGACGTCGGACTTAGATTGCGCAGCCGGGATGCGCTTCATGTCGCCGATGGCTTCCGTCTGCGTCGGGCCGGACTCGGCTCCAGGCTGGTTCGCTTTTTGCCAAGCCTCATAGACTGTCCCGCCTTTCGGGTCGGGCACAGTTTTTGCGACGTCACGCAAGAACTGCTTCAGGCTGGGCACGGACGATGCTCCAAACTTCGGTCCCGAAACCGCAACATCCATATTGAAGTAGGCTACGGCGCTGGCTAGTTCGGTCTCGTGTTGCTCGCCCCATTCGGTGGAACCGAGCAGGCCCTCTTCCTCTCCGTCCCAACTTCCGAAGATCATGGTGCGCTTCGGCTTCCAACCCGACTTCAGCAATTCTCCCAGACCATGCACGGCTTCCAACATAGCCGCCGTGCCGCTGTTGGGATCCACTGCCCCGTACACCCAGGCATCGCGGTGATTGCCCGCGACCACCCATTCGTCGGGCAGTTCACTTCCACGCACCCGGCCGATCACGTCCCAAATGGTGCGGAACTGGTAATCCTGCTTGAGATGCATCCTCACCTTTACCGGCCCGGGTCCCACGTGATAGGTGAAGGGCAGCGCACCCTGCCAATCGCGCGGTGAATCCGGACCGCCCAGATGCTCCAGGATGGGCCACGCGTCAGTGTAGGAGAGTGGAGTGGTGGGAATCTTCGGCATCTGAGCGGATTGTGGCGGCGGTGTGCGGTTGGCGTCGGGAAGTGACGGAAGGGAGGCAATCCCCGGAGTGGTAGGGTCGCCGGCAAACTCGAACATGTAGCCGATCGATCCTCGCTGCACGCCCGTGTCCGGCCGCCAAGGGCCCTGCGGGTACTTATCGCCGCGCCGCCAGCCATCGTCCGCAGGATCGGAGTAGAGGATGAGGCCGGCAGCGCCGTGCTCCTGCGCCACAAATGCTTTCACACCGCGAAAATTCTGACCGTACCGTACCAGAACAATCTTGCCCCGGACGTTCACCTTCAACTGTTCCAGCTTCTTGAAATCTTCCGGAGATCCGTAATTGGCATAGACCACGTCCGCCTCGGCGTCCCCGGATGGGGACATGCTGTTGAACGGCATGATGACCCTGGGATCGTCGGCATAGGAATCACCCTCCACGTGCTCGCGTGTAGGTCCGTGCATCTTCACGCCCGCTGGCGCGGTGATATCCACGCTGATTTCGGCGGGGTAATTTATCCAGGCGCGGTATTCGACGATTTCTGTATCCAGGCCGGACTTCGCGGAATTTTTGGGCAACATAATCCGCGGTCGCTTTGTCTTCGGGCGTTCCGGCAACATGCGGGGCCTGGGTGAGGATTCGCAAGTGGTCTTTGGCGAGTTTGGGATCGGGGATCGCGAGGAATTTGGATTCGATCGAATTCTCGGTCCCCGCATCGCGAAAGCCGAAAATCTTCGTCGCCGTGGGCGTCTTTGCGGTATCTTCGGCGTTAAGGTTCGGCTGGTTCCAACTGCCGGCATTGAGCAACAGAACGGACAGACTCAAGAGCGGGAAGATTCTCATCGGCCTCCACTGCGATCCCACGGATCCCAAGCGATGGAATCGCGACACGTACTCGACCATAGTAACCCAGGCTCCGGCAACGCAGGCGCGAGCGTCCCTTGGGTGAGCAACAGCAGCCGCAGCCAAAGGAACGGCAAAAGATTTGCCACAGTTCTTTTGCGGGTCTGCCTCGATCCTTGTCATTCCGAGGAGCGAAGGCGACGAGGAATCTGCAGTTTTTCTTGCGCTGTGAAGAACTACAGATCCCTCGCTGCGCTCGGGATGACAATGGGAGCGGGGGTTTTTCAACGAGGATGGGGGTTGGATCTCCGTTGTAATATGGCGCTGAAAAGTTACATGCGGAAATGACCGGTTCAAGCAGGAACAGCTAAACTTCTTGTATGCCTGTGAAAGATCCCACTCAGCGCTTCTCATCCCGCGTTGACAATTACGTGCGCTACCGCCCGGACTACCCGCTGGAAGTCTTATATCTTCTGAAGAATGAGTGCGGTCTCACTCCTGATTCCGTGATCGCTGATATCGCCTCCGGCACGGGCCTGTTCACCCGCTTACTGCTCGAGAATGGCAACCGGGTCTTTGGCGTGGAGCCCAACGCCGATATGCGCGGGGCGGGGGAGCAATTCCTGGCGCAATACCCGCACTTTACGAGCGTTGCCGGAACGGCTGAGGCGACCACGCTTCCCGATCAAAGTGTCGACCTAGTCACAGCGGCGCAGGCAGCACACTGGTTCGATCGCGGAAAGGCGCGGCGTGAATTCCTGCGCATTCTCAAACCCCAGGGCTGGACCGTGCTCTTGTGGAACGAGCGCCGCACCGACTCGACTCCCTTTCTTCGCGATTACGAGCAACTGCTGCTGAGTTACGGCACCGATTATCAGGAGGTGCGGCACGAGCGCACGACCGCCGAGATTTCTGATTTCTTCGCGCCGGCGCCATTCCAATCGCGCGAATTGGAGATGCGTCAGGAACTCGACTATTCCGCTCTCGAAGGCCGGCTACTGTCTTCTTCCTATACGCCAGGGCCGGATCATCCAACCTATGAATCCATGTTGCGCGAATTGCGCCGGATGTTTGATGCGCACCGAGTCAACGGCCGGGTGGCTTTGGAGTACAACACACTCGTTTATTACGGCCGGTTGGACTAGATTTCACCACAGAGGCACAGAGACACAGAGAAACACGATAGGTTTATTGCGGCTTTCAATTTCTGGAGGGAGTCTTTCGAGGAATACCGAGGTCCCATGCCTGACGAAAAAACATTTCACATGACCCCCGACGAATTCCGCCGTCACGGCCATGCTGTGGTGGACTGGATCGCAGACTATTACCGGCGCATTGAATCTTACCCGGTGCTGTCTCGAGTGGAACCGGGCCAGATTCGGGCATCGCTGCCGGCAAGTCCTCCCGCGACCGGTGAGCCTTTCACAGCGATCCTGGCGGACGTCGAGAAACTGATCGTTCCTGGAATCACGCACTGGCAATCGCCGAATTTTTATGCGTACTTTCCCTCGAACAATTCGGGGGCATCGATTCTTGGTGACTTGCTTTCTTCCGGGCTCGGCGTGCAAGGCATGCTCTGGGCGACCAGCCCGGCGTGCACAGAACTGGAGACGCATGTTCTCGATTGGCTGGTTTCAATGCTGGGCCTACCGCGGAAGTTTCTTTCCACCAATACCGGAGGCGGCGTGATTCAGGACACTGCCTCCAGCGCGTCTCTCTGCGCTTTGCTGGCCGCGCGGGAGCGCGTCACCAATTTCGCCAGCAACAAGCGGGGTTGCGATGGGAAGCTGGTCGTTTACACATCGTCGCAGGCGCATTCTTCGATTGAAAAGGACGTCCAGATCGCGGGACTGGGCCGCGACAACCTTCACCTCATCGACGTGGACGAGAACTTCGCTATGCGCCCCGAGGCGCTGGCGCGACAAATTCAGCAAGATCGTCGCGCTGGTCTGACTCCCTGCTTTGTCTGCGCCACTGTGGGCACGACTTCCTCGAATGCGATCGACCCTCTGCCCGAAATCGGGCGCATCTGCCACGAAAACAATTTATGGTTTCACGTGGACGCCGCTATGTCCGGCACCGCGGCACTTTGTCCCGAGTTCCGCCACATTCATGATGGGGTCGAACTCGCTGACAGCTATACGTTCAATCCGCACAAGTGGATGTTTACCAACTTCGACTGCAACTGCTTCTACGTGGCCGATCGCAAAGCCCTCATTCAGACTCTGAGCATTCTGCCCGAATATTTGCGCAACAAAGCGACGGAATCTGGCGCGGTCTTCGACTATCGGGATTGGCAGATTCCGCTCGGCCGCCGCTTCCGCGCGCTGAAATTGTGGTTTGTGATTCGCCACTATGGAATCGAGGGCCTGCAATATCACGTGCGCCAGCACATCGAACTGGCTCAGCAGTTCGCTGGATGGGTGAAGGACGACAGCCGCTTGGAACTGGCCGCACCAGCGCCCTTAAACCTGGTCTGCTTCCGGCACAAGGGCGGAGATGTTGTGAATCAGGCGCTGATGGATCGTCTGAACCGCAGCGGCGATCTTTACCTGACCCACACTCGCCTGAATGACCGGCTCACGTTGCGGTTTTGCGTCGGCCAGGCGAATACTACGGCACGGCACGTTCAGCGGGCGTGGGCGAGAATTCAAGACGAAGCAGGCAAAGCCGAGACGAACAGAGCAGTACCGTAGAAACCGGGCCGGTTGCAGTCTCAGCTCTGGGCAACGCATCTTATTCGGTCACTTCTCCCCAGCCGCCGCCGACCTGCCCGGCTTGGCCGCAGACTGAATGCCCCGGGCTTTCCGAACGAGGTATTTTCCCGGGCCAGCGAGAAATCGTGCCAGCCTGGCCGCAACGTCCTCCAGCAGAACGCGATCTTCGGCGCCAAAAGCATTTTCCCGATCACTTTCTACATCGAGCACACCCACTTCCCGGCCACCCAGCTTCATGGAAATCAGAATCTTGGTCCGAGTTTCCGGCATTTCCATTCTTCCGGGATGCGAATCGCGGCCGCCATCCAGTAATTGCTGCGGCGCATTCTTTCCGACCGCCAGATAGATTCCCATCCACGTGTAGTGACGGCCCCGGCAGAGCAGTTCGACTACGTCCTGCAGCGGAGAATGATGAAACGAAGGTTTGTTCGCCGCGAGTATGCATTCGAGCTCAGCCAGTAGTTTGCGCGGGGGACGATACCTTTTCAAGATTGCGAATCCTAAACAGATTAATTAAGACGCGGCTAGTCTAGCTGCGCGCAAGGCAAGCGTCAACGTAGCCCTTGGAACGGTAGTGGCTCAGTTGGATAGGGAAGCGACCCAAACGCGCGATTATGGTGTCGCAAAGAACGCGACACATCGCGCGGCTCGCCCAGATCCCTCGCCGCGCAAAGAACGCTTGCTCGGGATGACAAATCAAACTGAGCCACTTCCCTCGGAGCTGGAGGCGATGCCCATTGCCAGGAACGATGCGTTACCGCCGGTCGGTCTTCAACTGTTTCGGTTTGTCTGGCTGGGGCTGAAGAGCGGAGGAATCTGGTCCTAGAGCGCCCGCGTTGGCGGGAGCCGAGGGGTTCACGCCAAAATCCCAGACGTAGGTATTCATGCCGTCCTTGCCCAGCAACTCGACCACGGCGTACTCACCGGGTTCAAGCGCGGTGGCCGGCGTCACTTTGACCCAGCCGCCGGTGAGTTGACGTGACGTGGTCAGCACCAGATTCTGTTCCTGACTGACTTTTCCCAGGGGATTAATCTTGATGTCGCCGACAATCCGTTTACCATTCTTTGAGCGCACCCGAACGATGTGGAAGCGATCCCAGGGTTGCTCCGGCTGCACCGGCTGTACCGGTTGCACTGGTTGCACTGGTTGCTGGGGCTTCTGCTGTTGTGCTACGGCTGCGGCATCCTGGTCCGGCTCGAGGTTGACGTAGATCGAGGGCAGCGTGGCGTGGGCCTGCACTTTGGCATGGAGTCCATCGATCTCGATGGTCTGCTTGCTGCTGGAAATGGGATTGATCGCGGAACGCAGGATGTTGCCTTTGCGATTCCGGTTAAGTTCGCCGCCCTGCTGGTCGAGTGGCACCAGCTGGGGCTGGCTTTGAAAGGTATCGAGCAGCAACATTCCGGCGTCTTCGGGGAGGCGCAAGCCGGGCGCAACCTGCGGGGTTTTGGCCTCTTCGGCACGGCGCTCGGCTTCAATTTCCCGGTCGAGTTCAACGGCTTCCGGCGACGGAACGCCAGCCGCGCGGTCTTTTTCCCATTTGTCGGTGGCCGCCCAATCTACCAGAGAATTGGGTAATTCCTCCCACTCGTCGCGCTCTGCGCTCAGGTAGCGCACACGGTCGCCTTTCACTTCCCACCGAGTGGCTAGTTGATAAGAGCCGTCTTTCAGGATGAGGCGCTTCGCAAGATGCTGGGCGAGGACATGCGGCGCAAGCAGGCCGAGCGTCGCTGCTACAAGCAGGAAACTGGCGTAAGCTCTAATCGCTGCTTTCATGACATTCAATATTATGATGCGGGCCCGTGGCCTAGTGAAGAGGCTAGCGAATGTAGTGTATGCGAATGCCGAGACGGAGCCCCTTCCACGATCGATCGGCGGTGTAGACAGCTGCTCCAAGCGCGATTCCTAATGCCAGGCAAGCCCGGTCTCCTAAGGACAATCCGAATGCGCTGGTTTCGGCAACCAGATTGCCAGCAATCCTGGCTTGTTCCCTGGTAAATTCAGCCGCCTCGCGAATTGGGCTGAGAATGTGCTCCCACGCCTCATCGGGGGCCGCTCCTTCGCGTACTAGCTTGCTCTGGACCTCCGCGAGATTGACGGTGCTAACTACCGCCGCATCGAGAAGTTGCGGAGTCAGCTTCTTACCGCCGGGCTCATTTGTCAGAACCGCGAGCAGGGCGGAAGCATCCAGCACGATGCTACTCACGCTTGGCGGCCTCCCGTCGTTCCGCGATCAACTCATCCACCAGCGACCTGCCCGGCTTTACATACCGCCGCACGAATCGTTGCGCCCGCTGGATACGCTGCTTCAGAGTCGAGATGCGGAGTTCATCGTCCTCGATCCGCAGCACTACTTCGTCGCCTGCGTCGATCCCGAGCGCCTTGCGAAACGACGCCGGAATCACGATCCTTCCGTTTTCATTGACGCGCATTCGGGTTCCCTGTTTCAGTGTCATTAGCTCCTATGTATGACAGTATTATACCAAAATGACATTTCTGTTGGAAATGACATTTTCGATTCGACCAGCAGGGGTGCCCAGCTCCTTGCCGCTTTTGCAAGGGGCGGGAGAGGTCGACCAGTCAGGCCGGTGTCGATGGCAATTGGGGTCGAAAAATGCAGCTTCCCGGCTGCCTCGGGTGTTTTAGTCCCCAAGGCACGGGACAAGCTCAGTTGGCGATGACGAAAGGTTCTGTGACAGCTGAACACCCCCGCCCAAGCAAAGCTTGAGTGGGGCGCCCTGAAGAGTGGTTTAGTGGTCTAGGTTGGGCCAGTCCCCATCCTTCACCAGCCGCTCGGTATCCGTACCGGCATGACTGGCGATTTGGGATAACTGCGCTTCCTCCTCGGGGTTGAAATGGACTTCCATGCCTGCAGTGTAGGAGGGCGAGTCTATGCCGTCAACGGTCCGGTGGCCCAGAGCCTGCCCTGAGCGAAGCCGAAGGGTTCCCGCCCGGTTCTTTGGGGCGGTAACCTGGGGAGCCGCGTCGGTATGTGTTGACCCAGGTTAGCGTCAAGAACCGACGCGAACCTGGGGCACCAGGCCGGGCCGCCCGCCGACCAGACCAACCGGTTACAGTAGCGCTGACGCACAGGTTAACCTATACTTTTTCCAGTCCCAGTCGGACTGGCGCCAATGCTGACGAGATTACAAGTTTCCGGCTTCAAGAACCTGGTGGACGTCGATGTTCGTTTCGGCCCATTTACTTGTATAGCCGGTGCGAACGGGGTTGGCAAATCAAATCTATTTGACGCCATTGCGTTTCTAAGTGCACTTGCGGAAGAACCGCTCATCGACGCTGCCTTGCGCGTGCGAGATGAGGGTGGTCGCAGTGGCGATGTGCGGAGCCTTTTTCACCGGGTCGGCGGTACTTATTCCGAAGAAATGTCTTTCCAGGCAGAGATGGTCGTTCCCAAGAACGGATACGACGACTTAGGCCAGCCTGCCGAGGCGACTATAACCTTTCTCAAATACTTCCTCGTGCTGCGATATCGCCCGAACGAGGGACAACGTGCCGTTGGCGGACTAGAAATTCTAAAGGAAGAACTCACGCACATAAAACGAGGCGATGCCAGTAAACATTTGTCTTTTTCCCCTTCGACTACGTGGAAGAAATCTGTAATTACCGGCGTTCGAGGCGCGCCGTTCATATCGACGGAATCAGACCGTGGAAACACCGTCATCAAGATTCATCAGGACGGAAAAGCCGGTAGAGCGCGAATGCTTTCTGCGATCAATCTTCCCCGAACGGCAATATCGGCGACAAATGCTGCTGAGACACCCACTGCGACCCTTGCCAGACGCGAGATGCAATCCTGGAAACTCCTCCAACTGGAACCTAGCTCATTGCGGGCGCCTGATCCATTTACGGCTCCGACGAAGCTGGGCAGCGACGGGTCCCATCTCGCCGCAACCCTCTATCGCATGGGGCGTGCCACCGCCTCGGGTGACAAGGCTGCGGACAGCTCAACGAACAACCCTACCTATGCCAAGGTTGCGAATCGACTCTCGGAGTTGCTCGAGGATGTTCGCAGTTTGAACATTAGTCGGGATGAAAATCGCGAACTGCTCACTCTTTTTGTGGAAGGTCGTGACGGAACTGCCCACCCTGCGCGTGCCTTGTCTGATGGAACGCTTCGGTTTCTTGCGCTGGCTGTCTTGGAGCTCGATTCGGAAGCGCAAGGTGTACTTTGCCTTGAGGAACCGGAGAACGGCATCCATCCCAAGAGAATTCCCGCTATTCTGAATCTGCTTCAGGATATTGCCGTTGACGTTGAGGATGCTGTAGGGCCGGACAATCCGCTGCGACAAGTGATAGTCAACACGCACTCTCCTGCAGTCGTGGCACAGGTTCCAGATGGTAGCCTCCTCATCGCTGAACTTACAGAACTTGTCACAGATGGCAAGCAGTGCACTGCATTGTCCTTCGCGTGTTTGCCAAGAACTTGGCGAGCGAATATTCCTGGCGCGACAATCGTCCGGCCTGGGCGGGTCCTAGAATACTTGGCCCCGATAACGTCAAGCGACGATTGGCGATATCAACAGCCGCTGAGCCCGGGACGACGTGTGATTGACCGCGACGACATGCAACTGGATCTGTCCTTACAGTGAGTGACTTACGGTATACGCTGGTGGGCGACGGTAGTTCCGATCAAGCCCTGCTTCCTGTCATCAACTGGAGTCTTAGAAAACACGGAGTGACGTTGCCGGTAAACCCGGCGTGGGCGGACCTGAGCATGTTGCGGCACCGTCCTAACGGCTTAGAGGAAAGGATTCGCTCAGCGCTGGAACTGTATCCCTGTGATTTGTTATTCGTTCACCGGGACTGCGAAACCCAGAGCGTCGCCCATCGACAAGACGAAATCAGAGAGGCGCTGGCGGAGGTCTTCCCGACTGAAGCAGAGCGAATCCCCGCGGTTTGCGTCGTGCCGCGCAGAATGACGGAAGCGTGGCTCCTAATCTCCGAGCGGGTGATCCGAATCGCTTCGGGTAATCCGAACGGCCATGTCGCTCTCGCAATGCCTGATCGGAATAGGTTGGAAGAATTGCCCGATCCGAAAGGGGTGTTGTTTGCCCTGCTTCGGGAGGCATCTGAGTTGAGAGATCGACGACTGCGAAGTTTGCGCGTCCACAGCCTCGTGCATCGTATCGTCTACCTCCTCGACGATTTTTCGCCGCTGAGCGCTCTCCCCGCATTCGCCGCCTTCGAGGCACAATTGGAAGAAGCGCTGGGTGAAATGCATGTCGAAGCGCCAGAGATTCCGCCAGATTAATGAGGCCCGCGGTAAAGTTGCTACTGCACTCGCCACCGCGGACACTTCGCCGTGGGGCTTGCGCGTGGGTATTACGATGATTTCCACCTATGAGTTTTCCGTGTGGGTGGAGAATTGCATAGGTGGCCACCTGCGTGGTTAGCGCGGGCTCTTGGCGCGACCCATTCTATGCTTCGCTTTCATCAGCCACCACGCTCCCGGTACCACTCAATAAAACTACCTAGCCACGCTCCCCCATTTCTGGCATAATTACTCGTGCACCCCAACCTGCACAAAATCCCAAAACAATCTAGGGTGAGGAATCGATGTCGGCAAAGTACATCTTTGTAACGGGCGGTGTTGTGTCTTCGTTGGGCAAGGGGCTGGCGGCGGCCTCGATTGGCTGCCTGCTGGAGAGCCGTGGGCTGAAAGTCAACCTGATTAAGCTCGATCCATATCTCAACGTCGATCCGGGCACCATGTCGCCCTTCCAGCACGGCGAGGTTTTCGTTACCGACGACGGCGCCGAAACCGATCTCGACCTCGGCCACTACGAGCGCTTCACTCACGCCAAACTTTCTCGCGACAACAACTGGACCACCGGCCGGATTTACGAGCAGATCATCGCCAAGGAGCGCCGTGGCGATTATCTCGGCAAGACCGTGCAGGTCATTCCCCACGTCACCAACGAGATCAAGGCCGCCATGAAGAAGGTGGCGCAGGATGTGGACGTGTGCATCGTGGAGATCGGCGGCACCGTCGGCGACATCGAATCGCTGCCGTTTATGGAGGCCATCCGCCAGATGCGCCAGGAACTAGGTCGCGAGCATACGCTGTTCATGCACGTCACGCTGGTGCCGTTCATCGCGGCGGCCCAGGAACTCAAGACCAAGCCGACCCAGCACTCGGTGAAAGAACTGCTGAGCATCGGAATCCAGCCCGACATCCTGCTTTGCCGCACCGACCGCTTCCTCTCGAAGGAGATCAAGTCGAAGATCGCCTTGTTCTGTAACGTCGAGGAAGAGGCGGTCATCACGGCAAAAGATGTTGCTTCCATCTATGAAGTGCCGCTCGTGTTCTCGCGTGAAGGTGTGGACACTCTCGCCCTGCGCTACCTGCGGGTGGAGGCGAAGGAGCGCGATCTCAGCAAATGGGAGGACATTGTCCATCGGGTTTACAACCCCAAGGCCGAGGTGACGATTGGGATTGTCGGCAAGTATGTGGAGTACGAAGATTCCTACAAGTCGCTGAAGGAGGCGCTGGTTCACGGCGCGCTGGCGCACAACCTGAAGCTGAATCTGAATTGGGTGGAAGCCGAGGGGCTGGAGACCGGGGATCACACCTACGAAGAACAGCTTCAAGACTACGACGGCCTTCTGGTTCCCGGCGGTTTTGGCAAGCGTGGGATCGAGGGCATGTTGATCGCCATTCGTTACGCGCGCGAGAAGAAGATCCCGTTTTTCGGCATTTGCCTGGGTATGCAGGTCGCATGTATCGAATACGCCCGCAATGTGTGCGGGTTGACGGATGCTAATTCCAGCGAGTTTGATCCCGCGACCCCGCACCGGGTGATCTACAAACTGCGCGAACTGCGCGGCGTAGAGGAGTTAGGTGGCACCATGCGGCTGGGGGCCTGGACCTGCAAGATCGAGCCAGGAACTCTGGCGCATAGGATTTATGGCCAGCTCGAGATCAGCGAGCGGCACCGGCATCGCTATGAGTTCAACCGGGAATACGAAGAAACGCTCACCGCAGGCGGACTGCGCATTTCCGGCTCCACTCCAGACGGGACTTACGTCGAGATGGTAGAGATTACGGATCACCCGCATTTCATCGGATGCCAGTTCCATCCTGAATTCAAGTCCAAGCCGCTGGAGCCGCATCCCATGTTCAAGTCGTTCGTCGGAGCTTCCTACCAGCATGGCTTGAAGCGGCGGGCGGAAAAAGCTGCTGCCGAGGTCGAGATGTTCCATCGGCCACAAAAAGTGAACAGCCGGTAACGGATACAATAATCACGAGGGACACAAAGGATCACGAAGGATTCTCTTTGTGAACCTTCGTGCCCTTGGTGGTTGAGAATGACAATTTCCTTCCAAGTCGAAGGTGTCCGGATCGGCTCCGGTAACTTGTTCCTCATAGCCGGCCCCTGCGTGATCGAGAGTGAAGACCATGCCATCCGCATGGCCGAAATCATCAAGGGTGTGACCCGGTCGTTGAATTTCCCGTTCATCTTCAAGGCCTCTTACGACAAGGCAAACCGCACGTCCATTCGTAGTTTTCGCGGGCCGGGGCTGGCGGAAGGGCTGCGCATTCTGAAAAAAGTGAAAGCGGAAGTGCACGTGCCCGTACTCACCGATGTGCACGAAACCGCTGACGTGCCGAAGGTCGCAGAAGTAGCGGACGTCCTGCAGATTCCGGCTTTCCTTTGCCGCCAGACCGACCTGGTAGTCGCCGCAGCCATGAGTGACCGCGTGGTGAACATCAAGAAGGGTCAATTTGTTTCACCCTGGGACATGAAGCACGCGGTGGACAAATGCCGCACCGCCGGCAATGACAAAGTGTTTCTTACCGAACGTGGATCGAGCTTCGGATACAACAATCTGGTTGTGGACATGCGCTCGCTCGCCATCATGCGGAAGTTCGCGCCGGTGGTTTTCGACGCAACTCATTCGGTGCAGTTGCCCTCAGCCTCCCATGGCGACGAAGATGAGCCGGCGGCGAGCGGCGGGCAGCCAGAGTTTATTCCCGTGCTGGCACGCGCGGCGGCGGCGGCGGGGGTGGACGGCATTTTCATGGAAGTCCACGACAATCCCAAAGAAGCCCGGTCGGACGGGGCGAATGCGCTGGAATCCACCAAGCTGCGCGGCGTGCTGAAGGAATTGCTGGCGCTGCAAAAGGCGTTAGCCGACGCGCCTTTGACGCCGTGAGATTGAGCCTGCCATGCATATTCTCGCCACCATCGTCGGGATCGTCATCATTCTCGCCGTGCTGTTGGACGCGTTTGAAACCGTCGTCCTGCCGCGCCGGGTGCGACGGCATTTTCGCATTACAACTTGGTTTTACCGCTACACGTGGATTCCGTGGCGGAAAATTACAAGCCACATCAAATCGCCCAGCCAGCGCGAGAACTTTCTGGGCTACTTCGGGCCGTTGTCGCTGCTTTTTCTGCTGGCTTTGTGGGCTGGTGGTTTGATCTTCGGCTTCTCGCTGCTGCAATTCGGCGCCGGAGAGCATGTCCAGCTCAGCAACGAGCCCATCACCTTCGGCCGGCTCGTCTATCATAGCGGCGAGACTTTTTTTACCCTGGGATATGGCGACATTGTTCCGAACTCAGGAATCGCTCGCGCACTCGCGGTGCTGGAAGCTGGCATGGGCTTTGGTTTCCTGGGAGTGGTGATCGGATACCTGCCCACGATTTATTCATCTTTTTCCCGGCGCGAGATCGTGATCTCCTTGTTGGACGCGCGTGCCGGATCACCGCCCACTGCCGCGGAGTTGCTGACCCGCTTTGGAAACTGTCCGCAAGCCGCGCTGGACAACATTTTTCGCGACTGGGAACGATGGGCGGCGGAGGTGCTGGAGAGCCATCTCTCCTACCCGCCACTCAGCTTCTTCCGCTCACAACACAATAACCAGTCGTGGCTGGGAGCGCTCACCATGATTCTCGACGCCACCGCGCTCGTCTATGCGGGAATTGATGGCATTCGGAACGAGCAGGCGAAGCTGACCTTCGCCATGGCGCGCCATGCGATGGTGGATCTGGCGCAGGTGGTGAACGCACGCTATGATCCGGCCGCGGCCGGGCGGCTCAGTCCAGAAGAATTGGTCAGGCTTCGACAAGTGCTCTCGGACCATGGCGTGCATTTTTCCGAGAGCTCGGAGGCAGAGGAGAAGCTCACATATTTGCGTTCCCTTTACGAACCGTATGCGATCTCCATCGCGCGTAATTTGTTCGTCACTTTGCCGCCGTGGATTCATCCCGAGAAGAAAAAAGATAATTGGGAAGCCGGACCCTGGGACCGCGCTATCCAGGCCCGCAGCCTCGCCGGACTGGGGCGGAGCGCCGAACGCCGGCAGCGTGCGGACGATCACTTCTAAAGCCACTCTCGTAGAGACGTAGGTTGCTATTTCTGCAGTGTCGTTCGGAGCAAGACCAGCAAGCTGCGTCTCTACGGAAGCGGCGTGTTAACATCCTCTTCTTCCATGAAAAACGTTGGCGAAAGTGTGGTGCGGATTGAGGCGGAGGCGCTGCGCGCGCTGGCCGACCGCATCGCGGGGACCATGGCGGGTGCTTTCAATCGTGCCGTGGAGTTGATCTACGGTTGCACCGGCCGAGTTGTGGTCACCGGCATGGGCAAGAGTGGCATTATCGCTCGCAAGATCGCAGCCACTCTGAGTTCCACCGGCACTCCCGCGCTGTTCATGCATCCCGTCGAAGCCGTGCACGGGGACCTGGGCATGGTGGTTCGAGGAGACGTGGTCCTGGCCCTTTCAGCCAGCGGCGAGACTGAGGAAATTCTGCGCCTGCTGGCCACGCTCAAGAGATTGCGCATCCTGTTGATTGCGATGACCTGCGATGAAATGTACAAGGCGCCTCAGGGGCTAAAGCCTTCTTCAAAGAAGACAGCTTACAGCTCGGCTGAAGCCGTGCCCTTCCACAACGCCGCCGGCAGACACGCTAAGACCCGCGCGGGCAGAAGTGCCCGCGCCACGCCAGCAAAGCTCTCCACCCTGGCGGCGGCGGCCGACGTCGCCTTGGATTGCTCGGTGGCCAAGGAAGCATGTTCTCTGGGACTGGCGCCCACGGCTTCTACCACTGCTATGCTCGCGCTGGGTGACGCTCTCGCGATGTCGCTGGCCGAGAAGCGTGGCTTCAAGGAGGAAGATTTCGCTAACCTGCATCCCGGAGGCAAGCTGGGCAAGCGTCTGGCCCGGGTGGAATCTCTGATGCACAGTGGCGATGCCGTACCGCGCGTGGCGCCAAAGACAAAGATGCCGGACGTGATCTATGAAATGTCGCGCAAGAAGCTGGGCATAACGACTGTGGTCCAAGACGAGAAGCTGGTCGGAGTGATCAGCGACGGTGATCTCCGGCGGCTGTTGGAACGTCGCGGTAAAGATGCCCTCGATCTCACCGCCGCCGAGTGTATGACCAGGAATCCAAGGACGATCTCCGGGCAGGAGTTCGCCACGACTGCTCTGGCTGTAATGGAAGAGAACAAGATTACGTCGCTGGCAGTTGTTGACGAGAAGGGCAGACTCGAAGGCATCGTCCACCTGCACGATCTGTGGGGAACGGAGATGATGTAGGAATTGAATCATTGAGAGATTGAATCATTGAGTCATTGGAAATCGCTATGAATGCGCTGGATAAAGCCGATGCCTTGAAGGAACGGACGAAACAATTTGCCATCCGGATTGTGGCCGTTTCGAGATCGTTGCCGCGCTCTCGAGAGGCGGATGTTATTGGCAAGCAGCTATTGCGATCCGGGACCGCGGTGGCGGCGAACTATCGCGCGGTTTGCCGGGCGCGATCGAAAGCCGAGTTCATCTCGAAGATGGGCATCGTAGTTGAAGAAGCTGATGAGACGGTATTCTGGCTGGAACTTCTGGGCGACACCGGGCTTGCCCGTGCGGCCAAGCTAGGACTCTTGCTGAAAGAAGCCAACGAATTGGTAGCAATTTGCGCCGCGTCGCTTCGTACCGCGAAGTACAATAACTCACCGCCTGATTTTCAATGAGTCAATGATTCAATCTCTCAATGAGTAAATCCCATGTATCATTACGATCCCAATACGGCGCTCGAAGAACTGACTGAAGACGCAACCCTTCCCAACCCGGTGCATGTGCGCGACATGATGCTGCGCAAGCAACTCTCCGCGGACAAATCGCTGGAACTGAACCGTTTATTTCTCGAATATCAGAAATTCTTCGGCGAAACGCAAAAGCTGGGGAAAGAGATTCTAAAGCACTTGGCGACAAAGTAGTGCGCGTAAACGTTGCTCTGGCTGTACAGTCGCCATTCCCGCTGCGATCGCTTTGGGCGACTTCAAGAGCATGGGAGCGGTGGGCTTCGACATCGCCAACTTCGCCAGCAAGTCAGCCTCGGTCGATCCTCACATCCCAGGGTTACGACAGGTGCACTCCGACACTTTTCGCAGAGAACGGGAAAGGCGGGCCGCCCGCTTCGGCAGGCTGTCGGCAAACAGCGTATACTTAGATTGCTTAACCTCGAAGACACATCGCCAGAGTATCTTGCGCCTTCGCGATTGAGAGATCGAGAGGCGTCTCCGTGTATCGGCCAGTGTTCCCTAACATTTACTATGTGTGCCGACAGGGCACGGCTGCAACCCAGAGACGTGCATTCGACGAGATTCGTGACGCTCAGGTGGATCCGAGAAATTGCGGCCGCCGAGCCGTTCATCAACCAGCCTGAATGACAGGAGTGAATCATGTCCGGAATCAATGGGGATAAATCCAGATTTCACCGGGAGCGCAAGCAGAAGATCGCGCGGCGGAAGCGTAATCGCGAATTGCTGAAGAGTCTGGCAGAGCAAGGCAGAGCGGTTCCTGGTTCATCCGCTTCAAAGCCCAAGCCGGTGTCCGCATGACTACGTCTATTCTTGCGTCACCGCTTTCCACACCCGTGCCGGGCATGCTCAAGAAAAAACGAGTTCTTCTGGTGGACACATCGCCAGCGAAACGCGATATGCGTGCCGAGATCATGCGAAAACTCGGTATGGAGGTCGATTGTGCCGCCGATATCAGCGAAGCGCGTTCCTGGTGGCGGTCTGACTTGTACAACCTGGTGATCATCAGCGCGGAAAGTGAACTGGGCCGGGACAAGTTTTGTGAAGATGTCCGCGGCGCCACCCCACCCCAGCAACTCGCCTTTCTGGTAGGCAAACCTGAGTACCTTGCCGATTCGCCGAATGCGGACGGAGCGGTTTCACTCGAGAAGGACGACCAAGCCCCTTTCGGGGACGTGAGTGCAACGCTTTCGGCCGATGCTTCTGGAGGTCTGCCTCAGCGCTGGGGAATCCTGGAAGCCTGCCGGCGAATCTCCGCCGTCCGATCCGCAGCGAACGCTCGCTCGAAAGCAATACAGGAGACCCCCGCGCCACCACGGGATTGTGAAGTCCGGCTGTCCAAGCGAACAACCGAGTCTCGGACCCTAGATGAGTTACTAAGAGAGGAAATGCAATGAAGAACCTTTACGTTGGCAATCTACCCCACAGTACCACTGAGGCGGAACTGCGCACCGCATTCGAGGCACATGGCACGGTCGACAAAGTCAGCATCGTAACTGACCGGGAGACCGGCCGCGCGCGAGGTTTCGCATTTGTGGAAATGACCGATGCCGCTGAAGCCGACAAAGCCATTGCCGCATTGAACGGAACTGAATTGGGGGGACGCACGTTGACGATCAACGAAGCCAAGCCCAAGACCGACCGGCCAAGGAGCGGCGGACAACGCTTTGGCGGCGGTGGCGGCGGACGTGGACGCGATGATTATAAGGGTCACGCGCGCCAGCCCCGCGAGCCGCGCTGGTAACTTTCCAATTACCCTCAAATCCGGGCCGGATGCACATTGCCGGTCAGCGATACGAACAGAACGAACATATTGGGAGACTGCGCATGCCACGAGGCCGATCAACGTTTACCAAGCGTCAGAAGGAACAAACGCGCCAACAGAGACAACGGGAAAAAGCAGAGCGCAGGACACAGCGCAAACAGGAGAAGCCGGAAGCCAGCGTGGACGAGATGCGCGAGTTGCGTGAACACGCGGAGGAACAGGCAGCTCTGTTTCGCGTCGGCTCCGACGAACCGGATTCTGTCGAACCATCCACACCGCAAGGCAGCAAGGAAATTGGTCAGCAAACGCCGGCTGGGACGCTTCGGAACTAGTGTTCTAGCTGAACCGGAACTGACGGGCCAAAGCTACTGAGATCAGGATGCGCTCCCCGGCGGGCACCTCTGTGCTTTTTACGCCACTTCTTTCCATCGCACGCTGGTGGTATCGTTGCCTTATACCTACTCTTGGGATGAAAGTCTTTGCCGCGTAATGGTCCCGAACTTGTCGGTTTCTTATTGCTCACGGGTTTTCTGGCTGCACCCGGGGCGGCACAGTCAAGCCCGCAACTTCTGGCCAGCACGGAACCGCCGCAAACGGTCATAGCGATTGTCCGCGCTGTACAGGTTTTCCCGGGACCGGACGGGCCAGCGGTAGAAATCCTCTCCAGTCGTCCAATTGTGCCTGCCATAAGCAAATTGGAGAATCCGCCGCGCCTGGCGATTGATCTCCCCAATGCGCGCCTGGCTTCGAATAAGAGACGAATCGACTTTCGCAGTGAGCAGATCAGCGGAGTCCGGGTGGACCAGTATCAGAAGATCCCCCCGATTACCCGCGTGGTCGTGGATCTGATCAAGCCCAGCGGGTATACCTGGGACGCCGCCGGCAATCGCCTGATGATTCGACTGCGCCCGCTGGACGATGCTGCTGCGAAGCCGCCTTCGGTCCCCACATTTGTGCAAGGCGTCCAGCCCGCTGCCGTTCCCGTGAGTCCGGGTTCATCGGGCGCGGTGGTCTTGGCGGGCAGCCGTGTAGCCACAGGATCCTCGGTGACGGCAGGATCGGATACCGCCATCCTGCGTCTGGGACGAGGAGGCGAGGTGCGCGTCTGTCCGGGAACGACGGTCTCGGTGACTTCGTCGCAAAGCGGCCGCGCCCTCATGTTGGGTATGAGTACCGGAGCCTTGGAAGCGCACTACAATCTGGACGCTTCGGCGGACTCCATCCTGACGCCGGACTTTCGTATCCTGCTGGCGGGCCCCGGCGAGTTCCATTACGCAGTCAGCGCCGATTCGCGCGGCAACACTTGCATTCGTGCACTGCCCGGCAATACCGCCTCGGTCATCGTTTCGGAACTGCTGGGAGACGGCACGTATCAGGTGAAGCCGAGCGAGCAAATCGTCTTTCATTCCGGACGGCTGAACCTGCTGGACACGGCTGTCCCGGCAAGTTGCGGTTGCCCTGCTCCTGCAGTGCCCGTGATGCGGACTTCCGTGGCGACGGGGGGCACAGTGCCGGAAGCGAAGTTGCCTGCGAGCATACCTTTAGCAGGTCCCGGGGACGAAGTGAAGCCACTACCGTCAGCGGCGCCGGCTGCCAGGCCGCCGTCTAACGCTCCAACGTCCGGCGCCTCGGTTCCCGCGCAGGTTGCGCTGTCTGTGGCTTCACCCGAGACCGCTGCGCTGCCGCCGTCTAAACCGAACGATGTTCACGTGCAGGTGGAAGCGCCCTTCGTCTTTCGGGCTCAAGATCTGCGTATCAATGACCCACCGCCTGCTCCGACTCGCGAAGCCGAGCGTCTGCCGGTGCTTCTGCGGGCGAACGCACGTCCAGCGTCTTTCCAGATTGCGGTTCTTCCGCCGCCGGCGCGGCCGCAACATCACGGCTTCTTCGGAAAAATGAAGAGCGTCCTTGTAGCGATATTCGGTTGATGGTGAATTCGCACCCGGAATGCCCTCCGTGGTTTGCGGTCAGGTATTTTGCCTATGAGTCGTGTCCCGCAACCTCGCTGCATCAGGTCGGAGCTGTCACCTGAGCAAAGCGAAGAAGCTATGCATTACGAGCTAAATCTCTTCCCGGCCTGAATGCCGGTCAGGTGACATTCCAGAAATCGGCACGAAGTATACGAGCCGGGGCCGGCTCACCTGTTCCGTATACCCTTGGTGAGCGGACTGACTCGATCGCGGAGTTCTTCCGCCAGTTCCGCGCCACGTTCCAGAACTTCCTCGGTGGCTTCTTTGGCGTCTTCTTTCCAATCGTCCAACGTCTCGCGCGCATCCTCGTAGCGGCGGCGCAGCTCTTTCCGCATCTGCTTGCCGGGCTTGGGGGCAAACAGCAATCCAATCAGCGCGCCCGCTCCCAACCCAATCAGCAGAAAAATAACGGCGGTTCCTACCTGTCCCGCCGCCGACGCCTCATATTTTCCTTCGCGCATAAAAGCACCTCACTCGGAATGAATTCTTGCAGCTTGGATTCGCCCCTTCCATTTTAGCTGTCTGACGGCGTCGTGCCGGACGCAATTTTCGCTGGCCGGCTCCCCTATTTCCCATATTCGCTCAAGTCCTGTAAAATAAGGACTTTGAGTCCTGTGTCTGGCGGAAAATGTGGCCTGCCCGCGTCCGCCGGCTACCCGCAATTAAAGGAGATTTTTCGAGCAATGGCTATTCCCGCCACCCAGCTACGTCCCGGAATGATTATCAAACACAACAATGATCTGCATTCGGTTTTCAGCGTGGAGCATCGCACCCCGGGCAATCTGCGTGCCTTCATTCAGGCCAAACTGCGCAACCTGCGCACCGGCGCAATGTTCGAGCATCGCTTCCGTTCTCCCGATCCTATCGAAAAGATCAACGTGGACGAGCAGGAAATGGAGTTCTTGTACGCCGACGGCGACAGCTACTACTTCATGGACACTACCAACTTCGAGCAGACTCATCTCACCAAGGAAATTCTGGGCGATGCCGTCGATTACCTTACCGCGAACTTGCAGATCAAAGTGGAATTTTTCGACGGCAAGGCAGTCGGAATTGAACTGCCGCAAACCGTGGAGTTGACGGTGGTCGAGACTGAGCCAGGACTGAAGAGCGCGACCGCTTCCAGCGTCACCAAGGCCGCGAAGACGGAAACCGGGCTCGTGGTGCAGGTGCCGCCCTTCATCAACGAAGGCGAAAGAATTCGTGTGGACACCGCCGAAGGCGTGTATCTGTCGCGAGCATAGAGAATGCGTTCTTGTCACTCTGAAGTGATGCGATTCGCTGGCGAATCGCATGGCGGAGTCGAAGCATCCCTACAGTGTCGGGCTGGCGTCGTAGGCCTGAAGGCGTTCTTTCTGGAGCCCATGGTGGGAATTCCCTGTAGGGATTTGTCGCAGGTGTTTCGCAATAGGGATCCTTCGACTCCGTAGCTGCTTCGCTTCGCGAAGCGGCGACTACGCTCAGGATGACGATTGTATAGTGGGAAAATGGCCACAACTGAAAAGGCAATCGAAGCTCGCCGCTTTGTGGTCCGCGGCCGGGTCCAGGGCGTGGGGTTTCGCTGGTTCGTCGAGCGTGAGGCGCATATCCTGGGCATTGCGGGATGGGTGCGCAACAATTCCGATAGCAGCGTGGAAGTGATGGCCATGGGTACCCGCGATCAACTCGCCGGATTGCGGTCGCGGCTGCGGGATGGTCCGCGTGCCGCCCGCGTGGATGATGTGGAGGAATTCGAAACCAGGCCGGTCGCCGGCCTTAGTACTTTTCGCATTGAAGGAGCCTGGTAAATGTCAACGAACGTAGCTCCCATTAAGCCGCGCCTGAACTGTGAGCCGCTGAAAAAGCTCATCCGCGAGGTTCCCGACTTCCCGAAAAAAGGGATTTTGTTTTACGACATCACGACCCTGCTGAAAGACAAGCGCGGGTTCGCCATGCTGATCGACGCGCTTGCGGAACAGTATCTCGACCGGAAAGTCGATCTGGTGCTGGGGATGGAGGCAAGGGGTTTCATCTTTGCTCCGGCGCTGGCCTATCGTCTCAACGCCGGTTTTGTCCCCGTGCGCAAACCCGGCAAACTTCCTGCTGAAACCACCCGCTACGACTATGTCCTGGAATATGGAACGAATACGCTGGAAGTTCACCGGGACGCGATCCAGCCAGGACAGCGGGTCATTATCGTGGACGACCTCCTGGCGACAGGCGGAACCGCGCAAGCTACCACTAAACTGGCGACTACATTAGGCGCAGAGATTGCCGGGCTAGGGTTCGTCGTAGAACTCGACTTCCTGAAGGGACGCGACAAGCTCAAGGAATACGACGTCTTCTCGCTACTGCACTACGAGAAGTAGGAACTACTCTGCGTGCTTCGTGTTTTGCCGATTGGCGATCTTACCTCAAGAGATGCGAGAGCGCGATTCCTACCAGGGTCCAGCCGCCCGCACTGACCAGCAGCGCTATCGCAAGTCCCAGAGCCCTGCCCCAAATCCGACGCACTTGCGTCGGCCTGAGTCGTTCCACGGCCGGAGCGTATTCGGAGATGAAAACGTCCCGCCAGCGGTCGGCTCGGCGCATTCGCGAAATGCTCATGGGTCTTGGAAGTTCCCAGTTCATGCTCATACCATGTGAGATGCCGGGTTTCCACAATAGTTACCCTTCAGTCGTAATGGCTTTGTAAAACCTACGTGACAATTCCTGTGCTGTGAGCGGTTTTCGGGGACCGTCAATACGGCTTCAGCGTGGTATTTTGTCAGCGTCGGCCACCGCCAGTTGACCCGCCTTCGGCAGATAGCTTTTGCGCCGGAACCAGTCCTCCATCGCTTCTTTCAACTGATCGATGGGGACGTTCGTCCCAATTTCCATCAGGCCATCCGCTACGGGCAGGGTGTCGTCAAAGAGACTGGCGTTGGTAAAGTTCCGCATGGAGAAGCTGTCCAGCCATTTCAGCGGGCAGGGATGACGCTGGCCGTTTTCTTCGTACTCCACGCGGATCTTGCGGGCGAACATGGATCTGATTTAACCACAGAGGACACGGAGAACGCAGAGGAACGACCGTCGCTTCGCGGCCGAGGGGCGTTGCGCAGTTACTACTGCACGGGTGGCGGAGGCGCGGCTGAGGCTGCTGCCGGCTCGCTGACCCCTGTGTTCACCAGATCCTTCAGCTCCTTGCTGGGCTTGAAGAAAGGGATTTTCTTGGCGGGGACTTCCACCCGTTCGCCGGTCTTCGGGTTACGGCCTACACGCGGTTTGCGCTGCCGGGTGCGGAAGCTGCCAAAGCCGCGAATCTCGATTTTGTCGCCCACGCGAAGCGAGCGCACAATACTGTCGAAAATGGTCTCGACGATGACTTCACTGTCTTTGCGTGTCAACTCCGCCAGCCGGGAGACTTCGTCGATCAGATCCGCTTTTGTCATACGCCTCTTCGCTCCGTCGAAGTGATCTTTCGTTGCGGTGGCTTATCGTTGGGTCGGTGCTCCCGAGCCACATCGGGCCTGCATAACCTTCTCAAATTTCAGGGGTTGTGCGCAAGTAGCATTTTTTGTTGGGCCCAGCCCAGACTTCAGTTGCCGAAGAACCTCACCCCAGGCAAGTCTTTTGCCCGGGCTGGACCTTGCCCTGGACACAGTCGAGGGAGGCCTGCGCCCACATTCTGAAATCGTTTCGGCTAACCCCCATTGGCAGTCTGGCTTTGGGCATCGTATCTCGCCATTGCCATATCCACAATTTCGCCGATCAGTTGCGTGTAGCTTCGGCCGGAGGCCTTGGCGGCCATGGCAAATTCATGTTTGCTCGAAAGCCAGGGATTGGGATTGGCCTCGATCACATACACCTCGCCTTTGGGGGTAAGGCGCATGTCAATCCGGCCGTAGTCGCGCAACTTGACGGCCTGATACGCTGCCAACCCGACCTCTTGCAGACGGGAAACGGTGTCCTCGTCAAGATCGGTGACCAGGTCCGATTTGGTTAGTTTATGGGCTTGAGTATCCTTTTCAAACTTCACGTCGTAACTGGCGATCTTGGGAGTGCCCTTGGGCAGCCGCGAGAGGTCAAGTTCGACCAGCGGTAGCGCCTGCGCCTGCTCGTAGCTGCCCAGGATGGCGCTGTAGATCTCCCGTCCTTCGATGTATTCCTCAATCAGGGCAGGAGAATCAAACTCATTCTGGATGTATTCCACGCGTTCCATCAGTTCTTTGATACTGTTTACCACCGCATCCGCGTTAATGCCGATCGAGCCATCTTCGGAGATGGGCTTCACGATCAGCGGGAAGGAAATGTCGTGGGCGTGCTCAATCCGGCCACGATAGGAGGTCGCGAAATACGGGGTCTTGATTCCGTGGAAAGCGAACATCTTCTTCGCCGTCGCCTTATCCTGCGCCAGGAAATGCGCGTGCGGACCTCCGCCCGTATAGGGCATTCCCAGCAGGTCGAGGTAGGCCGCGATGTTCATGTCCTTGGTATCGTCGCCGGCAAACGACTCGGTCAGATTGAACACCAGATCGGCTCCGCACTTGGCCAAAGTGTTCAGGCACTGCGGGCTGCCGTCCAGCACTTGATAGAAAGGCCGGTGGCCGAGCTTTTCCAGAGCCTCGAAGATTTCTTCCCGGTCTTCTTTCTCCCGCTTCGTCTTGCTCAGCGGCTTCTTCTTCCGCGCGGTCGCCTTTTCCGCGACCTCCGCGGCCGCCGGATCGTCTTGCCAAACGTCGTAAAGAATGGCGACTTTCAAATTGGCGCTAGTCATCGTCGGTGCGCCCTCCTGCTGCTTACAACCTGTGTCGTATTCTGTCTCATGGATGTACGAACTTTCCGCGCGCCATGTAATTCATGGCGAGCGCAGTTGCATAAACCGTGATTTGGATCAGGTGTTCCGCCTCCCGCTCAGCATCAGCGAACAGACGCAATTCCCCGATTCTTTGTTCTATCGACTCCATCAACTTCTTGATCAAAGGACGCTGCGCGCCCGTCCAGTAAGCAACCTTGTCTACCACTGATTTGCGGTGTGTGTGCAGGAATTGCTGCGCAGGCTGGGCAGTCTTGCGCCTGCGGGATGCATCGAAGATGTCCCGCAAATCAGTATCCAGCGCCAGGTCTACGATCGGGACCTGGTCGCCATTGCGCCGGTAAAATTCTGCCACCGTGGTTTCCATTTCCTCCACAGTGATGTCCGTATGACCCCGTCGGCGAACGGGATCGGTGTTGCCCAACTCGCGGGCGATTCGATCCATGTAGCGCAGCTTTGCCATTGCGCCCCATCCGCGGTAGCGTTTGCGCCATGCGGAGCGAGGGGTGAGCCACACCGCAAAGGTTTCCGCGAAATCTTCATCCGGATGTTTCTGGGCATACCAGCCGGCGAGATGGCGGACGTAGTTTCGCGAGAAGGGAACTGGCCGGTAATTATCGTGATAGGGCCGGCGAAACGAACCAAATTGCTGCTTCCACTCCGGCGTGCGGTGCAGTCTGTAGGCGTAATTGAAAGCGTGCCCGGCTTCGTGCCGGAGGTACATCATGATCTCGCGCGCATCCTCCAAGTCATTCATTTCCTTTTCGAGCTGAGCCAGGTCAGGGTGGGCAAGATAGAAGGGAATGCCGATAACCGGTTCTCCCGACGGACAGCCCCACTCGTCGGTGAGATAGCAAGCGGGACGGAATTTCGTCAGCCGTTTCTCCTCCAGTTCTCGATATAAGCGCTCCACGAAATGCTGCAACGGTGAGCCCTCGATTTTGAGTCCCAGTTCGCGAATAGGTTTGTCCAGGATTCCCTGCAACCCCGTCCGTGTTTTTTCCATTTCGTGCACGAGATCCGCTTAGAGGTGAAAGGCAGAATATGCCGCGAAACACCGGGAGAGGATAAAGACAGTCTGCTCCAACTATAAACAATAACAAACAGAATGCGACGCTTCGAAGATCACGGCGGATCAAGCACCAAAGATACCGCCGTCATCCTGAGCGGAGTTGTCGTGCGCGAAGCGCAGGACAAAGCAGTCGAAGGACCCTATCAAGGCAGGTTTTGCCTAGCCGCTCAGGGAATCGTGACCGTACATCACAGGGAGAATACCTTCAGCCTCCCAAACGAATCGCGCGCCGCAGGGATTCTTCGACTCCGCGTGGGGTTCGCATGCGCGAACCTCACGCTTCGCTCGGAATGACAATGCCATAGGAATGCGACGGCAAAACGTGCGTCTTGCAAAGGTGCCGCTCCGCATTCCTTGCCTACTGCAAGCCCGATTGGGTCAGCTTCACCGCGCAATAGGGATTCGCAGCTCCGCCTGGCACATTGCACTTCTGACCGTTCACCGACCCCGCCGCAAGGGTCGAGAAGTAGATGTTCGTCCCACCGTTTGACAATTGGTTGTCGATCACGACCCCGCTGGTTCCCCCGAGGGCGCTCGGGGCCGTCACACAACTTGATGTCGGCGGGCTTACGCAGGACGGCGTTGACAAGGAACTTGTAATCGTCGAGCTCTCCAGGAATCCGTCGGTCGACCCCACTCCGAAAAACATCCGGTCCGTGGTTCCATCGTAAAACTCGGTCAACGGCGAACACTCGTCTCCCTTCGTGTTGTTTACCAGAAAGGTGGACGAACCCGTGCTCGTAATGATGTGACTCGCGAAAGGGAAGAAATACATCTGTGGCTTCGACGGTGCGCCTCCGTTATTCACGAATCCGCACGCCATCATGTGTCCCGATGCCGACCCATTCACCCAGAACGCGTTATCAAACGCTCCCGAGTGGGCGTTCTTTCCCGTGCAATCCCCGTTCCCGCTCGCCGATCCAAGGTCCACGGTGTTGCTGGTTGTGGGCACACCGGTCGTGAAGTTCGCCGGAAGCTGGCTGATCGCCCCGCCAATGCCCAGCACATAACTGCATCCCGTGAAAGCGAACACCTGGTCCGTTGCTGGATTGGCGGGATCCGTCACCGCAATCGGCGGGTCTACAACTCCCGTCCCTGGCTTCCCGCTTCCATCATTGGTTCCGTCGTAAGCCCACCCGATCGTCTGCTGCGCCGCGTAGGTCTTACCGGGGCTGGTGACTTTGACCGAGTACAGGTATCCCTCCCCGTCTCCGAGAAAAATCAGGCCGGCAAGGTCATCGACAACCGGAGCGGTCAACACCGTGTTGTACGCGTTAGTCGAGACCGCGACCGGCCAGTTGCTCGGATCATTGACCAGCGCCGGCGCGCCGCCGCCGAACACCGGCGTGATCTTGTAGAGCAAGCCATTGTCAGCGCCCATGTACGCCGTATCCGCGCCGTAATCAACCCACGGCGAGGAACTCGAATTGGTTGCGGTGCTTTCAATCGTGAGTGTGGTCATGCAGCCCGGCGTCGTCGGGGTCGTGCACGACGTCGGCGTCAGCGGACTCAACACCGATCCCGCCTGCGATGGCGGCGTCGGAATCGGGTTCGGCAGCACTAGAACGTGGAAGTACGAAGCTCCGCCGGTGGTTTCTACGAACGCCACCTTCGTTCCATCGGTCGAAAGCGCCGGCGATGTCCGGATCTGCCCCCCCGTCTGCGTCACCGTGTTGTACGCGAATGCCACCCAAGGTGATCCGCTATTGCACGGCGGACTTGCCGCCGTGTACAGATTGTTGATCCCGACCAGGTTGGCCTGCGTCCCCGAAGTCACAGTCAGCCCAAGCAGAAGGTAATCGGAATTGCAATTCTCTCCGCCGATGCCAAACTGATATTTTGCCGGAAACTGGTTTTCCGGCACGTACCCGTTTTCCAGGGAAACAGCCCAGTCGATCTTTATTTTGCGCCGATGGCGCGGCACCGGTAGGCGTTCTTTTCGCAGTGCGACTTGCCGCATCACCATGTTGTAAACATAACGCGGGTCTCGCGCTCCCGCTGCCAGTACATGCTCAGCTCGCGCCCCCGGCATCAACAAGTGTCGCGAACTCCAATCCTGCGGATACCCCAGGTGCGATAGCTCTTCGCTGGCGCTCACCGGGGAGGTCTTCTCCATGAACTGTCCCGAAAGCGGAATGCCACACAGGAGCAACCCAGCCGCCAGGTAGAACCAACGGGATTTCCACCCTCGCATTGTGTTTCTCCTCAATTCTTATCTTCGCTCACATTTTGGGAATCTGGAGCCTTACTTTCGTAACTGACTTGACCAACCGGATTCCCGTATGGTGATGCTTCAGCGATTTAGAAGGCTTGATTTGTATGGGAGTGAAGAGAGAGCGGGGAACCGCAACTAGGCCCGCGAGCGGCCCTACAAAACTGGCGCCGCCCGCGAACCGGGAACACATGCAGGAACTACTTGTACGTGGCGTTCGTGCGAGCCAGATAATCGCGGTGCTCAGTGTAGTCCACCATGGATCCAAATGCCGGGCCGTTCAGCGGGTTCGCCTTCAGGGTCTCCCGCAACGCCATGTTGACTTTGTCCAGACCTTCCGCGTTCGCTGCGAGGTAGAAAACCCAAAACGTGCCGGGCGCTTCGGTGTGAATCGCTTCCGTATCGACTTCATACTCGTGAATCGTGCCGTCGGCGAGCATTTTCTCCATCAGCGGCACGATCATGTTCTTACTGAGCTTCTCCACCGCATCGTCCGGTGCGTCCGCCTTTAATTTATAGGACGCTCCGTGCGTGTACAAATCCTTCCACGATCCGGAATGCCAGTTGTAATACCGGCTGACGAAAATGCTATCCCAGTGTTTCGTAGCGCTCGCCAAGACTGGAGAGGTGGCACTGCCGGACTTGTAGAACTGGTCTAACACGTTCATTAAACCGGCCATGGACATTGACGACCACCACTCGTCGTGAGTGGATCCGTCGGGCTGGTGAACCAAATTCATGTCGTGGCCATATCCCACAATGTTTCCGTTAGCGATGGCCTTGTCCAGGATTTTTTGGTCAGCCATGTCTGCCTTTTCCATCTCTGCCCACTGCGCGCGGGGAATATTCCAGAACCCTACGTACGAATACATCGGCGGTTTTTCTTTCACGTCTGACATCTGCGCGAGTGCTGGTGCGGCCCAAACGGCGGACATCGCGAGCACGCACAGCCCTGCAAACACTCTCCACAATTTCCTCTCCATTGTTTTCAATCCTCCGTATTTCGCCAGGATTTCGTTCCTGCTATCCTGGACACGGCAGTGTACACCCGTTCGGCCTCGTCAGAATCTAAACTAACGGAGCATGTCCTACGCTGTGGGCTGAATTTGAATCAATGGGCCTGCAGAACCGATCGCAGTGCGAAGCAGCATGTTCGCCGACGGAACGCCCGTCCTCTGAAACGACTTCTCGCAATCGGCAGTGGACGGCCCGCGCATGCTGCCTTCCATGTACGCCAGGCCCGGACAGCGGGTGCATGTCCCCACATGGGCGCAAGCGGAACAGGTAGTGAGATCTTTGGCTCGGATGGATCGGACTTCCTGCAGTTGCCGGGAATGACGCCAGACGTCGAGGAACTTCTGCTTCCGCAGGTTGCCGCTCGGCAAAGGGAACTGCACGCAGGGAAAAACGTCGCCATAAGGAGAAATGTAGCAAGCCGTGTGCCCCGCGCTGCAGGGATAACCCTCCATGACGTCCTCGTCCGGCGGGGGGGGCGGGGCACAGAATTCCTCCACGTTGCCGACCAGTTCGCGATTGCGGAAAACCTGTTGCAGCTCAGACCCCGGAATGCGCAGGCCAAGAATGGATGTGTCTCCATCCATCTTCGGCGTGATGGTTGGATCAAGGGTGTAGGAAACTCCTAACTCCCTGGCCAGCGCGATGACCCCGGTGTTGTCGAACCGGTTGTGGGCCATCAGAACGTTGGCGATCGCGACTTTCAGGCCCTGAGACTTCAAAAATCGGATGGCTTCAAGGGTTCGCTTCAAGGATCCGGGCAGCTTGGTGATCGCATCATGAACCTCGGGCCGGTGTGAGTAAACGCTGATCTGGACCTGCTCGACGCCCAACTCGCGAATTCTCCTGGCCTCCTCCTCTCGAATCATTACTCCGTTGGTCTTGATTTTCACGTTGAACAGGAGACGGCGCGCGCGCTCCACGATTTGAAAGAAATCGCGGCGCATGAGAACTTCGCCGCCGCTGAGAGTGAGAAAGAAGACGCCCGCCTCGGAGAGCTGAGAAAGGATATCTTCGATCTCGGCGGTGGTCATCTCGCCATGATCGTCGTGATCCAGGTAGCAATGGACGCAACGCTCGTTGCAGCGGTAGGTGATGTCCAGATGCACGCTGATCGGGATGCCCAATTTCAGCGCCTTCTGGTTCATCTCCGCGAGAAGGCTCATCGAGTCTCCGGCGAGGCGGGTGAACCGAGAATGGGCTGGTCAGAGACCAGCAGGATGCCATGTCGCGAGAGTTCGGTCACGAACTGCTCGGCATCGCGCTCGGCTTGGTCGGGATTCACATCGAACTCGGAACAGATCTTGGCGGCCACAATCTCCGACAACGGAGTGCGTCCGTCTGCCGCCTGCCATATTGCAGTGGCAACCTCGTTGAGCGTGAAAAAAGTCGAGTCGGTGGCCGACATGATCATCATTTCACCGCCCAGCAGGCGGGCCGCGATGGCGGAACTTTGCGCAATGTATTTCTCAGCTATGAGATTCTCTCTCCCAAAATGTCATCCTGAGCGCAGCGAAGGATCTGTGCCCTCGCAAAGTCAGATACATAGATCCCTCGCTCCGCTCAGAACATCCCGCTAGGGTATTATGTCCCACACCCGTTGATCTGGAACGAATATCAATCTGCGCACGGGTACCCGCTCGATAAACTCGCATGCGGACCGAAAAACCAGCCGCACCAGTTCAGCGTCCTGGGCAAAAAATAGAATATTTCGCAGCAACGAGCGGACGGCGTCGGCTGCACTCACGGCTTCGATCCGGTTCTCCGGCCCTTTTTCCAGGAGAAAGAGCGTGCTCAACGGCGCTGACCGGTTTTCGCCGACCCGGGCCAACTCCCCGGCGAAGGGCGTTCCGCACGCCAGGTAGTGATCACCTTCGCGCCGCACATAGGAAATTTCATCGGTCAGCAATTTCGCGTCGGGCGGAGCCAGGCGGGAAATCGTAGTCTTGCCTGCACCGGACACCCCCGCGAACAGGAATGCGCGCCCGCTGCGGATGACGCTGGCGGCATGGACCAGGAATCCCCCCTGCTTTGCCAGAATCAGGGTGTGAACAATCCGCAACACGGAATCGATGGCGTACGGATTGTGGGACTGCCGAATGTGGCCACAGCCCCTGCTGGCACTCCAATGGGCGCGGAAGTCACCTCTTGTGAGCACCCACTGATCACCCTGCATTTTCACCTGGATATCTTCGTCAGTTGGCATTGCTTCTGAGGGTTCAGACAGGTCAATGTCAAACTGGAGGCGAGGATGGGAGCAAGCGTTGATGAATCCAGCGTAACGATTCTCGAGCAATTGGCGAAATGGAGCATCTTCGGTGCGCAGCGCGATGGCCATGCCGCCGATCTCGATGGCAACTGATTCAGTTGCTGCCATGTGGCTGATTCCCCTCATTGGCGCTCCAGGCGCAGGCAGCAGTCGAAAGGCCAGAAAACCAATGCCGAACTCTGCCGAAGAACCTGCCGGCTTGTACGCGGTTTTGCCAGATTGAATGCATGCTCAGAGCCACGTTTTTGAATGAATCGCAGTGGCACAGCATCCAAGCCAGCGCGCGGGCCGGCAACCGGACTCGTCGCCTCGGAATGATCACGTGCCTCCCACGGCGAATGCTGGAAACTTTGCCCAGCAGTTCAGCCGCTGCAGCCGGAGGATCGTTCTGGGGCAAGGCGTCGCCTCGCGTGATCCAGCGCGAGCCGTCTTCATTGCACTTTTCGATCAGTCGATGGACAAAGAATCGGCTGCCCCGCATGACTAGCACAATATCGCCGGGAACCATCGGCTCGGAAAGCTGGGTTTCTATGGAGAGAACATCGCCCGGCCAGATCGCGGGAAGCATGCTGGTGCCCAAGCCCCGCAGGCGTATGATTCCACCGAAACGCAGAATCTCGGCTGCAAGATCGAGCCTGGGATCCTCGCAACACTTTGTCATGAGTGCCATGAATGGCGGCCGATTATGAACTCTTCCGATTGAAACGGCACTGGAATTCGGTGGGGCTGACTTTTCCGCAGGACAGGGCCATGGTCTCGAAAACCCGCTCGTAGCGGAATCCGGGTTTTTGATATGGCCTCTTGCCCTCAGGGCGGCTTTCGCTCGCGTTCTTCTCGTCAGCGCTCCCGTTGCTTTGCGTCATATCGCGTGCATACACCGACCGCCGGACTGCGGGGACAATCCGGCCGACCAATCGAAACTAAGCAGCTTTTGTCGGCAGTGTACAACAACCGGCTGAAAAATAGGTTGGAAGAGTTGGTTCCGGGATAGACATCTGGGGGCGCCGGCCTGGCTATCTGTAAGATTATTGTCGCCAACTTGCTCTCCAGGGCTTGGCAAGAGCGTCTAAGGAGCGTAGAGTGTCGTTTCCCGGGAAATCTTTGTCTCTAACAATTTAGGAGCACGTTGCATGCGTAATTGCCTGGTGATTCTGCTCGCAGTCTTTTGCTGCAGCCTTGTTACTTTCTCCCAAACCGCCGACGAATTGATTAACAAGAACATCGAAGCCAAGGGCGGGATGGATAAGATCCAAGCCATTAAGACCCTGCGCATGACCGGCAAACTGGTTGCCGTGGGCGGTTTTACCGGCGCCACGGGCCAGCAAAACATGCGTCCGAACTTGGTGCGCGAGACTTTCACCCTCCAGGGGATGACTTTGGTGCAAGCCTACGACGGTTCCACGGCCTGGCAAATTCAGCCCTTCCGGGGCCGCAAGGACCCCGAACTCATGGGAGACGATGACATGCGCGATCTTTTGATCGACGCTGATTTCGATGGGCCGCTCGTGAACTACAAAGAGAAGGGAAATACCGTCGAATACCTCGGGCATGACGTTGTCGACGGAGACGACGCCCTCCGGCTCAAGGCGACGCTCAAAAATGGGGACATCGTCTACTACTACCTCGATCCCGACACCTACCTGGAGATTCGCAAAGAGACCCAGGAATTTATTCGCGGCTCGGTTCGCGAAAATGTCATCGACCTGGGCTCTTACAAGCCTGTCGCCGGTGTAATGTATCCCTTTTCGATTGCTTCCGGACCCAAGGACGATCCTACGTCCTGGCAAACCGTAACCATGGAAAAGATTGAAGCCAATGTGCCGCTGGAAGCTTCCGATTTCGCGCTTCCGGCCTCGCTTAAGAAAGAAGCGCCGAACAAGCCATAAGCAGCAAAGAGTCCAACTGGGTCCGCCAGTTAGCAACAAAAACATGTATTCGCAAAGAGGATATTGACCGATGATTGCTCGCGCCCGCCGTATCCACCATCTCGCAAGGGCATCGCAGTTGGTCGCACTTGTGGCCACATTCCTGATTACAGCCTTTGTGCCCCTCGGGGTTTCCGCCCAGGAAGCCATTAAATTCGACGCCGCCACGGTTTCCGGATTGCCCATCCGCAACATCGGCTCCGCCGCTATGAGCGGACGGATCGCGGCGGTCACCGCGGTGAACGAGAATGGGCGTCTGACTATGTTCGTGGGCTCAGCCAGCGGCGGGGTTTGGAAATCGGTCAACGGCGGCACTACTTTCAAGCCGGTCTTTGACCGCCAGCCGGTGCAATCCATTGGCGCGGTCACGATCGATCCTTCGAATCACAAGATTGTCTGGGTTGGGACCGGTGAGGGATGGACCCGAAATAGCGTCTCGATTGGCGACGGAATCTACAAATCCACCGATGGCGGCGAAAACTGGACCAACGTCGGGCTCAAAGACTCCGAGCACATCGCGAAGATTCTGGTCGATCCCAAAGACGGCAACACCGTCTACGCCTGTGCCGAAGGTCATGTTTGGAATGACAACGACGAGCGCGGCGTTTACAAAACTAGCGATGGCGGCAGCACCTGGCGGAAGGTTCTCGCGGGTGCGAACGGCTCCACTGGTTGCGGCATGATCGCGATGAGCCCTCTGGAGCCCAAGACGATTTTTGCCTCCATGTGGGATTTCAGGCGCCAGGGTTGGACGTTCCGCTCCGGCGGGCCTGGCAGCGGACTCTACCAATCTACCGATGGAGGTGAGCACTGGACCGAACTCAACGATAGCAACAGCAAAGGTCTGCCCGAAAAACCTTGGGGACGAATTGCGCTGGCAGTTGCCCCCTCCAAGCCGCAAGTGGTCTACGCCATGATTGAGTCGAAGAAGAGCGCGTTGTTTCGTTCCGATGATGGCGGCAAGACCTGGAACCGGCTGGACGCCAGCCAATTTGTAGTCTGGCGGCCTTTTTATTTTGCCAACCTGATTGTCGATCCCAAGAACGAGAACAAGATCTTCAAACCAGATGGGCCGCTGCTGCTCAGTGTGAATGGCGGGAGGAGTTTTAGCTCCGTGGCCAACGCCCACGGCGATCACCACGACGTTTGGATCGATCCCGACAACCCCAACATTGTTTTCACCGGGGATGACGGTGGCCTATGGCGCAGTGAAGACGGAGGAACCCGCTGGAAGCACCAACTCAACCTGCCGGTTTCGCAGTTCTACCACGTAAGCATTGACAACGCGAATCCCTATCACGTTTATGGCGGGCTGCAAGATAACAGTTCCTGGGTGGGAGACTCATCTTATCCCGGCGGAGTCGGCAACTCCCGCTGGGAAAACATGTACAGCGGGGATGGCTTCTGGATGTTTGAGGACACAGCCGATCCCGACTACATCTACGCTGAATCTCAGGGTGGCGAGATCGGCCGCGTCAACCGGCATACCCACGAAACCCGAGATATCAAGCCTCTTCCCAACTACAACGAGAAGAAGTTGCGCTTCAACTGGAACACGCCGATTCACATGAGCCCGAATGAAAAAGGAACGATCTACATTGGGGCGCAGTTCCTGTTCCGCTCGCGGGATCATGGCCAGTCCTGGGAACGTATTTCCCCCGACCTCACTACCAACGATCCAGAAAAGCAGAAGCAGGAAGAGTCCGGCGGAGTCACGGTGGATAATTCCTCGGCGGAGATGCACACCTCCATCTACTCCATTTCGGAGTCTCCGAAGAACGGTCAGATCATCTGGGTTGGAACCGACGACGGCAATCTGCAGATCACCCGCGACGCCGCCAAGACCTGGACCAACGTGGTGGGCAACATCCAGGGACTGGGCAAGAATTCCTGGGTCTCGACCGTCGAAGCCAGCCGCTTTGACGAAGCCACCGCCTACGCCACCTTCGACCGTCACACCTTCGGCGATATGAAGCCCTACGCTTACAAAACCACTGACTATGGAAAGACCTGGACCTCGCTGAACGTGCAGGAGAATGGCGTTCTCGGCTACACGCACGTGATCAAAGAAGACACCGTGGATCCAAAGCTCCTTTTCCTGGGGACGGAGTTCGGTCTTTGGATCTCGGTGGATGGCGGCCAGCGCTGGGCGCAGTATAAGAGCACCAATTTCCCGGCAGTGGCCGTGCGTGACATAGTTGTGCATCCCCGGGAATCTGATCTTGTACTCGCCACCCACGGGCGCGGCATCTGGATTATCGACGACATCTCGCCGCTCCGGGCGCTGACGCCCGATCTGATGGCCAAAGACGCCAGCCTCATCGACGGTCCACCGGCGGTTCAGTATCTGAATGCCAACGGAGGTTGGGCCGAGGGCGACGAAACTTTCAGCGGCCCGCCACGACCGACCGACGCCTCCATCACCTACTATCAGAAGCATCGCCACATTTTCGGCGACTTAAAGATTGAAATCCTCGATCAGGATGGCAAGCTGGTAGACACCATTGCCGGCACCAAACATCGCGGTCTGAACCGGGCCACGTGGTCCATGCAACTCAAGCCGCCCATCGTTCCACCCGCGGCCAGCGCGCTATTCGCGGCCGCGCAGGGCCCGCGCGTGCTTCCCGGCACTTATACGGTCAAAATGACCAAGGGTGACCAAGTCTATACGGCGCCGCTGAAGGTGGTACTCGATCCCCGCGCCAAGTTCACCGTCGAAGACCGCAAGGCGCAATTCGACCTGGCGATGAAGCTGTACGACTTGCTCGGTCACATGAGCTATGCCGTGAGTGCCATGGAGGGGGTGCGCGACTCGGCGTCGGCTCGCGTTGCCAAACTGCCGGAGAAAGATCCTTTGCGTGCCCGTCTGCAGCAACTTTCCAAGGATTCCGATGAGATGCGTTCCAAGATCGTTGCTACCAAGGAAGGCGGCGCTATCACGGGAGAAGAGCGCATTCGGGAACACCTTGGCAGGCTCTACGGATCGGTAAACAGTTATGAGGGCCGGCCCGCCGATTACCAGGTCGCTCGGACGGAATCCCTTGCCCATGAACTCGAAGACGTCATTACTGACTTCCGCAAGGTGACGGGCAAAGAGCTGGCCGGGATCAATGCCGCTCTGCAAAAGAAGAAGCTCGAGGCGATCTCGGTGTTGACCGAGGCGGACTGGCAGAAACGGCAGGAAACGGGATCGGCAGGATCGAAGAGGACTGTGCTCCATGAAGTGGACTAGCCCAGCGGCAAGCCCTTGGCTATTTCGCCAGCTTCGACCAGAACGCTATGCCATCTAGTTGCCGGGTGTAGATCAATTCCGTGCCATCCGTCCCGAGAAGTCGCCCCACATTCGCCCCGTGAAGAAATGGCCCGAGCGTGCCTTTAACCGGAATCCACCGGCCCAGACCGGATGGATCAAACCTGAGTTGGAAAAGACCGGAAACAGGAGGATTCCATGAGCGGTGATGCATGCTCGCGAATACCTCGCCCGATTCGGTTAATGCAAAACCGGTAATGCGGACATCTTTGGGTGGGGGCAATGGGGCCACTTTCGCAACCTTGAGCTTGCCCGTAGCTGTGTCAACCTCGATCCACTCGCCGCTTGCTCCGTTGTACAGTCCGACTTTTTGCGAAGTGCATCGAAGGACAATGTTGCCGGGATACAAGCCGCGAGGAGACGTCCACCCGGAAGAGTTCAAGGTAGAGGTGTCCAGCATTGCTCTCAGTTGGCCTTTCTCGAGGTCATACTGCCGAAGCCTAAGCGAGGTTTCGATGCCTTTTCCGTCCTTGTCTCTGTCAATCCCGTAACTCCAGACCGTGCCGTCTTCCGCAGCGCAGATGTATACCGGTAAAAAGGGGGTCGTGCGAACCACGTGACTTACCTGGCCGGTTGTGTCAATTGCTGCAATAAAATTGGCGGCGACCCCGGCCGGACCGCTCGTCCCTCCTGAGACCACCAATTTGCCGGAACTACCTACGGCCGCGTCGTCAATCCTGACGCTCTCGGCATCCTTGAACCAGACCATCCCTTCGCGGGCAATCCTCCCTTCCCGATCATAGAGCACTACGGCCGCCTTTCTGGGAGTCAGATCATCGATCATGTAGGCTACGAGATAGCCTTTGTCCCAGTACCTAAATCCATCGTTCAGCAGGGCTGAGAATTGAGCTTGGTGGTGTGGTTCCGCCAACTGAACTGAGGGGTTTTGGCTTTGCTGGCCGAGCAGGTGGATAGGGAAAACCACCGACGAAAGAAAGGCTACCAAAGCTGACGCAAGTCTCCGGTTTTTCATTGTGACTCCTTATAACTGATTTGCAGCCCTAGCGCAGCTAAGGATTCTCGCAGTTATGTTAATTTCGACAAAGCGACCGGGGGCAGAATATCGCGAAGCGGATTAAGGACAGCGGGAAGCCTCAATCCGAATCGGGCACGCCTGCACCACGCACGATTTACAAGAACATGACAAGAAATTGACAGCCTCTTGACGAATACCCTCCGGTTGGTAGTTTACAGTCATTTCGGCACCTGGTTCGGGCTCTTCGGATCTTGGTCTGAGCCTTGATTGTCAAACACGATCACTGTGAATGAATGACTGGACGCCTGTACACAGCCCGGTGCTGGGGATAGACTGGTCCGACCGAACCGAAAGTGGGGATGGGGAAAGAATGGGATTTCGAAACAGCTTTTTTCTGGTTCTGCTATCAATCATCATGACTGCAGGGCTATGCGGGGCCGGGCAGGCCAACAGCAATCTTCAGACGTTCTCCGGCGAGATCATGGATGACCTCTGCGCCAAGGACAAAACGCACTCCAAGATGATGGAAGAGATGAAGAGCATGGGAACTGACCCGGCGGTTTGCAGCAGGAAGTGCGTTGAACTCGGCGCCAAGTATGTGTTATACGACCGCCAGAAGGATGCAGTTTACAGCATCGAAGATCAGGACAAGGCTGAGGCATTCGCTGGCCGCAAGGTTCGTATCTTGGGAACATTTGACAAGAAAAAGATCAAGATCGAGAAAATCGAACCTGCCGAGTCGTCCAGTTTAAGAGCGAAGTAAACGCTGACGCAGCATAGGGCCGCGCGATGCGATCGAAAATCCGTGGACTGGCTCTTGTATTAGTAGCGTCAGCCGCGGTGTCGGCTTTTTTCTTGAAGCGGACAAGTTCAGCAAACTCAGGCAAAGATCAGCCTTCCATTGATACTCCTGAAGTATTCAGCCCAGCCCACCCCACCATCCTGGAGTCGGTGAAGGATTTCTTTGGCTGGCGCAAGACGCCCGTGCAACCGATTGCCTTCACTCACAAGATTCATATTGAACACCAGGTTGCATGCACCACTTGTCACAAAGGCGTGAACAGCGGCCCTGTGGCGGGTCTGCCGAGCGACAAGCTCTGCATGCGCTGTCATGCGTTTTTCGCCAAGGATCGTCCTGAGATCATCAAGCTCACGGCAATTTTCAATGCAGGGCTGGATGTGTCCTGGCAGCGGGTTTACGGATTCAGCCCGTCGGCTCACGTCAAGTTTAACCACGCGCCGCACATCCGCGCCGGCGTTGACTGCTCCAACTGCCACGGCGACGTGAAAAACATGACGGTCGCGGTGCGCGCGGTGAATTTGAATATGGGCTATTGCTTGAGTTGCCATCGAGCCAAAGGAGTTTCGACCGACTGCGTTACTTGCCATTTCTGACGGGCATCAGCGGGTCTGGGGCATTTATGGAACGGCGCGACTTCCTGAAAGTTACGGTGCTGACCGGGGCGACGGCGGCGCTGAGCGGATGCGAAAAGCCGGCGCAGCAACTCGTCCGCTTTGTCCCCGAACAGGATCTGGTCCCGGGTGTGGCCGTTTGGAAACCGAGCTTGTGCACGCTCTGTTCTGCAGGCTGCGGATTGACGGTTCGGGTGATGGAGGGCGAAGCCGAGGTCGTTCGCAAGGGGCAACTTGGCCTGATCAAGATGGGTCTTGCCAAGAAACTGGAAGGCAACCCCGATCACCCCATAAATCAGGGGAAGCTCTGTGCCCGCGGGCAGGCTGGTCTCCAACTCACTTATCATCCGGATCGAGTACGAGGACCGCTCAAGCGCTCCGGCCCTCGGGGATCGGGCAATTTCCAGCAGATCACTTGGGAAGAAGCGCTTGGCGAAGTGGTCTCGAAGCTACAAGAGCTTCGTTCCCAGAAGCAGGCCGGGGCCCTGCGCTTCCTGATTGGACGTCTGCGCGGTCAACGCCGTGAACTGATCGAGGAGTTTCTTAAGACTGTCGGTTCCTCTCCGGCGATGGTATTTGATCCGCTGGACGAGCCAGTTTTGCGGCAGGCAAATCTGCTCAGTTTCGGTCGCGCCACGATGCCGTCGTTCGATTTGGCGCACGCCAATTACGTCATCTCCTTCGGCGCGGATTTCCTGGGGACGTGGAACTCTCCGGTCGCGCAGTCGATCGCGTACGGCGAAATGCGGCAAGGACACCCCGGCAGCCGCGGCAAGTTGGTGCAAGTCGAGCAGCGAATGTCGCAGACCGGGGCGAACGCTGACGAGTGGGTTCCCGTGCGTCCCGGCATGGATGGTGTGTTGGCGTTGGGCCTTGCCCATGTGATCCTCAAGGAAAAGCTCCGCCCGACCAGAGAGAACGGCGAGACACTCATCGCGGGATGGCAGCAAGGTCTGCCTGACTATTCGCCCGAGGCGGTCGAGAAGACGGCTGGGGTCGCAGCGAAGCGAATCGAGCGATTGGCACGTGAAATGGCCGCCCACACACCCGCGGTCGCCATGATCGGAGGGGCGCCCCTCGCCCAGACCAATGGCCTGTTCAGTGCCCTGGCCGTGAATGCGCTCAACGCACTACTAGGGAGTGTGGGTACGCCGGGAGGAATGTTCTTCACGCCACGGCCGCCACATGCGGAACATGAGTGGGGAGGCTTCGCTGCGGCGAGCGATTTTGCCGGCCAATTTCTCGCGGGCAAGCTTGACGATACGCACGTCCTCCTGCTTTACAACGCTAATCCCGTGTTTGCCACGCCCGCTGCCTGGAAGGTCCGGGATTCGCTGGAGAGAATCCCCTTCATTGTCAGTTTTGGGAGTTTCGTGGATGAGACGAGCGCGTTCGCCGATCTGATTCTGCCGGATCATTCACCGCTGGAATCCTGGCTGGATGACATTCCCGAGTCCGGCACAACCCAAGCCGTGGTCAGCCTGGCAGCGCCGGCGATGCTTCCACTGCACGACACCCGCGCCATGCCCGATGTGCTGCTGCAAATTGCGCATCAACTCGGCGGCGACGCAGTCAAATCTCTTCCCTGGCAAAGTTTCGACGAAATGCTACAGGCATCAATTTCGTCGCTTAGAACGGCCGAGACAAGCCCGCCGGTTGATCCGGAGAAATTCTGGGCCAAAGTGCAAGAACAGGGTGGGTGGTGGAGCGAAAAGATGCGGAGCGACGCCAAGCAAACCATCGCTTCGGTCGCTTTCGGCGGATCTGCTTCCAAGCAACCTGCCTTCAAACAGCCTGCTTTCAGACAACATGGAAAGCCCGAGTCCGCCCTGCCCCAATTCGACGGCGCCGAGCATGAATTTCCCTTTCATTTTCACCCTTACGTCTCGCAGGCGTTCCTCGACGGCGCGCTCGCGCATCTGCCCTGGATGCAGGAAATGCCGGACGCGCTCTCCACGGTCATGTGGGGCACGTGGATTGAGATCAACCCGAAAACCGCTGCGAAACTTGGCATTGAACAGGGCGATCTCGTCGAAGTTCGCTCCCAGCATGGCAAGTTGCAGGCACCCGCGCTGGTGTCTCCTGGAATTGCTCCCGACGTGATCGCAATGCCTTTCGGCCAAGGGCACGAGAACTTCAGCCGGTATGCCAGCGGTCGTGGCGCCAATCCTATGACGATACTGGCGCCGCTGCAGGTGGCTGAGACTGGATCGCTCGCCTGGGCGGCGACACGCGTGGATATCTCCAAGGTTGGCCGAGGGAAACTAGCCCTGTTCGCTGGTGGTCTGCGGGAGCGGCCGAGTGAATTGGAACACCGTTAGGAGAATGGAATGGCACATCGCTGGGGTATGGTAGTGGACCTGGATCGCTGCACTGGCTGTGAGGCCTGCGTGATCGCCTGTCGCGCCGAAAACAACATCGCCACCGTAGGAGAAGAGCAAGCGCGGAAGGGGCGCGCCATGCACTGGATTCGCGTCGAGCGCTACTACGAGGGCGAATTCCCAGATGTGCGAGTGAAGTTTCAGCCGGTGCTCTGCCAGCAATGCGACGCCGCGCCCTGCGAGCCCGTTTGCCCGACTTATGCCAGCTATCACACCGCCGAGGGTCTGAATGCCCAGATCTATAACCGGTGCATCGGCACGCGCTATTGCGCGAATGCCTGCCCGTACTCCGTGCGCTTCTTCAACTTCTTCAATCCTGCATGGGAGAAGCCTCTGCACTTGCAGTTGAACCCCGACGTATCCGTACGGCAGGTCGGCGTCATGGAGAAGTGCACGTTCTGTGTGCAACGAATCAAAGCCGCGGAAATTCACGCGAAGGCGGAGAGTCGCGAACTCAAAGATGGAGAACCCGCCCCCGCCTGTGTGCAATCCTGCGCACCCAAGGCGCTCGTGTTCGGCGACCTCAATGATCCCGAAAGCGAGGTGTCGCGCCTGTCGCGCTCTCGCCGGGGGAGCAAATTGCTGGAGGAACTCGGAACTCAACCCAAAGTGACTTACTTGCAGCGGGACTCGTGGAATGACGAAAACCTCTGAGCAGATCAACCAGGACTTGCTGCGGCCGGTGGGCCGGACCTCGCCCCGTTTCTTCTTTGTGGTCGCGACGCTGGGGTTGATCGTGCTGGCCGGATTCTCCGCCTGGGGCTATCAGCTCTACAACGGAGTCGGCGTCGCCGGCATCCGGCGGCCCGTGTTCTGGGGCTTCTACATTACTAACTTCGTCTTCTGGATCGGAATCAGTCACGCCGGAACCCTGATCTCTGCCATCCTGCGCCTGTCGAACGCGGGCTGGCGGCGTCCTATCACGCGTTGCGCTGAGGTCATCACGGTTTTTGCTCTTTCCATCGGCGCCATGTTTCCGCTCATCCACCTGGGCCGCCCGTGGCAGGCCTTCTGGCTGGCCCCGTACCCGAACCAGAGAGGTTTGTGGCCAAACTACCGCTCTCCCCTGGTGTGGGATTTCTTTGCCATCAATACTTACCTGATCGGCAGCATCACATTTCTGATCCTGCCGATCATTCCTGATTTCGCCCTGGCTCGCGACAAGTTCTCCGGCCGGCGCAAGAAACTCTACACGGTTCTATCTTTAGGATGGCGCGGCACACAACGGCAGTGGCACCGCTTGGAGACAGCCATGCACATCATGGCGATTGTCATTATTCCGGTAGCGGTATCGGTGCACACGATTGTCTCCTGGGATTTTGCCATGACCCCGGTGCCCATGTGGCATTCGACGATCTTCGCTCCTTATTTCGTTGCGGGCGCCATTTTTAGCGGGATCGCTGCCCTGATTGTGGCCATGGTCTTCCTGCGCCATTTCCTTCGCCTGGAGGAATACCTGCAGCCGGTCTGCTTCGATAATCTCGGCAAACTTCTCCTCTTGATGAGCCTGCTGTGGTTTTATTTCGTCTTCGCCGAGCGCCTGACCACCTGGTACGGCAACGAGTCTTCGGAGATAGCTGTGCTGTGGCTTACTCAGCGCGGGCCCTATCGGTATCTGTTCTGGCTGATGGTGGGCTGCAATTTTGTGATCCCGTTTCCCTTGCTGGCGATCAAGAGGCTGCGCACGATCACCGGAACTTTCATCGCATCGCTTGCCATAGTGATCGGCATGTGGCTGGAACGGTACCTGATCATCGTACCCTCTTTGTCCCGCAAGTTTCTGCCGTATGCGTGGGGAACGTATCGTCCGACCTGGGTGGAGATTACGATCACCGCCGCCACCTTTGCAGGAATGGCTCTGCTTTATGTGATCTTTGCCAAATTTGTTCCGATCATTTCCATCTGGGAGTTGAAGATCGGGGAGAGAGAAACGGCAGGTTTACCTCAGAAAGCGAGCGAAGTCGAGGTGGCGTCAGGTCCGCTTCGACCGGTCGTTCGCGGAGCAGAAACATGAATCCTAAGGCAGCTCTCTACACGATGTGTTCCGATCCGGCTTCGGCGCAGCGCACGGTTGATGCGCTGCTCTCAGCTGGGGTCAGAACGGAAGACATCACGGTGATTTCGTCAGAACCCTTCGATGGCTTCGAATTGGCACGCCACGAAAAGGCAACTCTCATGCCCTGGTTGGCCGTACTGGGCGCAATTCTGGGAGGTGCCGGCGGTTTCTTGCTGGTATCCCAGACTCAGATGAGCTATCCCATCGTCACGGGGGGCATGGCCATCGTTACCCCGTGGAGCAATGGAATCATTACTTACGAACTGACCATGCTGGGCGCGATCCTGACCACGCTGCTGGTCCTGATTTTGACCGCGCCCCTGCTGCGCTGGAAGCAGGAGCCTTATGATCAGCAGGTCTCGGATGGCAAGATTCTGGTGGGGGTAACCCATACCTCCGGGAACTTTGACGAAAAGGTGAGAGAGATTTTCAGCCCGGGCGGTGGCGCCGCGAAATAGTCAGTACTTTTTCTTCAGTGCAAAGGAACCATCCGAGGCATTATGATTCCTAATTGCCTATGGCCGCCGAGGGTCGGCTGCCGGAAGTGAGGTCCGCTATGAAGATTCTGGCTTACACCTTGGCCATCGCCACCGTTTTGACCACTTTATCAATATCAATGAGTAGAGCTGCCGCCACATCACGACCCGCAGCAACCCACGACCAGCCGACGAGCCTGGTTGGGGTTGTGGTGGATGCGTTATGCGCAGGTAAGACGGCGCATCGAAATGCCGCCGATTGCGCGCGACTGTGCGCCAAAGCGGGCGCCCGGTATGCCCTGGTGGTGGACAACAAGATCTACGTCCTGGATGCGGACCAAAAGCTCAGAGAGCAACTGGATCTGCTGGCTGGCGAAAAAGCGAAAGTCGTCGGCACCGTCAACAGCGAAGTGATGAAGGTAAGTTCCGTCGCTCCATCGAAGTAGCGTGACAGTCACCCGCGACCATGGGGCGTTCGCTCACTAAGCTGGAATTTAAGCGTCTTACCAGAAGCAATCAAATTGGAGGGACTTTATGAGACTCCGTTACCTCCTGCCAGGGTTACTGGCATTGACCACAGTCGGCACAACTCTAGCCCAGGAGCAACCGTCCCAACGTACCCAAGACTTTTCCGCGCTGCTCAGGTTCAGCGTTGAATCGCTGCCTGACCGTGCCAGCCAGTACCATCTGCCTAAAGATTCTCCGGACCAGCGCGATCGGGTGGACAGAGAATCGGGAGCGGGCGCCGTCTGCTACACCATGCGCAGTTATTTAGTCCGGCGCGAAGATCCGCAATCCGACGTGATCGCGTTTGCCGGTTACAAGGAATGCCAGCTAGCCTCCAAGTTCCAACTGAAGACCACCCTGGCCACTGCTCCCAACCCATGAACCAGGCTGGCCCGGAAGAGCCGAGCCCGCCTGACAATTCAGGATAACTTCCGGCCATGTGCATTCGGGTGAGGGCTGGCGCAAGTTTCGCGTTCGGGTGGGTCGATCGGTTCTGGTTACTGCTGGACTTCAATCGACACGACATCACCGATGGCTGGTCCGCTTTCACGGTAGTTGACTGCCACGTCCTGGCTTTTCCAGCCGCATGAAAAGCGATCGGCGCCAATCACAGCCACGTGGCCGGTATCCGCAACGTTGAAGGTCCAAGTGGCAGTCCCGGATTTCACCGTGAGCACGGCCTTCGGGGCCGTCGAACAATCTACGGCGACCAACTTGCCCTTTAGGAAGCGGACCGGCTTTGCCATTGCCGTGCTAGCCGTAACCGTTTCTGAACTTGCCGGACTTCCTTGGGCGCTCTCCGTTGAAGGTCCATTGATCTCGATTCTGAGGCGTAGTGCGCTCGCCGGCTCAGACTTCATCATTTCGACAATTGTCATGGTTTCGCTCGCGCTGGCCGCGATGTTGGAGTCGCTGCTTTTGCAGAGCAGCTTGAGCAGTCCGAGCGATTCATCATATCGCTCAATCGCCATGTCCATCTGCGCCAGGTTGAGCGCGTACCATTCATTTCGAGGATTCAACAGAAATGCCTTGCGTATGGTGCTGGCGGCGGTTTTGTGTTTTCCTTGCGACAAGTAGACAAATGCCAGCAAGTGGTAGGAGCCGGCAAACTCCGGATCAAGAGCGATGGATCGCTCCAACTCCTTCTGCATCTTGGCCAACTGCACCGGATCGCTGACGAATTCCGGCCCGTGCTCCATCTGAGCCAGCAGGGCAGAGTAGTAAAACACTCGAGGATCGTTGGAATCGTGAGCTGCGGCTTGAGTGAAGTATTCCCCAGAACGGTGAAAATCGCGCTTCATGAGGTAGGCATAGCCCAGTCCCCGGAGTGCGGCGGCGTTGTCGGGTTGCAGCTTAAGAACTTCCGCGAACTCATCTGCAGCCTTGTTCTGGTAGTCCCGGGAATGCAAATGAATGTCGGCCAGCACGGCTCTGGCGTCGGTGACCGGCATCGGCTTGGCCGCAAACGAATGGCTATCGACCCCAGCCGGCGACGGTATGAGGTAATAGCGGTAGCGGCCCACCTGCCAATAACGGTTGATGGCTTTATCGAAGTCAGGCGCGCTCATCCCAAACGTCTGCTGGATGGCTTGTTCGACAGGTGCGCTGTGATTCACGACTTGGTCGAAATAAATGCTCAGTTTCGGGATCAACTGGTTGTCATACAGGTAATGCACCACCAGCCAGGATTCCGCATAAAACACTGAGCGATGATCTCCGCTCTCGTTATAGACACTTGAATTGCGCTGTACTCGAAACAAATCGGCCACCTTCATCAGTCCAGTCTGCTGTAACACCTGCAGATTTCGCTCAGAAGACAGTCCGACGTCCGCCTTCTTTCCGTCAACTTTAATGGTGGAGAAATATTCGGCAAAGCCTTCATCAAACCAGGGTTGTATTTCTGCCCCCGTGTTCCCGTTCAGCAGTTGGTGGGCATATTCATGAAAGACGACCTGCCAGGGATCTTCAGCAGACATGTCCAACAGGATGAACCCTCGGTCCGAGCTGCCCTGGAAAAGTCCGTCAACTTCTGTCGGTTTGCCCTTCCACAGTGGCGCAAACTGCTTCATTTCCTTCTTGTTCCGAAACGCGACAATCTGAAGCGGAAGCGGTAGGCTGACTTTTGCCTTGGCCATCAAAGCGCCGAATACCGCGTGCATCTGTTCAAAACGGAGGGCGACTTCCCGGCCGCGATTCTCCCCGGCATCGGTGACTACAGAGAAGTTTTGTGATCGGATTTCGATCCATTCCGGCTCGCTCGCCAAACCGGGCAAAACCAGCAGAAATTCAAGCGCGAGCAGGCCAACACGACGGACAGCCAAATTGCGAGTCATACCTGCCCTTTGCCGAGTATGGTAGCAGTTTTGGACACCAATGTTCTGAGAGCCCCTAACCTGCAGTCACTCCGCTCTGTGCTGGCCGTCACTGTGCAATTGCCAGGTTAGGCGGACAATTAAGTGGGAACTGGTGTGAGATCGCTTCTGCCATATACGTGTACTTCTGGCAGAAAGGAGGCAGTCATGTTTCCGATCAGATTGATTCAGCTCATCGAAGCCCATGCTGACAACTTGTCCGAGGGATTGATGCACAAACTCAAGAAATCGGACCAGTGCAGTGAATTGTTGCGCAAAGTGTCCGCTGATGAGTTGAAACGGCGTACCTACGAAATTTACCGCCATCTCAGCGATTGGTTGCTGGGCAAGACCGAGACCGAGATCGAGGAACGCTATATCGGCCTGGGAGTACGGCGTGCCAAGCAAGGCGTGCCTTTCAGCGACGTGCTGTGGGCGGTCAGCGCAACCAAGGAGTACCTCTGGGAGTATTTGCAGCAGGAAGGCCTGCTCGAAGAGCCAGTGGAGTTCTTTGGCGAAATGGAACTGCTGCAGTCATTAGAGCGTTTCTTCGACCGTGCCCTGTACTTTACGGCTATGGGGTACGAAGGCGCAGGACGAGGCGAGGTCGAACATGCGCCGCGCATCCATGTGGTTGCGCGGAAGTAAATTGCTGTCAGGTCCTTCGGGACGCAGGATTGTTGCACCGAGCATGAGTTGGATGACTGTGCCTGTGGCCGGTCCGCAAGATTCCCCAGGCACGGCCGGGTGTGGGATGTTGTTCGTGTCCGAACCCTGATCCTGAATCAATGCATCAGGCTCGCCACGCCGTGAATGATCACAGCCCACAGCAGCAAAGATACGGGAAGACACAGCATCACGGCCGCTAAGACGTTTCCATCCGATTCAGGGTCAATTTCTCGGCGCTGGGGAAGAAACAAACTGGGCGCGCTCGTGATGCAGATGGTTTGGGGGAGTTTTCGTAGCATAACAAGCCCTTTATATTTGCAGTCGATCCAGTCGACCGTGATCGCCATCACTTCTGACTGTGATCTGGAGCTGAGGCAAAGGCAGGTCCCGTTACGACGTGCGCACACGCTTTATGCGCATGACCTCAAACCCCGCACCAACACTCTCGTGTTGACCAAAGAAAAAAGGGCGGAACCGTGTGAGTTCTGTTCTCCGACCATCTTCCCGAATTGGAATACTGACTATAGCCGGGGTCAGTGACCCGGCACGAAATTACCTGACCTGCCCAGGCAGGAGCGTGTGATGCCGATCACGATTCCCATGACTTGAGTCACCGCGCCGGTGACAGTCGGCTCTCAATAATCTTTACCAGCAATAATCAAAGAGGCTCCGCGCGAAAGAATAAAGAATTGGGCCGGCGCGGAGCCTCTTTTGTGGCTGCAGACCGCAGGTCATGCGGTGCGCCGGCGAGCGTCTTCTCGCAGGTTGGCAGCGGCGCCGAGTAGATCAATTTGGCTCCGGTCATTAGTCCCCTTGTTTTTCCACAGGTCGACTGCTTACGCTGTCTTGCCAACGGAGGTTCTTACCTCTGCGCCGCGACCAACGGAGATGAGTTCTCTGTGCCCCGCAGCTTCTAAACGCGAAATCCGCCGCGTTGTTGGTGACCAATGCGGCGGAATTTGCCTTGGCTGGATCCCTCTCCGGAAGATTTCGCTTGCATCACTCCGGCTGGGAGGATTTAATTTACGCAAATCTTATTACGTCGAACCAGTTGCAGCCTTGTTTCGCGAGAATTTAGGTGACCGATCAGCCGTCCGGCAAGTTTCGATCCTGAGGGGCGACCCATGAAGCCAATGGTTGTTATCTCCAGCATTTTCTGGATCAGCCTGCTGGCAGCGGCGCAGGATCCATCGATCTGGCAGCCGCCTTTGAACACCAGTTGGCAATGGCAGCTCACCCAGCGTGTCGATCGGAGCGTCAAGGCGAAGATGTACGACATCGACATGTTCGATAATACTGCCACCGTCGTCAGCAAGCTGCACGCCCAGGGGCGCAAAGTGGTCTGCTACATTGATGTGGGCACGTGGGAGAACTGGCGTCCCGACGCCAAGAAGTTCCCCAAGATCGTCAAGGGAGAGAAGGTCGGTGGTTGGCCTGGAGAAAGGTGGCTCGATATCCGCCGCATCGACATTCTGGGCCCGATTATGAAAGCGCGCATGGATGAGTGTCAGGCCAAGGGTTTCGATGGCATGGAACCCGATAACGTGGACGGCTATACCAACGACAGCGGCTTCAATCTCACGTACCACGACCAGATCAAGTACAACACATTCATCGCTAGCGAGGCCCACGCGCGGGGGCTTTCGGTAGGGCTCAAGAACGATCTGGATCAAGTCGGCGATTTGCTGCCGTCGTTCGACTGGGCGCTCGATGAGCAGTGTTTCCAGTATCACGAGTGCAACAAGCTATTGCCTTTCATCAACGCGAACAAAGCGGTGTTTGAAGTGGAATACTCTCTGCCTACGAACAAGTTCTGCCCCAAGGCGAACGAGCTGAACTTTAACTCCATGAAGAAACACCTCAACCTGGGCGTCTATCGCGTTCCCTGCCGCTAAAAACTGGAGGATGGCTCCGCCACCGCAGGAAATAGGCTCAACCAGCACCACGGACCCGGCAACGGTCTGCAATATGCCGGAATCTAATTGGTCGTGAGCGACTCTATTCCGCAGCCGTCCCTGGCCTTACTTGTGAAGGCCCCTCCAAGCGCAGTGCTACAATCTTGTACTGGGATGTATCGAAGACGCACGCTATTAGCGGCCATTTTCTCCCTGTTGCTGACGACCCAGCTTCAGGCCGCTTCGCACGGTCCAGTCGCCAGGCCCATTGACGCGATCCTCTCTGCACCTGATCTTGCACGTGGATTTTGGGGCATCGAAATCGTTGCCCTCGACGACGGAAAGGTTTTGTACGCCCAAAACGCCGACAAACTGTTTACCCCGGCCTCCGACACCAAACTATTTACCACCGCGGCTGCGCTGGCTCTCATCGGGCCGAATTACACTTCGCGCACCACCGTCGAAACCAGCGGCACGCTAGACAAGTACGGACGCCTCAGCGGCGATGTAATTCTGGTGGGCCGCGGCGATCCCAATCTTTCCGGCCGCGAACTGCCATATACCTTGCGCACCCAAAGAAATGACCATCCCATCCAGGTTTTGGAACAACTGGCGGACTCGCTGGTTCAGAAGGGTGTGAAATACGTCGATGGCGACATCGTTGCCGACGATTCCTACTTCGCCTTCGAGCGCTACGGAGAAGGCTGGAGTCAGGACGATCTTGTTCTAGCCGAGGGAGCGCCAGTTTCAGCGCTTACCATCAATGACAACGTTATTTTCGTGAACATCCTCCCCGCGGACCGCGCCGGGGAGCACGCTTTCGTCAGCATCACGCCGTTCGCCGACTACTATCGCATTGATAATCGCATCATCACTACCCCGGCAGGCACGGGCCGCAAGATTTTCATCAACCGCGAGCCCGGCTCTACCTTGCTTACGTTGTGGGGCAACATGCCGCTCGATGACGCTGGGGCGAACGAAGCCCTGGCCATCGAGGATCCCGCCGAATTCGCGGCCGCTCTGTTCCATCAATTGCTCGAGAACCGCGGCATCGTGGTGTATGGCAAACAACGCACCCGTCACACTGAACTGGCCAGCCTTTCCACCTTGAGCGTTACGGCGACGGCTCCGGCGCGGGGTGGTGACGAATCTTCCCGCGCGTTGCAGACCCAGCCGCTGGTGCTGGCGAGCTATCAGTCAAAGCCGCTGATCGAAGACGTACGTGTGATCAACAAAGTCAGCCAGAATCTGCACGCCGAAATCCTCCTGCGCCTCTTGGGTCGGGAGAAGGGGACGGCGGGTACGGTCGAAGGCGGCCTCGAGGTTCTGCGCGGCTTTCTCAATACTGCCGGAGTACCCAGCGAGCAATATGTTTTCTACGATGGCTCCGGACTTTCCCGCCAAAACCTGGTCACGCCGCACGCAGTTACCCAACTCCTGCGCTATGCCGTTGCTCAGCCATGGGGACCCAGCTTTCGTGAGACTCTGCCGGTGGCGGGCACAGATGGTTCCCTCGCAGACCGCTTGAAGAACCTCGACCCACGAGCGCGGGTGTATGGAAAGACCGGCTCGCTGGGCGGAGTCAAGACCCTCTCTGGTTACGCGACAACCGTCCGCGGCCGGCAGATCGCGTTTAGCATCCTGTCCAACAATCTCAATCTGCCCGCTAAGCGCGTGAATGACACTATCGACAGCATTGTCGAAGCGATCGTCAACGATGTGGGAAAAAAGAAGTAACCCGACTTCTGACTACTACCGACTCCTGGCTCCTGACTCCTGACCCCTGACTCCTGACTCCTGATTACTACCTTCTCGGCATGCGCTTTACTTGCCGCGCTCGCGCTGTCCGTGCTCCCGCAGGTCCGGTACCCGTCGGCGGCTTCCGCATTCCTTCCAACAGATCTTTCAGCACCACCGCATTGTTGCGCTCCTCATTCTTGGAGGCGAACAGCAGCGTCAGTTTTTTTTGCCTGCCGGCCAGGCGATAGAGCTCAACGAGGGCGTCGGCAGCTTCCTGGCGCGCTAATTCTTTGAGATAGCGCTTACGAAAGCTCGGCCATTCGTGGGGATGCCCATGGAACCACTGGCGCAAATCGTCCGACGGGGCCAGGTCGCGCAACCAAACGTCTACCGCCGCCCGCTCCTTCGTGAGACCACGCGGCCATAGGCGGTCCACCAGCACTCGCGTCCCGTCGGAGCCCGCAGGCTCGTCGTACACTCTTTTCATCAGCACTCGTTTCACCCTTACCGGCATGGCTGTGCTCTATTATTGTACTTCGGAAGTTTCTTCTGCGCTTCGAGGGCAAATGGGACGATTTCGCATTTGGCAATCGACAGTTGGCAAGCGGAAATTGGTTTCTCGGTGTCTCTGTGCCTCGGTGCTGAGCTTGCTTGCTCTAATTGGCTGCGAGGCCGAACGCCGCCGCAGCGACGCGGAACTCGGACTCAATGCCCAGCAAGCAGCCGGGCGCCGCCTTTACGACAACTATTGCGACCGGTGCCATGCTCCTTATTCTTCTCGCGGCCGCCAGGGGCCGAGCATGAAGGGCGTGTTCAAGCGGCAGTACCTGCCCATGAGCGGGATGCCGGCCAATGATGATCGGGTCAGCGACATCATTCGTTTTGGCCGCAACAAGATGCCGGGCTACGCCCAGGTGATGGATCAGCAGCAGATCAATGATCTCCTGGCCTACCTGCACACGCTGTAGGAACCGAGGGGACGATACAATATTGCGGTGAGCCTAGCAACCACGACTCCCGTCTCGGACTCGGCGTCCACATCGGATCGGCCATTTACCTGGCGGCAAAGATTTCTATTGTGGCTGATCACCTGGGTCGGTTTTTTTGCCATCCGCCTGATCGGTCCGACGCTTCGCTTGGCCGTCTCCTTCGAAGATGGCGCCCCGTCCACCGTCGAAGCGCGTCCCATGATTCTTTCCTTCTGGCATACTTGCATATTTCCCGCTACGTACGTCTGGCGGAACTTGCAGATTCGGGTCCTGAGCAGCGACAGCTTCGACGGCGAATGGACCGGACGCATTATCCGAAAATTTGGTTTTGTGAAAGTGCGTGGGTCGAGCAGCCGCGGAGCAGTGCGAGCGCTGCTCGGCATGCGGAGGGAGCTCGAGCAAGGCTGGGCTGTGGCGTTCACCATCGACGGTCCGCGGGGCCCGAGGTTTGTGGCCAAGCCAGGGCCGGTGCTGCTGGCGCGGGCCACGGGCGCGCCCATGGCCGCATTTCACATCGCGGTGGAACGTGCCTGGGTCCTGCATACCTGGGATCGAAGTATGATTCCGAAGCCATTTTCCCGCTCATTGATGCGGGTGAGCCGCCAGATCCAGGTCCCGTCAGACGCCGATGATTCCCACAGAGAACGCTTCCACGCCGAACTGCAAGCGGCGCTGGAGCGAGTGCGGGAGTTTAGCGAGGCCAATGTGGGTAAGGTAGGGAGCAACGAATTTCCCATGTTTGCGGCGAGACCTTGATCGGTTCACCCAGCCTCATGCCGATTTCATATAGAATTTTCTGCGCGATCATCCGCAGGGAAATGAGGGCTCATGGCTGCGATCATTCTGGACGGTAATCAGATCGCCAGCGAAATCCGACGCGAAGTTGCTGCTGAAGTGAAGACGATGACCGCCGCCGGGATGCGCCCCGGACTGGCCGTTGTCCTTGTCGGCCACAACCCGGCGTCGGAAATTTATGTGCGTGGAAAAGTGAAGAGCAGCGAGGAAGTCGGCATTTATAGCGAGAAACACACTCCGCCAGAGGCCATCTCAACCGGGAAGCTGCTTGAACTGATCACTGACCTCGACCGGCGCGACGAAATTGACGGCATCCTGGTGCAACTGCCATTGCCGCCGCAGGTGGACGCCAAAAAAATTCTGCTGGCAGTCGATCCGGCAAAAGATGTCGACGGCTTCCACCCCATGAATGTGGGATTTCTATCCACTCAGCGGCCTGGGCTTGTGCCGTGTACGCCGGCAGGCATTCTCGAGATCTTGAAGCGGAGCAACATCCTGATTGCCGGACAGGAAGCTGTGGTCGTGGGACGGAGCGACATTGTGGGTAAGCCGACAGCCATGCTCCTGATCAATGCCAACGCCACCGTCACCGTTTGCCATTCCAAGACTCGCGATCTGCCCGGGGTTTGTCGGCGGGCGGACATTCTGGTGGCGGCGATTGGCCGCGCCGGAATGATCACGCGCGATTTCGTGAGACCGGGCGCGACCGTGATCGATGTGGGCATGAACACGGTGACGGATCGGGCGGAGTTCGATCGGCTGTTTGCCGGCAATGCGAAGCGGGAAGAGACTTTTCGCTCTAAGGGTTCAACCTTAGTCGGCGATGTTCATCCGGAGGTGGCTCAGGTCGCCGGAGCAATGACGCCGGTGCCCGGCGGCGTGGGTCCGTTGACCATTGCCATGTTGATGGCAAACACGGTGCGCGCCGCGAAACTGCGCCGCGGCGGCCGGGTACCGGAGCTTTCCCGCGCTTGATTATTGTTGTTTTCACCACAGAGACACAGAGAATTCTTTTTGGGTATGTGCGTCTGCTTACGGCATAAGCGTGGCCCGGCCGCATGAATCAGAAATCTTAATGCAGTATTTCTCTGTGACTCTGTGTCTCTGTGGTGAATTGGGGTCTGCGACAGATGAGGTTGGCTTGCTGAAAGTCGGACTAACCGGTGGAATTGCCTCTGGCAAGTCCGTAGTGGGCGAGATGTTTGTGGCGCTCGGCGCTCACCTGGTTCAGGCCGACACGATCGCCCATCAGCTCATGCAGCCGGGCGAGGCGGTTTATCAGGACGTCGTACGCCGTTTCGGCACCGGAATCCTCAATCCCGACGGCAGCGTCAACCGCGCCCGGTTGGCGGAAGCAGCGTTCGGCTCGTCAGCGGAAACGGGAACTGGACCTTCGCGCGTGCAGGAATTGAACCGGATCGTTCATCCCGCTGTGATTCGAAGGCAAAATGAATGGATGGAAGAAGTTGGCCGGCGTGATCCGCGCGGCATCGCTATGGTGGAGGCAGCGCTGATCCTGGAAGCGGGAGCCGCGGATCGTTTCGATCGCCTCTTAGTGGTCACCTGTCGTCCCGAACAGCGCATCCAGCGCTGGGCGGCACGGCTGAAAGTAGACGAAGAAACGTCACGCAGGGAGGTCTCCCGACGCATGGCGGCACAGTTTCCCGACGAAGAAAAAATCAAAGCCGCCGACTACATCATTGACAACTCCAGCTCCTTGGATCAGACGCGCAAGCAAGTGAACGAAGTGTACGAAAAGCTGAAAGGCGAGGCGGACCAGGCGTTTTGACCATGCGGAATACAAAGAATCTACAATCAGAGTAGCTCCGTGAAACTTCTTGGCTGAAGGTTTTGACTTATGAGATTGCTGCGACCCGTTTTTATTGCCGTGCTTATCGCCGGCGCATTTTTCTATTTCACCACCTACCGTTCCGGCCGCGGCGGGCTGACCGACTGGATCGGCCATCCGAATAAAGTCGAGATCAGTGAAGCGGCCGGCGGCGATTTGCTCGACGCCGAAGAGCAGAACAACATCAGTGTTTATCGCAAGAATATCGGATCGGTCGTAAACATCACCTCGCGCGCTGTAACCTTCGATTTTTTCTATGGGCTGGTGCCGGAAGAAGGGCAGGGATCCGGCTTCATCATTGATAAAGAAGGGCACGTCCTTACCAACTTCCACGTCATTGCAGACGCGCGCCAGATTGAAGTCACGCTGCACAATCGCAAGAAATACAAGGCCACGATCGTGGGCACCGATCGTTCCCATGATTTGGCCGTAGTCCAGATCAAGGCGTCGGATCTCACGCCGATGGTTTTGGGCGACTCGCACAACCTGCAGGTTGGTCAGAAAGTGTATGCCATCGGCAATCCTTTCGGTCTCTCCGGCACTCTGACGCGCGGCATCGTGAGTTCGATCCGCTCCGTGCAGGAGCCCGACGGCATGACCATTGACGAGGCCATTCAGACCGACGCCGCCATTAATCCTGGAAACTCCGGCGGCCCGTTGCTCAACTGGCATGGCGAGGTGATCGGCATCAACACCATGATCGCTTCCAGTGTTGGACAGAGTGCGGGCATCGGGTTTGCGATTCCCATCAACACCGCCAAGGCGGTCCTCAACGACCTGGTGACTCTGGGACGAGTGCGGCGTCCGGCGCTCGGCGTGCGCACCATTCCCGTTGATCCTGAACTGGCAGATCAGATGGGGCTGGCAGCGGATTACGGTCTGCTTATTGTCCAGGTGGTTCCGGGTGGAGCTGCCGACCGCGCCGGCCTGCGCGGCGGCAATGAACGCGCGCTTCTGGGCAACATTCCGATCATGGTGGGCGGAGACCTCATCGTAGCCATTGATGGCCAGAAAGTGGAAGACCAGCAGGATCTGGCGCAGATCATGAACAATCATCGCGCGGGCGACACGGTGCGGCTGACCGTCTATCGGGCAAAGAAGAAGATGGACGTAAGCGTCGTTTTGGGCGAGGCACGAGAGCAGGTTTGACCAGTTGGGCGCGAATTTTCTCTGTGCTCTCTGTGTCCTCTGTGGTTAAAACGCTTTTCTTGACCTACGCAGCTGACTCCGCTGAGAAATCTTCGATCTCCCTGACTTCTTTGTCACTCAGCCGCAATTCTCCGGCACGCATAACGCCCTCGGCTTGCCGAGCATTGCGGGCGCCCACAATCGCCCCGGTTACTGCCGGATTCCGCAGCGTCCAGGCAATCGCCACTTCGCCAGGCGACCGTCCATGTCGCTGGCCGATCTCGCGCAGTTGCTCGACGAGAGCGAGATTTCGAGATAGTTTCGGCTCGGTGAACTCCGGGTCGCGGCTCCGCCAATCATCCTTCGGCAGTTTTGAAGCACGCTCGCGCGTCATTGCACCGGTCAACAGCCCTGAAGCCATTGGGGAATAAACAATCACGCCGATGCCTTCGCGCAGGCAAAAGGGAAGAATGTCCTCTTCAACTCCGCGGTTGATCAGCGAATACGGGGGCTGCAGCGAAGTGACGGGCGCGATGGACTTCGCCCGGCGCATTTGCTTGACGTTGAAATTCGACACGCCGATCCAGCGCACCTTGCCCTCCCGCTTCAGCTCAGCAAGGGTCGACCAGGCTTCCTCCAATTCCGGCGAATCAGGATCGGGCGGCCAGTGAATTTGATACAGGTCAATTACATCCCGCCCCAGGCGGCGCAGGCTGTCTTCTGCCTCCTGCCTTATCGAATCAGCGCGAAAAACCTTGGTTACATTCCCCTGTGCGTCCCAACGCATAACGCATTTCGTGAAGACATAGGGCTTGGGGCCTTGCCAGGTCTTGAGCGCCCGGCCCACGACTTCTTCCGAATGACCCATCCCGTAGACAGCGGCGGTATCGATCCAGTTGACGCCTAATTCGAGTGCCCGGTGAATGGCTGCGATCGAGTCATTGTCGTCCTGCGCTCCCCAGGCGAACTGCCAGCCCGAGCCGCCTATGGCCCAGGCTCCGTAGCCGACCGGTGTGATGTGCAAATCGGAGTTGCCAAGCTGCTTGGTTTGCATTTGAATCTCCTGAGGGTTGCTAAGAAACCCTAAAGTCTTGTCATTCCGAGGAGCGAGAGCGACGAGGAATCTGCAGTTCTCTTGGATCAAAGGACTGCAGATCCCGCGCTCCGCTCGGGATGACAACAAGATTGGATTATTCAACTACCTGCTACTGGTTGTTTGATTCACGCAGTCACAAATCCGATTCACTTGGTTGAACGATGAACGTCGATTCCATTCGCCAGTTCTGTCTTTCCTTCCCGCAGGCAACCGAAAACCTGCAATGGGGAGACGATTTGTGTTTCAAGGTATCGGGAAAAATCTTTGCCATCGTGAGCCTGGGCTCAATTCCTCAGGGTCTTTGTTTCAAGTGCACGCCGGAAAAGTTTGCCGAACTGGTGGAGCAGGAGGGAATCACTCCAGCGCCCTATGTGGGCCGTTACAAGTGGGTATTGCTGGAGAGGCTGGATGTCTTGCGCGACGGCGAGTTGCGGGACTTGATCCGCGAATCGTATGCCATGGTGGCGGCTAAAACCAGACCGAAGACCAAAAGCAATAAACGCAGCGGCCGCGGAGCAAACAAGCGAACCAAGAAATAGACGAACTGGGTCCTGACCCGCATGAGTCAGAAACCATCTCCCCGCAACCTCACTCACCCAGAACCTATCAACCCGGATTGCTGAAAGCCAAGAGCCAAGAGCTGAAGAGCTGAAAGCTGACGGCTGACAACGGCCGGGTTGACTCCCACTCGCTCGCTAGGCTAGCCTCAGGAGTCCTGACGAGTCAGAGACTCGTCTCCATCACAGTCCGAGACTTCATGCGATTCAACCGCAACTTTTTGATCGTGCTAGTGCTGGCAGTGCTGCTGGCAAGTCCCGTGCCGTCTCCGGCCGCGGTCATGCGTCCGGTTCATGCTCCGCACGGTATGGTGGCGAGCGTTCACGAACTAGCTTCTCGCGCCGGCGTCGAGATCATGCAGGCCGGCGGGAATGCGGTGGATGCCGCGGTGGCCACCGGTTTTGTTCTTGCGGTCGTGCATCCGCAGGCAGGCAACCTGGGCGGCGGCGGCTTCATGCTCATTCGCATGACAGATGGCAAAACCCATTTTATCGACTATCGCGAGAAAGCTCCGGCCGCAGCTACGGCAAACATGTTTCTGGATGCTCAGGGTCGAGTCATTGAGAACGCTAGTATCGTCGGCTACAAGGCGATTAGCGTGCCGGGTTCGGTCGCCGGCATGGTTTATGCGGAGAAAAAATACGGAAAGCTGCCTCTTGACCAAATCATGGCTCCTGCGATCAAACTGGCGCGTGACGGTTTTCCGCTGGCATGGCAGGACGCTGCCGATTTTTACGACCAGCACCTGGCCAAATTTCCTGAGTCCAGCCGAATTTTTCAGCGCGATGCCCATCCTTACCAACCGGGCGAGACTTTTCGCCAGCCAGAACTCGCGCAGACTCTGGAGCGCATCGCGAAAAATCCTGACGACTTTTACCACGGAGCAATGGCGCGGGAATTGGCCGCCTCGATCCAGAAAGGCGGAGGCCTGATCACGGCCGACGATCTGGCGCACTACGAGGTAAAAGAGCGGGAACCGGTGCGCGGAACTTATCGCGGCTATGAGATCGTCAGCGCGCCTCCGCCTTCTTCGGGAGGGATTGCGCTCCTCGAGATTCTGAACATTTTGGAAGGCTACGATCTAGCCAAGGCTGGAAATCGCTCGGCTCAGGCGGTTCATTTCACGGTCGAGGCCTTCCGGCGTGCGTTCTTTGATCGCGCCGAATTCCTGGGTGATCCCGATTTTTCTAACATTCCCGTCGCCCAGCTTATTGATAAGAAGTATGGCGCCGCTTGGCGCGAGTCAATTGATCCGGCGCACGCCAGCGTCAGCAAGGATTTGCGCCGCCCCGCGATCTTCAGCGAGCTCGAACAGTATGCGGCTCTGCATCCGCAGCCGTGGCCTGCGCGCGAACCCGAACACACCACCCATTACTCTGTGGTGGATTCAGACGGAAATGCGGTGGCTGTAACCACCACGCTGAATGACCGTTTCGGTTCCCGCGTGACCGCCGAAGGCCTGGGTTTCCTGCTGAATGACGAGATGGATGACTTTACGTCGAAAGCCGGCGTGCCCAATCTGTACGGCCTGATCCAGGGACCGGCCAACGCGATCGGGCCGCACAAGCGGCCGCTGTCCGCCATGACGCCGACGATCGTCCTCAAAAACGGTAAGCTCTTTCTGGTGCTCGGCTCGCCGGGAGGCTCGCGCATCATCACTACGGTGGCCAATATCCTGATGGGTGTCGTGGATTACGGGATGAGCATCCAGGAAGCGGTCAACGCGCCCCGCTTCCATCATCAGTGGCTGCCCGACGTTCTGCGGGTCGAGCAGTGGTTTTCTCCAGACACAGTGAAATTGCTTCGTCAAATGGGACACAACATCGAGTTCGGAGTGACGGTCGCAGGAATTTGGGAGCCCTACTGGAGCGACGGCGAGTGCGTCGCCATCGACCAGACTTCGGGCGACCGGCTGGGCGCGAGCGACGATCGCAACAATGGAAAGGCGATAGGATATTAGGGGGCTGCTGACAAATGGTTTTCGGGAAGGGCACGGCTTCAGCCGGGCCGTTTCGCAGCCTGTAAAAACTGGGCTTTAGCCCGGCACGTGAGTGCGGGTCGAGGTGGACTGCGATCAGTGACGCAGCCTGTTTAGTCGTGCTGGCAGGTCTCCGTGGTTTTGACCTCGCTGAGCGCGAAACTGTCATCATTTAGGATTTAGGAGAGATCTTCCGCCGAACCGCGGAAATAAGACATGCTAAAGGCAATATCAACCTACGTCTATGTCAAAGAACGCCTGCATCCCGGGCTGCTGGATGGCTTAGTCCGGGGCGGCGCGCAGGCGATTGAAATCTTTGCCGCCCGGCAGCACCTCGACTACGCCAACCGCAAGCAGCATGTGCGGGAAATCGCCGACTGGTTTCGCACCAGCGGCATCCAGCTGAATTCGGTGCATGCGCCGCTTTACGCCGACTACGAGTGGGGACGCACCGGTGCGGCGCCGGTGAATGTCGCCTCCACCGACAGAGCCGGTCGCATTGAGGCCATGGACGAAATCAAGCGCGCGCTGGAACTGGCCGAACAGATCCCCTTCCGCTTCCTGGTGCAGCATCTGGGCATCAGCGGCGAGTCTTTCGACGAGCGCAAGATCGAGGCGGCCATGACCTCGATCGAACATCTGCGGGCATTTGCCCGGCCGCTAGGCGTGAGCATTCTGCTGGAAAACATTCCCAACGAGCTCAGCACTCCAGAGCGGCTGGTCGAATTTATTCATGCCAGCCACTTCGACGATGTGGGCGTGTGCTTCGACTTCGGTCATGCTCACATGATGAGCGACGTGTCCCAGGCGTTTGAGACCGTCAGAGGCTACGTCCGCTCCACCCACGTTCACGACAACGCCAAAGATCGCGATTCGCATCTCTGGCCGGGCAGCGGCTCGATCGACTGGAAGCAGGCCATGGATCTGCTGCGTTCCGCGCCCCACACTCCGCCCCTGCTGCTGGAGATCGAGGGCGACGAGAAAGTGAACGCTGCAGAAAAGATGGGCGAAGCGTTTCAGAAATTGAGTAATTTTGTAATTGGGTAATTGGTAATTTTGCGCCTGATTCCAAAGCGTCTTCAAATTACCAAATTACCCGATTACTAAATTACTAAATCCAACTTATGTCCTCTCCCGTAACCACGATCAGCGAAGTCGGCAAGCACGAGGGCCAAAGCGTCACCATTCGCGGCTGGCTCTACAACCTGCGGGAGAGCGGCAAGCTTCTGTTCCCGCAATTTCGGGACGGCAGCGGCGTGATCCAGGGGGTCGTCGCCAAGAACGCTGTTCCTGTCGAGGTGTTCGATGCCGTCAAAGGCCTCACCCAGGAATCAAGCCTGATTGTTGAAGGCAAGGTTCGCGCCGACAAGCGCGCTCCCGGCGGCTACGAACTCGATATCTCCAATGTGCAGGTGATCCAGCGCGTTTCGGAGAACGATCCCTATCCTATTTCTTTGAAAGAGCACGGTGTCGATTTCCTCATGGAGCACCGGCATTTGTGGGTGCGCACGCCGCGACAGGCGGCGATCTTACGAGTCCGTGCGGAAATCATCAAAGCCGCGCGCGATTTTTTCGATGAGCGCGGCTTCACTCTGACCGATCCGCCGATCCTGACTCCAGCGGCCTGCGAAGGCACGACCACGCTGTTCCCCGTCGATTATTTCGACGAACAGGCTTACCTGACACAATCAGGGCAACTCTACATCGAAGCCACCGCCATGGCGCTCGGCAAGGTATATTCCTTCGGGCCCACATTCCGCGCGGAGAAAAGCAAGACTCGCCGCCATTTGACCGAGTTCTGGATGGTCGAACCGGAGATCGCCTACGGCACGCTCGACGACGTCATGGAGTTAGCCGAAGGACTAATCAGTTTCCTGGTAAAGCGCTGCCTGGAGCGTCGCCGAGCTGACCTGCAAACCATCGGGCGTGATGTTGCGAAACTAGAAAAAGTCGACCTCCCGTTTCCGCGAATCACCTACGATGACGCGGTGCAGATGCTGAAGGAGGCGCACGCCAAGGGCACATTGGAGAATAACTTCGAATGGGGCGGAGATTTGGGCTCGCCGGACGAAACCTATATCTCATCGCAGTTTGACAAGCCCGTGATGGTTCATCGCTATCCTGCCAAGGTGAAGGCCTTCTACATGGAACCTGATCCCCAGCGGCCGGATTTGGCGTTATGCGTGGATGTGCTGGCGCCCGAGGGATACGGGGAAATTATTGGCGGCTCCCAGCGCATGGCGTCGCACGACTTGCTGCTCCAACGTATTCATGAGCACGGTCTGCCCGAAGAGGCATTCAAGTGGTATCTGGATTTGCGTAAGTACGGCAGCGTTCCGCACTCCGGCTTTGGCATGGGGATCGAACGCGCCGTGGCTTGGATTTGTGGTCTGGAGCATGTGCGGGAAACCATACCGTTCCCCCGAATGCTGCATCGGCTGTATCCGTAGTTTTAACGCCGAGAATGCCGAGGTCGCCGAGAACGGAAGACCGAGAATGGAAGAGAAAGACAAGCTGGATCTTATTACCCGCCGCATTATTGGCGGCGCGATCGAGGTGCACAAAGCAATCGGACCGGGGCTCCTCGAGTCCGCCTACCAGACGTGTTTGGCGTTCGAGCTCCAGCTGCGAGACTTGGACGTCAAGGAACAAGTGCCTTTGCCTGTCTCCTACAAGAATGTGAAGCTGGATTGCGGATATCGGCTCGATCTGGTCGTGGAAGACACCGTAATCGTCGAGATTAAGGCTGTCGAGCGGCTTGCGCCGATCCATGATGCGCAATTGCTCTCCTCTCTGAGGATCTCTGGAAAGCGGGTCGGATTGCTGGTTAATTTTCACGTTCGGGTGTTGAAGGATGGCCTGAAGAGAATTGTTAATGAATTCCCTGACTCGGCGTTCTCGGCGGCCTCGGCGGTGAACTGACCGATGACGACCACTAATCTTTCCGCTTCCAACATAACGCCCAGAAAAATTCGCGTCATCGGGGTTCCGCTCGACCTCGGCCAGTCCCGCCGCGGTGTTGACATGGGTCCTTCGGCGGTGCGCGTAGCCGGTCTTGAAGCCCGGCTGGAAGCGCTTGGCCACATCGTGGAAGACGGTGGGAACGTTGCGGTCGCGATCCCGGAGCAGAAGAAGGAAGGCCATCCTCACGCCAAGTATTTGAAGGAAATCACCGCTACTTGCACCAAGCACGCCGAGCTCGTTCTCAAGACCCTGGAGGCGGGCAAAGTGCCGCTCGCTTTGGGTGGCGACCACTCGGTGGCGGCGGGGACGGTGGCCGGCGTGGCCGAATTCTACCGGCGGCAAAACCAGAAAATCGGCCTCATCTGGATTGACGCCCACACCGACATCAACACTCCGGAAAGTTCACCCAGCGGCAACGTGCATGGTATGCCGCTGGCCGCCATCATGGGGTTGGGCCCGCCTGAGCTGGCCAACATTTTCAACTTCTCGCCCAAAGTCAGTCCGGAGAACTGTGTGCTGGTAGGCGTGCGCGACATCGACGCCATCGAAAAGCAGAATGTTCACCGCGCAGGCATCGAAGTTCTTACCATGCGCGATATTGACGAGCGCGGCATGCGAACCGTGATGGAAGAAGCCCTGCGCATGGCGGGGCGCGGCACCGCCGGCTACCACGTATCGCTTGATATGGATTGGGTGGACCCTGAAGATGCGCCGGGAGTGGGCACGCCGGTTCGTGGCGGCGCCACCTATCGCGAAGCGCATCTGGCGATGGAGATCATCGCCGACCACGGCCGCATGTTGAGCTTCGAGATCGTCGAAGTCAATCCTGTCATCGACGAACATAATCAGACGGCGGATCTGGCGGTCGAACTGGCGCAGTCCGCCTTCGGCAAAAAGATCCTGTAGCTTCCACCGTGGAACCAACCCCTGTGGGGAAAGCCGCCCCCGCGAGCCTTCTCTGAGGGCACCGCCTATTGCTGCTTCGGGATGCTTTTGGCCAAATCGCGAATCTGCACCGGCTCGGTGCCCTTGTACTGCGCGATTGAAGAGATGTCAGTGACGGTAGTCACGACTGCTTCGCCGAGGAGCGTGTCTTCGCGCATCAGCACCTTGCCGCTCGCCGGATCCCGAATCTCCTTGCCGGCACGCCACACCTGCAGGCGATCGCCCAGCTTCACGCCGTCATGAGCGCCGACGTTCAGGACCAACTGTCCAGATGCGTTGGCGTCCGCCACCATCCCGTCGATCACCGGCGTGCGCGGCGGCAGCTTGGGAATCGCCTGCTCGAGCTGCGCCGCCAGTTGTGCGATAGCCTTGTCCATGCACTCGTTCAGCAGCGGGTTGTTGGCACTGCTTCCCATTATGCTGACCTGACTCATGTCGCGGATATCCACCTTTACGCCCTTGCGGTTGACTTCGCCGATACCCTGAGACACCGCCAGCACCTCGGCCGTGTCGGGACTCACCAGACGTGTGCTGATCTGCACCTTGGCGTTGATGTCGTGCTTGGTCTTCATCGAGCTGCCGCCAAAACCGCCGAAGCGGGAACCACCCCCACCGGTGGTCTTGTCGGCGTAATCGTAATGCGTGATGGTGCCCAGGATAATGGTATCCACCCCGAGCACTTTGCCCAGCTTGGCAGCGGTAACCGGATCGGTGCGGTTGCTGTTGGTGAAGCTCTGCTCCGCCAGCAGCTTATCGATGGCGTTGCGCTCGATCACGCTCACGTCGCCGTCCTGCACCAGTTTGGTTATCAGGAGGTCGGCTGCAGCTTTTCCGAGATCGGGAGCGTTCATCTCGACGAAGGGACTCTTGATGCCACCCTGGACGGCGGCATTATCGAAGTCAAAAACGGCTACCCGCTTTTTCTGCGGACTTTGAGCCCATCCTGAGACTGTTAGGAGGGCGAATATCGTTAACCACGCAACTGCGCGCATCCCCGAACCTCTGGCCCATTATTATAGTGGCGGCTTTGGAAGCGTCAACCGTCGCCGGCAACTGTGCTGCCCGTCCCCACACGAGCAGCCTCCTCCCATCCCCCATTTACTCCTGTGCTACTATAGGTTTCCCGCGGGCGGTGCGAAACAAACCAGCGTACGCCAGCCCGCGTCGCATCCATAGGTCCAGAATCTCGTCCAAGCGGAAGCCAGATGAAGGACACACTGGGAGTTTTATTAGCCGGAGGAGCAGGCGAGCGCCTGTATCCCCTGACCCGCGACCGGGCCAAGCCCGCCGTCACTTTCGGCGGCATTTACCGCATTATTGACATCACGCTCTCCAACTGCGTGAACTCCGGCCTGCGCCGGGTTTACATTCTCACCCAGTACAAGGCGCTCTCGCTCAACCGCCACGTCCGCGAGGGTTGGGGAAACATTGTTGGAAGGGAATTGGGGGAGTTTATTGAAGTGCTGCCGCCCATGAAGCGGGTGAGCGAAGAGTGGTATCAGGGCACGGCCGACGCGGTTTACCAGAACATTTATTCCATCGGCTCAGAGCAGCCGCAGCACGTGCTCATCCTCTCCGGAGATCACATCTACAAGATGAACTACGGGCTAATGCTGAAGCAGCATCGTGATTCCGGGGCTGACGTCACCTTGGCCACCATTCAAATCAATCCGGATGAAGTTCACCGCTTCGGGGTGGTGGAGGTAGACCACGACAGCCGGGTGAACGGCTTTTTGGAAAAGCCGCAGCAGACCGACCTGCGCTCGCCTTACAACCCGGAGAAGGTCTCGGCCTCGATGGGCATTTATATCTTCAACACGGATGTGCTCATCCCGGTGTTGCTCAAGGATGCGGAAGACCCCGATTCCAGCCACGACTTTGGCAAGGATATCCTGCCCAAGATGGTGGATGAGTACCGGGTATACTCCTTCGATTTCGTGGACGAGAACAAAAAAGAGGCGCTCTACTGGCGCGACGTGGGCACGCTCGAGGCCTACTACGAGGCCAACATGGATATTGTCTCGGTCTCGCCGGTATTCAACCTGTACGACGCGGCCTGGCCCATCCGCACCCACCAGCGGCAGTATCCGCCGGCCAAATTCGTCTTTGCCGAAACCGGACGCACCGGAACGGCTCTCGACTCCATCGTATCCGCGGGCTGCATCGTTTCCGGCGGCTCGGTGAGCAACAGCGTGCTCTCCCCTGATGTGCGCATCAATTCCTACACGGAAGTGGACGCCAGCATCCTGTTCACGCACGTGAATGTGGGCCGCCATTGCCGGATCCGCAAGGCCATCCTCGACCGCGATGTGCACGTCCCCGAGGGCACCACCATTGGCTTTGATCCCGAGGCCGACCGCCAGCGTTACTTCGTGACCGATAGCGGAATTACAGTGGTGACGCGCGATTACTCGCTGTTTGAAAATCCCGTGACGGTGGATTACTTCACCAGCGAGTAGAGGGCGGCTGCTACTTCCAGCATTTCAGGCGGCCGCCCCCGTGCCTTCACCCTTCACGACATTCGCAGAATAGGAAAGCTCGGACTGCTGCCGCCGGTCAGCCGCGTGGATCGCTTTTTGGACCTCCTGGAGCAGGTGAAACTTCATCTCCGGATCGCTTTCGGCGAAAGCGGCGCGGTACAACTGGCCAAAGTCCTGGAATTGTACGGTCTTCATCTGTCACTCTCCAACTTTCACGCGGTCTTGCCGGCAAATTTCCGGTACCGCGAAATCCTGCAGCCATCAGACGTGCGAGGCAAGCGGACCACGAACTGGACCCGCTTCATCCTTCCTGCTTGCCGCCGCCCGGACGTCGTCCAGTTTCCTGTCCGCCGACTGCAGGTGAAACCAGCGTAGAATGGCCACAACCGCGAATGCCCACCACAGGAACCACGTACTTTGGAAGAATGTGATCATAATTCCGACTCTCGGGGCGTCAAACCTGATGGGGTGCTCCATCAAGTAAAATATTTATACCATATAGTCCATTATATTACTAGACTTTTATGGGAGAAAAACGCTTGCGGGCTAGTTAGTAAATCGACATAATAGTGTATCTCGCGCTGGACCTACGGCGGACACGCTCCACAGCTCCAAGTTAGAGGGCCTCCGTCTGATTCGTTTGTGGACCCCGCGGCAAATTCCGCGCCGAGTACCTCCACTGCCAGCGCGCGGGGTGCCCCATCCTAACGGAGCGTTCTTCGCGAGTTAGGGTGGGGAAGTTGCACTTCTCCGCTGCTCCCGCTGGGGGCGACGAGCGTGATAACATTCTGGCCGTGGCCCTTACCGATACAACCCCGGCGGCACAAGCCGTCCGGTTGCAAGTTCAGCGGACACTATCGGGAGAACAGCGCCTGCTCCTGGCGCTTGAAATGAGCCAGTTCGCCCGGGACTTGGCCAGAGAAGGAATTCGGCGAGACCATCCAGAGTGGTCCGAAACGCAAGTTGCACGAGAACTGATCCGACTGGCATTTCTGCCGGCGCCACTACCCGCGCGGCTGCGATGAGCATCGCAGAAGTCTTCCAACGACTCACGCAAGGGCTCGATCGAGCTGGCGTGGCCTACATGCTTTCCGGATCGTTTGCCAGCGCCTACTACGGTGCGGCGCGCTCAACACAAGACATTGATCTTGTAATCGAGAGCACTCCGGTGCAGTTGGCGCATTCGTCCAAAGCCTGCCTACAGATCAATATTACGTCGATTTGGATGCGGCGCTCGATGCTTACGAGCGTCAGTCGCTATTTAATGTGATTGATCTGGCCACAGGTTGGAAAATCGACCTGGTCATCCGAAAGTCCCGCGCCTTCAGCGAGGAGGAGTTCAGTCGGCGCCAACTGGTGGACCTGCAGGGTATACCGCTTTTTATCGCGAGCGCCGAGGATGTCGTCATTTCAAAGCTGGAATGGTCGAAGCTCGCGCAATCGCAACGGCAAATTGAGGATGTCGCAGCAATCCTGAGAGTACGATGGGACGCGTTGGACCGCTCGTATTTGGAAAGTTGGATCACGGAATTGGGTCTGACCAGAGAATGGAAAGAAGCACAGCTTGCGGCGGGAGTCTGGGGCTGAGGCTCAACCGGGGAGGTGAAACCCTGTGGCTAGGCGATTTTCGTGATCGCCGTGGCTCTCCTTTCGAGGACAAGAGTGTCCGCGCCACATCCTCTTCTGAAATGTCATCCCGAGCGAAGCAGGACCGTTCGCTGGCGAACGATCCTGCGGAGTCGAGGGACCCCGCTCTCGCCGGTTCCCACTGACACGCGAAAGGGAATTCGCACCACGAAGCGCGTCCGGTGGGGTTCATGGTGAGAATTCCCCTTTGCGGTGGTCGCTGGTTCAGGCAGACAAGGGGTCTTTCGACTCCGCGAACGGACTCGCGAGCGAGTCCCTTCGCTCCGCTCAAGATGACAAGTGGGGGGAGGGGACATGGTAAAGCGATATCCTTCTCCACCCGGAATTCCTGTCAATAGGTGGAAATTACACGATTGCCGCTATCCTCATGCAGCGACAGAAGATATATTTCTCCCCAGGGTGGCATACTTAGCTATGTCTGATTGATATACTGAAAGTAGAGTTGAATAGCTCGGTGATTTCCCGGACGAGGGCTGGGGCTACGTGAGCGTTGCGGGGTTACGTGAGTCATTTGTTCGCCCTATCTTCGCTGCTCTTTACGCCCCTGTTACAATGCCTAGTCTCATAGATTTCAAGAACTTTTGGGACCACAAAGACGTATCTTTACAGTGGTGTTGAGACCGGATGCGGGGTAGGTTTTCGTCCGGGTCGAGAAACCAGGAGTTCCCGGGAGTGAGGGTTGGAAGACGCCCAAGTCGCGGCCATGCTCGTCCGTCGCTGCATTGCTGGCGACGCGGCCGCCTGGGAAGAAATCGTGCAGCGCTATCACCGGCGCATTTACAACATCTGCTATCGCTTTGCGGGGTCGGCGGATGACGCGCAGGATCTCACGCAGGAGGTCTTTATCAAGATGTATCGCACCCTGAAGACCTATGAGACGGAACGCGGGGCGTTCATGACCTGGGTCACCACCATCACACGGAACCTGCTGGTGGACCACTTCCGCAAGAGCAAGCAGGACCGCGTGACAGATTCACTCGACGCCGCGCCGTCGGAGCACGAAGACGCCATGCCGCTGAGCGAGCGGATCCACGACCACGCGGCGCCTCCGGACGCGCGGGCGCAGAGCGGCGAGGTCAAAGAGACGGTGCATCGAGCCTTGCAGAAGCTCTCGCCCGATCTGCGCGAGGCGGTGATCCTGCGGGACCTGCAAGATATGGATTACAAAGAGATTGCCACGGTACTCAAGGTACCGGAGGGAACCGTAAAATCGAGAATAAACCGGGGGCGGGCGGAACTTGCGCGCCTGCTACAACGTACCTATAGGCAGGTAATGTGATGGCAGCGGAAAACAAAAACGGTATGCGATGCGCCGAGTTCGACGCTCTTCTGAGCGAGGCCCTTGACCAGAAGCTGACTGGGCCGAAACTGGAGAGCTTCCAGGCCCACGCCAGGGTTTGCCCGATCTGCGGGCCGCTGTTGGCGGAAGCCGACGCCGGATTGCGCTGGCTGCATCAGTTGGTGGAAGTTGAACCTCCCGCCAACCTGGTGGAGAACGTCCTGGTTGCCACGACAGGAATCGACACGGTCCGTCGGCATCGAGCCGCTGAGCCCCAGATTTCGTGGCTCGACCGGATTACGGCTTGGGCGGGCGCGATGGTTAGCCCGGTAATCGGCGTGGCGCGGCAGCCGCGTTTTGCCATGTCGTTCGGGATGGCATTCTTCTCGCTGTCCATCTCGTTGAGTTTGGCCGGGGTGAAGTTGAGCGATGTGCGGCACGCAGATCTGCGGCCCAGCGCCATCCGGCGCAGCTATTACGAAACCTCCGGCAAGGTAGTGAAATATTACGAGAATATCCGCTTCGTGTACGAGATCGAATCGCGAGTGCGCGAGTTCAAACGGGCGACCACGCCTGCCGAGCCCGCGCCCGAAAAGAAAGATCACAATCAGAGGAATGACAATACCAGTGGACAACCCGACCAAAAACAGGAACGCAATTACAGTCAGGGAGAAAACCAGGTGATGCTTGCTTCTCTCCCCGAGAACCGACCTGTGGTGACGGTGACCACGTACAGGAGGTTTTCATGAACTGCGCTAATCATCCCGATGCTGCGCCCGTGGCGTATTGCCGTACGTGCGGCAAGCCACTGTGCTCCAACTGCACTCGCGACGTGAAGGGTGTGATCTACTGCGAGAATTGTCTGGCTGACCGGCTGCAAGGAGTGCAGCCTCCGACAGCGCAGCCCGTGGCGGGATTCGTTTCGCCGGCGCCGATTGGAACCGGCACGAGTTCTGGTCCGAATCCAACCGTGGCCGGCATTCTGGCCGGGTTCTTCCCCTTTGGCGTGGGTGCGGTTTACACCGGCCAATACGCCAAGGGTTTAGCGCATCTGCTCATCTTTGTCGCGCTGGTGTTCGGCATGGACCAGCACGGGCCAGTGGACACAATTTGTGGAATTGTTTTCGCCTTTTTCTATGTGTGGCAGATTATCGACTCGGTACGCACGGCCAAAGCAATTCAGATGGGGCAGCCAGCTCCAGATCCGATGGGACTCGGCCAGGCTTTTGGAGCCGGCGACAGAGTCGATACTTCGAAAATACCCACGGCAGCCGTGATCTTGATCGGGTTGGGCGTTCTGTTCCTTTTGCAAACTGCCGGTATCTTTGAATTCAACTCCGACCGCATATGGCCTGTATTTCTGATTGGCTTGGGAGTCTGGCTTTTTGTCCGTCGCAGGGCCCGTTGCGGTAGTGGCTGTGGTACGCGCGGGATGGTCGGTCCGGTGGTTCTGGTCACTGTGGGCATGCTTTCGCTGATCGAGAGCTTCAATGGCCCCGGCTGGCACCGCACCTGGCCGGTGCTGCTCCTGGCCATCGGCATCACGAAACTGCTGGAACGGCAGGGCCCATCAGCGCCGCCACCGGCTATGCCTGGAGGAACAGGGTCAATTGGAATGGGCGGCGGAGAAGTTCAGCCTCCGGTCAGTGAGGTGCGAAATGGCTAGCCAGGTCCAAGTTCCTCCGCCGCAGGCGCCACCGCCTCGGTACCGGCGTTCTATTTCCGGTCCGATCGTTCTGATCACCATCGGCATCGTGTTTCTGCTGGGCACGATGGGTTTCTTGAATTGGTCGCGGCTGGGCCATTGGTTCGCTCACTACTGGCCGATCATCCTCATCGTGGCGGGCGTCATCAAGCTGATTGAGTATCAGGCAGCGCAGCGGCAAGGTGCGCGGGCCTCGGGACTCGGCGCCGGTGGCATCTTCTTGATCATCCTCGTCATTGTGTTCGGGTTAATTGCCACTCAGGCATCCCGTTTCGATTGGGGAGAGCTTCGCGATCAAATCAACATCGACGACGGTGATTTCACCTGGTTTGGCCAGAAATACAGCTACGACGACCAACTCGCTCAAGCCTTCCCTGCGGGCGCGAGTCTGCACGTAATGAATACCCGCGGCGCCGTGAATATCAGCTCTTCGGACGATGATCAGATTCGCGTAACAGTTCACAAGAGGATCAGCGCGGAAAACCAGAGTGATGCCGACAAATGGAATGCCGGCACCAAGCCGCAAATCAGCGTTAGCGGAAATGTGGTCACTCTGAACGCCAACAATCAGGGAGCCGGGGATCACGGGGTGGCGGAGGATCTGGACATTTCTCTTCCCCGCAAGGCTGCGGCGGTAGTCTCGACCCGCTACGGCGATGTCGGCGTTGTAGGCCGTGACGGCAACCTGGAAGTATCCGATCAGCACGGCGATGTTACGGCGTCCGACATCAATGGCAAAGTCAGTCTGAACCTGGATCACAGTTCGGCGCGAATCTCTCAGGTCGCCTCCGACGTTTCTATCGAGGGACGCGCCAACGATGTTTCGCTCGAGGACGTGAAAGGCGCGGTGCACCTGGACGGCGAATTCATGGAGAGCGTGAAGCTGGCGAAGATTGCCCAGCCGGTCACTTTCAAATCATCGCGCACGGATATGGAATTTTCACGCCTGGATGGCGACCTCGATCTAGACTCGGGCGACTTGCAAGCCAGCGACGTGATCGGGCCGGTGCGCCTTTCGACCCGGTCGAAGGATATTCGCCTGACCGGTGTCTCCGGTGACGTGCGGCTGGAGGACGAGAACGGCTCGGTCGAATTGCGCATGTCTAAGCTGGGCAGCATACAGGTGGACAACCGCAAGGACGACGTGCAGATTTATGTGCCCGATAAAGCCGGCTTCCAGGCGGATGCGCGAGCGCGGGGCGGTGAAATCGAGTCGGATTTTAGCGAATTGAAGATCGACAACTCCAACGACCTGGCGACTGCCGCGGGCACCGTCGGCGGAGGTGGACCACGCCTGGTAGTGAACAACGAGCACGGGAATATTGAAATTCGCAAGGCATCGTCGGCTCAGGAAGCACCGGCGCCACCCGCCGCGCCCACTCCTCCCAAGGCACCCCGCGCGCCACGGGCGCCTCGCGCTCCGGAACCACCCAAGGTTCCGGCAGTGACGGAGAACTGAAGAGAGAAGCTCCTGAGTCGAACTCCGCTGACCAGTGCGATTTCGTCGCCGGCGAGTTAGCTTTTTAATGCTAGGCTTTTACGGTCACTCATCACACGGCGCCGTGATTCCTATCCTTGTGAGGCTTAGGCGAGCCGCATAGACTTGCCTCGATCATTCGAACCTTACTTTTCACAACGGCGCACCGCCGGACAGGGGCAGCATGCGAAAACTTAGCTTATCGAAAATCACCTGCATTATCGTGTTTTGCGCCGCGACAGCGATTGTCACACCGGCACAGACATTCACTACTTTATTGAATTTCAACGGGAAGGACGGTGCTCAACCCTGCTTCATGGCGCTGATTCAGGGCTCCGACGGGAAATTCTACGGAACTACAGTATATGGCGGCGCGCACAACGACGGCACGGTCTTCACAATCACCTCGAGTGGCACTCTGACCAGACTGCACAGTTTTCACGGGACAGACGGCACGAACCCGTGCGGAGCGCTGGTTCAAGCCACTAACGGAAACTTTTACGGGACAACCTGCTGCGGCGGGGCTGGCTTCGGCACGGTCTTCACAATTACTTCAAGCGGTAAGCTCAGGACGCTGTATGCGTTTGACAACGATTCTGGCGGCCGCAACTCCAATGCGGGGCTGGTTCAAGCCACCGACGGAAACCTCTATGGAACCACTGTCAACGGAGGATCTGGGGGCTGCACCGCCGGGTGTGGGGTAATCTTCAAAATCACCCTAGAGGGCACACTGACCACGCTGCACTCGTTCGGGGGCCGCGACGGCTCGCGTCCCTATGGCCTAATCCAAGGCGCTGATGGAAACCTATACGGGATAACAAGCTCAGGCGGGGCCCGCCGGCACGGCACGGTCTTTGCCATCACTCCAGCGGGTACGTTTACCTCGCTTTACAGCTTTTGCGCCCACACGAAGTGTAGTGACGGCGCTTCCCCTCTGGGCACGCTAGTTCAAGCGTCTGACGGCAACTTCTATGGAACTACTACTGGCGGTGGGGCAAACGGCCACGGCACAATCTTCACGATCACCTCGGGGGGTACGCTGACTACCCTGTACCGCTTCGACGGAACCGACGGAAAGACTCCTTGGGCAGGGTTAGTTCAAGGCTCTGACGGGAATTTCTACGGAACTACTTCCCGCGGTGGGGCGAAAGGCCATGGCACAATCTTCTCAGTCACGTCGGCGGGCACGCTAACCACGCTGCACAGGTTCGATGGGACTGATGGCGCCGACCCGTATGGCGCGCTGGTTCAAGGCGCAGACGGGAATTTTTACGGGGCCACCCAACTCGGTGGCACCCACAAACAAGGCACGGTGTTCAGGCTCTCTGTGGGGCTTGGCCCGTGGAAACGCGACCTACATCCGGCGAAGTGAGCTTCAGTACGGGATACACTGCACCGTTCGGAATTATCGAAATCGAAGCCGCTTTCACGAGCGGCTTTTTTCGTGCGAGGTTTTTATCAAAGCGCGTTAGGGCTGGCTCGGATTCAGCTGCAGCGCTTGCTCGTAGCTGTGACGTGCGTTTTCCTCCTCACCGAGATCGCGATATGCCGCTCCCAGGTTGGCGTAGGTGGAAGCCAACAATCCCCGGTCGGAGGTCAGGCCGATGGCGGTTTTATATTGCGTGATGGCTTCCTGAGGATGACCGTGGTCTCGCAGGTATACGCCGATATTGGCGTGGCTCATGGGATCGCGCGGATTGATTTCAGCCGCAACTTGAAAGTGCGGGTAGGCTTCGTCAATTTTTCCCATCAGCACGAGCGCGCCACCCAGGTTGTCCTGCGCAATGAAATTGGGCCCGGTGACCGCCAGGGTGTGCGACCAGAGAGCGTAGCTGCTTGACCAGTAGCTCAACTGGCGCTGGGTCGCGAATCCCAGCACGATGAGCACGCAGGCCGCTGGAATCGCGCGCGAGTAGAATGCGAACTTCTGAGCGTCCGCGAGATCGGCAAGGCCCCACGCGATCATCACGAAAATTCCGATCAGTGGAATGTATGCGTAACGGTCGGCCATGGCGGCGTCGCCCACCTGGATCAGGCCGATGACTGGAACCAGCGTGCCCAGAAACCATAGCCATCCGACCAGCAGGTAACGCTTAGAGCGGAAGATGACTACGAATGCGGTAACGCCGGCCAGAACCACCGCCGCCAGAGCCACCTGCCACGGGGCCAGCGAAGAACTAACCACGGAGGACACTGAGGACACAGAAGCCGAAGGATACGGGTAAAGTGGCGCCAGCCTTGCCGGCCACAGCATCTTCCACAGATACATGGCGTAGGCTACGATTGCGTTTTCGATCCGCACCCCCAAGGAAAACTGCTGGATCGAGCGCACGGACCCACCTGCCTGCTGCGCTCGCATGGTGATCACGGCGCTGGCGGCGGAAAGCAAAAGCAGAGGCATTTTCTCGAGAATCAATTTGGAAATCTTCATCTGCCGGGTTGGCATCGTAGGAATGCTTCCCGGAATTCTGCCGAGCGGCCAGTAGTCGAGCAGCAGCAAGACGCAGGGCAGAGTAATCACCATCGGTTTGGACATCAGTCCGCATGCGAATAACGCCGTCACGACCAGGTATCGCCGCCAGCCGGGCTTGAGTGCATACCAACCGTAGGCCCCGACTGCCGCAAAGAAGAAAAACGTGCTGAGGACGTTCTTGCGCTCCGCGACCCAGGCGACCGATTCGACGTTGATGGGATGCAGCGCGAACAGCGCGGCCACGAACAGGCTCGGCCCAACGCGTCCCGTGGCGAGGGCGAGTAGCAGAAACAACAAAACGGCGTTCAACGCGTGGATCAGCAAGCTGGTGAAGTGATGTCCCCCAGGGTTCAGGTGAAAAAGCTGGTAATCGAGCGCATGCGAGAGCCAGGTCAGCGGGTGCCAGTTGGCCTGCTCGGTCGAAGTGAAAGCCCATGTGATCGTGCTCCAGTTCAGGCCACCGCGGATGTGAGCATTGTTGGTGACGTAGCGGTCATCGTCGTAGTTGACGAAAGGATGGCGGTTGATCGGGTTGTAGACCAGCAACGTCGCTACGACGATCAATAAACTAAGAACGACGGTCCGCTTTTGTGGCGAGGCAAACATCAGAAGGATTTAATCACAGAGGATGGTGAAGCGGTATCGTCACAAAAGGAACGACCTTAAAACGCAGAGACCGCTGAGAACATCCGCAGAGGGCGCGGAGATGGCAAAACCCAGCGATCAAAAAACTAACTCCCCGGTTTCCACCGCAGGACCGGTTTCCTGGCAGCGGCAACTTCATCCAGGCGCGACACTCGGGTTGTGTGTGGAGCGGCCAGCACCATCTCTGGGTCTTCTTCGACTTCTTCCGCGATGGAGCGCATGGCCTCAATGAACAAATCCATCTCTTCTTTCGATTCGCTTTCGGTCGGCTCAATCATGAGCGCACCGTGCACAATCAGCGGAAACGCCGTGGTGTAGGGATGGAAGCCATAGTCAATGACCCGCTTGGCGATGTCCATGGTCCGCACACCTTTTTTCGCCTGCAGCTTGTCGCTGAAGACGACTTCGTGCATGCTCGGCGTGGAGTAAGGAAGATCGTACGCGCCCTCCAGTCCCTTGCGGATGTAGTTGGCGTTGAGCACGGCGTCTTCGGTGGTCTGACGCAGGCCATCGGGGCCATTTGCCAAGGTGTAAGCCAGGGCACGAACAAACATTCCGAAGTTGCCATAAAACGCGCGCACGCGGCCCACCGATTGTGGGCGATTGTATTCGAAGCCGAGCGTGCCGTCGGGTTTGGTGATGACCACGGGTTTAGGCAGGAAGGGTTCGAGCATATGCTTCACCGCTACAGGACCGGAGCCCGGACCTCCGCCGCCGTGCGGAGTGGAAAACGTTTTGTGCAGGTTCAGATGCATCACGTCTACGCCGAAGTCGCCGGGACGCACTTTTCCGACCAGCGCATTCATGTTGGCGCCGTCCATGTAGAGCAAGCCGCCCTTCGCATGCATGATTTCGGCGATCCTGGCGATTTCCTGCTCGAATACGCCCAGCGTGTTGGGATTGGTGAGCATGAGCGCGGCGACTTCTTCATTCATCTGCGCCGCCAACGCTGCCACGTCCACCATGCCGCGATCGTTCGACTTAAGATTCTCGACGGCATAGGCGGCCGTGGCTGCCGTAGCCGGATTGGTGCCGTGAGCCGAGTCAGGGATCAGAATTTTCTTGCGCGGATGTCCCTTCGATTGATGGTAAGCCCGCACCATCAGCAGGCCGGTCAATTCTCCCTGGGCGCCGGCGGCGGGTTGCAGCGTGATCGCGTCCATGCCTGTAATTTCGATCAGGCATTCGCTGAGTGTTTTCAGAATGCGAAGTGCGCCCTGGGAAATCTTTTCCGGCTGGTAGGGGTGTCCGTTGGCCAGTCCCTCCAGACGCGACACGACTTCGTTTACCCGCGGGTTGTACTTCATGGTGCAGGAGCCCAGCGGATACATGCCGAGATCAATGGCGTAATTCCAGGTGGAAAGGCGGGTGAAGTGGCGGATAATTTCAATCTCGCTGACTTCGGGCATGTGGCCCAGGTCTTTTCTTTCGCTAGACCCCAAAAGCTGCGTCGTGTCCACATCGGGCACATCGAGCGGCGCCAGCTTCCATGCGGCTTTCCCTGCTGAAGACTTCTCGAAGATCAGACCTTCGTTCTGGTTGACATGGCGGGTGGCTTTGCGGGTGACGTGCTTCATCGCACCACCTCCTGAACGTCATCCTGAACACTGGCCTCTTCTTTGGCGGATTTTACCGAGCGCTCGCTTTCAGCCACCAGGCCAACCGCGGTGTCGATGGCGCTACGCGTGGTCAGTTCGGTGCAACACCACAACGCCGCATTGCCGAGTTCGGGATAGAACTTCTTGAGCGGAAGCCCGCCCACGATCTTGTGGCCCAGAATCCGGCTATTGATCGCGTACGGGTCTTCGCTGGTCTGGACCACAAATTCGTTGAAGCGGGGTGCACCCGGGAACAGCACTTTCGCGTGTTTGCCAAACTGTTGGGCCGCGTAGGCAGTCTTGGCCAAATTATGCTTGGCAAGTTCCCGCAGGCCAACCTTGCCATAGATGGTCATGAAGATGTTGACCATCAGGGCAACGAGAGCCTGGTTGGTGCAGATATTGGACGTTGCCTTCTCGCGCCGGATATGTTGCTCGCGAGTCGCCAGCGTGAGGACGAAGCCGCGCTTGCCGTTTCGGTCGGTAGTCTGACCAACGAGGCGGCCGGGCATCTGGCGCACGTACTGCTCTCGCGTGGCAATCACACCGCAGTAGGGTCCGCCGAAGCCGAGCGGCACCCCGAACGACTGCGCTTCCATGGCGATGACATCAGCCTGGCGAGGCGGTTCCACAATTCCGAGCGAAACTGCTTCGGCAATCGAGGCCACCAGCATCGCACCTCGCTGATGCGCAATTTCGGCAATGGCGGCGACATCTTCAATCGTTCCGAAGAAGTTCGGCGACTGTACGAGCACGCATGCTGTGTCCTGCGTAATCGATTTTTCCAGCTCTTTCAAATCGAGCCGGCCGCTTTCGGTGAAACCAACGCTCGCGAGTGGCATGCCCTGGTGAGACGCATAAGTAGCTAGGACTTCCCGGTACTCCGGATGGAGACTCCGAGCAATCGCTACGGAGCGACGTCCGGTGAGACGGACGGCCATCATCACCGCTTCCGTAGCCGCGGTAGACCCGTCGTACATGGAGGCGTTGGCCACTTCCATTCCGGTGAGCTCGCAGATCATGGTCTGGAACTCGAAGATGGACTGCAGCGTGCCTTGGGAAATTTCCGCTTGGTACGGCGTGTACGCAGTCAGGAATTCTCCGCGCGAGATCAGTGAATCAATAATGACGGGACGATAGTGAGAGTAAGCGCCCGCGCCGAGGAAGGTGATGTAGCCATCGCCGTTTTCCCGCGAACGCTCGCGAAACCAGTCCACAATTTCGGACTCGGCCATTTGGTGTGGAACCTTGAGATCGCGATGAAGCCGGTACTCAGCGGGAATGGGCGCAAACAGGTCGTCGATCGAACGCGCGCCAATGGCTTTCAGGATGGCCTCGCGGTCGGCAGGAGATTTAGGTAAATAGCGCATAAGAACCTTGTCTTTAGAAGCCGATTGAAAAAACCTAAAGACTTGTCATTCCGAGGAGCGAGAGCGACGAGGAATCTGCAGTTTTTCTTGGATTGAGAAGAACTGCAGATCCCTCGCTCCGCTCGGGATGACAACGAAATAGAGATTCTTCAACAAGCTGATAGTAACCTTCACTCAGTTGGGACGTGCTTAAGCTTCCTCAGCCGCTTAGTGCCCGCCTTCTTCCGCCACGAACTTTTCATAGTCGGCGGCAGAGAGTAGCGAGTTCAATTCGCCCGGATTTTTCAGGGCCAGCTTCACTATCCAGGATCCGTGAGCGTCTTTATTGATTTTTTCCGGCGCGGTCGCCAGTTCGCCGTTTACCTCGGTCACAGTGCCAGAGGCGGGGGCGTACAAGTCCGAAACCGCCTTGACTGATTCTACCGAGCCAAACGTCTTGCCCGCTGTGATCTCCGCGCCGGGCTTGGGCAGGTCCACAAAGACAATGTCGCCCAGCGATTCCTGGGCGTAGTTGGTGATGCCGATGGTCGCGGTTTTGCCGTCGGCTTTGATCCACTCATGTTCTTTGGTGTACTTGAAGTCGGCGGGATATGCCATTTCCGTGCGCTCCTGGCTCCAAACTCGTAATTCTAGCGGTAGTGGCTCAGTTTGATATGGAAGCGAGCCAAACGCGCGATTATTGCGTCGCAAAGTACGCGACGCCTCTGCGCGGGCTCGCTCAGATCTCTCGCTGCGCAAAGAACGCTTGCTCGGGATGACAAATCAAATTGAGCCACTACCATGCTAGCTCCTAGCTACCAGCCACTAACTACTGTTTCTTTCGCTTATAAAACGGCGTTGGCACCACCTGCGCCCGCACACCCTGACCGCGAATCTCGACTTTCACAATCGACCCGACATTACCCAACTCAGGCGGCACGTAGGCCAGCGCAATATTCTTCTTCAAGAAAGGCGCGTAAGATCCGCTGGTGACGTACCCAATCTCGCGTCCGCCGTCGTCCAGAACTTTATATCCATCGCGGGCGATGCCCCGATCAATCATCTCCAGTCCGACGAGGGTCCGCCTCAAGCCCGCGGATTTCGCCTTCTCCAGCGCAGCGCGTCCGATGAAGTCCGCCTTCTCCATCTTGCAGAAGCGATCGAGGCCGGCCTCCCAGACATTGATCGTATCGGAAATCTCGTGGCCGTAGAGAGGGAGCTTGCCTTCGAGGCGCAGAGTGTTGCGCGCTCCCAGGCCGCAAGGCACAACTCCGAATTCTTTCCCCGCGTCGAGCACTTTATTCCACACCATGGCACTGGTGGCTTCGTCAGCGGGCACGTAGATTTCGAATCCGTCCTCGGCCGTGTAGCCGGTGCGCGCGATCAGAATGTTCTTCAGGCCGCAGACGGTTCCGCGAGTTAGCCAATAGAACTTCACTGCAGACAAATCAGCATCCGTCAGCTTCTGCAGCAGGTTCACGCCCTTGGGGCCCTGAATGGCGATTTGGGTGAAGTCGTCGGAAAGATTCTCGACTTTGCAGTTGAACTGGCGGGTGTTGTCGCGCACCCAATTGAAGTCTTTTTCCCGCGTGCCCGCATTGATCACCAGCAGGTAGTCGTCTTCGCCCAGGCGATGCACGATCACATCATCGACAAACGTCCCTTGGGGATAGAGCAGGGCCGAATACTGCGCCTGCCCAATGGCCAGCCGCGAGGCATCATTCATCGAAATGTGCTGGACGGCGGCCAAGGCTTGCGGGCCCTGCAGGCGGATGTCGCCCATGTGGCTGACGTCGAAGATGCCGACCCCGGTGCGCACCGCATTGTGCTCGGCAATAATGCCGCCGACCGCCGGGTACTCGACCGGCATGTCCCAGCCGTTGAATTCGACCATTTTTGCGCCCATCCGGCGATGGACGGGGTTCAGCGCGGTTTTGCGAACGGTCGGTGTGGTCATTTCAACGGCTGACAATGGCGCCTCGATCGGAAGCAGTGGCCGGAATGCCGGACGGTGAGACTTACTACCCTAACACGTGGGCGGTGAAGGCATCAACCGGGGGCGTGGGGGCAGATTCCTGAGGACCGGACCTCGAGACCTTCCCAGTTACCAACGGCACTTTCCCCGCTCCAGCCCGCCGCGCTACAGTTCGCCCATGGCCACCACCACCAAGAAAAAGTACCGCTGTATGCAGTGCGAAATGACCGAAGACCGGTGTGACTGCGAAAAATATTGCTGTCTCTGCCAGTCGCAAATGGATATTCGTCTTTGTGAAGATGGTTTGTACTATTGCCCGCCCTGCCGGGAAGCCTGCGACTACAGAGTATCGGATCAGGGTGAGGGTCACTAATTGTCGGCCATCTTTTCGGAGCCTGCCTCAAGGGCAACTGGTTCGGCACCACGTCTCTCGGCAAGAACACATGGGGTACAGCTTTCGGGGGTACGGTAGGGTGTGGACCCCACGGCTGGTTTCGTGCACCTTGACGGAACAGGCCCCAGGGCATATCGGGAAGTGGACGCTTGGAGCCGCGGCTACACGCTAGTGTGGGCCGGAGTGTAAACAATTCTTTTCTACGCCAAGCCGGAATCGGCGACACGGCTTCTGCTATTCTGCAATGAATCTGCAAGGACGTTGACGCCAGGAGAGGGATAACTACAATTGAATCAGGAACGGGCGCGTAGCTCAAACGGATAGAGCATCGGATT
>CAVYPX010000020.1:0-70299 GCA_963770485.1 uncultured Acidobacteriota bacterium
CTAGCAGTGCGTCGGCCTTAGCCTTGGGCGATTTCAACCGCGATGGGAAGGTGGATGTAGTTATTCTCAGCTACGGCCTCTATCTTTCGCTGGGTAACGGCGATGGCAGTTTCCAGAATCCCGTTCAGATTTCTAACGCTCCATATGTGAATGGGCAGGGCTTGCTTGTGGCTGATTTCAATCACGACGGCAAGCTGGACATCGCCTTAAACGGAGTTTGGATCATGCTCGGCAACGGCGATGGCACATTCAACAATCCTGTTTCGTCTCCGGTTGCGACTACTCCAATGGTCGCTGCCGATATCAATGGCGATGGTCAGCCCGATCTGCTAGGCATGACCGCTTCAAACTACTCGACTGGCACCGTTGTTGTGTTACTAGGCAATGGAGACGGCACTTTCATGGATTCGCGAAGTGTCGCGCTGGCCCCGACGTCATACTCCTTAGGCGCTGGTGTCGCAGCCGACTTCAATGGAGATGGAAAACTCGATTTGGCAGTAGCAGAACAGGCGTACCCGAACGGGCAGGTGTCGGTCGAACTCGGCAAAGAGAATGGCACGTTTGGCCAACCAATCAATTCGGCTCTGGGTTCGTCTGCAGCAACATCTTTCATGCAGGTGGGAGACTTCAACGGTGACGCCAAGAAGGATCTGTTGGTGCTTGATAGTGCTGGGTTCGAAGTTCTACTCGGCGCAGGCGACGGGACCTTCGGAACCGGAGTCGACACGTCGTTCAACTACTCGATCAACTCGTTGGCCGTTGGCGACTTCAACAATGATGGTAAGTCTGATGTGGTCGTAACTACTGGCTATTACAACAGTCCGTCTCTGAATATCTACCTCAGTAACGGTGACGGCACATTTACAGCAGGAGCACAGTACGTCATATACTTTTCCTCCAATGTTGCCGTTGCTGATGTTAACGCGGACGGCAATCTGGACCTCATTGTTACGAGCGCCAACTCCAGCATCCTCGTGTTCTTGGGCAACGGCGACGGAACATTCAAAGAACCGATTTTTGGCCCTAGTGACTATTACAGTTCCCCGCCTGTGCTAGCGGACTTCAACGGCGATGGAAAACTCGACATCGTGATCGGCACTAACGGGTATCCAGCCAGCGCGATAGCCTTCCTGGCAGGAAACGGGGATGGTACTTTTGCGAGTCCGGTCTATTCCGACTCCGGGTACCAGTTTAACGGCCTTTTGCAAACATCCGATTTTAATGGCGATGGCAAGCTCGATCTCGTCGAAGGCAGCGGTTGTTGTAACTACCCTGCGGCTTTCATCATGGCCGGCAATGGGGATGGCACATTCGGTCTTCCTGAAGAGTACGATTCTTACTCTGGCTACTTTCTTGGGGTAACCCCGATTGCCGGTGATTTTAACTCTGACGGCGTCAGTGACCTCGGGATGACCGGAGAGACCTCCTCTAACTCCCCGGTTGTCTTTTTGTACTTGAGCACTCCCACACCCTACCTCTTTCCGACGACGTTGAACTTCGGGACGGTACAGGTGGGCAAAACCAGCTCGCCAAAGAAGGTCACACTGACGAACAGTGGCAACGCCAAGCTCAAGATCAACCGCATCACCGTGAGCGGAGATTTTCTGGAACACAACAACTGTGGGAAGAGCCTCGCGGTCGGGGGAAGATGCACGATCCAGGTGTCGTTCAAGCCCACAGCTAAAGGACTGCGCACCGGAGAGGTGAGCATCGCTGACAACGCACCGGGAAGCCCGCAGAAGGTACATCTGCAGGGCACGGGTAAGTGACCCAAACGCCTTAGCAGGAAGCGATTCGAGCCGACCGGTGTTTACGGCCTTTGTTACGTCGTTGTTGCCATCGTCTTCTGCGTGGCCGGCACTGGATCCACCCGTAATTGCAGTCCCTCTACCTGCCTCACCACCACAGGCTGTCCGGGCACTATGCTTTGAGTGGACATCGCGTCCCAGAGTTCCCCGTGAATGAAGACTTTGCCCTGCGGAGCCAGAGCGGTTTGGGCCAAGCCGATTTCGCCGACCAGTCCTTGCGCTCCGGTCACGATCTTATTGGCCCGCGCTTTCAACGCGATGCTCATCAGGAAGACGGTGATGATTCCCAGCGGAATGCTCACCGCGAGTGCTGTCAGCAGATGAACTCGCATCTCCGGGATGGGCGCGTCCACCAGCAACAATCCACCCAGCGTGAGCGTAACAATGCCGCCGATCGCCAGGACTCCGTGAGTCGCAAACTTCGCCTCCAGCGCGAACAGGATGAATGAAGCAAAAATCAGAACTACGGCAGCGAACCGGGTGGGAAGCAAATTCAGCGCAAAGACAGCCAGAAGGATAAAAATGACGCCGACAGTTCCAGGCACGACCGCGCCGGGGTGGTTGAACTCGGCGTAGAGTGCGAGCGCACCGACCGCGAGCAGAATGAACGCGATGTTTGGGTCCATCATATAAGCGAGGATACGTTGCCGAAGCGTCATGTCGAATGGCCGGACCGGTTCACCGACCAGATTCAACGTGACGGTCTGGCCGTTGAAGCGTTTCAGCGGTTTGCCCTGTAGTTGCTTGAACAGGTCTTCTTCGCTGGTGGCCACGTAGTCAATCAGCTTTTGCGAAAGCGCTTCCTGATCGGTGAAAGACTTGGACTGACGCACTGCGCTCTCCGCGACCTCAACATTTCGGCCGCGCTTCGCCACCACCGACCGCATCAGGGCGGCGGAGTCGTTCTCCATCTTTTCCTTCATCACGTCGTCCATCTTGCCGCCCCCAATAGTGACGGGATGAGCTGCTCCGGTGTTGCTGCCTGGGGCCATCGCCGCCACGTCCGCGCTTTCGAGAATAAAGAATCCGGCGGAGGCAGCGCGGCTGCCGCTGGGACTAACGTAGATGATCACCGGTACGGGTGAGGCTAGGATTTTTTCGATGATGTCGCGGGTAGATTCGAGCAGGCCGCCGGGCGTGTTGATTTCGATCAGCAAAGCCTGATCCTTGTTGCGTTCGGCTTCTGCAATGGCGCGGCCAATGTACTCATTGGTGATGGGATGGATGGCGTCGTCTACTACGATCTTCAGCACATCAGCCGAGGAAGAAACGGCGAACAGGAGGAAGCCGGCCAAAATCCCGTAAAGATTGCGCGAAGGGGAAAACAGTTTCATGGCTTTGGCAGCGGCTGCGCTTCCTGCGCCAGCTTGGCTGCGACGGCGCGTTGCAGCGCCTGTGCGGCCGCATTGGAAGGCTCTAAGCGTAACGCTTGGTCCACGTCCTGGGCGGCCGCCTCAGTTCTATTGTCTCTCAAATCGAGGCGCACCATTACAAGAAGTGGTTCGGCAAACTGGCGGAGGCGCAATGCTTCCTCGGCTTCGGATCGGGCGTCATGGTCCTTATCCGCGGCCTCCAGCACCGCCGCCAGCCCGGCGTGTGCCTCCGCGTTCGCGGAGTTAAGCGTGATCGCCTCACGAAATTCGTGTTCGGCTTCGGAAATGAAGCCTTGGGCGAGCAATTCGTGGCCGCGATCACTGTGGAACTGTGCATGGGTCCGGGGATCGGACTTGGCCAGACGCAACTCCGCGACAGCGTCAATTTTCAGGGCAAGCTGGCGAAATGAACTTTCGTCATAGTTTGCCTGCATGCGTTCAAGCGGAATCTTCTCGCTAGCCGGCACAGGCATTCGCTCGGCCCGGGCACTGGCTTGGGCCGCGATTGTGTCAAGCAGAGATTTAGCTTCCAGATCGCCGGGCCGCAACGACAAAGTTTCGCGCAGCTGGCGAGATGCACCGGCAACATCGCCCGTGCGGTAGAGTTGCAAACTGAGGTTGAAGTGATAATCCGGATCGTTGGGATCAGAGTCGCTGGCCTTCCGAAAGTATTCGGCGGCACTTCTCCTGTCCCGGCGAGCCTTGACCACTCCCAGATTGTTGTACACCTCGGCCAACGGCAGCCGCGCGGCGACGAAGGCGAACGCCGACTCGGCCCGGGAAAAGTTTCCCTCGGAATACGCCGCCAAGCCGAGATAGAAGTTAGCTTCTCCCGCCAGCGGGCTGTCTTGCGGGAAGCGCGCCAGCCATGTGGCCGCCTGCCCATATTGACGTTCCCCATAGTAAGTCTTGCCCAGTTGCAGGAGCGCTTCGCAGTATGCCGGGTCGAGACGCACCGCTTCGCGAAAGTGCCCGATCTGCTCTTCCGCGGTTGGCGCAATGATTCCGCGGATGTAGTTCTCGAATGCGTCCAACCGGATCGGAGGCACCGCCGCGAGATACGCTTGCCGAGTCGTGGAAAAATCCGGGCGAAGGGTATGCAACACGTCCCAGGCGAGCGCGGTCTGGACGTCAATGAGTTCGATCAAGGGTCCGGATTCCGTCATTTCTGGCAGAAGGCGCTCGCGGCGCATATCCAGGAGTTGCGCAGTCGTCGTGAAGGCTCTCCCATCGAAGCGGTAAGCGCCGAGGACCACGTAATCCACGTCAAGCTGTTCCGCGATCTTATAGACCGTTGCCCGCGAAGGGTGAAGATCGACCGGGATGCCCAGCCGGTCATAAGCACGCAGACGCTCCTCGCGAGGCAACACGTACAGCGTGGGAGAATCGAGGCGTCCTTGCAGCAACTCAGGAAAGGCGTCGCCGATCCACTCGATCCCCGGAGCCTTCGATTGGTTATCAAAAGGGACAACCAGCACGGTCTGACCCGCCGTGGTCGGCTCCTGGGCTCGTGCGACTGCTGACAACAGCAACACGAGAGGCAAAACTGCACTGAGCCGAAGAAATTTCAAGGCAAGTAGATTATAGCGGCACATCCCCCATCGCCTGTCAGTCGAAAGGCTCTAGCGGGCTCTCCTCTTCTGCCGCGCCCAGGCAGTCGACATCCTTCACAGTTCAAGCGCTTATCCGTTCGTTGGTCGTCTCTCGCCGTAACTCCTCCCAGCCCGGCAGCCGTTGATCCCCCGTGATCAAGCGGGCGCCACGCTCATAGGTGAAGTACGACCACGCCCACTGAATGAACACGATAATCCGGTTGCGGAATCCAATCAGGAAAAAGATGTGGATGAAGAGCCACGACAGCCAGGCGATGAAGCCGGAAATGTGAATCTTGCCAAATTGCGCTACCGCAGCGGCCCGGCCGATCGTCGCAAGACTTCCTTTGTCCAGGTAATGAAAACTCTGCCGTGGCTCGCCGCGCAAATCGCGTTCAATGTTCTTTGCCGTTGCCGTTCCTTGCTGCATCGCGACCGGCGCCACTCCCGGCAGCATTCTGCCATCTTTGTTTTTCAAGGCTGCCAGGTCGCCAATCACGAAGATCTCAGGATGACCCGGAATGCTCAAATCAGGATTCACCAGCACCCTTCCGGCGCGGTCGACTGGCGCTCCTAACTTCTTGCCGAGAGGCGAAGCGGCGACTCCTGCAGCCCAGAGAATTACGGCCGCAGGCAGCTTTGTCCCGCCCATGCGCACAAGGCCGGCTTCGACGCCAGTGACCATCGCCGAAGTATGCACCTCGACTCCCAATCCGCGCAGTTGTTCTTCAGCGCTCCGTGAGAGATCTTCCGGATACGTGGGCAGAATGCGCGGACCGCCTTCCAACAGGATGATGCGCGTGCGCTTAGGATCGATCGAAAGGAATTCACTGGCCAAGGCCTTGCGCGAGATCTCAGCCAGCGTCCCCGCCAATTCCACTCCCGTCGGCCCCCCACCGACGATCACGAAATTCAACTGAGCTTGCCCCCCGCCACTTGCGGCTTGGCGCTCGGCCAGTTCGAACGCGAGCAGAACCCGGCGACGGATTTCCAGCGCGTCCTCAATCGTTTTCAAGCCTGGAGCCAGCGGCTCCCATTCGTCGTGACCGAAGTAGGCGTGGCTGGCGCCCGCTGCAACGATCAAATAGTCATAGGGAATTTCAAGATCGGGGAGCTTGACCAACCGCCGCTCCAGGTCGATATCCGTCACCTCTCCGAGCAAAACTTCAATGTTGCGCTGGCCACGAACGATCCAGCGGATGGCCGCAGCGATTTCTCCGGGAGACAGCCCTGCTGTCGCCACCTGGTAAAGCAGCGGTTGGAAAGTATGGTGGTTCTTGCGGTCGATCAACGTGATCCGAACCGGAGAATGCGCCAGCCGGCGAGCCGCATTCAGGCCCCCGAAACCTCCTCCGACAATCACCACTCGCGGTATGGATTTGCTTGCCATGCGCTTGAGTTATCGAAGCCAGCACCTGATATTCTGGTGTGCGGGTCCAAGCCCAGTTGTCTTTTACATGCTATTGGATTCTTGCCATGCCCGCCGAGTCGAAAAGTTTTGTTCCTCGGATTCCGCGCAATAGCCAGCTGATTTCGGCGCAAACTCTGAACCCAAACCACCCGGTCCGCTCGCCTGTTTCTGATCCGGCGAACTGGCTCCCGGTTGGGCTGGTCTACGCATTGATCATGGTGGCAGTGTGGACGCCGCAGGGCCGCTTCAACGCTGTCGTAAACCTCTTCGCTGCATTCTTCATCCTGTGGTTCACGGTGCGAGGAAGTTATTCGGCTCGCGAATTGGGGCTGACTCATCCTGCCGACGGAGCCGTCGTAATACTTGGTGCCGGGCTGCTCCTGGTAGTTGTGATCGGCGTGGCTGGTGCAGTAATTGCGAATCTCGGGCCAAACCATCCCGTGCCGTGGAGCAGGGCCTGGCAATATGCGGTCTGGGCGTTGCAGCAGCAGTTCATACTGCAGTCGTTCTTCTATGTCCGTCTGGAATCGCTTCTTGGCGGCCGGCGAGCCGTGTTGGCTGCAACCCTTCTATTTGCCTCGGCTCATATTCCCAGCCCCGCATTGACCGTGATGAGTTTCATCGGCGGCGTGTTCTTCTGCGAAATGTTTCGGCGCTATCGCAACCTCTATCCTCTGGGGCTGGTTCACGCCGCGCTGGGGCTGATCATTGCCGCCAGCCTTCCGGACCGTTGGTTGCATCACATGCGGGTGGGAATCGGTTTTCTTCAGTACCATCCATAAGCAACTCTTGCGGGGAAATCAGTCAAGCCACTCGTGGCGGTTCGCCTGATCGGATAACATGGCGAGGTTGGCGCGAGCAGATCATTTGCATTCGAAACCTACGCAGGAACGGCCGCATCCCGATAAGACGCCTCAGTCTGGAGCGCAGGAAGCACGCGCCGCACCACACCCAAATTCGACTACCCCTAATGTGTATTGGTTTCACCTCTTAATACCATCGGTTGCCGACTTACTCTTTATCACGCTGTTGTTGGGCCTGAGTTGCGGAGCGCTGGGACGGCTTCTGCTGCGCGATGGCGATACGGGGTGGCACATCCGGAACGGGCAGCAGATGTTGCACACGCACGCGATCCCACGCGTTGATTCGTTCTCCGCGACCATGAGCGGGCATCCCTGGTATGCCTGGGAATGGCTGTACGACCTGCTGATCGCGGCCATTCATCAGGCGCTCGGGCTGAACGGTGTCGTGTTCTACACGGCGGCCATCATTGCCGCCACGTTTGTGTTGACGTTCTACCTCACGATTCGGCGGGGCGGAAGTCTGCCGGTCACACTTTTCCTCCTGATCTTGGCCTTGGCCTCGTCTGCGGTCCACTTTCTGGCGCGACCGCATGTTGTGAGCTGGCTTTTTGCGGTGATCTGGTTCGAACTGCTCGAATCCTCCGCCACTGCGCCCAGCCCCGAGAAGAACCGCCGGCTGTTTTGGTTGCCCGCTTTGATGCTGCTCTGGGTCAACCTGCACGGCGGATTCCTGCTGGGCTTCCTGTTGTTGGCGGTGTACTTCATTGGTGGAGTCATTCAGTACTTCGCTCACAAGGAGCAGCGCGAAGCAGTTGGAACATGGCTGAAGCGGGTGAACGTGGTCGCGGCGCTTTCGCTGCTTGCGAGCTTCATCAACCCTTACGGATATATGCTGCACCTGCACGTCTACCGGTATCTGTCGGACCGGTTTCTGATGGATCGCATCAGCGAGTTCCGCACGCCGGATTTTCACGGTGCAGCACAGCAGTGTTTCGCGATCCTGTTGCTGGTGACGATTGTGGCGTTAGCCAGCGCGCGCCGGAAGCCCCAGCCCATCCAGTTGCTGGTGATTCTCTTCGCGGCTTACAGCGGTCTTTACGCTACGCGCAACCTTCCCGTGTCTTCGCTACTGCTAACGCTGATGGTTGCGCCGCTGCTTTCGCAGACCATCGCCGAGGCCGGCGAAAGCTCTCCCACTGCTTCGTGGCTGCGCTCGGTATTCTCTCGCCTGCACTCCTTCGGCTCACGGATGCAAAATCTGGAACTGCATCTACGCAGCCATCACTGGCTGGTGCTGGTTTTTGTTCTGGGTCTGTGGGCCTGTATGCATGGAGGCAAGCTGGGCTCGGCCCAGTTCATCAATGCATATTTCGACGAAAAGCGGTTTCCGGTAGAGGCCGCGCAAGTGATTGCCGACCGCGAAATCCGCGAGCCCATCTTTTGCCCCGACCTTTGGGGCGGATACTTGATCTACCGCCTCTACCCTCAAAATAAGGTGTTCGTAGATGATCGCCATGATTTGTATGGCGATGACTTCTTCAAGGATTACTTGAAGATCGTGTTCGTCCAGCCCGACTGGAGCAAGCTGCTGGACGAACAGCACGTGGACTGGATATTAGTGCAGGAGAACTCGTCGCTGGGCACGATCCTGAAACAAACCCCGCAGTGGATTGTCGTGCATGAAGACACGACTGCCGTTCTCTTTCGCAGATTGACGAAGTAGGGGGACCGCCGGGCGCGTGTGAAACTCCGATGAAAGAAAAGCTCCGGATCTCGTGACGGGGTGAGAACTCAGTTGGTGTCGATGTTGAACCCGAGAAACACGTTGACCTCAACCGGTTGGTCCCCGCGAAATGCTGGACGGAATTTCCATCTGGACAACGCTGCCAGGACCTTGCTGGTCATCACGGCGGGACCGGGATCGAGCACTCGGGGATCGCGCAGCAATCCGGAAGGAGTAAGAATGCACGCAATTACCAGCCTCGCGCGCGGCAGACCGGCGGGTAAATCAGTGCGGAGCTGCTGAGGGGCAGTCAAATCTTGCCCGTACGGGTGCTCCGCCGATGTGGGGTCAGCGTACTGCATGACCGCGGTGCCAAGTGCGGTCTCGAGGTAAATGGTGTAGACTTTGTCGCCCTTGAGCTGGCCGTAGAAGTTGAACGCGCCCCCGGAGCGCGAAGACGCGACGATGGTGATGTCTGGCCCGCCACGCTTGTTAGCAGTGGACGAGCGCCTGGGGTCCGTGGGTTGGCTTCCATTTGCAGCAAAACTCGGCAGAGTAATCGTATTGCTGCCGCCGCGCACGGAGACTCCGGGCATGGGCGGTTTGCCGGCAGTTCCGTTACCAGCGCCCCCAGCGCCAGGATAAGGCGAAATTCCACCCGCCGCCATGGCGTCCGATCCGCGGCCCGTGCCGTCCTTTGCAGCGCCGGGGCCTTCGCCGGAAAGTCCGCTTCCCGCTCCCTCGCCGCGTCCGATACCGGATCCGCCGCCCGATCCACCCAATCCCGGCTTGGCTCCGCCAGATGGGGACATCGCCAGCGATCCCGCGCCACCGTTTCCCGGGACGCCGACCTTCGATCCCGGCTGGCTGGAAACCACAATCCCCGTTCCGCCTCCGCTACCACCGCCGTTGGCCGGTGGCGCAGCCACTGCGCCGGCGTCTCCTGGACCGCCCAGTCCCGTGCCGCGGTTGCCGCTCCCCATGCCAGAAAGCGAGCTGCCCGAGGAAATTGTCGGCGGCGGTGGAACCACGGCCGTGCCGCCACCGCCCAAACCCGCAACCTGCTGATGACGTAGCGAACCACCACCCACCTGAGCTGGAGGAGGCACGACGTTGGGATTATTTAAGCCGGCCACTACACGGTTTCCGGTCGAAGCACCGTTCAACTGCACCGGAGGCGGTACTACGGCGGCATTGCCTGCGCCGCCAAATGCGCGGTGCTCGGTCGAAGTGTTGCCCACCTGAACCGGCGGCGGGATCACCTGCTTCTGCAACTCGCCCGCGCCGAACCCCGGTCCCATGGACCTGATGTCCCGCGCTATTTCTGTTGGAGGCGGCGCGATCACGCTGGGCGGAGGCAACGTAAGTTTGGGGTGTAAGTTAGTGACCTGCTCTGGGGCAGAGACTGGCGGCGGAACTACGGCCACAGCTTCCGAACCTGGCACGCGGATCGAAGTAAAATCGCTTTGCGGAGCACTAGGACTGGGCGGAACGACGCTCGCGCTTGCTGCCAGCGCGGCCCGCATCTTGTCGCGTTGAACCTCCGGTGTTGGAGGCACTACCGCCTCTGCCATGGCTGGAGCCCGCTGAGAAGATTTCAGACCTTCCAAGGGTGCGGGGCCAGGAATTGGCTTGTAGGCCAGCAGATTGGCAACTGCCGAATCCGACTGCGGCAAGTTCAGCTTGGGAGCATCCACCACCTTTTCCCGCAATGAATCCCCGCGCGCCACACGAATGGTCTGAGTGCGGTGATGAGCCTGGTGCCCGCCGGCGCGCCCCGAGCGCCCGGCCCGTGCTCCGCCTGCGTCCTCGACTTGGGGCAGTTCGTCACCAGAGAAATAAATGACGTCGTATTTCGGCAAAGGCGGCGGCTGGTAGGGCCCCAGGCCGGCCAACTTGGCTGGCAGGACGATCGCAAGCACCAACAGTGCAACCTCGAGCACCCAGGAGGCGAGCATTTGCCGGTAAGGAAATAGCCCGACCGGGGCTTCTCCGCCCAAGGGCTCAAGAGAGCGTTCCAGCGCAGGCCGGATGGCCGTGCGAAATTCCTGCCACGGTGACGACCATTCGACCAGCAGCTTGGGCGCGTCGTTCATGCCGAACCGGTCTCCCGCGCCTGGCCGAAAGCAATCTCAATTTCATCCCCGATCACAGTTCCGCTCGGCTCAAGCGTGTTGCCCGGCAATTCGAGAACCGAGGCCGCCCGCATGCTCACGCGCGCCATTCGCCACGGTTTCAGATTTTGTTCCATATGTACTACTAACTTATTCGCGTCCAGATAAATGACGTCAATCGGGAAGTTCATGGCCAGCGTATGTACGCCGTGGCAGGGGACAATCCAAAGGCCGTTGCCGACGGAAAACTTCTCCGCATTCATGCCGATTAGTCCGCGCAGGCGTGACCAGTGGGTTCCGGCGACCGACAAACGAGTGGCCAGATAGGCGTGGCGCGTTCGATTGAACGCATATCCTTTGGGACTCGTTACCGACATCACAACTCCTGGATTCAATTCTTGACCTAAGGCGTTTTCACTTTCCCATCTCTGGCATCAGCGTCCGGATCAACTGGATCACGGCCGGCCCGAGGGTGACAAACATGATCGAGGGGAGGACAAATAATACGAGGGGGATCACCATTTTAATCGTTGTCTTGGCGGCTTGCTCTTCGGCTCTTTGCCGGCGCTCGGTGCGCAACGAGTCCGAGTGCACGCGCAAAGCCTGGGCCACACTGGTACCGAAGCGGTCTGTCTGAATCAATGTTCCCACCAGGGAGCGGATATCGTCAACTCCTGTGCGCTCCACCAGGTTGCGCAAGGCTTCCGCTCTGGGCTTGCCGGCCCGCATCTCCAAGTTTACCAGGTGGAACTCGTCACTCAGTTCCGGATGGGCGTGATGCAGGTCCTGGCCCACGCGCATCATGGCCTGATCCAGCGCTAGCCCGGCTTCGACGCAGATCACGGTAAGATCCAGCGCGTCCGGGAGCCCCAGCGTGATCCGCATCTGGCGAGCTCGGATCAGTCGCTTCAGCACAAAGCGGGGCAAAAAGAAACCGAAACCTCCCACCCCCACCATAAGCAGGGGCGAGTTGAACCCACTCACCAGAATGACCAGCGCAAACCCCAATAGCGCGGTCGCCAAACGGCTGCCGACGTACACGGTCAAGTGGCGAGGCTCGCGATAGCCCGCCTGGATCAACCAACGCCGCGTCCGCGAGACCTCACTCGGCGATAACGGAATCGCCTTGCTGAAAGGATCGAGGGCTTGCTCGAGTCGCTCTTTGAGCGCCGGCTTTTCCTGCGGCTTGGCCCGCTGCCAGCCCAGTGCCCGCAAGCGCGCGCCCAGCACAGAAGATGGCGCATAGGCCGCTGCCCCAAACGAAAATATCGCCAGGACAATAGTAAGGAACACGACTATGGTCAATGCCAGCGCCATGTCTTAGACCTGAATCTGAATGATCTTGCGAATCACAAAATAACCTACGGTTTGCAGCACAATACCCGCCACGACCAGGGTATGGCCAATGGGGTCGGCGAACAACGGTCGAACGAACATGGGGTTCATCATCAGCATGGCGATCACAATGAGGGGGGGGAGGCCCATCAAAAGCATCATAGTCAGCCGTCCCTGCGCCGTGTAAACCCGCACCTGCCGCATGATCTTGAATCGTTCCCGGATCACATAAGAGAGGTTATCGAGAATTTCGGCCAAATTGCCCCCGGTTTCGCGCTGCAACATCACCGCCGTAACAAAGAACTTGACGTCCACCAGCGGCATCCGCTCGGTGAGGTTCATCAGCGCATCCCGGACCGGCAGGCCGAACTTCTGCTCTTCAAACAGCTTGCGGAACTCCGAGGCCACCGGCTCGGAGATCTCGTTGGCAATCAACTCCAGTGCTGTGGTAAAAGCGTGTCCGGCGCGCACCGCTCTGGCCAAGGTATCAATGGCCTCGGGAAACAATTCCTCAAACTTCCGGAATCGCTTGGTCCTGCGATACGAAGCATAGGAGTAGGGAAGAATTCCCCCTAGCACGATGCCGGTGAAGGCGAACAGTAGAGCCTGATTCTGGGGCAGAGAACCAGCCATCAGCAGCCCCAGTCCGCCCATGGCCAGGGAGCTGAACAGGCACAGGAACAAGATATTTCCTGCCCGCATTTTCAGGTTTGCCTGCTCGAGCAGAATCTGCAGGTTGGAAATCCGCGTGGATCGGCGCAGCAGATTGTCCAGCGCTGGAATCTCACTCAGCATCTCGTCGCGCACCAAGGCAAGTTCTTCGTCGGGGCCCTGTTCCGCCGCCTTCTCCACGGTTGCCAGACGCTCGCGTAACAGCCGGGCCTGGGCGCTGCGCTGGTCCAGCAAAGAACCGACCGCAAACACGCCCAACGCAACGACCACGAAAACCAGGATGGCGATAATCGCTAGCATGATGTTTTAATCCGGAACTCCGTCAGAGTTCTCTAAACCTCCATTCGAGAATCAAACAGCGCAGGCCGCAACCGCAAACCGGCAGTGGCCAGCCGATCAGCAAATTTGGGCCGAATCCCAGTCGCTTTAAAAAGACCCCTGACCTTGCCGCTCTCATCAATCCCAAGCCGCTCGAATACAAAAATATCCTGCAGGGCAATAACGTCGCCTTCCATGCCCGTGACTTCGGAAACCGAAATTACCTTGCGGGTTCCGTCGGACAGACGCGCGATCTGCACGATGGCATGAATGGCGGCAGCGATTTGTGCCCGCATGGCATGCTCAGGCAAATTGAGGTTAGCCATGGAAACCATACTTTCCAAGCGGGCCAAGGCGTCACGGTTTGCATTGGCGTGCACCGTGGTCAGGGAACCCTCGTGGCCGGTGTTCATGGCCTGTAACATGTCGAAGGCTTCTTCGCCGCGCACCTCGCCCACCACAATGCGGTCGGGACGCATACGCAAACTGTTAATGACGAGCTGCCGTTGCCGCACTGCGCCTTTGCCTTCAATGTTGGGCGGCCGGGTTTCGAGGCGCACCACGTGCTCCTGTTTCATCTGCAGTTCGGCTGCATCCTCGATCGTGACCACGCGTTCAGAATTCGGAATGTAACCCGAAAGCACATTCAGCAGCGTGGTCTTGCCGGCGCCCGTTCCTCCAGAAATCAGGAGATTGAGCCGCCCTTTGACCATGGCGGAAAGCAGTTCCAGCATGGGCTCCGTCAGAGTCTTGTTTTCGATCATGTTACGAGCGGTGACGGGATCGCGGCCGAAACGCCGGATGGATAGACACGGCCCATCAATCGCCAGCGGGGGGATGATTGCGTTCACACGCGAACCGTCCGCCAAGCGCGCATCCACCATGGGAGACGATTCGTCCACACGCCGGCCGACACGAGATACGATCCGGTCGATGATCTGCATCAGGTGCTGATCGTCTTTGAAGCTCAAGCCGGTGGGCTCAATCTTGCCGGCGCGTTCAACATACACCTTGTCGAAACGGTTCACCAGAATGTCGGAAACGGTCGGATCCTTGAGGAGCGGTTCCAGCGGCCCGAGGCCGAAGATTTCGTCGAGAATCTCGCGCGACAGACGTTCGCGCTCAGCAAAGCTGAGGGGCACCGCCTCGCTGTTCACGGTATTGCGGATCAGGACCAGAACTTCGTCGCGGGCGGCGTCACCCGGCGAGCGCCCCAATTTCTCGAGGTCCAGCCGGTCAAGAATCTTACGGTGGAGATCCGCTTTAACCTGCTGGTATTCGGCTCTCTCGAAGGTCTGCAAATTCGCCATGGGTCTGCCTGAACTCCGTTACTTCCTATACGGTCTTAAATAAAGACCAGGCCTTGCGCTTCACGTCCAATTCGTTTTCGGTCAAGCGGGCCGCCAGCCCGGCAAAGGAGCGTGCAATGTCGGTGTGATTCTGCTGCATAACTGGTATCCCGCGGTCAATCGCCGTCGAGACTGCGAAATACTGATTCGGGATCATCCACAACAGCTTGACGCCGGCCGCAGCCTCGGCATCGGTTTTGCTGAAGCCCGGCGTCTTGCGAAAGCGATTCAGCACTAACTGCACTTTCTCGCGTCCGCCCGTCTCCCCTAAATACTGCTGAACCCGAGCCGCACTCCACAACGAAGCTACGTCGGTGTGCGCCACCATCAACACGGTTTGCGATAAGTTGCAGACCAGACGCGTGGTTGGATCCAGACGTGAGGAAGCATCCACCACTACGTAACGGAAATGGCTGACCAGCATATCGAACAACCTGGCAAACTCCGCCGTCGAAGGCTCGACGACAACCGGAGCGTTGGGACCGGCGAGCAACTGCAGTCCTCCGCTGTGCCGGGTTGTGAAACTCTCGAGCAGAGAACCGTCCAGACGGTGCAGGTTGCGGATTGCATCCGTCACGCTGAATACCGGCTTCAAGTTCATGTGCAGTGCCGCATGCCCCAGCGGAGCGATGTCCACCAAGGCAACATTCCCATGGGCGGACTGCAAGGCCAGCGCGAGATTGACCGCGATCGTGGTCGCGCCCCCGCCCCCTTTGGCGTTGACCACGGTAAAAATCTTGCCGCGGGATTCCTCCCGTCGCCCTTTACGCTGAGCCGCGGTCAGGCGGACGAAGGCTTCGAGAAGATCTGTGGTGGTCGTCGGCCGCTCGATAAACTCGCGTGCCCCGCAGCGCATAGCGCCCACGATTACCTGCGGTTGCGCGATGCTGCCCACGGCAAAGAGCGCTGGATCCGGCAACTCCTGATGCAAAAGCTCAATCGCCCGCAAAGCCAAAGTCGCGTTGTCGGCGGGTATGTCCACCAGGACTACGTCGGGATTAGCGCTCTGGACGCGGCGCATGACCGGATCGGTGGCAGCGATGGGAAAGGTGGCGCAAGTGTGCACGGCCCGGGCCACGCTAGTGCCATCCACCAGCACCTGCAAAACGGCGCGCTGTTCGCTATCCCCGGCGATGATTACAACCAGAAGTTCGGGCATGAGCTGCTACGTCCTGTGCAGAAAACCTCACAATTGCGAAACCCAACCATTAAAGACTAATCGAGCCGAAACGGCCTGGGCAAAAGCCGGCTGTACCCCAACCCTCATTTGCCGCTACCCGGAGGCTTCTTTGATCCATCAAATTTGTCCTTGTCCAAAAAGGGCTGCGGATAATTGGGCAGCGCCGGGTTTTGCGCACTTGGGGAGATGCGGTGCACCGTGCACAAAACCATCAGTTCCGACTTGCTCTTTTGCATATTCTTGCTGCGGAACAGATTACCCAGGATCGGAATATCCCCGAGCCCAGGCACTTTATTGTAGATCTCCGTCATGCGATTATCGATGAGTCCGGCAATCACGAAGCTTTGACCGTCTTGCAGCTCAAATTCGGTGTCGGCCCGCCGCGTGCTCAAAGCTGGAACACTAAAGCCGGAAATGGTCAGCCCGTTGGCGAAGTCCAGTTGGCTCACTTCCGGCACCACGCGCAAGTGAATGTTCCCATTTGGCATGATCACGGGCGTGAAATTCAGCTTTACTCCGAACTGCTTGAACGAGATGCTGACGGCAGTAAAACCTTGCCCTGGCTGAACGACAGGAAAAGGGAACTCGCCGCCGGCCAGGAAGCTGGCCTCCTTGCCATTGACTGCAATCAGGTTCGGCTCTGCCAGAATCTGCAACAGGTTCTTCGCCTGCAGCGCCTCCACGACCGCGCCAAAATTGATGTCGCTGCGGAACAGGAAAAGGTTCAACGCGTTGGTAAGGTTGATCGTGGGCGGCGTGCTGGAGGTGGATGTGGTGGTGGTGCCGCCGGCAGTGCTGGTGCTGGCGGAACTGGTAGAGATGGAAAACCCGCCATACTGTCCCGTAGTCAGGGTGCCAGTGGTATTGCCCGTGCCTGGAGTGAAGAAGTTGGCGCCGAGTTGTAACACGGCCGTGCGGTCAACCTCAGCGAATTTCACTTCCAGCAGAACCTCCTGCGCGCCCACGGGGCCAAAGGTGAGCACGTTCACTACATTCTTGGAGTACGCTTCGGCGATCATGCCGGCGCGCTTGGCGATGTCCTCGGTCGAAACGTGCCCGGAAAGCACTATCGCGGAACGGGAAGGAGTGACCGTAATGCGTTCGTCCGGGAATACACTTTTTTCTTCCTCAGCCGCGGCGCTGACGTCCACATCCACGCGCAGGTCGAAGCTGCGTGAGCGTTCCAGTTCATCCCAGATGAGCAGGGAGACTTCGCCGGCGGACCGGCCATGCACCAGAATCTGGGTGGGCCCGACCACAATAGGATCGGCTACGCCCGGATCGGTGACCGAAACTCTCCGAATCCGCTCGGTGGTGTTGATCAGTATTGACTTGCCAACCATCACACGCAGCGGGGCAGAGCCGGGCGATTCAGCGCCTGGGGCTTGCGCACTGGCGCCGGGCCCCTGCGGCTGGGTTTGATCGGGTGCGGTCGGAGGTGCCGCCTGCTGCAAGCCAGGCGCAGCTTGCTCCGGCACCGCCTGGGTGGCCGGGACAGCCGGAGTAGCGCCGGGTTCCTGGGTCTGGGCCGCCACAGCAGCGCAAAGCAGCAGAACGCACCAAACTACCGCCGTCAACCTGGGCATTTCTCGGTTCTCTCCCCTACGGGAGCAGATGAACATGTTTTGTGACCTCGAAACTTGACTTGTGCTCAGAACTTGTCTTCTTCCCGCTTGTCTCCCTTGTAGATCTCCACCGTATAAGTAGCAGGCGCCGCCGGAACCTCGACGGCGATGCGCTTAGGTCTGGGCCGCGGGGCCGCCGGGGGCGGCGCCGCTGCGGGTACGTTCTTATACAGTGAGTCGGATCGAACCGCGGCCACCATGGTTTGCGCGGTGTCCAGTGGGTTGCGCAGGACCAGTTGAATATGGCCCTGGGAACTGGCCAGAGTGAGCCTCTCCGCATCATCCGGCGACAACAGCAGTGTGACCACCGGGGCGCTCTGCGGTTCACCCGCGGAATTGCGTTCCAACTTCTGCCCGGTGGCGATGACCGCCACATTCTCCAACACCGTCGTGGTTTGCGGCTCGTTCGAGCCTTGGGGATTTCCGGTCAGCAGCACGTCCACACGCGTTCCCGGCAGCACGAAACCCGAAACCGCCGTCGTGTCATTGACCCGCACTGACACCGCGCGCATTCCAGGTGGGATCAGTGCCGGCAAACCGAACCCTGCATTTTCGCCCGCCAGCTTGCTGGGAAGAATAAATTCCCCTTTGGCAATCGGCAGCACCACGCCTCGCCCCACCACTTTCGTTTTCAGATGGAAGCAACCGGCAGGCAGATCCCCAGCCGGGAAACGCACCAGCCTTATGTCCTTATCCTCGACTCTTGTCCCGACTTGCAAGTCTGCCGCCGCCACGACCACCTCTTCCCCGAGGGCAGCAGTCGGTCCCGTTCTCGACTGCAGATTGCGGTAGACAACAAAGCTCACGAACGCGCCCAATGCCAGAGCGACAAATCCGATTAGCAAAAGCCGATTGCGATTCATCACTACTCCTCAGGAAGCAAAACTCGCTCACTGCGTTCTAAGCTGGTCGAGCGGTGAAACACCAGCGGAAGCCGGCTGATGGCAACCGCCCGGAGAGACCGCGCAATCCTTCTTGCGATCTCATCATTGCTGATCAGCGACAGTCATCGAAAGCTGGGTGCAAGCATAGCCGAGTTTCTCAGTCTTAGCCCATTGGCGAACAAGAAACTCGCCGGCAATACGCACCCCTACTGCCCGATCGAGCTGGCCACGGAAGAGAAGACCGTGTTTGCGTTGCTGCCAATAAGGCGGATCGTACCAACTACGATCACCAGGATCACGGCCAGCATGACCGCGTATTCCGCAATATCCTGGGCCTCGTCCTCCCGCCATAACCTACGAAAGACGTTTTCCATTTGTTACCTCCCTCGAATCACGCGCCGGCGCAGACACTGGCGCCTGCCGTTGTCAACTCTGGTCCTCCTGCGCTTGCACGGTGGCCACAGTTGTTTCTTTGTCGAATCAATAGCTTGCGAAAGGCGAAGGGGCTGACGTCCCCTCCCTCGCCAATGATAACCCGAGGCATACTGGTTCGAGCGAAATTTCTTGCACACTTTGCCTGGATTTATGCTTCTTGTGGTAACCATAGTTACTAAGACAATGGGTGTCTTTCAGTCAAAAAAAGGGTTTTGGCCGTCCAAATCCCCATTTTGTGGTCCAGCAACCGGGCGTTGTCCTCCCCTCTCGGCTTTTCGCCGGCGGAACAGGCGGAATCGAGAATGCCATATCCTCACCGAGTTCTCGTCAAGACGATGGCTTGCTCATCAGCATAGATCCGCTCCCAATCGGGCATAGCCTGAAGAGCGGTGACCAGCGGGGCGTCCGGTGGAAGAACGACGGTCCGTATGGACCATCTCTCTAAAAGCTCTCGCCAGGAGTTGCCCTTGAGGTAGTAAGCGGCCGCGAAATCGTCCATGAAGGAATCGCCGTAAAGGTCGGCACGACCGTCGATATAAACCTGGTATTCCGGGTACAGCTTCCAGATGAAATATCCACCCCAGTTGTAATGGTTCAGCATGGGGCTCGGCGGTTGTCGGGCAGAAAGAAAGGCGACCGTGGCGGCGGGAAAATTCTTCTGTTCGGTCATGGCTTGACCTCGCACCACGTAGTGTAGCCGCGCCACGGTAAAGGCGAGAAAGCTAGCCAGCAGAACCGCGTTGACCCAGTTCTTGGTCCGACTCTGATGGGTTTGCCCCACTCCCAGCCGCTGGGCCACACCGCGTTCTTCCAGCCAGGCCTGCACCGTCGCGCTTAGAATGGGAACTGCGATCAGGGCGTAGATCGGGATATGCCGTACCGAACGCAATGCCGCATACGTCGTCACTACCAGCAGCAGAAGTTCTCGTGGGCGCAGACGCCGGGGTGACAGTACGGGGAACGCCAGCGTAGCGAGCATCATGAGAAGCATAGGCAGGTATTGGTGCTGGTGAAAGTCAGGCGAAGCCCATTCCCCGATGTAGTTCTGCATAGCCCGCGAACGGAGCGTCTCCAGCGGATACCCATACATCCCGACTCCATAGGGATTCAGCGGAACTACCGCTACACAGGCAGCAATGGCCAAGCCTAGTTTGCCAAAACGTGCCCTGAGTTGCGGGGCATCCTCGATACCGAATGCCTGATCCAACAAGTCGCCGACCATGAACAAAATGAGTAACGCGATCCCCAAAGCGTATCCGGCATGAAGGTTGACCCAAAGCAGCATCACAGGCGGCGTCCACCATAAGAGATTCGGACGTTGATACGAGCGCTCCAGGAGCAGGAGAAACACGCTGGCCAGCAGAAAAGTAAACATCTGCGGTCGTACCCCCCAACTGGGCGCAGATGCGAGGGCGCCCCAGACGGTGATCGATCCGGCCACGTAAGGCCGCCCCGGACAACGCGAGAATACAAACAGAAAAGCTACTGCGATCAAGGCGCCGAACGCCACAATCAGTCCACCCCAACCCGCCGTTCGATACAAACCGAAGATAAAAACTTGGGATAACCATTCCTGGTCCATCCAGGGCTGCCCAAAACGGGTGAATGAGTAGGGATCGGTGTGAAACACCTGGTGGGTTGCAACCATCAGCTGCCCAGTTCGCAGATGCCACCATAGATCGGGATCAGTCGCGCCGCGCGCGGCCATCGTGAACAGGCCGAGCGCAAGGACAATCACAAACAGGCGGCGGGTTTGGAGAAACTGCTTCACCGATGCGAGGATGATATCGTGCCCGGTGCCCGGGCAGTGTAGAATCGCCTGGCTTTTTTGAGCGGGCCTGGGGTTGCTTCATCTGGTTCGCGACACGCTGGCGCATGAAACCCTCCAAATGGAAGTTCGCTGCTACCTTGTACTTGGCCGCTGTGCTGTTGATCCACATCTCTGTCTTCTGGAACGCGCGAGACCTAGTCTGGAAAGGATATCCAGACTTCACGATCTACTACTGCGCGGGAACCATCGTACGTGAAGGTTTGGGACACCACTTGTACGAGGAAGCTACCCAGTTGAGGGTAAAGAGAGAATTTGCACCGGCCCTTCGCACCGGGTCGTTGCCATATAACCATCCACCGTTTGAGGCACTGTTCTTTGTCCCCTTAACCTACCTCTCCTATCGCGGAGCCTTTCTTGTTTGGGATCTGGTGAACCTGGGGATGCTGGGTGTCTTGCCTTTCCTGCTGCGACCGTACCTGGTCCGGCTTCAGAAGTTTTCCTGGGCATTTTGGATGCTCGCCAGTCTGGCGTTTTTCCCGATTTTCTTTACCTTGCTGCAAGGGCAGGATTCAATCCTGCTGTTGTTACTTTATACCCTGGGTTTTGTATGTCTGAAGAGGAACCAGGATGCCCGCGCCGGATGCTGCCTAGCCCTTGGGCTATTCAAGTTCCATCTTGTTCTGCCGTTCGTCCTGCTGTTGTTCGCCCAGGGGAGAAAAAAAGTGTTGTACGGATTCTTGCTGGCGGCTGCGCTCCTGGCAGTAGTTTCTGTCGCGATCGTAGGTTGGAAAGGAATCACGTCTTACCCGCAGCACGTCCTTCAATTGGAGGACACCATGTCCCGGAGTGCCATCGTGCCCTCAGATATGCCCAACTTGCGCGGTCTTCTTTATCTCATTTTGGATAGTGCGCCTGACTACAAGGCCGTCGTCCTGGTGATCTCTGGTGTAATCTTTCTTTTTGCCGCCTGGCTCAGCCGTGGCAATGGCAATAGGGGTCTGGACGATTTAAAGTTCTCACTGGCCGCTGTTGCCACCGTGCTGGTCAGCTATCACAGCCTGGGTTACGACTTGAGCATCCTGATGCTCCCCGTGTTGCTGCTCGCAAATGAACTGCGCGGCGAGGGCAAGGCTCGCGGATGGCCCGCTGGATTGATGATTTTTGCGGCCGCGGTTCTGTTCTTCTCGCCCTTGCAACTGTTCTTGTTGATGCGCGCTAATCGGTTGGCCCTCGTGGGCTGGGCGGTCCTGCTGGGGATGTTTGGAATTGCCGGGCAGATTTCACTGCGAATTCGCAATCTTTACCCGTTTCATGCAGGCCGACCGGCAACGACGAGAAAGTGACGCGGCTGAATCTTGCTGGGGAAACCCAAACTTCGCTTACTCTTAGCACTGCTCTTAGCGGGCAGCATGTGGTTCTACGTGCAATACGTGCTCATTGGACATCAGATGGCGGATGCCGCGCTGCATGCCACGCCGCGCGGGAATCTCTCCGACCTCTATCCCCGCTGGTTGGGCGCGCGCGAACTGCTGCTGCATCACCGCGATCCTTACAACGTCGAAATTACTCGTGAGATTCAAATTGGATACTACGGTCGCCCGTTGGATCCCAAGCGCCCGAACGATCCGAAAGATCAAGAGGGTTTTGCCTATCCGGTGTACGTGACGTTTCTGCTCGCCCCGACCATATTTTTGCCCTTCGATACTGTACAGGCCGGCTTTCGTTGGTTTCTGGTGGTTCTGACGGTAGCAACAGTATTTCTCTGGCTGCGCCCGTTGCGCTGGCGCCCTCCTTTAACCACGATGGCAACTCTAATGGTGCTTGCCATGGGAAGTTTTCCCGTGCTGCAGGGAATAAAGCTGCAGCAGTTGAGCCTGCTGGTGGGCGCTCTGATTGCCGGATCTGCCGCGCTGCTTGCCGCAGATCATCTTCTAATGGCAGGCGTTCTGCTGGCATTGGCCACGATCAAGCCTCAGTTGGTGTTGCCGGTTGCAGGATGGGTTCTTCTCTGGGTGTTTAGTAACTGGCAAAAGCGCCAAAACTTCGTGTGGGGATTTGGTTTGACCATGGCATTTTTCTTGGCGGCATCCGAATACTTGTTGCCGGGTTGGATCGGGCGCTTTCGCGGTGCGGTGGCTGCCTATCGGCAATATACCGGTGCAGGTCAGTCGGTTCTGGAAGTGCTGCTTTCGCCGTGGTGGGGAAGGGCTCTGGCCGTCCTGATCTTGTTGGCGCTGGCAGTCGCATGCTGGCGAATGCGGCAGTTTCGCGCAGATGCAACCTCATTCAGTCTGCTACTTGTTCCTGTTTTGGCCGCAACGGTCTTGATCCTTCCAACAGCTGCGCCGTACAATCAGGTACTTTTACTGCCCGCGGTCTTCTTTGTCGTCCAGCACTGGCAATTGCTTTGGAACAAGAACCGCCTCGCGCGCATTACGGCGGTGATTTCCGGTTTGGTGATCGCTTGGCCTTGGCTGGCCGCCATTGTCCTGACCGTCGCTGCGCTTTTCTTACCAGCGAAGTCAGTTCAAGAGGCCTGGATGGTACCGCTTTGGACCAGTCTGGCGATTCCGCCCGCGGTGCTGTTGCTGCTGCTATCTGTTTATCTCAGTGATCCTGTGGACTACGAACAGAAACTTCGCTGAACTTTACATGGCAAGCTTCTGTTCGTGCTCCTTCTTCTCGCTCACGATTTGCCGACCCGCGTTCACAACACTATTGCCTTACAGCCGGACTTGCATTCCCGTGCCACACGCGTTAGGCTTCTGGCACACTTCGGCGCGAAATGTTCGGAGGATGAGATGACCCTCAAGATTGAAACCCGTCAAGCTGACGGAGTCACGATCGTCGTATGTACTGGCCGCATCGTGTTCGGAGACGAATCCACCGCGCTCCGCGACGACCTTAAGCGCATCTTGGGCTCCACGCGGCAAGTGGTGCTGAATCTTTCTGGAGTAACCTATATCGACAGCGGTGGCCTCGGAACCTTGGTCGGGGTGTACTCTTCCGCCCGCTCGGCGGGCGCCGATATCAAGCTGACCGGGCTGGGCCAGCGCCTGCGCGATGTCCTGCAGATCACTAAGTTGGTCACGGTGTTCGAGGTCTATGACAATGAGCAGCAAGCCATGGCCGCCTTTCATCGTGGCGCTGCCTGAAGCCTCGAACTGCCTGACCTCCAACCTTTTTCCGCAAACTGCCGGAGCAGCAGCCGGGACGTACCGGCCTTTTACCCCTTCCCACCGGGGTTCGTTGCTGTCATTATTCTTGTGACGCTGTTTTTCTGTTGGAGGAATGTCACAGGCGCATGGGATTTCAGACCATCATTGGCCCGCCGTCCGGCACCGGCTCGGGAGTATTTCCGACTCTTGTCTTCGTGCAGGGTAACGAACAGCGCATCATCAATCTCGACCACAGTCCCTTCAGCGTGGGGCGCAAGGTCGATAAAGACTTGGTGATCGCCGACCCTCGTGTTTCCCGCGACCACGCCCTGATTGTCTCGGAAAACGGCGTGTTCAGCGTAGTCGATCAGGGCAGCAAACACGGAACCTTCGTTAACGGCGAGCGGGTGCAGCGCAAGACTCTGGAGCGCAACGACCGCCTGGAGTTCGGGGTTCGCGAAGTCGCTTATATTGTATTCAATCCGCAGCAGGGAACTTCCAACTCGGCCCGCGAGTTTCTCAGCCAGATCTCCGGGATGCACATCTCGGAGGAGACCACCGACCTGGAAAAACTGATTCTCTTTCTGGAAGCGGCCCGCAAGCTGAATACGGTTGGAGTGCTCGACGAAATCCTGATGACGCTGCTGGACGTGACCCTGAAGCTTACCCGCGCCGAACGGGCCTTCGTGTTCATGAAAAACGACCAGGGGGAACTGCGCCTGGCGGCTGGACGTAACTCCAAGGCTGAGCCCCTGCTCGACGACAAAACCATCTCGCACTCCATTCTCGAAGACGCTTTGAAGTCGAACTCTGAGTTTGTGCTCACCGATACCAGCCGCTCGCTGGATCTCAGCGGACGCAAGAGCATTGTGGCTTATGACCTGCGCACCGTGATTTGTGTCCCCCTGCGCAAACCTCAGATACAAACCACACGCGATACCGATGCTCCCGCCCCTGCGGTTGCAGCGGAAGCGATGGGCGCGTTGTACGTGGACTCACGCTTCGCCTCGCGGGATATCTCCAGCGTCAGCCACGATATTTTGCACGCGATCGCGACCGAAGCCGCGTCGCTCATCGAGAATGCCCGCTTAGTGCAGGCCGAAGAATCCGCGCGGCGATATCAGCAGGAACTCTCTATCGCGGCCTCCATTCAGCAGCGGCTGATGGCAGTCACCATCCCCAAAGTGCCGTTCGCCAGGGTGGAAGGTAGAAACCTATCTTGCAAAGAAATTGGCGGCGACTTCTTCGACGCCGTTGAGACCGAAGAAGGATTGACCGTCGTGCTTGCCGATGTCAGTGGAAAGGGGGTCTCAGCCGCCTTGCTCGCGTCTACCCTTCAGGGGATGATCTACTCGCAGCTCACCGCGCGGATGCCCCTGACTGAGATCGTGACCGCGGTGAACCGTTTTTTTACGCATAAACACATTGGAGAAAAATATGCGACCGTGATCATGGCCCGCATACACAGCAACGGCGAATTGGAGTATGTGAATTGTGGGCACATTCTTCCGCTGGTGGTTTCCAATGGGGAGGTGCAGAGGCCGGCACAGGGGAACCTTCCGGTAGGGCTGCTGCCAGATGCCAAGTATGAAGGTGCCCGTTGTCAATTGAAGCCGGGGGATCGCGTAGTGTTGGTCACCGATGGCGTAACCGAAGCGGAAAATGCTCGCGGGGAGTTCTTTGAGGATTCGCGTCTGGAGCTGGCCGCAAAGACCGGAACCATGGAAGATATTTTTACTGCGATCTCAGACTTCTGCGGTGGCACGCCTCTCAGCGACGATTGCACCGTGGTGGAGCTGGTGTATACCGGGTGACCGTCGCGCTTGTGTGATACGGCACAGTGGGCGCGACCGCAGTTTTGTAGCTGAGTCTCACCGAAACAGCGCGGAAAGTGCTCGGAAGAACTCGGCCGGTGTTGCGATGCGCAGCAATGTTCTCTGGGCCACGGCCATGGTGAAATGTCGTGTATTGTGGGTCAGCAGCCAGTCGGGTTTGCTGGCCATGGCGGACAGGAGCACCGGAACGTCTGCGGCGTGCCGGATCAAGTGCCGACTGGATCGGACTAAGGCCTGATCCGGGTAGGGAACAATCTCGAGGTTGGTGAGTTTGATGAGACGGCGATAGTCATCGGTCAACTGGTCGGCATCGAGCGACGGCAGGACTTCCGCATGAAGGAGCAGGTTCTCCTCGACTTCATCACGGACCACTTCGGCAAGCACAAGCTTGCACACCTTCGCGGCGCAGAGCGACAGCGTGGCCTTGTCGAGTCCCCAGGGAGAAACAATTCCTCCGGTCAGGACATTCGAGTCCAGGAATAGGCGAATTCTGCGCTGGCCGGTCACTTCACGCGATGGTTGCGAGGACGGCGCCGCGCCGACGTAGCAGAAGCCTTCCTTCCGTAGCGCCGTGCGTAGACGCGATTACGGGCCTCCGGAAGGGTAGCGAGAAGATCTTCCGGGGTCAGACCCACAGCTGTAAGACTCGCGCTCACCTGCTCGCAGAGTTGCTCAAAGCGATGTTGCTCCGGCACGAGGATCAGGCCATCCCCCAGGCGCAGGACCGCAAAGGGTGCGCCGGTTCCGAGCCCAAGGTCCTGGCGGAATTGTTTAGGAACAGTTAGCTGGCCCTTCTCGCCGATCTTGGTCGTGGTCAGGTATTCGAGCCTCGTGTGATGCGTTGCCATAGCGGGTAGGAAAATCCTACCACAAAACTCTCGTTTGCGTTAAGTGTTTTGGGAGTCCATGCCACTGATTCCCATCGATACAACACCCTCTGATTCCGTCAGGGCACTGGCTAGGTACGCGTTGGCTGGCCAAGTTACCGGTTCTATTGCTTCCAGTCCTCCACCACTACCGTAAAGTCCGCCCCTTGCCAACGCTGCTCCTGCAGCCAGTAAAAAGTGAAGACGATCTCACGTCCGACGGCCAAAGAATCGCTCGACAGGTCTGCAAACGATGTGCCCAAGCCGCTATCTCGCGTATCCGTGTCCCGGACGGTCTGCCAGCCGTCGAAGCTCCAATGCACCCGCGCCGGCGCGAATAATACGATCCGCAGTTTCTTGCCCTGCGGCATGGTGCGACATTTGTTGTTGAAGCGCCAGCAGAAGTACGGCGACTTTCTCCTTTCGACCAGGTAGCGTTGCACCGTCTGGGGTGGCTGATCGAAGATTTTGCCGTCGCGCAGAGATCGCCGTAGCTTGATGTATTCGGCGTGAGCCCACACCAGAGGGCACGCCGAACCGGAAGGTTTGCCCAGAAATAACTCGCGGCCAGGAATGTCAGCGGCATCCCAGACCTGCTCAGGAATCAGCCGGCTTCCTTCCGTCGAGAACTCCATCACCCGCAAGAGTTCTTCGGCGGCCTGCGGGCGTCCTGCAGCCAATTCGTAGTGCGCGCGCTCGCCCGCTAACAAAGGCCATGCCCGTCCAATCCCGGTGCCGTCAAAAGGCGATCCATCTTCATGCTCCCCGTAGCCATCACCGTTGTAGCGATACCAGCACGGCCCCTGGGGCAATTGCACGCGTAATAGTGCGTCAATCACCTTGACGGTATTCAGAATGCGCGGATCGTCGGGCGCGCGCAGACCGAAACGGACCAGGGCCAGCGCATCCGGACTGATCATATGTGTCGCCGGCTCTAAGCTTTGTCCGGGAGGCTGATTCTTGATGGGCACGAACCCGGCTGCGGGAGAAGGCGCGCAGTCTGTCTCTGGTGGCGCGATTCGCACGTAATAGCCCTCCACCCCGATTTGGCGTGCCAGGTCGGTATCGGTCGCGTAAACCCAGCGTTCAATGCTGTCGTTCCAGATGTCGGCCGTCTCGCGAAGATAGGCGGCTATCTCCGACTCTCCGACTGTGTCCGCGAGATCTGCCGCAGCCAGCAGGGCAGCGATTTCTACTGCCAGCGTGAACGGCGAGTAGCCTGCGTCCTCTTCCCAACGATCTTGTTGTGTAACCGGACCGTTACGTACCAGGAACCCGGCCGCGCGATAAACCAGACTCCACCAGCGCCGGAGGTCGCCCAGCAAGTTCGGAGCGTCGCGACGTAGACAATCCACCAGCAGGATAGGAAACGCCGCCTCATCCATTTGCAAGCCGTTCCAGTACGGACGCCCATCCAGCCACATGTTCTGCGCCCAGTGCCCATCCGGCTCCTGGGTGGACTCGAGGTAGCGCAACACTCGCAGCGAATCGTGCCGCGCACCCGCGGCCAAAAACCCAAGCGCAGTTTCGACCAGATCACGCGGCCACACCAAGTGATACCCGCCCAAATCCTCGTCGCCCTTGTTGAATCCCCACGGAATCGAAAGGCTGGCGATCACACCTCCCAGGAAATCCTTGGATTCGTGTGTGCGCATCATGGCCACACTGGCACGGTACAGGTCGTGCTCACGTTCGGGTTGGTCCAGCTTCAGCAGACTTTCATGCCACTTGTTCCACTGTTCGACGTAGTGTTTACGCAGCTCTTCATAGGGTTCGAGCAAGCTGGATCGCACCTGCTGTCCCGCCTCAGACCAGATGCCGCCAAAGCCAAGCGCCAGAACGAACTCACCTCCGGAAGCAGCCAGATCAATTTCTCCGGTGAGCGCAATATTCCCGTTCTCTGCGCGGGTGTACTCCCACGTCATTTTGAAATTGCTCGAGAGATCCTGCCAGCCATCGGAGTACCCGACGAAGCCGACCGACATCTTCTTCCAGGGAACCGAACAACCCAGGGCCAGCGCGCAGTTATTGCGCTCCGCGAACAGCATGGGCACGCTCTTGTAATCGCCCACCCAGCCGGTATTGGCGCGGCCGCAATTCGCCAGATGCGGAGCCAGCAAGGCATAAAGCCTATAGTCAGCCAGCCTTCCTTGCAGGGGAACAAATCGAATCTTCTGCAGGACGACGTTACGATATGGGTCGGTCAGCACTTCTTTTTCGATCCGGTATCGTCCCTGCAGTTCCGTATTCAATAGCTCAAAAGCGGGCACTCCCGGCTCGAAGGGGACGTTCTCGAACTTGCAGTTACGTTTCTCTTCGGAGAAGAAGCTGCTCCCATCGGTCACGATGAGTCCCGTGTCGCGGGTGCACGCCTGGTCCACGCGAGGGTAATAAACTTCATTCAAGATGCCGTGGCTGGTGGTGAACCACACCCGGCTGTGCTGGTTCAGAGCGGTGCCCACTCCACTCTTCGCGCTCGATGTCCACCGCGGCGGAATTCCTGGCCACCCCGGAGCGTAACGTTCTTCGTCACTCACTTTTTTATCCCCTCGTCCGAAAAAGGTTGGCTTCGAAGTTTGGAGTCAAAAGCTGTCCGCGCATATTCCCATCATCATAGAGGATGACTTAGAGCATCACTTGGGTGCGGGACCCCGCACACCTGAATGTAGATTCTATGAACCTCACTCTCGGCCGGCACCCATTTCGCGCTATTCTGGACGAGAAGGCGATGACCCCGAACATCCAGATTGACCCGTTCGCGGCACAGCGCGAGAACATGGTGAATGCGCAACTGCGCGCCCGCGGGATTCGCGATGACCGCGTGCTCACAGCCATGGCCCACGTTCCCCGCCACGAGTTCGTTTCCGGGGAATATCGCGACCAGGTCTATGAAGATCATCCGATTCCGATCGGTGAAGGCCAGACCCTATCCCAACCTTACATCGTGGCACTCATGCTGGAGGCGCTTTCGCTCACGCCCTCCGATGCCGTACTCGAGATCGGCACCGGCTCCGGCTATGTGACCGCCCTGCTTTGCGAACTCACCCGGCAGGTGTACTCGGTGGAGCGCCTGGCGACTCTGGCTCGCACGGCCGAAGCCACGCTCGGCCGGCTCGGCTACACCAATGCGAGCGTCTGGACGGGCGACGGCAGCCAGGGTCTTCCGGAGCGCGCCCCCTTTGATGCGATCGTCGTTTCGGCCGCCGCGCCGCAAGTTCCCCAGGCGTTATTTGCGCAGTTGCGGGAAGGGGGGCGGATGGTCCTCCCGGTAGGTCCGGCGCACGCTCAGGATTTGCAGTTGGTGCGCAAATCGGAAGGTCAGGCGGTGGTCGCCGATCTCGAAGGCTGCCGATTCGTGCCTCTGATCGGCGGCCAAGGATACCGTTCCGGATGGTAGTGCAAACTCCTTCACCGTGCTTGACAAGGCGTCGCTCCGGATTGTAGCGTGTTCCGATAGTTTTTCGGGATATCCCCGATCCCGGACCAAAACTCAGGCAATCGATCAGGAGATGCCCCATGCGCCCTTACGCGAAGTGTGTCCGGAAACAACTGGTGATCTGCATCATCGCGGTACTCTCTCTCTCAGCCTGGACCTTGGCTAGCACGGATTTTGTGGTCAAGCCCGGTCGTCCAGCTGGGCCCATCAGCATGACCGTCGGCCCAGATAAGAATCTGTGGTTTGCTGAGCTTTACGGAGAGAAGATCGGCAATACCACCACAAGCGGAGTCGTCACTGAATTCAAGATATCCGGCGCTCAATCCTTGGTCGGGATTGCCAGCGGGCCGGACGGGAACATCTGGTTCACCGATCAGTTCACAGGCAAGATAGGCCACGTCAACACCAGTGGCAAACAGTTGAAGCAATTCTCCCTGCCCGGCGGAAGTTTCCCGCAGGGCATGACCGTCGGTCCGGATGGGAACCTCTGGTTTGTCGATCAGAAGCAGAATGGCAAGTTCACGATCGGAAAGATCACCACCGCCGGCAAGGTCACCGAGTATGCTACGAATGTGAATGCTGGTAGCTTCCAGGATTCGCTCTATTATGCGCAAATCGTCCTCGGCCCAGATGGAAATCTCTGGTTCACCAACTGGCAAGCTGGCGGAGCGGGAACAAATCTGGTCGGCAGGATTACGACTCAAGGCAAAGTAACCACTTTCTCAACCCTGGATACACCAGTGAGCATTTGTGCAGGTCCGGACGGAAACTTGTGGGTAACCGAATTCAGTCACGTCGCGCAGGTTACAACATCGGGTGTAGAGACTGAATACGCGATCACGGGTAGCGGTTTTGACGGCATTACTACGGGCCCGGACGGAAACATCTGGTTTACAGAGTTAGGCAAGCTCGGATATGTGACGCCGCAGGGCACGGTCACAGAGTTCAAGCGAAGTGAGTTTGCTGCATTCTCCTATTTGAGCGGTATCACGTCCGCCCCCGATGGCGCGCTGTGGTTTCTCGGAAACCAAACCAGTAATATTGGCCGAATCACCACCAGCGGACAATTGACCAACACCTACGCATTGAATGCCGGTTCCGTACCCTGGTGGGACACGCCGGGACCCGACGGTGCCGTATGGTTCACGGAGCTGACGGGTAACCAGATTGGGCGAATCGGCACCGATGGAAAGGTAACGAGTTTCCCCATCCTAACCCAGAACTCTGCGGCAGCAGGAATCGTGACCGGCTCCGATGGCAACTTATGGTTTACCGAACAGAAGCCAAATCAGGTTGCGAAGATAACCCCGTCGGGAACCGTCACGGAATATCCAGTCACTGGGTATGGTTTATGGGGAATCACTGCAGGACCCGATGGCAATCTCTGGTTCACCGAATGGTACGCCAACAACATTGCCAAAATCACGACGAGCGGCACCATCACCGAATATGCCTTGCCGACACAATCGAGCTCTCCGCAGTATGTTACTCCTGGACCTGACGGAAAAATGTGGTTTACCGAGAGCAGTGCCAATCAAGTCGGCAGCATCAATACGGATGGATCCAACATCGTCGAGTATTCACTTGGTTCCGGTAAGGTACCGGGTCCCATCGTGACCGGGAGTGATGGTAATTTGTGGTTCATTGAGAATACGCTCACCGGCGCGGTGGGCAGCATTTCCACTTCCGGCGCTCTCCAGGAATATTCGGTGCCAATACAAGGTTATCCACAAGGCATCACTGCAGGCCCGGACGGCGCGTTGTGGTTCGAGACGTACTATCCGAACGTTGTCGAACGAATCACCACTGGAGGTGTTTTCAGCGAGGTGCCAATAACCGTCGAGAATGCCCAAGCAAACCAGAGTGCGGTCGGAAAGGATGGAAAACTGTGGGTGGTGGACGGTAGTGGCGGTGCCATCAGCCGCCTGAGCGCGATCGGAGGAACCGGCAATTCGATCAAGGCAACTCACGGAAAACCCTTCAAGGGCACGGTGGCGAGTTTCGTCGATGGCACTCCGACCGCCACGCAGGCAAATTTCACCGCGACCATCAACTGGGGAGACGGCACGAAGGCTTCAGGCACAGTTTCCGGATCAACTGGAGGCCCCTTCAAAGTAAGCGGCACCCACACTTACAAGAAAGCGGGAGCGTTCAAGCTGCTGGCGTCGCTACACGACAAGGTGGACAACTCGGACTATCAGGCGAGTCTGGGCAAAGCCACGGTTAAGTGAGCGAACCGTGCGATAAGAGAGCGGACTAGACCCGGCATCTTCGGATCGCGGCAACGGGAACCCGGCTACTATTGCGCGGCGGCAGTCCGCTCTCCTGCTTTACAATCTTTTTCGTGTCCGTCCTTCACAATCTGCGCGTCACGCTGGAGATGATCAAGTGGGAGCACTCCATCTTCGTGCTGCCATTCGCTCTTTGTGGCGCCATGCTGGCGGCGCAGGGCTTACCCAACGCGCATGCGTTGCTCTGGATCATTGTCGCGATGGTAGCGGCGCGATCAGCTGCCATGGCTTTTAACCGCCTTGCCGACGCCGCTCTCGACGCTGCCAACCCGCGCACCCAAACCCGCGCCCTTCCCAGCGGTGCGCTCACACCGGGATTTGTCGCAACCTTCGTGCTGGTTTCCTGCGCGATCTTTCTTTTTGCAGCCGCACAGCTCAACCGCCTTTCATTCATTCTTTCCCCACTCGCCTTGGCGATACTGCTGCTCTATTCCTATACAAAGCGATTCACGCGCTGGTCGCATCTGGTGTTGGGATTCGCCATGGGAATCGCGCCCTCGGCGGCCTGGATTGCAGTGCGCGGCTCACTCGACACGCGAATCCTGCTGCTGACGGCTGCGGTCACATTTTGGGGTGGCGGCTTCGACGTGCTTTATGCGTGTCAGGATTACGACTTTGACCGGCAGGCCGGACTGCACTCCATTCCGCGCTATTGCGGGATCGGCAAATCGCTCTGGATCGCACGGTCCTTCCACCTGGTCATGCTGCTCCTTCTCGTGGGTCTGGTGGTCGCTTTTGGACTGGGTAAGCTCGCGATAGCAGGAGTGGCCGTGGTGGCTCTACTTCTCGCCTACGAACACTCGCTGGTCTCGCCGGGAGATCTTTCCAAGCTCGACGCCGCCTTTTTCACCATGAACGGCGTGATCTCGGTCGTGTTCTTTGTTTTTGTCGCCGGAGATCTCTTACTTCGGCGTTGACCACACCCCGCTCTAAGAATAAAGCTGGCGGCCAAACTTGCGACAGACGTCCGCGAAATCCCTCTCGTTAAACGTGATGAAGGCGTCGATCCGAAGATGCGTGTCCGAAAGCATCCTTCTCAGGACGCGATCCACGGCGCTGAGATCCCTATCGTGGGCTCTGCCCAATTCGGCAAAACATTCGTCCACCACGCCGTCACGAAATGGCAAGTCAGACAGCAGTTCGAGTTGCTGACGGAGGAGTAGATACCTCCAGTACCTCTCAAAAAGCACCGTCGAAAGAAAGCCAATATCTCATACTTCTTCCTTTTCCCCAATTGCGCAATTTCCATCATAAGGCCAGTTCCTCTCCGCCGGGACAATCTTTGATCGAATAAGGGCTGCGGACGCCCATAATGGCAGCTGGGCAGGACATCGCCGTTCAGAGAGACATGTGACCTCCGACTGTCTGCTGGGTTATCATCAAAGCGAATGCCCAACGAGCATCCCTTTCAGACTGACGACCGGCGCCTCGAGCCGATTCATGACAAAGTCTTGACCCGGGAACGCCTGACCGCGGCCGACGCGCTCACTCTGTACCGCACCGGAGATATTCTGGCGGTTGGTTGGCTGGCCAATTCCGTGCGCGAGCGCATGCACGGCGATAAGACGTACTTCAACGTCAATCGCCACATTAATCCGACGAATGTTTGCGTGGCCGCTTGCCGCCTGTGCGCCTTTGGCCGCAAGAAAGACACGCCCGGCGCGTATACCATGGCGCTGGAGGAGGTCTTTGAGACTGCCGCCTCCGGCTATAGCGAAGCGGTCACGGAGTTTCACATCGTCGGCGGATTGCATCCTGATTTGCCGTTTCAGTACTTTCTAGATCTGATTTCCGGGCTCAAGCAGCGTTTTCCGCAAGTGCACCTGAAAGCGTTCACCATGGTGGAAGTGGCTTACTTGGCCAAACGCGCCAAGCTTTCCATCCGCGAAACCCTTGAGCAATTGAAAGCTTCGGGCGTGGATTCTCTTCCCGGAGGCGGCGCGGAAATCTTTGCCGACCGAGTGCGGCACATCATCTGCGATCACAAGATTGATGGCGATCAATGGCTGGAAACGGCGCGGCTTGCCCATCAGATCGGCCTGAAGTCGAACGCAACCATGCTTTACGGACACGTGGAAAACGACGAGGATCGCGTGGATCACCTGCTGAAGCTGCGCGATCTGCAAGACGAAACTGGCGGCTTCCAGACTTACATTCCGCTGGCGTTCCATCCGGAGAACACGCCGCTGCAACACCTGCCGAAAACCACCGGCATGTCCGATATCAAGCAGATCGCGGTCGGGCGGTTGGTGCTGGATAATTTTCCGCACATCAAGGCGTACTGGCAGATGATGACGGCGAAAATGGCGCAGATCTCGTTGCGCTTCGGCGCCGACGATATTGATGGCACGGTCATCGAGGAAAAAATCTACCACGATGCGGGCGCCACGACCCCGCAGGGCATGCGCCGCGAAGAGTTGGTCCGCCTGATCCGCGAAGCCGGCCGCGAACCCATCGAGCGGGATACGCTGTATCGGCCGGTTACCCGGACGGAAACGTCGGTTACGGTGGCGGTGTAGCTCCGCGAGGCCCTATTCGCAAGTGCAGCCATCACAATCTTTACCGCTCAATTTGAATCCCTTATTTGCATTCGCCTGCTTCCGCCGGGTGTAGAATCAGCTTGTAGGAACCGGAATTCTTCACGGGCTCTCTCCCGTGATCCGAGGCCTGATATGAACGTCCACATTAGTTATAAAGATCGCAAGACTCCCGACATCGAAAAAGACGTCAACCACATGGTGGAAAAACTGCGCAAGCGACTGCAGGTTTTTCGCCCCGAACTGGTGCATTTGAAGGGGGTAGTCGAACAAAACTCGCCGCGCGAGGGAACCACGGTTTCGCTGAACTTGCGCTTACCTTCCGGCCAGATGGCCGTGCAGCAGTCCGCTTCGGCCGCATCAGCGGCAGTGAGGGCGGCCTTTGACGACCTGCTGCAACAGATCGGAAAGCACAAAGAGCTGCTGCGCAATTCGCATAAATGGCAGCGGCGCCGGATGGCTGACTTTCGTGCTCCGCAGCAGACTCCGTTCGAAGAAACAGTCGCTGCGGTGCAAGTGCCCACCGCCTCTTCCGATGACATTCGTTCCTATGTAAATGCCAATCTCGCTCGCCTGGAGCGCTTTATCGAGCGCGAGCTCTATTTCCGTGAAACCGCAGACGAGATCATTCCCGACTCCATTACGAAGGAGGAAGTGGTGGACGAAGCCGTGGCTCGCGCCTTGGGCAATGGCAGCGAGAAGCCCGAACGTCTGGCACTCGAGCCCTGGCTTTATCGGCTGGCCATCCAAGCCATTGGTGACCTTTCCGAAAGGAGTCCAGAAAGCCTGTCCCCGATTCACTTAGAGGATTCGGCGCGGCGCCCCAATGTGCGTGCCAGCGACGAGCCCGAGCTTCAGTATCACCAGCCGGATGAGACCTTGACCGGAGAGAACGTAATTGCCGACCGGCGCACTTCCACGCCCGAGGACATCGCCTCCTCCGACGAGATGATCACGCTGGTGCAGTTTGCCTTGGATGGCGCCAGTCGTGCCGACCGCGAATCCTTCATTCTGCACGCCATTGAGGGGTTCTCCATAGAGGAAATCGTTGCCATCACGGACCGCAAAGCGGAAGAAGTGCGCGCTTCGATTGAGTCGGCCCGGGAGACCTTGCGCCGCTCCGCTCCGCTCGCCAAGCGGTTCAGCGACAAACCGCTAAAGGACAATGCGGCCCGGGACCGTTTGGTGCAGGCATCGGCAAAGGACTGAAGGCAGCTACAGCACTCAGGAGAAATCGTGATGATTACCCGCGAAGACATCCGTGAGCTGGCTCAATTCCAAACCCAGGGTGATGAGGGATGCGCCCTCAGTTTCTATTTCGAGCCGCGCACTCCGCAGAATAAGTCCCACCGCGAAGAGGCCATCCTGGCCAAGGACCTGGTCCGCAAGGCCCTGCACGACGCCGAAAAGCAAGGTAAGAACGGTTGCGCGCGGGCGGACCTTGACCGCATCCTCGAATTAGCGGAGCATCTGCATGGCAATCAGGCCCGTGCCAAGGCCGTATTTGCCTGCAGCGGCCGCAATTTCTGGCGCGAATTCGATCTGCCCTCACAACTGCCGGGAACCCAGCTTTTCGTGAACCGCCAATTTCATTTGAAGCCGCTGGCTCTGCTTCTGGGCGCACACCCGCGTCTCTGGGTAGCTTTGGTGGATCGTCAAAAGGCCCGCTTCTTCGACCTGCGCCTGGATGAATTGAAAGAGCGCGAAGGCCTGTTCCGCACGCCGGGCATTCGTCAAGGCCGCAGTGATGGCTATGCCGGATACGAGGGCGGTCACGCCCAGCGCCGTTCCAACGACGAGGCGCTCCACCACTTCAAAGATGTTGCCGAGCACTTGCGCGAGGCCAGTGAGAAGGGACTTTTCGAAAAGCTGATCGTCGGCTGTCACGACTCCAACTGGCACGAACTGGAATCCCACCTGCATCCCTATGTGAAGAAGCGGCTGCTGGGTCACTTCTCGGCGGACGTCGCTAAAATGACCAACGAACAGGTTCGGGAGCATGCCAGCCGTATTCTGCAGGAATCGCTCGACCAGCGCCGGCACGAGCTGGTGCGGGAAGTGATCAGCCAAGCCAAGAGCAATAGCCGTGGCGTCACGGGCTTGCGGCGCGTGTTGCGCTCGCTCGAATTGGGCGAAGTGCAGACGCTGCTGATTGGCGAAAACTTTTCGCATTTGGCAGTGGAGTGCACCAGCTGCGGCCACCTCGACGCACACATGGTCAGCCACTGTCCCGCTTGTGGCCGCGAGACGCGCCAGATCGAAGACGTATGCGATGCTCTGATTCCGATCGCCATCCGGCATGACATCGAGTTGTTTTACGTGAAAGACGATCCCGAGTTTGACAGTGCCGGCAATATTGCCGCTCTCCTGCGCTTCCGCGCCGATCAAACCACGGGACGCACAGTGCCGGCCGCTTCCTGAAACTGGGAACTGGCATCGAACTGGGAACAGGGAAGTGAGAGCCGGTCGCACTGAGAACTGAGAACCGCGAACTGACTGCTGATTTTCAGAAGCCTTTCTTAACTGATCAGTGCCGTAGAGACGTTGCTTGCAATGTCTCCGCCCCGTTGGGCCTCTATCTGCAACGCTACCCACATCATCATGGTATTCTGGCGGACGCTCTACGCTTTCATTCGGGAGGAACGTCATGACCGTCTCGCGCCGTGATTTTATTGCTACCGCCGTCGTCGGCTCGTTGTCCCTGAGTTTGGCGGATCAAAAGGGCATCGCACAAGACTCAAGAAAAAATGAGCCAGCCTCAGCACCCGGCAAGCGCCCCATCATCATTTCCGCCCACAATGGCTACGAGTATCTCGATGATGCCTATGCATTCCTGGCTGGCGGCGGAGATACATTAGACGCCGCGCTCAAAGTCGTGCAGGGTCCCGAGGATGATCCCAACGATACCAGCGTTGGCCTCGGCGGCTTGCCTAACGAAGAAGGCGTGGTTGAACTCGATGCCTGCTGCATGCACGGGCCCACGCGGCGCGCAGGCTCGGTCGGCGGCGTGCGCAACATCAAGAATGTATCGCTGGTCTCGAAAGCTGTGATGGAGCACACTGGCCACGTCATGCTGGTGGCCGAAGGCGCTGAGCGTTTTGCCGTGGCCATAGGCTTCCCGCGCGAGAATCTCCTGACCGACCATTCCCGCAAGATCTGGCTGCTGTGGAAGGAATATCATTCGTCCGAGGACTGGTGGGGACCCGGTCTGGCCGATCCGCATTGGCAGCCTCCCGACACCAAGCCACAAGGCGAGCTTTGGCAGGAGCGTTATCGGCGGCTGGAAGAGCGCGCCGCTGATCTGGGCATCGCGCCGGCGCTCCGCAGCGAGGCCATTTACAAAGTGCTCTTCCCGCCTACCGGCACAATTCATTGTTCCGCGTTGAACGAGAAAGGCGAGATCTCCGGCTGCACCACCACCAGCGGCCTCGCCTGGAAACTTCCTGGACGCGTAGGCGATTCTCCGATCATCGGCGCGGGCTGCTACACCGATCAGGACGTGGGCTCGGCGGGCGCCACCGGCAGCGGCGAAGAGAACATCAAAGTCGCAGGCGCGCACACCATCGTCGAAAACATGCGCCGTGGAATGTCTCCCCAGGAAGCTGGCATGGACGCGCTCAAGCGCATCGCCCGCAACTACAACAACGACATGAGCAAGCTGGGCTTCGTGGACATGACCTACTACATCCTCCGCAAAGACGGCGCCTACGCCGGCGTGTCGCTGTGGGAAGCGTATCCGCCATCTTTCTGGGAGAGCCCTGGCGGCATCAAGCCGCATCAGATCGCAGTGCACGACGGCGCCAAGCGCTCGGAGAAAACCGTCGCGCTGTTCAAAGGCGTGTCGCAGGATTTCCCCCCGCCGCCGAAAATTCCGGCGGAGGTGCTGAAGGAACTTAAATAACCACGCAGCGGGTGCCCCATCCTTTCGCGCTTTTTGCGGAAGGGTGGGAGGCAAGGCTTCACACTTCTTTCGACGGAGGTCTAATCAGCAATGAGCTCATCGGCCCAATCGTTCAGACGCGACGTTCCGTGGTCCGACTCGGAGAAGAAGGCTGCTCGAAAGGCTTTTAACCTGGCCTACAAGAAACAGTGTGCTGCCGTCACTGCGAAGGTAAAGAAAATGATGGCCAGCGGCTCGGACCCGTCGAATGTTTGGCGGGTCCACGACTATCTCTCCGTACAGCGGCGAGCGGTGGACGCGCTGTTTGACTACCGGTACTCAGTTCTGCTCCGGGTGTTTGCGAAGCTGATTTACGCTGGCCTGCTGACCGAAGCCGATCTGTCCGGCCTTCGCGAAGACAAACTTGAGGAAATCAAGAGTTGGATGCGCCTCTAGGATGTTCGCTTCGGAGTGCTGGCAGGGTGGCCTGGACCAGTCGATCCATCCAACCCTGAAGGGTGCCCCATCCAAGCTCCGCTTGGGCGGGAGGGGCGGCGTGAATCGTGTGGGGGCGGACGCCGTTGGCCTGCCCTGAGAAGCTGTGACTTTTTGATTTCTCGCATTTCAGGATGACATGGCCTTTCACGAATCCACCGGCTCGCTCCAGAGCTGTCATCCTGAGCGAAGTTGTCGGGTGCGAAGCGCACGACAACGCAGTCGAGGGACCCCTATGGTGCAATCGCTGCAAAGACGCCGCAGGGAATTCTCACCATCTTCCAGGAAGAATGCCTCGAGCCTGCCGAACCTGCGCTTGCGTGATAGGGATTCTTCGACTCCATGGGATGTTCGCTTCGCGAACATCCCACTTCGCTCAGAATGACAATTCCTCGTGGGCATCCAAGCTCCGCGGTTCTTGTGTGGCGCGGACATTCCTGTCCGCGTGGGGGAGCCAAGCAGGACGATTTGGGGATGAGGTCCTCGCCCATGTCTCGAAAACCGCGAGGCAAGCCGCGGCCAGCGCGGAAGGGCATGGCTTTAGCCATGGCGTCCAGATCCCCCTTCTGACTCACGCCCCGCAGGGGCGCAGACCACATCGCTCCGCTGGGCGGGACAGGAGTGTCCGCCCCACACAGGCATTGCCGAGCTACGCCCGACTGGACAGCCCCTTCGGCTGCGCTCACGGCAGGCTTGGGCGGCTGTCCCCACGTGTGCATGGGCGAGAGGCCCGCGCCTACATCGTCGGGGAAACCTGCGCGTCTGGTTTAGGAATACTCACCAGCAGCAGGCCGCTCGCCACTGCACAGACCATCATCGCTACGAAGCCAGAAGTGTAAGAACCGGTGCGGGTGTGCAGGTAGCCGAAGACATACGGTCCGGCAAAGCCGGCGACGCTTCCGACCGCATTGATCAATCCCACAGCGGTGGCCGCGGCGGATTCGGTCAGCATTTCTGTCGGCATCGCCCAAAATACCGGGAGAAACGAAGTGGTGCTGCACACCACGGTGAACAGGATCACCGTGAGTAGAGTTGTGCCGGGCAGAGTAATCAGTCCGAGCAACGCTACGGCTGCAGCGAATACCGGCATCGCCGCGTGCCAGCGCCGCTCGCCGGTCTTGTCGGAATGCCAGCCGTTGAAGTGCATGGCGACGAACATGGCGATATACGGCACGATGCCCAGCCAGCCCACGCGGGTATCGGAGAATCCGGAGACGCGCTTCAGAATCGTCGGAAACCAGAACATGGAAGAGTAGCCCACAAAGTATTCCAGGAAAGCTGCGGCGGCGAGCAGCAGAACGGTGCGGGAGCGCAAGGCGTCCCACGCTGACGTGGTGTGCCGGCTGACCGGCTTTTCCTCTTCCAGCTTGGCCATGACCCACCACTGCTGCTCGGCAGTGAGCCACGAGGCCTGCTGCGGCCAGTCGGTGAGATAGAAGAATGCGACGGCGCCGAACAGGATTGCCGGCAAGCCCTCCGTGACGAAGAGCCAGCGCCAGCCGTCTACACCGAGCCAGTGGTGGACGAGGATCCATCCGGCGAGCGGCGATCCGATGACGAACGACAACGGGATCGCGGCCATGAAATTACTCCCCGATTTGCCGCGGTCCTCATCAATGAACCAGTGGCTCAAGTAGACGACCACACCGGGGAAGAAGCCGGCCTCCGCCGCGCCCAGCACGAAGCGCGCCAGGTAGAGTTGGCCGGCAGTGTGCACCAATCCGGTCAGAACCGTGAGCGATCCCCAGACGATCATGATCAGGCTGATGGCGCGGCGTGCGCTCCAGCGTTCCACCAGCAGCGCGCCGGGAACTTGTAACGCCACGTAGCTGACGAAAAAAATACCTGCGCCCAAGCCGAATACGCGGTCGCTGAAGCCCAGATCGTGCGACATCTCAAGCGCGGCATAGGCCAGGTTGGTCCGGTCCAGGTAGTTGACGATGTAGAGAACGAACAAGAACGGGAGCAACCGCAGGGCGATGAGGCGACGGGTGTGCTCGGCAGCGTTACTCGCGGGTCCGCTTTGATTGAGCGTGGTGGCTGCCATGCTTGGCGTCCCGGCAAGCCTTTGCCGGACGAGCGGCCATTATACGCGGGCTGGTCGAATAAACACGGTGCAGCGGAGGAGTCGCAACTCTTGTCCGTCCGCACCCTTTGGCAGCTTGGCGCGCTTCCGTATCCGTTCCATGTCTTCGAACACTCGTTTCAAGCTAGAACCGGTATTCTCAGAGACGCCGGCTTGGGCGTTTGGGTGAATGTTGGTCTGGTCGTTCCGTTTGCGATTTCGCAAAGTTAAGCTCTCCCAAAACCAGAAATTCAAGGTACCATTGTACGATGCTAGCGCCAGCAAGTAATGGCGGACGATGAAAAGAAATACATTAGATGCGATGCTTGATCTTATTGACAGGTGGATTGTTAGCGTGCGACGAGACGTCGGGATCCGAACGGAATCTCCTGCGCAGGCAGGCGCTGGCGCGGCCGTGGACTCGCTTATGTCACCGCTCAAGCATGTACGCTCGGCGGGCCCTTACAGCCGTGACGAAATGAATCAACGATAGGTCCTTTGCCGGGCCTTGGGGCCTCGGCCCGTTGTTGTCGCAATGGCGATTGTGTAGACTCACGGGTCGGAGGGACCATGAAGGATCAGAGACTCCAAATTGCGGACATCGTTCGTCACATTGATGACGCAACACTCGGCACGCTGAACGTCCCAGAGTTCCAACGGAAATATGTGTGGAGAGCCTCTAAGCTGGCCGACTTGGTGGACTCCTTGTGGCGGGGTTATCCAATCGGTACTCTTCTCCTGTGGGAGTCCTCGTATGACTCGCCGCGCACTGCCCTTGGCGCACAAGGTCGGAAACTGTGGATAGTTGACGGTCAACAGCGGGTGACCTCCCTCGCCCTTCTCTTCGGGAAGAAACCGTACTGGTGGTCGGACGTTTCGCAGTGGAACAAGTTTTACGAAAGATACGACATCCTCGTCAACATTGCTAGGGACAAGGATGATTTGGAGTTCGGACTCATAAATCCTGTTCGAAGGAAATCCAGCGAGTGGCTGTCTGTTCGATCTGTGCTGCACTCAACCAGTCTGTCGGAACTAGCGCTTCAAGTCAGCGACAAACTCGGTGGCGCGAACCGCTTTGCCGAAATTCATGAGAAGCTGCAGTCGATAAGGACAATAGAGAACGCCCAACTCTACGAGATTATCGTCGACCATGAACTTGAGGACGTGGCGGAGATTTTTGGCAGGTTGAACACGGCCGGAACGAAAATCAGGGAAAGCGACATTGTCGTTGCCCTCGTAGCGGCAAAGCAGCAGGGCTGGATAAGACAGAAGTTTGATCCGTTCCTCAAGGATCTCTACCAGAAGGGCTTCGAGTTCGATCCAGGCGTGGTAGTCAGGACTCTCGCCATAATCGGAAACGGCAGTGCGAGGCTTAGGGACGTCCCCGAAAAGTTCTGGGAGCCATCCGACGACTTCGACGAGCACTGGCGCAAAGCGAAAGAGGCAATCTCCATCGTGATAAAGAGCCTCATGGAGCACGGGGTGCTTTCGAGTGACCTTTTGCCCTCACTGAACGCACTCATACCCATTTTTGTTATGAGAGCCACTTTCCCGCATGACTTCAACTTCGCGAAAGCCCTAAATTGGCTCCTTATTGCGACGCGGGACGGCAGGTACAGCGGTTCTGCGACCACTGCGCTAGACCACGACACAAAGCAGGTCAGAGCCAAGAAGTCATTCGACGAGGCCATCCAGGACCTGACCTCAAGGTTGTCCGCCAGCGGGACATTTACCCCGGAGGACTTCCGGGAGGAGTACACGGACAAGTTTCTCAGACTTGTCCTCTATCTGACCGTGTTCAATAGCGGAGCCAAAGACTGGGTGAGCCAGGACGTTCGAGTTGGTTTCGACAAGGAGGACAACGAGCTCAATGAAGGGTTCAACCCCGAATGGCACCACATTTTCCCGAGGAAGATCGTCAAGGAGTCGTTTGACAGCAGTCTCGTCGACTCCATAGCTAACATCGCTGTGCTGAACGAAAAGGCAAACCGGTCATTCAGTGCGAAACCTCCCCGCCAATATCTGAAAGACAACAACGTCAAGTCCGAGAGGCTGGATGAACAGGCTGTTCCTGCCGATGGCTTGCTTGAGGTGAACAAATTTGAAGAGTTCCTCCAGTTGCGCTCCGAGAAGTTGGCCGAACGGGCGACAGCGTACGTGCAGGGTCTCGCCCAGCGCAACGCATGATCCGTAGGCTGACCTCGCCTACGCAAACCTGACCTTCACATCCGGACCCTTCTCCAGGTGGATACTGTCGATGAAGCGCACCTTGCCGGTGCGGTAGGTCATGATTACTGACGATGTTCTGGTGCCCTCGCCGAAGAAACGTACGCCGCGCAAGAGCGCCCCTTCGGTGACACCAGTCGCAGCGAAGATCAGTTGTTTGCCGGGGGCAAGATCTTCGGCTTCATAAATCTTGTTTTTGTCCTTGATGCCCATGCGGGCGATGCGCTCTTCGAGTTCCGGCCTGTCAACCACGAGGCGTCCCAGCATGTAGCCGTTCAAGCAGCGAATGGCAGCGGCGGTGATCACGCCTTCCGGCGCGCCGCCCGAGCCCATGACCACATGCACGCCCGTCCCGATGACGGCGGCGGCGATGCCCGCCGAAAGATCGCCATCCCCGATCAGCTTGATGCGCGCGCCAGCCGCGCGAATCTCGGCGATCAACTTCTCGTGGCGCGGGCGGTCGAGCACGATCACCACCAGGTCTTCAACATCGCGCTCCAAACGCTTTGCAATGTTCTTCAAGTTGTCGGCCACAGGAGCGTCCAGCTCAACCGCGTTCTTGCAAGAAGGGCCGACCACAATTTTTTCCATGTAGCAGTCAGGCGCGTTCAGCAGCCCGCTGCGTTCAGAGGCGGCCAGCACGGTGATCGAGCCGGGAGCGCCGGTGGCGCAAAGATTGGTGCCCTCGAGCGGGTCAACAGCGATATCCACTTCCGGCACTTCGGTACCGTCATGAAACTCGGCGCCGACTTTCTCACCGATGTAGAGCATGGGCGCCTCGTCGCGCTCACCTTCTCCAATTACGATGGTGCCGCGCATGGGAATCGTGTCCATGGTCTGCCGCATGGCTTCGGTCGCCACTTGGTCGGAGAGCTTGCGTTCCCCTTGGCCCATCGTGTGGGCCGACGCAATGGCCGCAGTTTCCACTACGCGCAGAAATTTTGCCGACAGGTCGCTTTCAATGTTCTCGCCAAAACTTCTAACCTTGGCTTCCGCCCGGGTGTTGGTTGCCATAAATGCCTCCGCGTCGCTCGATAAGAAACCTTGAGACTATAGCGCGAACGGAAGAAAAGGGGAAGATGAGGCCAAAATCGCCTTGGATGAGTTTCTCCAGTTCTAGTTCACCGAATGGACATCGTTCGGGTTCAGCAGCACCATCACACACCCGCTGGACGGGTAGCAGTCAAGAAATCCCCCAACGCAGAAGGCGCGCTGAAGTCGGCTCTGCCAGGTGTAGATTGGGGCCCGCGGAACCGAGGGCCTCGATATTCGACTTGAGTTTGTCCGGTCCCTTGAGCAGCTTGATACCGTTAATCTTGGAGCTAGGATCGAGAAGAACGAAGAGCTCAGCGGTAACCGTACCTGGTAACAGGCGCGGAAGTTTGAAGGTGCGCATCCTCGTCAGTTCATCGGACAAGTCCATTCCCGAGATGTCCTTGGATGCGCCAGGACTCAACCGGTTCAGTCGCGCCTCGGTTTGCTTTACTTGCTCTGCCGCGCCAGTCGCTGCGGATGACGCGCCAAATGCGACACGGTATTTGGAGAGCCGGTACATGTGTACGGCGGCCTCCTTTTTGTGATCTTGCTCATATACCTGACCAAGATGGTCTGCCACAATGCCGTCCTGCGAAAGTACCCATGCGGCGTTCAGATACTTCTCAGCCTGGTCGAGATTTCCCGTGCGGAAGTACACCCAGCCCAGCGTATCCCAGTACGCGGCTATGAGAGCCGTGTGTTGAAGATCTTCAACCTTCAATTCAGCCAGTTTTACCTTGGCCGAGGCTTCTTCCTCGTTGCGGACAGCCTTCTGAGCGAACTCCAGCGCCAGCGGCAGGTACTTGTTTGCGTCAGCGACGGAATAGGCAACGTCGTTATACATTCGCGGCTCAAGTTCAACCGCTTTCTTCAGCGCCGGGATTGCCTTGTCATCGTCCCCTGCGTTCATGTACGCGTACCCCAACTGGGCATACAGGTAAGCGCGATCGGGCGCAACCGCAATGGCTGATTCAAGAGTGCTGGCCGCTTCGCGGTACTGTTTCTGGCCAGAAAATGCCGTAGCGAGGGCATTCAGCGCATCAAGGTCATCGGGATTATCCTTGATCCACTGCTGCAACATGGGAACGGCCTGGCCGTAAACCTGCATACCCATGAGCGCAGCTATGAGCTGTTTATGGAGTACCGGCTGACCCGGGTGGTTATCACTGGCTTTCTTAAGCGTTTCCAGCGCCAGATCCTTCTCGCCTTTGAAGACATAGAACTCTGCGAGCAGGATTGAGGCGCGAACGAAGTTTGGATCGGCGTCTACGGCACGCTTCAAAGACGCGATAGCAGACGTTGTATCGTTGTCCCGGCTTTGCGCGACGGCGTCGTTGTAAGCGCGCGTGGCCTCGGCGTTGTCGCTCATCGGCAAATCCAAGATCGCTTGCAGTTGCACCCTAACGGGATCGACCTGCGAATTGCTCGACGATACATTCACATAGCGGTCATAGTCGTCCGACACCGCTTTGGCGAACTTCTTGTAGGCTTCGTACTCGCTGGTCGGGACTTCATGAAGCTTGGTCACGAGGCGACGCTCGGCCATGAGCGTATCACCCTTCACGGAATAGGTGGTGTGGTATTCCGCGAAGTCCTCGACGAGATTCACGTTAGCCGGAACTTCAGGTGAGTACCCCTTGGGCAATTCGACGCGCGAGTGGTAGTGAAATTCCTGCGGCGATCCCAGCCAGATCGGATCAGCGGGTTTGGTATCGCGCTGCGGTAGGAAGATCGGCGGCAGTGCACACGCCACACGGCGATTCGCCCAGTCGGGAAAGTCCTTGCGGGTGTAGTTGTACGAAAAGTGAAATGGTTCCTCCGTCTTTTCCGGTGGACTCGCGATGACGTCGCTCACCTCGCCACCATAACCCTGGGCACGGGCCATTTGCTGCGCCAGTTCCTGCCATTGTGTCAGCGGCACTCGACGGAAAGCCGAGCGAAGGAACACTTCCGCATCCATTCCGCTGGCCTGTTGTTCGATCTTGCCCTCGAGCGTGCCGCTATCATTCAGCTTGGCGTCGATGGTGAAGCTTTCGACAGGATGAGTTGGCGGATCCGCCGGTGTGGTCATCAGCGACGCGGGCTTATCTGGCGGAATCACCAAAGCACGCTTGTCCCGCAGGACGCTCATCAGGTAGGCGAAGGGCGCGACCTCGGAAGTGGTATCGAGCCAAACAAAGCTGCTGCCTTGCGGGATTACGCCGATCAGGTGATCAAATTGCGCGGGTGAAGGCACGTCCGGGTCCACATCCCGCGAGGAACTGATCAGAGCGGGATAGGCCTTAATCCCGGCCGCGTCGAGCAGGGAAGCCAGCAGCGTGTGTTTATCCTTGCAATCACCGTACTGGTTGGCGAGCACCTCGGCGGCTGCGTGGGGCTGGAGGCGGCCGATTCCGAAGGCTACTCCTATGTAGTGGTACTGCGTGCTGACGTAGTCGTAAATAGCGTGAAGTTTTGCGTTTTCGTCGCCGGCGTTCTTAATGAGTTCTTCCGCCCTGGCACGAACCTCTGGGGTGGGCTTCACCCTGTCCTTCTGCAGGTCGTTGTACCATGCGCCCAGCTGCTCCCAGCTTTGGAATGTGGAAATCTGTACGTCGGGTGCGGGCAATCTGCCACGCGCTGCCTGGTACAACTTCTCTTCGTTGTTCTTTTTCTCTTCCTCTGACGATTTGTGCTGCAGCTGAGATGTGGTCCAGGTGAAGGTGCGGCGGAGGCCTTCCTCGGCGATAACAGGTTTGAGCGTGGGACTCTTCCACTTCACCGCCCGGTCACGCGGAATGCTGATCTGAAGCTGCGTGTGCAGGTTAATCGAATCATGAGAGAAGGAACCCACGAACCAGAACTGACCCGGGATCAAAGGCTTGGTGACATGCCAGCGAGCTTGGTATTCGAGTACGTCGCCCACACCGAGGCCCTTGACGGCCACATGCTTCTCGCGCAAATCACTGTAAAAGGGAGCCTGGCGCGTAATTTCCGCAGCCATATCCTGGATACTGTCCGGCGGTGTTTCGACCACCGTTCCATCGGGTTTTCGCACTCGAACATAGGCGATGTCCAAGCTCTCAGGCGCATTCTCGTAGGAAAAAGGCAGCACACTATACCGTTGGACTCCGGCATCGGATCGAATGCGCACTCGAGAATTGACTTCGCGGGTGCTTGTGCCATCATTCTCGAAAACAATCCGGGCTATATCCTCCTCAACAACGAAGGCCTCTTTGGAATAATCCGGTTTGCTCTCAGCCGGGTTAGAGGGCTCCTGCGGTGCAAGGCCACCAAGCGCTAGGCCAGAGAGAAGGCAAACGACGAAGAAACGCAAATGCGTAAACATGAGGTTGGATGTATTTAACTCTCTTTGTCCGAAAAGGCAAGGAACTCTGTCACACCAGGCGGGTCGAGGCTGGGCAAAGTGATTGAGGCTCGCGCACGCTGGAATGGAGGTCCGTGCCTGGAACGGAGCAATAAGTCTTGCTCTTGGTGAGCGCAACGACCTGGGTCACTGGCTTGAGGCAACCAAGGCTGCTAAAATCAGTGCACGCCTTCGTCACATGCCGTGGGGCTATAGCTCAGCTGGGAGAGCGCATCGTTCGCAACGATGAGGTCGTCGGTTCGAGCCCGACTAGCTCCACCAAGATCTTCGGCTTCATGAACTAAACCGATGTCCCCACATTCAGGAGGGTTCTGTGATGACTTGCAACCGCACACCAGATGGCTCCTATGATTTGAATCAGGGTTTTACTGCGCAGCGCTCCAGTCTTCTTCTCAGCCGCGGCTCCAGCCCTTCCGGGGTGCCGCTTTCCGGCGTCAGGCGGTTGTTCTGGTTGCTGCTTTTTGCGGCCACTGCCTGCACCGCATTCGGCACCGATGTTGTGACCTATCACAACGACAGTGCGCGAACCGGCCAAAACCGGCAGGAAACGATTCTGACCACCAGCAATGTCAATTCCACCACCTTCGGCGAACTTTTCACCATGCCGGTGGATGCGAAAATCGACGCCGAACCCTTGTATCTTTCGGCGGTTCCGATTTCGGGTAAGGGGATGCACAATGTGATCTACGCGGTCACCGAAAACGACAGCGTATACGCCTTCGACGCCGACGCAGGAACCCTCCTGTGGCAAGTGTCGCTGCTGGAATCGGGCGAGACCGCTTCGGATGACCACGGCTGCGGCCAAATCAGTCCCCAGATCGGTGTCACCTCTACGCCGGTGATCGATAGGAGTAGCGGCAAGAACGGCACCATCTATGCGGTGGCCATGAGCAAGAATTCTTCCGGCTATATCCAGCGGATTCACGCGCTCGATATGACCAGCGGACAAGAAGAGTTCGGAGGGCCGGTGGTGGTCAAGGCGAAATACCCGGGTACGGGCGACAATACCCACCACGGGTTTGTGGTTTTCGATCCGTCCCAATACGCCGAGCGCCAGGGGCTACTGCTGTTGAATCATGTTATTTACACCGCGTGGACTTCGCACTGCGATCAACGTCCCTACACGGGCTGGGTGATCGGCTACGATGAAAGCACGCTGGCCCGAACCAGTGTGTTAAACCTCACGCCCAACGGAAGTGAGGGCGCGATCTGGCAGGCCGGGGCGGGCATGGCCAGCGACGGGAAAAACATCTTCCTTCTCGACGCCAACGGCACCTTCGACACCAACCTGAACAAGAGGGGATTCCCCAAGGACGGGGACTACGGAAATGCTTTCGTGAAGATCTCGACGACAAACAAGAAACTTGCCGTGGCTGACTATTTCAACATGTACAACACCGTTTCGGAATCGGACGCGGACGAGGATCTTGGTTCGGGGGGCACGATAGTTTTGCCTCCCATGAAAGACGCCAAGGGCAGGACTCGCCACCTGGCCATCGGAGCCGGCAAAGACTCCAACATTTACATTGTGAACCGCGAGAACATGGGAAAGTTTAATCCCAACAACGATAATGCCATTTACCAGGAGATCGACAGTGCGCTCAGCGGCGGAGAATGGGCCACGTCAGCCTATTTTGATGGCAGCGTCTATTTCGGGCCGGAAGGGAACAATTTGCTGCAATTCACTTTCACTGACGCCAAGCTCTCCAAGACACCGACGTCGAAGAGTGCGGCCTCGTTTACTTATCCCGGTACCACGCCGAGTGTGTCCGCCAACGGCTCGCTCGACGGCATCGTCTGGGCCATCGAGCACAGCGATCCCACGGATGTGCTGCATGCCTATGACGCCACGGACTTGACGCACGAACTCTACAACTCGAACCGTCAGCGGGATCAGTTCGGAACCGCCAGCCACTTCGGAACGCCCATGATCGTGAACGGCAAAGTCTACGTAGGCACCAGCGACAGCGTAGTCGCGTTTGGGCTGCTGGGGCGCTGAGGCAGGTCAATTCATAACAAAGGGCCAGTGCCCAAGGTCTGCTCCGTGATTAGACGTTGAGCACTGGTCGAGTTTCATTTTGTCTGCACTGAATCCCGGCTTACTTGAACCCTAATTCTGCCAGGAACATGTCCTCTCCACCAGCACTGTTCAATTTGATCTGTCTAAAGCGGGCAGTGCCTTCATAGGTCCCAGCCACGAAGATGTCGCCCGCTGCGTCCACAGCTATTCCGGAAAGTACGGTCCACACTGCCGCATTGACTGCCGTTGCAGTGCGAAGCAGCCGGTTGCCTGAATATTGCAGCACAAAGAGATTTTGCTGATTGTTGCCACGCAAGTGGCGGCGGCCGATGTTGAACGGACTCTGAAAGATTCCGCTCAGGGACAGATGACCGCTGCTGTCATAGGCCACTCCAGTAGCTATTTCATTGTCCTTCCCGCCGAGGCGGACAGCCCTCTTCAACACTCCTGCGCTGTCCCAGGTGGCGATGATCACGTCTTTGTTGTACGGGTTGGTGAAATGAGCGCCAGCCAGGGTCCTGTTCTTGCCGGGGGACTGGGAGGTGACCGTTGCTGTCTTTTCCACTGGCAGGTCGTAGTTGATGTTGCCGACGTAGCCCACGAGGCTGACTTCACCGGCGGGGCCTACCGCAACAGCATACGTTTGGTCGACATAGCCGCCGATGTGGTTTACCCACTCGGCATCGCCTTGACTGTTGTACTTCACCATGTAGGCGTCGCTAGGATAATTACTATCCCGGTCCGCTGGGCTGAAGCCAGTGACGGTGATGTTGTTGCCATCCTGGCTATAAAAAGTACATTGGTCCTCAAACCAGCCCACGACGTAGGCATTGGCTGCCGCATCGACTGCCACCGCCATACCCATGCTGTTAGGGCTGGCGGCATCCGTTTCGCCCCAATAGAAATTCCCATCGGTATCGTACTTAGCTAGAAACATGTGCCAGTACCCGGAACCCGGAACCGTATAATGTTGCCCATTCGCCGAAGAGAACGTTGTGCTTTCCTGGCTTAGCCCGGCCAGGTAGACCGTGCCGGTAGTCGGCTCGACAGCCACTCCATTGCCCCAGTTATACATCCAACTGCCGTCCGGTATGGTACCTGTTTGCACCCAAGACAGGGCGCCCGAAGGATTGTATTTGGCCAGGAAGATGGTGTAGCCGTTACCGCTCACCGGCAGGTTGTTGCCATCGGTAGAACCGAAGGTCGCGCTGTTGTAGAACATTCCGGTGAGATAGATATTGTTGGATCCATCCAGGGCCAGAGCCTGCCCCCAGTCGTCGCTGGACCCACCTGCCTGTATGGCCCAGAGCACCGTTCCAGAGGAATCGAGCTTGGTGAAGAAGATATCCTCGCCACCATACGACGTCAGGAGTGTGGTCCCAAACTTTATCGAGGAGCTAAAGAAACCTGTGAAGTATTGGGAGCCGTCCGATCCTACCTTAACCGCTGCGGCGCTGTCATTGCCGCTGCCTCCAAAGCTGATGGCCTGCAACCAAGACGGCGGCGTATTGGCACACACCGCAGTGGTGATCAGAAAGCACACCATGATTGCCGATTTCAAGTTGCTGCGACAAATTCGTTCGAGCGTGAGTTTCATACAGGTGTTCCTCCATTGAAGATTTTGATTATCCCTGCCCCGAGTTCAAACGGCGGGATGCCGTCTTCGCAGGTTCTATTCGCGATCGCCCGCCCGACACATGTCGGGCCGGCGCATCCTGGTGGGCAATCTCGATCGAGCTTTGATGCAAATCCTGCCACTGTTCTTTCTGCAGTGGCGGAACGCTTCTACTTTCCGTTTTGGTCTTCTGCTAGCAATTCAACCTTTACGCCGCTTTGGTTGGCGCCGCAAGGAGCGGCATCACGACCGCATGTGACAAGCGGGCTGATGAGCGACGCCGCCAAGTCGCGGGAGCGATTCGGAGTGAGTAGCGGCGGAGTTCGCCAGCCACACCCCAGAAAAAATAGCGACTGCTTTGACCGATCAGATTGCGGCTTCCGGCTCGTTGCTTTCGGTCATTTCCACAGCGTTCTGGAACCGATCCGGAGGAATCATGGAAATCCACCGGTATTTTCTCTGCAAACAGATTCCCACTCTGCTACTATGAGCTGCCATACAAAGCGTAATCTCCATTAATATCACCAGCTTCGAAGCCGCAAGTCTGGTACGATAACTGCACTGGGAAGATGGACGTCTCCCCCAGACTGTCCCAGGCGCTCAACTTCGTCGGAGGAGCTTTTTTGTGACTTATCCAGGCGGGAGAGTGCGGGTGCGCAGGCACAGGTCCCACCGCCGCCGCAAGCGGATTCGCCGGATTGCAATTGTGTTGGCGGTGCTGGCGTTTCTCGGTTTTGGTGTCCGGTCGGCCTCCTTCATCCGCGCTTCATGGCGCTCCTTTTCCTATTCTTACTTGAACCCGGTAAATTCCCACTGGGCGCACGGCAACCCCAGCCAGAATCTGGCTCTGTTGGCGGCAAAGTCGGTGGCCGGGCCGATCGCTATGCCTCGGCGCATCGTTTATCCGTATTCCGTCATTCCAGGAGGAATTCGAACTCCGGACGATCTGCGTCAGCTGAGTGAGCACGATCCTGTAATCGAGCGACACTACACAGGCTTCGATTTCCGCAACGCCAGAATCGTGGAGCTCGACCAGCCCAAGCTGGTTTATCTTTCCTACCGGATTGGTGACAAAGTTTTCTGGACAACCAAAAGAATCAGCCTGCGAAAGGGCGAGAAGCTGATTACCGACGGCAATATGACTGCCCGGACGCGCTGTGCCAACCGGGTTTCGGAGTCCGCTCAGAAGGGAGCCTCACCCGAGGAGCCGCCGGCGGCAAAGTTTGAGGAGCCGTTCCTGGGTACCGCCGAGCAAGTTCCATTTCCCGGGAATTTGATGGCCTCCCTCGCGCCTCAGGTGTTTCCGGGAAGTGGGGTCGAGGGGCCTCCCGGATTACTCAGTTCGAATTTACCTCTGGGCGGAGGGTTCCCGCCTCTGTTCCCGCCGCCGATTCCATCGGGGAGTTGCGCTCCAACCAAGAAAGGCACGAGCACGGGAACCAAGCTAAAACCATGTCCCCCACCGGTCACACCACCTATTCCTGAACCCGGCACGCTTCTTCTAGTTTCATCCGGCATCGCCGGAATCTACTGGCGTCATCGAGTTCGCAACTCCTGAGCACGGGCGCCCGCGCGTGCACTTTCGTTTACTTGCAGTTGTCAAACTTGAACGAAAATAGGCGTGAGGCCCAGTCGCTGCTGATACTGCCGCCATTCTTCTTGTTGTAGTACTCCTGGGCGTACCAAAAGGTACAGTCGTCCGCCGAGTCAACACTCATGCTGCTGTAGTCGCCCCAACGGTCTCGCACAAGCCGCCGAATCCCGTCCAGATCGTGGTAATGGGAGTCGCGGCCAGCACCGGCACTCCGTCAATCAGATCTTTACTCGCAAATACTCACCATCCGCTTGAGTAGCAATGTCCGACTGTTTGGTTAGCGCTGTTATGTAGAGCCTCGAAAGTGTCAATGGTGAGCGATGGGTCGAGGTTGAGAGGACTCCCTCGGTTGCTGGCGAAGCGGACCGCCTATCAAGCGATCACGTGCATCGGTTACGGCGGGGTAATCAGGCGCACGGGAATCGGAGATGTTCCCATTCCGCCAACCACAGGCGGATTTGAGTTGGGCGTGTTGCTGCAGCCGGCAATGTTCAAGACCGTGATATTGATGTCCCCCGGACTGCTGACGCCCGGACCGGGATCGACCCAGTTGATGAAGGCTTGCAGAAAACCGACTATTTTCACCGGAGGAATCGCCGAGGTTGTGTCGATGATCGGAATGGTTACGATCGAATTGCTGGTGCTCACATTCCCGGAACCATTGCCAGCGGCAATGGTCAACGGACCGGTTGGCCACGGCCCAGGATTGCTGAGGACGTCCTGGAGATTGTTTGTTCCATCATTTGCACCTGGCCCCCCAGCGTGAATCAGGCATTCCACCCCGGTGGCGCTCGGTCCACTGAGCCCGCCATCAATGATCGTGTTACTCCAGTTCTGATTTGTGGCACTCAGGCCACCACAACTTAGATATACATAGCTGTTCGCGTCGGCGCATGCGATGGCTTTCTCATAGTCTGTGGTTCCAGCACAGGAGGGGCATACGTCCTGCGCGACGGCGCTGAAGGGCTGGGCGGGTACATATTGGACTTCTGCGAGACCGGGGTTTGTGCCTAAGGTACACGTCGATTGGCCCGTGCAGGATGATGCTGGGGTCAAGTTGAACTGCTCTCCAACCACACTATTGGGCGGGGACTCAATTGCTCCAGTTGCCGGCGTAACGAAGTTCGTACCGGGGGGCTGCGTCGGATCCAGGTTCGCAACTAACCACGGCTTCACGTCGGTTGGCGTTATCGGGGTGAACTCCTGGACGTTGGCAGGATTGTAAGCCTCCGCCGTGGCGGAGGCGGTCACCGTTGCCGTGCGTCGGCCCAGGATTTTGGCAAAAAAAGTCGGAAGACTCGTGTTCAGCGTGACTGTGATTTGCGGATTGCTGTTTACCGGGTAGGTGACAGTAGGCGTTCCGACGAGCGTGGGCTGGTTCCCGGCTACTAAATTGACCGGCAGAACCGCAGTGATTGCCGCAGTAACCATGCTCTGAGCCAGTGTCTTCGCGCCCGAGAGATTGGAATCACCGGCCGGAAGGGTCGTAACCCCGGAGTCCGCGACAGCCTTGGCCCCCGCCAAGGCAAGGGCATCGGCGGCCCGTTGGATTTCGCTGCGGGCAACGTACAGCGTTACTACATCAATCGCCAGTGCTGCCATGGCCAGCAGACTGACGAGGGCCACCGCGACCAGGATGATCGTCTGGCCGCGCTCTCCCTGTCGGTCGCGTGAAGCCCTCTTCATCACTCGTCCTCAATTCATATTCACAGCACTGGCATCGGTTTTGATCTGGGATACTCCCGCGTAATTGGCACCGGGCGCCAGCAGCGTAATGACGCGGTTAAAGCGCCACTGGTATGGGTAAGAGATCGTGACCTGAGTCGACATTATGTTTACATTCGCGTTCCCGTAATTTGTCGCCGCTAGCGCCACGCCTCGTGCGATCGTCAGCGTCAGCGCATGCCCGCTGGGACAACCGTTTCCGGTAGCGGTGTATGTCCATATCAACCCGGAGCCCGCACCCGGCTCCGACAAGGTACTCAGACCGCAATCGTTGATGGCGGAGGCTTGTAGATAGGAATCCACCACAAAACGGATTGCGTCCACCGACGGCGGCGTGCTGCAGGTGGGGCACAAATCATTTGTGGGCTGCGTGGACGCGAAGCGTGCCCCTTCGCGCACTGCATTGTTCAGTTCCTGCTTCAGGTTGAAAGCGGTGCCGAAGTCGAAAATTCCGATGACCAAAACTACGAGAAGCGGGAGAGCGACAGCGAACTCCATCATTTGCGAAGCTTCGGCACCCCGCAGCCGCGAACAGTGCGACCGAAAACTCTCGCGGATTTTGTCGCAGTCAAACATGCGCACTAATACTCTCCGCGCATCTGCACGTCAGCCTTCAGTTGCAGGCTGATGGCGTTGGCCGGGTAAGGAAGAGAGAAGCTGTAGGGATATTCAAAACTCACAGAGACTCCACAAACCGGCGGTCCTTGTCCCGCCACGTTCGAAGCAAGTTGCACTTGGTTGCAAATGGTGATGTTGTTGTTGTTGGACGCGGTGTTGCAATTAGTCGCCGAGGTTCCACTGCAAAAAGTCGGAGCCGGAGAGTAGGCCGTAATGTTGCCTGGGTCCACCCCGGAGGCTTGCATGGTGGTTGTCACTACGCCTGCAATTGTGCTCGCCGTCGTGGCGGCGTTCCCGCAACTCCCACAGGTGGAGGCAACCGCCACTCGCGCGCCCTCGCGTGCCGCGTGATTGATCGTGGCGTAAACGTTGAACGCCCGTCCGAACCAGTAAATGCCGAGAAGCAGCAGGAAAGCCAAAGGCAACACCAGCGCGGCTTCGGCGATTTCGGATCCCCCGCTCCCGGCTACGATTTTCTCCCAACGCCCTGTCTTCATGTCCTAAAAAATGTCCGCACGCCCAAAGGGCAAGCGACTCACGACCTTCCCCAAACCTGTCTAACAGTATAAAGAAGTACGGCAATAGCAACGGCTACACCAAATGGTACTTTCAGCGATTCGGGATTATCCAGAGAAAGCTCTGCGCCCGGAAGATGTAAGCTGAAAAATGAGGCCAGCATCCGTCCCAGGTTTCGCAAGGTCTGACGAAAACGCTTTTTCCATATCACCAGAATCAAAGCCATCAAACCAGCGACCAAAATCGTCGCGAACAAAACCGTAATCAGGTTTTGCGGGCCCAGAAAAGATCCCAGCGCTCCGATCAGTTTCCAGTCGCCCGCGCCGAGGGCGCGCAGCAGCACGAACGGCAGCAACAGCAGTAAGCCCAGTCCCGCACCCAGCATGGAACTCTTGGCGCCCACCCATCCAGACGACAGAGAATTCATGATGAGACCCAGCAACAACCCGGGAACAGTCAGCCAATTGGGGATCCGGCGGGAACGCCAATCGGTGTATCCAGCCAGGAAGGCGAGTAGCGCAGGCAATATCCACACCCCCTCTTTGGCTATGGCCATGGAGTCCACGGCTGGCGGTAAGTTAACCAACCTGTAACCCGCCGGAAATGCGGCAGTGGAACGGGCATTTAAAGAGTCGGACCGGCGGCCACACGACACGGCTGGCCGGAACAGCCATTCATGGGCGGATTGTCACATAGCCGTAGGGTCAAGTCAACATTACCGGCGTAGGACGGTAGCGTTCTGGATTTGGCCGATCATAGGGCTCCGCGGAGAATGTGGCCCGGAAGAGGCGGGCTTCTCATCCGCGTCAAGCCGCAACCAACGGACGTTTCCAGTGTGGCAAGGCCGGGACATTTCTGAGGGGAAACGAGACAGAGCAGAAAGTCTTCGTTGACACGGCGCCAACTAGGGAGCATAGTAGCTGGCTGCCTCGCTTCCGGCTCTGGGTGCGACACTAAGCCAGATTCTGCGAAGCCAGGCACGGCTCCTGACCGAACACAAGATGGTTTCGGATAAAGACCCGGGGAGCCGAAGGAAGGGCCGAAGCTCGAGCGTCCGGGTCCTCGAGAAACCATTGTGCGCGTCTGCCATTTCCTAACTTTGAAGGAGGACTCATGAAGGCTATCCGCGCAGCGAGATTGCAAAACTTGCTGCTAGTCGCTTGCTTGTTGCTGTGGATCATTCCGGCTGCGGCCGAAAACGTTCAACGCAATCCAATAGTAATCCCCGAGGTCAAACATGCTGTCTCTTTGCCGCTGAGTGAGATCGTCAAGCTGGTCCCGCCGCCGCAGTTTCACGGCTGGATCATCCGGAAGGAGCACGGCAGTTTGAACAAGATAACGAAGATCTACGACCTGCCTGATCCGGTGACGCAAGATGAGGCGCAGTATTTGCCCGCTTTGTCGATTACCATCGGCTTGAATTTCGACGGGGTCGACGGCAGCACTGCCGGCGGCGTAATTCCGCCGGACACGAATGGCAGCGTCGGAGACTCGCAATTTGTTTTGATCACCAACTTCGCCTACCAGGTCTTCGACAAGACGTCGGGGAAGAGCCTGCTCCCGCCCACCCTCATTCACAACATCTGGAACGGGTTCGGTGGACAGTGCGGGACTGAGGACGGAGGCGATCCCGTCGTGCTTTGGGACAAACTGGCGAAGCGCTGGTTGGTGGAGCAGCTCGAGTATTTCAGCAGCGATCAGGTCTGCGTGGCGGTGTCGACCACCGACGATGCGACCGGCAGCTACAATCTTTACGCCTTCAATTGGAGCGGACTGCCGGACTATCCCAAACTTGCGGTATGGCCGGACGCCTATTACTTGGCGGTAAACTATTTTGGCAGCGGCCAGGGGGAACCTTGCGCCATGGATCGTAGGAAGATGCTTGCGGGCAAGACCGCGACCATCATTTGTTTCACTCCCAGTAACACGGATGCCGGCTACCTGCCTTCTGACATGGACGGCGCCACGGCTCCTCCGACCGGTGAGCCGAATCATTTTGTGGAACTGGGTAACTCCAACACTACGTTGAAGGAATACGATTTTCACGTGAACTTCAAGAACTCCAAGAAGTCCACCTTCAAAGGTCCAAACACCATTACCGTGCCGGCGTACCAGACTCTCTGCGGTGGGGGCGGTGGGGCCTGCGTACCGGAACCCAACGGCGGAGGCACGCTGGATGCGCTCGGCGACCGCCTGATGTTCCGCAACGCCTACCGTAATTTCGGCGACCACGAATCCATGGTCTTTAGCCATTCCGTGTCCCCCGGAAAAAACTCGACGGCTGTAGCCGCCGAGCGCTGGTATGAATTGCGTTCTTCTTCCGGGAGCAAATTCTCCCTCTATCAGGCGGGCACCTTCCAGAGCAAGAAGGACAATTACTGGATGGGGAGCATCGCCATGGACAAGGTAGGAGACATGGCTCTGGGCTTTAGCGTGGACAACAGCACCAACCTGGATCCCAGTATTTGGCTCACCGGCCGTGTCCCGACCGACCCCCTGGGGAAGATGGAGAAGCCGGTCATATTAAGAAAGGGAACCCAAGTACAAGGTGACGTCAACCGCTGGGGCGACTACAGCAGCATGGGCGTCGACCCCGACGATGACTGCACTTTATGGTACGTCCAGGAAGTGACCGACGGCGGGTACGACTGGCAATCCCACGCCACTTCGTTCAAATTCACGGGCTGCAGTTAAGGGAGCGCGGGCCACTGCCCGTGTCTTCACCGAAACCCAGTTTGCGGCGCGCCCAAGTACAAGGCGCGCCGTTTTTCTTGCCCGGAAAGGCTCGCCGCAGTGCTTCAGCGGTGCTGCATAAGCCCACTCGGGAAGTCGTTGCGCGAATCCGCGTATACCCCTTTTGTGCCATGCCCCTCACCGTTCGGGCTATGTCGTTCACCCTTCGTGCTATTGCCCTCCACCGGGAATCCTATCATCTTAGTAGTGCACGAGGCAGGGAAGGCAGATGCTGGAACGGAAGCCAAAACGGGAAGCGGGCGCCAGTTGGACTGGTGGCGCACTAGCAAACAAGCATTCCCGCATGATGTGGCTCACGCTTGTCCTTCTGCTGATCGCCCTTGGCGCAGAGGTGGCGAGGAACAGCGAGATCTGGTTTGGCGGGGATGAAGCCACCGAAGCCGAAGAGACGGCGCCCACATGGATTCCGAATCATATAACCCAAACACCCTCCGCCCCGGCCGCGCCCGCAACGCCCGTGAAGGAACACGTTGTTGCCAAGACTTCCACCAAGCCGGCGGTCGGCAAGTCCGGCGTCGTCGCTGTCAGCCGTGCCGTGCTCCCGCCTCTGGAAGTTGAAGTAGTAGCCGGAGAAAATCATCGCAACGTAGGTTCGACCAGCAACTCCCTGAAAATTGAGACGTTGCCCAGCTCACATTTGAACGCCGCGAACCCCAAAGCTACGGAGTGGGGTCCGGCCACAACGGCGGCGGAGCGGGTGCGGATGTCTACGGATCAGGCTCATGCTCAGTTGCAACCTGCCGCGTCGGAATACCCCTTGCTGGGCCGGCAGATGAAGGTTCAGGGCGCCGTGCTGTTGCAAGCTCTCATCGGCGCCGACGGCATCATCCGGGAATTGCGCGTGTTGAGCGGTCCCGTCATCCTGGCGTCGGCGGCACGGGAAGCGGCGCTCCAGTGGAGGTTCAAGCCGTATCTACAAAACGGCAGGCCGGTCGAGACGCAAGCCAGGATCACCGTGAATTTCAGCATCAAAGTGTTGGACAATGGCGCCCGGGAGCAGTTCACTCCAGTCGTGGCTTTGAACGGACAATCCTAAACCCAGGTGAGGGAATCGCACCTGGTCCCGCACGACCCCCCAACTCTGGCCTGGTTGATGTAGATTAAAACCCACACGAAATTTCACTCGCGCTAGTAGACCTTCAGTCCGCACCCGCTGTCCAAAGACTAGATCCGGCCGGACTTCTCACGCTCGGAACGCTTCAGCATGGCAAAACAAACGGTGAAGGATTGATGTTAGACTTGCACTGTCCCTCACAGATGCAAGCAGGAGTCCCGCCGCGCAGGTTGTTTGCGACACTGCAAGTCTGTCGAGAGATCCCTTTGTGAAAAATCAAGATGACCAGGAGACAATTATCATGAGAGCGAATGTCGTTCTGCGCAGCCTTCTCGGCGTGACCCTGCTATGCGGCAGTATAGTCCTTGCTCAAAAGCCGGTACAAAACGTCAGTTCCCATAGGCACCCCAATCTTGCTGCGGCACAGCGCCTGGCCGAACAAGCTTTTCAGAAGATCGTGGCCGCTCAACAAGCCAACGAGTTTGATATGGGAGGTCATGCCCAGAAAGCCAAGGACCTGCTTGAGCAGGCAAACCAGGAACTGAAACAGGCTGCCGAAGCTGCCAATCGCAACAAGTAAACCGTCCGAAAATGCTGATGAGGCCGGCGCTCTCTCATCGAGCGGGCGCAGGCCTCTTTTCTTTTTACGCGGATTTTCCGGCCACTCAAAACTCAGATCGAAAGCTGAGAGCGACGGGTTTGCGGGCGTGAGCGAAGCGGGAGCCCGCAGCCGAAATTGAGGCGCTTGCGCGGCGTCCGAGCCGCGCGCCGAAATGCTGAGCTTGTCGAAGCATCCCGAGTTTGGCGAGGGATATGAGATAGTATGGTGCGCCCTGAGAGATTCGAACTCCCGACCTTCTGGTTCGTAGCCAGACGCTCTATCCAACTGAGCTAAGGGCGCGATGTGGTGCAGTTCCTGGCGGTGAACTCGATTATAGCGGAAACTCTGCCCGCGGTGAAAACGCGGCAGCGATGTGTGCCAAGGATTTCAACAGCTCCTTCGGCAGCCATCGTGCCTCCGAATTCGCGCAAGTAAATCTTTCCCGACGTCCGGCAATTCCTACCCTGTGTGGCCTGTCCGGCTGCCTTGTATTTTCAGGAGGTTGCGATTGGCACAGAGCATGCTACCCTAAGCCTAGACGAAGTGGCGCGCAACGGGGCGTTTGAGAGAAAAAACTTCGGCCAGAGGTTTTCTCGGACGCCCCTTGCATTTTCCCTTCACGTGCACGCAGCAGCCCTCCTCGCACCTTAGACCGCTTGGTCAACCTAAAGCCGGCACGAGCCTTGGCTGAACATCCAATCCCGCCCTCCGCAACAGTCCCGCAATCTCTGGCTCCTTGAACCGCGAGGCGTCAAATTCTACCCGCACAGTGCGCTCTTTCGAATCGAACGTGATCCGGCGGATGCCGTACACTTCCCTCGCACTGTCGAGGGCGCGCAGTTCGGCCTCGCCCGGCGGCGTGCTATAGCGATAAGCGACTTCCATTTGCGTCATCAGTGTGGCTCCTCTCCTAAAGATACAACAATGCACGGGAGAATCGACCCGCTACCGGAGCGAATCTAATTTTGACAGTGTAATGTTGGAAGATTGGCGAGTATTCTGGGCTGATTCGCTCGATGGATGATCTTCTCAAGTCCGGGGCGGCCAAATCCGCGGCCGCCGTCAAGGACCCCGTCTGCGGGATGGCGGTGGACCCAGTCACCGCACGTCACCGGTTTGAGCACGCCGGGGAGACTTACTACTTTTGTTGCGGGCATTGCGGGGAAAAATTCCAAGCCGATCCTGAAAAGTATCTGAAGCCGCCGGTGCATACTCACGGAGGCTTGGTAACACTCGGCGCCACATCCGCACAGCCCATAAAACTCGGACAGAGCGGACAAGCAAAACGAGTTGGACCCCCTTTGGCAAAATCCGCACCAGCCGGGCGAGGCAATTACGTTTGCCCGATGTGTCCCGAGGTGCGAGAAAGCAAACCGGGACCATGTCCGAGTTGTGGTATGGCTCTCGAAGCAGAGCTGCCAGTTGCCGCCACGCACACCGAATATACCTGCCCCATGCATCCGGAAATCATGCGGCCCGGGCCGGGGTTTTGTCCGATCTGCGGCATGGCGCTCGAACCGCGCACGGTCACTGCCAAGGAAGAAGAAAATCCCGAACTGCGCGACATGACTCGCCGCTTCTGGGTCAGCCTGATTCTTACCGCGCCTCTGCTGGCCGGCGCCATGGCCGACATGTTGCCCGATATGCCGGTGGAGCACGCTCTGCCCGGCGCTTGGTTACCGTGGATCGATCTGGCCCTGGCTACTCCAGCAGTTCTGTGGGGAGGTTGGCCGTTCTTTCAGCGCGGCTGGGCGTCCATCGTCAATCGCTCCACCAACATGTTCACGCTGATCGCGATGGGCACCGGAGTGGCTTACCTCTACAGCCTGATGGCGACCGTTTTCCCGGGAATCTTTCCCGCGTCATTCCGCGAGATGAGCGGGAACCCTCCGGTTTACTTTGAAGCCGCCGCTGCCATCGTGACGCTGGTGCTTTTGGGACAGGTGCTTGAACTCCGCGCCCGCAGCCGTACTGGCGCCGCCATTCGCGCCCTGCTCGACCTGACTCCGAAGACCGCCCGCATTGTGCGCGAAGGCAGGGAAGAAGACATTCCGCTGGAACAGGTGAAACCCGGCGACCGGCTGCGCGTGCGTCCCGGCGAAAAAATTCCGGTGGATGGCGTGGTGCTTGAAGGGAACAGTTCAATCGACGAGTCCATGATCACGGGTGAGTCGATACCGGTTGCGAAATCCTCCGGTGACCGCGTGATTGGCGCCACGGTGAACGCAACGGGATCGTTCGTGATGCGGGCCGAGCATGTCGGCAGCGAGATGCTGCTGGCCCAAATCGTCCGGATGGTCAGCCAGGCGCAACGCAGCCGGGCGCCCATTCAGCGCTTGGCGGATCGCGTAGCGGCCTGGTTTGTTCCGGCGGTGATTGGCATTGCTGGCCTTACGTTTGTCGTCTGGAGCCTGCTCGGGCCTGAGCCTCGTCTGGCACACGCGCTGGTGAATGCCGTGGCCGTGCTGATTATTGCGTGTCCGTGCGCTCTGGGATTGGCGACTCCGATGGCGATCATGGTTGGCACGGGTCGGGGCGCAAGCGCGGGCGTGCTTATCAAAAACGCCGAAGCGCTGGAGATTCTGGAGAAAGTGGACACGCTGGTGGTGGACAAGACCGGCACATTGACCGAAGGCAGGCCCAGTGTCGAATCCGTAGTCGCGATCTCGGACATAGACGAATCTGAGTTGGTTCGTCTGGCAGCCAGCTTGGAGAAGGGAAGTGAGCATCCCCTGGGCTCTGCCATTGTCGCTGCTGCGAAGGACAATCGTTTCACTTTGTCCAAAGCCACCGAGTTCCAGTCGCGGACCGGGCTCGGCGTCAGCGGCCGCGTGGACGGCAAAGCTGTAGTCGCCGGAAATGAGAAGATTCTGAAAGACCTCGGCATCTCAACAGATGCACTGGCTGTTCACGCGGAAGAACTCCGCAGCGATGGTCAGACAGTGATTTTCGTCGCCGTCGATGGCCGGGCGGCGGGATTGATTGGCATTGCCGATCCCATCAAAACCTCCACTCCGCAGGCGCTGCGTGATCTCAAAGATGCAGGGTTGCGCATTGTCATGCTTACCGGGGATAGCCGCGCCACTGCCGAAGCTGTGGCTCGCAAGCTCGGCCTCGACGAGTTCGAGGCGGAGGTCCTGCCGGAGAAGAAATCCGAAGTGATACGCCGCCTGCAGAAGGAAGGACGAACGGTTGCCATGGCTGGTGACGGTATCAATGATGCTCCCGCGCTGGCTCAAGCAGACGTGGGAATCGCGATGGGCACGGGCACGGACGTCGCTATGGAGAGTGCCGGAGTGACCCTGGTAAAGGGCGATCTAGCCGGAATCGTTCGTGCCCGCAAGCTGAGTCAGGCGACCATGCGCAATATCCGGCAGAATCTTTTCTTCGCTTTTATCTACAACTCGATCGGAGTGCCGATTGCCGCCGGCGTGCTGTATCCGTTCTTTGGATTATTGCTCAGCCCGATCCTGGCGGCCGCAGCCATGAGCTTCAGCTCCGTTTCTGTGATCACGAATTCGCTGCGCCTGCGGAGGGTGGAGCTGTAGGAGCCCGGCGAAAAGGTAATGGTTTGTCATTCCGAGGAGCGAGAGCGACGAGGAACCTGCAGTTTCCCTTGGATCGTGAAGAACTGCAGATCCCTCGCACGCTCGGGATGACAACAAGGTAGGACCCAGACACTCTTATCAGTTCGAGACCGCCGCCAGAACATAGTCCGTCAGCAGCTTCTCCGTCTGTTCGTGCATGCCCTTGGTGTTGTAGTTAGTGCTGGTGATTACGACGACCATATCCAGCTCCGGAAAGGCTGCGATTTTATTTCCGCCGTTGCCGGACATGAAATATGCGGCATACGTCTTCTCTCCAGACTTGAAGCTCCTCAGCCACCACAAATATCCGTAGAGAGTCTGGCCGTCGATCCGCACATGTGGCTGGGTCGAAGTCTTAACCCAGCTTTCGGACACGAGCCGCTTTCCGCTCCACATTCCTCCGTTCAGATACAGTTGCGCCAGCTTCAGCAGATCCTGGCTCTGCAGCCCAAGCCCCCCTCCGGTCTGCGCCTCGCCCAGCGGTGAGAACTTCCAATCGGCCTTCTCGATCCCCATCGGCCCAAGCAAATTGTTTCTGGCGAAATCCTCCACCCGAGTTTTGGTCGATCGTTCCAGCACTCTACCCAGTAGAAATACGCCCGCCGTGCAGTAACTAAAGCTGCGATCGTAGGGAGAATCTTTCGGCTTGGTGGCCCATGGCGCAAATCCTTTGATGGGCAGATCGAGCGCCAACTTGGCCCAATCCTCGATCAGGTACATCCGTTCTTCGTTACCCCGGGAGAAATCGTTCCAGTCATCGCACTCCAGCAGGGAACTCATGGTAAGCAAGTCTTCCACGGTAATCTTGGCCTTGCGCGGATCGGGATTCTGCAACGGCTGCTTGTCGGCGAAGAACGGCAGGATGGGAATGTCAACACCGGCCAGCAGGCCTTTATCAATCGCAATGCCGATCAGCATGCTGGTGACAGACTTCGTGGCCGAGCGCGTGTCCATAAGGGTGGTTGCATCCGTTCCCCCGAAGTAGGCCTCATAAGCCAGTTTTCCGTGCCGCGCAATCAGGACGCTGGTGATCTTCTTGAATTCCTCCGAGCGAATGGCTTTTTCCATCGCCTGAAGTTTGCTCGGCGTGAGTCCGACCGTCTCGGCACTGGCCGTCGGCCACTCATTTGGTTTTGCGTCCGGAGACGGCGTTGCACTCCCGTTTTGCGCGCCTGCCACTAACGCAGACAGGGCGGTCCCTGCAAGAGCCAAGAACAACAGGAAGGTCTTTTTTCTCATAGCACCTGCACTTCGATGGAATAGAAACCCCGGCCTAAAGACGTGCCAGCATCAAATTTGTTATCCGCAACGTCGCGAATAATGCTCCGTTAGGATGGGCACCCGCAGCTTGGTCAGGTAGGATAACGGGGCACCTGCGTTATACTTGACGCAGGATGGCGGACAGTTCGCAGAAGACGTTTTACCTTGAAACCTTCGGCTGCCAGATGAATGTGCATGACTCGGAGAAAGTCATCGGCACGCTCGTTTCCGAAGGCTACCGCCAGGTCGCGACCGTCGAGGAAGCCGGACTGATCCTCTACAATACCTGCTCCATCCGCGATAAGGCGGAGCAGAAGGTCTTTCACCGGCTCGCGGATTACAAGAAGCTTCAGGCCCAGGGCAAGAAATTTGGCGTGCTGGGCTGCGTGGCGCAGCAGGAAGGTGAAAAGATTTTCGAACGCGCGCCGCACGTGTCGCTGGTCTGCGGTTCGGCGTCCTATCGAAATCTGCCGGAGATGCTGATCCAGATTGAGGCAGGGAAGCGGCGCGTCACCGGATTGGACGATCGCCAAACCGACGAGTGCTTTGAAACCGAATTCACTGCCCGCACCAACCCTCACCGGGGCTACATCACGATCATTGAGGGCTGCGACAAGTTTTGCGCCTACTGCGTGGTTCCCTTCACCCGCGGCAAAGAGCGCAGTCGCACATCGGATTCGGTGCTGGCCGAGGCCCGCCAGATGGCCGATCTGGGCTACACCGAAATCCAGTTGCTCGGCCAGAACGTCAATTCCTATAAAGATCCAGCGGGCAAGAAAACTTTCGCTGAGCTGCTTGCGGCCGTTGGCGAGGTACCCGGCATCAAGCGCGTACGGTTCACCACCTCGCATCCCAGAGATTTCGGTCGTGACATCATCGAAGCGATCGATTCGGTTCCTACCCTGTGCGACCACGTTCACTTGCCGGTGCAGAGCGGCGCCACGCGCGTGCTGGATGCCATGCAGCGTCTCTATACTCGCGAGCAGTACCTGGAACGCATTTCGTGGATGAAGGCGGCGCAGCGGGAGATCAGCATCACGACCGACATTATCGTGGGTTTTCCGGGCGAGACTGAAGCCGACTTCGAGGAAACCCTGTCGCTGCTCGATGAAGTTCAATACGATGCCATCTTCGGGTTTAAGTATTCGCCGCGGCCCAATACTCCGTCGCTGAGCCTTGAGGACGCGATTCCCGATGCGGAGAAAGCTCGCCGCCTGGCGGTGGTGAACGAGAAACAGCGCGAGATCCAAAGGAGACGCAACGAAAAGCATCTGGGGAAGATTGTTGAAGTAATGGTTGAGGGTAGAAATGAGGCGCGCGGCCAGTGGATCGGCCGGACCTCGCAAAACAAAGTATTGAATTTCACAGTTCCGGAAGGCGGCATGCCGGGTCTCGGTGGCTACGTAACTGTCGTCACTACCGGCAGTTTTCCCAACAGCCTTCTGGGCGAAATGGTGGTATAAAGCACTTTCAGTTGCCAATTTGGCGGAGATCACGATGGAAGTAGAAATGAAAATTCGCGGACTACTGATGGACCCAGTTACTAATATGCCCATCGTGATCCTTAAGGATGCAGGCAGCGACACCGTGTTGCCGATTTGGGTGGGGATTTACGAAGCCAACGCGATCGCGCTCGAGATCGAGAAGGTCAGCACGCCACGGCCCATGACCCATGACTTGATCAAGAACGTATTAGTGGGGCTGGATGCGGCGGTGCACAAGGTGGTGGTGACTGAGCTGCGGGAAGATACGTTTTATGCGGTGATCTGGCTGGAGCGCCAGGGGCAGGTCATCAGCGTGGACTCCCGGCCGTCGGATGCGCTCGCGTTGGCGTTGCGCGTCGATTGCCCCATCTTTGTGGAAGACGAAGTTTTGAAGAACTCCAAACTGGCTACAACCGCCTCTGATCGCGTCACCAGCGAAGAACTGCGTAAGTGGCTGGAAGGGCTGAATGACGAGGACCTGGGACGATATAAGATGTAGGAATTGAGTGATTGAATCATTGAGTCAACCAATCATTGGAAAGCGAGACTCAATGAATCAATGACTCAATGAATCAATGATTCAATCTCTTCATGCCTGATCCGGCTGAACAACTCCAGCAAATCTATCTGGCCGGTTTCGAACTCAAGACCTTCGATCGTTTTCCGAAGTGCGTGGGAGTGGTGCGGGACAACTGTATCGCGCTGCTCGTGCCCACGCCCGATGGCCTGCAGATGCTGGGCACGCCTGGCTGGCTATTGGGGGAAGTGATGGGGGTTCTCACCGAAGTCGGTGGGCGGCAGGTGTTCCAGGCCAAGCAGGAGACGGTCGAAGCAACGCCGGAGAGGCTGGATGCGCTGAACCGGTTCCGGCGCGAGCTGAAAGAGCTGCTGAGAAAGGAACTGTAGCTGATCCCCTGGAGGGGCAGTCGGGGCCTCAGCGTGGTGCTCTACATCGAGGCAAGATCACAACCCCTGCCGAATGGGTCACTCAAGATTTGAGGGCGTCCTGCCGATGACTCAGGGGTGCGAGGGGTTTTCCATGCTGTCTCTCGATAAAAGCATCAAACCGGCGGTTCGCCATCAGCTGTTGTTTAGCCAAGAGTTGCTGACAAACTCGGATTATCGGAATTCCGCTGACGGCGATCTGCAACGGCTGGCGCACGACGTCATCCTTTCCGACGATGCCGCCGAACTCGCCGTGGCCGCCATCTGCCTCCAGCTCGGCTGGGCGGCGCACACTCGCCGGCCTTCGGTTACAGATTACTTTGGGTGGCTTAGTCAAAGGGGAGGCTCCGGCGGCTCTGTTCCTGGGGTGGATTACCTCACCGAGTTGCATAAAACGCGCATGAATTTACAGAATCGGTTCATCCTGCCGGACCCCAAGCGATGGGAAGGAGTGAAGGAAGCCACCTTGGGATTTATCGGCACATGGTGCGGCAAATATCTGCATGCCCATCTTAGAAAGCCGGATCTGAAGCAGCCTGCGCCGAAGCCGGGAACTCAGACGGCTGCCGCAAAGACGTTGCGGGACCGGAACAGCAATACCGACGTGCGGCCGGTGTCGTCCAGCGCCCAGGACGAAGTCGGGCAGTCGGCTCCGGAAGAAGACAGCTTGGCCAGGCCTAAGGACCGCCGTCGCAACGTTCGCTACGATTGCGAGGGCACAGGCCAGACCAGTGTCGCAGGCACCTGGAAACCGGTTGAGGTTCGAGTGCTGAATCTGAGTTTGGGAGGCTGTTACGTGGAGACCAACTGGCCCTGCGAGGTCGGAACCCGGTTGGAAGTCTTGCTGCGGGTGAATGGGCTGCCGTTTCGCTCCATGGGAGTGGTGAGAGCGGTCTACGGTTCCTCGGGATTGGGAGTTGAGTTTATCGGGCTGAGTGCTCTCCGGCAGCGGCAATTGCAGGACCTTCTTGTGGAATTAGAGGAACGAACGCTAAACGGGGCAGCCAGCAGGGGCGGGTAGAGCCGGGGTGGGAATTGGGCCGTGGGCAAGCCGCTCGGCGTAGTTGACATAATACCTGTCGTGGGCCCTTATCGGAACCTGAGTGAGATTCTCGGCTCTGAGTCGAAAGGTTCATGCGCGGGCAGCCTCGGCTTTCTTGGTGCTTCCCTTGGGGCGCCCACCGCGCTTGCCGTTCTCGCGGGCGGTTGCGGTTTTCTTGCGGCTCTTCGCGAGGCCGCCCAAACGCCCCAAGGTCGCTGCCGCTTTGGTTATCTTTCGCATGGGACGCAACACTACCGCTTGGGTTTTGTTCTGTCAAATAATTTCGTTAGACCGTTGAAAACTTAGGTAACTTCGGGCAGCCCGGCGAGAGATTTGCACAACCATTCACAGCCACGTGCACGAGCGAGTGGGCACGGTCCAAGAAATCCGCAGAACTCACAGCCTCTCCGAAAATCCACCGAGGGACACTGTGCTATCACTTTCCCCGTGTCATTGTTCAAGCGTACCTGTCCTTGCGGTGAACGGTTTGTGACAACAAGGCGCAACGTGCGGTGGCATTCCAATCGCTGTCGTCGTGCGAAAGCTGACTATGTACGGCGCCGGGGGTACCAACTCAAAGTAAATGGCGGTGCCCACACGGATGCAGAGTGGCGCGAACTGGTGCAGCGATTCGATTTCCGCTGTTTTTATTGTGGTGAGTTTTTGGAGACTCCAACAAGGGATCACGTCACACCGATCAGCAAGGGCGGATCTGATGCAATCACAAACATCATCCCCGCGTGCCAGAAGTGTAATTCGCGCCGAGGGAATAAACCATTTTTTCCGAAATTTCCAACGTCATGCTTTTCTGCTCAAGGGGTACGTCTATGAGTTTTCCACAACACGATCCACGCTGTCCTGAGTGCTCGGGTTCCGGTTGGAAAATGGTGCAAGTGTTCGAAGCGTTCTACGGGAAGATGGGCCGGCGAGCAAGCCGCTGCGGTTGTCGCGTGTCGCCGGAACTGCTAACGACGCGGAGGGTTCAAGAAACTAGCGCGCGAGCGACCGGGCAGCTTCTTGATTACGGTGAATTTATGGGACGCTTCGCGCAGATCGTAGCAGACAAAGCAATGTACAAGAAACCATCAGCGGGAGAGCCCCAAACCGTTTTGCAATTTCCCAAGCCGGAGAGCGCTTGAGTTCATCGGCCCGGCCCGGTGAAGCACCACCGGACTGCGGCCAATGGCTCTGGCGATTCTCCGCGACCTCCTTTCCTCACCGAATTTAACTCCAAAACCGCATCATCCAATCCACAGCTCGTACAACTCCTGCTGGCCGGCGAGCTGCTCGAGCTCAAGTTGCGCCGCGTCCAGCGCTTCATTGACGCAGCCGACCAAAAGGGAACCATCGCCCAAGCTGTCACACATCAAAAGCTCACAGAGGATGGAACGGGCCCGCCGGATCCGCCGAGACGCACGTTCGCGCACCACCAGCTCGGGCGCTGGCGTCTCAGTTCGGTTTAGCGGGAGCACCCTCTGTATCTGCGGCATACTTGAGAAACGCCTTAATAAATTCCTGCAGCCGTGGCACGTTCTGTGTGGCTGGTTTCAGCGTCGGCCGCATGTGAAACGTGTCGAGCAACCCGCCTTCGCCAAGCATCACGAGTTGCTGAATCAGTCGCGGATTGCCGCTCTCGTTTGGCGGATCGAGCGTGTCCAGAAAACCATACACATTTTCCGCGGCATCCTCGGCCGACAGCGGCTCGCGCAAAATCTGCACAATCCGCGATTCAATAAACTCAAGCGATGGTGCGCCGGGCGGTGGCGTTGGTGTCGGTGCCGCCGCAGGTGCCGGAGGTAACGCTGGCTGCACTACTCGTGCCGGCGGGGCCTGTCCTCGCTGCAGTGCCACGGCATCGCGTTGGGCTTCCATTCCACTGCGCCACTCGTGCATCGCCTGG